>CAJXRP010000005.1 GCA_913060495.1 uncultured Gammaproteobacteria bacterium | reverse complement strand
GCGATATATTGGCGCTGATTGCATTTGGAAATCAGTCGGACAACTACTTCAATGTGAACTTGGACACGCTGTTTTTGGATTTTATTGGCCACGTAGTCGGCGCCGTGCTCGACAAACAGCACGCCCACAGCCCAAAGTAGATCTCGAAGCCGTGCCGCAGGGTTTGAACAAAGGTTGCCTAGATGTCTACTAAAAGCCCTGCTAGAAAAAAGCACCAGGTCTCAATTATCTGCCGCACACTGGGTCGTCCTGAGCTGCAACAGGCGCTTCAGTCCATCGCCTCTCAAGACTACCCCAATATTGAAATCGTTTTAGTCGATGCTGCTGGTCACAATTCTCTGGACTCTGCCGCTGCCGGTGAGCGGGCGCTTCAGTTGGTGACTACAGGTGCGGCTCTCAGTCGTTCTCAGGCAGCTAACGCGGGATTGGACGCAGCCCACGGCAAGTATATTCAGTTCTTAGACGATGACGACTGGATCGCCTCAAACCATATTAGCCAGCTAGTCAAAACAGTAGAAGACAGCCAAAATATAGCAGCGGCCTATAGTAGTGTGCAGAAGACGAACGCGAGCGGCGATATTCTCGGCTATGTATTCGAGGAAGACTTCGATCCAATTCTGTTGATGCGAGATAACTATATTCCGATTCATGCCATCCTGTTTGACAGCGCACTACTCGAGCATGGTTGTCGCTTCGACGAGACCTTCGACATCTATGAAGACTGGGATTTCTGGTTACAACTCAGCCAACACACCAACTTCCAACATATCGATTCCATCACGGCCTACTACAGAGAGGGTGGCGACTCCGATACCGCAGTTGAGAATGTCCGCCTACGTTATCAGGCAAATAATATTCTCGGTAAATCCCGCTCCGCTATCTTTGAAAAATGGCTACCGAAATGGACCGGCAAACAAATGAATGCTCTCATCGGCCAATTGGACCAATCTGTCCTACTCTGTGAGCAAGATGCCCAAGTTCACAGCACGCTGAGAAAGAATGCAGAATTGCAACATGAAATCGAAAAGCGCGATATTAATATAAATGAAATTTCATTAGAGAAAAAAGAACTCACTTTGAGGGCGGATGGACTCTCTTTAGAAAAGGATGATCTTGCTACGAGGGTAAATGAACTTTCTTTAATGAAAGGGCAACTCGAATTGAGAGTCAATGAAATCTCATTAGAGAAAGAAGAACTCACTTTGAAGGCAGATAACCTCGCATTAGAAAAAGAGGATCTCGCTTCGAGGGTAAATGAACTTTCTTTAAAGAAAGAGCAGCTCGATTTGAGAGTCAATGAACTCTCTTTAAAGAAAGGTCAACTTGAACTAAAAATTCTCAACACTCTCTCGCAACTGGAACAGCTGCAGTTGCATAGCGAACAGCAATCTCGGCATGTCAACACATTGGAACAGAGCTTGAACGCAATCTACAACTCTACAAGCTGGAAGTTAATGGGGCCAGTGCGGCGTATAGGCCGCGCACTCTGGGCGAAGAAAAATTCCAACGACGACTCTTAAGAAGCGAAAAAAATCACCATGGAAGCTACAATCGAAAATAGCCAGCAGTCCACAGCCCCGATTTGCTCTATCATTATACCAACCAAGGACAAACTTAATTTTCTCAAGCCATGCATAGAGACTTTGCTAACGAGCGATGATATCGATTCAGCCGAAATACTAATAGTTGATAACGAGAGCATTGAAGCAGAGACAATTCAGTACCTGCAATCATTAAGCCTTATACCCAACATACGTGTGCTGAACTGGAACGATGCCTTTAATTTTTCAGCAATTAATAATTTTGCTGCAAAGCAATCCGAAAGTAACTATGTCTGCTTCCTCAACAACGATATAGAAATCGAAGATCCGCAGTGGCTTAGAAAACTACTCGCAGTTGCTGAGATAGGTGATGTTGGCGCTGTCGGCTGCACCCTCTTGTATCCTGACTCATCTATTCAGCATGCCGGCATTGCTCTCAATGGAGAAAGCATCGCACAGCATATTGCTGTCGGTGAGAACAAAAATTTTTTGAAAGAACAGGGAATTACTTTGCCCTATGCTGTAGATGCGGTAACGGCTGCTTGTCTAGTTATGCGCAAGTCTCTATTTCTCCGCATGGGTGGATTCAATGAAGAGCATCTATCCGTCGCATTTAATGATGTCGATCTTTGCCTGCGTCTTGCCGACAAAGGACTGGCAGTGCTATCCCATCCGGAAGTTGTACTGATTCATCACGAATCCGTCTCAAGGCTGAGCGATGATCTGCCCGTCAATCGCAAACGCGCCCTGAAAGAACACGCCTACATGCTACATCGTTGGCATTCACGACTCCGAAGTCATGGCTTTTCAGCCGGAATTCCAGATCAAATTCGAGATGCCGCACTCCTCAATGAGGAATTGACTACTCCCTTAGTTGAGATAGCTAGGAAAGCGGCCGACAGCCTCTATCTTCAAGACAATGCATCGGCAAGTGAAGAAGTAGAGATACAGTCAGAAACAGAGACACAAGATTCAGATTCGACTACAACGACACAATCCGATGTACTAGATAGTCTCCACAATTTGCAAAGTGACTATAGAAATCTGGAAGCTCATGCAGAGCGATTACAACATGCACATCAGCTCATCGAAAATTCACTTTTTTGGCGAGTGACCTATCCACTACGCTGGCTAAAAAACACCATCACGCCAATTAGAGAGAAGGAAGTAACACAGAGCGAGCCGTTTACTCCAGAAATTTTGCAAGAACCGATACTAGCAATTGAAAGCCAAGATCGCGAAAAACAAAAACTAGATGCCGCTGCCAAGGCCGGCCTTGACAAGTTTTTGATATCTACAGATCAGTTACTATTTCCAGAAACTGAATCACCAAGAATTTCTATTGTTCTCGTATTCTACCAACAGGCACACCTCAGCTACCTCTGCCTATTATCACTGCTAGATTTCGCAGACGTCAGTTACGAGCTGATCATTGTAGACAACAATTCTACTGATGGAACTGCGCCGCTATTAGACAAGATTGGCAATGCCAAGATTATTCGAAACAAAGAGAATCTTGGTTTCGTTAAAGCGGTGAATCAGGCCGCTGAAATTGCAAATGGCAAATTTATATTACTTCTGAATAATGATGCTCTGATAGAAAAAAACACCTTATCTAATGCTCTGCGGGTTATTGACGAAGACGAATCTGTTGGTGCTGTAGGTGCCAAAATTAAGTTGCTCGATGGCAGTATGCAAGAAGCGGGGAGCATTGTCTGGAACGATGGAGCCTGCCTAGGCTATGGCCGAGGCGAGTCTCCAGAGGACTACGAATATATGTTCCAACGGGATGTTGACTACTGCTCCGGGGCCTTTCTGCTCTTCAGACGAAGTAGCTTCAACGCCCTAGGCGGATTCGATTTAGACTATGCGCCCGCCTATTATGAAGAGTCTGATTTCTGCATTCGACTACAGAAACAGGGTCTGCGCATCGTCTATGTGCCCACCTCGCAGATCACTCATTATGAATTCGCCAGCTCTGGTGGAATGGAGAACGCGAAGAAACTGCAAATAGAACATCGCGATATACTCTGCGCCAAACACACCGACTTGCTGGCGGAACGATTCGCGAACAAAGCCAATAACGTACTTCGCGCAAGAACCCGCAACAATTTCCCGAATATACTCTTGATTGATGATCGCGTTCCCCATCCTAGCCTCGGAGCTGGATATCCCCGTTGTTCAAACCTGCTCTTCGAACTGAGCAAAATGGATCTCAATATTAGTTTTTACCCTCTACTATTCCCTCAGGAGAAATGGGACGACGTCTACAAGACTATACCCAACACAATTGAAGTTATCTTGCAAAGCGGCCATGATGAGCTCCAATCATTTTTAGAATCACGTAAGGATTTCTATCAATATATCGTAGTGAGTCGAGTGCACAATATGGAATTCTTTAACCATTGCCTTCGCATGAACCCCGACTTACTGGGTAAGTCCAAGATAATCTACGATGCCGAGGCAGTAACCGCTCCTCGCGAAATACTCCGCAAGAAGTTCCTCGGCGAAACTATGCCGACTAAAGAGCAAGCTGAACTCATCAACAATGAGATACAAGAATCGAAGCTCGCAGAAAAAATTGTCGCCGTATCCAACAACGAGGCCAATATATTTAGGCAACATGGATATAGTGATACCGTAGTGCTAGGCCACACTATTGCCAGCATGCCAGGAAGCAATAACTTCACACAACGAACTGGCTTGCTATTCGTCGGCGCGCTTCGAGATGAAGGCTCCCCAAACGTAGACTCACTACTCTGGTTTCTTATTAATGTTTTCCCAATAATCGAACAGGTCATTCCCGACATAAAGCTCAATGTCGTTGGTGACAATTCGGCACCTTCGCTTGCAACAATCAGCAAAGACAACATCAATTTCACCGGTCGCCTCGACTCAATTGAGGAGATGTATAACATCTCTCGTGTGTTCATTGCGCCGACTCGTTTTGCCGCTGGCATTCCGCATAAGATTCACGAAGCGGCAGCGAAGGGCTTGCCTTCAGTGACCACCGCGCTACTCGCACAGCAGCTTGGTTGGCAGGATAGAAAGGAATTACTAGTAGGCGATACGCCCGAAGTGTATGCAGCTCAGTGTATTAAACTCTATCAGGATGAGAATCTCTGGCAGAACGTTCGAGATGCAGGCTTAACAGCCATTGCCAAAGACTGCTCCCAAGAGACCTTCCGGAAAAACCTAGCGGGACTCTTTACCTAGGATGCTAATTAGAAGCGCCTAGCCAAGCGATACATGAGGCGTTGCACGACCCCAAGCCTGACGCCCATTCCTGTGCAGAGTTGCAGGCTTAGCCGCTCCCGACCGGACAAATGTGCCCCATAGCGGCGATGAAATTCGGCCGCTTGGATAGATACCTCGACCAGATGTTCATTCGGCTTACGCGCCAGTATCCTCTGCCAAAGAGACATGCTAACAACAGATACCTTTGTGAACTCTTTGGCCCCGATCGTGTTATTTTCATGTTGACGGTAGTGCACCAAGGGAATATCTAGATAAACCAATTTGCCAAATGCTGCAGCAACTAAGGCCATCCACCAATCGTGCATGATCGCATTAGTAGGAATTGGTAGCGCCTTCTTTGCTAGAGACTCGTTAATCAGCGCTGTGCATCCCGTCACGAGGTTACTAATGATAAGGTTCGAAAAGCTATTTCTTTGAATTTCTAAACCCTGATAGTTAATCAAGGATTTTGCTATTACTGTATTTTGCTCCGAAACTACTTCAAGATCACTGTGTATAAGTATCGGCAATACAGAACCATTATCAGCTTCCGTCGCCAGCATTGAAGCCGTCAGCTTCTCAATTTTCTCAGGAAACCACGTGTCGTCTTGATCACAGAACATCATATAGGCCGAACTCAAACCCAGGGATTCTTTATTCTTAAGTACGTAATCGACAAGAAAGGCGAAACCGCCACTAGCCCCCTTATTCTCACCATCGCAAGGTAACAGGTGAATTCTTTCCCCATTATTCTCAGCATAGTCCTGAAGAATCGAAACTGTTCTGTCCCGAGAACCATCATCTCGCACTACTAATATGAAATTTTTGTGAGTCTGAGCTAGTAATGAATCAATCTGCTCGCCGAGAAATTTTTCCCCGTTGTAAGTTGAAAGCAGTACAGCAATTTTTATTTTTTCGCTCATGCCCAGCTAAACCAGATTCTTCGCATCGCGTATACCAGAGCGAATATTCTGAAAGTATTGACGACGCTGCCCAGAAGTTACCAAAAGCCAGCTCACCTTTAAGGTGAAACGAATTATGTCACGCAACTTCCACCCTAATGGTGAGTAAGCAGCCCCATAAAGGTGGGTTCTATTTCTGCTAGAGTAATAGGTCCGCGACGGATTGTGCTGTGCGAGCAGCCCGGATTTCACTAACGGACTAGAGCTACGTTCCCCGATAGCGTGATAAAGAACTGCCGCATCGGTACCCACTATATCGAAGCCTAGTGACTTGGCACGAAAGCACCATTCCAAATCGACATTATCAATGAAATAACTTTCCTTCATATCTCCCACGTCATCGATACACTTTAGAGTTAGTAGAGATCCGGAAGTAATTAGAAAATCAGCGATGAAATGTTTCTCCTGATCCGCGAAGGCTCGGTCAGAACGCCAAAATATTTTGCTGAACAATTTGAATGGGGTCTGACGCATAGTCTGAGGATTGATAATTCGAGGGCCTATTGCGGCAATACCTTTCTTGCTGAAGCGGCTGGCCTCAATATGCGCATCTATCATTCGCGTTATGAACAAGTCACAAAGACTACTATCTTGATCGAATAGGAAGACATAATCATAGTTTTTAGAGCGCGCCCAATTGATGCCTCGATTGAGAGCCTTTGCCAGCCCCTCGTTTTCACTCAGACGAATTAACTCGATACATCGCTTATAGACCATAATCGACACCGCCAGCTCATCGATTGCTGCGGAACCATTGTCGATGATTAAGAAATCCGTTTCCTTATTAAGTTGACTGACGAGTTTTAGTAATGCTGTTATATCAGGGTTGTAGGTCACCACAACTGCGCAGCTACCAATTACAGCAGGATTAATCACCTGGATGCCGTCGCTAGCTGTCACCTGGCACTTCCGCTGAAATAGTCAGTCGAGAGGGATCATTGCTCGATATGACTAGGAAATAGGCAATTGAGAGTACGCCAAGGGCAAGCCCGACAACTACTCCCGCATCCACAATACCGCGCCAGGGTTGTGGCATGCTACGAGCGATAAGTACAAAGCAGATAATCATAGTCGTTAGCGCAAAAGAGAGAATCTGCCGCCTGCGTGTCGCATAGACATAGCCCATGCAGAAAAGCGGCGCGAGAAGTACGTGTAGTGGCCGCGGGTTAGCGGCGAGATAGCGGGCACGAACAACAACTCTAGGTGCGAATCCTAGATGAAACCCTTTATAGCCTTCCGCATAAGCCATGTAAATTACGCTGAATACCAAGGCGAACCAGTGAACTAGGCTCATAGACGAGTTTTCTAGCTCCAGCGCCATAGGTGCTAGCCTGAATATTGCAAATATCAGCAGAAACAAGACCCCGCCAATACCCCATGCCATTCCAATTACTTTCAATTTAATCCACTGCCTATATACGATGGGCCATTATAGCGGCTTTGCTGCAGAACCTGAAAAATCATTCTAGAGCACTCCGGATAGCCCCGTACACCCACCATAGGTTTGGGACATCGCTTCTACACATAAAGTGGGATATTATTTCGCCCTGTTATCGGCGAGATAATCCCACAGAATTATTTCGCCGCCCCTGCGTTGCAACTCACTACAGGATTGACCGAATGGGTGTAAAACTTGGTGTAGTCATGGATCCCATAGAATCCATCACTGTTAAAAAAGACACGACTCTAGCGATGTTATTGGCCGCTCAGAAGCGTGGCTGGGTGATCCACTATATGTTGCAGTCCGACATGTATCTAGATCAGGGCGAGTCCCGAGCGACAATTCAAACCCTCTCGGTTAAAGATGACGAGAAGGATTGGTTTAGCCTCGGCAGCAAGACCGATATCGCATTATCGGAGCTGGATGTCGTCCTCATGCGCAAAGACCCTCCCTTCGATATGGACTATATCTATTCTACCTATCTGTTAGAACAGGCCCAGCGTGAAGGGACCATGATCGTGAACGATCCGCAAAGCCTCCGTGACTGCAACGAGAAGCTATTCGCCACGCAATTTCCCCAGTGCTGTCCACCGTTGATTGTTGCCTCTTCACAAGAAAAGCTAAAGGCATTTCACAAAAAGCACGAAGACGTAATATACAAGCCACTAGATGGGATGGGTGGCGCCTCAATCTTTCGAGTGAAGGCAGGCGACCCCAACCTAAGCGTCGTCATAGAGACGCTAACCGATAATGGCCGATTACAGATTATGGCGCAGAAGTTCATTCCAGATATTGTGAATGGCGACAAGCGCATCTTAATGATTGACGGCGAGCCTGTAGACTATGCTCTTGCTAGAATTCCCGCTTCTGGGGAGACTAGAGGAAACCTAGCTGCCGGTGGCAGCGGCTTAGCTCAAGAACTAACCGAGAAAGATCGTTGGATCTGTGAACAGATCGGTCCTACTCTTCGAGAAAAGGGATTAATCTTCGTAGGGCTCGATGTGATAGGCGACTACTTAACCGAAATCAATGTCACAAGCCCAACTTGCATACGAGAGATAGACAAGGCCTTCAATCTCGACATAGCTGGCGATCTGATGGACTGTATTCAGGCGAAACTGAACGCCGCTTAATAACAGTCCAAGGGCTCCAATGAGGTGGATACGTGTCAACAACCGATGAGGACCTTTCCAGAGAGCGTTTCGGCTTTACTGTGTTTCTCTCCGCCTGTGTTCACGCGATCATAATTCTGGGTGTCGGCTTTACCTACCTAGAAGAGCTAAATAGCGAGCCTGCACTCGAGATCACCATGGCACAATACAGGAGCGAATTTGCTCCTGACGAGGCTGATTTTCTAGCACAAGAGAATCAAATCGGCAGCGGCACTCTCGATAGCCCTGCAGCCCCTAGCACTCCATTCAAGTCCGACATCAATGACGATGTTATTCAAGAAGTGGTGCCCATGCCCCAAGCACCAGAAATCGTGAACGAGATAGATGTTCGAGATGCAGCCATTATCTCTTCGATTCAAAGCGAGCAACAGATACAACAACAACTCGATGACATTGAACCCGAAGACGAAAAAACTCTGTCTGAAGAATCCACGCCGGACGATATAAGCCTCGCTATTGCAAGCCTACAGGCACAACTCGATCTACAGCGACAGGAGTATGCAAAACGTCCAAGAAAATACACTATCTCTTCCGCCTCCACCAAAAAGAGCCATGACGCACTCTATTTGGATAGCTGGCGTAGAAGGATCGAAGCAGTTGGTAATATTAACTACCCAACTGCAGCTAGACAACAGCAACTGTACGGAAGCCTTAGAATGCTAGTCGCACTTTTCCCGAATGGCGAAGTCTCAGAGATTCACATACTTCAATCTTCGGGACATAATTTACTAGATCAGGCAGCTGTTCAGATCGTCAATATGGCAGCACCATTCGATCCGTTTCCTGAGGCAATGCGTGCCGAAGCTGATATACTGGAGATCATACGCACGTGGCGTTTCCACGAAGGAAACGCCTTAACTAGCTTCTAACTTTCACTCGCTACCACCCCAAGCAATGAACGACATTAATAACCCAAGCTATTTAGAAAATCAGTTCCTGATTGCAATGCCGCAAATGGAAGATTCCTATTTTTCCAACACCGTTACTTATCTTTGGAAGCACAACGATGACGGCGCGCTAGGTATTGTCATCAACAAACCTTTACAGGCCTGCGTTGCAGATATATTCGATGAATTGGACATCAAATGTAGCATCGAGGACGGCCCCTTTAGTGAAGAGGTGGTGCTAGCTGGCGGCCCTGTGGAGCGAGACAAGGGTTTCATTATCCATGACGCTGAAAAGCATTGGGAATCATCGATATCGGTGACTGAAGATATTAGTGTCTGCACATCAAAGTCTATCCTCGAAGACATAGCCAGCGGTAAAGGGCCTGAGAACTACCTTATCGCACTAGGCTGTGCAGGTTGGGAGGCAGGTCAACTAGAACGTGAGATCGGCGAAAATGCCTGGCTTACCGTGCCCGCTGACCGCGCTCTTATTTTCTCCAACGACTATGAAAACAAAGCACAGCGGGCGGCTTCTATCTTGGGCGTCAATTTACAACAGCTTGCGCCAGACGCTGGCCACTCCTAGGCGGACTCTTTGTGATAATCGACAGCTTCCCAAATAGTAGCGAACCAGTTTCAGCCCTCGGATTCGATTACGGTACGCAACGCATTGGTGTGGCGTTCGGCCAGAGTCTCACGGGCACTGCACAAGCGGTCTGTGTTTTGAAGGCAAGAGATGGCATTCCTGATTGGGGACAAATAGAAGCATTAATAAGCGAATGGAATCCTAGTCTTTTCGTAGTAGGCATTCCCTATAACCTCGATGGTAGTGAGAGCAAACTCATGGTTCGGGCCATCAAGTTTGCAAACCGCTTGAATGGTCGCTTTCATAAACCAAGCTATGGAATGGACGAACGTTTATCTTCGGTTGAAGCCGCAGAACAGATACTCGAAGAGAACAGAGGCACAAAAAAAAGAGCTGCTATAGATGATATAGCAGCTCAGATTATTCTAGAGAACTGGTTTTCGGAATTAGCTAACGCCAAAAAAACGTAAGCAAGCTATCTCCTAGAACGAATCAGGCATCTTCGCTTTTCCTTTCGCTTCTTCTCTACTAATAATGCCTTTCGCCAACAGGTCTTTCAGGCATTGATCTAGTGTCTGCATACCTGTACTTGCACCTGTTTGTATCGCGGAGTACATCTGCGCAACCTTGTCTTCGCGAATCAAGTTGCGGATTGCTGATGTACCCATCATGATTTCATGTGCAGCAACTCGACCGCCACCCTGCTTCTTTAACAAAGCTTGTGAAATAACGGATTGCAGCGATTCGGACAACATAGATCTAACCATGTCTTTTTCTGCTGCTGGGAATACGTCGATAACCCTGTCGATAGTTTTCGCTGCAGAGGTAGTATGTAGGGTGCCAAAAACTAAGTGACCTGTTTCAGCTGCAGTCAATGCAAGTCGAATCGTTTCCAAATCTCGTAGCTCACCAACAAGAATAATATCGGGGTCTTCACGAAGTGCGGAGCGTAGCGCTTCGTTAAAACCATGTGTATCTCTATGTACCTCACGCTGGTTCACCAGACATTTCTTACTCTGATGAACAAATTCGATCGGGTCCTCAATGGTGAGGATATGCTCGTACTTTGTCTCATTGATATAATCAACCATTGCTGCGAGCGTTGTACTTTTTCCCGAACCAGTTGGCCCCGTTACTACAACCAATCCTCGAGGCACATCGGAAATCTTCCTAAAAATTTCGCCCATGCCTAACTGTTCCATGGTCAAAACCTTCGAGGGAATAGTACGAAATACTGCAGCAGAACCACGGTTCTGCATAAAGGCGTTTACACGAAAGCGGGCAAGGTTGGGAACCTCAAACGAGAAGTCGGTTTCCAAAAATTCTTCGTAATCTTTTCGCTGTTTATCATTCATGATTTCATAAATTAGCGAGTGAACTTCCTTGTGATCCATTTCCGGCACGTTGATTCTACGAATATCGCCATCGACACGAATGAGAGGCGGCATACCAGCCGTGATGTGTAAATCCGAAGCGCCTTGTTTTACGCTGAATCCGAGTAGTTCTGTAATATCCATTAGTCTTCCTTACCGCTTTTTGTAATTTTTCTATTGTTAATTTCTAGCGCTAGCTTCTAATTCTAGGCTCTTGCATCAATATTTTGGTAACCGACTGAGAGCGCTGATACCACTAGCCAATAGTCACAAGCTCACCTATAGTACCTGTCCTTAGGTGAATATCCCATACCCAGCAAGCGCATAATACGAATCATAACGTGAACACCATAGCAGAAAATATTAGCCAGCTAAGTGATCGATTACGGCGCCTTGAACGGCAATATGATCGCAGCGCGGGAAGCGTGATGTTATTGGCTGTAAGCAAGCGACATCCAGTAGAAAGCATCATTGCAGCGAATGAGGCCGGCATCAGCGATTTCGGTGAAAATTATCTACAAGAAGCACTGGATAAAATTGAGCATTTGTCTTCAATGCGCATCAACTGGCACTTCATAGGGCCTATCCAGTCGAATAAGACCAAATCTATAGCCGAGAATTTCCAGTGGGTACACAGCATAGACCGGCTAAAAGTAGCCCAACGTCTAAGCGATCAACGAGATCCCGCTGGCCCCAAGCTAAATGTCTGTGTACAGATAAAGCTCTCCGATGAGACCAGTAAATCCGGCATAGAGCTTAGCAAAGCAGAGGCTCTCTGCGACAGTGTGGACGCTCTACCGAACCTAAAATTGCGTGGCCTGATGGCAATTCCAGCAGCTCTGCCAGATCTAGAATCCCAACGGCTAGTATTTCGAGTATTGGCACAAGAATATGCTCGACTCAGACCACGTTATACACAATTCGACACGCTATCGATGGGCATGAGCAATGATTTTGAGGCGGCCGTTGCCGAGGGCTCCACACTCATCCGTATCGGCACTGCCCTATTCGGCTCTCGCGGCTAGTACTGCGCCCTTCGGCAGACTCTAGACTAAGCAAACTAATTATCTAGCCTCCAGTAAATACGTTAGAATACCAAGCTGTTCTACGGCCACTTCCTAAGCATTCACAGCATTCGGACTAGGCCAGGGAGATATTTTGAAAAGTACTAAAATTGGCTTCATTGGCGCGGGAAACATGGCGAATGCCCTCATTCGTGGCCTAATCGCCAAAGGCACTGAACCTGAGAATATCTGCGCCAGTGATCTGGACAACAGCAAGCTTCAATTGCTTGCTCAGGACTGCACAATACAAACCGGTAGCAATAGCGATATCGCAATTGAAGCCAATGTAATCGTATTAGCTGTCAAGCCACAGGTGATGAAAGAAGCCTGTATGGCGTTGGCCGCAGACCTAGGCGATCGTGAGGTTCTGCTAATATCGATCGCTGCAGGCATTACCACTGCTCACTTACAGAATTGGTTTGGCACATCGGCTGCTATTGTTCGTTGCATGCCAAACACCCCCGCTCTCGTAGGCATGGGCGCTAGCGGGCTATTTGCCAACGCCAAAGTTTCCGAGGAACAAAAACAACTTGCCGATGAAGTCATTAGTGCAGTGGGTTTCGTCACGTGGGTTGATGCTGACTCAGACATCGATATTGTTACCGCTGTTTCTGGTAGTGGACCCGCTTACTTTTTCCTGTTCATGGAAGCTATGCAGGCAACAGCAAAAGAGATGGGGCTAAGCGAGGATCTAGCACGGGCGCTCACCTATCATACAGCTGCTGGCGCTGCAGCTCTCGCTCAGAACAGTGAGGATGACATTGCCACATTGCGACGCAAAGTAACGTCACCCGGCGGAACAACTGAACAGGCAATCCTGCAGTTTGAAGATGGTGATCTTCGTGGCCTAGTTGCCAAAGCCCTGAATGCAGCAAGAACGCGCTCTGTAGAACTGGCTGAAGAAACTGATAGCGCGTAGTATTCGCTAACTGCTGGCTTTATATGGAACAGCTGTTCTTTTATTGATATTAATTGATTTAAAATAATTTGGATATGAATGTTATGGGAAGCTCTGCGGCATTAATTTTTAGCACGCTTACTGGAATATACTTGTTAGCCGTGCTGCTTCGATTCTTATTACAAGTCGCTAAAGCGGATTTTTATAATCCCGTTTCTCAGTCCGTAATAAAAATCACTGATCCGATGGTACGAATTCTTCGAACGTTTATTCCCGGTTATAAAGGCATAGATTTTTCTTCACTCGTATTAGCCTTCATCGTAGAGGCTATAGCAATCTGTGTACTGATTATTCTCTATGGCGGCAGCATTCCTGGTGCCGGATACATCATTACTTGGGCCTTTGTAGGCGTCATATTATTTGTCGTTAACATTTACTACTACGCAATATTGGCGTCGATTATAATGTCGTTTGTTATGATGTTTTCAGGAAGCACGAATCCTCATCCTCTATTGCTCTTGGTTTGGCAACTGACCGAACCTGTTATGGCGCCGGTGCGGAAAATAATTCCTTCCATGGGCGGCCTAGACTTTTCGCCTATTTTTATTTTCATTGCCATTCAAATTATTCAAAATTTTATCCTGACTACCTTCGGCATCAACCAACAACATGCGATGGTTATAATCGGGATATAAGCAATTCCCCAGACTTTGGCCTGGGCCTAAATATCACTAAGCGCTCTTACTATGCACTATCGTTGGGAGAAAGATGCCTTATACTTGGACTGTAGCATTCAGCCAAAATCCAATGAAGACCGTATAGTTGGGCCTGTTGGCGAACATCTGAAGATTAGAATTTCCGCAGCGCCTACAGACGGGAAAGCAAACAAACATTTAGTTCGATATTTGGCGAAAATATTTAGTATTAAACAAGCTGCTATTACTATAGTTAGCGGACAAACGGGACGACATAAGAAATTGTGCATTAAGAAACCCCTGTCTATACCTCCGGGGCTAGGAATAGCCAAAGACACGTTTTCCTAGTACATAAGCAAATGAACACTGATTGAAAAATTAGTATAAGAAAATTAGAGAGCCTCTATAGCCGTTTTCAATGCCTGATTCAATACCTACAGACTCAGTTGGCCTAGTTACTCCACAGGTCTATAAATTCGAAGAGCCTTTAACTCTTCGAAGCGGCAAGGTATTGCCCGAATACCAGCTAGTCGTAGAGACTTACGGCAAACTAAATAGCAAAAAGTCGAATGCCGTGCTTATCTGTCATGCCCTCAGCGGCGACCATCATGCGGCCGGCTACCATAACGAAGATGATAGTAAGCCAGGTTGGTGGGACAGCTGTATCGGACCAGACAAGGCGATTGATACCAATCTCTTCTACGTTGTTAGCCTCAACAATCTTGGCGGATGCGCCGGCAGTACTGGGCCCGCCTCGATCAATCCAGAGACGAACAAGTACTACGGTCCCGATTTTCCTGTAGTAACCGTCCGCGACTGGGTGAATAGCCAGCTACAACTGATGAATACGATGGGGATTCCTGAATGGGCCGCTGTTATAGGCGGCAGCTTGGGAGGCATGCAGGTACTGCGCTGGGCGATTAGTTATCCAGAACGCATCCGTCATGCTGTCAGCATAGCTGCAGCACCTAAACTATCGGCACAGAATATTGCGTTCAACGAAATTGCCCGTCATTCAATTACTAGTGATCCAGATTTTCACGCTGGACGCTACTTAGAAAAAGGAACCTATCCGAAGCAGGGTTTAATGCTTGCGCGTATGGTTGGGCACATCACCTATTTGTCAGATAGCGCAATGCGCGCGAAATTTGGTAAGTCTGTTTCAAATTTCGAACAGGATACAGCGGAGAATTTCGGTAGAGATCTACGCTCCGGAAAACTAAGCTTCGGATTCAATGTCGATTTCCAAGTGGAGAGCTATCTGCATTATCAGGGAGAAAGATTTTCAGAGAATTTCGATGCTAATACCTATTTGTTAATGACCAAGGCATTGGACTATTTCGATCCCACAGTGGATTTTGAAGGAGACCTGTCTAAGGCATTCGCCAAAAGCGATTGCAAATTTCTGCTTATGTCGTTCAGCACGGACTGGCGATTCCCGCCAGAGCGTTCGCGAGAAATTGTGGCAGATCTGCTTAAGGCAGGAAGGGAAGTTAGTTATCTCGAAATAGAAGCTGACCAGGGACACGATGCATTCTTGCTTCCTATCCCGCGTTATATAGAAGCTCTGTCGGGTTATCTGCAAAGAATACATCAGGAGAACGAAAGCGATGCGTCCTGATCTTCAGATTATTCAGCAGTGGATTCAACCGAACAGCAAGGTACTCGACCTTGGTTGCGGCGATGGCAGTCTATTGCATTATCTACAAACTACTAAGAATGTGTACGGTATTGGACTAGAGATCGATGAGAAAAATATCCAGCACTGCCTGGATAACGGTACAAATGTCATCGAACAGAATCTAGATGAGGGGCTTTCCAATTTTCAGACAGAAAGTTTCGATACCGTTCTATTGGCGCAGACACTTCAGGCCCTCAGTAAACCAGATCACTTGATCGAAGAAATGCTGCGTATCGGCAAGAACGGCATCGTGACATTCCCGAACTTTGGCAATTGGAAGAGCCGTCTATATCTAGCAAGCCGAGGGCGCATGCCGGTATCGAAATTTATACCGCACTCTTGGTATAACACGCCAAACATTCATTTCTGCACGGTCAAGGATTTCGATGCGCTGTGTAGAGAGAGAAACATTAAGGTGTTGGCTAGAACGGTGGTCGATCTCGAACATCAGGGTAGCTGGTACATGAAAGCCTGGCCAAACCTCTTGGGCGAAATTGCCATCTATCACATTAGTAAAGACACAGATTAAAGGTTTTCGATAAGAATGCGTAAAGTAGTGTTGGCTAGCAGCAACAAGGGAAAGCTCGTTGAACTCCAAGCAATCCTCAAACAGAAGGATGTTCAATTGGTGCCGCAATCGAAGTTCTCCGTAACTGATGCCGACGAGACCGGCCTTAGCTTTATTGAGAATGCCCTGATAAAAGCGCGCCATGCCTGCATCGCGACCGGACTCCCTGCGATAGCAGATGATAGTGGGATAGAGGTAGATGCGCTCAAGGGCGAGCCTGGGATCTATTCAGCGCGCTATGCCGGCTCCCACGGAGACGCTGCGGACAAACAGAACAACGCGAAATTACTGCATGAATTGCAAGGTATTAGTGAAACAGAGCGTACCGCAAGGTTTCAATGTGTTATTGCCTATATGCGACACGCTAAGGACCCTATGCCGCTAATTTGTCAGGGCACCTGGGAAGGACGCATTCTGTTTAGTGAGGAAGGTGAGAACGGATTCGGCTATGATCCACTATTCTATGTACCGAGTCATGGCTGCGCATCTGCAAAGCTGGATCCCGCAACAAAGAACGCCATCAGCCATCGAGGCCAAGCGCTTAAGCAGCTATTAGAATGTTGGAACTCCCGCCACTAAGTCTTTACATCCACATACCTTGGTGTGTGAAGAAATGCCCTTACTGCGACTTCAATTCCCATGAAGCGCAATCAGACATTCCCGAAAGTGACTATGTAGATATTCTCTGCCAGGACTTCGATCGTGACTACGGGTTTTGTAATGGCCGCCCCCTGCAATCGATTTTTATCGGAGGTGGGACACCGAGCCTATTTAGCGCGAAGTCATTCGAGAAGATTCTGTCACATATACAAGCCAACGCGTCTTTGAGCACAGATTGCGAAATCACTCTCGAGGCCAACCCCGGCACTGCAGAAGCTGACAAGTTCTCTGACTATTTTAATGCTGGTATAAACCGCCTCTCCATTGGAATTCAAAGCTTCGATGAGCGTCAGCTGAAAAACCTCGGTCGCATTCATTCCGCTCACGAATCCAAGAAAGCGATTGATTTCGCCAGAAGCGCCGGTTTCGAGAACTTCAATCTGGATTTAATGCATGGCCTTCCCGGCCAGAATGTTAACGATGCACTCAACGATTTACAGACTGCGATTAGTTTCGATCCACTACACATCTCTTGGTATCAGCTCACTATTGAACCCAATACCGTCTTTTATGCGCGCCCCCCCACCTTGCCTGAAGAACCAGTTCTCAATTCTCTTGAGGATGCAGGCCTCACACTGTTCGAAAGCTCTGGCTATCAGCGTTACGAAATATCTGCGTTCTCTAAGGAAGGTCGCCATTCGCGCCACAACGTAAACTATTGGGAATTTGGCGACTACCTAGGCATAGGTGCGGGCGCCCACGGCAAAATTACACTTGCCGAGACAAATGCCATTGTGCGGACACAAAAACACAGACAACCAAATCATTATCTAAGCAAGAGTATTCAGTCAGATCTCAAGAAGACCGAAATACTGCAGGATGAACGTGCAATTGAATTTCTAATGAATGCCCTACGCAGCAGACATGGGTTTTCCGAGTCACTGTTTGAATCTAGAACCGGGCTCCCTTTTAGCGCTATAGGAAAAAAGGTAGAATACTTGATCGCGGGTGGCTTACTGCAGAAAATAGATGATCGTATAGCGGCTTCAGACAAAGGTTATCGGCTACTAAATAGCTTGTTACAAGAATTCCTCTAAGGGATGTCCATGAAAAATTTGTACGAGAGACACTGCGAAGCCTGTCAGATGGGCGCACCGCTGGTTACCGAAGAAGAGGCAAATGAGCTGCTGATCAAGGTGCCAGCATGGAAGCGAGATTTTCACGAAGGCGTAGAAAAACTAAGTCGTGAATTTCATTTCGTTGAGTTCAAAGACGCATTTAGTTTTACCTATAAGATAGCTACGTTGGCTGAGCGCGAGAATCACCATCCTTCCATCATGACCGAATGGGGCAAAGTTACTATCTACTGGTGGACACACAAGATTAATGGTCTACACGTTAACGATTTCATCATGGCCGCGAAGACAGATATGATCGCCAAGCTTTCTGCCCCTTCCTAAAATTCGCCTGTTTTTGACTGGAGTATCTCCGTGTCGGTTAATTCCAAATTTCTGCTTCAACAACTCAATAGCGTTGTAAGCCTACCCAGCGTTAGCTCCGCTAATCCGAACATCGATACGAGCAATAAGCCGGTAATAGACCACCTGGCGGAGCAATTTGAATCGCTGGGCTTCGAATGCGAACTCATTCCAATACCCGGCAGCGAGACAACTAAATTCAATCTCATTGCGACCTTAGGCTCTGGCCCCGGCGGCCTAGTTCTTGCGGGTCACACAGACACGGTTCCCCTCGATGAACAATTGTGGTCGGTAGACCCCTTTAAGGTCACCGAACGCGATGGCAAACTATTTGGTCTCGGCGTTACCGACATGAAAGGCTTCTTTCCAATCATCATGGAAGCCGTGAAACCGCTGTTGGACAAAAACTTTAAAGAGCCTCTCATCATTCTTGCAACTGCAGACGAAGAAACATCTATGCAAGGTGCGCGCAGCATTGCTCAAATGGGCAGGCCCAAGGCACGTGCAGCTATTATCGGCGAACCCACCGGCCTGCAGCCGGTAAAGGCACACAAAGGAATCATGATGGATTCCGTTCGCTTGCTTGGACAAAGCGGCCATTCCTCTAACCCCTCTCTCGGAAATAATGCACTGGATGCCATGCACGTAGTAATCTCGGATCTAATGATCTACCGTGAAGAACTGAAACAGAGATACAGCAGTGAGTTGTTCAGCATTCCTCATCCAACCTTGAATCTCGGCGTAATACACGGTGGCGACAATCCCAATCGAATCTGTGGCCATTGTGAATTAGAATTTGATATCCGTCTGATGCCAGGCATGCACATCGAAACTGTACGTGCAGAGATAAGGAATAGGATTGCACGCCTCATGGATCCACTAGGTATTCAATTTGAATTGGAAGCCTTATTTACCGGCGTACCTGCTTTTTTCGCTGATGAGAACAGTGCCCTATTGCGGACCGCCGAGAGACTAACCGGCCACGAAAGCATAAGCGTAGCATTTGGCACTGAAGGCCCGTTCCTCCAAGAACTAGGAATGGATACCATAATAATGGGCCCTGGTAATATTGACCAAGCCCATCAGCCTGATGAGTATATGTCGATAGATATGATCGAGCCCTGCATCGATGTATTGCAAAAAATGATTAGTCATCATTGTCTGTAGCAGTAGACTAAGAAAACTGACAGTAGAGAGATTCGAATGATGAATAACCAAAAAGATAGCATCGGCATGATCGAATGGTTTCGTGCTTCGACAAGCTACATTAATACACACCGAGGAAAGGTGTTCGTCGTACTATTAAGCGGCGAGGCGCTGGCAGACAAAAATCTTTCCAACGTTGTCTATGACCTGACGCTGCTACACAGCCTAGGCGTAAAATTAGTACTCGTTCATGGTGCGCGGCCACAGATTTCAGAGGCACTTGAAAGTAGTGGTAAGGACTCTTCCTATCATCGCAACATCCGCATCACTGAAGCCGAATGCATCGAGACCGTAACGCGAGTTGTCGGCGGGGAAAGCGCAAGACTCGAGGCTCTCTTCTCCATGGGTATCAGCAATTCGCCAATGCAAGGATCTGATGTACGACTCTGCCGTGGCAATTTCGTAACAGCTAAGCCTGTTGGGATTCATGATGGCATCGATTATCAATACACGGGAGCAGTGAGGAAAATTCGTGCCGCTGCCATCCAGCAACAGCTAGACCAGAATAATATTGTGCTACTTTCGAATCTAGGTTATTCGCTTACCGGTGAAGTCTTCAACCTATCTGCAGAAGAGGTAGCAACAGAAGCAGCCGTAGCCTTACAGGCGGATAAATTGATCCTTATGGTTCCGTGGGCTGGCGTTCTTGATGAGAACGATAATTTAATTGCCTCGCTAAGCGAAGATGACGCGAAATCTTATGCTGCAAAACTTGCTAGGCTAGATGAGGAGTCAGTGTGCATAAGCCGCGCTCTTGATGCCTGCCTTCGCGCCTATTCCAATAAGGTGCATCGATCGCACCTAATTAGTTTTAAAGAGAATGGCGCACTAATTCGTGAACTCTTTACACGACAGGGAAATGGAACGCTAATTAGCAACGATAGTTTCGAAAATCTGCGAGACGCAACCATTGATGATGTCGCAGGTATACTCCAGTTAATTAGACCTCTAGAGGAGAATGGTTCGCTTGTGGAACGCTCCCGTGAATTGCTAGAGACTGAAATTGATAATTTTAAAATCGTTGAGCTAGAGGACTCCGTAATTGCTTGCGCGGCGCTCTATCCAATTGGAGAAGGCTTTGCTGAAATCGCCTGCATCGCTATAGACAATAGTTTTCAGAAGAATGGCTACGGTGATCGACTGTTGAGTAGCCTGGAGAATGAGGCCAAAACTGCCGGCATCAAGACAATTTTCGTATTAACTACGGTTGCGTCACATTGGTTTTTAGGGAAAGAATTTTTAGAGGCAAAGCTTAGCGACCTCCCCGAAAAGAGACAAGAACTCTACAACTATCAGCGAAAATCGAAGGTGTTACTTAAGAAATTGTAACGCGAGTCATGGAGATTTAGGCCTTTCGCTCCAACACGCAGATACTGTAATCATAATGATTAGATTCATCACGCTTAAACTCATCACGTGAAATTTCCTGCCAATTCGATTCATCGAATTCATGAAGATAGGTATCACCTTCGACTTCCGCATGCACTCGAGTGAGATGCAAGGTATCTGCCAGAGGGAGTGCCACCTGATACAGCACTGCCCCGCCGATGACAAAAGCTTCCAGGCTACCGGTTTCCTTAGATACAGATTCCGCTCGCTCAATTGCCTGCTGCAAAGATCCAACGACTTCGGCACCCTCTGCCTGATAGTTGGGATTGCTAGTGATCACGATACTGGTTCTTCCTGGAAGTGCGCGCCCTATCGACTCCCAGGTATTACGCCCCATGATCATGCAGTTTCCCATCGTGGTGCGCTTGAAATATTTTAAGTCTTCAGACAGATGCCAAGGCAAGCCATTATCTTGTCCAATCACTCGATTCTCAGACATGGCGCAAATCAATGCGAGTTTCATAATGCGGACTCTTTAGATAAAGGATTGAAAAGAATTAAACCGAAAAAGGATAGGCAATTGGGTCATGATGCTCATACCCAAGCACTTCAAAATCCTTCAGAGTCACCCAAGTCTCAATATCCTCAAGCGATTTGATATCCGGGTTAATATTCAGCTGTGGAGGAGCGAACGGCTTGCGCTGCAACTGAACGTTGCGCATAAGCTCAAGCTGATCTTCATAGATATGGGCATTAACGATCTTGTGATAGGCATGTCCCGCCGAATTACCTGTTATCTGTGCTACTAGCGCTAACAAAGTAAACACCTGAATCTGATTAAAGTTAAGCCCAAGTGGCACATCACAGGAACGTTGATAACTCGTTAGATAGAGCACGTCGCCGAGTAGAGAAAATGTGTGCGTATGCATGCACGGTCGCAGACAGCCTAGTTCGAATTCGCCGGGGTTGTAGAAGGTCAATATCTCTCCGCGGTCATCCACTGAACGCTTGAGGTTGTCTACTATCTTCTTTAACTGATCGATGCCCGTTCCATCCGGCTTCTGCCAATTTCTACCCTGAACGCCATACACTCGACCCATGTCATCGACGCCCTTGCGCACAGGATTATTCAACCATGCAGTGTTTTCGTTGGCATTCGCATCCCATGATTTTGTACCTAGCGCGCGAAAATCCGCTGCATTATCTAAACCTTTTAAATAGCCAAGAAGTTCGGCAATAGCCGCCTTCCAGAAACTCTTACGAGTAGTAATTATGGGGAATTTATTTCCTCCAACATCGTAAGTAAGGTCGGCATTGATAACAGTGAGGCATTTCTTACCTGTGCGCTCGTTCTCAATCCAGACACCTTCATCGACGATTCGCTGACAGAGATTCAAATATTGTTGCATGGCACTTTTCTTCTATCCAAAAATTAATGGGACAACTTTCAAGAGTTAGATTTTAGTTGAGGCTTCATATAAGCAAGTATCAATAGGATTAGACCGCCAATAATCAAAGGAGCCGACAGCACCTGCCCCATGGTCAGCCAATCGAACGCGACAAAACCTAGATGCAAGTCAGGCTCGCGGAAGAATTCAACGAAGAACCTGAAGCTTCCATATCCGACCGCGAACAGCCCAGTCACCGCCATCCGTGGTCTAGGCTTAGACGAAAACCACCAGACCAAAGTAAATAAAACAATCCCCTCCAAGGCCACCTCGTACAGCTGAGAAGGGTGGCGAGCTAATTCATCGACGTGAGGGAAAACCATACCCCAGGACACATCAGTTGGTCTTCCCCACAATTCGCCGCCAATGAAATTACCGAAACGACCGGCACCGAGACCAAAGGGTACGAGGGGTGCAATGAAGTCCATTACCTCAAAGAAATCTTTCTTAATATTGCGCGAATACAAGAAGAACGCCAAAAGCACGCCGAGCAGGCCGCCGTGGAAAGACATGCCCCCCTCCCAAACTCGTAGCAACCATATTGGGTCGGAGAGGAAACGGTCAAAGTTATAGAACAACACCGAGCCCATGCGCCCGCCAAGAACCGCTCCCAATGCTCCGTAGAACACTAAGTCCGATATCTGCTCAGACGTCCATTCACCAGGCTGCTGCTTCGCCCGAATTGACGCCAAACCCCATGCACCCCCAAAGGCAATCATATACATCACGCCATACCAGTGAATGCTTATGGGGCCGATGGCCAGTGCTACTGGGTCGAATTGGGGAAATGTCAGCATGGTCTGTCGCTTGTTTAAAGTGAGATGCCCACAAGGGCTGTAAGCAGTCATTATACTCAACCCACGCCAAGAAAGTTTGGCAAATTTGCAGCTAGCAGATTCTGTCCATTCACTCTTTGAGGCGTTAATATAGCAGCGATGTGCCTAATCATTTTTGCGTACCAAACGGATCCTCGTTTCCCCCTGGTAGTAGCCGCCAACAGAGACGAACTCTTTGCCCGACCAACCGCCCAAGCCGCCCTCTGGACAGATGAAGAATCTGGCCTACAGATACTCTCTGGAAGAGACAAGCAGGCCGGAGGCACTTGGCTGGGCGCTACTCAAAGCGGACGCTTCGCCGCGGTAACGAATATAAGAGATCCATCTCAGACTGAACGTCGCCCTAGATCTCGTGGCGACCTCACAAGACAGTTCCTGGGAGGCAACGGCTCCCCACAGCAATACTGCGAACTACTGGCAAAGAGTTACGAGCAGTTTGCTGGCTATAACCTACTCGTGGGTGATAGTAGCTCGCTATTCTATGTAAACAACCACGAAGAGAAGGTATGGGAGCTTGAGCCCGGCATATATGGCTTGTCGAACGGGTTATTAGATTCCTCCTGGCCCAAGGTAGATAAAGGTAAGACACGTCTGCGGGCACTGATGCAACATCCTGAGAAACTGACTACCGATACGCTTCTCGCGATGATGGGTGACAGGTCTCAAGCAGAAGACGCGGATCTTCCGAATACGGGAATCAGCATTGAGATTGAGCGCAAACTCTCTTCCGCGTTTATTTTGAACCCAGAAAGGGAATACGGGACTTTGTGCTCTACTGCCTTGATCGTTGATAGATCTGGACCAACACGCTTTAGCGAACAGAACTTTGACTCCACCGGCAATAGAACTCAGGGTCATGCATTCCAATTACCGCCAGCCTAGCTGTCGCTATCTTTACTAGCATCGAACTAAGCACGACTAGCAAGCAATCTCTACCAAGCTGAGGCATCTATGTACATACCCAAGCACTTCGAGATCACTGATGAAACTGAAGTAAGTAGATTCATTCACGCGAACTCCTTTGGTCAATTAGTCTCTCTGCACGATACCTCAATTGTCTCGACTCATATGCCTTTCCTTTTTGATTCAGAAAATAGAATACTGATCGGTCATTTGGCAAAAGCGAATCCACAGTGGCAACAGATACAAAAGCAGAAAGTCCTCGTTACCCTGCAAGGTGATCACGGCTATGTTAGTCCAAGCTGGTATGAATCCGCAGGTGTTCCCACTTGGAACTATCAGGCTGTACATATTGAGGGAATTGCAGAAAGTTTTACCGAGCCTGAGAAACTAAAATCTCTGGTAGATACGCTAACCGAGCAGAATGAATCTAAGCAACCAAGCCCTTGGAAGCCTGATTACGCCGCCTCAATGTTGCGCGGCATCATTGGTATCGAGATTGCAATCACATCGATACAGTGTAAGTTCAAACTAAGCCAAAACCGTAGCATGCAGGATCAATCCAATGTGCAGAAACAATTTGTTCAACACGGCCATGAGGCCTTAGCAAACGCAATGAACAAGTCCTAGCAGATCTAGGTGTTTGCAAGCTTTCGCTATTACTGTATGTTTGCCGTAGATTCCTAACATCGTTCAATCAGACACACCGCAGGAGAAAATTATGGCTAATGAAGGCTATCATGAACCCATCGAAGAACTAAGCGATGAAACTCGAGATATGCATAGAGCTATCACTTCTTTAATGGAAGAACTCGAAGCCGTAGATTGGTATAACCAACGCGTAGATGCGTGCAAAGACCCAGAATTAAAGGCAATTCTTGCGCACAATCGAGATGAAGAAAAGGAACACGCTGCTATGGTTCTAGAATGGATCCGTCGCAGGGATAGTTTCTTAGACAAAGAATTGAAAGACTATCTATTTACCGACAAGAAAATCGGTCACTAGTCAAGGAAGCTGTTTGCCAATGATTCCTGCCAATGAAGCACTACAAAGATTAAAACAAGGAAATGAGACGTTTCGATCAGGCAAGGGTTTTCATCTAGAAACAGAAACGCTGCTTAAATTGAATTCGCAAAAGGAGCAGAATCCTTTTGCCATAGTGCTCGGCTGTTCAGATTCACGAGTACCCGCAGAGATCGTATTTGGACAAGGAATTGGCGATCTATTTGTTATCCGAGTCGCTGGCAATATCGTCGCCCCATCGCAGATTGCGAGCATCGAATTTGCCGCAGAAAATTTTGGAACTCGTTTAGTAGTCGTCCTCGGACATTCCAGATGTGGCGCCGTACAAGCGACACTAGAACAACTCGTTAAGCCGGTTGAGAATCGCTCACCCCACCTCTATTCGATAGTCGATAGAATTCGCCCTGCCGTTGAGAACCTATTGCAATCTGGAAGCGATGAAGAGCTAATGACTCGCGCGGTACGGGCCAACATTGAAGCATCCGTTAATAATCTGCAGCTAGGGTCAGATATTCTTAAGGACTTAGTTTCAGAGAAGGGGCTGATGGTAGTTGGCGCCGAGTACTGCCTGGACACAGGCTTGGTCGATTTCTTCCAATAGAGCTAAATAGCGACAAGCTCTATCGTAGTTATTAGGAAGAATCTGTAATCAATTTTTTTGCACTAGATCTCCAAGACCCACGCTCTGAACACAGCCTAGTTTGTACGAGAAGATCGTAGTAATCGATCAACGCCTGCATTATACAAAGCCAAATCAACCGCACTTCGAACCATCTGCGCATCATCCAACTGCATTACATTCTCTAGAAGCTCTTCGGCAACCTCCAGTGTAATGCTGCGCAGCACAGACTTTACTTTTAACAACGAAGCGGCGTTCATCGACAACACATCATAGCCCATGGCCATTAGTAATATGGCAGCGCCTGGGTCGCCTGCCATCTCTCCGCAAATACTTACATGCTTGCCTTCAGCCTGCGCAGCAATGACCACTTCTTGCAAAGCGCTGAGTACCGCTGGATGAAATGCCGAGTAAAGATTAGCCACACGTGGATTATTTCTATCCACTGCCAATAAATATTGTGTAAGGTCGTTACTACCTACAGAAATAAAATCTACCAGTTTGGCAAGAGCGCGAGTTTGATAGACGGCCGCCGGCAGCTCGATCATAACTCCCACAGCCGGAAACTTTACCTTCACTCCTTCTTGGACAAGCTCGTGGTACTCCTTCTTTATCAGCTGCAACGCCGATGTGACTTCATTTATGTTGCTGATCATCGGCAACATAATCTGCAAATTATCGAGACCAACACTTGCTCGCAACATCGCATGTATTTGCGCTGTAAAAATCTCAGGATGATCCAGGGTAACCCTGATACCGCGCCAACCCAAAAACGGATTGGCCTCATCTATCGGAAAATAAGGCAACGATTTATCACCGCCTATATCGAGTGTTCTCATGGTTACTAACTTGGGAGCAAAGGCTTCTAACTGTTCGCGATAAATCTGGTATTGCTCCTCCTCGCTAGGGAAACGTTCTGCAAGAAGGAAAGGCACTTCCGTCCTGAACAATCCAATGCCTTCGGCTCCCTGGTCTAGAGACCGGGTAACATCTGTCATTAGTCCGGTGTTAACCCATAGATGTACCCTGTGGTGATCTGCTGTCTCACAAGGCAGGTCCTTTAAACCTTCTAGACCTTTATCTAGCTGATCCTGCTCCTGTATCGTTTCGAGAAAGCGTGTACGAATCTGATCAGAGGGATTGGTTATTACCTCGCCCTTATAGCCATCGATTATGACTTCCTTGCCATGTAACTTGGTATAGGGCAGATCTACCGTACCCATAACCGTTGGGATACCCATGGTTCTAGCAAGAATCGCAACATGAGAATTGCCCGACCCCTTAACCGACACCAATCCCTTCAACTTAGACTCGGGCACTTCCGCCAACATTGAAGGTGTGATCTCTTCGCTGACTAGAATGGTATTGTCTGCATACTCTGTTTCTACAACAACCTTCTCTTGTAGATAGAATAATATGCGCGCACATAGATCTTTGATATCAATTGCACGCTCGCTCAGATAGGGATCATCCATCTCTTCAAAGCTTCTGACATGTTCATTTGCTACGTAGGCGAGCGAGCCCTGCGCCCAAAAACCCATTCGTATTCTCTCGACGATCTCATTGCCGAGCGCGGCATCATCTAACATCCGCACGTAGACATCGAATAGCTGTCGCTCTTCTTCCGCAACCTGCCCTGCTAATTTTTCATGCAAATTGCGCATGTCCTGTCGCACTAACTCTAGGCAACTATTGAAGAATTCTATCTCGCTCTCGATGTCTCGAGTGCGACGCTGGGGTATCTGGCTGAGATCAGCATGGGGAAAAACAACGACAGCCTCACCGATAGCAACTCCGGAAGAGCCTGACACACCAGGAAATACTGTGTCGGAGGTTTTCTGCCCAGATGGACTAACACCCTCTACTGTGCCTGTCGCTTCCGCATGGGCGATTACACCGGAGAGCTGAGCGGAAAGTGTTATCAGGAATGCCTCTTCACTTTCGTCGAAGCGACGCAGATCTTCGTGTTGCACAACAAGCACACCTAATACTGATCGGTGGTGAATAATTGGCACACCAAGAAACGAGTGATACAACTCTTCACCAGTATCTTTAAGATAGTGGAAACTAGGATGCAGCGAAGCATCTTGCAGATTGATAGGTTCGGCATGTTTCGCGACAAGGCCAACGAGACCCTCCCCTACTTCTAGGCTAACGTGCCCAATCGATTCTTTTTTCAAGCCATCGGAAGCCATCAACACATGTGCATTGATATCTTTATCGAGTAGAAATACGGAACAGACCTGCGTATCTAAAGCCAAGCGCACTTTATGGACGATAATATCCAGCGCCGACTGTAAATCTCTAGCCGCATTTACTTTTTGTACAATGCTTCGCAATCGTTCGAGCATTCTTTACCCTACTTCGGAGTTTTAAAGATGCGACAATACTTCTCGCTATCATTCAGAAATTCGTTCACTACAATTCGGCATGAAAATTTGATTCCCAGGTTCTAAAATCGAATCGGGAGTAGTGCAGCACTTCACTATTGCTTCTGACTTTTGAAATTCTGCTTGGTAGATCAGCAGATGATTAGTAGTTAGCTATAGGACTACCTATGTAACTACTAAGGGGAGTCTCTAATTGTTGTAAGGCCTTGCGATAGACATCCCGCTTGAACTCGATGACTTGATCTACCGGGTACCAAAAGTTCACCCAACGCCAATCATCAAACTCTGGTTTTCTAGTTTTAGCTAGTTCGACCCTACTATCATCACCTTCGAGGCTAAGTAAAAACCATTTTTGTTTCTGACCAATGCAAAGCGGATCGCTGTGTTGGCGGATAAAATTCTCGGGAAGGCGGTAGTGCAGCCAATCTTCAGTTTGATGGAGAATCTGTACATCAGCCTCAACCAAGCCAACCTCTTCATCCAACTCTCTGAATAAAGCCTCTTCCACAGATTCACTTTGTTTAATCCCGCCCTGAGGAAACTGCCAGGCACTCTGTCCTATTCTTTTCGCCCACAGCAACTGCCCCTGTTTATTGCAGATGACAATGCCAACATTCGAACGAAATCCTTCTGAATCTATCACTGCTACAGGCCTTATGAATAAAATAGTGGTCCATTGTTTCACAAACCTTCCCTTTTGATCAATGGCCAGACTTAGATCGAAATCAGTATTTCTGTTTATTATCAATGTGTTAAACACATTTCGAACAAATCGCTAAATGCTGTTCTAAAGCACTTCCAGTGCAGAATTCACCCCGAGGTGGCTATAATGCTGGAATTGTTTGAACGGCTCACGTGTCAGCAAGTAAATACTCGCTAAGAAAATGGAAGATAATCAGTATGCAATCGATCAGTTCAGGGAAATTAGCCTTATTCGATCTGGATAACACGCTACTAGAAGGCGATAGTGATCACGCTTGGGGAGAGTTCTTGATCAGCAAGAGACTAGTAGAAGAGAAAGCCCATCGCGAAAAGAACGATTACTTCTACGACCAGTACAAGCAGGGCGCATTAGACATACACGGCTATGTCGCGTTTACACTCGAGCCCGTTATGCAGCTCGACAGTTGTCAGCGAACGCAACTACTCGCTGATTTCATGGAGCATTCTGTAGAGCCTATAGTTCTAGATAAGGGGCGGCAGCTGGTGCGTAAGCACTTGGATGCAGGGGATTTCTGCATAATCATTACTGCTACTAACGAGTTCATTTCAGCACCTATAGCTAAGCTGTTCGATATCAATCTGCTAATAGCGACTGAATTGCAAATTAGTAACGGCAAGTACAATGGGAAAATTTCTGGCACTCCCTGCTATCAAGACGGAAAGGTTTCTAAGTTGAATGACTGGATAGATCAACAGAAGCAGCGTTTTAAGCTGAGGGATGCCGTGTTCTACAGCGATTCCATAAACGACCTTCCTCTACTGCAAGAAGTAGCGAAGCCGGTGGCAGTAGACCCCGATCAGCAATTGCGAGACAAAGCAGAATCCGAAGGCTGGTCAATTCTAACGCTACGTGGCTAGTCCACTATTAAATGCTTATGCAAATATACTCTAATTTTAGTTTGTGCCTTCAAAAAGTGGGAATCGCCATACTAGTCACGGCATTTCTTGTTGCGTGCAGCGACGAAGTTGCAGAACCCCAGAACATTGAGGTGGTAGAACAAACTACTCCTAGCGCATTCGAATTACTCAATCCTGAATTGAGCGCATCCGCTAAAGAAATAGCTCTAGATTATGTGAAACAGATAGGCGCCGACCTCAATCAAGCAGGACTTGAAATTGAGAAGCTACAGTCTTCCATAACTGCGCTAATCGATCAGACAAATAACGAAAATCTGCTTCGCGCAAAAGAGACTTGGCTCGATACGCACAGCGCCTACGAGCTTACTACGCTGCACCGATACTTCGCCACTCAACTGCTCGGCGAACAAAATAGCTTAACTCTTATGCAACTACAGTATCAGATAAATCCGTGGCCTATAATTCCAGGATATATCGACTATGTGGAGGGTTATCCTGATAGTGGCATCGTGCATGATATTAATGTGAATCTGAACATCGACTCTTTGCGAGAACAACATGGTTCCTTCGACGTGTCTGAAGTAACCTTAGGCTTCCATGCCATTGAATTTTTGCTGTGGGGAAACGAGACTGGCTCAAGCACACGCCCCGCTACTGACTTCTACTCTGTAGAAGAACTAAGCCAAGAAGAAATAGAAATCGGTTATTCACTAGAACAATTGAGTAGCAATCGCAGGCGAGCTTTTCTTACTGTCGTCGCTGAAACTTTAGTCGAAGATTTTCGTGCCTTACAATCTTTGTGGCTTACTGAGGCCCCACGCATAAGAGAACACATAGAATCGACATCGGGGACAAAGCTTATTGTAGTTCTTGCGGATTCAATGTCGGCGATGCTTACAGAAGAGCTGCTACTACGCTCTTTGTATCCAATGCTGAATGGCGATTTTGTAGAGAGCATACAATCCCCCTATAGCCGTTCAACACAGAATGCAGTATCTAGCCAGCTCAGTGGACTAGAGAGATTGCTACTTGATCGGCAGACTGCGAACGGCACAAGTCTAGATCTTATTTTCTCTGCCATCTCTGATGAGTTTTCTGAATTTTTCTATCAGAACTTCGATGCGAGCAAGTCCTGTCTCGTATTGCTATATAGCAATAGAGAAATCGAACTAACAGGTCCTACCAATGAAAGAGAGACCGAAATCGTGGAGTGCATCAATCTAATTACCAATATGATCGACTATAACGACAGACTCAAATTCGACTTGACGAATTAGTCGAAGCGTCTAACGAACTACTACCTCTATCTCAACAATTAGATCGTCTGCTAACTGTTCCAACTTTTCCTGCAGCTGATCCAGTGATACTTCCTCAGGCACCTCTAGTGTAGCCTTCGCCTTAAAGAGAGCATCAGATGACATCGGAGCCGGCGTGCATTCTGTGTTGAGTCGCTCTACATTGATTCCTAACGCTGATACTGCTGCAGAAATTTCCTTGATAATGCCTGGCCGGTCATTACCTACCAAATTCAATTCAACCACTCGCGAAGCTTGGTCGCTAGACTCGTCTGCGGCCTTTTCGATGACGAGCTTTATCTCTGACGAAAGCCCGTTCAATTCTTCTATAAGCTTTTCTACACAATCATCATTCACGCTAACCCGCAGTATGCCAGCGAACTTTCCAGCCAATTGGGACATGCTGCTTTCCAGCCAATTGCCTGAGTTTGAAGCAATAGTCTGCGAAAGCGACTCCACAAGGCCCGGCTTGTCATCCGCAATCACGGTAAGTACTAAATTAGTCGTCATTTTTCCCTCAACTTCGATTCTCGCTCATTTTTGGACTTCTTTCCCATCTAAGCTATGCGTAACAGCGGCTAGAAGAGTCCAATCTGATTGTTAAGTATTTTATCCATAGAGGATTCTTCGAATACCAATATAGAATCTGCGATGGGTACTAGCTGTCTTTCAATATAGAACTCGTAGTCTATCGCCGATTCACGATACTGGCGAGGCTCAGCACCATTAATTGTCATAATGTACTCGATCCAGCCGCCTGATTGATAAAGGCTTGGCAGCCCCCTTTCTCTGCGAATATCTTCTGCTTTGCGCGCCGCCTGCGCATGAGGCGGAATATTTTTAACATAATCCTTCAATTTCCGCCGTAGACGCTTCCGCAGAATCAATTCCTGTTCAAATATTCCATCGCTCAATTGTTGAACCACTTGTTTTATATAATCTTCGTAGGGTTCTTCGAGGAAAATTCGCCGGTACAACTCTTTCTGAAATTCCCGCGCCAAAGGCGACCAATCGCTTCGTACCGATTCTAAGCCCTTAAACAACAACCTCGAATTATCTGGATTGTAGCTGTCTACAACTAGCCCGGCATAGCGCTTTTTGCTTCCCGCATCTGAACCCCTAACAGTGGGCATTAGAAACTTACTGAAATGCGTTTCGAATTCCATCTCTAGAAAACTGTCGATGTCATACTTTTCCCTCAGCCTTTTGGTCCACCACTCGTTGAGTTGCGCCGTAAGATCATTACCGATTACTTGTACTTGTTCGTTCGGTACCGAACCCAATAGAACAAACACTGAATCTGTATCACCATAGATTACTTGATAACCTGCATCTTCGATAAAGTTTTTACTCTGAATCAAAATCTCATGTCCGCGTTTAGTAATCGAGCTTACTAGACGGGAATCCAAGAATCTGCAACCCACCGTTCCAAGGATCCCATAGAATGAATTCATAATAATTTTGATAGCCTGAGACAAAACTGCGTTCTTACTAGCCTTAGCCTTGTCACGTGCTGCCCACAGGGTGGAGATCAATTCTGGAAGAATGAATTCCTCTCGAGAGAATTTTCCACCGTCATAGCCCTCTATCGGGTTCTCTTCGGAACCAGCAACAGCAAGCGCCAGCGGGTCTACATGAAAAGTTCGTATGATACTTGGATATAGACTCTTGAAATCTAGAACGATCACGTTCTGATGTATGCCAGGAACAGAGCCCATCACATACCCCCCTGGACTGACATTACTGACAGTGGACTGATCGACGAACGGTGCGACGAATCCCTTGCGATGTAGCCGAGGGAGATAAAGGAAATCAAAGGCCGCCACAGAGCCGCCATACCGATCAAGTTCTAATCCCGTGAGTAAGCTTCGCTCCATGGCAAAGGAAATCAGCGCCTCCTTTTGAAAAATATCCCAAACCAAGCGGCAGTCTTCGAGGTTGTAGCGTGCTAGTGCTGGTTTTGCGTTACTGAAAAGCTCAGTGATTTCTGCACCACGCTGATCAACATCTTCTACTAGCTTTCCTCTATCTAGTAACTGCCGCGAAACGTACTCTAATGAAAAGTTTTCGAATTGATAAGTAGCTGAGCGCATTAACTCGATACCATCAAGTACTGCGCGACCAGGCAACAATGCATAGTATCGATCGTTACTATCTCGTGCCTTACGCCAACCGATAGCCTCACTGTTACGCCCTAACAGTAAAGGCATCCTTAATCGATCACAGAAGTCCTGCAAACAACGTAGATCGAAGTTCACAATATTCCAACCCATGATCACGTCTGGATCTATATCTGCGATTTTGGCCACAAAGGCGCTGATAACTTCACGCTCAGAACTCAGCTGGCAGAGTTCCAGTTTGTTGCCATTTTCTATCTCCAGAATAAAGTCTTCGGTTGGGCCAACCATATAAACTATTGAAACATCGTCCGAATAGATCGCTATCGAGTAGAGAGTGCTTGCTTGATAGTCAGTCTCAATATCGATAGAAACCGCACGAAGTTGTGGTCGGTATACAGCGGCACTCAAATCCTTAGGTTTGATGTCGCTAAAACCAGCGTTCTTTTCTAAGCTACCTTCGACCGTCACAGCCGCTGTAATAAAACGCTCCATAAGGAAACGGTCTGTGGGTTTTAGATCTGCTTCTGACACCCTTATGTCTTTTTGTATGAGTCGGTCTCGAACATCGAAAAGTTTACGCTGGCTCTTGAGATAGAGCGCGGACATGGGCTCAGTATCGAAGTTCTTTAGCTGTGTTGCGGCGATTCGCCAGCCAGCCATCGACGAGAGAATTTCTTCTACTTGAACTTGCTGCGAGGTAGGGAAGAAACAGACAGCTTCCTGCCCGGAAAAACGAAGACGTAAAGGGCCGGCTTTACTTGCCAGCCAGAAAATTAGATCGACACCCGCCCCAGATTCAACCCACTGTCTAGTGAGTATGAATCCATCGAGTGCAGAGGTTGAGGAAATTAGAGATTAGATGCGCACGGTTCGTGGGAACTGAGCGTAGTTTTCCCAGCGGCTCACCTTATCTGGCAGCTCTGCCGCAGTCACCTGCACATTACCATTAACATCAGTCACGCGGGACACAACTGTGTGATCTCCCGGAGTGGCATCATTCCAATCATAACGGAATAACTTCCAAGAATATTTCGTTGATCGAGGATTAATCTCAGCGCGACCCCAAGGACCGTCGTCTACTTTAACTTCGACACTTTCTATAGATGTTCCATCGTTGAGCACAAAGCCTTGAATCTCATGCTGACCACCCATCTCTGTAACACGAACGATAGAAGACTTGAGATTCATAGTAGTAACAGAATTCTCAACCCAACGTTCTACCCCACCAATATTTTCTTTCTTCAACGTTACATAATCACGGCCCATGAAGCGGCCCATGTAACGGGTGTCTTGAATATGAATCTGACTTAGCCATTTTACATTCGCCACACCATACCAACCTGGTATCAACGCACGCACTGGCTTGCCATGATAATACGGCAGCGGCTCTCCATTCATTTCGAACGCAAGCATATTCTCAGGTCGCATCGCATCGCTGATGGATAGACTTCGTGCGAATGCTTTCTCGACGTCAGTTTCACGAATCGTCTCGGTCTGGACATCGGTACCAAAGAACACAATTTCTTTGGCGCCGTCTTGAATTCCCGCTTCTTCTAGAATCTTTGCAAGCGAGACGCCGCGCCAGCGAGCATTACCTATAAGTCCGTGAAACAATCCTGGGCTATTCCCACCACATTCGAATCCAACCTGCTGTTCGATATTGTCTCGCTCCATAAGGTCTTGCAGCGAAAACTCCAATTCATTGTCTACCATTCCTGTCACTTTCAGCTTGTAGGAATCGTTATCAATCTCTGGCTGACCGTAGTGCTGTACCAGGTAGAAATCATCGTTGTCTGTGAAATGAGTCGTTATTTCGCGCGTATCCAACCAGTGAGTCGCGTTTGGTCGAGGTGGGCGAACATTGAAAGCATCAGGCACGTCAGTAAAAGGAACGAGGCGCTCGCCCTGAGCTAACGCGGGGAAGATAAAACCCGGCACGGATGCAGCTCCGGCTGCCAAGGCTCCGGTGCCCAAAGCACCTTTAAGAATATCGCGTCGAGAACTATCTACTGGCTTGTCATCTTGATTCATGATCTTCTCTCTTTTTATTGGTTCCGCAGGCTCTGAATCCCTCTAGGAGAGGCATCAGCGCTGCAGAGACCCTTAATATTAGTCGAACAACCTTATCACAACATTCTAGTGCGAACCCAGTCGAAAAACGATGAATTCATGAATTGTCAGGATAGCGAATTGATTTCTTCTTCTAGTCTAAAATTCTTGTTAGTAACGATGGACTCAAGCACCTGAATACGGCCTTCGAGTTCCAGGGTTTTTGCCTTTAGGGCGACATTTTCATCCTGCAAGAGTCCGGTTCCACTTCTTAGCTGCTCAGTACGATATTTAATATAGACACTGAAGCTAACGAACGAGAACACTATAGCGACAATCAATACTGGTACTAATTCCTCACTCATCTGCATACACCCTGCTAAGAAATCTGTAGATTTCAGTACTGAATATTAACATCCCCCTTAGTCACCAAGAAGCGGCTAATAGGTTGACCCCGATTCATGTTGGCACCAATCGGCCGATGATTCAATCGTGTACCTAATTTGAAAACTTAGCTAAGGATAAAAATTGCCGAGAATGAATTTGTCCCAGCATGCAGAAGCAATAGAACCACTATGAAAATTATTCACAATAAGCAGGAAACCCGCAAAGCCGTCCCAAGCTCGTTAGAAGCCAAGGCAGATGTCGACGCATGGCTAGCATCTATGAGTGACAGTGGCTGGCGCGTGCTTACTGACTTCCGTAATTGGTCTAGTTGGATTCCTGGTGTGCACAATGTCAAGCAGACGGATTCGGAGCCGCCGGCAAGAGGAACAGAGCTTCAAATAGATAGAGGATACAGGTCCGCGAAGAGCTCCATCGATCGTTGGGATCCGCCTCGAAGCCTACAAATCAGCACTAGCCTTCTCTCCGGGGAAATAGCCTACGGCTTTTTGATCGAAAGTGATCCCAAGAATGCGGAAATACGTATTTCTCTGGAATTGGAACGTAGCCTTATTGGAGTACGTAGTATCGTTGCACTCTTTTTTGAATGGCGCCTACAGAGGCTTGGGTACAAAACACTTCGCAATCTAAGCGCCAGAATAAGGCCCGCTAGAATCCTGTAGGTACGATCTACTATATATAGTGGCTATTGCGACTCATGTCCCCAACAACTTGATATGACATGTTTAAACTACTGCTGAATCAATAAAGATCTACAAATTACTGATATTTCAGGACATTCTATATAATGTGGCGTGGTTCACACTTACAGGGCTTGGATCTGCTATTTCCATTCCAATTTGAAATACTGAGAAGTGAGTCATGTTTTTGACGGTAATATTTAGGGCTCTTAAAACCAAGAATAAGAATTGATCACTATGAATTCGAAGGCAAATCCTAGTCTATTTGAGTCGATTGACCAAAATCGCAGTGTTGAGCTATCGATCGATAAACTATCGAAAGGCATCGACAACTACCATATTGATGTAAAACTCAGCAGCAAATTTTCCTCAGATATCAAAAAACTGGTGGCTCTACTAGTCTCCCAGATAGCTATTCCCAAACCTAAACACTGGGATAATTCCAGCTCCTTTGAAAAGGTGCGCGCCGAATACTTAGACATGATGACGATTCTCATTCATCGCGTTAAGACCGATCTCACTGCCGACGAAATTTGCTTTCTGCAATTTGCAACAATTAAGATTATTCTCCGAGTAACTAAGGCGCGACTCGATTCTGACATTGATAATGTCACCTCACGATTAGCCGACCTCAGAAGTAAAGGTTCCTCTGAAGCATTGGCCACCGATCAGCGCTTGTTTTGGCTGAAAAAAAATTACGACGCGATTCTATACAACGTCAATAAACAAATTTTTTCTCAGCTGCAACGTGTTGAAGAGCGGCAACTCGCTCCTATTCGCGAACAGTTTCTCGGGTCGCAATACCGATATATTGTCGACGTGTTATTCAATCCAATTCTTATGGTTTCCGATCCTAGTACATTGCCACTCTTGATAAATGAATTTTGTGTTTATAGCTGGAATGGCGAAGCGAAAGGATTCATAGATCTCAATACGAAAACTGAAATACTTCTGAATAAGAGGCTGAAGCAGCTTCCTCTGCCAGCTATGGGCGAGGACTACACCTCGGGAATTACAGGAGCTGAGATTCACGATGAATTGGGTGGACTTTTTCTAACTCAGAAATTTTTTGGACCAGCAAAAGACACCAAGACAGTCATCAAAGAAGAGTTCAGTTGGCTCGAGTCTCCGGAAACCGTTTCCGCGCTCTTTGACACCCAGAAGAATAGGGAACAACTCGCGACAATTCGAAGTGAACATGGCTTTGGCGCTTGGTGGCAACGTCGCGGTGAAGTTAAAAATTTGGAGAGAACTCTCGCAAAATTCTCCAAGCTGCTTCGCTCTGAGAAAATACTAGCGCAATTGCTTTCATCACACTACATGCGACGCTCTCTGAATCCTCTAATCATGGAGCATATTGATTTAAAGACAGTCTGCCAGTTCTTAAGCGGAAACATAACAACTAGCAAACTCCAGGACAGCATCAGCGGCGGAAGCAAGTTGTCGCCTGAACAAGTTAAGTCTCTAGAATCTCTGAAAGCCAAACTCAAAGACCAAGTATCTAAAGCCGACGCTGCCGACTCCCTGAAGCTACTAACTGACATTAGCCGATATCGGCAAGCGCTTAAGTATTTTAGATTCGCACATCGCGCGTTTAATCGGCTTGCTCTACTTAGTAGCGAACAAGACCTAAAACTATCGAAGTCCGCTGGCACCCTCTACTTAATGCCAACGAGTACAGAGATCGAAGAAGACGATGAGCGCATCTGCCATCACACCATCATGAAGGCCGATGTCCGTGGCTCGACAACGGTCACAGATGAATTACAAAAAAAAGGTCTGAATCCAGCCTCCTATTTCAGCATGCGATTCTTCAACCCCATAAATAAGATTCTAGAAACTTATGGCGCCAACAAAGTGTTCATCGAAGGTGACGCTATAATTTTGAGCTTTCTCGAGTTCGAACACACTCCGCAAGAATGGTTCTCCGTCACACGGGCCTGCGGCTATTCCAAAGACATGTTGAAGATTGTAAATTCGAACAATCGCTACTCTACGCAAATGGGCCTACCCCTATTAGAATTAGGAGTAGGCATCTGTTATGCCGACGTAGCCCCGCGCTACCTCTACGATGAAGATAGGTCAATTATGATTTCCGGCGCCATCGGCGATGCAGACCGAATGTCTGGCTGCTCCTGGATACTTAGAGAAGCAATTCAAAAAAGCCTTTTCAACATCGACGTATTACGCATAGCAGATGGTGAATCTGGCAAGGGCGAGAAGGGCCAACAATATATTCGCTACAATGTGAATGGCATCCTCTTAGACGAAGCGGCATTTTCGAAACTAAAAGATGAGATCACTCTTAAATCTGTCTCCATGAAACTTAACGGCAAACAGTATTTATTCCACGTAGGCCAATATCCAGATGCTAACGGCCGCAAGAAGGATTTGATTGTTAGAGAGGGAAAGGTCGGAATCTGGAAAGATTCACAGGTACATGAAGACCCAGATAGCGATGAGGTTTACTATGAGGTAGTCGTGAATCGAAAGGTCATACCTCTGGTGCTTGAGACCGTAAGCGGAAAACAGGCCGCTACTGTCTAAGAGTTCGCCTAATCCTTTCCGTTAGTGCTGATGTCCACCCTCTCCATGCACATGACCGTGCGCAATTTCTTCGGCGCTTGCATCACGAATTTCTTCCACCTGCACTTCGTAGTAGAGAACCTTTCCTGCTAGCGGATGATTGAAATCTACGTCGGCATTAAATTTTCCAACTTTGAGAATAACAACCGAACGCTTTCCTTGATTTGTTTCGACGTTTGCAGGCATGCCTGGCAAAATTTTCTTTACTCGGCCAGGAAACTGCAAATGCTTAATTGGCACCCGCTGTGTCGAATTTGGCCGACGATCTCCATAGGCATCATCAGGCTGCAGGGTAATCTCGATCGCATCACCCACCTTCTTGCCTTCTAGTGCTTTTTCCAGCCCCACTACCACATTGTGAAAGCCATGTAGATAAGCTAAAGGAGAGCCTCCATGCGACTCTTCGCGCCAATCCCCTCGCTCACCGTCTTCTCCCACTTCGGCTAGCCGATAATGGAAGTTAACAACCTTATTCATTGTGATGGTCTGTTCTGCATGATCTTTTGCTGATTCTGCTTCTGACATTTCGCTCTCCTGGGTGAAGAGGCGATTCTAGCAGATGATACCTGCATATATGTAGTGGACGACCCTGTATAGGACACCGCTTCCAAAGCTGTGCTGTGCAAAATCCTATAGCGGTAGCCATCCGCCGATGTTACTTTGGCAATAAGTTAGTGGCCTTCTGAATCACTCTATGACGCACTAACCGGAAAACGCTAATGGATCCAGCAGACACAGATTCTAAACTACCCGTATCCGTGCTTGATGAGAGTAGTCCCGAGACGTATCTGGATAAGCTCAATCACTATTTGGCACTTTCCTTCTCCCTACCCGAACGGATAGCTCGAGCACTCGGCTCACTCATAGGTGGAAGCACGCTGCTACTTACCAAGACGCTGTTACCAACAGCTGTAAAGAATACCAATAGTTATCGGTTCACCTTCGGCATGTTTCAGGCCTTTCTGATCAATAATGTTGCCCAGCTAGATGACTTCGAAACTGATACAGAGCTTAAAGAGCATTTCCTGAATCGAAAGCTACTTGGTACATCTTTAGAGGCTGCTGGCCTCTTAACCATGCACCTTTCCCCGGTCTGGGTATTTGCAATTGCCTCAGATGCCGCCAAGGGAGGTCAGGTTTTTATGAATCGCTTGGTTCATCATTTAAAAGAACATGATGTGATTCTGGAGGATAGTAATCCGGAATCTCTAGAACAGGTTCTACTCTCGATTCATGACATGGGTCGCCAGGGAGCTACAGCTATCGATACGCCCCCGCTGTCTATGGCGGAAGTAGAAGAGCTGGCAGCACAGCTTCGAGAATCTACTATTTCGTTGAGGAAGAATTCCGCCGACTTATTGCCCCATTTTGATGCAATCTGGAAGCAGATAAGCATGGTCGCGAAGAAAGAAAACCTCAGCACGGAACAGATTCTCGGCATGCTATCCGTAAGCGCTGCATCTCTCGCTCAGACTGGTGTAGGGACAGCCGGCGCAGTGGGTAAGACCGGGTTTTACTTCCTCGACGAGATAATCCTAAATGACTACAAAGAAACCTTGCTAGGAATCTTAGATACTGGCTCCCTAAGCTATATGCAGCAGAATATGCAGCCGTTCATTCAAAATGCCCAATCTCATTTAAATTTCAAAACAGAAACGCACTCACAAGTCTGGCTAAAAAATGCTCTTGCAAAATTGATACGGCAGATGCGCACAAAAATATAGATTTCTAAATTGAAACTTCCACTTACTATTGACTAGATTCTCCAAAATTTTGCCTAAATCCCACCGCATTGAAGAAATTATTACCATAGAAAATTCATTGTGTTAGCTTGAAATCACTCTATTTACTACGAATTCAATGGGATTCGAGATAGAGAAAAGACACCTACACAATTTTCACCAATGCAGAGGGGCTGCATCCGGCGAGTGAATCGAATTCCCGCCGTCGAATGGAGCAATAAACTATGAATCAGGTTCAATTTTCCAAATTTTCTCCAATTACTGTTGCTGTAAAGAAGAATGTTCGACAACTCCGATTAAACGCTGGCTACTCCATGAATGAAGGAGCGCGTCTGCTAGGCGTGTCGCGCAAGCAACTAGAGGATATTGAAACTATCCGCAACTATGGCTGCCATCTAGATCTCGAATTGTTGGCTAAGATGAAGGTCATCTATAAGACTTCTTTAGACGAGCTGGTAGGTGAAGTTCCCGAAGACTATTACTCAGATTTCTATGTTCGCCCTCGTAAAAGGCTGGGGTCGAAATCTCGCTAATCCGCTAGGCTCAATCGCACTGCAATCCACGCAGCAACTACTTAAGCAGATCCATGATCATGGATCTGCTTAAGTCGAATCACTAGGTAGATACTAGGCACATTCCGCCCTGTGGCCGAAAGTGCCGAAATGCTGTATAATTGCGGGCTTTTGTGGAATTAGAGAAAGTTAAGCATGGCAAATAAATCGAAAAAAGACGCGGCAGTAAGTAATCGCGCAGATCTAGCACAACACGTCGACGCATTCTTAAAGTCAGGCGGCAAAGTTCAAGAAATCCCTTCAGGTGTAAGTGGCCAAACTTCGACCAGTGGTCCAAGACAGATAGTACTTAGCCACAAAACCAGCTCTTAATACCTCTACTACAGCAACTCGCGAAGACTCTGAGCAGGCGCTCTTGTCTTCGCTTGAAATGCGACTATCCTATGTTCGTACTCGCTGTATCCTGGCTGAGAACTACAACTGATTGATTTCGTAGCCCTTCTGGGAGAGTAAATCTAACAGCCCATTCTCGCCAACTATATGAGCCGCTCCAACCAGAACAAACTCTGTATCCGCATCTTGCAGCATGCTATCGATCTGAGGGATCCACTTTAGGTTTCTCTGTAACAACAAGGAGTCATAAAGTTCCGGCGCTTCTACCTGCATATCTTCTACGAATAGCTCAGACAAATTGTCTGCATCGCCCGAACGCCAAGCACCGATCATGCCCCCCATGACGTCAGCTGTTTCTCCAAGATCTTCGAGTGAAAGCAGAATAAATTCACTCTCGTTACCCTCTCCCATTGCCGCAATAAACCCTATTTGTTCCTGTACTGTCTCCAATTGCCCTTCTGCTTTCCCGTCCTCGACAGCCCGGGTGTGAAAGAATGCATCTACACCCTGAGGAGTGAACCCCATGCTCTGAAACTCAAGTACCTGGAGCGTGCTAATGAGCAGCCCCGGTTTGAATTTATTCAACATCGCTATAGGCAGTCCCGCCGTAGCTGTGTAGGCAGAGAGGGCCGTGTAGGCCTCTTCACTTAGAACAGTGCTCAAGGACTCATCACCCGCATAAGTAAGTTGTTGCAACATTTGAGCTTGAACTGATAAATCGCTCATCGCTGCGATATCTGTCTCAAAGTACAACTCAGAGCTAGCCTGATAGGCCTCCTCAAATTCATCGGGCAGCGGGTAATCGCTTGGACGCAATAAATGTACTGTTCCGCCGAGATAGACAACGTTATCACCCGAGCGCACCGACCATACTGATGTGTCTGCGTTCGCCTGTGAAAATCCAAGCAGGAACACACAAACGAAAACCACATAAGATCGATGAAGCGACTTCACTAATTCTTGCATCTCTAACTCCTCCTACTAATAACTACTACTTCTCAAGCAACGCCGGCTGCGTGAATAACATGAGTGATTAAGCTAGGTATCTGCTCTCGCCGTTTTACACGACCAATGGGTTAAAGGTAGCATGCCCGCAACTAGCGTAAAAGCTAATCAAAGCTCGGGCCAAATTACTTAATATGTCAAAATTAGTTTTCAGACTACGCAATGTTCCTATTGATGAAGCTCAGGATATACGCGAGCTTTTGGAGAATAATGACATTGCCTACTTCGAAACGTCGGCAGGTAACTGGGGAATTTCATTACCCGCTATTTGGATACACGATTCTGCGAGATTTGAATTTACACGCCAGCTAATCGATGAGTATCAAATTGAACGTACTGAGCGGTTGCGAAGAGAATATGAAGTGAGCAAAGCGAGTGGTGAGGCAAAAACTCTTTGGCAGAGCTTTAAAGGAAATCCGCTTCGGTTTATCGCCTTTTCTGTGGTAATCGCCGTCATACTAACTATCTATATGCAGGTCTTTGTATTCTTTTAAGCGGCTCTTCCAGAGCCGCTTAAGCACTTAGTTAACTCCTAAGCCGGCTCGCCAAATTCGTCCAATTCGCCATTATTCGCAAAATGCTGCGTGACATCTGAATTGTCTGCGGAAAAATCCAGATCATCCTCTGGAGGCGTCCATATATCTTCACAGCTCTCAATGAACTGCAAACCAACTTCGCGCTTGTCGACTCGCGTCACCTGAACAGGTAGTGCAGGCATGGAATCATCCCATCCTTCACCGCGAATTTTCACATCCAACTCCATCATAACGAAGAATTTAAGGTCTTCGTCCAATTTGATTGATACACCACTAATGGACATATCTTGGATATCACAGGTAATTGTACCCAGCAGTGGGTGGCTAAGACTTGCCCAAAAATCTACTTCTACCCGTTTATGTCGTCTTCTTTCCATCATGGCCGTTTACTCGTATTGCCTCTTCTATAGCGATATTTCAATGCTTAGTCTAATTTACATGGGAACCCAATTGAATTCGTGGTTCTTGATTAATCGTCCCACTATGTGATCAGGCGCGCAATTCTACACACTATCTCAGTCAATTGCCTACCTCCTCTCTACGAAAACAAAGAAATTCCAGATCGCCGAGCCACTAGAGTCAATTTGTTCTTAGTGTAACCAGCCCCCCCTAACTGAATCCCATTATCTCTTCTCTAACAGGTGAGCAATTGTATTCTGTCTAATTACTGTGGTGCTTTACAGCATCCAATTTGTGTTATATAAAATCATCAGGCTTTTGTTAGTAGTTCTAACAGGGGGGATTTGCTAACAATACTTGGCTACCCTGGCATTAAAAGGAGGTGATCCCATCAATAGTCATTTTATTAGGGGAGCCTCCAGTTACTTAATTTAAGTAGGTACGTAAATACTTGATTGGGTAATTGGAGAGGCGTCGTCGAAGTAATTCTCGATTCCTTTGCTCCCATAAGTAGTGGGTCCCGCTATCACTTTTAGTGATAGCGGGATTTTTTTGAAAAAAAATAATTCGGTAGTTAGTGGCTACCTAGATAGCTTCTCAATCTTGGTGGGAAATTTTTCTTAACCAATGCCTGCTGCAAATTCCATTCTTCCGTAGTTTCAGTCTGTCTCAGGAATACTACTTTACCCGACTCCAATACAGCTATTGGAATACCATCTTCAAAAAGCACCCGGTTATTGCTAAGCCTCGAGAGTTTCCGATTAGGAAGTATTAGGTTTAACAGATTCAGCGGATCTACTGCTGAAAGACTGTAGTATCTCCGCCTACTAGAAGTGACTTGCTTGTTAAATTCCCGCAGCGCATCCACTGTTTCGGGAAAGGCAAATTGCTCACCACCAACACCCGCAACAAATCGCCCGCCACGAATAGTGCCACGCAGCTCCATCTTACGCAGCGCTGCAAGCAAGACGCGCCAGGGGGGTGCAAACAGTTCTCTCTCCATTAAACCGCGGAATAAAACTCCCCAACGTTGTAAATAGACACCGATAAGCCGTTCTAATTGTTCCTCATCAAGAACATCCCAATGTCGGTTATTAGTTTTCCCTTGATGCCCACTCTTGTCTGTTTCCAGAAGGCTCCACCTGCCTGCATCTTCTACGCCGAACATGACCCGACGCCCCCTTCTTTTATGCGCGCTTGGTTTCTTTTTATTTGGGGTTAGTAGCGCACGTAAACCCGTAAAGCTATCGCTAGTAATCCTAGACATCGAGACAAGCTCCGCAAGACCTTGTTCGAGCTGTGCCCTAAGTAAGCCTGTTCGTTGCTGAACTTGATCGAAGAAACTTGCACCATTTTCGGCTAAATCCGATTCGATTTTCTTCGCGAGTTCGCTAATGAATAGTACTTCGCCCTCTTCGTGCTGTTCGGCAGAAAGCGCCTTCCAAATATCCAGATTGGCACGACTGACAATCGATATCGGAGTCGATTTGATCGGGCCGGAAGAATTGGACTTAGGTCTGCCCTTGCTGCGCTGCGAAAGATTCGGCAAGGCGTATCGTCCCCACACCATTTTACCGCTGATACACATTGCATCCAGCCAACTGGGATCATAGTTGGCAACCCTCACTGGGTAGAGATCTGCCTCCCAGCTCGCCGCTGGCGCAGCTATGCCGTCTAATAAACCCAATGTGCTTTGTACGCGCGTCTGACCATCAAGTGCCGGCTCTTTTTCTAATGATGAGCTTTCTGAAGGGTCGGCTATGGCTACTAACTGATGAGCATCAAATAGAAATTTGGTATAAGTCTGTAGCGATACCGGCTTAATACTCTTGCGATGCGCATCGATTGTATATCTATGTATTCGCTGCAGCAGTCTTCTCTCGCACCATTCGACAACTGCTGTTTCACTAGCACGATGCTTAACCGCCTCCTGAGTGAATTGCCCCTGAAATGCAAATCCTTCAACTTCGAGCGCTATTAAGGCAAGATCGATCGCGGCGACATCGATAGCTAACTCCGTCGCAAGCTGCTGCGCTTGTATGGGGCCCAAACATTCAAGCCTCGCTCGCACTATCTCACGAAGCGCATCTTGCCGATCCCACTTCTTCTCGAACACAAAATTTGGGATATTCGGCGACTCTCTCAACACATCCAACTCTGGATAGATCGCCATGAAGCACCCAAGTTTTTCTGTCGCTATCCATAATTCATTGGATAACTGAGACAATCTGAGGGTACGCCCGTTATCGAGCAAGACCTGATTCCAGCCTTGATAGTCTTTATTAGCCTCAAATTCCTGCTTGCTCATATACGCAAGACTGTAGAGACCATCATGCATCTCTTCGACATTGCTTATGTAAGGCCATGCCTCGTCTCTAACCCGCGCGATTGCCTCTTCATCTAACAAACTAAAATCTTTCGCCTCACCTGGGTCGGCCCAACTCCTATTGCGAATTGCATTAGTACGCCTCTCTTCGAACGGTGCGTCATCGAGAAAAGCATAAGGTCTAGCATTTATAATTTCTTGCGCGAATGGAGAAGGCTCGGTTAAATCTTTTGCTATTAGTGTCAGCTTATCCTGCTCGATATCGGCGATGAGTTCTGTGAGTTCCTCAATATCCATGGCTTCGGTCAGACAATCATGAATCGTCTGATCAATAAGCGGGTGTTCCGGAACTTCGCGCCTGCCTGTTATGTTTTCTGCACAAGCGATTTGATCTGGAAACACATGCGCTACCAAATCTTCAGCATCCATACGCTGAAATTGAGGAGGCACTCGCTTACCGTTTCGGTTTCTTTGGATGGCAAGCGAGCGAGTTGCATTCCAGCGCCATCGAACTTCGAACATTGGCGCATCGAGCAATGCCTGCACCAATACATCTCTGACGGTTGCAGATTGTAAGTACTTAAATACATCATCGAGTGGAAAGCTATGAATAGATCCTAAGGAAATAACAATACTGTCTTCATTCGCGGCGGCCTGTAGTTCGAAATTAAATGACTTACAAAAACGCTTTCGAAGCGCCAGCCCCCAACCGCGATTAATACGACTGCCAAAGGGAGAGTGAATAACAACATGCATATCACCCACCTCATCGAAGAAGCGCTCCATGAAAATCGAAGAACGCGTTGGCATTCCTCCAAGAGCCTGCATTCCTGTCTGCAGATAATCCACCAATTGCGTCGCGCCTGCGCGGGGCAAGAACGCATTATCGACCAGCCACTGCACCGCCGCATTCGCAGAGTCATTGATCAGCAAATCCGCTATTGTTTGGCGTAAGTTTGAAACAGCCTCGGACAGTTCTCTCGTTCTACCAAGACCTTCGCCGAACCAGAACGGTATCGTCGGCTGCATGCCCTGCGCATCACGGACTCGAACCTTCAATCCATCGACCCGTAACAACTGCCAACTATGCGTACCCAGCGTGAAAACATCGCCTGGCAACGCCTCAAGGGCGAAGTCCTCATTAAGGCTACCGACTACGATGTCTTCGGGATCTAGTACAACTTGATAGTCGAACATATCGGGGATGGCCCCGCCATTTGTCAGCGCGACAAGATTAGCACCGCGTCTCGCCCGCAGTCGGTTGTTGATCGCATCAAAGTGTAAATGTGTTCCGCGACGCCCACGCCTGCTGGTGTATCCCTGGGCCAACATTTGCACGGTAGTATCGAATTCTTCCCTCTGCATGTTTCGAAAGGGGTAGGCATTATGAAAGAGTTCAAACAGCTCATCCACGCTCCAACCACCTTCCTGTTGATCGAAGAGTTCACCTGTCTGGCCTGCTTGATCGTGAGTTTGCGATGAAACTTCCGCAACGATCTGCTGCGAGAGAATATCCAAGGGCTTCTCAGGCATAACTATGCAATCCAATTGCCCCTCACGGATGCTGTGAAGCAATGCAGCGCTTTCAACTAGGTCGTCCCGTGTCAGCGGGAAAAGAATGCCCTTAGGCGTGCCGTGTATTGAGTGGCCACTGCGGCCAACGCGCTGTAAAAATGTCGCTATGCTTTTGGGAGAAGAAAACTGTACAACCAAGTCTACAGAGCCGATGTCGATGCCCAATTCCATAGAAGCAGTAGCTACCAACACTTTCAGTTGCCCCGCTTTCAAACGTTGCTCGGCGTCAAATCGCAACTCTTTACTCATGCTGCCGTGATGGGAACACACCGCATTTTCACCTAGGCGCTCAGATAGAGCTAATGCCAAGCGTTCGGAGAGCCGCCTAGTATTCACAAAAACTAATGTTGTCTGATGAGTAGAAATTAATTCAATCAGACGCTTATAGAGTTCTTCCCAAACCTCGTTACTCATCAAAGCCGATAGGGGAGAACCAGGCACTTCCAGACAAATATCCATCTGTCGACGGAAGCCTGCATCAACGATCTTGCAGTCGAGACTTTCCTCGTCATAGTTGTTGTTACCGACTAGGTACTTGGCAACCATCTCTATAGGCCGCTGTGTTGCGGAGAGACCAATACGCTGTAATCGCTGTCCTGAATTCTTAAGCACCAGTCTTTGTAGTCGCTCGATAGAAAGGGCTAAGTGCGAGCCCCGCTTGTCGCCAAGCAGGGCATGTATCTCGTCTACTATTAATGTAGATACGTTTGCCAACATTGCGCGCCCACTTGCACTGGTCAGCAGCAGATAGAGTGATTCCGGCGTAGTAACCAATATATGTGGCGGCTTCTTAGCCATCTTTTGCCGCTCACTCGCTGGGGTATCGCCCGTGCGAACAGCAACCCTGATATCAACCGGTCCCTGCCCGCTCTTCTGCAAGTTTTCGGCGATGCCTTTAAGAGGCGTTTCTAAGTTCTTATGAATATCGTTACTTAGGGCTTTCAGTGGCGAGACATAGAGGATCTGCACCCCGGGATTAAGCTGACGCTTCAGCCCTCTTACTAACAAATCATCGATAGCAGCATAGAACGCGGCGAGGGTTTTACCACTGCCGGTTGGAGCCGAAATAAGTGTATGGCGCCCAGACTTAATAGCGGGCCAAGCCTCGGCCTGAGCCTGTGTAGGCTCACCAAACTGGGCGATAAACCAATCGCGGGAAGCTGGATGAAACTGCGTCAATGCCATGATGAATTTGGGTAAGCAATTCACTGTACGGGCATACAGGTTAGTGAAGACCCTACGCCTTTGCAATAGTCGCAGTGACAGCACCGACTGTCTGGTGACTGGCAGAGCCACAACATTCGAACTCTAAGCTCATCACCGCTCTACCTCCAGCTGCCTCAAGCGAATTGACATGTCTAGAAGACCTAGGCTAATTTAGAGGGCTCAAAAGGTGTAGAAGTGATGAATGATCTAAATAAAGTCAGTATTTCCGAACGTCTCGGCAGTAACCTCAGTCTGTTTTGGAAAGAGAATAAGCAATTCTTCCTTTTACTGTTCTGCATCGTCTTTTTCAAAAGTGCGATAGCTGACTTAAGTTCAATCTCCGGCGCTTCTATGCAGCCATCGCTGCTCGATGGCGACAAGGTCTGGGTGAACAAACTTGCCTATGACGTGAAGATACCCTTTACCGAGATCTCCCTGGCGGAGCTTTCCGATCCAAATCGCGGCGATGTGGTCATAATCGACTCCAAGAAGGCGGATAAGCGCCTAGTTAAGCGCATTGTGGGCTTGCCTGGCGACACCGTTTACATGCAAAACAACGCCCTGGTAATCAATGGCGAGGCGGCAAGCTATGAAGTTCTGTCCAGAGATGATGAAGCTATTATCATCCTAGAAGAACTCCCCGATAAGGCCCATCAGGCACGCTTATCCAATCGATTTGTAAGCCGGACAGCTCGCAGCTACGGCCCTACGGTGGTCCCTGAAGATCAGTATTTCGTGCTTGGAGACAATCGCGATAACAGCGCGGACAGTCGCGTCTATAGCTTTATACCCAGAGAAGAGATCATTGGACGTTCAAACTCCGTTGTATTCTCCCTCGATAGTGACAACAACTATCTGCCACGTGGCGAGAGATTCCTCGCTGGCATCGATCAAGACTAGGTATCAAACCTAAATTATCTCTGTGTTGCTGCACGTGCAGCGCTATATTACTTCTGTGGCCCAATTTTGGTGCGCAGCCACAAAAGCAGGACACTAATAATTAAGAAATTAATTTATCTTGCAATAAAACCCGCTCGAATCGGGTATTGTTAGTAATGCTTTGACTCCCGTAAGGCGAGGCTCAGGGCAGAAATTTTTGTTAGAAACCCGTGAGGTAGTCATGAATCCGAAAAACCAACCACGCGCCACAGTGATGAGCAGATTCTTGCTTGCCCTGATGTTGCTGGGAAGTTTCCAAATTTCGATGGCGCAGGACTTTGTCTGGGCTCCAGACTTCCCTGTAGGCGCATCGATTCCGGAAATCTCGGCACAAGATCAGGATGGCAATGTTCAGTCATTCGACGACTTAAAAGGCGAAAAGGGCATGCTCTTTATGATGAGCCGCTCTTTTGACTGGTGACCATACTGTAAAGCTCAGCTCGTGCAGCTGACCGAAATCAGTGATCAAATAGAAGCTATGGGCATCAGTGTTGTCGCCCTAACCTACGATTCAGTGGAGACATTGAAGACGGTGCAAGAAGATCAGGACATTCAATTTCCTCTTCTTCACGATGAAGAAGTCACCCATGTGAATGCCTTTGGGATTCGCAATTTGGACTACGAACCAGGACACCGGATATATGGCATACCCTATCCCGGAATATTTCTGATCGACCCAAATGGCGTTATTAAAGCCAAGTTTGCTGAAGAGAGATATCAAGACAGACCTCCTTTCGAAGACGTACTTGAAGCTATTTCCGAACTGTAAGCACAGTAAAAGCAGCGGGGAGTCGAAAGACTTCCCGCTTTTTTGTCCATAGCTTAACTGCTGGCGTTTTGACTACTGCAAAGATCGCTTTGGGCTGTATCCCTTTTCCCTTTCCCCGCATCAAATGTAATAATCTAGCCCCGCTTCACCGCGCAGGCACAGCCCACTAGTAAGGGCCAACTAAGAATAATAGAGCCAGCTATCTCACAACATGGCCGAATGAGTGATTGAGCAGTAGAAATGAAACTTTCCTCATACCCCAGCGTTAAGCTCTGCACGAGCCTTGTCATGCTTACTCTCGTGTTTGTGGGATTCCCCGTATCCAAACTTCAAGCTCAGTCAGCAAGCAACTATTCCATCCCCAGAGTGAATACCGAACCGCGTATCGATGGCGAAATCAGTCAAGGGGAGTGGAGTCAGGCCACGCGCATCTCCGTCAACATAGAAACCAATCCGAATAACAACGTTCCTGCTGAAGTAGAGGCCGAGGCCTTGCTCATGGAAGACGGCGAGGTATTGTACGTCGCTTTTATCGCACTGGACCCTGAGCCTGACCAAATACGAGCCTTCTATAGAGACCGAGATTCGATGTGGAACGATGACTACGTCGCTATTATTCTCGACACCTTCAACGATGAACGGCGCGCCTTTGAATTCTTTGCCAATCCGTTCGGCGTGCAGGCTGACGCTATTCAAGATGATGTTAATGATGATGAAGACGAATCTTGGAATGCTATCTGGGATAGTGCCGGACAGATTAACGAGGATGGCTATGTCGTAGAAATGGCGATTCCGATGAAACAACTGCGTTTCACCCCTAGCGAGAGCAATCAGACATGGGGCATCGACTTAGTGAGATTCTATCCGCGAGATCGAGGGACACGAATCGCCAACAATCCGCAGGACAGAAACATTTCCTGTTATATCTGCCAGATTAGTAAGGCCGACGGCTTTGCTAACCTAACCCGGAGCAGAAACTTGGAAGTTATTCCAACACTAACCTCCTCTGCGGTAGAAAACAGAAACCCGGCTCTGGGAAACTGGGATAGAGAGAGTATCGATCCAGAAGCCAGCCTCGATGTACGCTGGGGTATTTCTCAAGACTTGTACCTCAACGCAACTCTGAATCCGGACTTCTCTCAGGTCGAGGCCGATAGTGCTCAGCTTGATATCAACAACACGTTCAGCCTGTTCTTTCCAGAACGTCGAACCTTCTTCCTAGACGGAGCAGATTATTTCGATACATTCGAGCGCCTGGTCCACACGCGAAACATCTCCGATCCAGACTATGGCGTAAAGCTCACCGGCAAGAGCGCTGGTCATACTTATGCTCTATTAACTGCCAACGATGCGAATACTAGCTTTCTAATCCCTCGCAGCTTAGGTTCCAGTGTCGCCTCTCTTGGCGATGTCGAATCTAAAGTAGCGATCGGTCGTTATCGATTCGATATCTTCGAGAATTCCACCATAGGCGCGTTGATCACCGACCGCCGCGCTGATGATGGCTATGCCAATACCGTAAGCAGCATCGATGCAGTATTGAGACCCAGTGACCGGGATGTGATCTCGATCCAGAGCATGCACTCCAGCTCTGACTATTCGTCGCTCATTCAAGGGCGCTATGGGCAGGCAAGCAGCATGAGCGATAGCAGCCACCGACTAGAGTACCGACACAACGACAGGCGTTGGGACTGGCGCTTGGGCTATACCGACATGGGCGAAGATTTTCGCGCTGACGTGGGCTTCGTCAATCGAGTGGATTTCAAATTTGTCGTCGCAACCGTCGGACATACTTGGTGGGGCGAGTCTGACGACTTCTTCAACCGCATCCGAGTGGCACTGGACTATGACAGGACAGAAGATCAATCTGGTCTGCAGCTGGAAGAGGAATTTGAGGTATTCGTCAATATGAACGGCCCTCAGCAATCGTTTCTCAATGGCCTATTTGGTGGGAGCGAGACCTACTGGAATGGCAAATATTTCGATGAGCAATTTAATCAGATCCAAGTCGGATTTACTCCTCGAGCAAACTTGCGCCTCAGTACGCTGATTCGAGTTGAGGACATTGTCGATTTTGCCAATACCCGCCTCGGTCGATCAAAGCGCTTCGGGCCCAGCATCAATTATCGCTGGGGCAAGCATCTGGAACTGGACCTTGAGCATACCCTGCAGCAATTCGATGTAGACGGTGGCAGACTATTTACTGCGAACCTCACTGACTTAAAAACGACGTATCAATTTAGCGCACGCAGCTTTCTTCGTTTCACTCTTCAATACACCGACAATAAGCGCAACCAAGACTTGTATCTCTCGCCAGTCCAGGCACGCACCAAGCAACTCACTACACAACTTCTCTATAGCTATAGATTCAGCGCTGCCACCCGTTTCTTTATCGGCTATTCCGATGCCGGTTTTCAGAACGACACCTACGATTCTATTGAGAAAACCAACCGCACAATATTCGCCAAGTTTAGTTATGCCTGGCAGCCTTAACAGCGATTCCTAGCAAGATTCCCCGTCCGTAGCTCGCCTCAAGATAGAGCGCTAAAACTCCGCAGGTTCTCCTATTAAAAGACGCGTGCTGTGGGTAAAATGACGCCTCCTTTTTCTCCCACTCGGACGTGTAATTTAATGGGCCAGCAAACCTCGTTATATCAGAAACATCTCGATTCCGGCGCCAAGATGGTCGATTTTGCCGGCTGGGATATGCCCATAAATTATGGCTCCCAGATAGAAGAACATAATCTGGTACGAAACCAGGCGGGCATCTTCGACGTATCACATATGACAGTGGTCGATGTGTCTGGCAATGAGGCCGAGGCATTTCTGCGTTATCTACTGGCGAACGATGTTGCCAAGTTAGATCAAATTGGACGGGCACTGTACAGCGGCATGCTAAATGACGAGGGGGGCGTTGTTGATGACTTGATCGTCTATCGCATGAGTTTTGGCTATCGCGTAGTGGTCAACTGCGCTACCCGCGACAAAGACTTGGCCTGGATACGCACTCATGCAGGCGACTTCGATGTCAGCATTGAAGAACAGCCACAGTTGGCGATCCTAGCGGTTCATGGCCCCGAGGCAATCGAGAAGGTCTGTTCGATACTTGATGGCGAGCGCGCTGCGACAAGCAAAGAGCTGAAAAATTTTCGCGGCTTCGAATCCGGCGACTGGTTCATAGCTCGCACTGGCTACACCGGGGAGAAGGGTTTAGAACTTATTCTGCCAAATGAAGAGGCCCCAGCGATTTGGGACAAACTACTAGCAGTTGGCGTCAAGCCCGTAGGATTGGGTGCAAGAGATACCTTACGCTTGGAAGCGGGAATGAATCTCTATGGCCACGACATGGATGAGACTACGTCACCCATCGCCGCCAATATGAAACAGACAATTGCCTGGCAACCGGAGGACCGTGCATTTATTGGCCGAGAGGCTGTCACGGCGCACTTGGCAGAGCAACAGGCCGGCAAACTGCCTATTCTTACCGGGCTCGTTCTGGAACAGCGGGGCGTACTACGAGAGGGCCAAAAAGTTCTCTGTGAAAATGGCGAAGGCGTGATTACAAGTGGCAGCTTTTCTCCCACATTGAAGCATTCAATCGCATTAGCTAGAATCCCATTGGATAGTGGCGCCTGCCAGGTAGATATTCGCGGCACCCTGACCAACGTACGATTAGTAACACCAAACTTCGTTCGCTTCGGAAAGAAGGTTTTCGAGTAGATGATTGAAGCTTCACCCATACATTAGTTCTACTAACTTACGGCAATTCAGCTACTTGGTAGAGTTAAAACCAGCACCGATTAAATGAGGAAAACCTAGTGAGTACATATCCAGACAATCTTAAATACGCCGCCACTCATGAATGGGTTCGACTCGACGAAGATGGCACTGCAACTGTAGGCATAAGCAATCATGCGCAGGATGCCTTAGGTGATATCGTCTTCGTAGAACTCCCCGAAGTGGGTGCTACAGTTCACGCGAAAGACGAAATAGCGGTTGTAGAATCCGTCAAGGCAGCATCGGACGTGTATAGCCCTGTATCTGGTGAAATTATCGCTACCAACGACACGCTCTCTGAAGCGCCGGAAACAGTTAACGCTGTCCCTTACGACGATGGTTGGTTTTATAAGATTAAGCTCAGCGATGAATTAGAGCTAGATGAGCTTATGGATGCTGACGCTTACTCGAATCACTGCGAAGAAGGTTAACCAGCTGAACGAAATAGGTGCATAACCTTCTTCAACTCCAGCCTACCGATATACTCTTCAACTGTTACGTCACGAATTAATATCACAGATGAATTATGTTTTCTGAAAGGACAGCAATGCAAACTCAATCCAGTCCGGCGACTAATCCCGATTCCGCACAGAACGACTCAGCTCCATCTCTCGATGCTCTGCAGTATAACGGCGAGTTTATTGATCGGCACATTGGTCCGAACAAAGATCAAATAGAGCAAATGCTGCAGGCACTGAATCTAGAATCGCTAGATGATCTTATTGCCAATACCGTACCCGAATCGATTGCACTGAAAGGTGCTCTGGAATTGGATGACCCGCTTACTGAAAACGCGGCACTCACTAAACTAAAAGCAATTGCCGAGCAGAACAGCACAGCAAAATCATTTATTGGGCTTGGCTATTACGATACTTTTACGCCGAATGTAATATTGCGCAACGTATTGGAAAATCCTGGCTGGTATACAGCATATACACCTTACCAACCTGAAATTTCACAAGGTCGTTTGGAATGTCTTCTCAATTTTCAACAAATGACTCTAGACCTCACCGCAATGGATTTGGCAAATGCTTCGCTACTTGATGAAGCTACTGCTGCCGCGGAAGCTATGTCGTTGGCGAAGCGCGTAAGCAAGAATCGAAAAGCCAATAAGTTTTTTGTTGATCAACATTGTTTTCCACAGACCATCGATGTCATAAAGACTCGAGCTGAATGTTTCGGCTTTGAATTAGTTATAGGTGATATCGCTGATGCCGATCTGCCCGAGTTATTTGGTGCAATTTTTCAGTATCCCGCGGTTACCGGTGAAGCACGAGATCTCACCGAGATCATAAGCCAACTCCATGAGCACAATGCGATCGCCATAGTCGCGGCAGACTTGATGAGCCTTACTCTCTTAAAGCCGCCTGGAGAAATGGGGGCGGATGTCGTCACCGGAACTACGCAGCGCTTCGGTGTGCCGATGGGATACGGCGGCCCGCATGCTGCCTACTTCGCCACCAAAGAAAACTACAAGCGCGCAGTTCCTGGCCGTATCATTGGCGTCTCCGTTGACAAGCGCGAGCGTCAAGCATTCCGTATGGCACTACAAACTCGCGAGCAACACATACGCCGCGAGAAGGCGAACAGTAATATTTGTACTGCGCAGGTATTGTTAGCAAATATTTCTGCTCTGTATGCTATGTATCATGGCCCCAAGGGGCTCAAGAATATTGCGCTGCGCATTCATCGACTAACTTCTATCCTAGCTAGTGGATTACAGAGCGCCGGCATTGAATTAGTGAACAAAAATTTCTTCGACACTCTTACTCTTAAAATTGATGCGAAAGATTTAGATGCTATTTTGGCTCGCGCGAAAGTGAATAAAATAAACTTGCGTATCGATAGGATCGAACAAGACAAATCTATTGGCATAAGTCTAGACGAATGTTCTTCTAGAACAGATGTTGAAAATATTTGGGAAGTCATTCTCGGTGATGCCGCACAGAAACTTTCGACTGCACATATTGACGAGAAAATTGTAAGTGGCGAGAAAGCAGCAGTTATTCCAGATAACTTGATTCGCCACAGCGAATACTTACAACATCACAACTTCAATAACTATCACAGCGAAACTGAGATGATGCGTTATTTGAAGAGGCTCGAAGACAAGGATATTTCGCTTACTCATTCGATGATCGCATTAGGCTCTTGCACGATGAAGCTTAACGCTGCTGCTGAGATGGCCCCGATTAGCTGGCCTGAATTTGCTAAACCACATCCGTTTACACCAATAGAGCAAATGGCAGGCTACCAAGAGATGATCTCTGGCTTAGAAAAAATGCTAGAGGTGATTACCGGATTCGATGCTGTAAGTATGCAGCCAAATTCGGGCGCTCAAGGGGAATACGCCGGTCTACTTGCTATCAAGAAGTATCTGGTAAGCATCGGTGAGAGCGCTCGAGATGTATGCTTAATACCTAGTTCGGCGCATGGCACCAATCCCGCCAGCGCACAGATGATTGGCATGAAGGTTGTACTAGTCGCCTGCGATGATGATGGCAATATCGATGTTGAAGATCTGCGTAGTAAGGCAGAAGCGAATACTGACAATCTCGCCGCGTTGATGATTACCTATCCTTCCACCCATGGAGTATATGAGGAGGCCGTGAAAGAAATCTGCCAGATCGTTCATGATCATGGCGGACAAGTGTATATGGACGGCGCCAATCTCAATGCGCAGGTTGGCGTAGCAAAACCAGCTGATATCGGAGCCGATGTCTCGCACGTAAACCTCCACAAAACATTCTGTATTCCACATGGTGGCGGCGGTCCTGGAATGGGCCCAATCGGTGTCAAGTCGCACCTTGCGCCGCACGTGGCGAACCATTCCCTGATTAAGCTGAATGGGCCACAAGCCAATAATAGCGCAGTCTCTGCAGCACCCTGGGGCAGCTCTGGAATTCTGCCAATATCCTGGATGTACATTGCTATGATGGGCGCCGAGGGACTGCTAAAGGCGACTCAGGTCGCAATCCTCAGTGCGAACTATATCGCTACCAGATTAGCCGGGCATTACCCTGTGCTCTATACCGGTCGCAACGGTATGGTTGCTCATGAGTGCATTATCGATCTACGCCCACTAAAACTCAGCTCCGGTATCAGCGAGGAAGATGTCGCCAAACGGCTTATGGATTTCGGTTTCCACGCGCCAACTATGTCGTTTCCAGTCGCTGGAACACTTATGATAGAGCCAACCGAGAGTGAGTCGAAGCAGGAACTAGATAGATTCATTGACGCGCTAATTCAGATTCGCAAAGAAATCGCGGATGTTGAATCGGGTACCATCGATGCTGAGAACAATCCATTGAAGAATGCACCTCATACCCTCGCCGACATGATGGATGAGAGCTGGGATAGGCCTTACAGTAAAATGCAGGGTGCCTACCCTAATCAACCAGAAGGTGTAGTTGCTTCCAACAAGTATTGGCCGAGTGTAAACCGCATTGATAACGTCTACGGTGATAGGAATTTGTTCTGCGCCTGTCCTAGCATCGAGAACTATGAATAGAAGATAGTAGTGAGGTGGGAGAGCTCGATTAGTCCGAGCTCTTTCCATCGATATGCGAGTTACGCATCTTCTTGAGTGTGTCTAGTTCGTTCTGAATCTGCTCTAACTTCTCCCCAAGCTCCTTCTTTTCCGAGATGATCTCTTCATCTTCTTTAGATTCGAACTGCTTATAGCTCGAATATAATTCTATCTTCTCTTTCTTGAGCTGCTCAGATTTATAGAATTTAAAGTAGGAAACTTGTCGCCTTACAGCGAGACCAGGTATCAACACTATAGACACAGCAAGAATATAAGGTAGCGAGACCCAGAACAAAAAGACGAATTGAACATACTGCTTGTGCATAAACGTCCAAGAAACGCCGAACATATGTATGCTCACCAGAAGGCCAACAACTCCGATTAAGCCACCGAAGAACCACAGCGAATCACCAAGCTTCTTGATACCGCCATTACCATCGGGATCGTTAGGGTTCAAAGTGTACTGAAGACTAGGAGCAAACTTTAAATAGAGCGCTATCACAGCGGTTATTGCTAGAAGACCCATGCCGCTAGCAAATCCGCCTAAGAAGAATCCAAAATAGACCATTATCAAAGAAGAAGTCGACTCAAAGAAAGCTGATGGCACACCTAGCAGATGTCCCACGGTAGTGTTTGCTGCTCCAAACGCAAATCCCGCTAACAGCAACCATTTGTCGCTCATCCACTCATCAACAACTTTCAAGCTGCTAGCATAGTCACCTTCGATTTGACGCATCGCGTTAAGATTGTTTCGAAAAACATCCGTGGCAACATAAAGCGCAAAAGATGACGTTGAAATTATCAGAGCGAGTATCCAGCAATTCTCGCTAAGGAAAACCATCTTGTCCGGCAGAGAGTAATATTGGAGCAGCCCATAACCAACACCAAAACCGAGTGAAATACACGACTTGCGTCCATAGCCTAGCGCACCGCTTTCGCTATAGGGGTCATAGAATGGATAAAAGTTCGATTTCTGTGACTTGCTCATCTTTGCTCTATTCTAGTGAGATTCAGAAAATTGAAGAAGCCTGATAATAGTTAACATGGCACCTTCGTTGCCGAGTCGTCTTCCCTCAACAACTTCCTTCAGAAGCCCCTATACCATCATGTAATTGTAGATAGTATATCCCTTTTCTCTATATCGGCCAAAGCCCTACTATTCTCGAGCCGAGATGCACGATCTTGCTGTATTAGGGGCTGTCCATAGAGGAGCCGACTCTGCAAGAACCTCTCGTACTCCTCACGAAAGGGCTTTGCGACAAAATCTCTGTATCGTTGCAGGCCATTAACTTCATTAGTTACGAGTTGATGAATCACTCGATGATGCCTTAAAAATCTTGGCTTATGTGTAAATGCGTTCGCGCAGTAGCTTGAATAGCCGTACTCGCCGGGGTGACTTTCGCGGCTATTGCCCATTGCGTAACGCTCAACAAATTTCTGACAATCAAGAACTAGCTTGTCACCTGGCAACCGACAAACAAGCGGATCATTCCGCCAAGCTAAGACGCTACGTGAAAAACGAATCGCGTAGTATCTACTGTAGCTGCTATTAAGAAACGTAGCGAAGGAATCAAACCCTGAAGGTGTTAGTGGTGTGAATAGCAGAAATATCTCTTTCTCCATCAGAACATACGCATGGAGCTCTACACGGAAGGCATTTTGGCAAACTAGAAGACGCCTACAATAGAACTCTTTACAGGCATCATCGAAAAACCCGGTACTGAAAGTCTTCTGTTTTATGATAGCGAAATACGTTTCGCCAGCCATTAAGCTTCTCATGACCATCTATCAACTCTCCCCACCTTCGCTCCGAGCTCCATCATTCGAGTGATCAATTCCCGATAGTCCCTTGCACACCTAATTCCAACGAGCGATCAGCGATGTCTATAAGATCCACGTTATGTGTTACCAAAATGAGAGTGGCTTTAGTATTTCGAATACCGGTAATTATTTGCCGCGCAAGTGGGGTGCTTAGATGAGATAAGGCTTCGTCCAGTACTAGTATTTTGGGATGTCGATAGAGCGCCCTTGCAAGTAGAATGCGTTGCACCTGCCCAGCGGAGAGAGCTACTCCCATCTCACCGACTTGAGTATTAAGGCCCATGGGTAGTTGGCTGATATCATCAGAGATACAACTGATTCGACACGCCTGTTCTAAACGCTCTGAATTTAGTGGCTCCATATCTAGATTCACGTTGTACGCAAGAGATCCGGACAACAAACCGTCTCCATGGAGCACGGCTGCAACTTGTGAACGGTAATGACGCACTCCTAGATCGGTAATCGAACGTCCATCCATACAAACCGAACCAGAAGAAGGCGCAGCCAAACCTAGCAATATTTTCAAGAGTGTTGATTTCCCGCACCCTGAGTTCCCAAATATCGCAAAACATTCGCCCGTTTCGATGCTAAAGCTAAGACTGCTAAACAGTTCCGGCTGTACAGATGAGTAACTGAAGGCTAATTCCTGCGCCTGAATATTTCCCGAGATTCGAGGTTCGAGCAGTCCGGTATTTTCCAAATTCTTTTCCGGTTCTTCGAAAACAATATCCGATACTCGGTCCAGCTCCAATTTTAAGAGTCGAATTTCCGCGAATTTTGGAAGCATTGCTGCCACTGATCCTGAGAAATTTTGCTTCAGAAAAACGAAGCTCATTAACTGGCCTATCGTCAATTGACCATCAAATATTGCCAATGATCCTAGATAAATCGTCGCGACGTGATCTATGCCAAACAAGAAACTGTGTAGAGAGCTTAGGGATAATTGAAGATGTCCAAGTCTATAGCTCGAATTTATAAAATGGGCATAGTAATTCTGCCACTCCGATAGGCGGTCATACTCTATTCCATAGTTTTTAGTTACTGCTATGCAGCGAATATTCTCCATGAATCGCGTCTGCTGCTTCGCTCCTGTCTGCAGAACTTCTTGTCGATACATTTTTTCTCTAGATATAGCCAGAATACGAATGATGGCTAATACAACTACAAAAAACGCTGCGACAGATGCCAAGATAGGGCTGTAAAGAACTAACAGGATGAATGTGAGGAGAGAAAAGAGTCCGTCAACTACAACCGTGATCATTTCCTGAGTAACGAGCTGCTTAATGTTATCAAGTGAAGAGAAACGGGAAATGATATCCCCCATCTCTCTACGCTCGAAGTACGTTAAGGGCAGCCTAAGCAGATGAGTAAAAGTATTACTCACGATTTGAAAGCCCAATTGACTAGAGAATTGCAGTAACACCACCCCTCTGAAATAGCTAACGCATGTCCTGGCGATAATGACTAACAGGAAAAGTAATGCGACAAGAAAAATAATGTCCATATCCCCCTTACTAAGCCCTTGATCTATCACTAGTTGAAGATAGAGCGGGAAGATTAACGACAGTACCTGTAGCAAGATTGAAAGGAAGAAGACCTGACCTATTGCTTGACGAAAACCAGGAGCTGCCTTGAACAGCTCCCTTAATGAATATTCCTTTGTTGGCACTTCTCGCGCGAATGAAACTGTTGGAGAAAACTCAATCGCTATTCCTGTGAAATGATGATCTAACTCAGACAAACTGTATTTTCGTATGCCCACCGCAGGATCATGAATAACGAGTGACATCCTCGTAATTTTCTTTAGCACTACAAAATGGTCCGTATCCCAGTGCAGAATCACCGGAACACTTAATAGACTAATGTCATTAAGATCGAGTTTGAGGGCTCTTCCTTGAAAATCTAGCTGCAGGGCAGCCTCCAACAAATGTTTTACAGATGCGCCACCGGCTGGCATACCGAGACTTCCTCGCAAAGTACGCATATCTGAAAACTTGCCATAGTAGTTTGCTATCATCGCTAGACAGGCTAATCCGCATTCAGCCATTTCAGTCTGGTATATCATAGGTAATGTATTGCGGCGCCAGAATAAATCTCTCATGTCACCTTACCCTGTAGACCAAGAATAGGCCTGAAGATGAACTGCAGCAGTGACATTTCGGAGAGCACGAAATCTGCAATAAGCGTCGCTCCACTCTGCAGTCGGTAGAGAGAATCCGCCTGTATTACAGATTCATGCAGGTCTACGATTACTCTGAATACAGGCTCATTGAGGCCTAGGATCGGCAACATACTTTCCCTCGGGTCCAGCCTTGCCTTACCAATGGCGGTCACTGTAGCCTCGTGCCTTCCGTAGAGCCTAAAGTCGAATGCATCGTACCGAAGCAGAACGGACTGACCTACTACCAGCTTTGCCTGCACCGCTGCAGGCACGTAGAGTATTGCCTGTAATTCTGTATTAGTCGGATTGATGAAGAACAGGGGCTGATTCGGCAGTACTGACTTACCTCTTCCTATGACTAGTTCCGCTACTACGCCTGGACTTTCTGCTACTACGGTAAATTGAGCCTGATTTCCTAAGGTCGTAATTTTTTCGTCAATTACATGCAATTCTCGTTGGATCCGCAGACTCGCCTCTTGGGAATCGTACTCGGCGAGTAATTCCGAATTTTTTAGCGAATTCAATTCATAGTCGTACTGCAACAATCTCTGGGCAAGAGTCTGATTACGACCGAGAAGTTCTAGGTGGCTCTGATAATGTTGAGCGAATTCTCGGGTTGAGCTGTTCCCGGATCTAAGCAATGTCGAAACTGCTTGTAGATTGCGATCACTCAATTCTGTCCTAGCTGACAGTAATTCTGCTTCCTCCTCAAGACTCGACTTACTGCTACGAACATTCGCGACTGCCAGCCCGCTCCATTGCTTAGACTGCTGCTGCGCCAGTTGTTGAACCTGAAGTTTGCTAAGTAGTAGCTCTCTATCAATTCGCAGTTGCTGTATGTTTTCCTGCACAACCGAATCGCCCTGATCGTTATAGATCCCAGTGGAAAGCGAGGCAAGTATGTCGCCACTTTCAACACTTTCGCCTTGGCTCACATATAGTTTTTCTACTCTTGCTGCAATAGGAGAGACAATTTCCTGAATACCATGGATTGGCTCTAGAATTCCTCTAGCTGTTACGGTCTCCTTATAGTGAGTTTTAGTTAATAGATACGTTGCTATAGCCAGCAGGGTCACCCATAAACTTAGTTGCAGCTTGAAGTAAGCTTTCAATGTAATGACAGGCACAGCTGATGGCCCCAATATTTTATGAGCGATCGCTTTATCACGTAATAGATAGCTTGAATCCTGTACGGTCATCAGGTTCATTTTGCAGTTATATAGAAGGCGGACAGAAAACTTTTGCTAAATCTTCTACCGTAACCAAGGATGCTAGTTCAGTGTGACTCAGCGTTTTCTCGTAAAAATTCTCTAACTCGAAAAGACTCTCTATCAGATCCAAAGAATCCAAGTTCAGGTCACTTAGAGGCATCTCCCGACTAAAATTATCTCCATCATTATATTTGCATAAGCTTTGGATAAGCTGTGTAACAGGCCCTTCATCTACTCGCGCACTCATTCAAAAATCCCTCTCACTTCCTATCGATAATATTGCTAGCCTCTCGATAGGAGGCTCTTACTCAGAATTTAGTTCAGAGAAATAGCATGGCAACAAAGAAAGAAACCTCCATTGTTCAGGATGTTTCAGGAATATCGATTCGAAGAACGATATCAAGATCTGTGTAATTCTTTCTGCTCCGCAACGCAGCGTCTCCGAAGGCAGAAGTATCGGCTCTATCTGGGTGCCTAGGCGTAGATAACTCGATCGTCCTATCGAATAGTTGATCAAGGGCAATAGTGGCACCCTATTCACAAGTGCTAAAATTGCAGGCCCGATGGAAAACCAGGCACGCCTATTCAGGAAATTAACTTCGATAGTTTCATTAAGACCCGGCGGAACATCGCAAAAAAGTAGAATCGATGCATTACCCGCTCGGAGTATCTGAGAGAGCTGCGAGGAGTCAGTTTCACCATGTAGTAATTCATGCTCGGTGGCTGAAAATTCGTGGCTAAAGCCTGCAGCCAGATTCGCATAGAACGCGCTGCTACTGCGATTCAGGCTTAACACATACTTTTTTCGCTTGTTTCTATCAAGATTGAGCAGGCTTGCGGACCCGTACAGAAAATCCCCACAATGGAATGAGACGATAACGCGGGAACGCTGGTCTTTTTGGATAAGATCTAAATAATCATCATGCTGCGGTATTTTGAAATTATCGCAGTAGCGTTTAACCGACAAGGCTCGCTCTGCTCTATTTCTTCTCTGCTCGAACCTACAATTGTGTAGCCGATTCTTAGCGAGGAGATCGCGAATAGTGTTTGCTGGTTGCCTAAGCAGATAGGCGATCTGATTTTCACGATCAAGAGTGGGCCTCTCAAAAAGTGACTGTGTCAGCGATTCAAATTCTTTTCGCGCATTCGGGCGCGTTCTTTCTAGAAAGAATTTTAGTGATTCACATAGAATAAGAGGCTTGTGATGAAATGCAGAATAGAGCACTGGCGTTGTCCTTAACTGCGCAGTAGGTTCTCACTAAGTCTAGAACAGCATCTGTAATCTCGCCAATCAACTATCTATTCAATTTACTTTATTCGTACTGCCGTGCCGCTTACGCTTACCATCATCATGCCGCCTTTCGACCCGATAACTTCATAATCTAAGTCTATGCCCACTATGGCATTTGCCCCCAACGCCCTCGCCTCATCTTCCAGCTCCATAAACGCGATATCCCGAGCGCGGCCCATTTCTTCTTCATAGGCACCAGCACGACCACCCACTATGTCGCGCACTGCTCCGAAAATATCCTTGAATATGTTGGCACCAAGAATTGCCTCTCCCACGACAACTCCTAAGTAGTCAGTAATTTCCTTACCCTGCAATGTTGGTGTGGTTGATCGAATCATAACTACTGCTCCCCGTTTAACATCTTTTCTATTTCACTTACACCGCGTCGTAGAACGAACGACTACGATTAGGTGAATGAATCTAAGTTCTATGTCCTAGCCGGTAAGCCACGAACCATTGTCATGCTCTTCAACGTGGTGCCAGCTCGGCGAAATTCCGAAAGAGTCTGATATTCTTCATCGGCGTACCACTTTTTGGCTAGCTCCTCTGATGGGAATTTCAAAACAATAACTCGGCCTTCAAGCGGAGATTCTCCTTCGAAATTCTCATGGTTATCATCAAAAGTAACTAACTCTCCTCCAAATTTTTTCAATATTGGAAAGAATCCTTTCTCGTAATTCCGGTACTCATTCGCATCTTTAACCACCAGATTCGCAATCACATAAACTGCTACGTCAGACATTTTATCTCCTCATTTTTTGTTGCACGAAGCCCTATTACCACCACTAACCAGCAGCATTGACTATACCTAGCCACATAACCAGAACAGAAAGATTCCCGATGGCGAAAATAACAAGCCTGTGCAGTACGTTGTTGTAACTCAAATGGATTATGCTGTGTATCACTCGCGCCGCGACAAATACCCACGCACTGATTACCGGTAATTGTCCGGTCTGATCCAATGCCAAATAGACCGCACCACCTGCATAGAATAGTGTTGGGACTTCGAATAGATTATTGAAGTTACGCGTTGTCTTAGCGACAAAATCCGGAATGTCATGCCCATCCATTAGGCTGTAGTAGTTCTGTGGCACCTCGCCACTGCGTACAGACCCAATTCGCACTCGGGCAGTGAGCACCATTATCACTGTCGTTAGAATTACCAACATAAACATTGCGTGTAGCATCTTTTTCTCCCTAAAGATCGTGAAAACGACCTCTGTCTGTTCGCAGTCAATCCACAGTATAATTCCAACTCACTACATTAAACAGCACGCAGAGGCACGGACTTGACCATAGACAATTATGCCAAACACATAGCCACCCTCAGTCGCACCTATACCGAGGCGCTTCAGCATGTCGCCAATGAAGGCACGCCGCTGACAGCGATATTAGTGCATAGCGGCTCAGAACAACATTATTATGGTGATGATCGGGGGGTATCATTTCAAGCTTACGGCCACCTGCTGCACTGGATACCGGTGAATCGACCAAATCAGTTCATCTACTTTCGCCCCGGTGAGAAGCCGATCTACTTTCAGATTGTGCCCAACGATTTCTGGTACGAACAGAACATAGACGTTGAGTCCGAGTGGGAGGAAGCCCTCTCCATCATCAAACTAAGCAATCTCAACGAACTTTCTGCCGAACTGAACAAATATTCCTTATCTAAGCTTGCCTATATAGGTGGGCATGGGGACATCGGCGTCTCTCTGGGCATAGACAAACCAGGCATTAACCCAAAAAGACTACTAGCGTACTTGGATTATGCGCGGGCTATTAAAACAGATTACGAGCTAGAGCAATTGCGTGTTGCTAATCGACTTGCGCTACTTGGCCATGCCGCTGCTAAAACATGTTTCTTAGGGGGTGGCAGTGAATATGATATTCACATGGCCTTTCTACAAGCCACTAAAAACCTAGAAGACGAATGCCCCTATACCAATATCGTAGCGCTCAATGAGAAGGCGGCAATACTGCATTACCAGTTCAAACGAAAAGCAGCTCTGGATCAAAATCAGGTTCTATTGATCGATGCAGGTTGTCGCATCAAAGGCTATGGATCAGACATTACGCGCACTTCAGTTAATGATAATTGTCATCCCTGTTTTCAGTCTCTGGTAACTGCAATGGAGTCCTTAGAGCTGACATTAGTCAATGAAGTGAAACCTGGAAAAACCTATCAATCGCTACATACATCAACATTAGCGGGGATTGCTCAGATTCTAGTTGATCACAAAATCTGTACAGGTGACGTAACAGATTTAATCGAACTTAATATTCCGCAACTGTTCATGCCTCATGGCGTGGGACATTTGTTAGGCATTCAGGTACATGATGTAGGCGGACATCAAGCCGACATTAACGGAACAATATTATCTCCACCGGAAAACTCTCCAGCCCTGAGAAATACACGAGTGATGGAAACCGATATGGTTTTTACTGTAGAACCGGGTCTGTACTTCATTCCAGTTATACTGGAGGAAGAACGGGGTTCAGATCGAGGCAGATTGATAAACTGGAATATAGTCGATGACCTTTATCCCTGCGGGGGCATTCGCATCGAAGACAATGTTCGTGTGACGTCCGATTCTGCCGAAAATCTAACACGCCAATTCGAATAGAAAATATTATTGGAGTCTTTAGATAAGCGGTATAACTAGCTTCATTAGGGCAGGCAAAGCGTTTTGGTTCTCTCTTACCAACCGCTTGCCGCGCTCACCCATTTCCTTCCGCGCCTGCTCGTCTGCTAGTAATGAGCAAAGACTCTGCGCCAATTCCATTTCGTTCCTAATAGTTTTTAGGCTACCGGCATGTTCCAGTTGTTTGCAAATTGTTGCAAAGTTGTACTGCGAAGGCCCCACTAGAATTGGAATACCCAATGCCGCCGGCTCTAGAACATTCTGACATCCGGTATCTACAAGGCTTCCACCAACAAAGGCAAGTGTTGCAACACTGTAGTAATCCAACATTTCGCCCATACTGTCGCCTACTACAACTTGCGTACTAGGCGTTACTACCTCGCCATTACTGCGCTTTGCTGTAGTGTATCCTTCGTTTTCGCTTAATTTGGCTACTCCTGCAAATCGCTCAGGATGGCGTGGAATCAAAATGAGGAGTAGTGAAGGGATTTCAGCAAGACAATCCTTAAAGGCGGATAACACTTTTTCTTCCTCACCCTCGCGCGTGCTCGCCGCAACAAGGATAGGTCGTGCGTTGCTAGCGATAGCAGAAAAATATGCCTGTTTTTCTTTCCCCTGCACGTCAACTAAGAATTTCAAGCTACCTGTAACTTCTATCTTTTCTGGATTAACACCAAGATCGATAAATCGCTGTGCATCAGGGGAAGCCTGGGCAGCTATTCTATCGATCTTCTCAAGAAGGTTTCGCGTAAATTTCGGGAAACGACCATAACCGGTAGCTGATTTTTCCGACAAGCGCCCATTCGCCAACAATAGTTTTACGTCTCTTTGATGACAAGAATGTATCAAATTGGGCCATAGCTCTGTCTCCATCAAAATTAGAAGACTAGGCCTATATTTATCAAGGAAACGATTACAGGCACCCGGCAGATCGTAAGGGACGTAGGCGTGCAGAACTGACTCGCCGAAGAGCATGCGAACTCTATCTGATCCGGTCGGAGTCATGCTTGTCATAACAATCTGAGCTTCCGGATAGAGATGTTGAAGTTCAGCCACCAGCGGCGCGGATGCCGCCGTCTCACCCACCGAAACGGCATGAATCCACAGTGTAAGTTTATTTCTATCAAACCCCTTAGGCATCGCCTGTAAAGCAAAGCGCTCGCCAATCCGTTTTCTATAAGCTGGGGCTTTCAGAGATCGAACAAGCAAACGGATCAGAATTACAGGCAGTGCAAGATAGAAAATGACACTGTAGATAAATCGGTGCATAAAGACTCAGCCTAGTAATTTAGTTTGCCGCAACGGTTGGGAAGTAATTGGGAAATCGTCCCTTATGCCGATATAATTTGAGTCTTGCAGTCTACCCGAATACAGACCCTATACTCACATCCCACGCATCAACTACAGCAACGAGCTAAGGTAACGAATGACATCAAGCTATTCAACCGACATCGTCATATTTGGCGGTGGAATTGCGGGCCTTTGGTTGCTCAACAGCTTACGCAATCAAGGCTATAACGCCATACTATTAGAAACAGGCAAGCTCGGCTGCGGCCAAACGCTCGCCTCACAGGGCATCATTCATGGTGGTCTCAAATATGCGTTGAATGGGGCGCTTAGCGGAGCGGCAAACATCATATCTGATATGCCTGCTCGCTGGCGCAGCTGCCTATCCGGCGATGCCGAGATCGATCTTAGAGGGTGTCGCGTACTTAGTGATCATTACTATATGTGGTCCGACTCCGGATTTCGCTCGAAGCTTAAAACTTTCCTTGGAAGCAAAAGCCTTAGCGGTCGTGTTTCAGCCATAGATAAGAAAGACTACCCAGATTTCTTCAAGGCTGCGACTGTCGAAGGCACTCTCTACAAGCTTCCTGACTTTGTAGTAGATACAAATTCCCTACTAGAAGTGCTGTTCGAGAAGCAGCGTGAGTGGATATTTAAAATAAATCCTGGGAGCTATACGTTCGAGCGCAATGATTCCGGATTGGTCAACGCTATCTCTTTTCATGATAAGAACACACACTTTACTATAGAGGCACAAAGATTCATTTTTAGTGCCGGCAAGGGCAATCAGCAACTTATCGATGATGCGAACCTGCGAGAACCAAAGTCACAATTACGACCATTGAACATGGTCTATGTGAAGGCGAAAAATCTTCCTTCGGTTTTCGTTCATTGCATAGGGGATAGCTTTAGCCTAACGCCGAAACTAACTATTACATCCCATACCGATGCCAATGGAGAAACTGTTTGGTATCTCGGTGGTGAGATTGCTGAATCCGGCGTGGGGAAAGATGCCGATGTACAGGTCCACTCCGCTCAAAAACTTTTAACAACTTTATTTCCTTGGATAGATTTCGAGGCAACGCAATTCCACTGCTTCTCCATTGACCGTGCGGAAGCCAATGTAAACAACAACTACCGCCCAGAAGATGCTTATTTTATCGAGGAGAGTAATGTGTTGGTTGCATGGCCCACTAAACTAACTCTTACACCGAACTTGGCCGATAACATTACTAAGCATTTAGCAACTAACGGAATTATTCCAACCAACACTCTGACAGAGCAGGACTTGAGAACTGTACTAGAGCCCGCAAAGCTCGCCACTTCACGCTGGGATTAGATACGAATGAGTTTGGAAAAAAGAAAACTGGGAAAAACCGGCATTGAGATTTCCTGTCTAGGCTTGGGTACGGTCAAGATTGGCCGCAATCAAGCCGTGAAATATCCCAGCGGCTTCGCGCTTCCTTCCGATGAAGAGGTATCTGCTTTGATTGCCCAGGCCAAAGAGCTAGGAATCAATTTCCTCGACACTGCACCCGCATACGGCAGCAGCGAACAACGCTTAGGACGTCTCCTGCGAGATCGTCAAGATTGGATAATTTGCAGTAAGGTCGGAGAAGAGTTTACCGCAGGAAAATCTCATTACGATTTTTCAGCAGAACACACTCAACGAAGTATCGAACGTAGCCTCAGAAATATTGGTACTGACTACCTCGACATTGTCCTGATTCATTCCGATGGAAGCGATTGTAAGATTCTCGAGTCCAGTGATTGTCCGGAGACCCTTCTGCGACTCAAAGAAAAAGGGCTAATAAAAGCCATAGGCATGTCTACCAAGACCCTGGAAGGGGGAATGAAGGCAGCAGAGCTACTCGACTTGGTAATGGTGACCTACAATCCGTCGATGCAAGATGACAAAGTTGTGATCGATCATGCGCTCGCGCTCGAGAAAGGGATACTTGTTAAGAAGGCACTGAATAGCGGACACGATTGTATAGACCCCAATACGAAAGATGACCAGGCAGGCACTAATTTTACTAAAAGGAATTTGCGTTTCGCACTAGATAAAGAAGGCGTTACTAGCGTGATCGTTGGAACAATTAATCCACAGCACCTGCAGGAGAACGTAGAAGCCGTTAAATAACCACTTATTACTGTCGCAGATTTTTTTAACCAGAGTCCTTCATTTTTTCTACTATGGCTGAGGTTGAGCAGTCGTCGAGAAAATCTAATGCTTTAACTTCGCCGCCATAAGAAAGAACATATGCGCCGCCGACAACCTGCTCTAATGAGTAATCCCCACCCTTAACAAGAATATCCGGTTGTAGAGACTTTAGTAGCGCCTCCGGTGTATCGTCTTCAAAGTTTACGACCCAATCTACCGCCTCCAGACCATCGAGTACTGCCATTCTGCGCTCAACAGGATTGATTGGGCGACCTGCCCCTTTGAGTCGTGCAACAGAGTCGTCTGAATTGATTGCTACGACGAGTCTGTCTCCAAGCTTTTTCGCTTCACTCAGGTAACCAACATGGCCAGCGTGAATAATATCGAAACAGCCATTGGTAAATACAATTTTTTCTCCGTGAGCCTTTGCATCATGCACGGCGATACTAAGTTGTTCTGCCGTCATAACACCCATACCGGAATTTTGTTCAGCCAATATCGCTCTACGCAATTCAGGCCCGCTTATTGCCGCAGTTCCCAATTTGCCCACGACCAATCCTGCCGCAAGGTTCGCAATAGCTGTTGCATCAGCAAGACCATCCCCTGCCGCCAATGCTGAAGCGAGTACAGAGATAACTGTATCGCCTGCTCCCGTTACATCGAATACTTCTCGTGCCCGTGCAGGTAAGTGTAATTCCTCTGAGTCAGGGCGTAGTAAGGTCATACCATGTTCACCGCGTGTGATGAGTATGGCCTGCAATTCAAGGTCGCTCATCAACTTCAGCCCCTTTCTGACAAGTTCCTCTTCGTTCGCGCAAGGTCCAACCACTGATTCGAATTCACTAAAATTCGGCGTTATCAAAGTTGCGCCACGGTACTTTTCAAAGTCGATTCCTTTTGGATCGACGATAATTGGAATGTTTTGTTCTCTAGCCGATTTGATTAAGGCAGCTACATCTTGCAGTGCGCCCTTCGCATAATCTGAGAGCACAAGTACCTGTGCGCTTGGAAGAAGTGAAGTTGCGAGTGATTGCAAATCGGCGACGTCTTGCTCATCAAATTTTTCTTCGAAATCGAGACGGATTAATTGTTGATGCTGGCTGATAATTCTTAGTTTGGTGATCGTCGGCTTGTCTTGTGATTTCAAGAATTCGCAGTAGACTCCCGCAGCGGTAAGACGAGATTCCAAATCCTGCGCATTGTCATCCTTACCGACTACACCAATAAGCGTAGCAGCAGCACCCAGAGCAGCAATATTCAGCGCCACGTTTCCGGCTCCACCCGGTCGGTCTTCCTGGTTGCCAACCTGAACAACCGGTACTGGCGCCTCCGGTGAGATCCGCGAGGCAGCACCATGCCAGTATCTATCCAACATGACATCACCAATAACCAATAGCTTGGCTTGCTGAAAGGGTGGCATCTCAAGTTTCATCAGAGGTTTCCTGTATTCGAAGGCTGCAAAGTTATAACAAGAGTTACTGCTTTTTATGGCGGCTGATCATATCACATGGGCTAAATACAGGAATAATGCCACTTTGAGGCAAGGCACTGCATTTTCACCGGAAAGTGGGTATTCACATCTTATTAACTGCTAATTATTGCTTAGCAGTGGGATTTTACTCGCGATATTTACATTTCACCAATCAAAGCCTCTCAAAGTGCTGTTATTTCTAGGCTTCTGCTACAATTCGCGCCAGCAAGAGCGATAAACTTATTAATCTCCTTATTCTCCCAGCATCCATTCAGGTGCTCGTTGGCATAACTCGTGGCTGAAGACTCTCAAATAAGAACACCCCTAAGCCAATTCATAGCGCCACGTTACTGGCCAACATGGATTGGCCTGTCTTCCATGTGGCTAGCGGCCCATCTGCCGTATCCAGTCCAGATTCATATCGGGCGAAGCCTAGGGTTACTCAGTTATTATTTTGCGAGGTCGAGGAGGCATATCTGTGAGGTTAATCTCCGACTTTGCTTTCCAGGGCTATCTAAGGAAGAACACAAACAACTGGTAAGGAAGACCTTCCGGTCCAATGGCATCGGACTTATTGAGGTAGCGATCTCTTGGTTTCGGAATCCAGAAGACTTTCGATCGCGCACAACCGTGACTGGATTAGAAAATCTTCAGGCCGCTATCGATCGGGGGCAAGGCGTATTGTTGTTGTGCGCTCATTTCTCTAGCTTAGAAATGGGTGGTTTTTTGTTCAACCTAGTTGGGGATATGGATGTGACCTATCGTCCAAACAAAAATCCATTATTTCAAGCGGCTATGTTCAATGGCCGCATTCGCCATTTTCGCCATGTTTATGACAGAAAAGACGTCCGTGGTGCCATGCGCAGCCTCAAAGAAGGCCGGATTCTCTGGTACGCTCCAGATCAGGATTACGGAGCTAAACACTCAGTGTTCGTCCCCTTTTTCGGAGTTGAGGCTGCGACTATTACCGCTACAGCGCGATTCGCCAAAGTAAATGACTCTGCTGTATTGTTCTATAGCCATTATCGCAATGAAGATAACTCGGGGTATCATCTCGACTTCGCCCCTGCACTAGAAGACTTTCCAAGCGGCGACGCCGAAACAGATGCCCGCACCACCAACGAATTAGTGGAACAGGCGATAAGAAAACAGCCCGATCAATATCTCTGGCTGCACAAACGATTTAAGACACAAGCTGCTGGGCCTTCCGCGAGACCTTACTAATCTCTAAGTTGAAACGCAGACAGTTGAAAACAGAACAAATGAAATACGTACACATGAATCTAGATTGGCGACAACAGGACATCAGATGGATCGCAGTAGCGGCGAGCCTAGTGCTATCTATTTTCACCCTACTCCTGCAGGACATCCCTAACTCGGATGCGTATACCTACGCGCGCACTGCCGAGATTTTCCTAGCCGATGGAATCGTCGCCGCTTATCAACATTATTCCTGGGCAACATACTCGATCCTGATTGGTATAGTGTCACTAACTGGTCTCGATGTGTTCTCTGCTGGCTTGTTCGTTAACGCGTTATTCTATGCCATCCTAATTTACGCTTTCCTCAGCATTGTAAAAGAGATCAACGATTCCAAGCCTCTGCTGGCTATCTCCGCGATCTGCATTCTGGTCTACCCACAGTTAAACGAATACCGTGAACTTCTAATTCGCGACATCGGATTCTGGGCGCTTTCTCTTACGGCACTCTGGCAATACCTGCTCTACGTAAAGACACAATCACTACGCCCTGCAATTTGTTTTTGCGCGTACTTGCTCTTAGCTGCGGCATTTCGCGCAGAGGCACTTGCCTATCTGGTATTCGTCCCACTAGCCCTACTATTTAATAGACGCCTCGAATCCAGTGCCCGTAAAGCACTCCTTCTTAGATTGTATGCGGTGGCCCTATCTCTCTCGGTTGGCCTATTACTTTTCCTCGCTCTGATGGGGTTGAACGTCGCGCAGCTCTTTATTCAGTTTGCTTCTATTTACGAACCCTTCATTTCTGGAAACTTTACACTGAATGATGGAGAGAGGGCGTTACTAGGCTCACTACTATTTTCTGAATATGCAGCAACATTTTCTCGTGAATACATAGAATTATTTTTACTCGCCGGCATGATTTCAATCCTATTTGCCAACTTATTTTCTGGCATAGGCGGCCCCTACCTGATTGTTCTGACCGTTGGATTTTTTAGGAATCGTCTTCGAATTAACAGGGAAGTCGCTGTACCTGTAACGTTCTATCTTTGTATTAATTTTCTAATACTGCTCGGCTTCATTATAGTTACTCGATACTTATCTGCTCGTTACGCGATGCTAATGTGTATCTTGTTAGTCTTGTTAGTTCCTATAGTTGTTCTTAGTTTATTGGAGAGCGCGAAGGCATCTGGTAGAAGAAGCGTGCCGATAATCTTTGCAATCTTTTTTAGCTACTGCGCTATTGACTCATACTATAGCTTTGGGGAATCAAAATCCTATGTTGAGGATTCGATAGAATGGATTGCCGAGAACACTAAAGATTCTGCAGGACTTGTAACGAACAACCATGCTGTCGCCTATTTCAGTGGCAAGGTAGAAGACTACGACCTAATAAACAGAAATCTAAGCGAAGAGGAGATTCTATCGAGCGAAGTAGGCGACACGATCGTTGCAGAGCTTACATTCGAAATGAAGAACCTATTAGAGAAAGACAGCATCGCAGATAAACTACAATTGCTTACATATTTTCCCAACCCCGAGACACGGCATTTTGCGATTTTCGAACGGATAGAATAGTTTTTCCTAACGATATTGTTTTACCATTCGTCCGATAGCACTCGCTTTGTAATCAAAACACCTTCCATGATTAGATAATCCAAATCTGTACCCAGAAACATATTAATTGCATCTTCTGGCGAGCACACCAAGGCTTCCCCTGGACGATTTAGACGCGCATTAATCAGCATGCCGTGACCTGTTTCTTTCTGAAAGTTAAGTAGTAGTTCATGCAAATTTGGATTGCTATCCGCATCGACAATTTGTGTTTCGGTGCTATTGTCGACGTGAACGATTGCGGGATATTTTTTTGCCCAGCTATCGCTGGCAGTTACAGCACGGCACATATATTTGTCGTGCTGCTCTCCAGGGATGAACTCCTCTGCCACGCTATCCAACGCACATACTGAATAGGGCTGCCAAGCTTCCCTAAATTTAACTTGGTGATTAATTTTCTCCACCACCTCTGGGAAATTAGGATTCGCCAATATGCTTCTATTTCCCAAAGCCCTAGTACCAAATTCCAATCTGCCTTTATACCAAGCAAGTAGATGCCCATCTGCTAGAATTTGTGCAGCTTTTTCATAGGGCGCCTCCAATATTTCCCACAGTGGTTTGTCCCGGTGGGATTTGCACGCTTCTATACACTGAGCAGCAGTGTAGGAAGGACCATGAAACATATGTGTGACCGGTTTAATCTTTGTCCCGGATTGACGCACAGCAAAACTGGCAGCACCGATCGCGGTACCTGCATCGCTACATGCGGGATGGACCATTAACTCTTTAACTTCCGGTAGATTCGCTAACCGTTGATTCAAGCGAATATTCATCGATCCTGTGCCGGCGATAGCGAGCAGTCCTGTTTCCTCGATAACATCTGACAGATAGTGCCGAATCAATTCGACGGAGAGGTCCTCATAGAGTTTCTGTATTGCCGCTGCATAGTGTACATAAGGGTCGTCGACGAGATTACCTACCCGCCGGGGACCTAGCATGTCTACAAGCTTCTGACTGAAGTAGTGACCCTTAGATTTGGCCTTGTAGCGGCGTATTCCAACAGTTCCTATCAAGGTATTATCTACCTTGAACTTCTTACCATTGAATTTTGCAAGAGGAGAAAGGTCGTACTTGGAAGCATCACCGAAAGGGGCGATGCCCATTACTTTAACCTCCCCTTTGAGAATTTCGAAACCAAGGTAGTCGGTGAGCGCCGCGTACATGCCACAAAGTGAATCGGGGTTATAGAATTCTTTCACTTTTACTATCTTGCCATTCTCGCCGTAACCGAGAAAAATATTCGAATACTCACCCTTCGAATCATTGCAGAATATTGCGGTTTTTCCTTCCCGCTCGTCTAGATGGTAGGCACTACTTGCATGGGCGAGCTGATGCTCTACTGGCACAATCTTCACTTTGCCGGCGGGTATATGAAGTTTCTCCAATAACCCCTTCAGCTCGATAAGGTATCTTCGATAGCGCCTATTCCCATTCAGCAGGCTATCGACCGCCCTATCTGGGGCATACCAATGTCTATAGGCATAGTGCCAGCGAGCTTTGGTAAACAGGCTGATCGGTGCAAAGGGGATGGCCACCTGATCGATGTCCGCAGGGTTTATGCGGGCGATCTGCATGCAGCGTCGCGCAGATAGATAAGGTGTCTGATCATAGGCATGCCTACGTCGGATAAGTCGCTCTTCCTCCACAGCAGCAGCCAGCTCTCCGTCTACGAAGAGTGCTGCGGCGGGATCGTGCCCGATTGCACCCGATAAGCCTAATGTAATGACCGCCATAGATTAAGCCAGATTAATACTTTGCTGCATCTGCTAGCAGCGATTCTACTTCGGGCTCCATTGAGGTGCCCACCCAGTTCTTTCGAAATCGTTCTAAGTCTTTGCTGAATTTCGCTGCGAAGCTTTCCTTAGACGCGTTCCGTGTCATCGCATCTAGGTCCAGAACAAAGATTTTCTTCTCTTTAAGCAAGAAATTCGTTGCCTTCATGTCGCCATGGCTAATCCGATAGTCAGCCATTGTTTTAAATAGGCTTCTGAACAGCCCTACTATTTCACTCTCTCTATTCTCAAGCTCCTGATTCTCCCAGGCCGTTCCCAGATCATGTCCCTCAATATACTCACAGAGAAAATAGGCTCGCTTACGGAATAACCAGAATACACGCTCCTCCAAATAGAGAAACGGATGCGCTGTAGCAACACCGAGCATTTCAAGAATAGCCGCATTACGCCAAGAATGGTGCGCACGACTTGGACGAAATGCCCTAGAGAGGCCATGCCAGAAACTCTTAATATTGTACCGCTTCAGCACATAGTTACGCTCGTTGATTTTGACAATTGCGACAGTAGATGAATTACCATCTTTCAATAATTCCTGACCATTAATGAAACTGTCCGGGTCGGCAACAAAACGATCTAGATCTGGGGAATGTATCGATCTATCGTAGATGTAGAAAAAATTCGATCCTTGCTCACAGCGATTGGCAGTAGTAGATCGAGTTAGCTTTCGCTCATAGGTCTTGAGCCGCTTTCGCCGTGCTTTTACTATTTCTTTGCCGAAGCCTGCAGCATAATTCACGGCAAGTTCTGGCGCATGTTTGCTGTATAGATCGAATAGCCCCCGCCAATGCTCATCCTGAGACACAGGAAACTGCGCGAGGAACATCGCAAAATTCTTTAGGCGAGTATCAGTATCCAGACTACCCTCCTTACTCTTAATATCAGCACCATCCAGTACATAGACAATACCGGCGCAGAGCATGAAGTTGTCTAGATGTATATCATTCTGCCAGAGCCCAGCCTGATGACAATCGGCTACCGCCTTCACTCCCATCTTTAGTATTTCGGTTTTGTCCTCTGCACTCTTGGCTTCATCAATCAACGTCGCCAGACTAACTCCCTCGCGCAGATATTCAATTATCAGCACTCCTGCCTTGTTGTCTGTAGTCATTGTCTGCAGAAGAATATTCGGGCATGGAATACCTGCCTTCTTCAGCCTATTGATGCCCGCCATATCTTTCAGCATGCTGCGCTTCCAGCGACTACTGCTAATAAATATTTTTACGATGACGGTGCGATCCTGCCAAGTAGCGAGAGCTACTAATCTCTTACCGGGAACAGTTCGCAATAAGGAATTAATTTCTAAATCTATTGCACCGTTTTCTGACTCAACATTAATGCTGAAAGGTGTGGGTATGTGGCGACCCATGGCGACAAGCTCTGTACTTGAAAATACAGTCATAGCATTAACTCGTCGGGCCTAATTTCTTACGCATTGCCATTGCGCGAGTATTCACCGAACTCCAAAATTCACCGTTGTGTGCTAACGCATCACGCAAATTCGTGTCGTCATAGATTTTAATAAACCGAAAACAATCTCGCTGCGTTAACCCTATATCCATTGCTGAATAGAACAGGCCGCTTACATCTTTGATTATCCAACGCATGCCCAGTGGATTTTTAATCAGGGCTCGGTGTAAATCGATTACAAATAGCTCAAACGTCTGCTCCGATCCGGCATCAAGGCAGCCTTTCGGCATTAGAAAATGACAAAGATAGTAGTCTCTGTGGCAGACTCCTCCTCGATGTAGATCTCTACTGATGGTAGCGAGCTTACTTAGAAGCTTCTGTTTCAATAAGAAATCCGGAGGATTCTTTTCCCATTTCTTACAGTAGTCTTCGAGGCTGATAGTGTCGGCAAGGTCTTCTGTAACAATAAGGGATTGCCTTCGGGCTGGGTTCCAGCCTCTGCTGCCGTAGGCCACAGACGTCATCGTCGCCAAACCTAGAGATTTCAATTTGCTGATTGCGCGCCATTCATTCTCGGCACCAAGAATTGGCATACGCAGTTGGACAAGATTCTTAAAAATCTCTCTCCAACCAACTCCGAAATGGTTCTTAATGAAGTAACTCTTTCCACCTAGCGCAAATTGCAGAGTCTTTCTGCCCTGCACATCCCGATAGACCTTGCCTTTCATCGACTGCAATTCCTGGAACGAATCGCCTGGAGGAAGATCCTTAGCAAAGTCCTTACTCAGATATTCCATATCCTGCATCCTAGGCTTCTCTGGCCAAAAACTCGTCGACAAAGTCTGCCACGGCTGAAGCCTGTGAATATAGCTCTTCTTGCTTGCCATATTCCAGACCATTCTGCGACCAAGTTGCGGTTTCCAGCTCCTCTAACATTTTTGCTAAATTACTATTCAACTGCGCTTGATCAAAGGGCTCACTGCATACTAGCCCGGAATTGGCCTGTTCAATATGAAAAGCATAGCCACATGTGGCAGTAGTGAGCACTGGCAGCCCAGCTATCGTCGCCTCTAACAGCGTATATCCCGCACTCTCAGAATAGGCAGGATGCAGCAACAGATCCGCTGCTGCTAAGAATCTAGGTATGTCGTCTCTACCGCTTAGAACAGTGAACTGATCGGCGACGCCTAACTTCTTAGCGAGCCTTATATAACGGGCGGGGTTGTCCTGCCCGATAAGCAGATAATGGCAGTGCTCGAGCTCTGACTTCGACAGAGCCGCTAATGCCTTGAGCGCCCTATCCACACCCTTAACTCGAAAACCCGAACCCACCTGCAAAAGCAGTTTTGTATTCACTGCTAGGCCCAGCTCAGCGCGCAATTCGACTGCCATTTTTTTATCAATTACAGCCACTTTTCTGTCTGCTGAAATTCCAGGGGGTACTTGATGAAGACGAGACCCGCATTCAGGGTAATATCTCTCAAATGCTGTGCGCTGATGGGGAGACAGGATTAACACTTCGGTGAGCTGCGAAGCTGCAAACACTGCCTCTTCATATTCTTTGAAGTGTCTGTAGCGCGAAGTAAATTTGTAGTAAAAGCCACGCTGCTTTGTCGCCTTCTCCATGAAGCAAGGATCCGCCGCGAAATAAATATCAAGCAGTGGCATCTTATTGAAACCAATCACCAGGCTATCATCGAGTTGTTCTAACGCAGCCTGAACCCATTCGGTGTAGGCCCTGTTTCGCTTAATACGATTGCGTATAGTAATCGGTACTAGGATTACATTTATCCCATTGGGGACATCGCCATCCCAACTCAGCGTGTAGACATTAATTTTGTATCCACGCGATGCACATTCCGTTGCCACGCGAAGAAAATCTCGCTGCAATCCGCCAAACGGAAAGTAGGAATAAATGAGAAAACTCAGATGCATTAGCTAACTATTCTTCTCTTAAGATTTATTCAGTAAACCTTCGAACTGCTGCCAGACTTCAACCGGTCCGTGAGATGCAAAACAAGGTGGAGTAACAGCAAATGAACTTCCTGCGTATTCTTCCGTAATTCCTGGACCGGAGTAAGTACAAGTCTTCTTAACACAGGGCGCACAATTCAAACTTGAATTGAGGTGCAACTGATTATTACCAAAAGTTCCAGAAAGCCCTGGGTCCGTTGAGCCATAGAGAGAAACTGTTGGCTTGGCTAGCGCAGCAGCCAGGTGACCTAAACCAGTATCTACTGCGATTACGCCATCAGATTGCTGAATATAATTAGCAAGACCAGACAGCGTTTGCTTACCAAGCACCTCTACTCTCTCGTTGTCCTGAGCAATATATTCGGCGCGTAGCTTTTCTTCCGGATTGCCCCAAGGCAGAAGAACCTTATAACCCGCCTCAGTGCTAATTCGTGCAAGCTGCCGCCAATAGTTTTCTGGCCAGTGCTTCGTCTGCCACGTTGTGCCATGAAGAAAAACCACCTGCTTGTCTGTAGCCTTGCTGAGACTACTAGCCGCATCAATTCTACTAACATCGATACCGTAATCGATCTGCTCCGCGTCGTATTCATATTGAAGCGCGCGTGAGAACAATTGTCTGACCCTGTCTACTGCGTGCTCTGTCCAGGGAACAGAATAGACTTTGTTATAAAACAGCGTGGCCATCGGCTCACGAATAGTGCGGTTACTTAGTCCTACCGTTAGCCCCTTCGAGAGTCGGCTAATTAGGCCACTCTTAATAAGTCCCTGGGCATCAATAACCAGATCGTAGTGAACGCCTTGCAGTGCGTGTTTGAATGCACGAAATTCGTGATTCATATAGGTCTTCATGATGTTGCGCCGCCAACGTCTTAATGCCACCGGTATGACGTTTTCGACTGCCGGATGCCAAGTCGGCACCTCAGCGAAATTCTCTTCCACCACCCAATCGAATTGAATATCTTTTCTGGCACGCTGTGCATCGGTAACAGCGGGTAGCGTATGAATCACATCACCAAGCGAAGAGACCTTTACTATTAACACTCGCAATGAACTATTCCTTTCCTGTTCTCTTCTGTTCTAGTTCTCATTGGTCAATTGCACCCGGGTGAACTAACTCTTCGATCGCAGCTATCGCCCTACTAGGTTCAAGCTCTGTCAGACACTTCTTGTGTTCTAGGGGACATTCCCTTTGAAAGCAGGGCCGGCAATCAATATCTGTAAACAATAACTTCGACTTATTGGTCAATGGTGGCGTAAAGTCGGGCGAAGTTGAACCATAAAGTGCAACAATCGGCTTATCAAGTGCAGCTGCTATATGCATTAGCCCTGAATCATTGGATATAACCGCCTCGGCAACTGATAACAGGTCAATCGCCTGGGAGAGGCTCGTCCTTCCTGCCAGACTCACGCAATGCTGCCTTTGCTCTTCTGCAAGCATTTGCAGTATCTGATCAGCAACACCGGCATCTTTTTTCGAGCCAAATATCCAAACATCCCATCCTTCGTCGATCTTCGCTCTGCAGGTCGCGGCAAAATGCTCCGCTGGCCATTGTTTGGCCACTCCGAACTCCGCCCCAGGACAAATTGCCAATATTCTATGCTCTAACCCTAAACTAAATGCGGCCAATGCCGCCTCTACGCTTTCACGATTCGACTGTAGTCTGGGCTCAGGGATCTGCAACGGTGGTTCCTTGCTGGCAGGATAGGCCAAAGCAGCGAAACGTTGCACCATGAGAGGGAATGCTTTCTTGTCGAGGGCTCGGCAGTCACTTAAAAGAAGGTTACGCCATTCACCTTTCCAGGCAATTCGTCTTGGGATACTTGCGTGAAAGGGAATCAATGCTGACTTGAACGAATTCGGTAACACGATAGCTGTAGTGAACTTCTCACTCTTAAGCGACTTTCCAAAAGCGCGACGCTTACCTAACTGCAGGTCACCGTGACCCATCTGCAGACTAATCCCTTTCTCTACTTCGGGCATTCTCTCTAGCAGGGGTAGGGTCCAGTCTGGCGCCAATACGGAAATCCGACAATCGGAATACTGCTCCTTCAGACACATGAACAAAGATTGCGCCATGACCATATCGCCAACCCATGCGGGCCCAACCACCAGAATATTTTCTTGGCTTTCTTGCGTCATCTCGGAAGTCTCTGATCAGATGTATTCGATCTAAAGCGAATGCCTTCAGTCTCTATTGTCTGGAGTAACGCGTAGAATCTCTTTGACGGTGGTAGTACCAGCAGCTACTTTTTGCGCTCCGCTCAGACGCAGACTAAGCATGCCTTCCTTATACGCCTGCTTACGAAGGGTAGGTAGATCACCCTTATTGTCGGAGTGCTGCTGCAATGGCTCAGTGAATGGCATCACTTCATAGATGCCTTCCCTTCCCTTAAATCCTGTTTCACGACATTCTAAACAACCGACTGCCTCAAACGTTTTCTTCGGTAACTTAACTTTCCAAGGACGGGTAAGCGCTTCCCAAGTCTCTGCCTCTACCTGCGCTTCCTTCTTACAGTGCGGACAAAGTACACGCACAAGTCGCTGGGCCATGATGCCAATGACTGTTGCTTTGATGAGGTAGGATGGTACGCCTAACTCTAGTAAACGAGTGATCGCAGAAGGTGCGTCGTTAGTGTGCAAAGTGGTGAAAACTAGGTGCCCGGTCAATGCGGCCTGAATAGCCATCTCGGCGGTGGGCAGATCACGTACCTCACCAATCATGATGATGTCTGGATCTTGTCTCAACAGCGCCTTCACACCATCGGCAAAGTTCAAGTCAATGTTCTCTTGGACCTGCATTTGATTGAACGTTTCTTCAACCATCTCTATTGGATCTTCAATAGTACAGACGTTCACTTCTTCTGTAGCAAGCATCTTCAAAGTGGAATACAGCGTCGTCGTCTTACCACTACCGGTTGGGCCAGTGATAATTACGATACCGTTGTTATTCTTAATGATCTCTTTCCAGCGATTCAGATCTTCATTAATGAGTCCGAGTTCTTGGAAAGGTTTTAACAAAACCTCTGGATCAAAAATTCGCATGACGAGTTTTTCGCCAAATGCGGTCGGCAGCGTGGAAAGACGAAGTTCTACTTCATTACCATTCGGACTCTTGGTCTTAATTCTTCCATCTTGAGGTTTACGTTTCTCGGCAACATTCATACGACCCAGAATTTTTAGTCGACTGGTAACAGCTGCAAGAACTTGCATTGGTAGCGAATAAACTGTGTACAACACACCGTCTATTCTAAAGCGTACGTTACCTTTCTCTCTGCGCGGTTCGACGTGAATGTCGCTCGCTCTTTGTTCAAATGCATATTGCAATAGCCAATCAACCACATTGACTATGTGCTTGTCGTTAGCCTCAGGGTCTTTGATGTGGCCCAATTCCAGCATCTGCTCTAGGTTGCCGATGCCCTTTTTAGCAGGCCCTCCTTCCTGTGCTCGACTGATCGAACTGGAAAGGCTATACATCTCTGTAGTGAGGCGCTTAATCTCTACAGGATTGGAAACAACGCGAATAATTTTCTTCTGGAGAACATGCTCTAGATCCGACTCCCAAGAATCGATATACGGTTCGGCGCTAGCAATTTTTACCTCTAAGGCAGTAACCTCAACAGCCAATATATGGTGGCGTTGAGTGAAGGCATAGGACATAACCTGCGTTACTTGAGCCGCATCTATTTTCAGAGGGTCGATACGGTAATAGTCTTGACCACATTGCGTGCTTAGCGCCATTGCTAGGCTTTCTATATCCAACTTACGGCCTGGCGACTTGCGATCTTCTACTTGCTGATCGGCCAGGTACTGAAGAATGTGCTTATCTCTATCCTCGACGGATCGACGATTATTGAGCAGGTAATCAAAATCTTCCTGATTAATACGCCCATCATTAAGCAGCCCACTTAGAAAATCCTTCAAGTCCAACAAAGAATTCTTCTTAGCCGAAGGCTTTTTAACTTCTTCTGTAGCTGTCATTTGATTCTTCTAAGCGTCAGTGTTGTGGAATAGACCAAGTTTAACCCCGCACAGGTCAAAAACAAACTCCGCGGTCGGATTTTGGGAATGTATTAGAGTGGTATTCGGGTAGCACTAGGGCTTCTGACGCGCAGAATTAGGCAAACAACAGCTGATACAGGCCTATCTGGCATATATTGGCGTTAGGTCGCAACAACACGGCTATTCGACCAGCTTTACCCATTCGCCAGCTTCAGGCGTGCCTCTTGGGTAGTAGCCATTGAGAAGACGTAACGATTCTTCCGGATAGTTCGCGATACGGCTGGATTGGGCCACTACCGAGAAATCGAAAAATTCACTCGCCTGAACGAACTTGATCTTTGCCTCTGTTCCAGATGCTGTCTCACCTTGCTGTATCGCTCTGAAGGTACGGATAGATGCTAGCAGTTGCTCATCGATCTCTTCCACCGCTTCGGCATCGCTAATCTCCGCTCGAAACGTGAACACTCTCGGCCCTAGATAGATTGCAGCCACTCTTTGAGTGTTACCCGTCTCAGGTGACACCGCTATACCGGTATGACCTAACAATCGATACTGCTCGAGCTTTTCCGATTTTTGCAGAGCATCTATTCCCATGTTGTCTCTAATAAATACACGTGGCTCTACATTTTCTTGTATTCGCTGAGCCTCAATATGTATCGAACCCAGTTCAGCATGAGATGCAGTTACAGTGGTAGTGGTTTCATTTATCTGCCATTCGTCAGGGAAAACGACCGTATAACCAAGCAAGGCTTGATAGTAGCGATTGCGCGCGTCCGCAGTTTGCGAGCGTTGACTCTGCCCTATAACAAGTCCATCGAGACTCTCTCTGAATTTTGTATCATCTATTTGAGTCACTTCATTTCCAGAAATACTACCTACTTGGGCGATCGCCTGCTGCAGGCGCGTATCATTTCTAGGATGGGTGGCAAAGAGGCCGTGATAACCTTGGCTGTTACCAGAGACTAGTCTATTAAAATCTTCTTGATTCTTAAGCACAGCGATTACTTCAATCATCGCCGCGGGATCGTAACCAGCTTTAACTAAATATTCAGCAGCTAGACTGTCGGCTTCTAGCTCATGTTCTCTGCCAAATCCACTCAAACCTGTTTGGGCCCAGATCGAAGCAACTTCGCTGATTTGGCTACCAACATAACCACTTCCAGTTGCTACAGCGGTGACAAAACCACCAACCGTTGCGGCTGTTTGTGCAATACGTCCGCGCGCCTGTTGTTGAACCGCATGCCGCGCCGTAACGTGTCCAATTTCATGGGCAAGTACAGCAGCCAACTCTGCTTCGGTATTCATAAAAGTAAGCAAGCCTCGGTTTACATAAATATAACCGCCGGGCAAGGCAAAAGCATTTATCTCAGGGCTATCAATAATATTGAACGTGTATTCTAGATCGGGACGATGGCTAACAGCGACTGCCTTATTTCCTACTTCACGAACATAATTTAGAAGTACTTCATCTTCGAACAGGGGCATACTAGAAAGAACTTTTTCATGTTCTTCCAAGCCAATCTCTTTCTCTCGGCTCTCAGACATGAGTACCAGATTCGGGCTGCCTGTAGCTGGGTTGACCGCACAGGATGTAAGAAAGGAGAAAAGGAAAAATACACAGACTAGGATAGCTGCTTTTGGAATTCGAACTACCAAAGTTGATGATTCAGCCAAGCTAGTTACAGCCAGATTCGTCATAGACCCACCTTTCTATTTATTGCTTAGCGCAAATGCGCAAAAAAGTTAAGCACCACCAATCAACTGCCATTTACAAATTCTTTGAGTTGAGTTGCCAGGCGCGAGCAGGCATTTGCCTCAACTCTAGCTATCAGAGGAATGGGAATAACCAGTGCTGGCAGATAGGATTGACCGGTTGCGTCAGTACTTATGGTGCCTACGTTAGTTAATGAGCCTACATCCCAAACCCGCGCGTCGAAATTGGCGTCATCTTCCCATGACCCGAAACCAAAACAACCCGCACCACCAGGGCCGATTGTGCAGGTTATCGATCCGCTACGGTCCGTTGTTTCGGTGAATCCATCCAGCCAAACTATGTAGCGCACTCCAAATTCCGTCATCCTATCCGCAACGACTGCTTCGGTCATTAGTCGCTCCAGATCTCGAGTACGCAGAGGCGCGGTTCGTGGCTCAAACCAGGGAAACATCGCATCAACAAATTCCTGTTCGGGAACGACGCTGATAGCACCTTCGCCCCGGGTCATTCGCTCGCCTACACAACTTACAAATTCAGACCGCGTCTCATAGTCACTAGCCTGTCGTCGCCCAAGAATAACTACCGACTCATGACTCTCGATACCGGTTTCGCCTTGGCGAAACTCATCGACGGTCGTAGTCGTGCAGGAGGCAAGCGAAGCCAAAAGCAGCAGTGCAATGCCTACTCTATTCCTTCTCAGAAAGTGCTTCATAATTGTCCTCGTGCCAATCGTCTCAAGTACGACTCTTTTCTCATTACAGGGTGTCCAACCAATCTCTAACTTCTGGGACCTGCGTGAAGCTTAGAGAAAAACTCGAAGCCAAGTCTCGAAGTGCAACTACCGCCGCTGCATTGATTGCTGCCTCTGCCGAACGTAACGACTCCGTCGGAGTTTTACCATAGGATGTCAGCACCCAGTCTGCGATGTAGTCGCCCTCTGCCGTCATCAATCGCATATTGTACTTAATCCAAATTTCATAGACATCAAGCTTGGTCTTAGCTGGCAGGGCCAGTTGGAATTCTTCTATGAATGGAGCGAATATCGCATCGACACCCATTGTCTCCGCCTCTTCGATCGAATTGACTATCACCACCGAATCAAACATGGCGGGTAAAACCGCGCTGAAAAGTTCAATATGGGATTGCCCACTGGAAATATTATATTCTTCATTGCCCGTTTCAGAGTATTCAATATAGGCGAATTCCACGAGTGACGGATCATAGTAAACAGCCACAGTGAGGGGCAATTTATTAATATTTGGCGTCGGAAAGCTACCCTCAATAACTACATTACTCACGCCACAAGCAGACAGAAAAAGCCCTGCTATAAGCATCAGCACTGTTCTCGCCCTAACCGTCATCAATCTACTCACTTTACGCATTATTTACCTTGTTCTTTTCGGCTCCTATCGCCGCCCGATCACTGAAAATCATTCAGACCTACGAATGTACCACCATTTCGCTGCGTCATCTCGCGCATTAGAGTCGAATAACGATAAACGCTCTGCTGGTAGCGGGGTGCATTTGAAAAAATGATTGGTAGGCCTATACCGTGGATGCGCACTAGCCTATCCCCGTTCTCATCTTCTACGTTAATGCGATCAATAGTCTGTAGTACGTCCTGAATAGACCCACCAGGCTGAAAATCATCACCTATTACATAGATACTAATTTTTTTATCCGGCGCATAAAAGGTGTTTATGGCGCGTGTCACTCCTTCCACAGGGCTACTATTGCTGAACGGGTTCCACGTTCGCAACGTGGAGATAATTCGCGTACGGCTACTCGGAGTGTCAGGTATCCAATCTCCGCTATAGGAGCTAAACATGTAGTCGCCCATGTCGTTCATGACCTGAATTCCCTTAACCTCGGGATAGACATTTAGGGTGTCATCAATGACCCCCAACATCTTGTTCCAGCCATAGTTGTACATACTGCCCGAGGTATCGATCACAAAGATAATGTATTCACTATCAACCGGTACCCCGCCTATCGCATTGTTCTCCGGCGCAGTGCTATTCGCGAGCAGGCGCTGCATCTCTTCAGTCATGCTTTGCTGTGCTATGGCAAGGCGACCCATCTCGTCGGTGATCTCAGTCGATAACTGGTTTGAAGTCTGAAAACGACCCTTTGCGTCATCAAGATCTCTTTGCAGTCTGGCGATACGATCCTTCATAGCCGAGAGCTGCTCGTGCTTGGCATTCAAGTCACGGTTGTAGATTGTGGTTTCTCCACGAATAGCGAACAGCTGTTCCTGCAATTCAGTAATTGCTCCTTCCGGTGGCACGTCAACAAATTCGATGGAAACTGGCTCGCCAGACTTCGTAATCATCAACAAGATAATCATGGCGCCGAAGCCACACGCAGCCACGTCTAGGAAAGAGACTGAGAAAGAATCTGTTTCGCCGCGTTTGCGTCTCATGGCCAATCCTTAGACGGTGATATAAAAGAACCACTTGTGTATTGAGCAAGCTGCCAATAAGCAGCGGCGGCACTTGGATCTCCTTCCAAGGGCAGCAATACGACGTTGATAGGTATACCCCGAGGCAATTCTTCGAGGGCATCTTCGTAGAGCTCTATACGCTCTGCCGGTGTAACCAAAGCATCGTTCGAACCTCGATCGCTTAGTGTCGGTAAACCATCTGTGATCAGAAAAACATTATCTGGCCTCGGTGACATGTTTGCGATGGCCCTAAAAACTTGTTCTATGTTCGTGCCATTCGCAGGCACGATATCTTTAACATTCTCGATCGCCGCGTTAAGGCCGTCTCTGTCTGCCACTTCCTGCCAGCTGTCTAACGGGCCGGCCAATACCGATTCTAGATCTTCGTTGAATTCCCAAATCTGGTAACGACTCGTGATCGGCAATTGCGTACTGATCCAATCTACAGTCTTAACAACTCGCTGCCACTTCGGAGCCTGCTTCTTGCGCTCATCTGACATATTGCGCGTACGAATAATATTCACCAATGTACTGTCCAGCATGCTCGCAGAGCTGTCTACTAGTATTAAAATACGTTGACCGCCCAAAAATAGACCAGATAAATATTGTCGATTCCCATCTCCTAGGAATTGCCGCACGCTATTACCTTCCTGTTCAAAGGCACTCGCCTGCAGACGCAACAGCTCCTCCTCCAGGGATTCCACGTCTGAACGCAATTGTTCGATGCTTTCTTCGGTAGCAACACTTGAGTTTTCCAGAGCCGCCAATTCCTGCAAAAACGTTTGTAATTGCTCTTGGATCTGAACCGCCAAACCCTCCGCGGTAACGACTTCAAAACTCACGTCTGAGAAGGTATTACGCAGTTCAACCAGACCCAACTCGCCCTCCCTTACCTCTTCGCGCAGCAAATTCACCTCTGCAGCCAGATCAGGGCTCTGCTCCGATGTGGTCACAGTGCTGTTATGGTCGAGAATTAAGAAAATCAAAATCACAGCACCAAATCCACAAAACATGACATCCAAAAATGCCAGGCTGATGGGGTTTAGGTTTCTGCGCCGTGCTTTAGTGCTAGACATCGCTTACCTGTATGAGTCGAATCGTCTCACCACCTTCACTAGATTGAATCAGGTCACCGAGACTAAGCTCATGCCTGCCTGACACTTTTTCCTTATTCAATAGAAATTCTTGCTGACCACTATTTAAGTAGAACCCGTTTTCGTGCTTCTCTATACGCCCAAGCAGCTCTGGCAAATTCGCCTCTGCCAACGGCATCGCAGTACTTCCGATCAATACATGCGTCGCTTTTCCCTGCTCAGGCGCTACCCCAAGAGGCTTCGATTCACCTCCCCCGTTCGTCGAGCTCGTGGCCCTGGGCAGCGAAGTGGTTAATTGAATCTGCTCACTACTACTTACGATGCTATCTCGATTCAGAATTGCAGCCCTACTAATTGCATCAGCTGGGAGCAACTCCAATTCAATAGTCTCTCCCAGAAACGATCGAAACCCTGGAAGGTCTGCAAAGTCGGAACTCAAGAGAAGTTTGCTATCTCCCCCCACCGCTAACGCAGCGACTTGCTGACCGATACTTTTATAGTGCCTAGAAAGATTGTTGATCAAACTTTCTAGGGGCATCTTCGCTGTGTGTACCGCAGTGTTAGCTGTCAGTTCGAGTACTAGACTATCCTGGCCTTTCCCTTCCTGCTTTAACCAAAGCGGCAACGCGTTGTAGAGTTGTTGTTCGGATTCTGCATCATGCTGTGGATTAAATCGGCACTGTTCAATGAACAGGCCTGTCGTTAATTGCATCATCAAGTCCATGAAGTTTTGACTACCTACACCCGGAACTTGGATAACCGATTCGCGCTGCAGACTATCTCGACCTGCAACAATTTTCGTTAACACTACTTGATGTAATTGCATCTCGGCATAGATGAGAGGCCCTGCATGAGCTGCAGAATGTGCGGCAGCAAGCGCCGAATCTACCATTCCAATGGCCTGAAAGGGGCTCTGCTTTGCGAGGCCCAATATAATGGCTAACTGCTGCCTAGTGAAATTGCCGGGCACTGCAAAAATTACATCCGAATCAATGCCGGCTTCTTCTGCTAGATGTAATAGATGTGCGTATGCGATATCAGCAAAGTGACGAACTCCGACCGCATGACTTATCGGATCTAGACTCAATTCATGTAGGTATTTGTTATAACTATGGGTTGGCTGTATTCGTGCTTGTTGTTTGGCAACATCTCCCAACTGCAGCTGTTTATCAACCGCAAGCGCAAAGCCCGGGCTTTCAATAAGAATTCCGGAATCATCGCCCACACGTAAGGCGTTATCGTTTAGCTCGATAACTTTCAAACTCATTAGTCAGCATCTCTTACTGGCACTTGTAGATATCTCAGCATGTTGTCATCACAGTAGTTCTGACAATCCAACACCAGCCTGTCTTGAATCAGTTGCAATTGGTGAAGAACGAACATCAATAGAATACTTACAACCAGCGCAACAAAGGTTGAATTAAACGCCACGCCCAAACTCGTAGTAACGCCCACTATGTCACCACTCACAGCCTGATATGCCTGGCCCAATGCCGTGCCAATACCGCGAACTGTGCCAAGGAATCCAATCGAAGGAATCGCCCAAGCGATATAACGAACAATCGTCAATTCTGTTTCCATTCGGTCTGCTTCAGTTTCACAAGCGACCTTAATAGTAGTCGCAACGTCTTGAATATTTTTAGTGGATTGAAATCTATGTAAGCCAGCGAGCAGTGCTCTCGGCAAGAGATATTGACGCTCTCTTTCCGGCAATGCCTGTAATGTGCGCGCAAAATTGCGCGCATCTTCAGGCAATATACTCATCCCATCAGATATATTTATCAGAGTTCGCTCTAGTAGCGCCCTCTCCCGCAGTGTCTGCTGCACCTTCATGCCAATCATCGAGAGAGCCCAGAGCAACAAAATTATGCATGTCTCTTGCTCGAAATCTCGCAAGATAATATAGATCGAACGTTCTGGAACAAAATTAGGATCTGTTTCCTGCAAAACATTTTGCTGTTGTTGTATCAGATCTGCATTAGGCCGAATCACAGCGACATACGCTGCATGAACAACGATAACTGCAATAATTAGTGCAGCGATTTGATAGAGTGCTTCCGATAACAACCTTTGCTTCATACTGAGTCCTTAACTTTCCTTCTCTGGGATCTAAATATCGACGGGAAACGAAACGCCGAAGTCCTGTGAAATTTCCTCGGTGGGAATAAAACGTACCGACGATTCTTCATCCTCGTTTGTATCTATAATTTCGGCGGCTATTAAGTCGCTGTCATCTTGAGCGTCTTGGCTAAAGCCCGGTTCGCTCTGATTAGCCTCCTGCTGACCTGAATCTTGTGCAGGTGGATCGTTCTCTGCCGCGCCTGCGACTTGACAGAAACTTAACAGTGCAAACAAAAGTAGTTTACGCATTGTTCTATTCCTCCAAATAACGTGCTATTCGAAAACCAACATCGTCGCGTGCTTCCTCACCAAAATCGCGAAACGACAAACGTAATTCAGTTACCGAGCCGTGCGCCCAACTAGACCCTCTAATCGTATGAAACTGACCTTCACTAGGACCGAGCGGATCGACCTCTACTCCACCGGCAGAGCCCACTGCTCCATAAAAATCATGCACCCACTCTGATACATTACCCGACATATCATAGAGCTCGTATTGATTCGCTTCGAATGTCGCAACCGGCGCAGTAGCCAGATAGCCATCGTTATAGTTAAACATTATTTGTCCAAGATAGGACTGCGCAGTCACGTCTGCGAAATTCCCAGAATTTTCTGGCGGAGGCAGCATCTCTCCCCAGGAGTATTTAAGCTGATTTCCGCTCCCGTCTGTCCTAGCGGCCCAAGACCACTCCGCCTCGGAAGGTAGACGATAGCCGGTAGCTTCGGCATTGAAGCCAACTACGTCTTCGCCTGCAACCTCGTAAAAGCGCGGCAGTGATTCTTGATCACTCAGCCAATTACAGAACAGTGCTGCCTGCGTCCAAGTGATCCTAACAACGGGTTGTGCCTGATTATCGAGGGTTAGCCCCTCTAGGGTTCCGGAGCTATGTTCCTCGTTGAACAATCTGAATTCAGCATTAGTGACCTCTCGATTACTCAAATAGAAAGGTCTTTCTAACTTGATATCCCGCAGATTCTCATTCGGCCTTCTACCTGCTTCCCGTCGTGAGGCACCCATAGTGAATGCGCCGGGATAGAATAATTTGAGGGTCTGTCCAGCCGCAGACACGATTACCGGCTTAATCTGTTCTAAGCGTGCCTGCTCGAGAGACTTAAGAGAAACATTGATTACTTGTTCCAAGCCAGGACGGGAAGTAAATTCGGTTGAATAGGGTATGAAACCTGCCTTACGAATTTCGATCTGCTGACTCGCCGCCATCAACTCAATAGTTTGATTTGCTGCTCCTCTGAATTCGCCATCAACATAAAGCTCTGCTCCTTCCGGTTGAGCCATAACGCTGACGGTCATCAAGATTGGCTCCAAATCAATATTGAGCTCTCGCTCTTCGTTGGCTTCAGTCTGAATCGAGAGCGAATTTGAGTTGTAACCGTTCTTGAAGAAGGTCAATTCATGACTCTGACCTGGAGGTAGCGCGACTTCTAGGGGAGTGAGGCCCTTGAATTCACCTCCGATTGTTACGCTTGCGGCAGTGGGGTTCGACTGGATGAACAACAATCCATCGGCAGGCTCTAACTCAATCAACGCCACAGAAAAATCTTCTCCAGCCAGAATGTCGAATTCTTCCTGCCACGCCTTGTGGCCTGCAAGTTTTAGTACAAGGTCACGCTGTCCCTGGATTATTTCAGCATTTATCGGAGTAGTGCCAACAAGCTCTCCGTCCACCAATACATCCGCTCCGCTTGGTGTGGTAGTCAAACTTACTGTCGCCCATGCCGGTTCTAAGCTTGCTGAATAACTCTGCTCAACCGACCGGCCCTCAATAGTAATTGTCTCGCCAAAATCGAGATATCTGTCTTTGGAAATTGATAGCTGATGTTCGCCAGGTTCTACTTCTACATTCATTAGAGGTGTTTGCCCGATATCAACACTATCGATTCTTACTCTAGCCTCAGCGATAGTGGCACTATCGAAGCTGACTATCCCTGGAAGTTTGCGCATCACGAATGGATGGGTTTGTGATTGTTCTTCGCCAACTATTAGACGGGTAGTCATATCGTGATAGCCGTCATTTTGTAGCGTAAGCTGATACGAACCTGTGCGCATCAGATAGCGCTGACCCAATTTGATGCTTGTGCCAGTATCAATACTCATTTGCGCAGTGATAGGTTCTACCTCAACGAATACAGATCGGGCAGTTAGCACAAACCATCCCGTCGTCATCGACACCAGTAGAAAGCTAACTACCACTATGTGTAGCCATCTAAATTTATAGGAAAAGGTTTGAGTCTCTTCACTGTGTGGAGTGAAGTCTATTGGCGTGATAGGGTCAGTTGCCCCATTTATATCTTTTATTTCGTCATTGTTGCTCATCAATCATCGCCTGCTTGAAGAAACGATGGGCTCATCGCATTGAACGATGACAGTCTCGGGAGTGAGGCCAAAGCCTACCGTAAACTCTTCACGCACTTCTCTGTAACCGCTGCGTTTTCCTACAGCTACATAACGGCCTGGTTTTAAGGAAAGAGATGTTTGCTCGAATATCCCTAAATTTTCTATTCTTAACAGTGTGACTTCAGTCTGATTGTCAGAGCGAAAGGCGATGTCTATTGGCACAAGCGAATATTCCAAGAACGCTTCCAATTCATCTAACTGTTTAGCCAACCTAGGACCTGGGTTTTCAATATCCCTACCGATGAAGTAGGAAATACGCGTCTCTTCGAAGACCTCATTCTCAGAAAATCGCTCAGGGTTATCTATCGCCTCTACCAACAAACGATCTAATGTCGCTCGCTTATCTGCATAGTCGCGACCGTTGATAGCAAATAATAGGTTGCTATCAACGGCGAGAACATTGTCATATTGATCGACTGCCTCTTGCCATTGCTCGTTCTGCTCCGCCGTTGCAATCAGCCCGCTCAATCTAGTGATTTCAGTATTTGCAATCTCATTTTCAGTTTGGATGATTGCTGCCTGCGCTTCATCTTGCTTGATACCAAGTCGCGAGGCTCTCTGAAATGCGGCTATCGCCTGTTCAGGCTCACCAGCTTGCAGCAACATATAGCCACTAGACATTATTTCGGAAAATTCATTTTCGGTAATGAGTAAGGAAACTACAGAGACTTTTTCAGCAGCATCTTCATTATAGCTATCGAGCTCTAACACTTCGTTGTAAGTCGCTAACGCCTGCTGCAGCTGATCATCCTCGACTAAGTCATCAGCCGCACTCAATAGCGCAGTTACCTCATCCAAGGTTAGCGCGCGTTGCTCGCCTATCTGCGCCAACTCGCTTTCCGGATCGAGTAGCAGTGCTAGATTATATTTTGTAAGCGCCTCTGTTGAGTCTAGGTTGTTCAGCGCACGCTCTGCTTCTATCAATGTCTGTTCTAGGACCGAAGGAACCGATTCGATTAAACTCCGCAAACCCTCGCGACCGTTCTCGTAGGACTCGCGGGCCAATATAAAGTCTTGTGCCCGATAGTATTCATCGCCAATACTAGCCTGCTCCAAAGAGGCCTCGTAGTCTTGTTGACCCCAAGCAGCTATGTCCAGCTCATCTAATTCGGCTTGAGAAACTAATAATTCAGCAAGCACATCTTGTGCCTCCTTTCGCTGCAAGGCACGTTGCGCTTCTTCGAAAGGAGAGATTGCATTTGCAGTATTGACCACAGTTTCAGCAACAGGGGTATCCGCCAAATCGACTCGCCGCTCTAGGGGCAATTCGTATTCGGTAACAATCGAGGGCAAAACAAAGATGACCAATAGAGCAAGCAGCAACAGACCACCCAGACCAAACCAAATCCAAGGCGCAGGCTTCTCGACTTCTTGTGTAGCGGCCTGATTCAAAAATACTGAGTTATCATTGTGGTCAAAATTAACTGGGTCAATCTTGTCGACATCTTTATCTGACATAGCGCATTCTTTTCGTGGGTAGACCCACCATGATGGATTAACCGATTAAATATCACCTACTTCTGACGCGTAAATATCCGCCAGAATTTCTTTCCACTGGGCATACTGCTCTTCGACTGAACCCGTGAGTGTGATGGTACGATCGTCCAGACTAAATACGCGTGGAGCTACTTCGTTCTCTAATGACTCACCCAATTCTTGCAATGCCTCCGAGTGTATTTGCGCTTCGGCTCGTTTGTCGAAGCCACTCTTGATTAAGTACGCACCAGCGCCGACACCAACTGCGCCACCGGCTTGGGTTGCATAGTTTCCACCGCTAGTCGCTGTTACCAAGCCGCCGACAATCGCCGCGGCACCTGCAACAAACCGACGGTTAGCGGACGCCTTCAATTCTCTTAATTCCATCGTTTCGTCATAGCTCAATGCCCGCCATGTGTCATAGGGCAATCGCATCTGCCTTACATAGGTAGCGTAATAATCCTGAACGGTATCGATAAACATGAAGTCCCGCTCTCTAATGTCGCGGACTCTTTGTAGGACTGGATCAGTTTCAGCTGGGAGAGCAGTTATCGCTAAATTACCTTGGCGATTTGTCGCTAAGTACGAATCGAAGACTTCCGGTGAGAATCGGCGAGCAAACAGTAATTCCGATATCGTGCGTATTTCTACAATCTGCTGATTCGTTAAGTTTCGCTGTCTATATTCCAATAAATCATTGGAAATCTTATTGTAGATAACCTGAAACGGATCGGCTTTTTGTCGTTCTGAAGGCTCATAGCTGAACTGACTAATTACCTCAGAATAAACCTTTGTGTACCACTCACGACCACTCGAGTCAGTCACCTCAACACGAATCTGCATGGCTTCGCCATCTGACTGCAAGATCGTGCCATTGATAATAACGTCCATTGGACTTTCATTATTGGGCATTAAACGCACGATGCCCCAGTTCGCCGAACGCTGCAGTGTTTCTGCCAAGAGGAATGGAGCATAGCGTGACTCGGCTACGCGGATTTCTGGATTAGTAGTTTCTTCGTCGCGCTTATCAATCTCATCTATACCAGGATCGAACACTGCAACGCCCACATCTAGAAGTAAATCTTCAGGCACATCCTGGCTATCTTGGACAACTGGTGTGTAGCTGGTGGTCTTTACAGTATATGTATTACAAGCCGCCAACGTCAGCGCTAGCAGCCCTAAACCCAATATGTTCCTTGCTCCTTGCATCATCAAAACTGCCATTGCACTCATTGGTCCTCACCTAATCCTGTGTAATTTCTATATTCCTGCCAAAGGGCTTCGCGCAATTCCGGGTCTGGCTCACTCATTGCTGCCTCACGAAGCTGCCTCGCGACAACATCGTCATCGCGCCCATTTGGAATATCTTCAGGCGCAGGAAACGTTTCAGGGGGCGGAGAGGTGGATGATACCTGCGGTTGTGAAGATGCCAATACGGCAGAGGGAGAGGCACCTGACTCTGGCATTGTCTGAGGTTGCGAAGCACTGCTTCCGCCACCACCACCACCAGCTGCACCGCCAATGGAGGATGACCCCGCCGCATTGCTCTCGGCCTGCGCCCTTTCTCTCTCGCCGAGAATAAAACCGTCGAAAGTCTCATAGCCGCGGCGCAACCTTTCATCCAATACTTGTCCTCGCTCTTGTGCTGTCATCGCGCCAGTACCGGTAGGCTGCGTCCCGCTATCTGCACTTCCCGAGCTAGCCTGATCAGTAGAGCCATCACTACTCGAACCCCCACCAAAAGTGCCATTTGATAAAGTATCTAGGCTATAATCCCCACTTGGCCTGCCTAATCCGCCGCCAGATGACTGGTTTTCTCCACCATTTAGATCGCCAGTAGATCCATCTCTGCCGCTACCGCCCGTCTGATTCCCTTGACCAGGCAATCTAGCCTGGGAGCCCGCTGCTTGACCGGGGCTGTTACCGAGCGTACCTGCCGGTGTTGATCCTACTGCCGCGCCTGTCGATTGGCTGCCTTGCTCGGCTCCTTGTGCCGCAGGGCTTGAACCATCTCTACTCTCTTGGCCTGCTTGCTGACCCGCGCTGCTTGAACTAGCTGACGACTGGCTCCCTGTCGAGCTACTCTGGCTAGACTGTTGCCCACTCTGGCTGGAAGGAATACTTGGCATTGAGCTTGAAGTACTCTGGCTTTGACCACTGCTTTGGCTCTGACTAGGGCTTGAGCTGCTTTGGCTGGAGCTCGAAGAACTACTCGAGCTGGAGCTTGATGACGACGAGCTGCTAGAACTTGACGAAGAAGAGGGCATGGAAGGTGAGCTGTTAGAGCTACTACTACTGGACTGGCACGCCGCTAAACTTAGGCTCAGCGCCGCTAGCGCGACAAACCTTGCTAAAGGCGACAATGGCAGGTGCTGCTTGCCCTTGTAGTTCCTTGGTTGCATGGATTCCATACTATGTATTCCTGTTCCCGAATATTGATTATTTAACCAAGTTTCGCTATTTAATGATATTTAGACACTTTTTAGAGAAATTAAACGAATTTTCTTAAAATTACGAAATTGTGAATAATGAAAAAATGGTTACTATTAATAATCCCAAGCGCCTTAACCAAGGCTTAATGAGCACCCCTTAAGCCCGCTATTCCTGCCGATAATTGACTCGATGCTACCTGTTCGCTTAATAAATTAGTACCAATACCGGTACCTAAAATGGTTCTCAGAAGAGCGTTGCGGCACGCCGTCGATGACCAGCGGCCGAAACCGCACAGAGCGAACAGAAATGCGCAATTTGCTCAGTTGCGCCTGATTATCCTCAGTTTCCTCTGAGATAGTTCTTACCTTCCTAAGCTCGCCACCTGCTGTTACATCAAAAACCAGATCCGCATAATCAAAATTCAATTTCTCAGTACCCTCATCATTCCTATAGAACGCATCAGGTAACTCTATGGGTGACTCAAACGAGGGAAGCGGCACCACATTACCGAATAATTTCTCTGTTAACTCTTCACTGTTCTCCAACTCCTGAAGCATGTCCCAAGCAAGTTTATAGTTTTCCAAAGTACCGCGGCGTCGATCGAACATAAGATACCAATCGGCTAAGTGAGTAATCGCTTCGGCTAAGGCATACGGATTATCACCTTTTTCCTGATAATACATCGCTATTTCCATCAGGGCTCGCTCACCGGTCCGGAAACCTGGAGGCTGCACTCGACGGTGCTCATTAAGTTTCTCTGCAAACATTTGCTGCATGCTTCTATATTCAGGCCTCTGGATCTCCATCATCAGATCTGGGTTTCTGGCTACTAGATAGGCTGAATTTGCGATGTTTCTTTGATAGTCGATGAAGCGCTCATCGGACTTGCCAAAATGCATACCCACCATACGAGCCGCCGCATTAAACAGTATCTGAGACTGTCGCAGTCTGATGCCCAACAAATTCCCGTGGCCAATTTTAAAAGCCTGAATGTTCCATGTCGCAAGACGATCTAGCACAGGAATAAGGCGCGGATCATCGACGCCATACGCTTTCTGCTGCACATGGAAAAGGTAGTTATGGTAGATATCCGCCTGCTCCCAATTACCTAACGCCATATAACTCTGTATTAGTTGTTCGACTACGGGTATTTGCTCAAGGGTATAGAGGCCTGAATTGATGCGATTTACATGGATAGCTCTATCTAGCGTCTCAATAGCGCCAATATGATTACCCTGCTGTTGTTGCAGACGGCCCAGAGAAGCAAGCTCCTCCACAAGACTTCCATCCCAGGCGCCTCCATCCAGTTCTATATCGGTCACGGTGCTGTTGTATTCCCGAATACTATCCGAGCGCTGATCGAAGGCCGGGTCGGCCTCTGGGTCGAGGAGCGGCGCCCTCATAGGCATAAGTGGATCTAGCCCTTCTTCCACTAGAACCGGCCTATCGAAATACAAAAGTGGGGATTGCGAGCGAATACTCTGTACAGGCTCCACCGCTTCTTCCTGTGCACTCGCCAATGATCCAGCTAGGACTGCAATTAAGCCCAAGGCCAAGCCTGATACCCAGTAAGTTTGCTGAAGAAAGCGTAGTCTCATGGTAATGCTGATATTGCCTCGTTCCTGTTCTTTGCCGGTGCGTTCACCGGTCAATTGGGAGCGCCGCTTGTATTCGATGCTGCGAGCTGTTCAGTTATATCACCTGAGAATTTGGCCTGTAAATAACCGCCACCCAATAATGTTCGTATCTGTATCTATACGACTTTTGAAAGCAAAACAGTTCATCTTGCAGTATTAAGTCCTGTAGCACGGTCTACGACTATACCGGCAGATCCTGCTTCGTGCTTAAGCTTGTTTCTCTAATATCAGATTACCAAAGCCATCAACGGCTACTGACCAATCCTTGGCGACGAACGTCGTCGCTGAATACTCCGTAATAATCGCAGGCCCAGCAACCGATTCACCCGAATACAAATCTGCCCGCGCCAATAACTTTGCCTGCTTAGCCTCACCATAGACCTTGCAGTGTCGAATATTATTGCAGCGTGGCCCCTTAGTAAGCTCTGGTAAGGGAAAGGGGTTTTTTTCAGTCGATAGATTAATACGAATCGTCAGCAACTCAATTGGAGCTTCATGGCTGTAGCCATAGCGCTTCTCGTGAAGTTGCTTGAAGGCTTCCAGCACTTCGGCTAGGGTCTGCCAATCAACATTCAGTGTGTAAGATTGACCTTTGTAACGCAGATCTGCGCTTCGCTTCGAGACCAGCACTGAGGAGTGCAGGCCTTCCAGAGCCAATTGCTCCGTGCCAACCTGCTCCAATAATAGAAACTGCTCTTCGAGGAATTGCTCTTCAAGCTGCCCGGTATCGAAGCTCAGCGTCTTAGAAAACTGTCTTCCTTGATCCGCTACCACCATGCCTAACGCGGAGAGAACACCTCCATGTATTGGTACCAGAGCATTCTTCATGGCCATCGCATCGGCGAGCGCGCACACATGCAAACCACCAGCACCACCAAAACTCGCAAGTATAAAATCCGATGGATCGTAGCCCTTGTTAACGGAGATAAGCCTTATTGCCTTTGCCATGTGCTCATTGGCTATATCAATAATGCCAAGTGCTGTTTCTTCTATCGATAAACCAATTCTCTGGGCGAGCGGCTCTATGCTTGCTCGAGCTCTCTCCAGACTAAGACTCAAATCGCCGGCGAGAGTGGAATCAAATTGCAGCCGCCCAAGTACCAGATTCGCATCACTGACTGTGGCCTCCAAGCCGCCGCGGTCGTAACAGGCGGGACCAGGATCCGCGCCTGCCGAACGCGGGCCTACCTGAAGCATTCCTCCGGTATCGACATAGGCGATCGAGCCACCTCCCGCTCCGATTGTCTCCATATCAACCATAGGCACTGCAATCGGATAATTCGAAATTGAAGATTCATTGCTGGTGCGTATCTTTCCATCCAACAAGGCGACATCTGTAGAAGTGCCCCCCATATCGAAGCTAAGAAACTTCGATTTACCAACTTGCTGGGCTAGATAGGCAATTGCTGTAAGCCCTCCCGCGGGACCAGACAACAAGAGATTGACTGCTGATTGCGCAGCCATGCCCGCAGACATTGTCTCTCCACTCGACTGCATTACCTGTAAAGAAGTAGCCCCTAACTCGCGTTGGAGTGCGCCTAAGTATCCACTAATAACTGGACCTAATGCTGCATTTAGCCAGGTAGCGATGCCACGCTCGTATTCCTTGTATTCGGGCAGCACCGCAGAGGAGCGACTTACGAAAAGCTCGCTAGATTGCGCTTTAATTGCGGCTTCAATTCTGCGTTCAAAGCTGTCATCCAGAAACGAGAAGAGCAGATTAATAGCAATGGCATCGGGTGCAAGGGATTCGATTTTTTGTAACAACTCATCAAGTTCAATTTGTGAAAGAGGCAAGATCACAGTGCCGTCTGCACCGACCCTGCCAGCTGTTTCGAGGCACAGCTCAGGTGGAACCGGCGGCGGTACTGCCGGCGTCTCCAATGCATACAGTTGTGGTCGTGTCTGTCGCGCGAGTTGCAACATGTCTGCAAAACCATGATTGGTAATGAAAACAGTCCGCGCCAGCTTACCTTCGAGAACAGCATTGGTGGCAACAGTACTTCCATGGACCAGCTGTAGGCTGCCATCATCAAGATGTGGTTCTAGGCCCATTGCCTTTATGCCATTCAGAATTGCATGCTCAGGCGCTGCAGGAGTAGACAAGGTTTTATGAACACTGACACTAACGGTTGGCTCAAGGCGCACTAAGACGAAATCCGTAAACGTTCCCCCTGCATCGATCCCCAATAACATTTTCTGCTGCGTGCTCATGACTGCTTCCTTTCGACTAAGGGAAAGATTATAAAGCAGTCTGCGCAAGCTGCTAGCAATCATATATTCGAGGTGCGAATTGCCGGAATTACCTGAAGTAGAGACAACCCGCCGCGGCATCGAGCCACACATCGAGGATAAAAAGGTTAGCAAAGTCATACTTCGCCGTAAGACTTTGCGTTGGCCAATAACCCCGGCGCTAAGCAAAGATCTGCCGGGGGAAACCATAGAATCGGTTTCTAGGCGTGGGAAATATTTGCTGCTTGCAACCAAGAAAGGAACCCTGCTTATTCATCTTGGTATGTCGGGTAGCCTCAGGATTGTCGACACAAATCGAGCGCCGGCGAAGCACGACCATGTCGATATCGTGTTCGCGAATAACAAAGTGCTGAGGTACACAGATCCACGTCGTTTCGGCTGTATATTATGGGAAACGGAGTCCATCGAATCACACCCCCTGTTAGCCTCACTCGGTCCCGAGCCGTTGAGCGACAATTTTCACAGCGAATATTTGTTCAAGAAGAGTCGGGCTCGGAACGTTGCTGTTAAGACTTTCATCATGGATAGCAAGGTTGTGGTGGGTGTGGGAAACATCTATGCGAACGAATCGCTCTTCCTTGCTGGAATCAATCCGAAACGTAGCGCAGGAAAAATTTCGAAACCACGCTACGAGAAACTACTGCAGTGTATTCAACAAGTTTTACAGCGGGCAATTGATGTAGGTGGCACAACGCTCAAAGACTTTACTGGCAGCGACGGGGAGCCTGGATATTTTGCCCAGTCACTCCACGTCTATGGTCGCAAGGGTGAACCCTGCCATGTGTGTAACAACACCCTAAAAGAGATACGCCAAGGACAGCGCAGCACGGTGTATTGCTCCCATTGCCAAAAATAATAGAGGCTAAGTCGCAGCGATTTGTTGATTTGCCATGGCTTCGGCTACAGCCGGATGAACAAACTTGGAGATGTCGCCACCATAGGCTGCAATCTCCCGCACTAACGTAGATGAGATGTAGGAAAGATGTTCTGCCGGTGCGAGAAACACTGTTTCAATGCTTGGCTCCAGAACGCGATTCATGCCAACTAATTGAAACTCATACTCAAAGTCGGCAACGGTGCGCAGTCCACGCAGAATAATCTTGGAGTCACACTCCTTAACAAACTGCGTGAGTAAATTATCGAATGACCGAACCTCTACATTCTCTAGGTGCCCCAAAACTTTATTAGTAAGCTCCATCCGCTGCTGTAATGGCAAGGCATTGGATTTCTGCTGATTCTGACCGACTACCGCCACGATAATCCTGTCAAACAGGCCTGAAGCCCGTTCCACCAAATCTGTATGGCCGTTTGTGATTGGATTAAACGTTCCTGGATAGACAGCAATTTTCATAACATTCTCATTTTTATTGGGGCCGGCACTGAGGACCTGACTCTAAACTACAATTCGCGCCTATCATCACTCACGCTTGCATGAAATTCAATATTCTCTGTTCTAGCCAATTATCAGGATTTGAGGAAACAAAACCAACATGCCCTCCTTTCTCCGTTAACTGCATCTGCACCGTTGGTGAGAGCATAGTGCTATCTGGGATCGCTTTAGGAGGAATCATCGGATCATTCTTACTTTGGATCAGCAATGTGTCTACTGCAATTGAACCAAGAAAGGCAGAGCTGCTGCATCTTCGGTAATAGTCTTCTGCTCCTTCAAATCCGTGGAGGGGCGCGGTTATCTGATCATCGAACTCCCATATAGATGAAATGCCGCGCGTATCGCCCAACTGCGCAATGCGCTCTGCCTGCTCTGGATTAGATGAATGCAGGTGCTGCTGCTTGTTCTGAAAATCTTTAACCAGATGACGTACAAAGTATTGACCGTATACTCGGCTTACACCTTGCAGCATTGCCTGCGAACAATATTCCAATGAGAAGGGGGTCGACACCGCCACTGCTTTGCGGATGTTAGAGTGAGATTCTATTTCGCCCAGCCATTTCAGAAGCACATTCGCACCTAACGAATAACCAACAAACACAAAATTATGCTGGGGATATTCACTCGACAGTTTAGCAAACACTTCGTTGACGTCTTCCGAAACACCGGAATGGTATGCGCGAGCAAGTCTATTCATTTCTCCACTACAACCACGAAAATTCATAGCAACGGAAGCAATACCTTGATCATTTAATAATGACTGCATGGCCAAAATATACGAAGACCTCGAGCAACCACATAAACCATGAAGGAAGAATACGATCGTTTTGTCTTTAGATTCTTTAGGATCGAGAAGTGTCCAGTCGAGATCGATATAGTCGCTATCTTCAAGCTCAATACGCTGTCGTCTATGGGCGACCTTTTTTGCCGGAGTAAATTTCCTCCACAAGGTTTGACTATGACCTTCCGGCAACCACCAGGAGGGAATGAACTTGTTATCTATAGTGCCAGTTGTCATTATTACTTATTGCTTCCTAAAAAATTATATAGCCCGTATTGAACTGCACCGGCCTTCTTGCTTTTTACTTTTATCCAATTACTAGGCAAATCCTCATCAAGGGAATTTTTATCTGTTTCTATATAAACAAGACCATTTTCTCTTAATAAATTTGCGCTCTCGAGCTTTACAATCGCTTGGGACAACGCCTCGCCTTTAAATGGAGGATCCAGTAATACCAATCCATATTTTTCCGAGTCCTGCGCATACTTATCCAACCATTCGAATGCATCGGAACAATACACGCTGCCATGTTTCGTGTTTAACCGTGCAATGTTACTTCTAATCGAGTTTGCCGCTGCTGTGTTTTGCTCGATAAAATCAACATGGCTAGCGCCTCTAGAAAGAGCTTCGAAGCCGAGCGCGCCACTTCCTGCAAACAAATCGAGACATGTTTCTCCCTGAATACTGTCCTGCAACCAATTGAACAGTGTCTCGCGGATTCTGTCCGCGGTAGGCCGTAACCCCTCTAAGCTTGGAAATTCTAGCTTTCTGCTTCTGTACTCACCCGCGATTATCCGAACGCTGTTATTTTTTTGATTAGTAGATTGCGGCATAGTTTTCGTTCTTTTCTGACACTAATGTTTGTAGACAGCGAAGCCAATGCGTAAGCCTACCATCTCACAGTGCACCTAATACACTCTGGATAGCCTTGAAAATTCTATGCCTCCCTAGTATTAGATGAAGCACATAGCTGTGATAGCATAGCCGCTCAGTAGTCGTATCTAGTCGAGTGTTCCTATCATGTTTGGCCTAGGCAAGAAAAAGAAGTCTGAAGACCCAAAGCCCAGCGAAACCCCAAAAGGCGAGTCCAAAGAGTCTGCTAGCGCAGTCAATCAGGATGCGGCTGGAATTTTTGCTCGCCTAAAGAGTGGCCTAAGCCGCACGCGCAGCAAACTTAGCGATGGGATTGCCGAAATCGTTCTCGGCGAAAAGGCTATCGACTTAGATCTGTTGGAGGATATCGAGACGCAGTTGCTCACGGCCGATATTGGTATCGATGCGACAGACCAGATCATCAATAATCTTAAGAAGCAGCTCGGACGAAAGCAGTTAGCCGATCCAGAACAATTCATGGCCGCCCTCCGTCAAGAACTTACCGATATTCTTGAGCCGGTTGATGTGCCGCTCATCATCGAATCGGAATCGAAACCTTTTGTTATCTTGATGGTCGGCGTGAATGGCGTTGGCAAGACAACCTCGATTGGTAAGCTAGCAAAGCTTTATCAATCGCAGGGAATGAGCGTCATGTTGGCCGCCGGCGATACCTTCAGAGCTGCAGCGGTGGAACAGTTGCAAGTCTGGGGCGAGCGAAACTCAGTTCCCGTGGTAGCACAGGCCACGGGAGCCGATAGTGCTTCGGTTATTTTCGACGCCTATCAATCTGCAAAGGCAAAAAATGTCGATATTTTGATCGCAGACACCGCTGGACGCTTGCACACTAAAGACAATCTCATGAATGAGCTAGAAAAGATCGTTCGAGTATTGAAGAAGCAGGACGAGCGTCTGCCAGACGAGATCTTGTTGGTACTCGATGCAACAACCGGCCAGAACGCACTCAATCAAGCAGAGAGCTTTAATAAGACTACAACCCTAAGCGGCATTGCTCTTACGAAACTAGATGGAACCGCAAAAGGTGGCGTGGTGTTCGCGCTTGCCAAAAAGCTATCCTTACCCATTCGCTTCATTGGTGTAGGTGAACAGATAGACGACCTAAGACCGTTCAAGGCGAAAGATTATGTCGATGCGCTTTTTTCTGAATGACCCACTTTGTTAATCTAAACTTCTCTTTATCAGGCCAGCGGAATGATCAAGTTTGATAGCGTCAGCAAACGTTATGCCGATGGTCAGGAAGCCCTGTCTGATATAAGTTTCGAGCTTAGTCGGGGGGAATTCGCTTTCATTACCGGACACTCTGGAGCCGGAAAAAGCACATTGCTTAAACTTATTTTGGCAATGGAAGCGCCGAGTTCAGGACAGCTAATAGCTAACGGCGTAAATCTAAAGAGAATATCCGCCTCACAAATTGCCCAGCACCGCCGCCAAATCGGCACCGTATTCCAGGATCACCAACTTCTCCATGATCGCAGTGTCTATGACAACGTTGCGCTGCCTCTAGAGATTTGTGGCTATCAGCCTAATGATGCCGCTCGACGCGTAAGAGCTGCTCTCGACAAAGTGGGTTTACTAAAGAAAGAAAAGAGCTTTCCCGAAGCTCTCTCCGGCGGTGAACAACAGCGAGTAGGCATTGCTCGAGCCGTAGTAAACAGACCTAGCATTATTCTAGCGGACGAACCCACTGGAAATCTGGACCCGGAACTATCTGCAGAAGTAATGAAAGTCTTCCAGCAATTCCAGAGCGTGGGCGTGTGTCTCTTAGTGGCGAGTCACGATGCTGCACTTATAGAGCGCTTGAACTGCAGAACCTTAGTGCTCGAAGGCGGGAAACTCCTAGCGGACCAGAAACCGAGGCCAGTGCTGTGAGTGCCACTAAGCGACGTACAGCGAATTCAGATCAAGCTCGACCGAAGCGCAATACGCGTAAAGGACAGACTGAATCATTCACAGATTTATTCAGGCTTCATCAACGCATCGCGAATGCCAGTGCAAAACGACTTGCGCAAACACCAGCATCCAGCCTGATAACACTCTTTGTAGTCGCCGTAGCCCTGTTACTCCCTGCCTTGTTGTTCGGATTAAATAATAATCTGGCCAGCCTTCTTAGCAGTTTTCAAGACAGCGCCCAAGTAACTGTTTATCTTCAAGATGACGTCTCAGAGATTGCCGGCCAAGGTGTAAGTGATAACTTACTAACTAGGAGCGACATAGAGAATGCATACTATGTCTCAGCGTCTCAAGCGCTAAACGAGTTCAGCGCAGCTAGCGGCCTAGAAGACTTGCTCCTAGAAATGACTGCCAACCCATTGCCAGGGGCTATTGTCCTTACCCCTGCTAATGTCTCGCCTGCAGCTGTAGATGATCTTGCTGCGCAACTACGCGAACTGCCCGAAGTCGATGTGGTTCAAGTGGACAGCCTCTGGCTACAAAGATTAGCGGCGATATCGAATCTAGCCGGCGTTATTGGCAGCGTACTTACGGTAATCGTGATTCTTGGTCTATTTTTTATTGTAGGCAACACAATTAAATTGGCTATTGAGAACCGTAAAGCTGAGATCCGCGTAATAAAGCTAGTAGGTGGAAGCGATATGTATGCGGCAAGGCCTTTTTTATATACTGGGCTACTTTACGGCCTTGGCGGCGGAATCTTGGCCACGATACTTCAAGCTTTTGTTTTAATTACTTTTAATTCAAATTTAGAAGTATTGATGCAGCTGTATGACAGTGACTTTCGCTTGCGTGGCTTCGGCTTCATGAGTGCGCTACTCATCGTCATCGTCGGTGCTCTCATAGGCTGGTCAGCAGCACTCATGGCTAGTTTACGTCATATTCGTGCTATCAATCCTTAGCGCCCCGGCACTGCAATATTTCTTCTTCGCTGCCTTGAAATACTAAAATACAGACCAATGTATAGAGTAGTTCTAAGCTTTAGTTTCAATGCTTTTTCAAAAATATTGGCTTGGCGCCAACGAATTTAGCGCCGAAACCTCCGCGAAGTCCCGTAATCATGGGCGTTTAGAGAAACGGTATTATTGGCGGAAGGATAGTTTGAATGCTAAAATGGGCTATCAATTCGTAATCTATTGTAGATTTCGAATTATCCAAATAAGAGTGAACATAAATGAGCACAGCTAACAGTTTACAAGTTTTCGACCCCACAACTCCGGGTCAGGATTTAACTGCCTATATCTCGTCGGTTAATAGCATCGCTATGCTGACGCCTGAGCAGGAACTTGAACTTGCCAAGCAGTACTACTACGAAGATAACGTGGACGCAGCCAGACAACTGGTTCTTGCCCACCTGCGCTTCGTCGTGCACATGTCCAAAACATATTCCGGTTATGGCCTATCCCAGGCTGATTTGATTCAGGAAGGTAACGTTGGCCTGATGAAGGCCGTTAAGCGATTCAATCCAGAAGTAGGTGTTCGTCTAGTTTCCTTTGCCGTGCATTGGATCAAAGCCGAGATGCATGAATACATTCTGCGCAACTGGCGTATTGTCAAAATCGCCACCACCAAAGCGCAGCGCAAATTATTCTTCAATCTACGCAGCTCTAAAAAGCGTCTTGGCTGGTTGAATAATGAAGAAGCCGAAGCAATGGCACAGGATCTTGGTGTTGATGCCAAAGTCGTTAGGCAGATGGAAGGAAGAATGGCATCTTATGACGCCGCCTTCGATGCCGATTCAGACAGTGACGATGAGGCAGCCTACAAAGCACCGGCTTACTACTTAGAAGATCAGGCATCTGATCTCGCTACCAACGTTGAAGATGCGCAATGGGAAGAAGTAACGAATAATAGCCTGCACTCTGCCATGTCTGAACTAGATGATCGCAGTAAAGACATCTTAAATAGCCGTTGGTTGAGTGATAACAAAGCTACGCTGCATGAGTTAGCCGATCGCTATGGTATTTCTGCTGAGCGAATTCGCCAACTCGAAAAAAATGCGATGAATAAAATCAAAGCAAAAATGGCAGCTTAGGCAATGAACAGCAAAAAGCCGCGAGTTTTCGCGGCTTTTTTTTGACTTCAATTTGACCTGTCGCCTCTTAAATCACTGAGCACGAATCACCATGAGCAATCTTATTATCATGCTAGCCGGAGTAAACGGCTTCTTAGCCGTGTCACTCGGCGCATTCGCATCACACATGTTGCGCGATAGACTAAGCCCAGAACTACTGCATACTTTTCAAACCGGCGTGCAATATCATATGTATCATGCACTCGCCCTGTTTGGCACCGGTTTGATGATGATTAATTTTCCGGCAACGAATCTACTGCGCATCAGTGCCTACTTAATGCTGGCTGGCATTGTGCTATTTTCCGGCAGCCTGTATCTGCTAAGCATTACTGGAATACGATGGCTTGGTGCGATTACCCCATTAGGCGGTATCTGCTTCCTAATCTCTTGGGCACTCATAGTCTGGTTTGCCGCAAAGCAGCAGTTCCCCAGCTAGACTTCGCAGCTGAAACAACAAATTAGAGAGCCAATACATTCCTGTGTCCAATTCAATACCAGACGAAAGCAAAAGACCAATCCGCAGCTATGTTATTCGCTCTGGACGACTGACCGATGCACAACGCAATGCGATCGAAAACTACTGGGCGAAGTACGTCGTCGAATTCAACAGGGAACCTCTAGATCCTAATACGCTGTTTGAGAAGCCGCAGAAACTAACAGTAGAAATTGGATTCGGGATGGGGGACTCACTGCTGGAGATGGCCAAGCAAAGCCCTAATCAGAACTTCTTGGGAATCGAAGTGCATCAGCCAGGTGTCGGGAAACTCTTGAATGGCATCGCAGACAATCAGCTCACAAACATCAAACTAATCTGCCACGATGCCAGAGAAATCTTGGAGACTGGATTACCCGATCACTGCATCGACAGGCTACTACTATTCTTTCCCGACCCTTGGCACAAGAAGCGACACAATAAGCGGCGCCTAGTGCAACCAGAATTTATCGAATTACTGCTGAGGAAATTAAATACCGCTGCTGAGCTTCATTTCGCAACAGACTGGCAGGCCTATGCCGAGCACATGATGGAAGTTCTAGAGGCAAACCCTCGCTTAGAGAATCTTTTGGGTTCACAAAACTACTGGCCGGAGCCAGAAAGGCCCGTTACAAAATTCGAGAAACGAGGACAACGGCTAGGTCACGGAGTATGGGACTTACGGTTTCGAGCTAAGTAATAAGCTAGAACCAGAGTCGATGCTCGTGCTCTTTTAGCCAATCGATATAGTGGTCGCAATCGGGGCAAACTGATTCAACCCGATTCCAGAATCGCTGCGAATGATCCATGTGCAATAGGTGGCAAACCTCATGGGTGATCATGTAATCGATAATGCTATAAGGCGCCAACATAATCAGCCAGTTGTACTGCAGGACTCCCGTTGACGTGCAATGCCCCCACTTGGACTTGGTCTTTCTAAGCTTAATTTCAGTAATTTTGTGTTCGACACCTAGATGGCGAGCTAAGCCTCGGGCTCTGGGCAAGATATATTCACTGGCCTTATCGATTAGGAAATCTTCTACCTGTATCTTCGCTTTGGCTGAGGTCAGCTTATGACCTTGAATAATAAATTCATCACCAACTACCATTACTCGCTGCTTGCGCCCTTCCTTGAAGACTATTGTCAGTTCTCGGGCCCGATAGAAAATCGTAGCGCCTTTCTCAATTCTCAATGCCTGCTTCTCACGCAAAGATTCTTCGAATAGCCTACCCTCAATCCAGTCGTGGTTAGAGCTAATGAACTCCTCGACCTCCAGTCTAGATGCTCGGAGGGGGCAGCGAACGACTACTTTCTGCTGCTTAACGTACAAAGCTAGAGTCTTTCGCTTGCTGCGCAAAATCTCGCACTCATAAGGCCGCTTCAGAACCTTACTTCTGCCACCAAAATTTAGGGGTAGTATTTTTGCCTTGCTCATTAGATTTCTTAAACTCACTGTTTAGCCTGCTTTCTGGCTATTAATCTTGCTATCGCCCTGTCTGGACTAGAGACCACACCCTCAAAGCTTTTGATAAGCTCCCATCCTGCAAACGCCTCACACAACTCGCCGGGTTGCAGGAGAAAATCTGGATTACTCGGCCTGCCAAAACGCTTCTGTTCTACGGTAAATGTCTCATAGACAATTAACCCACCTGGCCTAATCGCCTCTCGAATGAAAGGGAAAAGCGGTCTGTGCAGATAGTTAAACACTATGACTGCATCAAAACTTTTGCCAACTAGGGGGTTTCTGCCCTCACTCACTTCAGCCTCAAAATCTATCAACCAACAAGCGCTTTTCTTGGCGCCAATCCCTGCTGACTCAAACTCATGGGGTATGGATTGTAGATGGGCTTCATTATTATCTGCAAATAGTACCGGAACATTATGGCTAAGCAAAAATAATCCGTTTCTTCCTTTGCCGCAGGCGAGATCCAAGGCGCCATTCTCAATAGCCAGCTTGTCGAACAAAGCAGAATTCTCTACAAGAAATGGGGAAGCATTAGCGTTTGAATGAGACATGAATAGCAGGATAATACACGAGTCAAAATAAGATATAGTTAACCGAATAATGCACTGGATAGCATGAGATAGACAGCAGGAATGGAAAGTAGCTCGAATACCATTCGAGTTACCGCCAAGGCCTGCGTAGAATGACAAGACGCATACTCAACTAATCCAAGTCATACAATTCAATTCTCAAACAGACACGCACTAAGTAACTCGCAATGACCGAACCCATCCAGAGCAAAGATCGAATATTCGCAAATACGAAACTTCCGGGTGACTTTGTTTTTGACGAAAAAGTCGCCTCCGTTTTTGAGGACATGATCAATCGATCGGTTCCGGGCTATAGCACGATTATCGCCATGATTGGCGGGCTAGCAGAGGAGTACTGTCAAGAACAGAGCCGAATCTATGACCTCGGTTGTAGCCTAGGTGGTGCCACTCTGGCCGCTGTGGATCGAGTAAAGTGCCAAGACTTCTCTACAATTGCGATCGACAATTCAGCCGCCATGATCGACCGCCTGCAAACTAAACTCGATGGTTTGCCACGATTCGCCAGCAAGATTGAATGTCGCTGCGAAGACCTTTGCGACTCAGAGATAACAGATGCGTCTGTTGTGGTGCTGAATTTTACTCTTCAGTTCATCCCTCTTGCAGAGCGCGTATCTTTATTAAGCAAAATATACGCAGGGATGAAACCTGGAGGCGTATTGATCATTTCAGAAAAAATTACCTTTCCTGATGAAAAGCTCAATCAATTGTTTATTGAGATGTACCACAGCTTTAAAGAGAACATGGGCTACAGCAAATTGGAGATTAGTCAGAAAAGAGCGGCATTAGAGAAAGTCTTGCTCCCAGAGACCCTAGACGTCCACCGAAACCGTCTTCAGAAGATTGGTTTCCAATCTGTCGATGTCTGGTTCCAGTGTTTTAACTTTGCCTCAATGGTTGCCTTCAAGTAGAGCCTTATGAACCTGAAACCTCTGCAAGAACTGATTAATGAATCACCGCTGGAAGCACTACTTCCCTTTACCACGGAAGAATATCTGGGAAAAATTCGCTACGGCGATTTTCCTAAATGGCGGAAATTACTATCTGAACTGCCCCAGATCCAGCCCAGTTCAGTAGACTTTAGTAATAAAGTTAGAATCGGCTGCCCCAGCGATAGCGATCCGGAGGCTCTTGCTCAACTGCGAGAGCAGCTCTTGAAATTTATACCTTGGCGCAAGGGACCGTTTCAGGTTTTCGGCATCGATATAGATACAGAATGGCAATCCGATCTGAAATGGGACCGTCTCAAAAAAGAAATTTCGCCTCTTCAGTCGCGCCGTGTCCTCGATGTCGGAAGTGGCAACGGCTACTACGGGTTTCGTATGTTAGAAGAAGGCGCCGAATTCGTGATCGGTATCGATCCGCACATCGCCTACCTTGCGCAATTCTGGCTACTAAAACACTTCGCGGCTGAGTCTCCACTATTTGTACTCCCCCTCACTCTAGAACAAATGCCTTCATCACTGAACTACTTCGACACGGTATTTTCGATGGGGGTAATCTATCATCGGCGCTCGCCAATCGATCATATTTTAGAATTGAAAAGTTGTCTGCGACCCGGAGGCGAACTAATAATTGAATCTATCTGTGTCGATGGTGAAGCAGGTTACAGCCTAACGCCTGAGAAAAAATACGCGCGCATGGGAAATGTGTGGTTCGTCCCTAGTATTCCCACTTTAGTACAATGGCTTTCTCGTTGCGGGATGGAACAAATTTCAGTTATTGACGAATCGACTACTGCAGTTGATGAACAAAGAAAAACCGAATGGATGCCTTTTGACTCTCTCGAAGATGCACTGGATACGAATAATCCCCAGCTCACGATAGAAGGCCTCCCCGCTCCGAAGCGGGTAGTAGTAAAAGCAATTCGCCTTTAGTTACGACTGCTAATACACTTGGCTTTCTACAGCCTGCCTATTTGCTTCTAATCCATACTGAAACACTCAGCTATTCAAGGGGTCATGAAGCGCTTTTTCTGGTGGAACAATTAGTAAAAAACATTGCTTTTACAGTGACACATTCCTCTGTCTATCACTGCATTTTCCCATTTGAACGAATTTCTAATCTATCAAGCTCAACACTGTTGACGCGCTAGGGCAATTGCGCTAATTATACGCCTGCCCCAGAGAGGGTCAGCTCTAATTCTATCCTTGATAATAAAGAGAACAAAAAAATGGCCAGACCACTGAGAATTGAATATCCCGATGCTGTTTATCACGTATCCAATCGTGGTCTCGATAAACAGCGTGTGTTTCCTTCTGCGAAGTACTATGAGGCATTTCTCGAAGGTTTAAGTGAGACTTGTTCTCGACTCAATGTAGAAGTGCATGCCTACTGCTTACTTAAAGACAGCTATCATCTAGTGGTTAAGACGCCCGAAGCGAACCTTAGTCGCTTCATGCGACAGGTCGACGGTCTATACACACAGCAGTATCAGAAAATGAAGGGCAGCGATGGTTCGCTTTTCAGAGGCCGTTACAAAGCCGTGTTAGTTCAAGCCGAGAAATACCTACTCCCGCTATCCTGCTATCTACATACGCGAGTGAAGGCCTCTGAGCTAAGTAACTATCCTTGGTCCAGCTATACCTATTTCACCCGCAAGGCGAAGCCACCCATTTGGTTCAATCGTGATGAAACCCTTAAACAACTACGCACTGTGGCTGCGAAGCGCCCATTAGCTTACAAGAAATTGGTCGCTCAAGGTGTCACCGACGAAATTGCGCATTTTTATGGGAAGAAAAACCTGTCTTCACTACTCGGCGATGACAAATTTCGAAAGGCTGCACAGAAAAAGAAATCCGCTACCTCTGCTCGCGGCGTTTCGCGAGGAGCAAATGCTAAGTGGAGGCCTTCTTGCAAACAGATCATCAGCGCAGTGGCTAAAGAGTTTAAAGTTTCTGAGACAAGTATTTATAAGGCCGCCCGTGGCCCAGGCTCAAAGAACGTACCGCGCTGGGTTGCCATGTATCTGTGTCAAGAGCTTTCGGCCGTTACTCTGCAGTCAATCGCCAAGTTGTTCAAACTGAAGCGTTATGGCACCGTTTCAACGACTGTCGGAAAACTAAAGAAGGAGTTTGCTATAGACAAGAAATTGGTCGCCAGCGTAGAAAAATTAACGAAACGGCTTAGCAAAGGAAAATAAACTTGGAGGATGCACAGAAGCGTTGGTCGAGGAAGAGTACTTAATCTAAAAGCACGCCTCTTCAATTTCTATGCAATGAATTCCTGATTCGAAATTATGCAGGCAACAAAAAGCCGGAATTTTCATCTGAAAACTCCGGCTTTTTCGATTCTGGGAATAGAAACTCTATCCCAAAATGGTTCTACTTAATTTTAGATTCTTTGTAGACCACGTGCTTACGAACAACTGGATCAAATTTCTTGATTTCCATCTTGTCCGGCATAGTCCGCTTATTCTTGTCAGTGGTGTAGTAGTGACCAGTCTTGGCACTTGAAACCAGCTTAATCTTATCTCTCATAATCGTTGCCTATTTATTGCTAGCTTGGCTCTGACGCGTTTATACGCGAACGCCATTGTTTCGAATATCCGCTAGTACTGCGTCTATGCCATTCTTATCGATAATACGCATGCCCTTTGTAGACAAGCGCAGCTTAACAAAGCGCTTCTCAGACTCCACCCAAAAGCGGTGAGAGTGGATATTTGGCGAAAATCGACGTCGTGTTTTGTTGTTCGCGTGGGAAACGTTGTTTCCTGTAACCGGTTTCTTACCCGTTACCATACAGACCCTGGACATTTTGCTGCCTCGTTTCAGTTAACTAATTGCTTGTCTTGTTTAGCTATTTCTTGGGCTCAGGCTCAACAGAGAGCTAGGCACAAAAAAGAGCTGCGTTTTATACCAGAACGATCTGCCAATAGCAAGATAATGAGGATTACGGGCCACTCGTGCAGGCTAGACTCGGCAAAGCATTGGCGCCAATGCAGATCATCTACGAAGCTAATTAGCACCAAATGGCAGCCCCCTTACAACAGACCACGCTCAGCAAATGAAACCACCATCGAGTTACCAATCACTAGATGATCCAGAACACGCACGTCTATCAAATCCAAGGCAACGCGCAGCTTGTTGGTTATAGCTATATCCGCCTGACTCGGCTCCGCAATGCCAGAAGGATGGTTGTGAGCCAATATTACCGCCGCCGCATTGTGGTGCAGGCAGCGTTTTACCACTTCTCTGGGGTAGACAGCAGCTCCATCGATAGTGCCACGAAACAGTTCCTCCAATTTTACAACATGGTGTTGATTATTAAGGAATAGACAACTAAATATCTCGCTTTGACAGTCCCTAAATTTTGCACGCAAGTAGTCTCTAGTTGCTTGAGAACTGGTCAATATATCCTTCGACTGGATATCCTCCAGCATATGTCGCTGCGACAATTCCTTCATTGCCACAAAACGGGCAGCCTTAGCCGCACCTATTCCCGGGTTCTCAGTTAGACTAGCGCGATCTGCAGCCAACAGACCGACTAGGCCTCCATAGCGGCTGAGCATGTCTCTAGCAATATCCAGCGATGTCCTGCCCCTGGTGCCTGTTTGCAGCATTACGGCCAGTAGCTCTGCGTCAGACAGGCTAGCAGCGCCCTTATTCAATAGCTTCTCTCTGGGGCGCTCACCCTGTGGCCAACCCGCCATGCTCATTAAGCTAATTCCTTAATTGCATCCGCCATCTTTAGCAATTCCCTCGCCAGCCACTGCCGCCTAATTAATAAAAGAATAGACGGCAATCGTCAGAACCGTTAATTTGCCGTCAAATTGATTAACGCAATGCTAGCTGCTAGTCTAGCTAACCCTTGAACCACCTATAGTTGTTGGGTCTCCATGTTAAGCCTTACTAACAAACGCATCTTACTCGGCATTACCGGCGGCATCGCCGCGTACAAATGTGCCGAACTTACGCGCCTGCTCATCAAGGCCGGTGCCGAAGTCAGAGTAGGCATGACACAAGCTGCGACGGAGTTCATTACGCCGCTCACTATGCAGGCGCTATCGGGCCAGCGAGTCCATCTAGACCTACTCGATAGCGATGCTGAAGCTGCCATGGGCCATATTGAACTCGCTCGATGGGCAGACTTAGTATTGATCGCCCCTGCTACAGCTGATTTCATTGCCCGAATCAGCCAAGGTCAGGCAAATGACATCCTTTCCACAATGGTGCTTGCCACATCAGCGAAGATTGCTATCGCACCGGCGATGAACCAGGCGATGTGGGCAGATAACAGCACGACGACTAATCTGAATGTGCTCGTTGATCGCGGATATCACATTTTTGGCCCAGCAGAAGGTGAACAGGCCTGCGGTGATGTAGGACCAGGACGTATGTTAGAGCCTGCACAATTATTAGAGTTGAGTGCCAGCTTGTTTGAAACCGGCGACCTCGCTGGGAAAAATTTTGTTATCACTGGAGGGCCCACGCGAGAAGCAATCGATCCGGTGAGATTCATAAGCAATCATAGCTCCGGCAAGATGGCCTATGCGCTGGCTGCAGAAGCAGTAGCAGCAGGAGCGAAAGTAACTCTTATCAGCGGCCCAGTTAACCTGGCCACTCCTGAGAGCGTTAATCGTGTCGATGTGATCAGCGCAGAGCAGATGCTTGAAGCAACTCACGAAGCCATGGCTGATTGTGATGTGTTTATTGGTGTTGCCGCCGTGGCCGACTATCGACCTGCGAAGACCGAAGCACAAAAGATTAAGAAGTCTGCCGAACAGATGCAGCTCACACTAATAAAAAACCCAGATATTATTAGTGAAGTCGCCCAGCTCGAAACGAAACCCTTTGTCGTTGGCTTCGCTGCTGAAACAAATAACATCGTCAGCAATGGTAAAGAAAAATTGGAGCGTAAGGGTCTCGATATGTTGTTTGCCAACAATGCTACCGAAACCTTTAATAGTGATTCCATCGTCGTCACAGCTATAACCGAAACGAGCGAAACCGAACTACAAGAAGGCAACAAGAATGTAGTTGCAAGAAACATGCTGCAACTTATCGCTACAGCTCTGAACGAACCATAGCCATTACTACTACTTTACAAATCTATCGGCAATGATTATGACGCAAGCCGCAACACAAGCTAACCACGAATCTATCCCGGCCTCCATTTTCAGAGCCTATGACATTCGCGGAATCGCTGAACAACAACTCACTACACAAAATGTAAAACGCATCGGTCAAGCGATAGGCAGTGAAGCCCTCGACCAAAACATTCCATCTTTATTAGTTGGGTATGACGGTAGGCTGTCAAGCCCCGCCTTGTCTATTGCATTGATAGAAGGCATTCAAAGCAGCGGATGTAATGTCGTGAGTATCGGCCTAGTGCCAACGCCAATTCTTTACTTCGCAACCTATACGACAACTTACACTTCCGGCGTAATGTTAACAGCCAGCCATAATCCTGCTAACTATAACGGCTTGAAGGTTGTCTTCAATCAAACTAGCCTAGCCGAAAATCAAATTCAAAAAATTCGAATACGAATTGAAAACGATCAGTTAAGAACGGGTAGTGGCGAGTTCACAGAGCTCGATATCGATCGTAGTTACATAGCGGATATCTGCGGTCGTATTCAACTGAATAAACCACTCAAGATCGTAATCGACTGCGGCAATGCCGTTCCCGGAAAGATCGCCCCGTTACTGTTTCAAGAGCTAGGCTGCGAAGTGCATCCTATTTTTTGCGAGATCGATGGCAATTTTCCAAACCATCATCCCGACCCCACCGTGCCTGCAAATTTGACCATACTCGCCTCCACCGTTCTGGAGAAGAATGCAGATATCGGCATCGCACTGGATGGTGATGGCGACCGCGTAGGACTCATAACAAATCGCGGAAAATTCGTAGATGCCGATCGCATGTTGATGCTGCTCGTACAATCTATTCTGCCAAACTACCCAGGTAAAGCTGTTGTCTTTGATGTTAAGTGCAGCAGTAAACTAGGCGCCCTGATTAAACAATATGGTGGTTCTCCAGTAATGCACCGTAGCGGCCACTCCTTCATGAAGCAAAAGATGCAGGAAACCGATGCCATTCTTGGGGGAGAGTTTGCCGCGCACATCTTCATTAAAGATGATTGGTTTGGATTCGATGACGGTCTTTACGTCGCTGCCAGACTGCTAAAAATAATCAGCGAGTCTGCAGCATCGAGTGACGAAATTTTCGAGCCGTTCTTCGCAGGTTTTAGTACACCTGAAATTAAGATCGAGGTTCCAGAAGAGCGTAAGTTCTTACTCATGGATCACTTGCTTGAGTTAGCCAATTTTCCAGCCGCGAAGCTGATAACTCTCGACGGTCTTCGTGTCGAGTATGCCGATGGCTGGGGTCTAGTGCGCGCCTCAAATACCAGCCCTGCCCTGCTACTTAGATTCGAAGCAGACACCCACGAAAGAATGAATGAGATCCAAAAACAGTTTAGAACTCTAATTCTTAGCGCAGATAAGAATTTAGAAATAGAGTTTTAGGACGCTATAAAGAACTAACCATAGAAGCTTGAGTGAAGAATGCGATACCGCCTTCGAGCTCACGGAATGAAAAGACATGTCACTATCACTAAGTAACGCAAAAAACATCGCCAAGGTTCTGACCGAGTCGCTGCCCTATATACAGAAATTTACAGATCGCACGGTGGTAGTGAAGTACGGCGGAAACGCGATGGTCGACGAAGCGCTGAAGCAGAGCTTCGCGCGAGATGTGGTATTGATGAAACTGGTTGGCATCAATCCGATTGTCGTGCACGGCGGCGGCCCTCAGATAGGGAGCCTCCTAGAGAGACTGAATATCGAATCTAGCTTCATCGATGGACTCCGTGTTACCGATAGCCAGACTATGGACGTGGTTGAGATGGTATTAGGCGGCCTAGTTAACAAAGAGATTGTCTCGTTGCTGAATCAGAATCAGGGCAAGGCGGTCGGTATCAGCGGCAAAGACGGCAATCTAATTCGAGCAAAACAGTTGAAAATCAAGCGCAAGGACTCGAAGCCTGCCGATGTGGACATAGACATTGGTCAGGTTGGCGAGGTTGTCAGCATAAATACCGAGATTCTCGATGTGATGATAAATAGCGATTTTATTCCTGTGATCGCACCTATCGGTACTGACAGTGATGGTGCTAGCTACAATATCAACGCCGATTCCGTAGCCGGCGAGATCGCTAGCGTCCTTGGTGCCGAGAAGCTAATCCTGCTAACTAACATCGCTGGCGTTCAAGATAAAAACGGAAATGTGCTTACCGGTCTCAGCATTAAGCAAGTTGATGCGCTAATTGCCGATAAAACAATACAGGGAGGGATGCTGCCCAAAGTCGAGTGCGCGCTGAACGCTGTTAAGAAGGGCGTTACTAGTGCCACGATCGTCGACGGAAGAGTAGAGCATGCGGTACTCCTAGAGATTTTTACAGACGAAGGGGTCGGTACATTAATATCCAAGAGCGGATTGGATAAAAACTAGTCAGGCCATTAAGAAGACATGGACAAAACCAACAAAGTTTCTCGAAAAGATCAGATCCTGCAAGCACTAGCACGTATGCTGGAAGCTGCGCCGGGCGAGCGCATCACGACTGCCGCCCTTGCTAGAGAGGTCGGTGTCTCTGAAGCCGCCCTGTACAGGCACTTTCCCAGCAAAGCGAGAATGTTCGAAGGGCTCATCAAGTTCATCGAGGACACTCTGTTCGCGAGAATCACCAGAATAATCAATGAAGAAGAAAGCGCAGAAATTCGCTGCCAAAACATCTTGCTGCTAATACTCACATTCTGTGACAAGAATCCGGGAATGACACGTCTACTTACTGGAGACGCACTCGCAGGGGAAACTGAAAGACTGCGCGAACGCATTGCTCAATTCTTTAGTCGCTTAGAGGCTCAACTTAAGCAAGTATTGCGAGAGGCCCAAATTAGGGAGAACCTGAAGACTACTATTTCGCCAGCTGTTCTCGCGAACCTACTGCTTGCCTCATGTGAAGGTAGATTAGCGCAGTTTGTGCGTAGCGAATTCAAAGTCTCCCCTTTGGATAACTGGGACACTCAGTGGGAATACTTAAGCAAGAATTTGTTAGAGCCGTATTCGGCAACACCAGAGAACTAAGCGGCTAGTTAACCGCTTCTCTGCTTCGTTAGGAAGATATTCCGTACTCTTCTCGATAGGCAACAACCGCATCGAGATAGGGCTGCAGTTGTACGTTTTCGGAAGCCATAAGATAGTCTACGATGTTTTGTAAGCTAATTATGCTAACAACCTTTATCTGGTACTTCTGTTCTATCTCCTGAATTGCCGACAGACTGCCGGTCCCTTTCTCTTGCCGATCCATAGCGACGGCAATGCCATTTAGATGGGCACCATTGCTACTGATAATCTCTGCCGCTTCTCTTACAGCAGTGCCTGCCGTAATCACATCATCGACGATTAGCACATCTCCGCTTAATTCGGCACCAACTATAGAACCACCCTCTCCATGCGACTTCGCTTCCTTGCGATTGAAACAATAGGGCTTGTTCACTTGATGCTTACTCGCGAGCGCCATCGATGTCGCTGTAGCCAACGGAATACCTTTGTAGGCCGGCCCGAATAGAACATCATATTCGATCCGGGCATCGACTATCGCATCGGCGTAACAACCAGCTAGAAAAGACAATTTTTCACCGGTATTGAAAAGCCCTGCATTAAAAAAATAGGGACTTACTCGCCCAGACTTCAGAGTAAATTCTCCGAATCGTAGAATCTCATTCTCAATGACGAAGTTTAGAAAGTTTTTTTGAAATTCTTGCATCAATACCTCGTGTCCCCGGATCGTATTTTCAATTTACTATAAAACAGATTTTCAGCTACTTTAAGCAAGCGCCTGCTTCTGCTTCGCTATTAGTTCTTGAATACCGCTATTTCCGAGCGCAAGCATTTCTAATAATTGATCGTGGCTAAAATCACCGTCTTCGCCTGTGCCCTGTACTTCGATGAATCCGCCTGATTCGGTCATCACAACATTCATGTCAGTCTCGGCATTCGAGTCTTCGTCATAGTCGAGATCGAGAACGGCATGGCCATTAAATATACCTACAGAGACAGACGCGATTAACTGCTTCGCTGGATTTCCGCTCACCATCTTATTCGCGATCATATGATTGATAGCATCCATCATTGCTACACAACCGCCAGTTATCGATGCGGTTCTCGTTCCACCATCGGCCTGAATAACGTCGCAGTCGATCTTGATCGTGTGCTCACCCAGTTGGGTCAAATCTATAGCCGCGCGCAGGGAACGGCCAATTAGACGTTGAATCTCTAGGCTACGGCCAGATTGCTTGCCTCTTGCAGCCTCTCGGTCCATGCGGGTATTTGTCGAACGAGGCAGCATGCCGTATTCAGCTGTAATCCAGCCCTTGCCGGAACCCTTCAAGAAACGTGGAACCGACTTCTCTACGCTGGCATTACATAGCACCTTGGTATCACCGAATTCGACCAATACAGAGCCTTCCGCATGTTTCGTGTAATTTCTGCTGATGGAGATATTGCGCAATTGGTCGGCGCTTCGTTGGCTTGGTCGTATAAGTTCAGTCATAATTTTCCTGTGGGTAGATGTCTGCAAGCACATAACTTGCTGCGGCCAAATTATCCTAGATATTGATTGTTATAGCGAGCCACAAGTCACGCGCGAGTCCAGCCAAAAATGTGATCACAGGCTGGGCAGAGAATCCAAGCAGGATACCCCAACAAAGTAGACTGTGATTACAACGGGATTAGGTTAAAATATTGGGGATAGGTTTCGCCTTAATATTCGGATATTAGACTATGACATCAAGTATGACTGCCTTCTCAAGACAGCAACTAGAACAGGAATGGGGTTCACTTACCTGGGAAATTCGATCTGTGAATCATCGCTATCTGGAAAGCAGCGTGCGTCTACCGGAGTCGTTTCGAGCACTGGAAAATAGTGTGCGCGAGGCTGTACGTAAACGTCTTACCCGCGGCAAGGTGGAATGCCAGCTACGTTTTCAATCAGAATCAAATGTTTCTACTAGTTTGCATCTGAATACACAGCTAATTCGACAACTGGTTGAGGCGAACGTCGAGATAGAACAAATTACCGGCACCTCAATGAGTCTGAGCAATATGGAAGTGCTGCGCTGGCCTGGCGTTATAGAAGAACAGGATTTCGATAAGACATCTATCGAGAAACAAGCACTGAGTTTATTCGGCGCAGCGCTAGATGACCTGGTGGCAACGAGAGAGCGCGAAGGTGCGGAGCTAGAAGGCTTTATCAAGCAACGCATCGACGCTGTCCGCGAGATCGTGGTCAACGTTCGCAACAAAATGCCGGAAATCCTAGGGAAACAAAAACAGAATATTCTCGATCGACTGGCGGAGCTGCAGGTGGAGCTCGAGCCCACTCGTTTGGAACAGGAAGTATCACTACTCGCCCAGAAAGCCGATGTGGAGGAAGAGCTAGATAGACTAGACTCTCATCTGAACGAAGTAGAACGTGTGTTGGGTGCGAAGGGCCAGAAGGGCCGGCGCCTAGATTTCCTGATGCAGGAGCTAAATCGCGAGGCCAATACGCTTTCCTCAAAATCTATCGTCGTCGATACCACCCTCAGCGCTGTGGAATTGAAGGTATTGATCGAACAGATGCGTGAACAAATTCAGAATATCGAATAAAGAGTAGTATTGAATAATAATGATAGGATTAGGATTAGTTTCGGAGATCAAGCTGCATGTCTAAAGGTACACTATTCATCGTGACGGCACCTTCCGGTGCAGGCAAAACCAGCCTAGTGAAGGCGTTGATCGAGCGCGAGCAACAGCTGCGTGTATCCGTGTCTCACACCACTCGGGCCAAGCGCCCTGGTGAAGTCGACGGCGTGAACTACCATTTTGTCGATGAAGCGGCTTTTATGGAGATGTTAGGAGAAGGCAACTTTTTTGAGAGCGCCCACGTCTACGGCAACCACTATGGCACCTCGCAGCTGTGGGTAAATGAGCAGCTTGAAGCCGGCTGCGACGTGATTCTCGAGATCGATTGGCAAGGCGCAGTGCAAATTCGTAATCTCGACCCAAATGCCTGTTCCATTTTTATCTTACCCCCGTCCCTGGAAACCCTAAAGACTCGCCTTCAAAATCGAGCACAGGATGATCCCGAGACTATCGATAAACGCATGAATGAGGCAGTAGCGGAGATTTCCCACGTCGCTGAGGCCGATTTTGTCGTCATTAACGACGACTTCGATACGGCACTAGAAGACCTTTCCTCCATCATCAGATCCTACCGATTGACGATAAAATATCAGGAAACGAACCAAGCAGCCCTCTTCGCCAGCCTCGCTCTGCGCAGGTAGCGCTAGGTATCTAAACACCCAGTAGGGGTCCGCTTGCAAGAATTGTATGCATTCTGCGCCAGAATTCAGTAAAATCCCCGGTCCTCGTTAAATATGCTCCTAGGAGCTGCGGTGGCCTTGCCTGATTCAGCTTATATCCGGCACTCCGGCACCAGTAAACATGTAGATCATTAAGGGTTTGGTATGGCTAGAATCACTGTAGAAGATTGTTTGGAAAACGTTGATAACCGCTTTGAACTGGTCATGGTATCCAGCAAACGCTCGCGTCAAATTCAGACTGGCGGCAAAGACCCGTTGGTTTCCGTCGATAATGACAAGCCTACCGTACTAGCACTACGAGAAATCGCAGAAGGCCTGATCGATGCCAGCATCCTGATAGCCAAACCACCTAGCGTAGAGCTAGAAGAGCTGGCTGATGAAGTGGCTGCCGAAGAGACAGAGGCTGCTGCCGAGGCTCCAGAGACTATCGAAGCTGCTGCAACTGAAGAAGTCAGCGAAGAACCCGCCAAAGTGGAAGAGAAAGAACCCCCCGTTGCGGAAGCTTAATCACTACGCCTACTAACGAAGGAGTCGAGTCTTGCAGGTCCCAGCGGTAGACACGATCGACTCCCTCGCCTCAGGCCTTACCAGTTATCTCGGTAAGGAGCAGGTCAACAACGTACGTCGTGCCTATTACTACGCGGAACAAGCCCATGAAGGCCAGTTCCGTCGCAGTGGCGACCCCTATGTCACGCATCCCCTCGCAGTAGCCGGCATTCTCAGCGAAATGCACATGGACCATCAAAGCCTGATGGCCGCCATGCTGCACGACGTAATTGAAGACACCGGCATTACCAAGACAGCAATTAAGTCGCAGTTTGGCAACTCTGTTGCTGATCTCGTGGACGGTGTAAGCAAACTCAACAAAATTACATTCAGCAGTCGTGCCGAAGCGCAGGCAGAAAATTTTCAGAAGATGGCCATGGCAATGGCGAAAGATCTGCGTGTGATTTTAGTTAAGATCGCCGACCGCCTGCACAATATGCGTACTCTGGATGTGCTCGGACCGGACAAACGCCGGCGCATCGCACGAGAAACGCTTGATATCTATGCACCCATCGCCAATCGCTTGGGAATGAATAACGTTAGAGTCGAATTTGAAGAGCTGGGTTTTTCTGCTCTTTATCCGATGCGCGCGCGCCGAATCTCAGCCGCTGTAAAAAGTGTTCGCGGCAACAGAAAAGAAATTCTTTCTAAGATTGAGACTTCAATCGCTGCCTGCTTAGAACGCGAAGGCCTGCCCGGGCGCTGCGCCGGACGAGAGAAACATCTCTATAGCATCTACGAAAAAATGCGTAGCAAGCGCAAGTCCTTTTCAGAAATCATGGATGTATACGCGTTTCGTATCGTCGTCGACCGTGTTGATACTTGCTACCGCGTGCTAGGAGCAGTACACAGCTTGTACAAACCCGTGCCGGGTCGCTTCAAAGACTACATCGCTATTCCGAAAGCAAACGGTTATCAATCTCTTCACACTACTCTATTTGGTATGCACGGCGTGCCCATCGAGATTCAGATACGCACAGAAGAGATGGAGGCGATGGCAAACAATGGTATCGCCGCTCACTGGCTCTATAAGTCTAGCGACGACTTGCCGAGCAATCCACACGTACGCGCTCGTGAGTGGGTTAATGGTTTGCTGGATATGCAGAAGAATGCCGGCAATTCATTGGAGTTTATCGAAAACGTTAAGATCGACCTGTTCCCTGATGAGATTTATCTTTTCACACCTAAAGGAACAATATTCGAGTTACCCGCTGGCTCTACCGCTGTTGATTTCGCCTATGCGATCCATACCGATGTCGGTAATTCCTGTGTCGCCTGTCGAATTAGCCGCCGTCTCGCTCCGTTAAGTGAACCATTGGAGAGCGGTCAAACCGTTGAGATCATTACCGCGCCTGGTACACAGCCCAACCCAGCCTGGTTAAGTTTTGTTATTACTGGCAAAGCGCGAAGCAATATTCGTCATTACCTCAAGAATCAGAAACACTCCGAGTCAGTCGCACTCGGACGGCGTCTACTCAATAAGGCATTAGCAGGTTTCGGTGATCAATTGGATAGCATCTCGCAGGAAAGTATCGATGCCATCTTGCAACAAACCAAACTTAAGTCCATGGATCAATTGTTAGAAGAAATCGGCTTAGGCAATCGCATGTCCTACATGGTTGCGCAGCGACTAACTACCCAGAGTAATATTTCCGCCGACGACGCACAGAAAGAATCAGACAAGCAAGGCTCGCTCGACATTCGTGGCTCCGAAGGCATGGTGATGAATTATGCCAAGTGCTGTCATCCGATACCCGGTGATCCGATCGTTGGTCATATCAGTTCAGGCCGCGGCATGGTAATTCACACGGATGATTGTAATAACATCGCCGACATTCGCGACAACCCAGAGAAATGCGTTTCCGTTCGCTGGGATCCTGACGTCCAAGGCGAGTTCTCGGTTGAGCTGCGTGTTGAGTTAGAAAATGAACGCGGCATTATCGCAACTCTCGCAACTACTATCACGGGAACTGAAGCCAACATCGAGAAAATTTCCACCGTCGAGAGAGATGCTCGCTTCAGTATCGTGAATCTCTCACTCAACGTTCATAATCGAGTTCATTTAGCGCGAGTCATGAAACGCGTTCGACTCATCAAGCCAGTAGCAAAAGTAACTCGAGTTAAGAGTCGCAAGGTACGCAAGACGATCAAGAATATCGTCGGCAGTCACTAAACATAAAACGGACAACCATCATGACGACATTAGAACAAGTTCATTCCGATAAAGCCCCCGCAGCAATTGGCCCTTACTCGCAGGCGATTAAGACCGGTTCTCTGGCTTTCCTATCAGGACAGATTCCCCTAGATCCGCAAACCATGGAGATTGTCTCCGAAGACGTTGCTGCGCAGACCCATCAGGTTTTTAGGAATCTGATCGCGGTCGCAGAGGCTGCCGGCGGCAATTTAAGCAACGCCGTCAAACTAACCATCTATGTCACCGATCTCGGCGACTTCGCTGTGGTAAATGAAATCATGGCTGGGTATTTCTCAGAGCCCTATCCCGCTCGCGCTACGATACAAGTCAGCGCCCTTCCGAAGGGATCTTCCGTAGAGATAGACGCCGTTCTGGCACTGTAGTGCCTCATAATAGAGCTTCTCTGACCGCCGAGGCCGCCATGCCTCGGCGCGTTCGTAGCACTACTGTATAAAAACACATATACTTTGTTAGTCTCTGCTAAATCGGACACTACGCACTGTGAATGCTGCCAGCCAACAATTAGACAAGATTCCCGTCACTCGATTGAAAGGTGTCGGTGCTGCGCTCGAGAAGAAACTAAACTCTATTGGCATCCATAACCTGCAGGACTTGCTCTTCCATCTGCCGTTCCGCTACGAGGACAGGTCTCGAATCGCAGCTATTGGATCTATAAGTGCCGGCGACGCAGTACAGATACAAGGCGAAGTATTAAGCACCGACATACAGTTCGGTCGCCGCCGCAGCCTGCGCTGCACAGTCAAAGACAATACCGGATTCATCACACTACGCTTCTTTCACTTTAGCAATGCACAGAAAAGCTCACTCGCAGTCGGCAGCCAAGTTCGCTGCTACGGTGAGGTACGGCGCGGTAGATCTGGGTTCGAACTATTCCATCCCGAGTATCGAGTCGTTAACGGAAATGAGGACATAGTCGTCGAAGACTGTCTAACCTCTGTCTACCCAACCACCGAAGGTCTTGGGCAGGCACGACTACGCAGCATCGCAAATCAAGCCCTCACCTTCTTGCCTACTAATACCGAAGATGATTCTGTTGTTGGTTCCGCGCTTCAAGAATTATTGCCAGATGAATTGATAGAACAATATCATTTGCACTCTCTTATCGAGGCCATAAAACTGATTCATCAGCCTCCACTAGAGACACCGCTAAGCTGGTTAAGTGAAGGCAAAAACCCTGGACAACATCGCCTATCCTTTGAAGAGTTGCTTGCCCATCGCCTGTGCATGCGCCGTTTCAAATCCGATGCACAGCAGCAACCCGCACCAAAGTTTGATAACACTCCTAAGCTCGCCCAACAATTTGTACAGGCACTCCCTTTCACTTTAACTAACGGTCAATCACGTTCCTACAAAGAGATCGCTGACGATTTGGCACGCGCCTGCCCAATGCTAAGACTGCTACAGGGAGACGTTGGGTCGGGCAAGACTGTAGTTGCTGCGCTATCGGCATTACATGCAATCGCTGAGGGTTTTCAGGTAGCGATAATGGCCCCTACCGAATTATTAGCCGAACAACACTTTGCGAATTTCTGTCAGTGGTTCGAGCCATTGGGTCTTAATGTCGGTTGGTTAAGTGGAAAGACAAAAGGAAAAGCACGCATTACACAACTCGAATCCGTAGCTAACGGAGATTGCCAACTATTAGTGGGAACCCACGCGCTTTTTCAAGACGAAGTTATCTACGCCAAACTCGGACTTATTATAATAGATGAGCAGCACCGCTTCGGAGTACATCAACGACTCGCTTTGCGTGAGAAGGCAAACCAACACGCATTGAATCCCCACCAACTAGTCATGACAGCGACACCAATTCCTAGAACGCTCGCTATGAGCGCCTATGCCGACCTGGACAACTCGGTTATCGATGAACTGCCTCCCGGACGAATCCCTGTGAACACCGTCATCATCTCAAATGATCGCCGGGATCAGGTTATGCAACGCATCGAACAAGCCTGTAAAGGAAATAGCCAAGCCTATTGGGTCTGCACATTGATCGAAGAAAGTGAGGCGCTGCAATGCCAAGCTGCGGAGGTGACTGCCGAACAACTCACCACGCAACTACCCGATATAAAGGTTGGGCTTATTCATGGCCGCATGAAATCACAAGAAAAAGTAGAGATAATGCAGCGCTTCAAGGAAGGGGATCTGCAATTATTAGTTGCAACGACCGTTATCGAGGTTGGGGTCGATGTGCCCAATGCCAGCCTGATGGTAATAGAGAACCCAGAGCGTCTTGGCCTTGCACAACTGCATCAGCTGCGCGGTCGTGTCGGCAGGGGGTCAGCCCACAGTCATTGTATTCTCTTGTATCAGACACCCCTGTCTAAGGCTGGCAAACAACGCCTTTCGGTAATGCGCGAGAGCACTGATGGGTTCTACATCGCTGAGAAGGACCTCGAACTGCGCGGACCCGGGCAGGTTTTGGGCACCCAACAGACTGGATTAATGAGTTTTAAGGTTGCTGATATAAGCCGCGATGCCGACCTTCTCGAGCAGGTGAAAGATGCATCAGAGTTGGTTCTTGAAAAGTACCCTGACATTATTGATCCGTTAATTCAGCGCTGGTTGGGAGATAACGTCCATTACGCCAATGTCTAATCTGTGAACAGTCGTTTGCTTACAGAACGAACACTTCTAGTTCACACTTCAAACTAATTTTTACTCTCACCCTAAAGTCTTTTATGCTAGCCCCTTCATACGCTGTAGCAAAGTATTAACTCCCCATGGAACGCTTAACAGAAATTCGCGTCAGAATAGCTTCACAGTTTCGGTCTCGATTTCCGGAATTCTATGCCAAGCTGCCGGCATTAGCGGAGCTAACCCGTGCCAATAAGCCCATCGGCATCTATTTGCTGCTTTGGCCAACGATATCCGCACTATGGATCGCTGAACAAGGGTTTCCTAGATTTTCATTGCTGTTTATCTTTGTGGCAGGAACTGCCCTCATGCGCTCGGCTGGCTGCTGCGTAAACGATTTTGCTGATCACAAGATCGATGGAAAAGTTGCTAGAACTGAACGACGGCCTCTTGCTGCGGGGTCGCTTACAAGAAAAGACGCGTTCCTTTGTTTCGCAGTACTGTCGCTAATAAGTTTCGCTCTCGTACTGATGACAAACCAAAGAACTATAATCCTTTCCTTTGCAGCCGTCGCATTGGTAGCGGTCTATCCCTTCATGAAACGATTCACGAACTTACCTCAATTGGTTTTGGGGGTCGCTTTCTCGTGGGGAATACTAATGGCCTTCTCTGCGGCAACCGGTGATGTTCCCCAGTCTGCTTATCTATTATTCGTAGCAAACTGTCTATGGACTGTAGCTTACGATACTCAGTATGCAATGGTAGATAGAGAATTTGATATCGAAATAGGGGTCAAGTCTACCGCAATATTATTCGGCGATGCCGACAAGGTTATTATCGGCGGTCTGCAGGTGATGTTTATTCTAGCGATGGTTCTCGCAGGTAGGCAGTTCGAGCTGGGTACGTTCTACTATCTTTCTCTGGTAATAGCGAGCGGGCTGCTTGCCTACCAGCAATATCTCATCAAAGATCGATTGCCAGGGCCCTGCTTCGAATCATTTCTGAATAATAATTGGGTGGGCGCAGTGATTTTTGTCGGTGTTTTACTTAGCTTCATCTAGCACTATTTGACGGACTAACTTCATCTTATGGCTTGAAGTTAGTCCGTCGCAACTTGCTAGGCTTATACGAAAGCCTGTATGCCAGTTTGTGATCTACCTAGTATTAACGCGTGGATATCCTGAGTTCCCTCATAGGTATTCACTACTTCCAGATTCTGACAATGACGCATCACCGGAAAATCATCAGAGATGCCATTACCCCCAAGCATGTCCCGTGCTTCTCGCGCAGCATCCAATGCCTTCAGACAAGAATTGCGCTTCAACAGAGAAATGAGTGGTGGCGCCAGCTTGCCCTCATCGCGTAAGCGGCAAGCTTGCAAACAACCCTGTAGACCTAAGGAGATGTCTGTTTGCATGATAGCTAGCTTCTTCTGTATCAACTGATTCGCTGCCAACGGTCGCCCGAATTGTTTTCTATCCATCGTGTATTGCAGCGCAGTATGCCAACAGGTTTCTGCAGCACCTAGGGCTCCCCAGGCAATGCCGAGTCGAGCAGAATTCAGACAGCTAAATGGGCCTGCTAAACCTTTCGCATGGGGTAGCTTATTCTCTTCGGGGACGAATACTTCATCCATCACGATTTCACCAGTGATTGATGCCCGCAGAGCAAGCTTCCCTTCAATCTTCGGTGCACTTAGACCCTTCATGCCTTTGTCGAGGATGTATCCACAGATGGTTCCAGTGTCATCCTTCGCCCAGACGATGAAGACATCGGCAATCGGCGAGTTACTAATCCAGTTCTTCGCACCGGTCAGGGAGTACCCGCCAGCGACTGACTTCGCTCTGGTGATCATACTGCCAGGGTCGGAACCGTGATCTGGTTCGGTTAGACCGAAACAGCCGATATATTCGCCGCTCGCTAACTTTGGCAGGTACTTCTGCTTCTGTTCTTCACTGCCAAAAGTGTTGATCGGGTGCATAACTAGGCTAGATTGCACGCTCATCATCGATCGATAGCCAGAATCCACTGCCTCAACCTCCCGTGCCATCAGCCCATAACAGACATAGTTCACACCGGCACAGCCATAGCCTTCAATAGTTGAGCCGAGCAAGCCCAACGCGCCCATTTCACGGAATATCTCCGGGTCTGTGTGCTCGTTTTGGTAGGCTTCTCGGACACGGGGCAGCAATTTCTCTTGTGAATATTGCTTCGCGGTGTCTCGAACCAGACGCTCTTCTTCCGATAACTGCTCTTCCATACCAAATGGATCTTGCCAATTGAATGGCACGTTGTCCGATCTGACAGACATATCTTTCTCCTAGTTAGCTCAAGCTACCCTATTCGGGCAGGCTCTTAAATTCTGGTGCGTTCGGCTTGCTCGATACAGGCTATCAATCAAAGAAGACAGGACAGCTCTAAGCCGGACGCAGGCGCCGTAGTCTATCAAACTTCGCAACTTTTCTCTAAGTCAGGCGCAAAGCAATTAGATGACGATATTACTCAGATAAAGCGGAGAATCTCAGCGACATTTTGCTAGAATAACGCGCCATGGATGTATCCCACATATTAGACTCTCTCAATGATGAGCAAAGAAACGCTGTAGCGAATCCGTCGCAGCATCTGCTGGTGCTTGCCGGTGCCGGCAGCGGCAAGACACGCGTGCTCGTCCATAGAATTGCTTGGCTACTGGAAGCCGAACAGGCTTCGCCCTACTCAATACTCGCTGTGACCTTCACCAATAAAGCTGCTCGGGAAATGCGCGGCCGCATTGAAGCTCTAATGGAGAATTCCTTCGCAGGCATGTGGGTGGGCACTTTCCATGGCCTTGCGCATCGATTACTGCGTAACCATTGGCAGGAAGCAGGCCTAGTCCAAGATTTTCAAATCCTCGATGGCGACGATCAGCTGCGTTTGATCAAACGAATCAACCGCTCATTGAAGATCGATGAAGACAAGTGGCCAGCAAAACAATGCCAGTGGTATATCAACTCACAGAAGGATGAGGGTCTACGCGCAGGCAATATCGATCATTTTGAAGACGACTACACGAAGACCATGCTTGAGGTTTATAAGGCCTACGAAGAAGCATGCGATCGTGGCGGCATGATCGATTTTGGGGAGATCTTACTCCGAGCTCACGAGCTGTGGCTAAAAAACCCTCAAGTACTGGAACATTACCAAAGACGCTTTAAGCATATTCTGGTTGATGAGTTTCAAGACACTAACTCTATCCAATATGCCTGGCTACGCGTGCTCGCCGGCACCCAGAACCAACTCATGGTAGTTGGAGATGACGACCAATCAATCTACGGTTGGCGTGGCGCGAAGATTGAAAATATTCAACAGTTCAATGTAGATTTCGCCGATGCGGACACCGTGAGACTGGAACAAAACTACCGCTCTACCTCCACAATACTCAAGGCAGCTAATCAACTAATCTCAAATAACCAAAGCCGTCTCGGCAAGAATCTCTGGACCGAGGGTGGAGATGGCGAGCAGATCAGCGTGTACGAAGCATTCAACGAGCAGGATGAGGCACGCTTCATCGTGGATCGTGTGCAGGACTGGTTTAACAATGGCAATCGCCGCTCCGATGCGGCAATCCTCTATCGTTCCAACGCGCAATCGCGCGAACTAGAAGACGCTCTCCTGCGTATGGGCATGCCCTATCGCATATACGGCGGCCACCGCTTCTATGAACGACTCGAGATTAAGAATGCGCTGGCCTATCTGCGCCTAGTCATAAACAGAGACGATGATACCGCCATGGAACGCGTGATCAATGTTCCGACACGCGGCATCGGTGGCAGAACTATCGAACAGCTTCGAAGCGTAGCGAGAGAAGAAAACTGTACGCTCTGGCAAGCCTGCGCCAAGTGTGTGAATGAATCCCTTATGACAGCAAGAGCCTCCAATGCTGTGCTCGGCTTTCTGGAGCTCGTAGATGAACTAAGCCTTGCCTGTAGTGAGCTGGAATTAGCAGAAAAGGCAGAGCATATTGTTAATCATACCGGGCTGATTCAACATCACGAGAAGGAAGGCGGCGAGAAAGCGCGTGCGCGAATTGAGAACCTTGAGGAATTGATATCAGCCGCAAGCAATTTTGATGATCCCGATATCGATGAAGACTTCGACCTGAAATCTAACGCCTTCCTATCTGCATTTCTCGATAAGGCTGCCTTAGATGCAGGAGAGACGCAGGCCGATGAGTCCGAAGACGCAGTACAGTTAATGACCCTACACTCGGCGAAAGGTTTGGAATTTCACTTAGTATTTCTTGCTGGAATGGAAGAAGGCCTATTTCCTCACAAAATGTCTATGGACAATATTGCTGGCCTCGAGGAAGAAAGGCGGCTCTGCTATGTTGGAATAACACGTGCCAGAACCAAGTTATATATGAGTCATGCAGAATCCAGACGAATGCATGGTGATGTGAACCTCTGTAGGCCATCACGCTTTATCAAAGAAATACCTAACGAACTACTTGATGAAATTCGAATGAAGTCTAACGTCAGTAGACCATCATTCGGCAATACACGAATCGGTAGCAGGGTTAGCAGTAAACTTAGTGGCGACATCGAAGTTCCAGAAACCGATTTGTCATTGGGACAGCGTGTCGTTCACGGAAAATTCGGCGAAGGAGTTGTTCTAAACTACGAAGGGCAAGGGCCTAATGCTCGAGTCCAAGTCAACTTTGATGATGTAGGAAGTAAATGGTTAGTACTGTCCTATGCCAAACTCGAAGTGTTGTCGTAACTCACCAACTGAGAAAAAATGAACAGGGAAAGAACTATGCTCATTATGAATGCATTTGGCTCGACTTTTAAGAAGCTGGGGGTAGTTGCAACGCTGTCAATCTTAACTGCCTGCGGTGGAGAATCTCAGCCCACAGCTTCCGGCGCACAAAGCAATGCACAAGAACAAACGGTCTATGAATGGAAGTTGATAACATCATGGCCTAAGAACTTGCCGGCACTAGGCACATCCCCCGAGCACTTCGCTGATATCGTCGAGAAGATGAGCAATGGTCGCATGCGCATTCGTGTATACGGCGCCAACGAATTAGTTGGGGGTCTCGAAGTATTCGATGCCGTGTCCCAAGGCGTGGCAGAGATAGGCCACACCGGGGCCTATTACTGGCAGGGAAAGATTCCCAGCACACCTTTCTTCTCCACTATCCCCTTCGGACTAACAGGCACAGAGATGGATGCCTGGCTTAGCTACGGCGGCGGTAACGAGCTATGGCAAGAGATCTATGCGCCTTTTAATCTAATACCGATGCGCGGTGGCAACTCCGGCACGCAGATGTTTGGCTGGTTCAATAAAGAAATTAATTCCCTCGACGACCTGCAAGGACTGAAGATGCGAATTCCTGGTCTCGGTGGCGAAGTTTTTAGTCGCGCCGGAGGCACGCCAGTAACCATGCAGGTGAGCGAGGTGTTTACAGCCATGCAAACCGGTGCGCTGGATGCGACAGAATTCGTAAGCCCGTATAACGACATGGCGGCGGGTTACCATACTGTTGCCGACTACTATTACTACCCCGGCTGGCACGAGCCTGGTTCAACTCTAGAAACCATCTTCAATAAATCTGCGTTCGAGGCTCTCCCGCTCGACCTGCAGGAAATTCTTAAGGCTGGCGCCGAGGTGATGAACCAACTCTTAATGGACGAACTCACCGCGAAGAACAATGAAGCACTGCGTGTTCTGGTTGAGGAGCATGGCGTAGAATTAAGAAAGCTACCGGATGAGGTGCTTGTGGAGTTACGTGAAATTTCCAACCAGGTCGTTGCCGAACTTGCGGATACCGATGAAGTCACCCGCAGGATCTATGATTCCTATAAGAGTTTTCAAGCCGGCGTGGAGAACTATCACAGCATCGCTGAAGATGCCTATGTCGAAGCTCGTAAGCTACCGAGCAACTAGCAACGCGGAAAAGTGAGGCCTATCTTGGAATAGGTCTTGGCTTACCATCCTCATCTATCGCAACAAATACGAATAGCCCGTCTGCCATCTTTGTCGGCTTGTCATCGATGCTAATGTTGGAAGTCCAAACCTCTACATTGATCTGCACAGAAGTATTGCCCTTCTTAACAACTTCCGTGTAACAACTGACAGTTGCACCCACTTTCACCGGGCTGATGAAATGCACGTTCTGAATAGCGACTGTCACGGAACGACCACGCGTTGCCAACTTGCTTGCGATGCCCGCCGCTAAATCCATCTGTGACACTAGCCAACCACCAAAGATATCACCGTTGGCATTCGTGTCCTTCGGCATAGCGAGGGTTTGTAGTGCCAGCTCGCCAACTGGACCGGCTTCATTGCTGCTCATAATACTTTCCCTAAATAATGTAAAAAGGCGATCAAAGAACTGAAGGCAACCAAGTGGCCAATGCGGGTTGCAAGGCAAGTAACAATAACAGTGCAAGCTGTATAAGCACAAAAGGGGCAACGCCTCTATAGATTTCGCTAGTTTTGATTTCAGCCGGAGCGACGCTTCTTAGGTAGAAAAGAGAGAAGCCAAATGGCGGCGTTAGAAAAGACGTCTGTAGATTCACCGCTATCATAACTCCTAACCAAATTGGATCGACGCCCATAGCAAGAAGTATCGGACCCACTAGCGGTACGACCATGAACGTGATCTCGATAAAATCGAGAATGAAACCCAAAAAGAAGATCAGTAACATAACAACCAGCGTCGCAGAAACGACACCACCTGGTAGATTCATCAATAGTTCTTCAATCAGTATGTCGCCACCGAAGCCTCTAAATACCGACGAGAAGATTGTTGCACCGACTAAGATTAAATATACCATCGAGGTGACGCGCATTGTCTCTATACTCACCGACTGCAGTACCGATATATTTAGCGCTCGCTTGATCAGAGCCAGAATCATCGCACCCACTGCGCCAACGCTTGCTGCCTCGGTTGGCGTCGCAATACCCAGAAGTATAGAGCCCAACACAGCCACCATAAGTAAAACGGGTGGAAGTAGGCCCTTGAACAACGCGGCAAACACGTTCGCTCCCTCATCTAAATCATCACTCGTCATCGCTGGAGCATGAGACGGCTTAAGCAGAGCGATAATGAACATATAGCTCGCGTAAGCAACAACGAGCAGCAGACCAGGAATAATAGCTCCCGCGAACAGATCACCGATGGAAACAAAGTCCGGTGCGAATACCCCTGCATTGAGTTGAGACTGTTGATATGCGTTAGAGATAACTTCCCCAAGTAACACTAAGCAGATAGAGGGTGGAATAATCTGTCCAAGCGTACCCGTCGCACAAAGTGTGCCGCAGGCCAAAGAGGGCTTATAGCCTGCTTTCATCATCGTCGGTAACGAGAGTATGCCCATAGTGACAACAGTGGCGCCTACAATACCCGTACTTGCCGCCAGCAACATTCCAACAATGATGACTGAAATTCCAAGGCCGCCGGGAAACTTCCCAAAAACGATAGCCATGTTCTTGAGCAAATCTTCCGCGATGCGGCTACGCTCCAGCATCGTTCCCATAAATACAAACAGTGGCACAGCAAACAAGTTTTGATTTACCAATAGCCCGTAAATACGATTCGGTATAAGTGCAATATAGGCAGTATCGAAAAACCCGCTCATCGTTCCCACTGCAGCAAACGCGAGTGACACACCGGTCAGTGATAGGGCCACAGGGTACCCAGCCATAAGCACAATGCACACACTTAAGAAAAATAGAATGGGGATTAATTCAACCACTAGAAGTCGCGCCGTTTTATCACAGAGATTGCTTTCACTATCTCTGAAATTCCCTGCAGCAGCAGCATCGCAGGTAAGACAAGAATTGCTGCCTTTAATAAATAAACGAAGGGTAATCCACTAGATTCCGCAGATCCTTCCCGTATCCGCCAGGAGACAGCTACATAATCCCAACAAATCCAGACAATAAAACAGCTCGAAGGGACGAGAAAAAGTAATGTGCCGAATAGATCTACCCAGGCACGCTTCTTTTCATTCAGTCGGCTATAAAAAATGTCGACCCGAACATGCCCTTGCTCTTTGAGCGTATAGGCAACACCGAAGGTAAAGATAAGCGCGTTGATATAGATGATCGATTCCTGCAGCGCAATCGAACCAATTTGAAATACATAGCGAAGCACGACGATAGCTGCCATAGCAACCACCATAACTAAGGTTAGCCAAGAGAAAGTCCGGCCTAGACGATTCGACAATTCGTCGATGAGAAGAGAAAGCTTTTCCATGGAATCTATTTGCGCTAGTACGCCATTATTCTTCTTTGTATAACTTAGATTGCAGCCCAAATTGGATCATGCATTATTACATACTTAATAAGGCTCTATGGGAATGTGAGTAGCCGATTCATAGCCACACTCTCATCAGCTGATAGCTAAGAACAAGTAAAGCCACAGAACTGACTATCGTCAAAATACCCAATATCCATAGCATCCCTCTCCTCACGCTAACCGCCATTCGCTTGAGAAAAGCCGTCCCGGGGCCAGACTTATCCGGAATGGCCTGAAACAATTCACCCGTACTATAGAGCATTAGCGCCCAGCAAAAACCAAGAATAGCCGGCATCAAGAGTGCGTCAGTATTCAGTAGCGGGTTATCCACCACACTGAGAACAAGCACTACTAGAGAAAATCCCGCGCAGACAAATATCAACAGCCGAAACCGAGCTAAAATAGTGGCAATTCGCTGTAGTCGCTCTATCATTGTCGTCGGTAGCTGCCTAGGTGAGCCTTCAAGCCAGCAAGCTTACCGATTAAACGTTTATTCATCCACTGGACTAGCCAAGGAACAAGCATTGAGCTCTCCTACTGATCCCCTAGCAAGCAATAGATTCGAACTCCCATTCCTAGCCGGCCTCAATCCCGATGGCGACCCGGTATTTGAGAGTCTCGAGGTCGAAATGGTCGAGGATACCGAAGACGAGGTACGACTCGTGCGCTCCCCCCTGCTGACTCGCAATCTGGCGGCTGGAGATAAGCTCAAGGTCATTAGTCCTTCTTCGGCCGAGTATGAATTACTCCGGCGCAGCGGCAATCTTTCCATTCGAGTCTTTCGCGTGCATCAATTAGATGTACTAGCAGAAAATCTTACAGCAAAATTTGAAAAACTAGGCGGTAGCTTAGACAAACAAACCGATCGAGCATTGGTTTACAGCATACATTTTTCTATAGGTTTCGAAGCCATCGAGGAAGTACTAAGCTCTGCCTGCAAAGATTATCCTGATACAGTTTGGTATTATGGCAATGTTTACGATCCCGAAGACGGTACAACCCCACTTCAGTGGTGGTTAGAATTCGAAGATCAGGAATAGCCCCAATCCAAAAGTACAAATAGACGAGTAATCAACCCATGCTAATTGTAGTATCCCCCGCTAAGTCTCTCGATTTTGACAGCAAAGCCCGCACGCGAAAGTTCACTGAGCCCCAATATCTCGAAGAGTCCACACAGCTTGTAGGTCAATTGCAAAAACTAAGTCCGGAAGATTTCTCGGAGCTTATGCATATCAGCAGTAGCTTGGGTGAACTTAACCACATGCGTTATGCAAACTGGCATACCCCCTTCGATCTCGAGAATTCCAAGCAGGCAATATTTGCATTCAAGGGTGACGTCTACATCGGTCTGGAGGCAGAAAAGTTCTCAGCTGCAGATTTGAATTTCGCACAGAACCATCTGCGTATTTTGTCAGGACTATATGGTCTACTTCGACCTTTAGATTTGATGCAGCCCTATAGACTAGAGATGGGGTCCAAATTCGCGAACAAGAAAGGCAAGAACCTCTACGAGTTCTGGGATGGTAAGCTTACCGAAAACCTTAACGAATTATTCGAGAAAGACAAAAAGCCCGTGCTGGTTAATCTCGCTTCAAAAGAGTATTTCAGCGCAATCAAACCAAAGTCATTGAATGCTGAAATAATCTCACCTGTATTCAAAGACTTCTCCAGTGGCAAATATAAAATCGTGAGCTTCTTCGCAAAGAAAGCGCGCGGCTACATGGCAGCCTATATTATTCAAAACAGAATCAAGAATCCTCAAGAACTCAAGAAATTTGACATAGAGGGCTACTGGTATAGTGAAGAAGACTCCACGCCAACACAGCCAGTCTTTCTGCGGGATCCGCAATAAATAGTATGCAAGAACTCCCCTTTAGTCAGGCTAGCGAGAACAACAAGCAGGTCATCCTAGAAATACTTAAACGGCATTTAAAAGATGGCGACCAAGTGCTTGAGTTGGCGGGAGGTACTGGTCAACATGCCGTTCATTTCGCCACAAAGCTATCAAACCTTCATTGGCAATCTTCTGATATTCCCAGCAATGTAGATAGTCTTAACTTGCGGATCGCTGTGGCTGAACTAGCAAATCTTCCTAAGGCCATATCCATCGATGTGAATCACTCCCCCTGGTGTAGCTATAAGCCTACCGCAATATTCAGTGCTAACAGTCTGCATATAATGTCTGCCGGCTCCGTTGAAAACTTTTTTAAGGGAGCCGGTGAACTACTACAAACCGATGGTACGTTGGCCGTGTACGGACCTTTTAAATATGCCGGTGAGTTTACAACTGCTAGTAATAAAGATTTTGACTACCGGCTAAAAGATAGAGACTCCATGAGCGGTATTCGAGACTTCGAATGGATAAAGGAGTTGGCGGCTCAAGCCAACTTAACCTTTATCGAAGACAATGCCATGCCAGCCAACAACCAGCTTCTCGTGTGGAAGAAGGCTAAGTAAAGCCAAAAGTCCCGTGATGCAGAATATTGAAATGATCGGTCCCTACGTTTACTTTGCAGCTTCAGAGAATCACTTAGTCAGCACGCCCATCGCTGTGCCAACACCAAAGGTACGCAATTTTAATTTTTACAGTGTTAGTAGCGCAATCTAGTAGGAATCAACCTCCCTGTATCACTGAAACTGCTGCTATCTTGATGTCGATCTATTGAGCTAAGACAAAACAGCCTGTTTATGCCGTAATTTGCCGCTAATTCCATTATCATGGAGCCACTAAGATGAATTCGAACGTTGCCAAGTGTATTGGCGAAGAAATTTGGAGAACGACATGTCGAAATTTACAAAACTTGCACTCAGCTCAGTAATTGCGGGCATTACCCTGTCCTTGCTCACGCCCCTGAGCGTAGCTCAGGATCAGGACATACCTCAACTAGGCGGGATTTGGACCAACGCCTCCAGAACCGGCCTTACACGTCCTCGCGGGCTTGAAACACTCATCGTGCCAGACGAAGATGCCGCAGAGGTCGTAGCCAACATGAGCATCGCTGGAATCTCGGCCGAAAATGTTGAATCTGGGCCAGCGATAGACCCAGAGACCGGCGCACCACCTGTTGGCGGTCAAGATTTTGGATTACGTGGTTATAACTTATTCTGGACCGATCCTGGATCCACTCTGGCATTAGTGAAGGGCGAATTTAGAAGTTCTCTGATCGTCAATCCAGAGAATGGTCAAATTCCTCGGCTAGAAAATCCAACCTATAACTTAAATCGAACCAACTTCGGCGCACGCTATCTTACAGGTGTAGGCGATACCTCTGGACCCGAGGCCATACCCATCGCAGAACGCTGCCTCATCGGGTTCGGTAATACTGCAGGTCCCGGCATGTTGGGCACCTTGTACAACAGCACCTATCAATTCGTACAGACGGATGACTACATAGTGATCAGCGTAGAGATGGCACACGATGCTCGCATCATTCCTCTTTTCGATTCTGCCGAAGAAGCCAGGGCAAACACACGACCAGTAGTTCACTCACCTTGGTTTGGTGATTCACGTGGTTGGTACGAGGGCGATACACTGATTGTGGAAACGATTAACATCAATCCATTACAGATGTCACAAAGCTCTATTCCCATCTCACCGGAAGGAAAATTTACAGAGAGGTTTAGTCGCTATTCCAATACTGAGATTGTTTATCAATTTACTGTCGACGATTCTCATCTGTACAGTCAACCTTGGACCGCTGAGATGAGCTATCACGCAACTGAAGGCCCTCTCTATGAGTATGCTTGCCATGAAGGCAACTATGCGATGCCTGGCATCTTAGCCGGTGCTCGTCGCCAAGAAGCAGAAGAGGCGGCTAGACAACAGTAAGTTCGCTGTAACGAAAACAAAAAAGGCTTCTTACCTAATCGAGTAAGAAGCCTTTTTTGTTTCTCTGAGATTTGTAATTCTTATTCCTTCCTAATTTCGTAAATAATATGTGGGTAGTTAATTCCATTTAGGACTCTGCCTATCGCCTTATCTCGCTTCACACCGCCAATTTTCTCCATCGCGCGCATAGAAACAATATTAGTATCGCCCACCCAAAAAACTACAGTATCTACGAACTTAAAAGCATGATTCAACATCAGCTTTTTGATCTCAGCGTTGTAACTGCCACCCCAATAATCATGGTCTAAAAACGTCCAGCCTATTTCAATCTCGCCCAACTCCTCGTCAAGACCGTTGTAACGACTAGAACCTATTATTCTACCGGTCTCAGTATCAACAAAGGTGAATGCACTACCACTGGCAAGCGCATCGTCGAAAAAAGCACGAAATACCGACTCTTTATAACGATCCGTCACTGGGTGAAGTTCCCAAACTTTCGGATTCGCCGCCGCCGCAAATAGTCCTTCCCAGTCATCTTCTTGAATGGGGCGCACAATTACACGTGGGCCTTCTAAGACGGGTTTAAAGTCGAATGTATTTGTCATCTTGTATCACTTCTACTTTATGCTTGCGTTTTTGACGGTCGTTCTAAAATACAGTTTAGAATTTTTCACAGCCTCACTGCAAACTTAGTTCGATCAACTCTCCTTCTTGAATGGGAGCAATGACGATGCCTCTGTCTGGTATCGTTCTATATGCGGTCGCTCTTCATCGAGAAAGTTATTTATCGCCTGGGCAAAACCTTCGTTCGCAATCCAATGATTCGAATAGGTTATAATTGGCTCGAAGCCTCTTTGTATCTTATGCTCACCCTGCGCACCAGAATCAAAGCTCTGCAACTTATGCTGAATACAGTATTCCTGACCTTGGTAGTAGCAGGTTTCGAAATGTAAGAATTGATAGTCTCGCGCGCTGCCCCAATATCTACCAAATAGTTTTTCGTTATTTCTAAAGAATAGAGCCGCTGCAATCATCTTGTCGCCATCCAAAGCAACTATCATGAAAAGCTGCTCCGGCATATTCCGTGCTAACTCGGCAAAGAATTCTTGGCTGAGATAACCTTCCATGCCGCGCATCATGTAGGTGCTTTGATAGAACTGGTAAAAGGTATCCCATTGTTCAACGGTTATGCTCGCTCCCGCAATCGTTTCGAAGCGCGTGCCTCGCTCCGCAACCTTCTGTCGCTCTCTTCTGATATTTTTCCGTTTTCGGGAATTGAGCGTCGCTAGGAAATCTTCGAAGCTCGCATAGCCTCTATTGAACCAATGAAACTGGCATCCCGTTCTAGAGGGAATTCCAATACCATCAAACAGCTGATTCTCTTCTTCCGTTGGAAAAAGAATATGCCAAGAAGATGCCTCTATAGATTCTGCTTTCTTCTTCAGACCATCGAAGATTAACTTCGCTATATCATTTCTAACTTCTGACTCATCGGTGAATAGCCGTGTGCCATGGCTGGGGGTGAATGGCGCTGCACTAACAAATTTTGGATAGTAATTAAGACCATAATTCTGGTACGCGCTCGCCCAGGACCAGTCAAATACGTATTCACCGTAAGAGTTTGTTTTTTGGTACAGCGGCATAACAGCGACAAGCTGCCTAGACTTATCATCCTTCGAACCACTATAGACTGCTGCGTGATGTGGGGCCCAGCCAGTCTTTACAGTAGTACAGCCGGTCTTTTCCAGAGCCCATAGAAACTCATAGCGAGTAAATGGATTCTCTGTACCAGCAAGCCCATTCCAGTGTTGTTCACCGATGCTGGCTATGGAATCTACGAATTTTAATTCAAGCACTTTCATATCCTACATATTACCGCGATTAGGCGCTCTAGGGAGATTTGAGACTCGCTTATCCCCAATTTGACCATGAGTTTTCGCAATACAAACAGATGCGATAGCTTGGTAAATTGAGTAGCATGGCAGCCTGTTTCTAGATTGATCGTTAGCGTAGAAAATCAGGCGGACAGCAAGTGGATTCTCCCAATCTTATAAGACGTATCGCCGACAGCGGTTCTGCAATGCGTAAATCTGAGGCTAAGGTGGCCAGCTATGTGCTGCAGCATGCCAATGACGTAATCAAGATGCGCATCGTCGATCTCGCTGCCAATTCTGATGTCAGCGAGCCCACCGTTATCCGCTTCTGCCGTGCTATTGGCTTCGACGGCTTCCTCTCCTTCAAACTGCAACTCGCACAGCAGTTAGGTCTAGGAGGGGTTTATACCCAGTTCGCGGTAGATGACAAAGACACGGTCGAAGACTTGCGTAATAAGGTATTTGATACGACTGTAGGATCACTGCTAACGGTCAGGGACCAACTAGATCCTTATGTACTGGAAACCGCGATTAATACCATCAGCAATGCGAAACGCGTTGAATTCTATGGCTTTGGAGCCTCCGGTTCCGTCGCTGCCGACGCACAACATAAATTTTTTCGCCTGCAACTTTCATCCGCAGCATACACCGATCCGCACATTCAACATATGTCGGCTATTTCGCTAAGTGCAGAAGATGTTGTTGTCGCGATATCTCAATCGGGTCAGACCCGCGCCCTATTAGAAAGTGTCAATCTAGCCAGAGAAGCCGGAGCGACGGTTATTGGTCTAGCGCCAGAGAACACACCCTTGAGTGAGCAGTGCAGTCTGCCCATCTATGTGAATATGGAGGAGGAACATCAAGCCTTCGCACCCGTATCTTCTCGTATAGCACACCTGGTAGTGATCGATGTATTAGCCACAGGAGTTGCTCGGCATCGAAAACCCTTGTTGAAGGATCATTTGAAGAAGCTGCAGAAGAGCCAAAGGGCTCTTCGCGATATTGATTCGGATTGAACTTACTGTCTTTAATTTCGTTTCTTACTCTACCGTTACTGACTTCGCTAGATTCCGTGGGTGATCTACATCGGTGCCCTTGGTAATCGCCACATGATAAGCCAGTAGTTGTAATGGAATAGTGAAGACTATCGGGGCGAGAATTTCTGAACAGTTTGGGACGTGAATAACTTTGCAGCTCTTATCACTCTTATAACCAATACTTTCATCAGCAAATACATAGAGTTTGCCGCCACGAGCAGTAACGGTGGATAAGTTTGCCTGTAACTTCCCCAGTAGATCATTGTTAGGTGCAACAGCAACGACCGGCATCTGATCATCAACTAGCGCTAGAGGCCCGTGCTTTAGTTCACCGGAAGGATAGGCTTCCGCATGTATGTAGGAGATCTCTTTTAACTTGAGCGCTCCTTCCTTTGCGATTGGATACTGTATTCCCCTGCCTAGAAAAAGACTGTGATGCTTTTCCGAGAATTGTTGAGACAGTTTCTTGATCTTATTACTAAGTAGAAGCGTTTTTTCAATCAGCCTAGGCAATTTAGCTAACTCTTTGACGAGTTTAGTTTCTTGCTTGCCGCTCATTCCGGTTCTACGGCCCAGCACTATAGACAAGATCAGCAAGACCACAAGCTGTGTCGTGAAGGCCTTGGTAGAAGCAACTCCTATCTCTTGCCCGGCCATGGTTAGCAAACAGAGATCAGATTCGCGCACTAACGAACTTGTAGCCACGTTACATATAGCGAGGCTAGCTACATAAGGGTTTTTCTTTGCGAAACGCAGTGCTGCAAGCGTATCGGCTGTTTCGCCAGATTGGGAAACCGTAACAAACAGCGTTCCTGGCTGCACAATAATATCTCGGTAACGGTAATCACTTGCGATGTCTATCTGACAAGGCAATTTCGCTACAGACTCTAGCCAGTACTTCGCAACCTGACCGGCATGAAAGCTAGTTCCGCAGGCAACTATCTGTACATTCTTTACCTTATCGAATATTGCCTTCGACTTCAGGCCAAAGGCTTCTTCCAAAACCTTATCTGAGCTAATCCTTCCGTCCAGCGTGTCCTGTATGACCCGCGGTTGCTCATGTATTTCTTTCAACATGAAGTGCTTATAAGCACCCTTCTCCGCCTCATCTGCCTTACTTTGAATTTTTGTTACCCGACGCGTAACCTTTTTTGCACCGTGCCAAATCGTATAAGATTCACGGCTAACCTGTGCAATATCACCTTCTTCCAGATACACGAAGCGATCTGTTACTTGCCCTAATGCTAAAGGATCTGAAGCTACGAAGTTTTCGCCAATGCCAATCCCAATAACCAGTGGACTACCCGATCTGGAAACCACTATTTCATCCGGTGTATTCCGATCGATCACACACAGGCCATATGCACCATGTAGTTTCTTAACGGCTTTTTTAACGGAGTTCAGAAGGCTTACTTTGCCTCCCTTTCTTTCTTGATGAATAAGATGTGCTATGGCTTCTGTATCAGTCTGGCTTTTGAATTCATAGCCCGCCTTTATAAGCGTGTCACGAAGAGGTTCATAGTTCTCTATGATGCCATTATGAACAATGGCAATGTCAGCACCCGACGTATGTGGATGCGCGTTGCCTACAGTAGTTTTCCCATGTGTAGCCCAGCGAGTGTGTGCTATACCTATCTGTCCGTTTATATTCGACTTGGCAGCCGCTTTTACGAGTTGATTCACTTTACCGACAGCTTTTACGTTGACAACTTTGCTGCCTTTTTCGTTTATTATCGCAAGGCCAGCCGAATCATAACCACGGTACTCAAGACGCTTAAGGCCTTCAAGCAATATGCCAGATACATTTCTTTCTGCAACAGCTCCAACAATTCCACACATGCTCTAATACTCTCTAAGCTATTCTATTTTTTTATCGGACGCTTCCAACCAGGAACGTTTCTTTGCTTTGCTCTCGCAACTGCTAAATTATCACTAGGCACATCACGATTCACCGACGAGCCAGCCGCTACGAAGGTATTGTCCGCCAAGTTTACCGGGGCGACCAAAACGCTGTTCGAACCCACGAAAACATTATTACCGATTATGCTCTTGTGCTTATTTACACCATCGTAGTTACAGAATATTGTGCCCGCGCCTATGTTTACATTCTCACCAACCTCGGCATCTCCTATGTAAGCGAGGTGATTGGCCTTTGAGCCTTTTCCAAAAATTACATTCTTGGTTTCCACAAAGTTGCCAATCTTAGTGTTTTCTTTCAAAACAGTGCCAGGTCTAATTCTGGCATATGGGCCGACGCTTGCCCCAGCGCCTATTTCAGCTCCATCAATATTTGTACCGGGCAATATGATGGCGTTATCCGCTATCTTGCTATCCTTGATAACCACATTGGCCCCAATCTTTACACCATTGCCAAGACTCACTTTGCCTTCGAATATAGCGTTAATGTCGATCTCTACATCACTACCCGTTTCGATTTCACCACGAATATCTATGCGGGATGGATCTCGTAACAGTACACCAGCTTTAAGAAGTTGTTCGGCATTGTTCATTTGAAATTGTCTCTCTAGCCTAGCCAATTGTGCCTTATCGTTTACACCCTGTACTTCATTCTCATCATCAATAACCATTGCTGAGATCGCGCAGTCACTATCAGCTGCAGCCATCGCCACTACATCGGTCAGATAGTACTCGCCCTGTGCATTATCATTTCCCAGAGAGTTCAGCCAAGTATTCAATTTGGCGGCTGGTATAACCATGATGCCAGTGTTGATCTCCTTTATCTGCTTTTGTTCCTCACTGGCGTCTTTCTCTTCTACTATTGCCGTAATTTCACCTAAATCATCGCGAACAATTCTGCCAAGTCCGGCAGGGTTTGCAGTGACTAGGGTAAGGATACTGAGTGTGTTCGCGCTACCCTGTTGTACCAACTTACTTAACGTAGAAGAGTTGGTGAGAGGCACATCGCCATATAATACCAGCACACGCTTGTCTGGCTCTGTGGTATTGATACTCGGCATCGCCTGCATGACAGCATGGCCTGTACCTAGTTGTTTGTCTTGCTGAGCCCACTGTAGATCTTTATCTACACTGAATTCATCGATGATCTGCTGCGAACCGTAGCCCACTACAATATGGATCTGCTTGGATTCGAGTTTACGCGCAGCGCTGAGCACGTGACCCAGCATGGAGTCGCCACCAATTCGATGTAATACTTTAGGGATGTTTGAATTCATCCTTGTGCCCTTACCCGCAGCAAGAATTACTATATCCAGATTCATTGGCTATCCATCAGACGAAAACACCTTAAAAATAGACTATTTTTTGCGTACAGCGACTTGGTTCTAACTGAACGCTCCTAACAAAAGAATACCAAAAAAAAAGGTAGCTCTCGCTACCTTTTTAGGTTCTTGTACTGCTGTGTAACCGAAAGTATTACTGCTACTTCCTGATCTTACGCAAAGCCCGTAACTGCGCAGCAGCCTCAGCAAGTTGCGCGGCAGCGATCGAATAATCGAACTCCGCACCCTGATTCGCTATAGCCTTCTCAGCATCTTCCACAGCCTGCTGAGCCGCTGCTTCATCTAGGTCGTCGGCTCTAAGCGCCGTGTCACTCAATAAAGTAACCACACCGCGCTGCACTTCAAGAAATCCACCAGAGACGTAGAAAACTTCTTCTTCACCACCCCGTAGAACCAATTTAACCGGTCCGGGAATTAATGCAGTCAACAAGGGCGCGTGCCCAGGAGCAATACCAAGATCTCCAAGAGATCCTGCAGCAACAACCATCTCAACAAGACCAGAGAAAATACTCTTCTCAGCGCTTACGATGTCACAGTGCATTGTCATAGCCATATCTAGTTACTCGTTCTGCCCCTAAGGACAAAAGGTCAATTACTTCAAATTTTCCGCTTTAGCGACAGCTTCTTCAATAGAACCTACCATGCTAAATGCCTGCTCTGGGAGGTGATCATAATCGCCCGCCAAGATTCCTTTAAAGCCAGCAATTGTGTCTTTAAGAGAAACGTATTTACCAGGTGCGTTAGTGAAAACTTCCGCAACAGTAAATGGCTGTGATAGGAATTGTGAAATACGTCTCGCACGACCAACTGTTTGCTTATCTTCGTCAGACAATTCATCCATACCCAAGATCGCGATAATGTCTTTCAATTCTTTATAACGCTGCAGAACCGTTTGCACGCCATTCGCTGTATCGTAATGCTCATTACCAATAACTAAAGGATCAAGCTGACGCGAAGTAGAGTCCAATGGATCCACCGCAGGGTAAATACCCAGTGAAGCGATGTCTCGAGACAGTACAACTTTCGCATCCAAGTGAGCAAAAGTTGTTGCTGGTGATGGATCAGTCAAGTCATCCGCAGGTACGTATACCGCTTGAATCGATGTAATAGAACCATCTTTTGTAGAGGTAATTCTTTCTTGAAGCGCGCCCATTTCTTCAGCAAGTGTAGGCTGATAACCCACCGCTGAAGGCATACGTCCAAGTAGTGCAGATACTTCTGTACCCGCCAATGTATAACGATAGATGTTATCGATGAACAGAAGTACATCACGGCCTTCATCGCGGAAATCTTCCGCCATGGTGAGCCCGCTTAGAGCAACACGCAGTCTATTTCCAGGAGGCTCATTCATCTGACCGTAGACCATCGCTACTTTAGATTCGCCTTCTAGATCGATTACATTTGATTCTTGCATTTCGTGATAGAAATCGTTTCCTTCACGAGTACGCTCACCAACACCGGCGAATACTGACAAACCGCTGTGCTCTGTTGCGATGTTGTTAATTAGTTCGAGCATGTTTACTGTCTTGCCCACACCAGCACCACCAAATAGTCCAACCTTGCTGCCCTTTGCGAAAGGACAGATCAAGTCGATTACCTTGATGCCTGTTTCCAACAATTCGTTAGAGCTAGCTAGTTCTTCATACGTAGGCGCCTTGCGATGAATCGGCATACGCTTCTTCTCGCCAATTGGTCCGCGCTCATCGATTGGTCGACCCAGCACATTCATGATGCGGCCAAGAGTTTCAACACCAACCGGTACAGAAACAGGAGCTCCAGTATCCGAAACTTCAAGCCCACGACTCAGGCCCTCAGTACTACCAAGCGCAATTGTTCTTACTACGCCATCGCCTAGTTGCTGCTGCACTTCTAGCACGATGTCTGTGTTGCTGACTTCCAGTGCGTCATATATAGAAGGTACTCCATCGCGTCCAAATTCTACGTCGATTACAGCGCCAATGATTTGTACGATTCGACCGCTACTCATGTCCGGTTCCTCAATCTCTTAATTTTTTATCTAAACTTTCTATTAATGATGCTGACCTAATTTGAAAGGGCAGCACCGCTAAATTAATTACCTAAACTGCTGCAGCTCCGCCAGCTATCTCAGATAACTCTTGGGTAATTGCTGCTTGTCGAGCCTTGTTATAAACCAGCTCTAATTCATCAATGATATCGCCAGCGTTATCGGTTGCGCTCTTCATTGCAACCATTCGCGCGGCTTGCTCACAGGCGTTGTTTTCAACTACCGCCTGAAACACTTGTGATTCGATGTATCTTAGTAACAAACCATCAAGCAATTCTTTCGCATCGGGCTCATACATATAATCCCAATGGTGCTTCAAATCTTCTTCTTCGGACGGTAGTAATGGAAGTAACTGCTCTATCGTTGGTTGCTGCGTCATGGTGTTTACAAAAGTATTGCTCACAACCATTAACTGATCGATTTCACCCTTGTCGAATTTCTCCAACATAACTCGAACAGAACCAATAACATCTGCTACTTCTGGCGCGTCACCGATACTATCAACCGCAGCAATTACGTTTCCGCCAAAGTTGCTAAAGAAACGTGCAGCCTTCTTGCCAATTACACAAAAGTCGATCTCGACATTCGCGTCCCTAAACTCCTTCATAGAAGCCACAGTAGCCTTGAATACATTAATGTTCAGTCCACCGCAAAGTCCGCGATCAGAAGAAACAATAATGTAACCAACACGCTTTACGTCTCGTGTATCAAAATAGGCATGTCTATATTCGGGAGTTGCATTGGCTATATGGCCTATCACCGAACGAATGCGATGAGCATAGGGCTTACCAAGTATCATGCGCTCTTGAGCTTTACGCATTTTACTTGCCGCTACCATTTCCATCGCGCCGGTGAGACTCTGAGTACTCTTAATACTCGAAATCTTGGTACGTATTTCTTTTCCGCCAGCCATTGCTTACAGCCTCTGTATTATTTTGCCTAACCGACTACCAAGTCTGTGTGGACTTGAACTTATCGATTGCCGCTTTGAACTGGGCGCCAATTTCGTCGTTATAGTCGCCGGTATCGTTGATCTGCTTGATCAAATCAGCATGCTCGCTGTTCATGTAAGCCAGCATCGCTGCCTCAAAATCCAATATCTTGTTCAGCTCGATGTCTATCAGATAGCCTTCGTTCGCCGCGTAAATAGAGATGCCCATTTCCGCAATCGACATTGGAGAATACTGCTTCTGCTTCATCAATTCTGTCACTCGCTGACCGTGCTCTAGCTGTGCTCGAGTCGCATCGTCAAGGTCAGAAGCGAACGCTGCAAAGGCGGCCAATTCACGATATTGAGCTAGCGCTATACGTACACCGCCGCCCAGCTTCTTAATAATCTTAGTCTGCGCAGCACCACCCACACGCGACACCGAAACACCCGGGTTCATCGCAGGACGAATACCTGAGTTAAATAAATCTGTTTCCAAGAATATCTGGCCATCTGTAATCGAAATTACGTTAGTTGGTACAAACGCCGAAACGTCACCAGCCTGCGTCTCGATTATAGGCAATGCCGTCAAAGAGCCTGTCTTACCTTTCACTTCACCGTTGGTGAACTTCTCTACGTAGTTAACGTTCACTCTCGATGAGCGCTCTAGTAGACGGGAGTGTAAGTAGAAAACATCACCAGGATAGGCTTCACGGCCTGGCGGTCTTCTTAGTAGTAGGGAGATCTGTCTATAGGCCCAGGCTTGCTTAGTCAGGTCATCATAAACGATCAATGCATCTTCGCCGCGATCACGGTAATACTCGCCCATCGTGCAGCCTGAGTAAGGCGCGATAAATTGCATAGATGCTGGATCAGATGCCGTCGCCGCTACGACGATGGTGTATTCCATGGCGCCGTGCTCTTCCAAGCGATTTACCACGTTAGCTACAGATGAGGCCTTCTGGCCAATCGCTACGTAGACACACTTAACATTCTTGCCTTTCTGGTTAATGATCGCGTCGATCGCTACCGCTGTCTTTCCTACTTCACGGTCACCAATAATAAGTTCACGCTGGCCCCTTCCGATTGGGACCATGGAATCGATTGATTTCAATCCTGTCTGTACAGGCTGGTCAACAGATTGTCTTTCGATTACGCCCGGCGCTACTTTTTCAACCGCGTCGGTCATCGTTGTTTCTATCGGACCCTTGCCATCGATAGGCTTACCTAGCGCATCGACCACGCGTCCTTCTAATTCAGGACCAACTGGGACTTCCAAAATTCGTTTCGTACAACGACAAGTTTGACCTTCACGTAGGGAGAGATAGTCACCTAGAACAATGGCGCCTACAGAGTCTCTCTCAAGGTTAAGCGCCATTCCGTATACGCCACCTTCAAACTCGATCATTTCACCGTACATCACATCGGCTAGGCCGTGGATACGAATAATACCGTCAGATACGCTGACGATTGTGCCTTCATTTTTTGACTCAACAGACACATCGAGCTTGTCGATGCGTTGTTTAATAATGTCACTGATTTCGGATGGATTCAGTTGTTGCATGCTTATTTCCTTGTTCCTGACCTGCTCAGGAATTCATTGATTCAGCTAATTTGGATAACTTTCCGCGTACCGAGCTGTCGATGACATTATCACCCGCTCTAATTACCGCGCCGCCGATCAAGCTTTGGTCGACATTGGTAGTCAATAGTATTTCTCGCTTAAGACGATCTTTGAGAGCCTGCGCTAGCTTCTTTGAAACATCTGAACTAATTTCAAAGGCTGTTGTGATCTCAACATCGACCGACATTTCCTGTTGTGCTTTAAGCGCTTCAAACAGTGAAGAAATTTCTGGCAGCAAAACCAGACGCTTGTTCTCGGCGAGTAGGCCTACAAAGTTCCTGCCCTTCTCGTCTAGCTCATCGCCACAGACACCAATGAAGGCGTCGGCAATTTGGTCAGACGACAACGATGGAGAGGACAATATAGTGCTCACACCTGTCTCACCGGACACTGCTGCAGACAAGCCGATCATGCTGGACCACTTGTCTAATGCGCTATCCTGCAAGGCTGTTTCGAACGCCGCCTTGGCATAGGGTCTTGCTAATGTGATTAGTTCTGCCACTGTCTAGTTTCTCAAAGCTCGGAAGCTAATTTGTTCAACATGTCTTCGTTGGCGGCTTGATCGATTGAGCCTTCCAGGATCTTCTCGGCGCCAGCAATTGCTATCGCGGATACTTGTGCACGTAGAGCTTCTTTCGCCCTATTTACTTCCTGTTCGATATCAGCCTGAGCTCCAGCAATAATGCGCTTGGCCTCTTCTTTGGCTTTATCTTTTGCTTCATCAACAATCTGTGAGCCACGCTTGTTGGCAAGGTCGATAATGCCAGCTGCCTCAACCTTCGCTACCTTAAGTTGGTCCGTAGATTTAGCTTGCGCTAGCTCTAGGTCCTTCTCGGCTCGAGCCGCTGCTTCTAGGCCGTCTGCGATTTTCTGCCGACGCTCTTCCATAACATCCATGAAAAGAGGCCAAACGTATTTCGCGCAGAACCACCAGAAGACGAAGAACGCCACCGATTGCCCGATAATAGTTAATGTAATATCCACCGCGATCTCCCGCTATTTAGGTGTCTTGCTTAGCCTGCTAACTGACCCAAGTAAGGGTTAGCAAAAGTAAACCACATGCCGATACCGATACCGATCATAGTTACCGCATCGATAAGACCGGCTACCAAGAACATACTGGCTTGTAATTTAGGAGCTAACTCCGGCTGACGAGCAGAACCTTCTAGGAATTTGCCTCCTAAAATACCGAAACCAATCGCGGTTCCGAGTGCGCCCATTCCCAGTACAAGCAGTACGCCCAGTACCGTATTCGCTAATATCAATTCCATCTTTTCCTCCAGGTTTTCTATAGTTCAGATAAATCGTAAAAAAATATAATGTTGTTTAGTGGTCGGCGTGTACCGGCTCATGTGCCGCATTCAGATACACAATCGTTAGCATCATGAAGACGAATGCCTGCAGCGGTACAACCAATAGATGAAACACTGCCCAGACAAAGTGCGCCGGCAACTGATACGCGCCCAGTAGCCCAGAAATGAGCAAGAATAACAATTCCCCTGCATACATATTTCCGAACAGTCGAAGCCCTAGTGAAACCGGCTTAGCAAATAGTGTAGGTATCTCAATAATAAGGTTAAACGGCAGCATCCATTTACCGAAAGGATGGAAAGCGAGTTCACTTAGGAAGCCGCCAAGGCCCTTGTTCTTAACGCTGTAGTAAAGAATAAGAAAGAAGACGCTGATGGACATACCCATGGTGATGTTCGGGTCTGTTGTTGGCACGACCTTAAAGGACATATGCTCCAAGCCCCACAGGCCACCTACCGCCATCGCGATCTCTGGTATCCAATCAACTGGCACCAGGTCCATCGTGTTCATCAATATAATCCAGACGAAGACGGTCAAACATAGCGGTCCGACGTGAGGGTTCTTGTAGTTGAAGCCCGAGTTAACTTGGGATTCTACGAACTCGAAGATGCTCTCTACAAAGTTCTGGATGCCACTTGGCACATCGGAGGTCGCGCGCTTACCGATATAGCGGAAGAATAGTAAGAAGGCGGCGCCTATGAACAAAGACCAACCCATAGTATCGACATGTATCGACATGAAGCCCATCGAGACAGCTTCTTCAGGTGTGTGGGCAAGACCCCAGTGACCGTCTGGAAACTTACCATAGGTCAAATAGGATAAATGGTGGGTAATGTATTCCTGAACAGTCTGGCCTTCTGCGCCATGTTCAGCGGCTGCGTGTGCCGCGTCTGCTAACTCTGCCATTTATATTCTCTAAGCTCGTTTGGGCTTACGTTTTATTGCCTGAGGGGCTATAACTAATGAACCCCGACATTACTACGCCTGTAAAATGGATTAGTGTGAACCCAAGTATCAAGGCTAATTCGTTTAAGTTGGTAATCAATGTGAAGCTAAGCGCAAACAGCACCACCGTCATGATGATTTTGCCGAGCTCCCCGCGAATAAAGCCCTTAACAACATTTTGCGCGTTTCTAGCCCCCTGATAGCGGTAGGCATGTAAAGCAAAATAACTGTTAGGCAAAGCACTTATAAAGCCACCCAGTAACGCCGAGTAGGCCAAGACAATGCCTGAAACTAACAAGGAAATTATCGCTATAAAGGCCGTCATTGCTAGTTGTGCAATGATTACTTTATATACCGGTGGGGTCTTTAAATTAGACATTTTTGCTTAGCTATTTAAGCTTCGCACTCCATCGGCACCTGGAACAAACACCAAAAAATTCGCAACTGGGATCACCAAAGCACGCGCATTATAGGGGCTTTATAGTGCCTAATCAACTACGCAAGATTATCAATTGATGTGGGAGAGAATGCCGTCTAATTCGTCTAAGGAATTGTATTTAAGTACGAGCCGGCCCTTACCTTTCGCTGTGTGCTGGATCATTACCTTTGCGCCCAGTTTATCAGCGAGGTTTTCTTCAAGGTTTTTGATGTCAGGATCCACCGTCTTGGTGCTCGAGCTGTTGGTAGAACCCGCTTCAGCAATCAATCTACGAACAAGAGACTCTGTTTGTCGGACCGAGAGCCCTTTACCAACAACTCCTCTCGCCGCTTCCGATTGCTGAATATCCGGCAGTGATAATAAGGCTCTGGCATGCCCCATTTCCAAATCTCCATGCTCCAACATCCTGCGAACATCGATAGTCAAACCAATCAAGCGCATAAGATTAGTTACGGTAGCCCTGGATTTACCTACCGCATCAGCAACCTCTTGTTGGGTTAGCTCAAATTCGTCCTGAAGGCGCTTAAGTGCCATTGCCTCTTCGATAGGATTCAGGTTTTCACGCTGAATATTTTCGATTAGCGACATAGCAATTGCCGCCTCATCGCCTACTGGCTTAATGATGGCAGGAATAGAGTCCAAACCCGCTATTTGGGTGGCTCTCCAGCGTCGCTCGCCGGCTATGATCTCGTATTTATCAGATGATATGGGCCGCACAACAATTGGCTGCATGACGCCCTGAGCTCGAATAGAGGAGGCTAACTCCTCCAGAGCTTCTTCGTGCATATCGGTTCGAGGTTGGTATTTACCACGCTGAATCAAATCGACGGGAATATTCTTAAGATCACCGTCTTTTTCAGCAGCTTGCACAGGTGTGCTACGGTCTTTGGGCTTGCCGAGGAGGCTTGCCATAGTTTCTGTACTACCCCTGGAGAGCAGCACATCTAAGCCTTTACCGAGTTTTTTCTTATCAGTCATCTTGCATTCGGGCTCAGGTAAACGGGTATTTGTTCCCTAGGTTGAACAAAAGCTGTAATTCCAGCTTAAACAGCGGCTCTCGCGGCTGCCTCATCATTGCGTCTCAATACTTCACCAGCCAACGCCAGGTAAGCAATTGCTCCGCGAGACTGTTTATCGTAATTCAGAACTGGCTTTCCGTAGCTAGGAGCTTCGGCTAAGCGAATATTTCTTGGAACGACTGTACGGTAAACAGCGTCTCCAAAATAACTAATTAACTGACCATTAACCTCTGAAGTCAGCTTATTGCGCGGATCATACATGGTGCGTACGATTCCTTCGATCTTTAAATCAGGGTTTAGAGTATCTCGGATAGCGTTAATCGTATCCATCAGAGCGGATAAGCCTTCAAGCGCATAATATTCACACTGCATGGGTATAACTACACCATCGGCAGCGACTAGCGCATTAATCGTCAACATATTTAACGAAGGAGGGCAGTCAATGACAACATAGTCATAACGATGGCGGACTTGTTCGATAATTTGGCGCAGCCTGAGCTCACGATTATCTTCGCTAATCAGTTCTACTTCAGCGGCAACCAAATCCCCATTTGCCGGCAACAAATCGTAACCAGAGGCTTCTGGCCGTTGTACAACTTCATCGAAACCCGAATGCTGCATCAAAACATCATATATTGATGTTTCCAATGAGGACTTGTCGACTCCGCTACCCATAGTGGCATTACCCTGTGGGTCTAGATCGATCAGTAGCACATTCTTTCGAGTAAACTTTAACGACGCAGCAAGATTTACAGAGGTTGTAGTTTTACCTACACCTCCTTTCTGATTTGCTATTGCGAGAACTTTGGCCACTGGTTTCCTTCCTAACTTTTAGTCTTAAGTGCTGCTCTTAAACATTGTATCAAAATTCTACCGAGTATTCGGTCAGCGATGTGGAAGTATTGAAATTGAATGTCTTATTTTTTTCTCACTACCTCGATCAGATGGCGCTGTGATTCACTGCCAGGCACATCCAATTTGATGATTTTCGATAGCTCAAAACCATCGGGTAATCGCGCTATTTCGTCCTCAGGATAATGCCCTTTCATCGCCAATAATTTACATTCGTCAGAGAATATTGGCTGCAGCATCGTCAAGGCATCCGCTAGTGTAGAGAACGCTCGACACATCACCATATCAACTTGCTCGATACTTTGATAGTGCTCTATTCGACAATTTTCGATGGAAATATTGTCTAAGCCTAACTGGATTTTTGCCTGAAACATGAACCGGGTTTTCTTGCCATTGGAATCAATCAATACAAACTGTTTTTCTGGATTTAGGATCGCCAAAGGAATCCCTGGAAGACCTGCACCAGCGCCAATATCTACAATTAGCTTTCCTTCCAAGTAGGGATCTACGGAGAGGCTATCGAGAATATGCCTCGAAACCACTGAAGCCAGCTCATTGCCGCCAAGCAGGTTATAGGCAGAATTCCATTTCTTGAGAAGATCTATATAGGCTAGCAACGAAGAAAGCATCTCCTCTGTACAATCTAGAGACAGCGATGATATCCCGCGTCGTAACTCTTCTCTGATTAAATCTGTCATGAGTTATTACCGTGGGGCTAACCAGCCTTGCGATTTACCGCCCGGTGCTTCTTCAGATAGACTAGCAAGAGTGAAATTGCTGCTGGAGTAATTCCGGGAATGCGTGAAGCTCGACCAATGTTTTCCGGTTTAGCTTCGATTAGTTTCTGCTTCAACTCGTTTGAAAGACCCTGCATATGCTGATAGTTAAAATCAGCTGGCAGTTTTGTATTCTCTTGCTTCTTCAAACGCTCGATGTCTTCTTCCTGTCGATCGATATAACCCTGATACTTTATTTTTATTTCGGCCTGTTGTGTTGACTGAGTTTCAATGGCTGTCTGCACTTCCCCTGATGTACTAGCCTTATCAGATGCCAAGTCACCGTTGTATGCCGCTAGAAGCGGGCCGTGCTCAACCCTAGGCCTCGCCAACAAGTCGGCTAGACTGTATTCACGTGTGATAGGTTTTTCTAACAATTGATTGATGCGCTCAGCTCTTTCTGTGTTGGGCTGAACCCAGGTGCTACTCAAAAATTTTAGCTCTTCCTCGATCCGGATTTTCTTCTCGCTAAAAAATGACCAGCGCTCATCATCCACCAAACCCAACCTTCTACCATGCTCGGTAAGACGCAGGTCCGCATTATCTTCGCGCAAGGTTAATCTGTATTCCGCCCGACTCGTAAACATACGATAGGGCTCATTTGTTCCCAGGGTAATTAAGTCATCGATTAACACACCGATGTAGGCTTCGTCTCTTCTTGGGCACCAAGACTCTAGACCTCGTGCATCCAAACCTGCATTCATGCCAGCAATGAGACCCTGAGCACCTGCTTCTTCGTATCCAGTTGTGCCGTTAATCTGTCCAGCGAAATAGAGACCTTTCACGAACTTAGTTTCAAGCGAATAATGCAGATCCCTGGGATCGAAGAAATCATATTCGATTGCGTAACCTGGGCGTGTGATATGTGCTTTCTCAAAACCCTCAATTTCTCGAATCATTTCTAGCTGCACATCAAATGGTAAGCTCGTCGAGATACCGTTTGGATAAAGTTCCTTCGTATTCAGGCCTTCTGGTTCGACAAAAATTTGATGAGAAGATTTATCAGCGAAGCGCATTACTTTGTCTTCGATTGAAGGACAATAACGCGGCCCGGTGCCCTCGATCACTCCCGTATACATCGGTGAGCGATCCAAACCACCACGAATTACTTCATGGCACTTTTCGTTAGTATGGGTGATGTAGCAGTTAACTTGCTCCGGGTGATCAGATACTTTACCTAGGTAGGACATTACCGGTAAAGGTGAGTCACCTTCCTGCACCTGCATCACTGAAAAATCCACAGTATCTGCATCAATACGTGGCGGTGTGCCTGTCTTGAGACGATTTACCCTAAAGGGCAATTCACGCAATCGATTTGCGAGTGCTATGGCTGGAGGGTCTCCCGCTCTACCACCGGAACTATTTTCTAGACCAATGTGTATTTTTCCACCTAAGAACGTACCAGTTGTTAGCACCACTCTTGGTGCCCGAATAAGCATTCCCATCTGTGTAATAACACCGACGATTGCTCCATCTTCGATAAGCAGATCATCTACACCTTGCTGAAACAGAGATAGGTTTTCTTGCTGTTCCAGCATTCCGCGAATTGCTGCCCTGTACAGAACCCTGTCTGCTTGTGCTCGTGTGGCTCTAACAGCAGGCCCTTTGCTCGCATTTAGGACACGAAATTGTATGCCAGCTTGATCTACAGCTTTCGCCATGGCCCCACCAAGAGCATCGATCTCTTTCACCAAGTGGCTCTTACCAATGCCACCAATCGCCGGGTTGCAAGACATCTGGCCTAGAGTTTCTATGCTGTGGGTAACAAGTAAGGTAGCAACGCCTTGGCGCGCAGAAGCAAGAGCTGCCTCAGTACCGGCATGCCCTCCACCTACAATGATTACCTCAAATGCTTTGCTGTATTCCACAATATTCCAAATTCTAATTAACTGCCCAAATTTAATGGGCCGGCAAGTATATAGCCTAATTCTTAAACTGATAGTTATAGTTTAACCAAAAGCTTAATTTATAATTAACTTATATCTAGTAATGTATTTATTAGTTATATGTATAGATAGAGTATTAATGTTGATGTTAATAGCTATAGAAAATTCTGTTGATATGTTAATTAAAACTATATTTTTCAATCACTTAAATCAAGTAAAACTTGGTAGATAAGCCCTGAATAGGACAACAATAGCCTATTAACCCTTATGTATTGTTTTGACTGTTCAGCAAGCGTTGTAATTTAGTACAAAACAATTCATCTGTTATCCCGAAAATTACCCTGCTTATACACACTTATACAAGCTTGTATAAAACACTGCTTAATCAGTCTAATAAATTATTTTCCGACACAAAAGTTAGAGAATATTTCTCCCAATAAATCATCGCTGGTAAATTCACCAGTAATCGCCCCAAGCTGTACTTGAGCGAAACGTAGATCTTCAGCTATTAGCTCTAAAGAAGAATGTGTTGCCAATAGCTCTAAAGCTGATTCAACGAGTTTCTTAGCATTACTTAAAGCAGTTAAGTGTCTCTCACGAGCTATGAAGACCCCTTCTTCCGTAGCATTAAACCCTATCGCTTCTTTTATATAGTCTCTCAGTATTTCGATACCGATATTTTCTTTTGCAGAAAGGCTTATAGTTGGTATGGCATAATCGAGGTAATTGATTGAAGATATACTGGGTTTTTCATTGTTTAGTAAATCAATTTTGTTATAAATAATCGCGGTATTCTGCAAGCAGCTTAGTTCTGTAATTGACTTATCAGTTAATAATACAAGGGGTGCTAACAGCTTTTCCACATCTTGCTCAGCTTGGGATTTATCCACTATTAGCAATAACTGATCAGCCTGCTCCATAGCTAGCTGTGCTCGTCTTAGACCTTCTTGCTCCACAACATCATCGCTAATCCTAATACCTGCAGTATCTATGATATGAACCGGTAGACCATCGATGTTGATCTCTTCAGATAATAGGTCTCTCGTGGTACCTGGTATATCCGTGACTATCGCACTATCTACACCGGAGAGTGCATTCAAAAGACTAGACTTGCCCGCGTTTGGCTTCCCCGCGATTACAACATTAATCCCCTCTTTTAATAGAGCACCTTGTTTGGCTTGAGCCAACGTTGCCTTTATCGATTCTAGAATACCGTTTAGTGAATCAGCGACTTTATTATCACTAACGAAATCTATGTCTTCGTCTGAGAAATCAATGGTGGCTTCTATGTGCACTCTTGCTTCTATTAATAGCCGCTGCAGAGTGCCTACTTTATTGGAGAATTCTCCCTGCAGTGTTCGCAGCGCGGACTTTGCGGCTTGTTTTGAATTTGATTCAATTAAGTCGGCGATAGCCTCAGCTTGGAGCAGGTCAATTTTGTTGTTTAAGAAAGCGCGCTCTGAGAATTCACCAGGGTTGGCTAGTCTTGCGCCTAGTTGAACGGTGCGATCAAGCAATTCCCTTAGTATGTAAATCCCTCCATGGCCTTGTAGCTCTAAGATATCTTCGCCAGTAAAGGAGTTCGGAGCACTAAAAAATAGAGCAATACCTTGATCAATAGTTTGTTCGTCAATATCAAGGAAATTGCAAAAGTGGGCGTGTCTGGGGGTAGGGGAAAAACCGAGAATTCTCTCAGCTATGGTAAGAGAGAGAGGGCCGGAAACTCTGATGATACCAACACCGGAACGCCCGGGAGCAGTCGCAATAGCACAAACCGTGTCAGTTTCTAGTTGGGATGTTTCTACTGTTGACATAGGTATCGGCAAATATGTTCTTGGTAGAAGTTCTACAAATTAGGAACAGCCTCCATTGCTTGCTTCAATGATTGAAGCAAGCACATTTCACTGCCTAGGCTTTCTTCGCCGCGTAGGCCGCATCAATCTTTCTTGTGATGTACCACTGCTGCAATATGCCTAAGCCACCGTTCGTTAACCAATACAGTACTAATCCTGCTGGGAACCAGAGGAATAATAGGGTCATCATTACAGGCATCATCTTCATCACCTTAGCTTGCATAGGGTCGGCAGGCGCTGGACTCAGGGTAGTCTGAAAATACATTGTTGCACCCATGAGTAGAGGTAGAACAAAGAAAGGGTCGCGAACAGAAAGGTCGGTTAACCACAACATAAAAGGAGCATGGCGAAGTTCTACACTCTCGAGAAGCACCCAGTACAGTGAGATAAAAACAGGCATCTGTACTAGCATCGGTAAACAACCACCGAAGGGATTTATCTTCTCCTTCTTATAAAGGTCCATGGTGGCCTTTTGCAGCTTCATCTTGTCGTCGCCGTAACTCTCCTTGAGTTGCTGCATCTTAGGCATTAGCCTGCGCATGCCAGCCATGGAGCGATACTGTGTTTCTGACAATTTATAGAACGCCGATTTAACCACCAGGGTTAATAGAATAATCGAGATACCATAGTTACCAATTACTGAATTTATTCTTGAGAGCAGCCAATAAATTGGTTTGGCAATGAACCATAGAAAACTATAGTCGATGGTCTTATCGAGTCCAGGGGAGATGTCCCTTAGAACATACTGGTCTTTCGGACCGGCATAATATTGAATGGTGTGGCTACCATTCTCGCCGGCGTCTACTTGAAAAGCGCTGCTTGTGAATTCGCCATAGTACTGGTTGCTACCATTTTTTCTCGTGGTGACACGGTTAAGAGAGTCTACATCCGGCACCCACGCGCTAATAAAGTAGTGTTGGCTAAACGCAACCCAGCCGCCAGTGGTTTCTACAGTGGAGCTACCGTTGTCATCGATGTCATCGAATTCAATTTCGATATAAGGGTCTTCGGTAATAGTAGTTACGAAACCGAGATAGGTTCTACCAAAGCCGCCAGCATCACTTGGATCATCAAAAGCATCTCTTTTTATTTGACCGAATGCGTTGGCCTGCCAGTTTTCAGACGAGCCGTTATTAACGATGAAGCTGATATCAATAAGATAACTGTTTCGATTAAAGCCATAACGTTTAGTTACTTCAATTCCATCGGCAGTGGTGGTTGTTAGATCTACATTCAAGCTATCAGCAGAATCGCTCATGCTGTAGCTAGTAGATGTTGCGCTGTAGATGGCGCGGCCGTCGCTGTCTACACCGTTCGCTCCTATGAGGCCGCTCTGCGCTATGTATTCGCGACCCGGCTGATTGTCCAAAAGAACAAATGGGTCATCTGCGACGTCTATCTGCTTTAGATAAAGGGGCAATGCTAGGTAGATGATGTCCCCACCTACTGGATCTATACGAATATCAAAAGTATCGGTGCGGATTGAGATTAGATCTGCAGTGCTAGTTGTGCCGGCAGTACTTGGATTGCTTACCGTAGCCACTGAGGGGGTATCAGATGGATTGTTTGCAGCTACTGGGGGGGCGTTTGCTGGAATATCGCTAGGTAGGTCATTGCCTGCCTGAGAACCGTTTTGCGCGTTGGGTATCTGCGGGATTTCAACACGAGATGAGCTGCCGTCATCGATAGTGGGGGGATAATCATCCTGCCACTGTAATAGCATCAAATAGGTAACAACGGCCAAAGCCGTATAAAGGCCGAACTTAGTTAAATCCATAATGTCTACTTACTCAGTCCATTGACCCTGCGGTCCGAACTTTCGGGAACGGGGTCATGACCCCCTTCATGAAAAGGGTGGCAGCTACAGATACGACGAATACCTAACCAGGATCCTCGCAGTGAGCCGTGAATTTCGATTGCTTCTTTAGTGTATTGGGAGCAGGTGGGGTAAAAGCGGCATTGATTGCCTATGAGCAAACTCAAACTAGACTGATAGGCGTTAATAAGGCGAATGAGTAGTTTGTCCAACATGATAGTTCGTTACCTGTCGCCCTGGCTTTTCGCTGCAGCCCTTTTCATTTTGCCGTGTAGGTCCTGCCATAAAGAATCGATGGTATCGATTAATTCTTTATTGTCTAACTTGTCAGCGTCTTTTCGAGCTAAGACGACTAAGTCTAGCTTGTCTAATAGTTCTTTATTGTGCCGAAAGGTGTCGCGCAATTGACGCTTTATTCGGTTTCGCTGTACAGCCAATGCGACGTTCTTCTTCGCAATAACCAATCCCAACCTGGCGCTGGATCTATTGTTGCGATTAGCTAGCACCAGAAAATGGCGGTTGGAGACTTTGAACTGAGCGTTACTGAATACAGCTTTATAGTCCGCGGCGTTTAATAACCGAGAAGTTTTAGGAAAGCCGAACACAGCCACATTTCTCTCTTCTCATGTGATTAGTAAATCATCGAACAGCAGAGAAAGCAGAACTTATGCTGAAAGTTTGGCGCGGCCTCTAGCACGACGTCTCTTAATAACAAGACGGCCACCTTTAGTTGCCATACGTGCTCTAAAACCGTGAGTTCGAGCTCGCTTCAATACACTTGGTTGGAATGTTCTTTTCATATTAATTCATCCGATTCTTCAATAACAAACCGAAAGAAACGGTTCGAAAATAGGACCGCGAATTCTAGAGGTTTTAATTCCAACATGCAACGTTAAACCTGCATAAATAAAGGATCGACAAGGCGACAGCCGAGTAAAAAAATACAAAACGTCCGGCAAGATGCATGTGTAGAAATTCATCCAGAAATTAATAACAAGTTATCCACAGCTTTGTTATCAACAGCTAAAGGATTCGGTTGTGAATAGATCTGGTTTTTCACTCGGTTTTTAGCAGTGAAAAACACATAAGCTATTGATAAATAACAAATAAAATTAGTAAGAAAAACTTGATTTTTAGTCTTGTTGGCAGTGGATAACTCTTGCTTGAGCCGCTAGAATTGCCGCCTGTTTTAGTAAAAATAATAATTTAGTGGGCAAGATAAACGTGGCTGTAACTATCTGGCAAGAATGCATCGACTGTCTGAAGGCAGAATTACCCTCTCAACAATTCAATACGTGGATAAGACCACTTCACGTGGAACTCGATTCATCGGTCCTGCGGATCTTTGCTCCTAATCGATTTATCCTGGATTGGGTAAAAGGAAAATTTTTACCGAGGATAGAGGAAATTGTAGCGCAATCCGATGAGGCTTCACTAGAGATCCGACTGGAGGTGTTTAGTGGTGATGCCTCTCAGCGAGTTGCATCGAGCGCGTCCCAATCAGTAAAGCCTAGTGAGCCTGTAACAAGTGAAAGAGACATAGAGGAAAACTCCGGCAAAGATCAGCTAAAGGTTCAGACTAAAGCATCGCCCGTGATAGCTCTAAATTCTAGTAGGGCGGTGGAGTCGGCAAGACGCAATGTTGATATCGTTATCGAGGGCAAGTTAAGACATAGGGGTGCTCTGAATGTTGAAAACACTTTTGATAATTTCGTCGAAGGCAAGTCTAACCAGCTAGCTAGAGCGGCGGCAATGCAGGTAGCGGAAAACCCAGGCTATGCCTATAACCCTCTATTCATATATGGGGGTGTAGGGTTAGGTAAGACTCACTTAATGCATGCAATCGGGAACTATTTGGTGGCAAAAAAGCCTGGCGCTAAGGTTGTTTATCTACATTCTGAGACGTTTGTTGCAACCATGGTAACCGCGCTGCAACTGAATGCCATTAATGAATTTAAGCGTTTCTACCGTTCTGTAGATGCCCTGTTGATTGACGATATTCAATTTTTTGCCGGAAAGGAGCGATCTCAAGAAGAGTTTTTTCATACCTTTAATGCCTTGCTTGAAGGCGGGCAGCAAATCATATTGACTTGCGATCGCTACCATAAAGAAATAAATGGCCTTGAAGAACGATTGAAATCTCGATTTGGTTGGGGGCTAACCGTTGCTGTCGAACCACCAGAATTGGAAACTAGAGCTGCAATCCTCATGAACAAGGCGGCACTCTCTAATATCGAGTTGCCGAATGATGTTGCAATGTTCATAGCGCAGCGTCTTCGTTCCAATGTCCGAGAGTTAGAAGGAGCGCTGAAGCGTGTTATTGCGCATTCCAATTTCACCGGTCAAAAAATTGATCTAGACCTTATAAAGGAAGCACTGCGAGATCTATTCGCACTGCAAGACAAGTTAGTAACGATCGACAATATTCAGCGGTCCGTTGCTGAATATTACAAGATCAAGATGGCAGACATGCTGTCGAAGCGTCGTAACCGTTCAGTGGCAAGGCCTCGCCAGGTTGCTATGAGTCTTTCTAAAGAATTGACTAATCATAGTTTGCCGGAGATTGGCGATGCTTTTGGCGGCCGGGATCATACAACTGTAATGCACGCTTGTAAGCAGGTTAAGAAACTCCGTGGTAGCTCTATAGATATACAAGAAGATTATAATAATTTGCTCAGATCACTGTCGAGCTAGTGCTCGAGGAGAAGTATCTAAGCTTAGAAGATCTCCGTTTTGGTAGATAAGGAAAGGTAAGAAATGCATTTTGTTATTTCACGAGAGGCTTTTTTAAGGCCTCTGCAATTAGTTAGTGGTGTTGTTGAGAGACGGCAAACACTCCCAGTTCTCTCAAATGTTCTTTTGAATTTGAAGGACAGTGAGCTATCACTTACAGGCACCGACCTCGAAGTTGAATTGGTTGGGCGAGTGACTGTCGATAAAGCGCATACCTCGGGAGCCGTTACAGTTCCTGCCCGCAAGCTTTTGGATATCTGCAAATCTTTGTCTGAAGATGCCATTATTGAAATATCGCTTAAAGAGAACAAGGTTACCCTCAAGTCTGGTCGCAGTAGGTTTACACTCACTACCTTACCAGCTACAGAGTTTCCTGGGGTAGATGAGGAACCAGACACATTTTCTATCAATATGGCTCAGAGTAAATTACGAGAGTTATTGGATAGTACGAGTTTTGCCATGGCCCAGCAGGACGTGCGTTATTACCTAAATGGTATGTTGTTTGAAGTGGCGCGTGATTATTTGCGTGTAGTTGCCACAGATGGTCATCGACTTGCCATGGAAACGCTTAACATGAGTAATCCGATCTCGGAGCCGCAGCAGCTGATTTTGCCACGAAAGGGAATCATGGAAATGGCGCGGTTACTAACTGATGACTCTGGAGAGATCTCCCTCACCTTTGGCCAAAATCATATTCGGGCTAGTGTGCCGGCATTTACCTTCACGTCTAAATTAGTCGATGGCAAGTTTCCTGACTATAACCGCGTTCTACCGAAAGGTGGCAATAAGGTCCTTATCGGTAATTGCCAGGAATTGCGCCAAGCTTTTTCTCGGGCATCGATACTCTCTAATGAGAAGTACCGTGGTGTGCGGGTCTTGTTATCTAACGGCGAATTGAAGATTCTCGCTAATAATCCTGAGCAGGAAGAAGCGGAAGAGATCGTTTCTGTAGAATACGAAGGGGACTCATTGGAGATTGGCTTTAATGTCAGTTATCTCATTGACGTTCTATCCACATTAAATAGTAAGAGGGCTCGAATTACACTTTCGGACCCTAATAGCAGCGCATTACTGGAAGCCGAAGAAGGAAGTGATGCTCTGTATGTTGTAATGCCGATGCGCTTATAGATAGCTGAAAGCCCCGCTAAATTAGAGGTGCCGCGTTCGGTAGCTTACTTATGAGTATTATTGAGAAGCTCTCCGTTACAGCGGTTCGTAATATCGAGGGACTCGACTTTGAGCCTATTCCTACGGTCAACATTCTCCATGGCGAGAACGGCTCGGGTAAGACTAGCATCCTGGAATCAATCCATCTATTAGCTAGTGGCAGGTCTTTTAGGACAAGCAAACTCGAGCCTCTTATCAATAGCGAGCAAGAGCAGGCGGTAGTTTTCGCCAGACTCGGCGATGGCAAGGAGATTGGCCTTAGTAAGTCTCGTCGTCAAAAACACCAATTGAAGTTTCGAGCAGAGAAGCAATCTAATTGGGAGAATATTGCTCGAGAGTTGCCTTGTCAGATACTCGACTCTAATTCATTCCTTTTACTAGAGGGTGGTCCTAAATCTAGAAGACAGTTTCTGGATTGGGGAGTGTTTCACGTGGAACACAGTTTCGTGGAAAACTGGCGTCGCACGAAAAAGTCCATAGCAAACCGAAACCTCTTACTGAAGCATCGCACCCCAGATCTCAGGCAAATTGCAGCCTGGGATTCAGAACTCTGTTTGGCTGCCGGCGAAGTTGATAAAGCGAGGGAGCAGTATTTCAAGGCCTTCCTCCCATTGTTCTTAGAGCTGTATGGTAAAATGAATGGTGCTGAAGTCGATTCTCTTGAAGTTGACTATGATCGGGGCTGGGATACGGACACAGACCTTGCGGATGTCTTGGTAGATAATCGTAGTATTGATATGCGTTATGGTGCTACCCAGAGCGGTCCACACAGGGCGGATCTGAATTTTCGAATTGGGCGATCTAGGGCTGTTGATATTTTGTCTAGAGGGCAGCAAAAAATACTGGTCAGCACCATGAAAATCGCCCAGGGACTGCTGTTGAGTCAGGCTCTGGATAGGAATTGTATTTTCTTAGTGGACGATCTTCCTTCCGAGTTAGATCGAGACAATAGGACAGCAATTCTTTCACAGCTCGTTAGCATGGGCGGTCAAATCTTCATTACTTGTGTTGAGATATCCGGCATCTTAGATAGCCTTGTCGGAGAGCCCAAACTGGCAACGTTCCACGTGGAACGTGGTACAATAACAGCTTGATTTTTAGTCAAATTATCCGATATTAAGGGGAAGGCAGCCGATAGTATCTGCTAACTACGCCCTGGAGTAGAAGTATGAGTGAAGAGCCAAAAAACGAATATAATTCCGATAGCATCAAAGTCTTAAAAGGATTGGATGCGGTCCGGAAAAGACCTGGAATGTATATCGGCGATACAGACGATGGAACTGGTCTGCATCACATGGTATTCGAGCTAGTTGATAACTCTATCGATGAAGCGCTGGCAGGCCACTGCGATGAAGTGCAAGTGATCATTCACATCGGTGAAACGGTTACTGTGTCTGATAATGGCCGCGGCATACCGACAGAGATGCATAACGAGGGAGTCTCTGCGGCAGAAGTTATCATGACTGTTCTACACGCGGGTGGAAAGTTTGACGATAATAGTTATAAGGTTTCTGGTGGACTTCACGGTGTGGGCGTCTCGGTAGTAAATGCCTTATCTGAAGAGCTGAAATTGACTATTCGGCGCGAAGGCAAGGTCCATGAGCAAGACTATGTACACGGTGTTCCCGTTGCTCCTCTCGCTGTAGTTGGTGAAACCACTACTTCTGGTACTGAGTGTCACTTTAAGCCGTCTACGGATACATTCTCAAATGTAGAGTTTCACTACGACATCCTGGCAAAGAAGCTACGTGAGTTAGCGTTTCTTAACGCGGGTGTCGCCATTCGGCTTACCGACGAACGGAGCGGAAAGGAAGATCTGTATAAATATGAAGGTGGACTGAAAGCCTTCGTTGATTATCTGAACAAAAATAAGGTTGCAGTGAATAAGGCGTTCTATTTCAGCTCCGAGCGTGAAGAAGATGGCATTACCGTGGAAGTTGCTCTGCAGTGGAACGATTCCTATCAAGAGAATATATTCCCCTACACAAACAATATTCCCCAAAGAGATGGCGGAACACACCTTGCCGGCTTCAGGGGAGCATTAACCCGAGTACTGAAAAGCTACATTGACAAGGAATTGGCAAGTAGAAAGGGCAAAGAAGTTGTCACTTCAGGTGATGATGCTCGAGAAGGCTTAACGGCGATTATTTCGGTTAAAGTGCCAGACCCTAAATTCTCCTCCCAGACGAAGGATAAGTTAGTGTCTTCGGAAGTGAAAACGGTTGTTGAGCAGGAAATGGCATCGCATTTTAATGACTACCTCCTAGAAAACCCACAAGACGCAAAACTGATTGTCGGGAAAATGTTGGATGCGGCACGTGCCAGGGAAGCGGCTCGTAAAGCCAGAGAAATGACGCGGCGTAAGGGTGCTTTGGATATTGCCGGTCTGCCTGGCAAACTCGCAGATTGTCAGGAAAAAGATCCTGCACTTTCCGAAATATACATAGTGGAGGGTGATTCTGCGGGAGGCTCTGCAAAACAAGGCAGAAATCGCAAGAATCAGGCGATATTGCCTTTGAAAGGTAAGATCCTAAATGTAGAAAAGGCACGTTTCGACAAGATGTTGAGTTCTGTCGAAATCGGGACACTAATCAAGGCGCTTGGTTGCGGAATCGGCAACGAAGAATTCGCGCCGGAAAATCTACGTTATCACAGTATTATCATAATGACGGATGCTGACGTCGATGGTTCGCATATTCGTACGCTACTACTCACGTTCTTTTTCCGTCAGATGCGTGAATTGGTTGAACGCGGCCATATATTCATCGCTCAACCCCCGCTCTATAAGATTCGAAAAGGTAAGCAGGAGCAATATCTAAAAGACGATATTGAGTTAGCGGAGTATCAAACTCAAATTGCTCTTGATGGAGCTAGCCTACATGTGAATTCAGATGCGCCGGGAATTACCGACGATGCATTAGAGTCATTGGTGAAGAAGTACAACAATAGTTATGCAATTATTAGTCGACTAGCGAGACTCTATCCTACTGAAATTTTAGAGGCGATGATATTCAGTCCAAGCTTACCTGAGGAAGATTTAAAATCAGAAGCTGCAGTAGGCAAATGGATCGAAGAACTGTCAGCTAAATTTGCTGAAATGTCTCCTGGAGTGAGTGCTAACTATACGTTTGAGGTCTCTAAAAATGAAGAGCGGCAATTGTTTTTGCCTGAAGCCAAACTCAATCTCCATGGATTAGAAAAGACTTTTGGCTTTAGTCGCGACTTCTTTCATTCTGGTGAATACCGCGCACTTACCGACTTAGGGGAAACCCTAGACGGCCTTATCGAAACCGGCGCCTTCGTTAAGCGTGGTGAGAAAACGGCAGAAATCTCCACGTTTTCCGAGGCTATGGAATGGCTCACTAATGACGCTATGAAAGGCCATTATTTACAGCGCTATAAGGGTCTCGGAGAAATGAATCCAGATCAGCTCTGGGATACTACGATGAACCCAGAAACCAGAAGAATGCTGCAAGTAACTATCGAAGATGCGATCGGGGCAGACCAGCTTTTCAATACCTTAATGGGTGACCAGGTAGAGCCACGGCGTGAATTTATCGAAGATAATGCTCTAGCCGCAGAAAATTTAGATATTTAGAGCGCTTTAGTCGAAATATAAGCAAAAACGGAGTTAGCTAGCATCCATGAAGGCTCTAGCTAACTTCATCTACCTTTTTACGTATCCAATCCTCAACATCCGCAGTAAGTTGGCTGGCGTCTCGATCCCCTAGTTCCATTCGTTTCCCGATAACCACGGTAACTAACCCAGGCTTTTTGATAAATTCCCGAGCTGGCCAACAATATCCGGCATTGTGGGCTATCGGTATTATGTCTGTGTTTGCGGCAATGGCGAGCTTCGCTCCACCGCGGGAAAACCGTTTGACGCTACCGTACTTAGAACGGCTGCCCTCGGGGAAAACGATTATCGAATTACCATTTTGAATTCGATCGACCCCTTGGACTAACAATGATCGGCCAGCTTCTCGAGGCTTGCTTCTATCGATTGCTATGGGCTTAAGCAGGCGCATTGACCACCCCCAAAAAGGGATCTCAGTTAGCTCTTTCTTTAATATGGGTGAAACAGGGAACACGAGTTTATAGAATAATATAGTCTCCCAACTACTCTGGTGATTAGCCAAAATAATGGCGGGCTTCTTAGGTAAGTTTTCAAGCCCAAGAACTTTATACCTAACACCGCAACAGATTCTCAACCAGCCTAAGACGAACCCACACCAAACACCGGCAAAAATATGGCGGCCTTTAGGAGGTAGGATGGGGAAAAAAAGTATGAAAAAAATGGATAGGAAAATGGTGACAGAATAATAGCCAGCGTAAAAAAGTAACGAGCGCATACCTAGAAAGAATCTAGTGATCATTCTCTAATCCAAGAATTTCTGAAACAGCCCTAGCCAAATTGTCGTGAACGGGAACGAGTGAACTATTCTGGTCAGCAAGAACCTTCTCTGTGAGTAAGCCCTTACCCGTACGAACTAATATAGGTTTACAGCCAAAAGTCTGAGCGGCTTGAATATCCTTCAGACTATCTCCGACAAAGTAACTACCTTTAAGCTCGCAGGAGAATTCATCTTCTATCTGTTCAAGTAGACCAGTTTTTGGCTTTCTACAAGAACAATCATCGTCTGGATGATGGGGGCAATAAAATATCCCGTCGATCAAACCACCCACGCCTTCGACCATGGAACATAACAAATGATGCATTTCAGACAGCTGCTCTTCGTCAAAATAGTTACGAGCTAGCCCAGACTGGTTTGTGGCTATTACAACTTTAAAGCCGTTAGAACAGAGCTGGGCTATTGCGTTGATACTCCCATCGATGGGGATGAATTCTTCAGCTGATTTAACATAGTCATCCGCGTCCTGATTGATAACGCCATCTCGATCCAGCACTATAATCTTCATGGTCGCTCGCTTTGACTAGCAGTAACTAGGAGGTGTGCAGGTAAGATATATCCGCGACTTCAAGAAAGATATCACGCAGTCGTTGTAACAGTGCTAGTCGATTTGTCTGAATAGACTTGTCGTCACACATTACAAGAACGTCATCAAAGAACCCGTCTACGGCATCCTTTAGCTGAGCAAGTTCAGCGAGCCCAGTTGTATAATCACCGGCTTCAAACAAAGGTGCCGTGTTTAACTCTTTTTCCTGTAGTTGCTGAAAAAGTGTTCGCTCCGCATCTTCCTCAAATAGCTTTTCGTCAACGTTAGTCGTTAACGACCCGGCGTCTACCTTGTCTAACAAGTTTGAGACCCGCTTGTTTGCCGCCGCTAATGCGGCTGATTCATCAAGCTTCACGAAATTTGAAACAGCTTGTATACGTTTAGCGAAATCGAAAGGCTTTCGTGGTTTGAGGGCCATAACCGATTGAAATACGTTGCTAGAAACACCTTCGTCCGCATACCAGCTTCTAAATCTTTCTAGCATGAACTCAAAAACTTTTTCAGCAGTATCCGTCTCTACTTCAAGTGTATCGAAGCCTTTAATTGATTCTTCAATACAGTCCATGAGATCTATATCTAATTTATTCTCAACGAGAATACGTAAAATACCGATAGCGGATCGGCGAAGTGCAAACGGGTCTTTTGAGCCTGTGGGGGGCTGACCGATAGCAAATAAGCCTACGATAGAATCGAGTTTATCTGCCAGCGCTAATATTCCACCTATAGCAGTGGCGGGGAGATTATCGCCCGCATATCTAGGCATATACTGTTCGTTGATAGCCGTTGCTACTGGTTCAGCTTCGCCATCATTAACTGCATAATAAGAGCCCATTAGGCCCTGCAGATCAGCAAACTCACCAACCATATTCGTTACTAAGTCACACTTGGAGAGCATTGCTGCCCTCTCACTCTGTGCTGCATCTTCGCCGGTATTCAACGCTATAAATTTGGCCAGGTTTGCGACTCGTAAACTGCGATCGTAGACCGTACCTAGCTTTTCTTGAAACACGACTTTCCTAAGTTGATCTAAACGACTTTCCAAAGATGACTGTTTGTCAGTCTCGTAGAAAAATTTGGCGTCTGCTAGCCGAGGACGAATTACTCTTTCATTGCCCTCAATGACCTGGGAGGGATCATTGCTACGAATATTGCTAACGGTTACGAAATACGGCAATAATTCTTCTTTATCGTTTACTAAATAGAAGCATTTCTGATGGGATTTCATCGCTAGGATGAGTGCTTCTGACGGCACCTCCAAGAATAGCTCATCGAATCTTCCCGTTAAGGCAACAGGATACTCAACAAGTCCTGTGACCTCATCTAGAAGGGATTCATCAACCACAGTGTCCGCATTGATTTTTTGACCTTCTGCGAGGATAGCGTTTCGAATGAGTTCTCTGCGTTTAGAAAAATCAACGACAACATTGCCAGGCTCAAGCATAAGCGCTTCGTACTCACTTGCTTTGCTAATGTGAATCTTGTCGGGATGATGGAAGCGATGTCCAAAGCTTTCGGCGCCAGACTCCACTCCCATAATTGTAGATGGTATGACTTCTTCACCGAATAACATTACGAGCCAATGAACCGGTCGCACGAATTCATCTCTTGATGCACCCCAGCGCATTCTTTTCGGGATAGGAAGTTTGGCAAGAGCTGCGTCCACGATTGCAGGCAATAGTTCATTTGTTGATTTGCCTAAAACTTTTGACGAATAAGTGAGCTTCTCTACTCCGTCCTTTTCCGATCTGTCCAGATCGGCTACGGTCACACCACAGGATTTTGCGAACCCTTCTGCCGCACGGGTGGGATTGCCTTCGGCATCGAATGCCGCTTTTACGGCTGGGCCAAATTTTTCGCTTAATCTGTCGGCTTGTTTCGCATCTAAGGAGGAAACCAAGATGGCCAGCCGGCGGGGGGTAGCGAAGGACTTCACCTCACCGTGATCCAGGGATTCGTTCTTAAGGCCCTCTACTACACCGGCCTGAAATGATTTCGACAGTTTCAGTAGTGCCTTTGGAGGTAATTCTTCGGTACCTAATTCAACTAGAAAATCTTGTTTCGACATGACTATTTTTCCAAAAATTCCTTGCGTAGCGCTTCGCTTGCTAACGGAAAACCAAGTTGTTTGCGGCTCTCGTAATAGGCTTCTGCCACGGCTCGTGCGAGCGTCCTCACACGAAGGATGAAGCGCTGTCGTTCTGTTACCGAAATGGCATTTCTGGCATCCAGCAAATTGAAATAGTGCGAAGCTTTTAGTACCTGTTCATAGGCTGGGAGTGCCAGCTGTTTTTCTATGAGGGATTTGCATTGTCGTTCGCAATCGTCGAAATTTCGAAAAAGAGTATCAACTTCGACATGCTCAAAATTGAAGGCGGACATCTCTACTTCGTTCTGTTTGAAAACATCGCCATAGGTAACTACGCCATCAGGACCATCAGTCCACACAATGTCATAGATGCTGTCGACGCCTTGAAGGTACATAGCGATTCGTTCTATACCATAGGTGATTTCACCGCTTACGGGGAAGCACTCGAGGCCACCGACCTGTTGGAAATAAGTGAACTGCGTCACCTCCATTCCATTTAGCCATACTTCCCAACCTAATCCCCAGGCGCCAAGAGTTGGGGACTCCCAATTGTCTTCGACGAATCGGATATCGTGTATAGACATATCGATACCGAGGGCACGGAGTGAATCGAGATAGAGCTCTTGGATATTCTTAGGAGATGGTTTCAGGAGCACTTGAAATTGATAATAGTGCTGTAGCCGATTAGGATTCTCTCCATAACGCCCATCAGTAGGTCTGCGACAGGGTTGCACGTAAGCCGTATTCCAGGACTCAGGCCCAATGGCGCGTAGAAAAGTGGCGGGATGAAACGTCCCTGCTCCCACTTCCATATCGAGAGGCTGCATGATAACGCAGCCTTGATCGGCCCAAAACTGCTGTAAGGCAAAAATGAGTCCTTGAAAGGTGCTACTGTCTAAATTCTTGTTCACGTTCTGGCCGATTTGCTTGGAGTGATTTGAATGGTCTATCTGACTAAATGACTATTAAGTCAAAGGCTTGCAATTATCCTCGATTATCTCTAACTAATCTACCTACAGCCTAGATAAGGTCATAGAAGTTAGGATTCAGCCGATTGTTTCTAAGGGAAAATTATGCTTCCATTTCCACCGCACACAATTGGTCTTCCTAGATGAGAAATCACTATCGCTACACTTAAATATTATCTCTTACTCACTTTTCTATTGGTAACGGCCAGGCTGCCATTGGTGATTATCCATGGGCTGGCTTCGATATGGGGAGCAATGCTCTTTTATCTTCCTAATAGAGCGCGAAACACGACAATAAGGAATCTAAGAAGCTGTTTTCCGAGTTTGACCACAGAAGAAATCTCACGCCTAGCGAAAGAGAGCCTGACTAGTACCGCGAGCACGGCTATGGAGATGGGTAAGTCGTGGATGTTACCGATAGATAAGACCAATTCCTTGGTTACCCAGACTGAAGGTCTTGAAGAATTCCGGAAAGCCGCGAACGGCGGTCAGGGTATCGTGCTATTGGCGCCTCACCTGAGCAATTGGGAAATATTCGGTATGTATGTCTGTCAGAACATTGCATCTACCTTTATGTATCAGCCACCTAAGTTGCCTGCGTTAGATCGTCTGCTACAACGCACTCGGTCTCGTGGCGGAATCAAACTAGCACCGACTAACCGAAAGGGTGTCTCCTTAGTACTCAAGGCATTGCAGAGAGGAGAAATGGTGGGCGTCTTACCTGACCAAGTACCGAATGATGAGGGGGGAGAGTTTGCAGAATTCTTCGGTGAACAGGCGTTAACCATGACGTTGGTGAGTAAGCTCGTAGCACGCTCGAAGGCTAGAGTGTTCTGTGGCTTTGTGGTCCGCCTGCCTAAACAGGAAGGATTCAAGCTAGTTATTAGAGAAGCAGACCAAATGATCTACGATAAAGATCTACTGACATCAGTGCGTGGGCTCAACAAAACGGTAGAAGACTGTGTGCTTATGGCTGTTGAGCAGTATCAGTGGGAATACAAACGATTTAGAAGACAGCCAGATGGGGAAAAGTTTTACTAGTTTCTATCTTTTCCAAAACATTGGAGTAAACAACACCAATAAAGTAAATATCTCCAATCGTCCCAACAACATCGCAAAACACAATATCCATTTTGCAGCAGAAGGTAGCTCGCCGTAAGTCACTGCAACTTCAGCGAGACCCGGGCCGAGATTATTTATGCATGCGCCTACCGCACTGAAGGCGGTCACAATATCGAGGCCTGTAGCAAGCAATGCGAGCAGCATAACCATAAAAACCATCACATAGACGGCGAAGAAACCCCAAACGGATTCCACTATCCGGTCTGAGACCCGCTGCCCTCCGAGCTTGATAGGTATTACTGCGCGAGGGTGAATTAATCGCTGTACCTCTCGAAAGCCTTGTTTAAAAATCAATAAGATGCGAATGACTTTCATGCCGCCGCCGGTTGAGCCAGCGCAGGCACCAATGATGGCTGCGTAGAGGAGCATATAAGGTAAAAATAAGGGCCAGGAATTAAAATCCGCCGTTGCGAAACCAGTAGTCGTCGCCATAGACACGACTTGGAAAACACCCTTTATAGAGGCTTCGAATAGGCTGGAATAAATATCCGAAAAATACAGTACTGCAACTGTAACCACGGAAACGGAACCTAAGATAAATGCATAGAATTTAAATTCTGGATCGCTGAGATAGTGACTAACTCGCCTTCTCTGCCAGGCGGTAAAATGTAGAGCAAAATTCACCCCGGCAATAAACATGAAAATGATCGCAATGATATCCACTGCTGGATTGTCAAAATAACCGAGACTGAGGTCATGTGTAGAGAAGCCTCCAATAGCAACTGTGGTAAAGCTATGGCTAATCGCATCGAATAGATCCATGCCTACAATCCAGTAGGCGAGCGCACAAACAACGGTTAGCGTGAGATAAATATACCAGAGCGCCTTTGCCGTTTCGGCAAGTCGAGGCACTAACTTATTGTCCTTTACCGGCCCTGGACTTTCGGCTCGATAGAGCTGCATCCCACCAATACCCAGCATCGGTAGCAGCGCCATGGCTAGAACAATGATGCCCATTCCGCCTAACCACTGTAGTTCTTGTCTATAAAAAAGAATCGACTTGGGTAAGTCATCCAGACCAGATATCACTGTAGCACCGGTGGTGGTAAGCCCGGAGAGAGATTCGAAAACGGCATCGGTTATAGATAAATCTAAAGCCGAGGAAAAAATAAAAGGCAAGGAGCCGGCGGTACCTAGCACTGCCCAAAATAGTGTTACGACTAAAAAACCATCTCGTGTGCCCAGTTCCGCGCGAGACCGGACGGTTGCTAGCCACATCAAGAAACCAATGCTAAAAATAATGAGTAGAGAATTTGTAAAGACGCTTTGCATGCCATCTGCATAAATATAGGAGACGAGCAATGGCGGCAGATTGCCTAATGCACTAAAGAGCATTAGCAATAGACCTAATATTTTTACGATTATTGAGGCGTGCATATTTTCTTAGCTTTTAGAAAAAGCTGAAACCAACTTGGAACAGCCGTTCCACTTCGGGAATTCGTTTGCGATCTACAAGAAATAAAATCACGTGATCGTCAGGCTCGACTACAGTTCTGTCATGGGCAATAAGTACTTCATCGTCGCGAACTATCGCTCCAATTGTTGTGCCTTCGGGTAAATCAATATCTTCGATAGCTCGGCCTACTACTTTCGATGAGGCTTCATCACCGTGTGCGATGGCCTCCATTGCCTCGGCTGCTCCCCTGCGTAGAGAATGCACATTGACCACATCTCCGCGCCGAACGTGCGCAAGTAGCTTTCCAATCGTTGCCTGCTGTGGAGAAATAGCAATGTCTATCTCACCACCTTGAACGAGATCGACGTAGGCGGAATTGTTGATAAGCGTCATGACTTTCTTCACGCCCAGTCTCTTAGCTAAGAGAGAGGACATGATGTTCGCTTCGTCATCGTTAGTTAGCGCGAGAAACACATCAGTATCAGCAATATTTTCTTCAATAAGCAGGTCCCGCTGGGATGCTTCGCCGTTTAGTACAATAGCGTGATTTAGAGTTTCCGATATTAAAGAACACCGCTCTAGATCTCTTTCAATAATCTTGACCTGATAGCGACCCTCAATACTCTCAGCTAGGCGCATGCCGATATTGCCTCCACCGGCAATCATTATTCTTTTATAAGGCTTGTCCATGCGTCGTAATTCGCTCATGCATGCGCGAATGTCTTTTTGTGCTGCTACGAAAAAGACTTCATCATCTGCCTCAATAACTGTCGAACCTTCGGGAATGATCGGGCGGTCCTTGCGAAAGATTGCTGCCACACGGGTGTCCACTGATGGCATGTGCTGGCGCAGTAGACGAATTTCTTGGCCAACGAGGGGGCCGCCGTAGTAAGCCTTTACTGCGACAAGCTGCACTTTTCCATCGGCAAAATCTAAGACCTGCAATGAGCCAGGCAGGTCTAGTAGCCGTTCGATATCGCTAGAGACAATTAGCTCTGGACTGATAACTGTGTCCACGGCGATACCGTGTTGGCCAAACAACTTATCTGTAATGAGATAGGAGGAGGCCCGAATTCGGCAAATCTTCTTTGGTGTTTGGAATAGTGAATAGGCAACGCGGCAGGCGACCATATTGATTTCGTCGCTTTCGGTTACCGCAATGATCATGTCGGCATCTTGGCCCCCCGCTCTCTCCAAGACATCAGGCAAGCAAGGATGGCCGGTCACAGTGCCAATATCGATATGGTCTTTGAGTTCGCGGAGTTTCTCGGTGTCAGCATCGACAACCGTAATGTCATTGGCCTCATTCGCGAGGGTTTCGGCTAGAGTGCTGCCAACTGCGTTGGCGCCGAGGATAATTATTTTCATGCTGGCCTTACACTATTGATCGAACATTTGAATCTAGAAATTCTACGCAGACTCTTTTCGTAATACCGCGTAGAAGAAACCGTCAGGACCTGAACTCGTGCCGGGTAGAAGCTGTCTACCAAAAGCACATTCTACTCCCCAATCGGCTGCTATGGCTTCATATTTAGCGTCATCAGTAGAATCGAGAAAACGCCTAATAGTCTCTTCGTTTTCCTGTCGTAACAGCGAACAAGTGGTATAGAGCAACAATCCTCCGGGTTTGAGGCAAGCCCACAATTTACTTAGCAGCTCAGATTGAATTTCCCCTAAGGAATTAATCTGTGCGGGCTTTCTCAACAATTTGACGTCTGGGTGTCGGCGAATGACGCCGGTTGCCGAGCAGGGAGCATCGAGAAGAATACGGTCGAAAGGCTCGCCGTTCCACCATGCCTGTATTTCTCCGGCGTCTGCAGCGATCAAGTTCGACTCGAGATCCAGTCTTTCGAGGTTTTCTCGTATTCGATCTAGTTTAGCCTGGCTCATATCTATAGAGGTCATGCTAGTAAGTGAATGCTCACTTTCCAAAATATGACAGCTCTTTCCACCGGGTGCGGCGCAGGCATCGAGAACCAGTTGACCGGGCTCGAGTTGCAGCAGACTAGGCACGAGCTGTGAAGCCTCATCCTGTACGCTCACTCTCCCCTGTGCGAAACCCGGTAAGTCGGTAACGGGCGCAGGTTTGTCAAGATACAGGGCGGAATCGGCTAAACTGCCAATACTCGCAGCAACTCCGGCTTCTGCTAATAATTCAAGATATTGCTCACGAGAGTTTTTAGCCAAGTTAACCCGCAGTGTCATGGGTGGGCGTTGGTTGCTGTTCTGGAAAACTGATATGGCCTGCTCCGGCCATTGCGTATTAATCTCTAACTCTAACCAACCCGGGAACGCCAAATCCTTGTTTTTTTGGCCGGCAGTTAGCGTTTGCTCTAATTCTTCTTTCTTACGCTGATATCCACGCAAGACAGCATTCACCAAGCCTTTTGCCCATGGCTTCTTGAAGACAAGAGTCGCGGAAACAGATTCATTAATAACCGCATATTCAGCGACCTCCAATTCTCTTAATTGATAGAGCGCACAAATCATTAAGCATTTAATGTCTAGGTCTTGCTTCTTCAGCGGCTTATTGAGCAACTGTCCAAGCAATGACTCCAGAGCAAAGTACCAGCGGCAGCAGCCGTAACTGCTCTCTTGGATCAGGCTAAATTCTGGGTGGTCTTTGTGGTTGCCAAGCAGCGTGTTAAGTGAGCCCCGATCATTGAGCAGAGAGCAGAGAATCTTCGCAACTATGGCTCTACTATTGCTCATTCTATTTCGCTTGCTCAGAGGAAAAGCTAACGTTGAGAGAAAATAATTCCGGGCGAGAATTGTTGATGTCTTTTACAGTTGTTGGTTTCTTCCCTGGTAGTTGTATGCGTTTTACAAGCAGTGCACCGGTGCCACAACTCACAGTGAAATGCCCCTTTTCGCTTTCTACTATTTGTCCAGCTTGGCCATTGTGGTTGTCGCTCGAAACAGACCCTTCAAGAATCCGCAGGCGCTGATCGTCGAGCAATGTATAGGCAGGGTTTCTTCCTATACCCGCGCGAATCTGACGGTCAATCTCAGGCGCACTGCAGCGCCAATCAATAAAGGCCTCTGACTTTTCTAACTTGGCGGCGTAGTTACTGTCTTCATCGTTCTGAACTGTGGATGCCGCTTGATATTTTTGTATGTCGCCCAGTGTTCGAATAAGAGCGGTTTGACCCGCTATTTGTAGCTTTTCTTCCAGGTGAATGCGATTGTCGGTAGCGGTGATCTCCACGAGCTCCTTGTCGAGCATTGCGCCTGTATCCAGCCCCTCATCCATCTGCATAATAGTTACACCCGACACTTTATCCCCTGCTAGCAATGCACGTTCGATGGGTGCAGCGCCACGCCAACGGGGTAATAGTGAGGCGTGCACGTTTAGGCAGCCAAGTCTTGGAACCTCGAGTATGGATTTTGGAAGAATTAGTCCATAGGCCACTACGATCAGTATGTCTATGTCTAGCGAGGCTAGTTTTTCAGTTTCCTCTAATGGTCTGAGGCTTGCTGGTTGAAAAACTGGAAGTGCATTCTCTAGAGCAATTTGTTTGACAGGGCTGGCTTGTAATTTTTTGCCACGGCCAGCTGGACGATCAGGCTGGGTATAGACTGCGACCACATGATGACCCGCCTCCAGCAATGCCTGCAGATGCGCAGCAGCGAAAGCAGGTGTTCCTGCAAAACAAATCCGCAAATTTTTCATTTATTCACGCAGATTTCTTATGTTCTTTTTCGAGCTTAGCGCGAATTCGTTGTCTCTTTAACGTGCTGAGATAGTCGACGAATAATTTACCATTTAAATGATCTATCTCGTGCTGGATGCAGGTAGCCAGAATGTCTTCGGCCTCCTGTTCGAACTCCTCGCCCCGCGCGTCTAGTGCTGTTATCTTAACGGCGCAAGGTCGGGACACTGTTTCATAAAAACCAGGCACTGAGAGACAGCCTTCGTCATATTCGGATAACTCATCCTCGAGAATGTCGACTTCTGGATTAATAAATACTTGAGGAGCATCCCGATTTTCCGATACATCTATTACCAATAGCCGTTTATGCACGTTCACTTGAGTAGCAGCGAGCCCGATACCCTCGGCCGCATACATCGTTTCAAGCATATCTTCGATCAAGACTTCTAGCTTTTCGTCGAAAATAGTAACGGGTTCGGCTATTTTTCTTAGTCTGGGGTCAGGAAATTCCAGAATTTGTAATATGGACATGGTCGTAAAGCCTGCAAAAATTGTATGACGCAGTATGTGAACTGCTTCTAGTGATAATTATAGCGTATTGCTAACATATCAACTCAACGCTTTTTAGCGCGGAAGACTAAGAATGAAAAATTTGCGAATCAGACAACTACTACTAGCTTTGGTCATAGGCATAGCCAGCTTGAGCACATTGATGTCTGCGCACGGGCAAACCAGCATGCTGGTCAGTGACTATCCCAGTAGCTATGTTGTGCAAGAAGGCGACACGTTATGGGAAATTGCCGGCCAATTCCTGCGAGATCCCGAACGTTGGGCTGATATCTGGCAGCCGGATGAATACTTGGATAACCCGGATCTTATCTACCCTGGTGATACTCTAAAGCTCAGCATATTGGGCGGTACACCGCGTGTATTTGTGCAGCGAGGCGATCGAGAAGTAGCAACGGTTTCTCCCCAAATTCGAGAAGAAGCTTTGCAAAGCGCCATACCTGCGATTGAACTGGAATCTATAGAAAATAGTTTTACCCGAAATAGGATTATTAGTGCCACCGAATTTGAGGCAGCACCTTACATTGTAGCTAATGTAGGTGACAATTTAGCGATAGGCACAGGTGATGAAATATTTGCTCGCGGATCCTTTTCACTAGGAACAACTTCCTTTGAAATTTATCGCGCGGGCCGTACTTACTACGGACCAGGACTGAAAAAGAAGCGTGCATTCGGTCTTTTAAGCAAAACCGAAGATGAAGTGCTTGGGCTAGAAGTCGAATATTTAGGTTTTGCGAGCATCGTTGAAAACACTGCCTCAGACATGCGAAAGTTATTGGTGAACAATGGTACCAAGGAGATTCGGGCTGGTGATCGCTTACTACTAAGGGAAGAATCAAGCATTGACGCGACTATTTTTCCAACAGAACCAAGCGAAGAAATGTCTGGTAAAATTGTGGCATTCTTAGGCGCTGAGACCCTCGCCTCACAATTGGATACGGTTGTTATTAATCTTGGCAACGAAGACAATTTGGTAATTGGTGACATATTGTCAATTCAAAAAGAAGGCACCCAAATGACTGATGAAGTTGAGCGGGGAAAGATGCCTTTCCGTGAGAGAATGAGCAGTCTGCTCAATCAAGACAGTCTCGCTATCCCAGGTACTGATGTTGGCACCCTGTTGGTCTATAAGACCTTCGATCGATTAAGTTACGCGGTTATTCTCAGTAGTACCGAACCTGCTGAACTCTTTAACGAAGTGGTTAGCCCCTAAACTACGCCACTGGGCCCTTCATCTACTAAACTATCTTTAGGCTAGTTAAAACTCAAAACCCAGCCAATGCTGGGTTTTTGCTTTGTAGCGCCGTCTTTTCCAATTGCTCATGGAAGAACAATGGATTTTGCCACCTGCTTATACTATTTACGCATAGCTGAAAGTCAGAAAATAACAATTCCAGTATTTTCGAGGCTATTGAGAGAGTTTGGGTCCGCAAAAGCACTAATAAAATTGCCAAGTTCAAAATTGGAAAAATTTGGTTTCGATAGGGGCCAAATCGATTTAATACAGAACATCGATAGCAAGGAGGCATGTGAACGTAGCACGGAAGTGTCATTGGACTGGGCAAGAAAAGAGGGTAATCATTTAGTTTGTTTTGAATCCCATCATTACCCTGGTCTATTACGTGAAATCGCGTGCGCGCCTCCCGTGCTTTTTGTGAAAGGTTCCTTAAGCGCCCTAGGAGAGAGACATTTTGCAATTGTGGGCAGTCGCAGCGCTAGCGACTATGGAAGGAGGAATGCCTACTGGATGGCTAAAGAACTAAGCGAAGCCAAACTACAAATCTGTAGCGGACTAGCCTTAGGTATCGATAGTAAGGCACATGAGGGAGCGCTTGATGGAGGGGCTAAAACCATCGCTGTTATGGGCACTGGAATTGATAGGGTCTATCCTTCACGGAATGCAAAACTTGCGGATAGGATAGTGGAGAGCGGGGCGCTGGTGTCTGAGTTTCCAATTGGTACACCACCGTATCCTCGAAACTTTCCTAGAAGGAATCGGATAATCAGCGGATTAGCATCAGGAACCCTAGTCGTAGAGGCAAACATCAAGAGTGGCTCATTGATAACGTCCCGAATGGCTATGGAGCAGAACCGAGATGTATTTGCTATGCCTGGGTCAGTTGCTAGCCCCGAGAGCCGGGGTTGCCACTACTTGATTAAGCAGGGCGCTAAACTAGTAGAAGGACCGACTGACATTTTGGAAGAGCTTGGTGTAGTAGAGCAAAGTCCAAGAACCACAAATGCAAATGCGTATACACGAAAGCGAGATGTAAAGAATGAAGGAATGTCTGAGTGCCCAGTTTTAAAGGCTATCGATTACCAAGGTTGTCTCTTTCAGGCAATTATCGAGCAATGCGAGCTTGGTATTCAGGAGCTGAATGCTCGACTCATTGAATTAGAAGTCGCGGGTCTAGTTCGACAACAGGGCGGTCGATACTTTCGTGTGGCTTAGTGGCTTGCCTTGTTTTCTTGCATAGACTAGCGGTCTGCGTTAGTTTCTTGTTTCATTAATAGACAGAGCCCTATCATCATGAGCACTCCATTCGTCGCCATTCTTATGGGTTCACAAAGCGATCTTTCAATCATGCAATCTACAGCAGATATTCTGAAGCAGTTGCAGATAAATTATGAAATTAAGATCACTTCGGCACACCGTACACCTGCAGTAACCCAAGCTTATATAAATGATGCACAAGAGCGGGGCTGTCAGGTTTTCATTTCAGGTGCAGGTCTAGCAGCACATTTGGCAGGGGCTACGGCTGCGCACACCACTGTTCCGGTAATCGGTGTGCCTATCGACTCCGGCCCATTGAGCGGATTAGATGCATTGCTTTCTACTGTTCAAATGCCAGCAGGCATCCCAGTAGCCACCGTAGCCATCGGTAAGACAGGCGCTAAGAATGCAGCCTATTTAGCCGCACAGATTCTATCACTTGCCGATGCTGACTTGGCCGACAGAGTGAAAGCCGAGCGCGCAGCTAACAGTGAAAAAGTGCAAGCTCAAGACAAGGCATTGCAAGATTCCCTTAGCTAAACTTACCTACCCTGGTCAACGCTGTTGGCCGTTTAATGAGTGAGATCTAACTGTGACCAAGCTAAACATCCAAGTAGCTTGTCAGAACCTAAAACAAGGCAACATCATTGCCTACCCAACTGAGGCTGTTTGGGGCATTGGTTGTGATCCTTATAACGAAGTCGCAGTAGGTAAAATCCTCAGCCTAAAAAACCGACCGGTGCACAAGGGTTTAATCCTTATCGGCGCGAGTATTGATCAATTTGAGCCGCTTCTTCGCTGTTTGAGTTCAGAGCACAGAGATACCTTGAGCAGCTCTTGGCCTGGTCACATTACGTGGTTAATACCCGACACCGAGCAATTGATACCCGAATGGATTAAAGGCAGCCATGAATCTGTCGCAATACGAGTCAGTGCGCATCCAGTAGTTCAGGAGTTATGTACTGCTTTTGCAGGTCCCATTGTCTCTACATCAGCAAATGAGGCGGGGGAGGAAGAAATTAGATCTAGATTAATACTTGAAGAGAAATTTGCAGATAAGATTGCTTGCATAGTAGATGGTGATCTTGGGCAAGCAGCGAAGCCGTCTGAGATGCGCGATCTAATCTCTGGTCACACTATTCGCTGAGCCAGAGTTCGATATCTTCAGTTAACCAAGATTGGACAAGATTCACGAGGGAAACACATTGAGCACGATTGAACCAAATGACGTAAAAAACTTTTTACTAGAACTTCAGTCCAGTATTTGTGGTGGGCTTGAGGCGCTCGACCCTAGCGCTGATTTTCAGACGGATCGATGGGACCGAGAAAAAGGCGGTTCGGGAATTAGTCGTGTTATTAGTGGTGGCGAAGTCTTCGAAAAAGGCGGTGTAAATTTTTCCCATGTATTCGGAGATGCAATGCCAGCATCTGCTACTGCCACAAGGCCTGATCTTGCCGGTAGAGCCTGGCAGGCGATGGGGGTTTCATTGGTGATACATCCAAAAAATCCGTTTGTGCCAACTTCCCATGCTAATTTTAGGATGTTTGTAGCAGAGAAAGAGGGCGAAGAGTCTGCGTGGTGGTTTGGAGGAGGTTATGACTTAACTCCCTACTACGGTTTTGAAGAAGATTGTATCCACTGGCATCAGCAAGCGAAAAACGCCTGTGAGAACTTTGGTGATAAGTACTACCCTCTATTTAAGAAGCAGTGTGATGACTATTTTCAGATTAAACACAGGCAAGAGCCTCGGGGAATAGGCGGGCTGTTTTTCGATGACTTCAACGAGCTTGGTTTTGAGAAAAGCTTCGAGTTTGTTCAATCCATGGCACATAGCTACCTCGAAGCCTACATTCCTATAGTTAATAGACGCAAAGACGTTGCCTATACTGACCATCATAAACAGTTTCAGGAATACAGGCGTGGCCGTTATGCCGAGTTCAATCTTGTATATGACCGCGGTACTATATTCGGCCTTCAGTCAGGCGTCGGAAGAATCGAGTCAATTTTAATGTCACTGCCGCCGGTGGTTCGTTGGATCTATGATTGGCATCCTGAAAAAGGCAGCGAAGAAGAAAAGCTAACCGCTGAATTTCTGAAACCAAGGGAATGGGTATAGCCTTCTACGCTGACGCCCCTAAAAGAATAGAAAGAAAATAGAAAATAGAAAATAGAAAGAAGAGAAAAATCTACCTTGTCCAAATATGCAGTACTCGGCAATCCCGTAAGTCATAGTAAATCACCGCTGATCCATTCCTTGTTCGCAGAGCAAACGGATCAAACGATGAGTTACCAGGCTATTCCCCTAGAAGAAAACGAATTCGAAGGTTTCGTTAGAAACTTCTTCGCTGAGGGTGGTGGAGGATTGAACGTAACAGTACCTTTTAAGGGGAATGCATTTGCGCTGGCAGCAAGTTGCTCCCCCAGAGCGCAGTTGGCGCAAGCCGTAAACACCTTATTCCTAGACCGCGACGGCGATATCTGTGGCGACAATACAGATGGTATTGGTCTGGTAACCGATCTTAAGATAAATAATAAGGTGACTATTAGCGGACAAAGAGTGCTAATTCTAGGTGCAGGTGGTGCTGTTCGAGGAATCATGGCGGCGCTTGTCTACGAACAGGCAGCTGCGATAACAATTGTTAATAGAACTGTATCTAAAGCAGAGCTCTTGGTAGAAGAAATGCAATCCATTGCGCCTGTTCAAGCCATGTCCTATGACATGCTGCAAGGAGCAGCTAGTAAGGGTCAAAGTTATGACCTGATAATAAATGGCACATCGTCTAGCTTGCAGGGTGAAATGCCTAATCTAGATGCGAAACTTATGGCCTCTGGTTGTTGCTGCTATGACTTGATGTACTCAGCGAGTGACACACCGTTTGTGCAGTGGGCGAAAAAGGAAGGGGCAAGCTTAAGTATTGATGGTTTAGGGATGTTAGTAGAACAGGCGGCAGAAGCGTTCGCATTATGGCGGGGAGTTCGCCCGAACACAGTTCCAGTCATGGAGTATTTGCGAGAGCATTCTTAGAGCTAGTTTTTCACTTTTGACAGACGAAAAAAAGGCCGCTTATAGCGGCCTTTTTTATGCAGAGAAGTTAGTGTGCTTCCTCTTCTGCGTGTTCCCCTTCTTCACCGTGTCCACCACCGTGAAGATCAGCCGGGGTTAGCGCCACAGCGTTTGGATCGTGACCCATGTACTGATAACGCGCGCCAGAAGTATAGAAACCTTCGACCGACATAAAACCGATTAGCAGCAGCAGTACCACGGGCGGGCCAAGAATAGTCAAAACTAGTGCCATTCTTTCCCAAACCACGTGCATGAAGATCGCAACAATAAAGCCCGCCTTCAAAGCCATGAACAAGAGTACTAGACCCCAGCGCATGCCGCCCTGCACATTAAAGTAATCAACCGCGTACGAGAACGAGCTCAATACAAACAGAAGAATCCAAATTTTGTAATAAATCCCTAGAGGATGTTGTTGACCTGCTTCAGATGACATTGCTGTCCCCTCTTACAATAAGTAGAAAAATGCGAAAATGAATACCCAAACAAGATCCACAAAGTGCCAATACAAACCGGCAATCTCTACAATCTCATAACCTTTCTTGTCGTAGTGGCCTTTCTTAACTTTGAAGGCAACGGTTAACAAGTAAATGACGCCGGCGGTTACGTGCAAACCATGAAAGCCGGTAATCATAAAAAATACAGATCCAAACTGCGCGGCACCAAAGGGGTTACCCCAAGGACGTACGCCCTCTTCTAGAATCAGTTTGCTCCACTCAAATGCCTGCATGCCAACGAAAGAGGCACCTAGACAAGCGGTAGCAACCATAAACCAGAAAGTCTTAACTTTATCTTTGCGATAACCAAAATTAACCGCCAGCGCCATGGTTCCGGAGCTGGTAATCAATATAAAGGTCATGATCGCGATCAGAATCAGCGGAATAGGATCACCGCCGAAAGAAAGCGCAAAGATTTCACTCTGCAATGGCCACGGCTCGGTGGTGCTTAACCGAACGTGAAGATAGCCCGTTAGAAAGCAAGTGAAAATAAAGGTATCACTCACGAGGAAGATCCACATCATGGCCTTACCCCAAGGCACATGGTAGGCCTGTTTATCGGCGCTCCAATCGTCGACTAGAGTCGAGCCTGATCCGCTTATAGCTGCATCACTCATTCTTATTTCCTATTATGTTCCAAATTAAACTTTATTTTCCCCAATCCCTACGTAGTCGCTAGGTATTGGAAAGAATTGCAAAAATAATTAACCAGATTATCAGCAAGAAGTGCCAGTAAACGGTACATAGCTCGATGCTAAGACGTACGTCTTCAGGCTTGCTACCTGATATTAATCGTATTGAACTCTTACTCCATACCCAAAGTCCGCCTAGTAGGTGAGCAACATGCAAACCTGTAAGCAGATAGAAGAAAGAGTTGGCTGGATTGGAGGCTACGTAAAAACCTGAAGCCTGCAGACCTTCCCAGGTAAGCATCTGTCCTGCTATAAAAAGCAAGGCAAACACACCGCCTCCGATAAAGGCGGTCATTAAGTTCTTCTGCTTACCCGCATTGGCCGTATTTCTCGCCCACTGAAACAGAACACTACTGATAACAAGCAATCCAGTGTTTAGCCACAGCTGAGACGGTTCGGCTAGCGGCTCCCAATCGGGTAATGACATCCGAATGACGTAGCTGACACCAAACATCGAGAAAATCACTGAGGCAATCGTAAGGAAGAACCCTAGCGCGACACGCTCCGGGGGGGACTCGAAAGCGCCCTCCGGATTTAGTCCGCCGATTACACCCTTTCGTTCCCAGGGCTTCTCGGTGAGTGTTTTAAAAAGGCTCATGCATCTGCCTTAGATTCGTCGTGATCCGGATCAAAGTGTTGCTCATCCGCAGTTGGCTCATCACTTTCAGGTACATTCTGAGGAATGAAATCTTCATGTGCACCTGGCACGCTGTAGTCGTAAGCCCAACGGTAAACAGTTGGAAGCTCATCGCCCCAGTTGCCGTGTGCAGGCGGAGTATCAGGCGTTTGCCATTCCAGCGAGGCAGATCCCCAAGGGTTAGGACCGGCTTTCTCACCGTTACGCAGACTCCAGAAGATGTTGATGAAAAACAGTAGCTGAGCTGCGCCAACAAACAGAGCGGCATAAGTAATCACTACGTTTAGATCCTGTGCAGAAGCTGGGATGAAATCCGTTGAGCCCATTGCATAGTAACGACGCGGAACACCCAAGAAGCCAAGGTAGTGCATTGGCAAGTAGATCGCGTAGGTACCTAGGAAAGTACACCAGAAGTGAGCTTTCGCCATACCTTCATGGAACATGCGACCTGTAACCTTCGGATACCAGTGATACAAAGCGGCGAAGATAACTAGCACTGGTGATACACCCATCACCATGTGGAAGTGAGCTACCACAAAGTAAGTATCGGAAAGAGGCAAGTCGATAACCACGTTACCTAGGAATAGACCCGTTAATCCGCCATGGATAAAAGTGAAGATAAAACCAATGGCAAAATACATGGGTGCGTTCAGGCGGATATCGCCTTCCCAAAGTGTTAGTACCCAGTTGTACACCTTAAGTGCTGTAGGTACTGCGATGATCAATGTAGTCGTCGCGAAGAAGAAACCAAAATAAGGATGCATACCACTCACGTACATGTGGTGTGCCCATACGATGAAGCTTAATCCGCCGATGGCAATAATCGCCCAAACCATCATGCGATATCCGAAGATGTTCTTTCGTGCATGAGTGGAAAGTACGTCAGAGACTAGACCGAATGCCGGTAGTGCCACGATGTACACTTCAGGGTGACCGAAGAACCAGAACAAATGCTGGAACAAGATCGGGCTACCGCCGTTGTGATCAAGTGGAGTACCTGACTCGATTACCGCTGGCATAAAGAAGCTAGTGCCTAACAGCATATCGAAAAGCATCATGATTGCCGAAACAAGCAACGCCGGGAATGCAAACAGACCAAGAATTGTCGCGATGAAGATTCCCCAAACAGTGAGAGGAAGACGCATCATGGTGAGTCCGCGGCAGCGGTACTGAAGAATTGTTGTTACGTAGTTCAGTCCGCCCATTGTGAAGGCAACGATGAACACGGCTAGAGAAAGGAGCATCAATACAATGCCCATATCATGTCCAGGTGTGCCGGCCATAGAAGTCTGGGGAGGATAAAGCGTCCATCCCGCCCCCGTTGGACCGCCACTGACGAAGAAACTCGACATAAGGATTAGCACTGACAGTGCGTAAACCCAAACACTCAACATGTTCAAGAACGGAAACACCATGTCTCTCGCGCCACACATGAGTGGTATCAAATAGTTTCCAAAGCCGCCCAGCAACAAGGCCGTCAACATGTAAACAACCATGATCATGCCGTGCATAGTTACCGACTGGTAGTATGAACTTGGGTCGATGAGATCAAATGTCTCTGGGAAACCCAATTGCATGCGCATTAGAAGCGAAAGAACCAACGCTACAACACCAACCGCGATGGCTAGGCCACCGTATTGAATGGCAATAACCTTGTGATCTTGGCTCCAAACGTATTTTGTTACCCAACTATGGGGGTGATGCATTTCCATTTCGGAATCTTGATCAGCTAATGGTACGTAAGCCATTAAATCCTCCTAACTCTATAATCTTTGTATCAGCCAACTACGGCCAAAATTCGTTAACAATCTAATCTAATATTTTTTGTAGCGCGCTATCTCAATGTATTGATGAAAGCCGCTACGTCTTCAATCTCTTCAAGGCCAGACATGGCAGTCGACATACCAACCATCTGCTCACCGTAGTCATCCTTCGGATGCAGGCCACGGATACCGGCTCGGAAATTGCTGATCTGAGTAACGAAATACCAGTCGCTCATGCCCGCAAGTTTCGGTGCGTCTGTGTACCAAGTGCCGTCTCCGTTATCTAGGTGACAAGCAGCACAGTTGCGGTCGTAGATGATTGCGCCATTGGCAACGTCAGCACCAGTGATGGTAGGAGTAGCCGGTGTATCAGGCATTGATGCGATATAGGCCGCCATGTTGCGGACAGCTGCATCGTCTGCAAGCATATTCGCCATCGGTGCCATTGCTTGACCGTTGGTGTCGCCTTCGCCACCGCGTACGCCTTCTTTGAAATGCTTCAGCTGGCGTTCAATGTACCAAGCCTGTTGTCCAGCTAGCTTCGGTCCATTTAGCGCTTGATTGCCTTCGCCCTGTGCTCCGTGACAAGCAGCACAAACTGCGTACTGTGCTTGGCCAGCGGCTGGGTTAGCAGCGGCAACCGCTTGGGTTTCTGCGAATGTAGGTTGTGCTGCAAGCCAAACGTCGTACTCGGCTTGAGTTTCAATTACTACAGCGCCGCGCATTACGAAGTGGCCTATGCCACAAAGCTCTTCACACATGATGTCATAACGGCCGGCCTTATTTGGCTCGAACCATATGTATGAAATCATGCCGGGAACCAAGTCCATCTTCACGCGGAACTGAGGAACGGTGAAGTTGTGCAACACGTCATTAGAGCGCAGTAAGGCTTTAACTGGCTTGTCTAACGGAAGGTGCATCTCAGGACCGGTAACGATTATGTCGTCTTGACCGTTAGGGTCTTCAACATTGACGCCGAAAGGATTGGTCTCGGTAACAAGCTGTGTGTCTGCATAACCCATGATGCCGTCGGCACCAGGATAGCGGAACGCCCACTGCCATTGCTGGCCCATGGCTTCGAACTCAGTAGCATTGTCCGGTGGAGTAACAATGCTTGCCCATACAAATAGGCCTGGTGCGAGCATAGCCACAACGCCAATGGTTGTGATTGCTGAAAGTCCGACTTCTAACTTGTGGTTTTCAGGCTCATAAACGGCCTTGTGACCATCTTTTTGCCGGAACTTGTAGACGCAATACGCGAGGAATAAATTACACGCGATAAATACGAATCCAGTAACCCAGAAAGTAATGTTAATAGTGAAATCGATTGAACCCCAGTCAGCTGCAATATCAGTGAACCACCAGGGACTGGCAAAATGGAAAATTACAGATCCAATTACCAGTAAGAAAATAACGACCGCTAAAGCCATAAACCCGCCTTCCTTCTAAAAAATTACAAACGTATCCTAGGTAACTTGGTGACAAAGCATCGCCAAGTACTAGGGGAAAATAGTTTTGTGTACATCGCGTTCCAGAGGAACAAGAATTGAAGCTTTGTTGCCATCACTTTGTCGGCAGGTTTTGACAATGAGTGACCCCATTGTTGTTCCCGATTCAAAGTTTTGGCCCGCTGCTATCCTTGTAAATTATTATTATCTGGATGGGGCAGTTTCAGTCCCTTGAAAGGCCTCAGAATTAACTGAGAATTCAAAGATTTTTAGCACACCTCATGCGCACCGGAATGCTATAGAATATTGGAATTCACTGCAAGTAATCTACAGCCTAAAACCCCTAAAACATGCGCGAAATCAAGCATTTTTGACACCTTCCTGTCAGTGTCTAATTAGTGAAGGCTTTTTGCACAAGTTTTGCTAGAAAAACGCGTAAATCGACATCGTATTTAGAGGCAATCATCTTGAGATTTTAAGTCAAACATGATTGAATGCCCGCGCTTCGAAACTACGACTGATTGATGCGGCTTATATTTGTTATAGTCCGCTAAAGAAACCCATCTTATTTAGCATTTAAAGTTGACCCGTGAACGAAATAGCCACAAAAATTAATAGCAGCAGCTGGCGCGATTTTTACGAAATGTGTAAGCCGCGCGTTGTCATGTTGATGATCCTGACCTCTTTGGTTGGTATGTTCCTCGCAGTTCCGGGGATGGTACCGATTGACGTACTCATATTAGGTAATCTTGGTATAGCCTTAGTAGCCGGCTCAGGTGCGGTCGTAAACCATCTGATCGACCGAAAAATCGACATAATCATGAAGCGTACCCACAACCGACCAGTTGCGCAGGGTCGGGTGGATCCCAAGCAGGCCGCATTATTCGCGATTGTCATCGGTGTTGCGGGAATGGCAATACTGCTGTTATGGGTAAATCCACTGAGTGCTTGGCTTACGCTGGCGTCATTTGTAGGCTATGCCTTTATCTATACGGGCTATTTAAAGCATGCAACGCCTCAAAACATCGTTATTGGCGGGCTTTCCGGTGCTATGCCACCACTACTAGGTTGGTCTGCAGTAACAGGTACCATCGATGGCGGCGCGTTAATCTTGGTGCTAATCATATTTGCCTGGACCCCGCCCCACTTCTGGGCTCTGGCTATTCACCGCAAGGAAGAATATGCGAAATCGGGCGTTCCCATGTTGCCGGTTACTCACGGCGAACACGTAACTAAGATTCATATTATCGTCTACACCCTGATGCTAGTGGTTGTAAGCGTTTTCCCATTCTTCTCCGGAATGAGTGGTTTGCTCTATCTTGTCTCGGCGCTTGCTCTGGGTGCGGGATTCATCGGCTGGTCTGGTTTGCTCATGTTTAAGCCAAAACCAAGCACAGCAATGGATACCTTCCGTTTTTCGATCCTCTACCTTGCATTGCTGTTTATTGCTCTGGTCGTCGATCACTATCTGATTTGACCTAGAATCCCCCCATGCAACTGATTTTGAAGAGAAAGACAGCGCTTATCGCCTTTCTAGCCTTTGATGCCATTGTCGTTGTGGCGTTAGTTGTCCTCTTTCTGATGCGCAGTGAACGTCAGAACGAAGTTGAATTACGTGAAATCGGCGTCACCGTCTACGCCGAAGCTAGAACGCTGAGTGACTTTCGCTTACTTGATCAACAGGGCGAATTCTTTACCAAAGATGATTTCCAAGATCATTGGAATCTTGTTTTCTTTGGCTTTACCCATTGCCCGGATATCTGCCCTCTCACTATGGCTGAGCTAGCACAGTTCTATGATGGTCTCGATTTCAGTCAGGACGTGAAGCCGCGAGTTTTTCTGGTAACGGTTGATCCAGGCAGAGATAACCCGGAATCGATGGCTGCTTATTTGGCTAATTTCAATGAAGAGTTTATTGGTTTGAGCGGAGACCCGGACCAGATCGCCCAGCTAGCAGCGGAGTTATATGTTGGATACGGTGAGGCGGACGAGTCTGAAGTAGCGGCAACATCTCACGACCATGACCCCTCACACAATGCAGCAGTTGAGACTAATGACAGTTACCAAATTGAACACAGCGCTCACATCGCTGTAATAGATCCCCAAGGTGACTACTACGCTGTGATGCGGGCACCCCATCGTGATCGAGATTTAGTGTCGGCTTTTCGTCAGATAGCTAAGTAGGTTTTAAGCAAACTAGTTCTTAGTCTTTAGAACGTTTGGATAAAAATAGAAAACAAGAAATATTAGCGTCGCCACAACGACGATAGATGGCCCCACGGGCACATCAAAATAGAAAGCCGAAACCAGACCCAGCACTACAGAAATACAACCTATAACGCTCGCTCTCGCAGCCATTTGCTCCGGTGTTTTCGCCATTGAACGCGCTGCGGCGGGCGGGATTATTAGCAACGATGTTATCAATAAAACGCCTACAATTTTCATCGATACGGCGATGGTTAACGCAATCAGCAAAACCAAAATAAGATTCAGCCTATTTACGTTTTTACCCTCTATTTCAGCTATTTCTGCGTGAACTGTAATTGATACGAAGTCATTCCAAAACAGTGAAAGCACGATAGCCACGAGCGACACCACAACCAAAACCCAAATCAAATCAGCGTTGCCTATGGTGAGTAGTGCGCCAAATAAATACGCCTCCAGATCAACCCTAACCGAATCCGCTAACGCCAACACAACAACACCAAGCGCTAGGCTACTATGGGCCAAAATACCCAGCAAAGTATCGGTAGAAATAGAAGGTCTTCGATCCAATAAAGTAAGCAAAAAAGCGAAGAGAAGGCAGCTAATTATGATGCTCAACTGTGGGTTACTATCAGTAAGTAGGCCTAAGGCAATTCCAAGTAAAGCGGAGTGTGCAAGCGTGTCGCCAAAATAAGACATGCGGCGCCAAACAATAAATGAGCCAAGTGGACCCGCCACTAGTGCTAGGGAAATTCCTGCCACAAGCGCATACAGTACAAAGTCTGTGCTGAAGAAAAGCATCATAGAATCAATCATGACTGTGTTCCTTCACGCTGCCGCCAATGCCGTGCTCATGATCATGGTGATGGGTATAGACAGCAAGGTTCTGAGAGGCGCTCGCGCCAAACAGGCTCAGGTAGGCTGGGTCATTGGTAACGTGTTCAGGCTTGCCATGGCAGCAAATGTGATGATTGAGACAGATCACCTCGTCCGTTGAAGACATCACCAGATGCAGGTCATGGGAAATCATCAACACGCCACAGCGGTGTTTATCACTAATCTCGCTGATGAGCTGATACAGCTCTGCCTGCCCCGCCAGATCGACGCCCTGTGCCGGCTCATCGAGAATGAGTAACTCTGGCTTACGCAGCAAGGCACGGGCGAGCAGCACTCTCTGTAGCTCCCCGCCAGATATAGCCGCAAGTTGCTGACCTTCAAGATGGCCTATTTTCAAGTCTTGCAGAGTGCTAGACAGCAGCGCTTTATCTTGCCGGTTGGCTAGCTGAAGAAACCGATTAACAGTCAGAGGTAGCGTAGGCTCTACATGAACTCGCTGGGGCATATAGCCTATTCGCAAGGCAGGCCGGTGGTAAATTGATCCTGAATCGGGTTTGAGTAGTCCTAGGGCAATACGCACCAGAGTGGTCTTACCGGCCCCATTCGGGCCAATTAGGGTGACAATCTGCCCTTCCTCTATGGTGAGGCTTATATTCTCTAGAATTTTCTTCTCGGCAAAATCCTTGTTGATGGATTTCGCTGCAAGCAAAACAGCGGGGGCATTCGTATCAGCTGAAGAATTGGTGGCTGGATTACTGCTAGTATCGGAAATAGTCATTCGAATTACTCGCTACAGCCTCTTCAATCTGCACAATAGATGGTGTTGCTTTCTTACTGTTAAGTTTCTCGCCTTCACGTTCTTACTCGCGTAGGAGCAGGCAGGACAATGGTATATCATAGCATCGATGTCAAACTTTCCTTTGTCCCTGAAGCTCTTGAGTTAGCTAGCTCTGCATGAAATTTCCCAATGCCTAAATTCTATTTGATTGTATTGTTAATGACCCTAGTTTGTTCGGTAAGCCGCGCAGATGTGAGTATTGTTACTACTATAAAGCCCCTGCAAATGATCACCGAGGCAATAGTGCAGGAACATGGCAGTGTTTCATCCATTGTAGATCCACAGCAATCGGCCCATCACTTCACCGTGTCGCCATCTGACCGCATCGCTCTAGCCCGAGCAGACATGACGCTATGGATAGGCCCATTATTTGAAACCCACATCAGTGACTTCTTTGTGCAGGAAAACAACAAAGCAAAGGCAATTACAGTTATCGATCTACCCGGCTTGCAATTGCATACCGTTGGCAATGGCCAGTTGGATGCACATCTTTGGCTAGATAGTTCAAATGCAATACGAATTGCTACAGCGATAACCGAGCGGCTAGCTACATTGGATCCAGTCAACGCTATATCCTATCGCCAGAATCTCGAAAATTTTAACGTAGAGATTGAGAGCAGCGACAAAAAAGTCGCAGAAAGGTTTGAGTCTCCGTCAACGGCGAACTATGCGGTTTACCATAATGCCTATCAATATTTTGAACAGCAGTTTGGCTTGCAGCATGAAATGGTCATCTTGCAGGACCCAGAAGTTCAGCCAGGCATTCGCGAAATAATAAAGCTGAGAAGCGAAGTGAAAGAACAACAACCGTCGTGTTTGTTAGTGGAGTTCGACTCAAGCCCAGATCTAATTAGTACGGTGCTGGATGGCAGCGTGGTGAAACTAATTACAGTCGACCTGCTAGGCAGCAATGTAGATGCTAGTGAGAATGCCTATAGTGAATTTATCTCGAACATCGCAAATGATTTTTACCAATGCCTCTACGAGTAGATGCAGCATAAAACCAAACCTGTAAAAGGAAAGTAAGTTGGCCGAATCAAAACAACTCATTCTAGTAGATGGATCTTCCTATCTGTTTCGTGCGTTCCATGCACTTCCGCCTCTGGTAAGTAGCAAGGGGCAGCCTACAGGTGCCGTGAAGGGTGTCATCAACATGATTCGTAGTCTCATAAAAAGCTACGAGGACAGCAATATTGCGATTGTGTTTGATGCGAAGGGGAAAACTTTTCGCAGCAAAATATACACAGAGTATAAAGCCCATAGGCCGCCGATGCCGGATGAGCTGCGCTCGCAGATACAACCAATACACGACATTATCGAAGCGATGGGGCTGCCTCTGCTCATCATTAGCGATGTAGAAGCGGACGATGTTATCGGCACGCTTTCTGAACAAGCAACGGCAGCGGGCATCTCAACTCTAATCTCAACAGGCGATAAGGACCTGGCTCAACTCGTGAACGACAAAGTCACCCTTATCAATACCATGACCAACGAGTTATTAGACAGTGAGTCAGTAGTCACAAAATTCGGTGTCGCACCGGACAGAATTATCGACTATCTCGCTCTCATGGGTGACAAGTCAGACAATATTCCGGGCGTGCCTAGTGTCGGTCCGAAGACAGCTGTTAAGTGGTTGCAGGAATACGGTTCCATGGAAGGCATTATCGAAAACGCTGCAGCCGTAGGCGGAAAAGTTGGAGAGAAACTGCGCGATAATATCGATCTACTTAGGCTCTCCTACGAGCTCGCAACAATAAAGATGGATGTAGCGTTAGACGTAAAGATACCTGAGCTAGTAGCTAAAGAAGAAAATCAGCAAAAATTACACGAGCTTTTTTCAGAAATGGAATTTAAATCGTGGATCAAGGAGTTAGAAGATCAGGGCGTAGCCGGCGCAAAGAAAACTAAGAAAGCCGCAAGTAAAGAGTCAGTAGTCGAAGAAGTCGATGTGTCGATTGCCGACGAAGATATAGATTATAAGTTAATTGTAGAATCGACCGAATTCGCATCCCTCATCGATCAGCTTTCAGCCACATCGAATTTCAGCATTTCATTGGAAACGATAGGAGATCATTTCCTTGATCAAAAAATACTGGGTATCGGAATTTGTATCGAAATGGGCAAGGCCTTCTACATTCCCTTCTTGCATGATTACGAGGATGTGCCAGCTCAGTTAGATATTGACGATTGCCTCGCACAATTGAAGCCGATCTTAGTAAATCCATCGATTACAAAAATTGGTTTCGATCTGAAGCACCTAGAGCATGTATTGAAGAACTACGAGATTAATCTACAACCGATTAAAAACGATGTGCATCTAGCATCCTATGTCAGCAACTCCGTTGCAACGAAGCATCAGCTGCCACTTATAACTAGAACCTATTTAGAGGTGGCGCCCATTGATATCGATAGTCTGCTGGGCAAGGGTCGAGGCAAGCTGAGCACAGAGCAAGTCGCGCTTGCGGAGTTCGCCCCCTACGCGGCACAAAAAGCAGACCACGTCTTACGTCTGTCTGCCATCTTACAGCAGAATTTGAGCAGCAACGGCCACCTACTTGGCCTATATCAATACTATGAATTGCCACTTATCGAAGTGCTAAATACAGTTGAGCGTAACGGTATTCGCGTCGATGCGGTGGCGCTCGCGAAACAGAGTCAGCAGATCGGCAAGCAACTAGAAAAATTGCAGCTGCAAGTTTTTGAGATAGCCGGAGAAGAATTTAATCTGGGCTCGCCTAAACAACTGCAAACAATTTTCTACGAGAAGCTAGAGTTACCAATTCTAAAGAAGACAAAGACGGGCCAACCCTCCACGGCCGAACCCATTTTGCAGGAGTTAGCAAAAGACTACGAACTGCCGAAGCTTATTCTAGAGCATCGATCACTGAGCAAACTGAAATCCACTTACACGGATAAACTTCCACTGGAAATTAATAAGGGTACTGGGCGAATCCATTCGTCCTTTCAGCAGGCAGTTGCTGCGACCGGTCGTTTGTCATCTACCGATCCTAATTTGCAAAATATTCCTATCCGTACAGCAGAGGGTCGACGTGTTCGCCAGGCATTTGTATGCGATCCCGGCAACAAATTGTTAGCGGCAGACTATTCCCAGGTAGAGCTGAGAATCATGGCGCATCTTTCTCAGGACGAGGGTCTACTCAAAGCGTTCTCGAATGCGCAAGATGTTCATAAGGCGACGGCAGCGGATGTTTTTGGTGTGGCATTGGAAGATGTAAGCACTGATCAGAGACGCAGCGCGAAGGCGATTAACTTCGGTTTAATCTACGGTATGTCGGCCTTTGGTCTTGCCAATCAATTAGACATTAGTCGTGGGGAAGCCGCGAAGTATGTCGATCGCTATTTTGAGAAATATCCGGGTGTCAGGAAGTATATGGATGAGACTCAGGCATTGGCCGATGAGAAGGGCTATGTCGAAACATTGTTCGGTCGACGCCTCTACCTGCCCGATATTCACGCCGGCAATGGCATGTTAAGAAAGGCGGCGCAGCGCACAGCTATCAATGCACCTATGCAAGGCACGGCCGCGGATATTATCAAGAGAGCGATGATCGACATCGATCATTGGTTAGCAATGGGCGAGCTTGATGCGCGCATGCTATTACAGGTACACGATGAATTGGTATTCGAAGTGAGTGAGAAAGATCTCGACCTCCTCTCAGAGGGAGTGAAGTTTCGAATGACCACGGCGGCGGCACTGGATGTGCCTCTGGTTGTGGATATTGGAGTTGGCGACAATTGGGATGAAGCGCACTAGCTGCCAAAAATTGCAGTCGATCCTGCGCTAATCAGCGGGGTCTTCTTCGTCAATTTCTTCATCGATCATATCCGGTGAAGAAAGCCAGTCACTAAGTTTCGATCTCGCCTCGTCAACCCCGACATTTTTTAGCGAAGAGAATAGTTGCAGCGTTACATTGTCCAGCTTGGCAACTTCCTTCTGCACAGACAGTAGTGTGTTTTGGGCGGCGCCTCTTTTCAGTTTGTCCGATTTGGTTAGCAAGATATGCAGAGGCAGATCCGATTGCACTGCCCAATCGATCATCATGCGATCGAACTCTTTAAGCGGGTGTCGAATATCACTTAGCAGAATTAAGCCTACCAGCGCTTCCCGTTGACGCAGATATTGCTCTAGTTCGTGCTGCCATTTGTTTTTAACCTTCAGTGGTACTTTGGCAAAACCATAGCCCGGCAGATCTACCAAGTGTCTGCCTTCGTCTAAAGCGAAGAAGTTGATGAGCTGAGTTCGTCCCGGAGTCTTACTGATACGGGCGAGGCGATTATGGCCAGTAATCGTGTTTATTGCGCTAGATTTGCCCGCGTTTGAGCGACCGGCAAAGGCTACCTCCGCCAGAGAATTATCTGGGCAGGCTTTCAACGTTGCGGCACTTGTTACGAACTCTGCCTGATTAAAATTCATTTTTTAACACCTTTTGCAAAATCTTTGATCTCAGCACTGCGCTCAGAGATCGATTGGCTCCACTTTCTATCGTCGAATGCGAGGATAAATAGAGTCACTGCGCAATTTACGTTATAATTCGCGACCGCGATTTGAAGAACCTGTGCCCGAATCGTTTCAGGTGTCCCTGGCCGCAATAGGCCTTAAAGACACATTGGAGCAGATGAGGCGAGAATTACCTCGAGAGCACACTGGCTGGATCGCTAGTTTATCTGAATTTGTTGGAAGTGACCGGGAAAACCCATGAAGAAAACAGTAATAGCAGTACTTGCAGCCGCCATTGTAGGCCTAATACCCAATTTACTCCTTGCCCAAGGCGATGCCGCCGCAGGCCAGGCTAAATCTGCCCTGTGTGGCTCGTGTCACGGTGTGGATGGAAACAGTCTCTTGGCGATGAACCCGAAACTTGCGGGTCAGGGCGCCAAATATATGGTTAAACAGCTCCAGGACTTCAAATCAGGCGCTAGAGCAGGAGCCACCATGGCCGCCATGGTATTGTCCTTGAGCGATCAAGATATGGAAGATATCGCAGCATGGTATTCCTCGCAGCAGCCCACTATACAAGGCGCAGACCCAGAATCGGTTGAATTGGCTGAAAGGCTCTACCGCGCTGGAAACTCCGAGATTGCCGTTGCCGCGTGCTCAGCTTGTCACTCACCTACAGGACAGGGTAATGCACCCGCAGGATTCCCTTCATTGAGTGGTCAGCATGCTGAATACACACTGCAGCAATTGAAGGATTTCAGATCAGGAGCTCGCCAGAATGACGGCGCCGAGATGATGAGAACGGTAGTTGAGCGTCTTACCGACAAAGAATTAGAGGCTTTGGCCAGCTACGTTTCTGGCCTAAATTAGGCATTATTTAGCCTGAACGAGCCTTAAAACGCTGCGTGAATCGATTACTGCGCCAAACCGGTCCTGTATCGGTATCAATGCGATAGCGAGGATCGAGACGCTGTGATAGTGTTTTTATAGTGAAATTTTAGTTCGTAGATTGATTAGATAGCTAATAACATAGCTAAAAGAGACGGAGTTAAACAATGAAGCGATCAATACAGGTTTTAACCTTTGTACTGCTAGTGCCTCTGGCATTTTCTAGCTTTGCTCAGATAGAAAAATTCGTTGCAGGCACTCATTACACGGAGCTTAGCGCTCCTGTAAATACCAATGACTCAAGCAAGGTCGAGGTTCTGGAAGCATTCTGGTATGGCTGCTCTCACTGCTTTAGATTCGAGCCGCTAATAGCCAATTGGGAAGCAACTATGCCCGCAGACGTTGATTTTGGCCGCTTTCCGGCCATGTGGAACGGCCTGATGGAAGTTCACGCTCAGGTTTATTACACAGCTGAAGCGATGGATGCTATCGATATAGTTCACGAGCCTGTTTTTAACGCGATCAATATTGAAGGCAATCGACTACAGAACGAAGGTCAGATAGGCGCTCTGTTCGCGGAACACGGTATCGACGAAGATGAGTTCAAGAAGTCGTTTAATTCATTCTCGGTCCGCACTAAGGTGAATCAGGCTAAGCAGCGTATGCAGGCTTATGAGATTCGCAGCACACCGAATATGATTGTGAATGGAAAGTACCTCGTCACTACTGGTGAGAGCGTGCGAACTCAGGCAGACATGCTCGAAGTTGTTGATTTTCTTGTAGAAAAAGAGCGTCAGCAGCTCTCAAGCGCTGGCGAATAAGACCACGCTTGTAAGGTATCAAGGCCGCTCTGAGCTAACTCAGAGCGGCCTTCTTTATGCCCGTTAGATAAGTTTATAGACCCCGTTTTACAAAGCCTTCCTACCCGCCCTTCCTCTGGGCACCGAATTTATATAGAACAAATTTACGCCTTAAAACTATTTTGCCGATATAACAGTCTTACATCTTAGATTTAACAATTTATTCAATAGTTTAGCTCCAAATAGAGGGGCTGAATTTGTCGGTTCTGAGGCGACTAAGCTCCACAACCGAAAATTTTTAGTAAGAACAATTTTATGTCCAGCTTTGCTTTCGACAACTCGCGGTGGCGAGAACAACTGACGGCTTATTTACCGTCGCAGCTACGGACCTTGATACAAGGTGCTTCCGGCCGTGATCTCATCAAGAAAGTTGAAACTAGCTTCCTGCTTTTCGATAACAAGATCGTCCACTTGGAAAGTAGAAACACCGTAGAACTCAAAGACACTGATGTTCAATCGATAGCTGGGGCTTGTGCAGAGCTACTAGCAGGGTTCTCCGCCGAACAACGTAAAGAATGTGTCGCTATGTTATTACTGCCGGCAAATTTTTTCGTTGCGACGACAACGACAATGCCAGGCGTCGCGAAAGAAAATCTCGTCTCTGCTCTAAAAATTCAGGCAGAGAGTATTTTGCCGAGCTTAGAGGAACCACTGTCACTCGCTATCAATCCGTCTTCGGTAACGCAAGGAGATGAGCATCTTGCCCTGTGGATGACGGAAGCAATTTTGTCTGAGCTATTCGAGGCCTTCGCGGGAAAAGACATTTTCCTTGCTGCAGTAAAACCGCGGTTCATGAATGGTGAAGACGAAAATGCGAAAACTAGAATTCTCGATGTAGATGCTACGTCTGAAACTTATGTGGTTATAGAAGACGGTGTTCTCAAGTCTTTACTTCACGTGCCCAAGCAAGACTTACAAGAGGAAGTATTTCAGCAACAGTGGCAGGAAGCGCTTGCTATAAATTCTTCTGAAAATTTAATTGAGTTGAATGACCTTGCAGACTATTTCGCTAGATTCGATGTTCAAGCGAACCCGGAATATTGTTTCTTTCCCCATGGCGCGCTAAACGCTACGCGAAGAACCGTTCAAGGGAAACAATACCTAGCCGCAGCGGCTGCGGTGGTTGCGGTGATTTTTCTTGCTGCCGTTCCTTTCATTCTTCAGGGAATAGAATTTAGATCTTTAGCGACTACTTTAGCAATGCACAGAGAGATGGCAAGCGATGCAAGACAAGACCAGGCAGCAGTTGTTAGCTTCGAGAACGAATGGGGTTTGATCAGTGATTTTCCTGAACAGAACCTTCGCGAAGCAATGTTTACCCTACAAAATATATTGCGGCCTGACACCTTATCCTCGATGGAAGTTTCAGAAGGCCTAATAAAAATACAGGGAACTAGTAACGAACCTCAGGCCATATTACAACGCTTAGAGCAGGATCCGATGTTTACCGAAGTCGTCTTCTCCAGAGCAACGAACAACCAAAGATACTATATCGACCTCAGATTAAGCACAGTAAATTTCGAAGGATACATGGTGCGCTACTTTCCAGATGAGTAGTTGCCCTAGAGAAAAACCGAGACAAAGTACTATTGATGCAAATATCTAAACGCGAAAGAAATATTCTAATGCTAGCTGCTGTCGTGGCTGTGCTGTTCGTGACAACCAAAGGTTGGCCGGCGGTTATGTCGATGTATGCCGAAAGGCAGGGCAATATCGAAAGCGTGGAGATGGACATCGCTCGCGAACAACGCCTGATAGAAAATACCGAGAGCTGGCGAGAGCGCCGCATCGAAGTCGAGTCGCAGATTGCCGAATTGAATAACGAGACTTTTAGCGGTGAGACGATACCCATCGTCGAAGCGAATATTCAACGGGCACTGTCATTGCAGGCACGCGAGGCAGGAATCACAGTAAGTTCGACACGCTTAGCCGATCGCATGGTGACGGATGATTGGTTACTAATCCGACAAGAGATGTCATTTCGTACCAGCGATCAGGCGAACATGGTTCGTTTCTTGGAGAGCTTGGAAAATTCTGCTCCTAGGCTTCGTGTGACGGCTCTTAATGTAAGTAGAAGTCGCAATCAATACAGCGGTGCGATCACTGTTGTTGGCTTTGCCCGAAGTGAAGGCCTTGTTGCAGAGGTTGCGAGCAACAGATGACTGCAATCGATAATCAAGAGTTAGCAATAAAGTCGCCGGCTATGACGCTCGCCGTATTCGGTCAGCTGCTAGAGCCGCAGGGCATAGTACCAGCGCAGGACTTTGCTGAATCTGCCCGACTCATCTGTGAAGAGACGCCGAGTATAGAATTGCGAGCGAAGATTCGTTTCATCTTGAATGAAGAAATACAATTCGAAATCGGTGCCGCAGATGAAGTGCGTAGGCTGATGCGTCACTGGCGCGCAGAGCTCTCTCCGCAGATGGAGAGTACAGATGAAGACCTCTTTGTTTCTGGCTTCGCCGATGATGAAGCACTCGCAGACCTAGCATCGGAAGCGCCAATCATTCGACTAGTTAATCACCTATTCGCACGCGCACTTGACCTCGATGCCAGTGATATACATTTCGAGCCTAACGAAAATCATCTGGATATTCGTTGCCGCGTCGACGGAATCATGACGCGTATCGAACGCCTACCTATCAATATACACACCGCCGTTGCTTCACGTTTGAAACTCATGGCGAAGCTAGACATCGGTGAAAAACGTTTACCGCAAGATGGTCGCATAGATTACAAGGTAGGCAGCAAACAACTCGATATGCGCGTGTCGACTCTACCAGGTGTGCACGGCGAATCTGTCGTATTGAGAATACTAGACCGAAGCGATACTGCGGTAAGTCTGCAGCAATTAGGCATGCCTGAAAAAATTCTCGGTCAGTACCAGAATATTGTCACGCAGCCCCACGGCATGGTGTTGATAACCGGCCCAACTGGTAGCGGTAAAACCACCACACTGTATGCAACGCTAGAGAAGATTAATAATGAGAAGCAAAAAATAATCACCGTTGAAGATCCGGTTGAATATCAGCTAGACGGCATCACTCAGATTCAAGCGAATGCCAGCATCGGGCTGAGCTTTGCACAAGGTCTCCGTTCGATCGTTAGACAAGACCCCGATGTGTTGATGATCGGTGAGATTCGCGACCATGAGACTGCAGAGATCGCAATCGAATCGGCACTTACCGGACACTTAGTTTTTTCCACGCTGCACACCAACGATGCAGCAGGCGCCGTTACCCGACTGCAAGATATGGGCGTGCAAGGTTATCTAATTAGCTCCAGCTTGCTCGCCATACAGGCGCAGCGTTTGGTAAGGCGGGTTTGCACCGACTGTGCCGAGACTCATCCCTTAAGTACAGACGAGGCGACGGCGCTGGAGATCGATGTAAACACGATCACTGAAATTCAGCGTGGCAGTGGTTGTGAACGCTGCGGACAGACTGGATATCGAGGCCGAGTTGGTCTGTATGAACTATTGATAATGAGTGATGCGATTCGTCACCACATAGCCTGCGGTGCAGACGCCAACATCATTCGCGACGAAGCAATTAGAGAAGGCATGAAAACCCTAAGACAGGATGCCCTCGAGAAGCTAGCGAGTGGCATGACTACACCGGAAGAAGTTGTGCGGGTAACCAGAGCGATATGAGCACACTCTATTTCAAATATCAGGCCTTCGATGCGCAGGGCAAGATGCTAAACGGTCAGCTTAGTGCTGATACCGAGCGTGAGGCTGTGCGAATCTTGAAGGGCAAGAACTTAACGCCGGTCAAAATACAGGAAACTAAAGAAGCTGCCGAGAAGATCCGTCGTAAACGTATCTCTCAGGCAGATGTGTTGGATTTCACCAATGGCCTATGCACGCTAGTCGAGGCAAGGGTGCCCATAGACAGGTCGCTGCGACTATTGGAAGGCATTACAGAATCCGCCGCGATGCGTCAACTTGTGGTGAGTCTGCTGCGTGAGGTGAAGGAAGGTAGAAGCCTTGCCGAGGCGATGGAGGCTCACCCGAAGGTCTTCAGTAAGATGTACATTAATATTGTGCGCGCCGGAGAAGAAGGGGGCATTTTGGACACAATGTTACCCGAGCTCGCAGAGTTTTTAGAAACTAGCGCTAAGACTAGGCAGGCAATTATTTCGGCAATGATCTATCCGATCGTCTTGCTCATTACTGGCGTACTCTCCGTGGTTTTACTACTGGTTTTCGTCGTCCCTCAGTTTGCGGCGATGTTTGAAGATGCCGGCAGTGAAATTCCAGCATCAGCGGCTTTTCTACTTTCCCTAAGCAGTGGCATTCAGAGCTACGGCTATTTGCTTATCGTATTTATTGGTCTTCTCGTATTCTTTTGGAAACGTCTAGACAAAGAGCCTGCCTCAAAATTAAAGAAAGATGGTTTTCTGTTATCTCTGCCGATGATGGGCACATTGATCCTCTATAAAGAGTGTGCGGTCTTTGCCAGAACACTAGGGGCGCTCTTGGGCGCAGGTATTCCCTTAATTCGCGCGTTGCGTGTGTCCAGAGAGGTTGTTGGCAATACCGTCTTGGCGACGCAGTTAGTGCAAGTAGAAGAAGATGTGCGAGGCGGAGCAGGACTGGGCGCCTCCCTAGAGAAGACCAATCAATTCCCAACGCTGCTCCATCAACTGGTAGCAGTGGGCGAGGAGTCAGGCAGAACCGCCAATATTCTGATTAAGTCTGCTGCCACATTCGACACAACGGTACGCAATCAAATTTCTAGTCTGGTAGCCGCTTTGCAGCCAGCCCTAATAATAATTCTCGCCATTGCAGTTGGCGGTATAACCATCACCATGCTGTCAGCTGTTTTCAGTATGAATGCGGTGGATTTCTAAATTTCGGAGAACATTGTGAAGTCTAAGCAAATTCTACAAGCAACGAAAAAACCTCTGGCGCTTCTGCTAGCGGGTTTTGTCCTTTCATCTTGCGCCGTGTTGGATGTGCAGTCTGACGCGGGTGATGGCAGGCAGTCGAGTGCTAGCTCAAGCGCGCGAATTGCGTCGAATCAAAATACTGCGGTTGTCATACCAGAGGCCGAAGCAAATATTTCTGTCGAACAGCAAAGAATCATCAACGAGATTAACCGCGACGGTGACACATTACAGTTCGATGGCTTTCAAGAATCCGTGCCTAGCCCCGAACAGGCTCTTGCCGAGGACGTGGTCGAGTTCAATTATGAACAGGCAGACCTGCGTCTAGTGTTGGAAGAGCTCGCCGGTGCATTAGATATGACTATTGTTATCGATCCGACCATCGACAGTAAAGTCAGCATTCGTACTTCGACGGCAAGGCCACTGAGTCAGGCCGATATCTGGCCATTGATTCGCTTACTTAGCCGCGATGCAGGCGTAGTGCTGAATCGTGTTGGCAATGTCTACAATGCACGCAAGATCGGCAGTAGCCTGCCGGTAGAGATAGCGACGCCAGACACGCTAGGTCAGGGTACCGCCGCGCGTATTCTGCAGATTACGCCGCTCACCTTTATTTCTACAGAAGCGGCAGTCCAAGTTATCGAACCGCTTCTGGCCCCAGATGGCGAGGTGAGAACACTAGTTGGGAATGGCACGTTGGCTATATCTGCCAGTGAGTCGCAATTGCAGCGCATCAACGAATTACTGTTTCTTGTCGATGCAGACCCCTTTCAAAATCAGGGCATTCATCTCTATCAATTATTCAACGCGAATGCGATTGAGGTTGCCGACGAGTTAGCTGAAATTCTCTTGCTAATCGAGGGTACAACGCCGGCCTATCAAGTAAAAGGAATCGAGCGTATCAATGGGATTCTGGTGACTGCACCAGCGGCGCGTGGCTTCGAAGAGATCTCCCGTTGGATAAAAATCCTAGACTCCGACGGTCAGGAACAGGTGGAGCAATTGTTTCACTATCAGGTAAATAACCTAAGTGCGGTGGAGCTCGCAGAGACTCTCTCCCAGGTGTTCGAGGATGACGACGATGATTCGCTGGCTAATTCAAATCGAGGCAACGGCGCTGCTACTAATTCCCTAGATACAGTTGAGCTCGAAAATGGGAATGCCGCTTTCGTGACGAATTCAACTAGCACAGTTGTCTCAGCAAACCTTAGCGTAAAGATCGTGGCGGACGAAGCGACAAACAGTTTGTTGATTCGCAGTACGGCGCGGGACTACCGACAGCTACTCACCACCATCAATCAACTAGATTCGGTGCCACTTCAGGTAATGATCAACGCGGTAATCGCACAGATTACACTTAGTGATGCAACGAAGTTTGGTGTGGACTGGTCACGCATCGCTGCAAACAGTGCCGTGGACCCTATCTCAACCAATACATCGACCGGCTTCGTACCGCAGCTTGGTGGTCTATTGTTCACTAAATCCTTTATCGATGGCGCTTCTCAGGTCGATGCGACCTTAGAGGCAATTGCTATCAACAACGACGTGCAGTTGCTGGCTAGACCCTCGTTAACGGTGACCAATAACCAAGAGGGTGAGATTCAGATTGGCTCGCAAGTTCCTGTGGAACAAGGTCAGTCTCTGGGTAATGCTGGCATCGCCACAACCAACATTCAGTACCGCGATACCGGTATCGTGTTGTCCATCACGCCGCAGATAAACAACGAGGGTATCGTAAACTTGATTATCCGGCAGGAGCTGTCTTCAGTAGATGGTGGCGCGACCGGGGTAAACAATAATCCCGTGTTTAACAATCAGGAAATCAATACCACGGTTGTCGTACGCGACGGTGAAAACGTGGTGCTAGGAGGTCTGATTCAGACCGATACCGAGAATTTAAATTCCGGCGTGCCTGGCCTGAATCGAATACCCGGGCTAGGCCGTCTATTCTCCTATCAACAGGAGACAGTAGAGCGCCGTGAATTGTTTATCGTGTTAAGGCCCGAGATTATTAATCTGAATGCCGAAACAGGGTTAGAATATCAAGACATCCTCGACCGATTCGACATGGCGTCCGACCTTATAGAAGCGTCTGATTTTTAGCAGCTAACTGAGAGAGTAGGCATTAATCATGAACATTAGTAGATCTCAAGAAATGAAAATCCGCTTGCAGCGAAGCCGTGGATTCACCCTCATCGAAATTCTCGTGGTGATGGCGATTATCGCAATGTTGGCGGTAATGGTTGCGCCAAATTTATTTAATCAACAGGCCGGAGCGATGCGCGATGTTGCCCTTACGGAAATATCTACATTGGAAGCCGCGTTAGATATTTATAGACTCGATGTTGGAGAGTATCCAGATAGCCTCGATGGCTTGGTGGAGGATGATACCGACAGAGCATCATGGAATGGCCCTTACCTGCGTAGAGATGTTCCCACTGACCCTTGGGACAATGAATATGTCTACGAGTCTAGTGGCCGCTCATTCACTCTACTATCCTACGGAGCCGACGGCATGAGCGGCGGCGAAGATGATGACGCCGATATTGGCCTGTAGAACAGCGCTCTCAAAAGATGCGAGGCCGTTAACAGCAATACCGCAGCGCGGGTTCACCCTGCTCGAGATCATTCTCGTGCTCGCCATCATCGCCACGGCAAGCATCATGGTCGTGCCTAACTTAGGCGGGTTCGAAGCGCGTACCTTCAGTACCCAATTACGTCAGGCCCAATCATTGCTCAACTATGCAAGACGCACGGCAGTGGTTTCTGGGCAGGCCAGCACAGTTAGCTTCAATGTATTGCCCAGTGATGAAATCGATCAGTTCGACAGCGAACAGAGGCATACCAGCCTCAGTAATATCGTGGCCCAATGGAGCGGCGAGGGTGTCACCCTACGCTTTCGCGACAGCACCGACAGAGAAATCGAGATCGAGGAATCCACAGAGGTGACGTTCTACCCTGAAGGTGGAAGTAGCGGCGGCTTGCTGCTCTTTGCACAGGAAAGTCAGACAGGCGTTATCGACATCGACCCGTTCACAGGCAAAGTCACCAGCGGCGACCCCGATAGAGAATTCTGATGAGAAGAGCGGACAACAATCAGGCTGGTTTTACTCTGCTGGAAGTCATCGTGGCGTTAACGATCACAGGGTTTGTGCTTGGCAGTCTGTTCTCTCTAGTTGGGGGTAGTAAACAGCTCTCGTGGCGTTCTGAAGAAAGCCTAGTACAGGCAACGCGTGTTCGCGCCGCAATCAATTTTGCACTCTTAGAAAACGAATACTCGGATGTCGAAGAGATCCTTCAGGACGATAGCTATCAGATTCGTGCATTGGATCTCTTAGAAGAACCAGAGCGAAAGACGCAGGCAACTGTCCATGCATTTCAATCCTATGAAGTAGTCAATCGAGAACGCAACGAAGTAATTGTGGGAAGCCGTTGGATTCAACTGGATCTTCCGCAGTAGACTATCTATGGAAAACAATAAACAAGCAGGCTTCACCTTAGTAGAAATAATCCTTTCCCTAGGATTGACTGCGCTGCTGCTCGGTCTACTAAGCTCCGGTGTTTACATCGTGGCGGATGACTGGAACCGAAATTCCGATGTCTTAGATAAGAGCCTCGATCAGTCACTGGCGGTGCTGCAGATAGATCGTGCGCTGCAGGGTGCTTTCCCCCATAGCTATACGAACTTTGAAACCCTCGGGCGAGAGATCTATTTTCACGGTGAAGACGACTACATTAGTTTCGTATCGGTGGTTTCCCCACAGCGTAGCCCGGGATTAACAGTTTGGGAAATGTATTCGGTAGCTGACGAGGGTGTCTATCTGAGCTTGGTTCCAGCATTCAGCGATGACCCAACGGAACGACTGAGCGAGAGCGAACCAATACTCGTGCTGGAAAACTATAGAGCCGAGTTTAGCTATCTCTATCAAGATTTGAATGAGAACAAATTATGGATCGATGAATGGTTAGGTGAAGAGGAATTGAGCCTGCCTCTTGCGGTGTATGTTCATTTCGTTCCAGAGCGAGATTTTCAGGATGTAAATGAAGAATTGGAGATCGTCGCACGTATCAAAAATAACCAGCACAGAAGTATTCGTCCCACGACGAATACTGGGTTTTGATTAGTATGGGAAAATATTCTAAACAAACTGGCTCAGTCATAATCATCGTCCTATGGACGGCGGTGTTATTAACGGTACTAGTAACGGCGATGGCAGGCAAAGTAAGATTATCTGCGCAGACGGCGGCACACAATCGCGACGCTAGTCAGGAGTGGGCTCAGCTAATGGCTACGGTTAATTTTGCCGAGATGGAGCTCATGCTAGAACGTATGCCAACACCTATCGATCAGCAAGTAGAGGAAAGTGAAGAAGGCGAAATTCTAACCCCCGCTTACCGCTTCGATGGAGAGGCGCTGGAGTTAAACTACGCAGCTCCTGAGAACATGGTGGTTCGTATCTACGACCATGCAGGTAAGATCAACTTAAATCGAATTCCACGCCGCAACATGCAGCTGCTCATTGAGAAATTACTGGGTGGTGAAGACGCCGACCCAGAAGAGGTACAAGACCTACTCGCAGCCTGGACTGATTGGACCGACCTGAATGATCTGGAAGGACTAAACGGTGCTGAGAAGGATTACTATCTGGAATTGGAGCAGGCCTATGTTCCCCGCAACAACCCCGAGCTCGACACGGTAGAAGAGATTCTACACGTACGTGGTTTTGCCGAATTGTTTGAAGGCATCAACTTAGATGCAGCATTCACCATCTACGGCAATGGGCGAACGGTAAACTTGAATGTGGCGACTCGAGAAGCGATGCGGCTCCTGCCGGGCTTGGACGATGAGCTTATCGAAACTATCATCGCCTACAGAGAACGGGAAGACATTAGCAATCGTGCAGAGATTGCCGAGATAGTGCCTTTAGAGAACTTAGTGGAACTCACTCCGTGGATGGGCACTCAAACTAGCAATATCTATTCTATCTTTGTCTATCCCAAACAGGAGTTCATTGGCTCTGCACTAACAGGCCAGTCATCAACTATTCAAGAGATCGACGAGGACACAGTTGCGCCAGAGGACAAGGTGCGGCAAGCCTATATGGAGATCGTAGAAATCCGAAGCGGCAATGCCTTACCGAGAATCTACAAGGTTGACCCTTACGGCATGTTGCCTGAGACAGCGAAAGCGAGGGTGGAACAGTACGGGATCGAGCTCTAGTAAGGCGACTTAGTCTTTGTCTAACTGCCACATGCATTTCATGATCATCGGCCCCACACCCTTGTTCGGCTTCATGGATAGGAGCTTGCTGAACTTGGTCTCATACCAGAGCAAGCCGCTCTTGTCCGCAAGCCCACCCAGCGCGTAGAACTCCCCTACCCGCATGGCAACCTTCTCGACTACTAGTGATACTTTGAAAACATCACCTTTGGAGAACGAGCCTATCTCAATCTCATCGTCATTCGTAGTTAGGAAGGAAGCGATTGGCTCCTCGGCAGACCTCATGAAGGCAAAACCGAAATGTCCCTCCATATTGTCTACTAAAACCTCGACTTCCATTTCTAGAAGCACATCGCTTAGTGGCTCGATCGTGGTGATGTCAGTGCCGTCTAGTGACCTTACTGCCATGGAGTTGATACGGCAGTCCTGTGTGTCCTGCTCTTTTGCAACTTCTGCGGCGCGCAGTTCTTCGGGTATATCTTCCCGAATGCTGTTGTAGGTTTTCTTGTTGTTGCAGAAGTCTTCGTAGTGTCCAACGACCTTGTCGCTGTCGCCAATCTCCCGAATGCTTCCCTTGTCTAACCAGATCGCGATATCACAGAGTTCTTGTACGTGGAACATCGAGTGACTACAGAACACCATGGTTTTCTGCTGCTCTCTAAATTCGTTCATGCGCTGCACGCACTTCTTCTGAAATGCCATGTCGCCAACGGACAATGCCTCATCGATAACCAGAATGTCCGGTCTAACCATCGTCGCGATGGAAAATGCGAGACGCACATACATGCCAGAAGAGTAAGTCTTAACCGGCCTATCGATGAAATAGTCGAGTTCGGAGAAGGCAATAATATCTTTCTCCAGTTCTGCAATGTTGTCATCGGGTACACCCAATAGCGCTGCATTGAGGTAGATATTTTTGCGGCCGGTAAACTCAGGGTGAAAACCCGCTCCCAATTCCAAGAGTGCTGCAACCTGCCCGTCGATAGTGATTTCACCACTGGTGGGCTGCAGAGTGCCGACCAAGAGCTTTAGCAGGGTTGATTTACCAGCGCCGTTGTCACCAATGATGCCTAGGCTCTTTCCATCAGGCACCGCAAAGGATATGTCACTGAGTACATGAAATAATTGGTGTCGTTGTTTGCGCTGAATAATTTCGAACAACCTGTCCTGCGGTCGCTCGTAAATCTTAAAGTCCTTATTCAGGTTTTGAACGGATACGCGAGGCACTTTAGCGCTCCCTACCTAAAACTAAGTTACAGCACATCGCCAAACGCCTGTTTGATTTTCATGAATAGCCAACCACCAAAGAAATAAACTATCAGCGATACTGGAATAATTATCTGCAGATAGATAAACGTTACCTGACCTTGAAGAACAATCTCCCGATACAGGCTAACAAAACTATGCATAGGGTTAAGCAAGAATACATTTTGCTGTGCTTCATCTTCGATTATAGATATTGGCCAAATTATCGGGGTTAGGAAAAACCAAACCGTTATTCCTAGTCCGACTAGCTGTTGTAAGTCTCTGAGGAAGACACTCAGCGCCGATAGAATCGCTACCAAGCCTAGTGCAAACAAAAACTGAAAAAAGAAAATAAACGGAAGATAGAACCACATCCAGTTTAAGTAACCCTGGAAAGCTAAATATACTAGCAACAGACCGAAGCCGATTGCATGTGTTAAGTAAGGAATGATCGAGCCAACCACAGGAATAATCTGGACTGGAAATTTCACCTTGGTAATTAGTGGCGCCTTCTCTATTAGCAGCCCGGTAGATTTACCGATGGCATCGGCAAAGGCAAACCAAGGCAAATAGCCAACCATCATGAATACGACAAAGGTACTCTCTTCAAAACCTGCAGCTGGGCGCATGCCAAACAGAACACCAAACACGAAGGTATAAATCATAATGTGGATGATGGGCGTGATAATTAACCACAAGAATCCGCCAATCGATGCCGTGAACTGCGCAAGAAAGTCCTGCTTGGTGAAATTATGGAAGAGTCGGTAATGGGTGAAAGGGGTCATCATCCATTCACGCAGCAGCGTTAGTAACATTCTCGATCCGGTTTCGTGTGGTTTTGTTCAATATTGAGGCTGCGAATTTAACCACGAATCGCCTAAAAAGACTAAAAAATAGAGCTGCAAGCCCTTATAATCGCGGCTTCAGAAAAATTTAACTAGCTGCTCTATACTGCCCCTCTATGCCAAACACAGATACAAACCCAGAGCTAAATCCAGAGCATAGACTTGCTCCCTTCGAGACGTCTCCACTGCCCCTAGGCCCCTGGCTGGTGTTTGCACCCCATGCCGACGATGAGACCTATGGTATGGGAGGCAGCCTGCTCAAGGCTCGAGATGAAGGTGTGGACACCCACATCGTGGTATTGACCGATGGCGCGCTTGGTGGAGAGAGTGAGGATCTAGTTGACGTTCGCAGAAAGGAAATTCAGCAAGCTGCAGCTATGCTCGGTACGCGCTCATTGCAACTCTGGGAAGAGCCAGACCGGGGTCTTAGCCTGCATAGGGAATTGGTCAGCCGAATTACTAAAACCATTGAAGATATTGCCCCGGCAAGTGTTTTCCTGCCCGGCCCGCTGGAATTGCATCCTGATCATAGAATGGCTGCCCAGCTCGTCTGGTCGGCCTTGCAAAGTGTTGAACAGGCAATTTGTCCGGCAACCTACAGTTATGAAATAGGTGTGCAAAATCCGATAAATCTGCTCATAGATATAAGCAAGCAACAGCAAAATAAGAAAGCGCTAATGGCTATTTACGGCAGTCAGAATAGTGAGAACAATTATGAGGATTTGGTGGTGTCACTGGACAAAGGAAGAACCTTCACACTGGGGCCAGAGGTTAGCCACGCCGAAGGGTTTTATCATTTTTCAAATCAGCAACTGCAACGATCTCTAAAGGACGTGACCCACGAGATAGTGGATCTGTATTTTTAATGAACGGGGCTTTCTGTGCTTAGAATTGCCGGCTCATCTTGTCCAGCCATCCAGTTAGGCCAAATACCCATAGGCCACTGAGCCTGGATCCATTGATTACGCACGATGCTCAACCACTGTCGAAGCTGTTGGGATTCAAAACTTATGGCTGCGTTTTCAACACCCTCTTTTTTAAAGATAAGCCCAACATTACACTCTGTGTCCTGATTAATATCGACTTCTTCCACTAGCCAGTTCTGGCTACTGAGCGTGCTGTCCACAGCCTGTTCTGGAGCTAGTTCCGCCGTAGCAGCCTGTTGAGCAAACTCCTGTAGAAGATTGCCAGCGCTATCGTCCTGCATGAAGTTTTGGGCGGCTTCAATTGAAGAATTAGAAACAGCGGCAAGTAAATAACTGATCAAGCGTTGCGAGAGTCTTTGGGTGAGCCATAGACTGATGGTGTTTCCTGCTTCATCTTCACCGGTGAGTCGGAAGCGGTCTTCAGCTTCAATGTATTCTGAGGTAAGGCGGCGAAGCTCCAACATGGCAGATTACGGACCTGGTGATTCTAACCAGCTACCCACTTCGAGCATGTCATCAGCACTCAGTAAGCCAGTTTCTCTTTTCAGTAGAAGCAGATATTTAACGTGGTTGTAGCGTGTTGCTTGCAAGTCGCGCTGCGACCGGAACTGGTCTCGTAGAGCAATAAGCACATCTACACTGGTAACTGCGCCCAGCTCGAAACCCCTTTGCATCGCAGTCGATGACAAGGTAGTGGACTCAACCAGTTTCTCTGCTGCGGCAATAAGCGTTTCAGCCGATTGCACCTGTAAATAGGCCGAGCGCACCTGCGCGCTAGCCTCTAATTGCACCTGGCGTAGCTCACTCTCAGCGATTCGGTGTTGGCTGGCTGCCTCGCTCACGGCGGCCTTGTTGCTGCCGCCTGCATACAGCGGGATGCTGACATCCAAGCCTAGATAGGTAGTATCGGTATCGTTAATAAGCGTATTCTGGAAACCAAGGTTCGAATTCTGCCGCTGTGCAATCAGGCTAACCTGCGGCATATAGGCACCGCGGCGTTCATCGACACGTTTGTCAGCGGCGCGAACGGCAAATTCCCGGGCTTTAATCAGGTGATTGTTTTTCTTAGCCTGGTTAACCCAGTAGGCAATACTGTTCTCCAAAGGCGGGATCGTCAGATCAGGTTTTAAGCGGTACAGCCCATCGCTATTGAGTCCACTTACTGAATAGAGCGCTTCCTTCGCCAGCGCCAGCTCACTCTGCAATTGCAGTTGCTGCCCTTCTACCGCCGCGAGGCTGGCCTGTGCCTGATACAGATCGGTGATCTGAGTCATCTGTCGCTCGTAGAGGTTTTGAATCTGATCCAGCTGATTACTCACCGCATCAAGCTCAGAGGCGATGGAGCTCAGGGCATCATCTGCCTGCAATACATTGAAGTATTTCTCAGCTACCTCCGTCAGCAGGCTGCCTAGTTCACTGTAGTATTCTGCCTCAAGCTGATCTTCTACCAGATAGGCTGCGCTGCGTGCCGAATAGGCCTGCCAATTGAACAGTACCTGACTTAATTGCACGGAGTAACGACTGCCATCAAAAGACTGGCTCTGCACAGATGTTTCCTGACGGTTGTCGGACATGCTGGCCTGGGCTGAAAGCTGTGGAAGCAGTCTGCCGTTGGCGGCGCGTCTGCGCGCTGAGCCAATATTCAAACCCTCCTCGGCGATTCTAAGCTGTGGGCTGAATTCGATGGCGGCGGTAAAGAAGTCTTCCAGGGTCGTCCCGGACTTTTCAATAGATTCAAATTCCTGGGCGATGCCCGAGAGTGAAATGCTAGCCACCAGGCCAAGCAAGCCTAAACTAAAAAGCCGTCTGAGAGATTCTTTCATGTTCGCCTAGTCTTCGATAAAGCTGCGGCTGAGAGCAGTGGTAAATGGTTTGAAAAGATACTGAAGAAAGGTCCGTGAGCCAGTATTAATAAATACCTCGGCCGGCATGCCCGGAACAAGAACCAGGTCACCCATATCCGCCATCCCCTCTTGTGTGACTTCTACGCGAGCAAGATAGTAAGGGGCTCCCGTATTTTGATCTATCAGACGGTCAGCAGAAATGCCTATGACGCTCCCGTAAATAGTGGGCACCAAGCCGCTGCTAAAAGCAGAAAAGCTGATAGTGGCTTCCTGCCCTTGTGTGACTCGGTCAATATCGATAGGCGCAACATTTGCTTCGATAATTAGGTTATCGAACTGCGGTACCACTTCGGCAATATCGACGCCGGGCCTTATCACGGCCCCCACAGTATGAACTTGTAGCCCATTGACAATGCCATCTGTCGGCGCCGTAATGGACGTTCGGCTGACAATGTCCTGCAAGGCAATCATGCGCTCTTGGACATCCCTAAGAGCAGTGCGTACTTCGCCAAGCTCGCTGACTACTTCGTTAAGAAAATCTTTATTCTGTTGTAATATCTGTAGTCGGGTTTCACCAATTTGCATTTCTGTTGAGGAGATGTTGGCGGTCAGATCGGCAGCCTCGCCCGTGTAAGAGGAATAGCTGCGCTGTAGCTCCCGGAATTTTTGCTTGTCTGAGAAGCCCTGCTCTAGCAGCGCTTCTACATCTACAAGCTCATCCGAGAACGAGGCTGCTAGTTCGAGCTTGCTGGTGCGCAGCGCTTCAAGCCCGGTGACCCGAGATTCAAGTTGGTCTTCACGTTGTGCCAGGACTTCCACTTCCCCTTCACGTGCAGCCTTGCGGGCGAGAAAAATTTGTCTTTCCGAGGCTATCTCGGCGGCGGCGTTAAATTCGGCTTGCAAGAGCACAGCGGGAGTTGAAATTGACTCGATACCACTGCTCTCAGCCAGAAGGCGTGCCTCTCTTGCTTTTAGAGCCACAAACTGTGATTTGGTAATCTGCAACTGAGCAAGTGATTGCGTGTTATCCAAAATCAATAGTGGGTCGCCAGCCGCAACAACGTCGCCATTATTTACTAGAATCTGGCTGACTATGCCGCCCTCTAGGTGTTGAATGACTTTTTTGTAGGACTCGACGGTTACTAAGCCCGACGCTCTGGCGGCGCCATCCAATGGCGCGAATGCTGACCAGAATCCAAAGACGCCAAACACTAGGAAGAAAATAAAAAAACCTACTCTCCTTGGTGTCTCCATGCTGGTATCGACAGCCAAAACTTGTACTGCTAGTTCTGGTTCTAGCTCGGGGAGATTTTCTTTAGTCACGACTATTTTCCTGCGTTCACCGTAAAGTGGTGAGAATTAGTTTCTGGTTGCAAAGCTGTTTATGCGGCATTCCCGCCGCTGGCGATAGCCGGTGCTGGGGCCTTGGGAGGCGCCATTAAACTGGCAAGAACCTGATCTTTCGGCCCAAAGGCTGCGGCCTGCCCGTCTTTCATGACCAGTATTTTATCAACACACTGCAACACCATTGTGCGATGGGTGATTACTATCACCGTGCAGCCCAATTGCTTAATTCTGTTTATGGCCTCTACCAGTTCTTTCTCACCCTGATCATCCAGATTGGAATTTGGCTCATCCAAGACCATCAACTTCGGGTTGCCGTACACGGCTCGCGCAAGGCCTATTCGTTGCCGCTGGCCACCGGATAAAACACCACCGGCCCCGCCAATGAGAGTGTCATAGCCTTGGGGCAACTTTAAGATCATCTCGTGCACACCGGAGAGCTTGGCCGCAGTCACGACTTTTTCGGGCGAGAGCTTGCCAAACCGGGATATATTTTCAGAAATTGAGCCGTCAAACAACTCAATGTCTTGCGGAAGGTAGCCTATGTAGGGGCCTAGTTCGGCTCTGTCCCAAGCGAAAATATCAGCACCGTCCAAGCGAACATTGCCGGAATAAGCTGGCCAGATACCTAAAAGGACACGAGCTAGGCAAGATTTTCCGGAGGCGCTAGGCCCGACTATACCCAAAACCTCACCAGCATCTAGCAGTAAGCTTACACCTTTGACTACGGCTGTCTGAGAGCCTGGAGGCACCACTACAACTTGTTCTGCGCTTAGATTTCCAACAGGTGCGGGCAAGCTCATGGTTTCTTTTTCAGCGGGAACTGAAAGTAGTAAGTCACCTAATCGTGCATATTGTGCTCGAGCGACAGAAAAGGCTTTCCATGTACCAACTAATAGATCGATTGGAGCAAGCGCACGGCCTAACAGTAAGGAGCCAGCGATGACCATTCCCGGAGAAATCTGTCCCTGAAGAGCGAGCAGCGCTCCCATGCCTAGCAGCAGCGATTGTGTAATCATGCGAAATGACTTGGAAATATTAGCAACAACTGCGGCCTTGCTGCTGGCTTCCGTCTGCAAGACTAATACTTGGTCAGCGTCGGCTTCCTGACGGCTTCTTATATCATCTGCCATACCCATGGCGGCAATGACTTCGGCGTTGCGCAGACTGCCACCTAGTTGACTAGACACTCTGCCTGCCAGCCCGTTTGCTTCCTGCAAGCGTTTGCTGGTCATGATTTCATTGGTGTAGGTCAGAGCAACCATTACGATTCCGGCTATGATGGCGGAGACGCCGAACCAGGGATGAAACATGAACATTATTGCTACATAAATAGGAAACCAAGGAGCATCGAAAAAGGCAAAGAGGCCATTGCCAGTTAAAAATTGCCTAAGACTCGAGAGGTCGGACAAGGGCTGAGCGCCACTTTTGCCTCCTGATATTAGGGAGCTCTTGAACGCAGCTTCTGAAACACGTTTACGGAGATTTTTTTCAAGTCGGTTACTGGCACTTATCAATATTCTTGAACGAACCCATTCGAAGCCACCCATGGCAATTAGCAAGGCAGCCATGAGGAGAGTTAGCATGGTGAGAGTGGATAAACTGCCACTGGACATCACCCGGTCGTACACTTGGAGCATATAAATTACTGGAACTAGCATCAGTATATTGATTGCCGCACTGAACACTCCCGCGAGGATAAAGTAACTCTTAACATCCTTTAACGCAGCTGCGAGTTCTGGGTATTTAGTCGTTTTGCTATTCTGATTCATTTATTCTGATTCGTTTTCTTGTTTGTTGATGATTTGTAAGATGCTGAAATTTATTATTGGAAGTGGGTAGTTTGTGCATGCCAAGATGCTCTTAAATTGGGCGTAAGCAATAATATTCAACCCCCCCCCCTTATAAAAACACTCTAGGGTACAAAACTTAAAGCTCCTCATCCCCTCCAGCTAATATTTTCAGCTGCAACAGATTTGTAACCTGCAATAGCGCAGGCCCATCACGTTTAACTATCTGCTTGTTCTGTAATTTCTGAAACACCCGAGTAACGGTTTCCCGGCTAATATTCAGCATAATGGCAATCTCCATATGAGTTGGGGGGTTGCTAATGCTTGAGCTTTCGGGTGTTTCCTTGTCACGATCTGGCACTAATAACCATAGCTGACAGCAAACCCGCTGCGCCACGTTAGGCAGGCCCAGTAATGAGCGTTGAAACGTCATCTGCCTAACCCGAGCAGCTAGCTTTGTACTAAGCAGAGTAGTTATGCTCGGATTCTTGGCCATAACGATGCGCAGGCTCTCCATCGGTATAAACACCACCACGGCGGGAGCTAAGGCAATCACATACTCCGGCTGCGGGCCTTGGTCAAAAAGTCCCAGCTCACCACAGAATCCGCCAGGCTCAATAAAATAGAGCCCCACTTCCCGGCCATCGATGGTAAAATCAACCCCTTGAAGGCGCCCCTCAAACAGAAAACAGATGGTGTCTTCCTGCGCCCCAGCGTTTAATACTACGCCTCGGCGTGCAAATTTTTGCAACGTTGATTGCTGTGCCAATTGACCCAACTCAGCTAGCGGTAGGGAGCGGAGTATGGGGAAGGCACTTAACAGCTCAGGAGTTACTAACATAGTTCTTGAGTTCATCAGGGCAGGCCTGATCGTATCCCCTGTTTATGTGAATTCCAAAGAGCGGCTAAGCAATGGTGGCCAAAGGCAGGAAATCACAGCGTTTCCAGCAGGTGATTAAACAGTATAAGTGCTTGAAACCGAATAGCAAATACGGGTATTTCAGCTCAATGTGATTCCGATCACGCGGCGCTAACATTCATTAGGATAGTTTTATTATCTTAGAATCAGGTGAAGTGCGGATGTGTACAATTCTTATTTTCCCAGGTGAAGAATTGGTCACGAAGCCACCAGTTAAGAATATGAAAATCATGCTAACTAATTTTTTCGTCAATCTTTCAGCAATCTTTAGCGCCCGTCTAATTAGCGGCAAGATGACTGCTGCCTTTGGCGTGGCCGTGACGCTAAGCTTGCTCTCTAGTCCGACTAGCGCAGCTGATCTCGAAGATGCAGCCAGCGCGGAGAATGCCTTTATCGGCAAGGTAAGCTTGGTTTTGGGCAAGGCCTATATACAAGCGCCAGGCCAATCCCGGCAGCGGGTGCAATTTGGCGCCCCTATTCAGGTAAATGATCAAATAGTCACTGAATCCAATGGCCATGTGCATATTCGATTTATCGATCAGGCTCTGGTGAGCGTGCGCCCCGGCAGTAGCCTGCTTATTGAGCGATACGATTTCAATGCGAAGCATCCAGATCGCTCTGTCGTTAAATTCAATCTGATAGAGGGCGTAACTCGAGCAATTTCCGGCGAAGCCGCCAAAGCAGCCCGTGACCGCTTTCGATTGAATACACCAATAGCGGCAATAGGTGTGCGTGGAACAGATTTTGTGGTTAGCGCAAATGATCAATCGGTACGTGCGCTGGTGAATGAGGGGGTTATTGTAATGACACCTTTCTCGAGCGAATGTACCCCTGGCTCTTTCGGCCCCTGCGCCATCAATGGCGTGGAATTAGCCAGTAACTCATTACAGATCATCGAGCTGGATGGCGCTAGTGGTGCGCCAAGGCTATTACCAGCGCCTCATGAAATAGATCCTGCATTAATGCTGCAGGAAGTTCAGCTAGCTTTAAGTAGTGCTGAAGATAGCGTGGACGATAAAGCCGCTAGCAATGAGGTTTATCTGGAGGGTGTAACTACCGTACAGGTAAACACTGAGATAGCGAACGCTGTTGCGTCAACAACAGTAGTGCTCGCACCCGAACCCACACCCGAACCCACACCCGAACCCGAACCCATACCCGAACCCACACCCAGCCCCGAACCTGACTTCACGCCAGAGCTGCCAGTTGAGGATGTTGTATTGACCTCACGACAGTTAGTCTGGGGAAGATTTGGCAATGGCTTAGGCGAGCAGGAGCGGATCACTATATCAATAGCTGAGGCGAAAGCCGGGCGCGATGTAACAATAGGAAACTTCGAATACCTTCTGTATCGGACTGAGAATGGTGTGAAAGAGGTAGATAGTGGGCTGGGCGCAGTAAGTTTTGCACTCGATAGCGCGCAGGCTTTTTACCATTCCGAAAGCGGCGTAGTAGCCATGCAGGTCGATGGCGGTAGTCTAGATATAGACTTCGAACTGAATCGCTTCGCAACCGAATTAAACCTTAACCACAGCGTGACAGGAATAGTGAATTTTAGCGCCGATGGCAACCTATTCAATGGCGGTTATTTCCATAGCCGCGACGACAGTCAGCGTATTGCTGGCGCTGTTAGCCTTGATGGTGCCGAGGCTGGCTATTTCTTCGAGCGCGATGTGCTAGACGGCAACGTCAAGGGTCTTACCCTCTGGAATAGTCAATAATCATGTCCATCCTCTCTCTCGCCAGCAAGCGCTTGAACCCACTGACCTATGCCCTCGGTCTAATGCCGAACCATGGGCGTTTGCTGATGCTGGGTCTGGCGGCAGTGATTAGCCTGTTGCTTGTGCTGTTTTTCAGCAGTGCGCTGAAGACACTGGAAGAGCGGCTGGGTGATCTGGGCTGGACTCTGAATGCAAAAGATTTTTCCGAACAGCGCATCACCGTGGTGGCAATTGACGAAAAAAGCCTCGCAGAAGTGGGCCCGTGGCCTTGGCCTAGGCAGGAAATGGCTAATCTTGTTAGTGCCATTGATCAGGCAGGCGCACAAATCCAGCTACATGACATCGTTTATGCCGAGGCTCGACCGGGTGATGATGCCTTTCTCGCAGCCCTGCAGTCCGCTAGAGGCGCCGTATTGGCGCAGGTGCCAGCACTGCAATCAGATCAAGCTGTACGCACGGGGCTGTTAACGCATCCGCTTTCATCTATAAGCTGTAATCCGGCCGCCACTGGCCTGCAATCCAGCAGCACACAGAGCTTTGTTGCGCCCAATGCGGGCCTCGCCGCTATCCCAACCGGTCATATTACGCCAATAGTCGCCAGCGACGGTGGCATTCGCAAGGTCCCGGCCTTTATCTGTGTAGATGACAAGCCTTATCCGGCGCTGGCGTTAAGCGCTTTGTTGCAGGCTACCCACAGTCAGAACTGGGGCGCCACCGTTAGTGCCGGCGAAGCGTTGCTCGGGCCAGCACAGGTTCTGCGCCTCGATTCCTATCCCGGCCTAGATATTCCCCTGGATGCCCAAGGCAATATGCGCATCTCCTACTCAAGCCTGCCTTCGAACTATCGTGCCATTTCTGCGTCAGACCTGCTCAATGGCTCAATCGAGTCCGGCATTCTCGAGGACACTTGGGCCTTGGTTGGTGTCACTGCGTTTGGTCAGGGCGATATCGTGCCCACGCCTTTTAGTGGAGCAACCCCTGGGGTGGAACTACAGGCGAGAATTCTGGGTAGTTTGTTAGACGTGAACATGCCCTACACCCCACGCGCGGCGAGTGGATTACTGGGCATGCTTAGCCTGATATTCTCGTTCCTGTTGTTTGGTCTTGCGAATGCTCGAGACCGTTGGTCGGCCTATGGCCTGCCAGTAGCTGCGGTGATTTTGCCCTTCGTGGCTGTGGCCCTGCACATACAACTGCTTGGCGGCGCCAATATTTGGCTTGGCTGGGTGTTTCCAGCGATTTTCAGTTTCTTCGCCGCCGGCTTGTTGTTATTGCTCGAGCAAAGCCGAATTCGTAGTGAGCACGGCCGCGTTTTCGCGAACCTGAACAGCTACCTGCCCCACGATGTCGCCAAAGAGATTGCCTTCAACCTACCCAGCTCTAGCATTAACGCCAAGCGCTGCGATGTCACCTTATTGAATGCCGACCTGCGTAACTTCTCAGCGTTCGGTGAAGCGAGGCCACCGGAGGAATCAGCAGCACTACTTCATGTTTTTTTCGTGCGTGCCACCGAGATTGTTGAAGCACATGGCGGCCAAATTCAGGAATTTAAAGGCGATAGCCTGCTCGCAGTTTGGGATGGAGACCATAGCGATTCCGCTCAGCGCGCGCTGCAGGCCGCGAAAGATATGCAGGTCTCTATCGATCAAGAATTATTGCCGCGGCATCCGCCGGCAGGCCTAGAGCCTCTGGCGCTTGGAATCGGCATAGAACAGGGCCCGGTGTTGAGAGGCTCTATTGGCCCAGCGCACAGACGTAGCCACACTATGTTAGGCGACAGCGTTGCTATTACCCTGCGTATTCAGGAAATGACCGCGGAGCTTGCGCAGTCAGTGCTGATAGGCGAATGCGCGGCTCGCCATCTCAGCGACCATAAGCTCGAATCGCAAGGCAGTTACCTGTTAAAAGGTTTGAAGACTCCACACACACTCTTCGCACTGCCATTTAGTGTATCGAACGAGCGCAGCAAACCAAGACAGCCAAACCTGAAAGTGGTTGCAGGGTCAGGCCAGCAATTCTCAAGTTAGGCTGAACGCCATTAACTGTTCGGCTTTTCTCGTATCTACGTTGCAACCCAGTGAGCGATTCCCCATAATCGCCGCCATGCACATGAATAGGCGTTTGCAAGTGAATGTTAGGGCTCAGACGGGGTTGCTTTGAGCTATGTATCGAATTCTATTCTTGCTACTTCTATACTCCCTACCATCTATTGCCAAAGCCAACTGCCCAGAATTGGCTCCTTATTACCTCGATGACGATGCCGACTGGTCTGCCCTAGAACAAGAATTGGGCGCGTTAATGCCCGAGTGCCTGCAGAGTGCAGAGTTCTTCGCTCTCTATGGCGCCGCGCTACTTCATAGCGGCCAAGTCCCTGATGCCATCGAATCACTGGAACGAGCACTACTACTCGACCCTGAACAAGGCGCAGCACAAATCGACTACGCCCAAGCACTCTTCTTGCAGGGAGAGCTGTTCTCGGCATTGGAGCTAAATAAGCGTTTGCTGGAACGCGAAGACCTGCCTGCCAATTTGCAGCCGCTAATAGAACAGCGCCAGCGCAACTGGCAAGCGATGACTAGTCAAAGCAGTATCCAAATCGATGTGCTAGCCGGGTACGACGATAACCTCAATAGTGCGCCGGACCCCAGCCAGATTACGTTAACCCTTTCTGGGGAGCCGGTTATACTCTCATTGAATGACGAATCACGCCCGGTGAGCGGGCCCTATCTAAACCTGCGTCTGGCTGCTGGGATAAAGCAGCTCGCGGCGGACCAGCAGCACAATTGGACTGGCGAGCTGCGCGGTCGTTTGAGTGAGCACACAGACTCAGATTTAGTACAGCTGAATGGTCGCTATTCCTACATTCGACCGAGCCGAGACCGCAACTGGCAATTTGATGCTGGTATGAGCAACTTATTCTTTGGTGGCTCGCCACTTTTCACCGGCACTGAAACCAGCGCGCGCTACCAACCGAAAGTCAGCGCCGCGTGTAAGCCGTATTCCAATCTAGCGGTGCAGCACCAGCACTATTATGAACGAGGCAGCCTGAATGCCTTAGAGACCAAGGCGAGCCTAGGGGCTAATTGTCCAATGGGAAGCAATTCAGGTAACCAGTTATTCAGTGCTGAGGTGGCTGTATTGGCCAATCAGGCTTTGAAGAGCGCGCGGCCAGGGGGTGACAGAAGGGGATGGCAAGCGACCCTGAATTGGCAATATATCTCAGCCAGCGGGGTATTTCGCGCCCAAATGAATCACACCCAGCTCAACGATCGCAGAGGGTATAGCGAGCTGCTAGATAACAATGCTAAGCGGGGGCTTGGCAGTAGCTATGTGTTGCTGCAGTACCGCAGGCCGTTACGCGCAGATATGGCTCTTCTAGTCAATCTCTACCATCAGCGCCAGCGTAGCAATATAGAATTATTTCAAACCGTTGATACCACATTCGAACTCGGTTTGAGCGTAGCATTGTGAAGAACTAAGGGAAATACGTGACGATCTGTAAAAAAAAGAGGCACTTACGCTACAAAGGACATAAAAAACATTGTGAATATACTAAAGTCCCAGTAACATTCGGTCGAATCCCTGTTTGGATAAGTTAAGGTCGTAATAGGCGTACCTTTACCAGAATATCGAAGAAGCTCTTGCCGGTGTGATTACAGTCACAAACTCAAGGGGGCTTCTTGATTATGCTTTAAATCCCGATAATGGCCGGTCAATTGATTAGCTGTTAATAAATCGGAAACAACAATATTTATGACTCAAGGAGCTACAAATAGATGGCTATAACAGCTGCAATACAAAATGATCTAATCGAATTGTCGGTGTCTATGCTCGGAAGAGCGCCAGGCACGACTCTTCTTAATACACTCGCAGGCAAGTCTAACGAAGGCATGTCTATCGGAGAGATTGCTGATTACCTAGCAACTTTGCCCGAATTTACAGCGGCTTTCCCGGCTAGCGACACTTTTGAGGCTGTTGCAGCAACGTGGATTGCACGTGTTGTGCCTAGTTTTAATGCTGCACAACAGGCAGAGGCTAGCGACATTGTCGTAGCTGCACTGACTGCTGGTAGCTCTCTTGCCTCGTTGTTTGTTGTTGCCATTGATTACTTGAATTCAGAGGCCGGTGCTGCAGCTCTTCCTGTTGAAGCTGCAACATTTACAAACCAAGTTGCCGTAGCGAAGATTCACTCAGTTGATCTAGACCTCGATACTGGTAATGACACTGTTCTTGCCGGTGTTACAGACGACGCTACATCAGTAGATACAGCTACAGCGGACCTTGACGGTTCGGCTGCTGCCGCTGCTGCTGCTGCTGCTGCTGCAACGGAGGCATCTACTGCTGCCGCTGCTGCTGCAACGGCTGCTCAAACAGCTGCCGATGCCGCCGTAGCTGCCGCCGTTGCCGCAACTCCAGCTCTTACGACAGTATCAACTGACTATACAGCTGCTGTTGCCGCTGCTTCAGCTGACGCTGCAGCACTTACTGCTACTAGCACTGCATCAACAGCTGCATCAACTGCCGCTGCTACTGCACAGACAACTGCTGAAGCTGCAGTTGCTACTGCTAATACAGCCCTTGCTACTGCAGTCGCTGCAACGCCTACTGTCACAGCTGTCTCTTATACACATCTGACGCTGCCGACGATCTACTCTGTGTAG
>CAJXRP010000004.1 GCA_913060495.1 uncultured Gammaproteobacteria bacterium | reverse complement strand
TGAGAAGAGCTGCTCCTAGTACGAGAGGACCGGAGTGGACGAACCGCTGGTGTTCGGGTTGTTATGCCAATAGCATTGCCCGGTAGCTACGTTCGGACAGGATAACCGCTGAAAGCATCTAAGCGGGAAGCCCCCTTCAAGACGAGATCTCCCTCAGGATTTAATCCTGCTAAAGTGCCGTTCAAGACGAGGACGTTGATAGGCTGGGTGTGTAAGTACAGTGATGTATTGAGCTAACCAGTACTAATTGCACGTGAGGCTTGACCATATAATCATGCATTCTGCTGAACGCGGGACTGGTTTTACCTGTCCCCGCTGGATCAGAAAGTTGCGATGATTGTATAGAAAAGCAGCTACATAATAGACTTTGTAGTACAGAAGGCTTGTATGACAAGTTTAGATACAGAAAACTTCATTCACAGAATTGTTGAGACAAGTTAGTTCGCAGCGGAGTAATCCAAAACGAACCGACGCCAGAATTGCCTGACGACCATAGCGAGCGTGAACCACCTGATCCCATCTCGAACTCAGAAGTGAAACCGCTTAGCGCCGATGGTAGTGTGGGGTTTCCCCATGTGAGAGTAGGTCATTGTCAGGCATTATATTAAGAGAATCCCCGTTACTGGTTTCAGTGCGGGGATTTTTTTTGGGTCACTGGAAAGGCTGACAAGTGACCGAGGTCATAGTGATTCGGACTCTGGCTTAGCCAGACTCCTCACCCCTTCGGGGCCGCTTTGCGGTCTTGAATGCTATGCATTCACTCAGGCATTAAATTAAGAAGACCCCGTTACTGGTTTCCAGTGCGGGGTTTTTTTATGGGTCACTGGAAAGGCTGACACTGACCGAGGTCATAGTGATTCGGACTCTGGCTTAGCCAGACTCCTCACCCCTTTGGGGCCGCTTTGCGGTCTCAAACGCTGGCGCGTTTGATCAGGCGTTGTGCTGACAGGTATTGGATAAGAAGATGGGGTTACTGGTGATAGTGCGGGAAATTAGAAGGCCCTGGTACTGGTATTATTGAATCTTTAAGCAGCCGAGCTTAATATGTTGAGAGTCATTGTTTCGGGCAGTGGTTTGTTGATCGAGCTTTTGATATGAGTATGAAGTTCGAGAGAATGGTGGCTTGATTAAAGGTTGATGTTATATAGATAAAGTAGTGCAGGTAATGACCGAGAATCGGATGTGAAGAAATTGATTAATTCTCTAATTAATACTAACTGGTACTCAGAGCCGGTCAGTCGCGTAGAGCGCTGTAAAAAGATGGGCCAAAATGGCGTGACGCTTTGGTTTACGGGGCTCAGTGGTGCGGGGAAAAGCACACTCGCATTTTCTCTAGATCATCGATTATTGGAAGCCGGTAAAAAGAGTTATGTGCTTGATGGCGATTTACTTCGCGATGGGCTGAATAGTAACTTGGGGTTTAGCGCTGCAGATCGAGAAGAGAACATTCGACGAGTGGGAGAGGTGTCTTTGCTGGCTGCAGATGCAGGACTAATTGTGCTCTCTTGCTTTATTTCCCCTTTTCGCAAGGATCGCCGCAGGGTTAGAGAGTTGCATCAACGAAATGGAATTCCGTTTGTAGAAGTCTATATGGATACTTCGCTGGAACTATGTGAAAAGAGGGATTCAAAGCAGCTGTACTATAGGGCTAGGCGGGGAGAGATAGATGACTTTACCGGGATCAGTTCGCCTTATGAGGTTCCGGAAAATCCCGAAATAATTGTGCGCTCTACACAGTCTCCAGTAGAGGCGGCGGAAATAGTTTACGCATATCTCCAAAAGAAAGGACTGGTGGAATGATCCGTCAATAGACTGGGTCATGTGAGGCTGGGGTGAAGAATAGTTGTAGTAGCCAGAACCAAGCTTCGCTAGAAATAAACTAAGCCTGAGGATGACTGCATTAGTCCAAATTACATCTGGCATGGTGCTAGACAATGTTTAGCTTCGGACATATTCTTTGCTCTTCTTGTGCTTTATCTAAGTAGTAGATCAGATGCCATTCACCAAAACGCAACAGTCAATTTTGGATTTCACGAATCTTGCTGATTCCCAGCGATGGACTGATCGTAATGAGTTGCTGAGTAAAATGGAGTCGCTGTATAGCGGTATTGATCCTGCTAGTCAGGAGGGAGTAGTACTATGTTTTACTTTGGCAAAAATCTACGATGACTTGGGTGAGATAGATAAATGCTTTTCCATGCTTTGTGAGGGGAACAAGCAGCACAGAAAAGGCAAGACTGACACGATCGATGACGCTAGAACTACAATGTCCGCAGTTAGACAGATTTTTTCTATTCGGCCAATAGCCTCACAACAAGTAAGCAGTGATTGCCAACCAATTTTTATCTTAGGTATGCCTCGTTCTGGAACTTCCTTAGTTGAACAAATTCTCGCATCGCACAAAGCTGTTCATGGTGGAGGTGAACTCAAGATAATGGGGCAATGGTGTTTTGAGTACGTCAAACATTTTCAGAATCACAGAGACTTAAAGTTGCAGGGCTATCTTGCTCAATTGCAAAACCACTATTTTAAGGGATTGAAGGCTCTCACAACAAAAAAATATGTAACTGACAAGATGCCGGTGAATTTCCTATGGCTGGGGTTCATACTATCAGCATTTCCCGATGCCAAAATTATTCACACGATGCGCAATCCGATGGCTACCTGCTGGTCTATCTATAAATCTCCTTTCGCAGGCACTTCAAATGGCTACTCGTGTAGTCAAGAGGAAATTGCTGAGTTCCATAATCTCTACACCGATTTGATGAGTTTCTGGCGAAGCGCATTTCCTGAAAAGATATATGATCTTCACTACGAACGACTTACTACAAACCAGGTTGAAGAAACACGTAAGCTTCTAGATTATTGTGGGCTTAATTGGGATTCAGCTTGTTTGGAATTTCATAAGAACAAGAGGAAAGTAGATACCATGAGCTGGGCGCAAGTACAGCTTCCCATGTATCAAGGAAGTTCGGAAGCATGGAAACGTTTTGAAAAGCATCTGACCCCAATGAAGTCTATTCTTAATGAATATTGAGGAGTTTTGGTGTATCTCATAGAAAATAGATTCCAGAGACGATTCACGACACATCGAAATATGCCAACAATCGATGTGAGCTATCACACGAACCTACGCGAGTAAGAGAGCGGGGCATGCGTAAGTTTAAATCTATGCACTAGGCGCAGCGTTCCCTGAGCGCACATGCGTTAGATAGAGTGATATGCTCCGTGAATAGATGGTGTAATAATTGGGGCGCAGTAGAAATACAGCAGATTTAGTGAGGGCTTCAAAATCACGGATTACAGCTTAATTTCCTAACTATTCATGGATGTACTAGTTGCCCAATGTCATATAGATTCGCGTTATAATCCGAACTTGCGAGATGCCGTGTTTTGTAATTGATCTGGCAGATCTTTTAGCAACGCCAGATGAAGCCTAAGATCAAATACAATCGACTATAAGAAAAATACATGACTAAGTCCCGGCCAGACCCCTTAGATTTGCCGGCCTCTCAAAGGCGGTGGAATTACATTTATCTGCTTGTGGTCGGTTCTGCTGTTTCGGCTATAAGCGCGTTGTATTTCTTCTCTCAACATTATTCAAGCTAAACCATGCATCCCCTAGACTGGACCATTGTATTTTCCTACCTAGCCTACGTGATTTGGCATGGCTTGAAGTTGAGTCGTGGTTCTTCGGATTCGGAGAGTTTTTTCCTCGCGGGTAGAAGTTTGCCTTGGTGGGCAGTTGGCCTATCTGTCATGGCAACACAGATGTCAGCCATTACCTTAATAGGAACTACCGGTCAGGCCTACGAAGATGGCATGCGTTTCATTCAGTTCTATTTTGGCTTGCCTCTGGCCATGATCATTCTGTGTGTTACGGCGGTGCCATTCTTTTATCGCGCGAAAGTGTTCACGGCCTATGAATATCTGGAGCAACGTTTCGACTCGCGCACAAGGACATTAACCAGCTTCTTTTTTCTAATCTCACGGGGATTGGGAGTTGGTGTCATCATTGCCGCCCCTGCTGTAGTCCTATCCATCGTTCTCGGATGGGGAGAGTTGATTACGATTCTTGCTATTGGTCTCTCCACGACTTTCTATACCATGTTGGGGGGCGTGCAGGCGGTCACTTGGACGGATGTAAAACAGATGGCAATCATAATGGTCGGCTTGGCGATTTGTGTGCTTGTTATACTTAGAGCATTGCCTGAAGACGTATCGTTGAATGACGCTCTTTTTGTCGCTGGTGCAGCAGGCAAGCTGGAGACGATAGACTTTACATTCGATCTGACTGAGCGCTATACCTTCTGGTCCGGCACAATTGCAGCGATGTTTCTTTTCCTTTCTTATTTCGGTTGTGATCAGTCTCAGGTGCAGCGCTATCTAACTGCGCGGTCTGAGGATGAAAGCCGCGTCTCGCTGCTTATGTCCGCGTTTCTCAAGATTCCTCTGCAGTTCCTCATTCTGCTTATTGGCATTCTCGTATTTGTGTTTTATCAATTTACTCAGCCGCCAATGGTATTCAATGAGGTTGCCCAGCAACAGGCTGCTGACGCCAATCCAATTGTTCACCAACAAATTCAAAGTGAGTTTTCTAATGTTCATGAGCAAAGACGTCTTGCCGCGCTGGATTATATAGGTGCAAGAAATACAGAATTAGAAACTACGGCGCGAGCCAACTATGTGGATGCGAATGCAGACTTCAGGGCAACCCGGCTAGAGGTTAAGGAATTCGTCAGAGAGACCAACGATGACGGTGCATTTAACGATGTGAATTATGTGTTTCCCACGTTTGTACTACAAAACATGCCCTTGGGCGTAGTAGGTTTAATCGTGGCTGCAATTCTTGCTGCTGCTATGTCTAGTGTTGCAGCGGAGCTAAACTCCCTCGCCACTACATCTACGATGGATCTCTATCGACAACACATAAATCCCAAAAGCACTGAAAAAGAGCTGCTCAGATTCGGCCGTATCGCTACCTTGCTATGGGGTCTTTTTGCTTGTGCCGTAGCTACGTTTGTTACCAATCTGGGCTCATTGATTGAGGTGGTGAACACCTTCGGCTCGTTCTTCTACGGTTCCTTGCTCGGAGTCTTCGTGTTAGCTTTTGTCGTCCCTTCGGCAAAGTCTGTGGGCGCATTCTACGGCTTATTGTTCGGCATGGCTTCGGTCTGGATTGCGAGCTATTTTACCGACATCGCATTTCTCTGGTTTAATGTTGTGGGCTGTCTGGTTACTGTCGCTGCTGGCTATTTGATAAGTATTTTTTCGAAAGAGGGTGTCTAATGCATCGCGCTTCTAGGTTTACATTGTTACTGATGGCGTTGTGGGGAGGCACGTGGTTGCCGGCTGTCGCTCAAGTGACTGCGATCTATGACCAAGGCAACAATGCATTAGTCAGGCAGCTAGAACGATTACAAACTACCGCATCGGTTCTTCACACTGGTGCGCATCCTGATGATGAAGATTCAGCTCTGGTTGCCTACCACGCCAGGGGGTTGAATGCGCGCACGGCTTATCTGTCGCTCACTCGAGGCTCTGGTGGACAGAATATTATCGGTGCGGAACAGTCAGATGCCTTGGGAGTTATCCGCACAGAGGAATTGCTTCAAGCAAGACGACTCGATGGCGCTCAGCAGTTCTTTACCCGCGCAAATGACTTTGGGTTTTCCAAATACAGAACCGAAGCTTCCCGCGTTTGGCCCGAGAATGAATTGTTAGATGATATGGTGCGAAGCATCAGAACATTTCGTCCCGACGTAATCGTCTCCAGATGGAATGGCTCGCCTACCGATGGCCATGGTCATCATCAGTTTTCAGGTTATCTGACTCCCTTAGCCATCGAGGCGGCGGCCGATGCTTCTCAGTTTCCTGGGCAAATTGCAGAAGGCCTTCAAACTTGGCAAGTGCAGAGGCTCTTTGTGGGTTTGCGATCAACACCCGATGCTGCTGACGGGTCTACATTGAGCATCAATACTGGTCAGTATGATCCCATTGCGGGGAAGAGTTTTTTTGAGATTGGTATGCAGGGAAGGAGCCAGCAGAAAACTCAACAGATGGGTTCGTTGGAGCTGCGGGGTAGTCAGCTGTCTTTGTTGCAGCTTAGTAGTTCGTCTTTTGATACTTCAGTAGTTCAACAATCTGTATTTGATGGAATAGATACCACGATCGGTGGTCTCTTCAGATTCGAGTCATCCCCGTCGCCTGTATTCTCAGAGCTTGTTCTTGAGCTGGAAGCAGGCAATCAAGCGTTGTTGGATGAATTTGATGCTTTTGATCCGGGGGCTCTGATACCTGATTTAGTTCGCGGGTCTGAGCTAGCTGAAAGAGCGCGAGATGCTGCTCAATCACCAGAAACACAACGCTTGCTAGATGAAAAAGTCACCGAGTTTGACACTGCAATAGTGTTGGCAGCGGGGGTGAGAATGGATGCGCTGATTGAGAAAGAGACTCTAGTGCCCGGTAGCACACCGGTGGTTGCAGTACGGTCATTCATGACTGACGATTCTCCTGCTCGGGTTCTTTCTGCCCGCGTTGATGTCCCAGAGAACTGGACAGTGGCGGCTAGCCAAAGACAAGAACTTGCGAATGAAGCTGGGAATCGCCGTCAAGATTCGGCTGTCGTGGAGGCTTATTTTCTTGTGCAGGTGCCTCCTGAGGCACGGTTAACTCAACCTTATTGGTTGGAGCAGCCCAGGGAAGTTGCAGCCTATGATTGGAGTGAGGCTGGTAGTGATAAAAATCTAGCTTTCGCAGCGCCCATTCTTACTGCCACCGCGGTGCTGGAGATTGCAGGTAGAGAGATTTCGGTTACGAGAGAAGTTGAATATCGACAGCTAGACCGCATAAGAGGAGAGGTCCGTCGACGTATCGATGTGGTGCCAAAAGTTTCAGTAGAGCCCGCAACTGATTTAGTGGTGATTCCGGTCTCCACCTCGTCCGAGCCTATCGAGCTTTTGCTAACTGTTCGCAACAACAGCGCTGACAGCGTTCGCGGTACTGCGCAGTTTTCAGTGCCGCCGGGATGGACACTAGAACCCTCATTCACCGAGTTCACTCTCGAGCCTGCACCGGCAACCAGTACATTATCATTTCAAGTCACAATGCCAGATAGTCTCCAAGCAGGAGAGTATCAACTAAGCGCTAGCGCGGTGATCGATGGCACTGTCTATCAGCAAGCGATGCAAGAGATCGCCTATCCACATATTAGCACTCATCGTACTTATTCCGAGGCGGCAACAGAGTTTGAGGTTGTGGATGTTAGCGTAGCCGACGTGAACGTCGGCTATCTAATGGGCAGTGGAGATGTGGTTCCGGAGTCTCTGCGGCGTTTAGGGGTAAATGTTAGTCTGCTGTCCGATGCAGAATTAACTACCGGTGACTTATCGCAATTCGACGTTATCGTGGTGGGTATTCGAGCCTCGCAGACACGAGACGCCTATGTTGCGAACAACCAAAGACTTCTGAGTTTTACCGAGCAGGGAGGCACACTTATCGTGCAATACCAGCAGCCCGATTTTGCGGAGAAGAACCTCGCGCCTTTCAATGTAACTATGGATAGCAATATCAGAGTGGTAGATGAGACGGCGCCCATAACAATCCTTGATCCCAATCATCCGGTGTTCAGTTTTCCTAATCAAATCACTGCAGAGGATTTTGATGGCTGGGTGCAGGAGCGTAACAACTATAACTTCACCAGTTTTGATCGCGAGCAATATGTCCCTCTAACCGAAGCTCACGATGAGGGCGAGCCACCCAGCGAGGGTGCCATGCTCTATGCCCGCATCGGCAGAGGTCACTATGTTTACACGGCTTATTCCTGGTTCCGCCAATTACCTAATGGTGTGCCGGGCGCCTATAGGCTCTTTGCCAATCTCTTGAGTCTGCCAAAGTCCCCAGACCAATAAACTTCTTCAGCATCATTTCATAAATAAGTTAGGAAACGAGGAATACCAGTGAACGAAAAATTTCCAGCGCAGGGCTATAAAGATAATGTACTGAGTGATTGCTTTGCCGATGCGCAGCGCTACTTTTTGGACCACTATCTTGATGTGGATCGAGCCCATGTGGTAATGCTTGCGGAACAGGGCATCGTCACGCAAGAGGAACTAAAAACCATACTACAGGCTATTCAGGGTCTCGATGTCGAGTCTATGCGCACCGCTGAATACGATGGCAGTGTTGAAGATATATTCTATTTTATCCAGCGAGAAATAGCCGCTGGCTGCGGTGATGCAGATGTTGCAGGAAAACTCCATACAGCGCGGAGTCGCAATGACATTGATGTCACCATCTATCGCCTCTACCTTCGGAAACAAGCACTTCAGTTAATAGAGGCCTGCGAAAGTTTGCGCAGCGTGTTTCTGAATCTGGCTGCAAAGCATCACGACGCTTTAATGCCTGCCTATACACACACGCAGCCGGCACAGCCTACTACACTTGCCCATTACCTCCTGGCTATGACAGAAAATGTAAGTAGGGATATTGAACGACTGCGACGCGCTTATGAAAACATGAACCACTGCCCCCTTGGGGCCTGCGCAATCACGACAACTGGATTTCCAATCAATCGAGAGCGAGTGGCGCAGTTGCTCGGTTTTGATGGGCCAACTAGAAATAGCTATGGCTCGATCGCTTCGGTTGACTACTTCACGGAGCTTCTCGGTGCGACATCTACACTACTGATAAACATTGGAAAGTTTGGGCAAGAGTTTTTATTGATGGCCATGATGGAGTTTGATGTGATCCGCCTTCCGGACGGCTATGTTCAGGCATCTTCCATTATGCCGCAGAAACGTAACCCAGTAGCAATCGAACATGTACGTGCTATCGCTAGCAAGGCCTTGGGTCAAACACTTGGCGTATTGACCAGCGTACACAATACACCGTTTGGTGATATCAATGATGTGGAAGATGATTTGCAGCCCTTAGTCTATTCGGCGATCAGGGATGCGGATCGTGCTGTTTCTCTGTTAGGGCATGCGCTTGGCGCTGCCGAATTTAATTTGGATCTATTGCGAGAAAGAGCCGAGGCTAATTTCATAACGGTAACTGAGCTTGCTGATGACATTGTTCGTCGAGAAGGCCTACCGTTCAGCATTGCCCATAAAATAGTGGCCGTCTGTGTTAAAAAAGCCACTGATGCTAATTCTACTATAAGCTACAGCATGCTTCAGGAGGCGGCAAGGCAGGAGATCAGTCGAGACATTGAGATGTCGGAGTCTGAATTTTCCAATGCGCTTTCTGCAGAGAATTTTGTTGCTGTACGCACAATCTATGGTGGTCCATCGCCTATCGAGACGAAGTCAGCACTGGCGGAGCAGCGTGAAGCTGTAGAAAAGGATAAACAGTGGCACTTGGATGCATCAGGGCTATTAAGTGACGCTGAAACGAACTTGAGAGAAAGTATCGACAAGGTGCTTAAGGGCTAGTATGAAAATTTGTATACTGGCTATCAAAAGAGTCAGCTTAGCCTAAGCTTTCAATTGCGAGCCTACCGAGCATTTGCCTGTGTGATGGCTGTAAGAAACACATTCTTCGCAGTCCTCTGCAAAACAGGAATATCCGCCCATTCATCGGCAAAGCCACGCCTTCCTCCACGTTCGCTAGAGATTCCTATAGATAGGGTGCCTCCGGCAATCGCTACATTGAGATTCGCAGAACCTGCGTTCGACAGCCTGGGCGATGTTCCTAGGTACTCTGAAATAGCGATGGAGTTTCTGACTAAAGAACTCTCGAGCGCGCCGGGGATTTGTCCTGGAGGAGTTTTCGAAACGGATTCCATTTCCAAGCGTATACCTAGTTCCTCGGTCACATCTTCTAATATTGTTCGTGTTTGCGCTTCCATGCTTTCGATGTGTTCTGGGTCTAACGAGCGCACATCCAATGAGAACCAGCCGGATTCGGGTTTGTGGTTAAACACGGCGCCACTGTTAAGTATCGCAACATTCAGGCGTGTGCGCCTATCGTCATACAGCTGTGGGTCGGATATCTGCAAAATTCTATCTACTGCACGGGCGATGGCTTGATTAACATTTGGGAGTCCGCCGTTTAATGTGTGTCCGGGAGGGCCGTAAGCGTTGATACGCCACCAATGAATGCCCAGTGCGCCATAACTGATGCCGCTGCCTTCTCCCAGGACGTCAACGAAGGCGAATGCACGATTGTTATAGTCTTCATAAAGGGCGCGCATTCCGCGTAGACCGGTTTCTTCTTCGGCTACTGCTGCAAACACTATGTCATGCTCAGGTTGAAAGCCTTGATTGATGAGTGCTCTTGCGGCGGAGAGCAGGGCAATAGTTGTGAGGGATGTATTGGTGCCTGGGCCGACGACACGATCACCCTCTATCGTTGGTAGGCTTTGAGCGGCTCGTTGGTGTTCAGCGACAGTGCTGAGATCATCTAGGGTCGCTACAAAAACGATAGCCTTTCCTGAAGTGCCGGGTATGCGTCCAATCACATTAGGGCTGTTAGTCACTTCAACATCCTGGAGTCCTAAGCCTTCCATAAGTGCGGCTACGGCTTGAGCTCGTTCCAATTCTTGCCCAGATGGAGAGATAATTCCCCCTATCTGCACTAGTTGCTGTGCAGAAAGATCTGCGGATGCATCTATATCAGCTAAGCCTCTTAAAACAGTAGGGTCACTTAATGCGTCCTCTATCGACCGTTGCGCTAAAGCGATTGAAGACACGCCAAAAGAGAACAGTAATAGTAATGCTGATAGTCGCAACTGAGTAATCAAAAGAAGGCTCCTTAAGTTTGAGATTCACGATGAAAGTAAAGAATAATTGGGATAGCTGATGAAAGCTAATTTACTCTAGGGCATATAACGGGAATGAGTGTGAAGGGTGGTATTGGCGGAGAGTTGGCCCAATTTTCTTTGCATGGAAGTGGCGCGCTCTGAGGCGGCCATTCATATGGGGGTATCTGTTTAGTATTCTTAGATTTGCTAGCTAGCTTTAGGCTTTTTATAATCTTATACTCGTTCGCAAGCCCAAATTTCCGCTATCCTCCAAAATATATAACAAGGATTATTGAATGCCTAATACCACTGGAATCAATCAAATTGACAGTCTATTGGCTGGCCCTGAATTTCGTTGGAATGCCGACATGCCTGCTGGCACCGCTGTCACTGTCACATACAGTTTTCCTGCCGAATTACCTGCATATGCAGATGCCACCGATCCAGAGAATCAAGGTTTTAGCCCTTTTAATACCGAACAGCAAGCAGCTACAAGAACTATTCTCAATCGTATAAGTAGTGAGTTTAATATTACTTTCACTGAAGTTAGCGACAGCGCTACATCCTACGGTCAAATGCGTTTGGGGAATAACAATCAGGGTGAAGTATCTAGTGGATATGCTAGTTCGCCCGGCTCAGGTAGCGAAGAATCCGGTGATGTATATATAAACAATGCCGATGCGACTAACCTGACGAATATCGTTCCAGGCACCTTTATTTGGTCAACCTTAGTGCATGAAATAGGGCATGCTATTGGCCTTAAACACCCAGGCAACTATAACGCCGGTGATGATTCCGGAGCTGCCGAGGTTACTCCCTATCTTTCCGCTACTGAAGATCATGTTTGGTATACGGTAATGTCCTACACGGCAGCCCCCCAAGAACAGGAGCGTGATTGGTTTGGTATTTTGGACCTTGGCGCATTGGAACACCTTTATGGTAAGAAGGACGTAGCTACCGGAGACAATATTTATACCTATACAGATGCATCCGGACAAATTCTGGGTATGATTGATGATGCTAGCGGCACAGATACGATTGATCTTTCACAAATTTCGCTAGGTGCCACGCTTGATATGAACCCTGGAGCGTTGAGTTCCATCGGGCGCGCTGCTGACGATACGCTCGCAACGAACTCTCTTTCTATTGGTTTAAAAACCATCATCGAAAACGCCATTGGAACTTCAGCTAATGATTCCATCACAGGTAATGATGCCAACAACATCCTACGCGGTGGTGGTGGTAATGATACGCTTGTGGGCGGTTCAGGTATTGATACTGCAGTTTTTGATGGTAGCAAATCTAGCTATTCAATAACCAACAATGCGGGCGCTTTGACGGTGCAAGGCAGTGACGGAAATAGCAGCTTGACCGCCATTGAGCGGCTGCAATTTGGCGATGTAAAACTTGCTTTTGATCTGGATGCAAATGCAGGTTTCGTCGTAAAACTATTGGGCGCGCTTGCAGGGAAAGCCTCTATAGCTAACAAGGAATTTGTGGGTCTTGGAATAGGCGCTCTTGATGGTGGTTTGAGTAATGAAGCATTGATGGAAGCGGCATTGGATGCGGTTCTCGGTGTTAATTTCACTAGTGGTTCTGTCGTTGACTTATTGTTTACTAATTTGGCGGGTGCTCTTCCATCAGCTGAGGATAGGGCGCTATACGCCGGTCAAATTGATAACGGAACATTTACACCGGTTAGTTTGAGTATTGCTGCGGCAGAACATGAAATTAATACTACAAGTATAGGGTTGGTCGGCTTAGCAGTAACTGGTATAGAGTTCGTGTGAGTAGATTAAGACGTTCAATTTTGTTTGTCGAAATTTCTGGCTTATTCCTATGATGGATGTCACATGTCACGAAAAAAAAACAGCAGCTTTTCTCTGGCTTTGATAAGCTTCTGCAGCAAGATACCAAGAGAATGTCCGCTTGAATTGTTATAACCATCCAAATGCGCCAGCCGTAGAGAAGTGCACCCGTTGTGAGGTGGACATGTGCGGTATGTGCGCTAACTTCCTTGACGCTGGGGCCTTTTGCGAGAAATGTGTATCTGCTGTGGAAACGGAGGATTTCGTCGCTGCTCAGTCGAATAAGCTGAATAAGGTCGAAATTGATCTTGTTTTAAGCAAGCACGCTGAAGATAAAGAGGCTGAGCGCGCAGGCGTGGAGAAGCGTAAGGACGGCCTTGTCCTTTGGCTCGGCTTCGGTGGCAGTTCTGCTATGATCTTCGTTTCCTTGTTGCTCTATGCTTTTCCCATGCTATTTCAATTCGACGCAGAGGCTGCCGCAGCGTTTGAGGCGTCTCAGGCGCTAGAAGAATGCCGCTTAGTGTTTGAGCAAATCGGTTATCAGCTCGAATACGGGGAAGACCCTAATCCAGCGCTGCAATGCGCGGACAGTAACGTTCCAAACATAGTTGAGCGGCAGGGCGATACTGTGCGCGTTTCCCACCCTAATCCCGGCCAATATGGCCTAAGTGCAATCTATGTAAGTACTGAGACTCACGAGGTGGTGTTAGAAGGATGATGCGTTCATACCACAACAGGGGGCAGAAAGGCTTCACGCTAATTGAGCTGATGATAGTAGTTGCCATATTGGGCATTCTCGCTAGTGTCGCATTGCCTGCATATGGGCAATACCGTAATCGTGCGGCATTCACTGAAGCTGTGCTGGCGTTCAGTGTGTACCAAAATTTTATCATTATCGCGGCAGAGACTAATCGGCTGACACAAATGTCTGATATCCAAGAGGGTGAGAATGGGATTCCTGATTCTCAACAGAGAAATGCGACAACTCATGGTATTCACGTACATAGTGGTGAAATCAAGGTTACATGGAAGGATGATGGGTCGGCTTTAGCTGCAGCAAATTACACGCTCACAGCGCAAAATATTACCCCGCCAATTCGATGGGTTGAGGGCGGTAGTTGTCTCCAATTAGGTTTTTGCTAACAACCCTGAAGGGGCTTCTATCGTCTGCACTATGCAGCAGCCTTGTTACTTCAATCAATTAGAATTCCCCGTTGAAATCCCCGCTTACCACAGAGCATATGGAGCTCAGAGATTCCTGATAGGTTCTTGTTATGTGTAGCAGGACGCCTCATAATCCCGTCATAATCGTTATGTTGAGCTGGCGTCAAACAGATAGCCTTTCGTGATAACAATTTTCTTAGGGGCAGCAGAATGAATAATAGTTCAGGTTTGATATTGGTCATAGATGATGAGCGGGATATCTGCGAGCTAGTTCAGCTGACTTTGGAAGGTTTGGGGTTTGAAGTGCTGCTTGGCTATAGTGGGGAGGAAGGATTAGAGCTTATTCGTTCTAGCAAGCATGAGATCCAATTGATCCTGCTCGATTTAGCCATGCCGGGTTTAAGTGGTGTGGATGTCCTTGGAATAGTAAAGAAGGAGTTTCCTGACGTGCCCGTGATTATCATGAGCGGCTATATCTCTGACAAATCCGAAGTTGCAGCTCTGGGAGCGACAGATGTGTTACAAAAGCCTTTTCTGCTGAGCGGTGTGGAGGAGCGGGTCAGGTCTGTACTCGACAGATAGAATCGCTATCTAGCTAGAAATATTCTGTCGGTTGCAAGACATGAAGCGGCGGATATGTGTAGTAAATTAAATGCCTCACCAGCACCGCTGTTAAGATAGGTGCAGTGATGAGGCAATCAATCAACTTTTCTTGTGATGTTTCTATAAGGGAATGAATGCCAATGCATAATTTCCATTGAGTGGAATGACTAGTTGGTTCTGAACTGAGTCGTAGCACATAGATGCAGCACTCGGAATCCCGGAGGCGATTATTTCAGCGTCTTGTCCCGGGCGAATGCGTGAGACACTACCGAAACGCACGCTGCTGACATACTTAGTACCATCCTCGGTTACGATAATGCCGTCGTTTCCACCTTCTACAGCGTGCTCGGTTAGAATTACTTCGCCGTCAGTGTTGTAAGTGATCACAGCAGAGTCGCCAACGTTCACGACCACGATATTTCCCTCTCTATCCATAGCTACTCCATTCGGAGCGGCGAGTGGGGCGCCATCGGCGAAGGTCGACACTTCACCGCTTGGTGTTACTTTGTAGACCCGTTCCGGAGATCGTGTGTTAGATGCATAGATGGTTCCGTCATCGGCTACCGCTATGCCATTTAGAATGGTTGATCCTGGAATTTCTACTGCACCTAAGGGTTGCCCGCTGGCGAGGTCGAAGGAGCGAACGTAGCCAACATCAACGGTGTATAGGACGCCATTGCTTACGGCGCTGCCTAAGGGATGGTGTAGCTCAAGTCCATCACGAGTTGCGCCTATCCATTTTGGAGTATGCACGCTGCCATCTGGGTTTATCAGTGATACGAAGCCATCATTCTCAGTGCCGTCGCCTCGCGTTGCATTGTTCATAGCCAATACGAGATTCTTGTTAGCATCGAATGTGCAGCTCTCGGAAAAGTGAAAGCTACCGTAGACTTTCACATTGCTCGACATAGGCACTCGAACACCTGCCTCGTTTACAGAACCAATAGGTTCGCCAGCTACAAATTCCTGTGCGAGAAGCTGGGAGCTAAAACCAGCGACCAGTAGAGCGGAAATTAGACTTCTTGAAAGGGATTTCATATTGCACTTTTCTCCAAAGGTAAAAAATTGTATTGAGTAATCTTGAATTCGGCAGGCTGACTATTTGAGCCCAAAGTAGGGGCGAAGTTTCGTGCCCAGAGAGCTGCCTATAAAGGCAGCGACAAACCAGAGCCAGCCATGCATGCTGGTTGAGCCAATGCCGCCGAAATAGGCTCCTATATTGCAGCCGTAGGCGATGCGAGCGCCGTAGCCAAGAAGTATTCCGCCAACGACAGCCGCAATTATCGATCTGAGGGGCAGTCGGAAGTTCGGGGCAAATTTCCCCGCTAGCCCTGCTGCGAGAAGTGCGCCCAGCATAATGCCAATATTCATAACAGATGTAATATCGGTGAAGATGCTCTGTTCTAAGGCATTGCTAAGTGCTGGCCGCTGCCAATAGGCCCAGCCGTTAATGTCTAGACCTAAGAATAGGGCAATCTTGCCGCCCCATAGCGCGAAGGCAGAGGTAACCCCCCAAGGCCGACCCGCTAATAGTAGCGTGGAAACATTTACCGCTGCTAGCGCTAGCGCTCCTGCTATCAATGGCCATGGACCTGTCAGTAAGGAGTAGGCGCGGTCAATATCCCGATCGCTCTTTAGACTGCCGTGGCGTTTGCGCTCATAGATTGAGCTTGCAAACCAAACTGCGGCGAACAAGGCGATGCTAATTAGAATAGCCCACATAGGGCCGAAATTCTGAGCGAGAGAGAAGGGCGCTACTCCGGGAACGTCTTGCCACATTGACCATTGCCAAGTGCCTAGTACGGAGCCCGCGATGAATGAGGCGAGGGTAATTAGCATTCGCATATTGCCGCCACCGGCAGTAAATAGCGTGCCGGATGCACAGCCTCCACCTAGCTGCATGCCAATACCGAACATGAAGGCGCCGCAGATGACAGCTATGTTTATCGGCGCAACACTTCCCCTCAGGCTTATCCCCCAAATTTCACCCTGTGCGATCAGCGGTGTAAATATGACTACCGTAATCCCTAACATGATCATCTGTGCGCGCAGTCCGGCACCTCGACCTGTGTTAACGATTTCGCGCCAAGCGGCGGTGAAGCCAAAAGCCGCATGATAGAGAATAATGCCAGCAGCAAGGCCGACTATGAATAGAGCGCCCTGACGCCAGCCGTAGCTGCTGCTTAGATAGAAATAGATAACGAGAGCCAATGCTGCGCTCGCTATGATGCTGCCGCGATTGCTCGGCAGCGTGGAAGTCGAAAGGGCTGGGCCAGTAGCTGTTGTGTTCAAGGGTGATCCTTATGGCTGTTAGGGCTCTACGATAGCGCTGCCATTATTAATATTATCTAAGCCCTGAATGCGCGGCTAGCTAGAAATAGTCTACAGCTTTTTACCTGACTTTCTACATAAATAGGCCGCGAATTCCAAGCGAACAGCAGCATTTGTCTGCTGTGGTATCAATCAAATTATAGGAGAAGCCTAGTCTTATATGTGTTACAAATTGTAGGAGAGCCTAGTCTTACAAGTGTAATAAATCGTAGCCGATTTAAAGCTTAGCCGGTTGCGCTCTGTGTCCGGGCTAGATAATAGAATTGCCAATTCGGAGAAATCAGGATGAAGACAAGAATAATTGCCCCACTGTTTGTGCTCGCAAGCTCGTTAGCGTTCGCACAGACCCAGCCTCCTGCTACACCGCAGGTTGCAACAGATATAACTGGCGTCGAAATTCAGGCGTTCATCGATGGCTTGCCCAGAGACCGCGTTAGCGATTCGCCTATTCGTGTCGTGGAAACAACGGGTGATATGCGCTTAGGCATTTTTGGTGTCTACAGGCCGGAGGGTGTCACCGGTGACGTCAACGTGCATCTCGTAGATACCACTGAGATCTACTACATGTTGAAAGGGGCGGCTACGTTGGTAACCGGTGGCACATTGGTAGAACCCTACGTTGGTAACGAAAGTTGGCTAAGAGCAAAGTCTATTGAGGGTGGGCTAAGCCGGCGGGTAGTGCCTGGAGATGTTATTGTCATTCCAGGTCACACCGCACACTGGTGGAGCGAGATGGAGGGAGAGATTGAGTACTTGATTTTTAGGCCTGATCCTGACAACCGGCTACAGCTTAAATAAAGGCAATTCCAAAAACCAACCGCAATCTAGAAATTGCAATTGGTTTAGCTTGTGGCAACAATGTTGTCTACGTATTGCTTGATGGCTCTTAGGCCTTCGGTGCCGATGGTCGTGAATTCCATACTGCTGCGGAATTTGTCGCCAAGCTGTTCGGTATTGATGATTCTCGCATAGACATCTGTGGTTCGGTTGCTGAACAGTTCAAGTGACAGGGCCATTTTGATCTCAGAGGACTTACCTAGCATGACGGGGGTTTCAATTAACAAACCATGATAACTAATATCGATTACCTCGCCGTAAAACTTTTCGGCTAAAACGATCTTCCCTGCCAGGTTCTGAAAAGCAACTGTCATATTAACTTTGATACGAGGACTCTTTCTTCCTTCGCGGCGCGGTACTTCCATCGCTTTTGGTCGTGCCGTTGCATGTAACTCATAGAGGTCGACGGCAGAACGAGCTCCCTTAACTTCTACTCGGTTCGGTGGGCCGACCTCAATAAATTCTTTGCTTAATTCATAGGTGTTTTCGCTTATCAATATCTGCCCTCTAAGGCAATGAGCCTCTATGCGTGAGGTTAGATTTACTTCGTCACCGATGATCGTGTATTCATGGTAGTGCTCAGAGCCCAAATCACCGACAACAACGGAGCCGGTATTAATGGCGATACCTACAAACAAATCTGGCATCCCCAGGGCTCGATTCGCATCGTTCAACTTGCTCATGGCCATTTGCATTTCAACGGCACAAGCTATGGCATTTTCTGCGTCTGTTTTCCGCTCTTCGGGAAAGCCAAATACGACCAGTATCGAGTCGCCCATGAGCTTGTCTATAGTTCCGCCGTAGTTGGCGATGATATTGCCCATAGCGTCGAAATAGCGATTCAGCATTCGCACAACGTCGGCAGCAGGGTAGGATTCGGCGATGTCGGAGAAGCCGCGGATATCAGAAAGCAGGATGGTGATGTTTTTTGTTAGTACGTCGCGCTCAGGAAAACCAGCGTAGACGAGAATAGAGGAAAGTTTTTCTAAAACGTCCGCGTCGCTTTCATTCGAAGCGTTTAACAGACCATTATCTCTTAGAGTCTGTAGGATTTTCTGACCTACTTCAGTGGCGTTGTTTTGATGCTTTGACATTGCTTGCGGTCGGTTCTCCCGATCACGTCTCGATCAATTACTTACAGAAGGAATGAGTATTATACCGATTGTGCATCCATATGCTATCAGCCTCTCTTTTCGCTGAGGTGTGTCTTTCTATATGCCGTCAGCGAAAGAGAGGAAGATATGTGGTTTTTCTACTACCGTTTTCGCTAAGGCACGTAGGGCTTGCCAAGGATAAGGTCTGGATCGGCATCAGAGCGAGGCGTTAATTTCTGTGGACGTCCAGCCTGATTGTCAGTGCCATACAAATTGCCATCGGAATCAACAGATAGTGAATGCATTTCTATCCAGCGGTGAGGCCCTTCTACCGGCAGGTTCCAAGTATATTTTCGGGTGCCATCGAGATTAAATTGTACAATCTTAGGAGGGTTGAGATCTGTAACCCAGGCGCTATCTTCGCTAACCAAGATGTCTAATGGCATGCCTAGGTCGGCCCACGTAGCTTCATGCTCGTAAGTTGGATAGTTGCTCGAGCCAGGCGCAGCTGTCTGCTTGAAATTCTGGATTCTGAGTAGGTCTCTATCCAAGACGAACAAGTTGCCTTCAGGACCCATTGCAAGAGCATGGACGCTGGCAAATTCCCCCGGTCCTTCACCTGTCTCTCCAAATTCAGATAAGTACTTGCCCGCGGCATCGCGTACGACTATTCGATTGTTTCCACCTAAGCCATCAGCGATGAGAATCTTTCCATCGGGTAGGAAGGCCACATCCTGTGGCTGATTGAAGTGATATTCATCATTGCCGGCAACATTCTTCTCGCCCAGAGTCATCAGTAGCTGCGAACCGTCATTGGAGAATACATAGATGATGTGGCCGGTTTCGTCGACGAGCCAGAGCCGTTTTTCAGGATCATAAGGGTTCATGCGAAGCCTATGAGGTCCGGGGCCATCTGTTCCGGCAAAAAGGTGATCCCACTGGTTCCAAACTTCAAGCAAATTACCTTCACTATCAATAACATAAATGCAGTTTTGCCACACTCGACCACGACCGCGAAGCACGTTCCATCCCATCGATCCTGCGAAGCTGGTGTATTCCGGTGGAATCGGGTCAGGCAGCTGTGTCTCGCCGCGCTGAAGCACAAATATTCTATCTTTTGATTCTACGACCACTCCCGAAGTTCCGCCCCAAGACAGGCCATCTCCAGCGAAAGGTTGCATCCATGTCTCGGTGTTAAAGTCATAGGGACTGGGACCAATAGGTCCTGAGTCCTGCGCCAATGCTGGCGTTGCTAATAGATTGGCCAAGACGAGGCTAAGTAAAATTTTCCGGTAATGCATGGTCGTTGAGACTCCCCTGATGGGTAATTATTGGTGTTTTTAGATGTGTAGCGAAATCTATCATCTGCAATCACGCAATTGAAGGACTTATTTTTGCTCAAAAGCTGATTGTCGCTGAGTACTTCCCCAAAGATGAAGGCAACAAATTTCATTGTATTCGCAGGTGCTAGAAGTCGACTTGTAAAGCGGCAGGGGTTAGCATTCTAGCCACTGTGCGGAGGCGAGTTGGTCTCAAACCTCTCTGGTAAACGTTGTATTAGGATAGGAGTCCTGATTAGGAATTGATATGGAAAATGTGAAGAAAATTCTGAATACCGTCCGTGATGCAGCGGCAGCCAGTTTGTCAGCGCTGGTCTCTGAAGCCCTCTCCGATGCTAGTATGAAGATAGCTAACGAGCCAGCTAGCAAGAGATCACACGATCTAAACCTAATGAGTGAGCGCGGCGCTGTAGCGGAGCGCTTCGCCGGGAATATTCGGGTGTATTTCGACGAACTAACGAGTGTTGTCGCGAAGGAAGTCAACGTATTGGATTATGGCAGCCTTAGTCTAGTCGAGGAGGATGATCTTGAAGCTATAATCGCTATGGAAGGCATGATCTCCCATGCTAGGAATTGTGATATCAGCGAGTACCTCACTTTCACAACTCGCTTAGATACATTGTTTTATGGAACGCGTATTGACGAATCTAACAATCCCATGGACCCAGAGCAGATTGGTGAGGCTTTCAAGGAGGCAGTCCGCCCCCTAGGGATGACGGCGACTGAATTGCTGGTTACCTATAGAAAGTTCAATCACGGTGTATTTTACAACCTCGAGAAGGTTCTCGCAGAGGCGAACGGCATCTTGATCGACAATAAGATCCTGCCTGATCTTGATATGGCGGCGCGCAGTAGAGCTGAGCATCAGAACAAGCGCAGTGCCAGGCCGCAGAAAATCGATCCGACGGATCGGGCCTTCACCGCCGATACTTCGAATGCCGTGGCTGGGAGTCAGCAGTTGCTGCCAATAATGCAGAAACTCATGCATCGAACACCGGGCGCCGGGAAAGCTGAACAGAGTCAGGCATCGGCGAAAGTGGTGATTCCTGGGGCGGGCCATGATGGCATGATGGTTGGGAAGCAGAAACTTGAGGTGGTGGCAGATGATCAGCTTCTCGCCTTGTTAAATAAACTACAGCAGGCCATGCCGTTAGAGTCTGCTGTCGACGAAAAGGCTTCAGCCACTGAACCGCAAAATCTCAGTCAATCTGTTGGAGATCTCCTGGAGCAGGAGAGTAGTGCCGGCACGCTGCGAGCTATTGATAGTCAATCCTCTGATATTATTAACCTAGTGACGTTTTTGTATGATGAAATATGGAATGATAAGACTGTCCCTATTCCGATAAAGGAGTTAGTAGGTAGAACTCAAATTACAGTATTGAAAATAGCTTTGAATGACTCGAGTTTCTTCGACTCGGGGGATCATCCGGCGCGAATCTTTTTGAATGAGCTGGCGACAGCAGGCATAGGCTGGACGGTATCCGAAATGCTGGATCACGACCCCATGTATGGCAAGATGCAAGAGCTAGTAACGAAGCTTGTGCGCGATTTTGTTGGCGATATTGTTGTTGTGGAAAACCTTCTGCAGGACTTTCTTGCTTTTAAAGATGAATACGGGCGTTCTCACAAACAAAAAGAGCAGCAATTGTTAGACGAAGACGAACGGAAGAATCGATTGGAAGAAGTCGAACAGTATGCGCTGCATAAGATAGAAGAGCGTATTCTGGACAAGGAGATAGATTTGTTCGCAAGAAGCTTTCTGCAGACTTATTTCCATAAATTTGTTGTGCAGGTGATTCTCCGTGAAGGCCCCGGTGGCATCAGTTGGCGTCCGGTAATGAACACTATTGACGTCCTTCTTTGGACGGTTAGTGCTTACAAGCAGGAAGGTGATCTGCAGCGGTTCGTAAAGGTTAACCCAAGACTTCTACTGAACCTTGGCAAGGCTTTGGAGGTTGCGGGCATAGAAAAAGCAGAAGCCGAGGAGGCGTTAGGTAAGCTGCAACGTGTGCAGGAAGGTTGTTTCAAGAAGCCTCCTGTCGCCAATTTCGGTGTGCATCAAGAATCCAATCAGAAGGATGTGGGTGTTGAGCCTGGAGGTGGAGTATCGCAGGACAGCCTACCCAGCGATGATGAGCATTTGCTGGAAGTTTCGAAGTATCCAATAGGAATATGGCTAGAGTTTCAAGGGCCGCTAGAGCAAGCCATTCGCTGCACCCTCGCGGCTAAGATCGACACGATCGAGAAGTATGTTTTTGTTAACGCCCAGGGTGTAAAGGTAATCGAAAAATCGAAAATGGGCTTGGCGAGAGAGTTAAAAGCAGGCACGGTCAAAGTCATCTGTGAGGCGCCTCTCATAGATAGAGCAATGGAGTCAGTGATCGCCAAGCTGCGGGATGAGAATCCTGTGCCAGTTGCCTAGGCTGCTCCTATGAAGGTGATTTCTGTTGTAGTAATACTTATCGGGCTTTCTCGTCGGCAGTATTTGCACTCCATTGATATTAATTTTTGACTTTAGAGTAAGTCCCCATCTATTTGAAAATTAAATAAAAACTGCCAATATACTCGAAAGCACTTTAAGTGAGTGGTTGCAATTGCTGCCATTTGTATAACTGATTCATATTTCCTTTCTTTTTCTCTTCAAGCACCTCCACTGGCAATTCAGCATCTCCCTAAGCTGTGACCGTGTTAACCCTTTTGCTTGTTCCACTAGTGGTTAATGTGAATTGGTTACGCTCTTTTCTAGCCAGATATACCTAATAATTAACCGTCACTTACAAGTGGTCGCTGAGAAATAATTAGGAGGTCTGTCGTGATAGCGTTGCGTAAAATTATTCTACCGGTCCTAGCGCTCGTGCTAATACTGATCTCCAATTCTGCCTTAGCTGCACGTTCGACCCTGGCCAATGGCTATCTTTCCATACCCCGCATAGATATAGATGGCTATGGTGCGATGGAGCTAATCTTTCGCCTCGAATTCAATGAGCAGTATTTGCTGGTTCTGGAGGAGGCCGTAGAAACTTCAACCGCAATATCGAATTCTGGTGTCTTCGACCCGATCCAGCTAAGCATTGAAATTGATGAGATCGAGCTGCCTGGGGGCAAACTCTACTCCGCGCAGCTGCAGTTACTGTCGAGAGAAGGGCAGTTCATTTTCTCGATCGCGGACGCGGTAGACTTAAATCCAGATGCTCAGATTAACGAACAGCCCGCTGATTTTCAGCCTACGGCCGAAGCAGTGGAGCTTTTTATTGAGCAGTGCAGCAGTTGCCATGGTGAGAGTGGTACAGGAGTTTCTGGTAACCCTTCGCTTGCAGCCTGTGCAAACTGTGCTGATGAGTCTGCTTTGAGCAACTATATCCGCGATACGATGCCCCTTGGGCAGGCTGCAAGTTGCGATGCGGCATGTTCAGACTTGTTGGCAGGCTATATTCTGGGAGCATTCAATAGCTCAAATCAGCAGGTCAGTGGTGAGACCGTCGGTTTTATTCGCACTCTATCGACGTCAGAGACTTTACGCAGGGCAGCCCAGCAGCTTGTTAGCCGCTTGCCTTCGCTGGATGAGTTTAGAATGGTAGCAAACGATGGCGATGCGGGAATGCGCAGGGCCATTGCTGGAATGATGACCGAAGAAGCATTCTATGCGCGCCTGTCAGAAATATTCAACGACTACCTGCTTACCGATAAATACCATTCTAGAAACGGTTCTGAGGCGGCGATAAGCCTCTTAAGTAGTGATGATTTCCCCAATCGTCGTTGGTTTGATCCAGGTAAAGACAGTCGCGATAATAATTACAATTCGCAGCGGCAGGCGACGAATGATGGAGTGGCCCGAGAGCCGCTCGCACTAATTAATCATATTGTGCGTAATGATCTGCCCTTCACCGAGATACTTACAGCTGACTACATGATGGTTAATAGTTACTCGGCGAAAACCTATGGCATAGGTAGTCTTCCGTTTAACAATTTAAATGATGAGGGTGAATTCCTTCCTGCTCGGATAAGCGGTGTTCCCCATGCTGGGATACTGACTTCGCCAATGTTTCTCAATCGCTATCCGACTACATCTACAAATCGAAACCGGGGTAGGGCGAGGGTCGTATTTGACTTATTCCTAGATACCGACGTGCTTGCAATCGAGGGGGTCCGTCCAGGCAATTCGGTAGACATTACAACGCCAATTCCGACAATTAATAATCCCGAGTGTTCGAAGTGCCATTCATTGATCGACCCTGTTGCGTCAGTTTTCCAGAATTGGAATCACAAGGGACAGTATCGACCGGCCCGACTAAGTCGGTATGGCTGGTATGCCGACATGGAGGCTCGCGGATTTAATGGCGAGCCTATGCCATTAGCAGGAAATATCGATAGTTCTGTTCAATGGCTTGCGCATCAGATTGCGGAAGATCCAAAGTTTCCGAAATCTGTGGCGAGGATTATGGTGAATGGCCTCACCGGAAAGGAGCCATTGTCAGTGCCAGGCAGCACTATTAGTTCTCAAACAGAAATCGATGCCTATATCGCAGAGAGAACACTGCTCAATGATATGCAGTCGCGTTTCGTAAGTGATGGCTTTCGTTTGAAGACGCTTATCGAAGAGATCATGATGAGCCCCTATTGGCGGGCCGATGGGCTTTCTGTTGACGCTAACCCGATAGCTCATTTAAACACGGGGTCGAGCTATCTATTAACGCCTGAACAGCTCGATAGAAAGATTGCCTCTTTGTTTGGTTTCGAATGGAGACGTTCGCTGGATAATTATTATAAGGACATTAATAGTAGTTACACTTCGAAACTGAAAAAGACCTTTCATCAAATATATGGCGGAATCGATTCAGACAGCGTAACCACGCGCCTTAAGTCTCCCAATGGGCTTATGGGTTCGATGCAGTTACGGATGGCAAACGAATTGGCATGTTATGCAGTGCCTCGAGATTTTTGGTTGCCAGAGGCACAACGTAAACTATTTTTATTTGTTGATCATGAGATGAGCCCTTATGACGAAGTTGGTGCGCTGAATGATTCGGTAATGACTAAAGTCCGTCAGAATATTCAGTTTCTTCATATGTTTCTTCTGGGCGAGGAGCTGCCGCTTGGATCCGAAGAGCTAGTGATAACTGAGCAGTTGTTTATGAATAGCCTCAATCGCGGCCGCCAAATAATTCTAGCAAATGGTGGTGAATGGTCAGACATCACGTTGCCAAGTGATTGCGATGTTACGAAAGACTTTAATGGCGTTCAACTCTATGAGAAAGATGTTAGGGATGATCGCCTAATTCAGGATCGCCAATATGTGATTCGCGCTTGGATGGCGGTGGTGGCCTATCTGCTGGCTGACTTCAAATTTTTGTACAGTTAGATCAGATGGATCTAAAGCGGGCTGCTTACAGCAAACGGGGTGATTATGTACAGACGTCAATTTCTTAAATATTTGAGCGGTAGCGGATTAGGTTTACTTCTCCCTCCGCAATCAATACTCGCGCAGCAAGCGAGTCCTGACCGATTTTGGATATCTGTAAACGCGGGCGGTGGTTGGGACCCTACTTATTTCATCGACCCTAAGGGGAACCGTCCACGATTGGATGGCAGAGGACCGGTTAATAATTATGCTGTTAACGCGATTCGTGCTGCAGGCAATATTCGTTTTCCAGGTTCATATCCAGAGGGGATAGAACCGCCAGATGCGAACTCTTCAGGCCATTTTGCGAACTTTTTCCCGAAACATGCTTCACGCTTACTAGTGATAAACGGCATCGATACGCAGACGAATAATCACGATTCTGGCTCTCGCTATGTTTGGAGTGGGAAAATTGAATCTGGTTATCCTAGCTTCGCAGCATTAGCGGCAGCTACCTCGGCTCCGTCTCAACCTCTGTCTTATATAAGCAATGGTGGCTACGACAATACCGCGTCATTGGTTGCTCCGGCTCGAATAGGGGGAGGTGAGGTGTTTAAGCAGCTCGCCTTCCCTAACGCAAGCAGACCGGGAGAGGGCCCGGAAGATCGTCGAGAGTATTTTGCGCCCTCGATCTATGCTGAAATTGAACAGGCGAGACGAGCGAGAATGCAACGTCTGAAGACGCGGGCTACGCTGCCATTAAAGAAAAGTCAGCTCGACGAACTTATTATGTCTCGGGTCGGCGACAACAACTTAAACAGGCTTGTTAGTCTGCTGCCGGATCGTGTGTCGAGTGGTTTAGAGGGGCAGGCAGAAGTTGCGACCGCGGCGTTCGCGAGTGGTGTTGCGGTAAGTGCGAACATGCATATGGGCGGCTTCGACACCCACGGCAACCACGATCAGAATCACAGTCGACGATTGACTGAATTGCTGGAAGGTATTGATCACCTTTGGAGTCAGGTTGAACTAAATAACCTGCAAGACAAGGTAACGATAATAGTTGGTTCAGATTTTGGACGCACGCCTTTTTATAATGACAATAATGGGAAAGATCACTGGAACGTTACGAGCATCATGGCAATGGGTGCAGGAGTGCGTGGCAATCGAGTCATTGGTGCAACGAACGATCACGTAGAGGCGCTGAAAATCAATCCGCAGTCTTTGCAGCTAGACCCGAATGGAATAACTCTTACTCCCGAGCATGTGCATCTTGCATTGCGGCGCATGGCGGGGGTTCCTGCGAGTTTGAACTCGCAATTTGGCATAAGTGGTGCCGAGCTAAATTTATTCTCCTAAGCAGGGCTCGTTGTTAGTCTGAATAAACTTCGTGCCCCTCCATGATTCGCATAATTTCGGCAGGACTCATGTAAGCTCCGCCGCCGCCTTCTGCGGTGAAGGCGGACGCGCGATCTTGTGATATTCGACTCCTAACGAATGTAGCATGGTCAAACCGCTGCCATCCGAGGCCGTAATCTATTAGTCGTCTGTCGGTAGCCCGTTCAAATTTTATTCGGCAATCAGTAAGCTGGCACAAGGCGTTCCCGACAATGCCGAAGAATGAGCGCTCCAAGTAATACACCGTGTGAGAGAGTTCATGACCGATAATTCCAACCTGTGCGTTGAACGGTTGGTTCTTTAACAACAGCGCCTCTCTCGATCCTTCTCGTTCGTTGTCAATGATTACTAGATAGGTTCTGTTCTTAGCAGAACGCAGCATACTGCTCCAATGAGGTCGCGAGGAGAGGGGGATCGAAACGTCGTCGACTATGAAGTTGATTCTCGTGTTACGTAATTCCGGGTAGTGTTTCAGCGCAAGCAGGGTTTGCAGTTCAAACCCCTTGGGTAAACGCTTATTATTTCCAAATTCGCGGAGAAGGCTGCTGTAGTTCTTTCGCTCCTCTAGCTCGACGTATTCCCGGATGACGCCTATGGGAGAGGCCGGCTCTTGGGCTGCAATGACATCCATAGGGCTGACGAGGGTTAGTAATAGAATACATGTGAGAATTTTCCCTAGACAGGTATTGGAATGATTAGCCGGTATTTCGTAACGTGCCATGTAGCTCCCCTTGCTTTTCATATTTTCTGCTAGCCATAAGCATCCCTCGACTTCACATTTTTTTCTTATGGCTTGCAAAAATGTGCGGCAGGTCATAATTCAGCCAACAAAAGCTAGGATAAACGGGTATTTGGAGTAATGTTGTAACCCTGTTTAAATCATTCGAAGAATAATGTTATGAACAATGAAAAACCAAATTACCCTCGAGTAAACCTTTGTGGTGAAGCGAATATCCGTTTGGCAGGTATTGTGAGAAACGGCACGCTAATGAATCTGTCTCCGTCTGGCATTCAGCTGGAATGTCGCCATCAATTGATCGAACAGCTGACTAAATTCAAATCTGAGGCTGGGCTCTTCCCAGACTTCGAGCTAGAATTTAGTCTTCCTGCGCAGGGCAGCTGTACTCGAAAAATCAAATCTACTTGTACTGTTTCTTATTGTCGCCGTCAACGTCAGGACAGTTATCACTTAGGTGTCAATTTTCAAGCGCTAGCCGAGCAGGATGAAAAACAGCTGAGCGAGTATCTGCGTGATCCGATCGCGGCCTAATTAGTCATCTACGAACTATGTGAGCGCCGCTAGGATTGGGCGTCTGAGAGTTAGCTCTTCGTCTATTGCAGATTTCCATTCGCGGCAATATCCATTATCATAGCAGTATGAAATCAGCAGCTGCATTCCTACTGTTCCTCCTATTAAGCTCCTCAGCATTGTCTCAAGAGCAATCGTTCAGTGAGTGGGTAGCTGAATTGCGTGCCGAGGCCGCCGCGCTTGGTATTAGCGGTGCCACACTAGAGGCACTTGATGACCTACAAGAACCACTTCCCCGAGTCCTTGAATTAGACAGCAGTCAACCTGAGTTCGTGCAGACATTTACCCGCTACCTTGGTCTTCGTGTCACAGACCGCCAGGTGGAGCGTGGCCAACAATTATTGCAGCAGCACGGGCCATTGTTAGAGCAGGTAAGGCAGCGTTACGGCGTACAGCCACAGTATCTAGCGGCTTTCTGGGCTATTGAAAGTAATTTTGGGAGCAACACGGGTGGTTTTTCTGTCCTGCAGGCTCTTGCTACCTTGGCTTATGATCCCCGTAGAGCAGATTTCTTCCGTTCCCAGATGCTTACCGCACTGCAAATTATTGACGATGGACATATCTCAGCCGAGAGCATGAGTGGATCTTGGGCGGGAGCCATGGGCCAGTTACAATTCATGCCTTCTGTGTTCTATGAGCACGGAGTGGACGGTGATGGTGATGGCAGAATCGATATTTGGAATAGCCTGCCGGATATCTTTAACTCAGCCGCAAACTTTCTTTCCAAGTCGGGATGGAAGGGCGATGAACGCTGGGGCAGGGAGATATTGCTCCCCACTGACTTCGACTTTGCTTTAGCTGGCACCAACACCCGCAAATCCCTACAAGAATGGCGTGATATCGGTCTCTTGCAGACTTCCGGCTCACCGATACCGGTAGCAGATATGCAAGCCTCGGTAGTGATTCCAGCAGGCGCTCAGGGCCCGGCTTTTTTGGCCTACGATAATTTTAGAGTTACTCGCGTTTACAATACGCCAATTTTCTATGCGCTAACGGTGGGGCATCTGGCAGATCGATTTTCTGGTGGGCCACCAATTCAGCATATGCCGGAAAATGAGCAGGCGATGAGTATCGATCAGGTGCAGGAATTACAAGAACTGCTTAACGGCTTGGGCTTCGATTCAGGTGTGCCGGACGGTCGAGTAGGAAGCAGAACTAGAAGCGCCATTCGAGCGTATCAAGAACAGCAAGGTTTACCGATGGATAGCTATGCATCGATATCTCTGTTGGAAGCCTTGCGCAGCTAAAAATTTCAACAGTGATTTTATTTGAATTGGCTCTGCTCAAGGCGGGCCTATGCAGAGGTTATCTCAGGTTTTATGAATACGGAAACAGACAATCCCGCGCTTAGGCGCTATCGGCGCATGGCTTGGATAACTCTAGCCGCCGTCTATTTTTTAATACTAGTTGGCGCCACAGTACGCGCGTCTGGCGCCGGCATGGGCTGCCCAGATTGGCCCACGTGTTTTGGTAGTTGGGTGCCACCGACCAGTGAAGCGCAGTTGCCTGCAAACTATCAGGAAATCTACGCAGAACTAGGTTATTCGGATACGCGTTTCAATGTGGTGAAGACCTGGACGGAATATGCTAATAGATTGGTGGGCGTGAGCATTGGTTTCCTAATATTTCTAACAGCTATCTACTCTTGGTCCTGCCGAGCTCATGATCCGCGGATATTCAAAGCGTCAGTAGCAGCTTTTCTAATGGTAGGGTTTCAAGGTTGGTTGGGATCTAAGGTAGTAGGCTCAAATTTGCAGCCCGGCATGATTACCGTGCATATGCTGATGGCTTTGGCGATTGTAGGTACGTTACTTTATGCAGTTGCGCAGGCTCGGCGTGGGATCATGGCATCGCAGTCGGTGGCAAACATAGATCCGCGCTTCGAAAAGTGGCTCTACATAGTGCTCGGGCTTACCATCTTGCAGGTAGCTATGGGTACACAGGTTCGAGAGATGACAGATTTGCTGCGTGAATCTCAAGGCGAGGAGTTGCGCTCAAGTTGGATAGAGGCAATGCCCTGGTTCTTCTACGTACACAGAAGCTTCTCCGCTGTCGTTTTGTTCGCGAATCTGTGGCTCGCTCGAATGCTAGTTATGTCTCTAGGATGGCAGCACACGCTAAGCAAGCTCACATTGACAATGATCTGTGTAATCGGCACCGCCGTGCTTTCCGGGGCGACCTTAGGTCACCTGGGAATGCCAGCGCTCGTTCAGCCTACGCATTTACTAGCTGCATCACTTCTTTTTGGATTGCAGTTTCTGATCTGGATGAGTTATCGCCATTCACGAGACGGCAATGCCAGCGATTCGTCTACGCAGGGTGAGACCGAATTGCCGACAACTAATAGTGTTGCAGCCTAAAGATCAGGAACAGATGAAATGACGAACAAAGAATTCGACATAGTTATTTTCGGCGCTACTAGCTTCGTCGGAAAAATCCTCTGTAACTATCTCGTGAATGAATATACCGAGCCGAATCTGACATGGGCCATGGCCGCCCGCTCAGAGACTAAATTAAAAGAGTTGAAAGAGTCTCTTGGAGCAAATGCAGCTGAGATTCCTCTAATTATTGCCGACTCTTCAGATGAACAAGCTCTGCAGTCCATGTGCGAAAGAACCGAACTCGTTATCTCCACGGTGGGTCCCTATGCCCTCTATGGTGAGTTATTGGTAAAGGTGTGTTGCCAACTAGGAACAGATTACTGCGATCTAACTGGTGAGCCGCAATGGATTCGCCGAATGATTAGTCGTTATGAGGACGATGCGAAACGCACTGGCGCTAGAATTGTGAATTGCTGTGGCTTCGATTCCATCCCTTCCGACTTAGGTGTTAAGTTTTTACAAGATCATTCTCAGCGGCACTTTGGTAGCTATTGCGATCAAGTCAAATTACGGGTGAAAGTTTTAAAGGGGGGAGCATCAGGAGGAACTATAGCCAGCGGCTTAAACCTCTATAAGGAAGCTTCGGCAGACCCAGAAATACGTAAGGAAATGCGCGACCCCTATTCACTGTGTCCTTCCGAACATACTTTCACCGAGCGGCAGCACAATGTGTCCGTGGAATTCGATGAGGACTTCGACTCTTGGGCAGGTCCATTCATTATGGCGTCTATTAACACGCGGATTGTATTGCGCAGCAATGCTCTACTCGACGGCCACTATGATGCAAATTTTAAGTACGATGAGGCGATGCTGACCAGCGCGGGAAAGAAAGGCGAAAAAGCGGCTAAGCGAATATCTTCGGGCACGAAAGTTTCAATGTTCATGATGGCTTTCGCCCCGATGCGTTGGCTGGCAACGCGTTTCTTTCTGCCTAGCCCAGGTGAGGGCCCAACTCCAGAGCAACAATTGAAGGGTTGTTATGATTTGCGCTTGCTCGGTAGGACCCAGCGTGGGGAGAGTGTGCGAGTCAAGGTGACTGGTGATCGAGATCCAGGTTATGGATCGACGGCAAAGATGTTGGCTCAGGCAGGCATTAGTCTGCGTCGTGATGTAGATGAGGGTGAAGTCGGTGGTGGTTTCTGGACACCAGCGGCTGTATTTAATGACAAGCTGATTACACGGCTCGTCAATAATGCCGGAATGGGTTTCGAGTTAGAGTCTGTATCGCAAGCAATGACTGCTATCGAAGAATCGACAGTAGTTGCAGTTGAAGAGCCTGCAGCGACTAGTTGATTTTTGTGCTGTGCCGTCCTCTGACACAGCGATTTCATTGCCAATTCCTCTCTCCCCTGTGCTGACGCAATGAGCGCACAGTTCAGTGCAATATATCCTCTCGCCAATAGCTGTGGTGTAATTCTTCATTCGCTGGTGACTTCGTTCACCCTAAAGCTCTCCTTTTTTATCTAAAAATCAATTAAAACAATAGCTTAGGGTTCTGGCACAGAAAGTGAATGCTACTTCGATAGTTGATTGAGGATGCAAGCCTGCTGCTACTGCGATTCGGTCATGTAACTACTCAGGGCTTATTAGCGCCTCACTGGCGTGGATGACAGGGGCCTTAGGTGGCGAGGCTTTAGCGAGGGCAAGTTTTTGCGTTTGGTTTCGGCTGCGAGTCCGTTCTACACGGACTCGCAGCCTAGCCCTTTTTAGCTTGAGCGTGAGAAAGTACTTGCGTGTCGAGCTTCCCTGAAGGCTAATGGAGAAATCGATGAAAAATGACAATATTCACGAGACAAGCAGAAAGGAGAAAGAATCAATGGAAAGGCTGTGGCCACAACTACGGAAATTTGGCGTGTTTCAACTCAAGTTGTATATCGATGCATTTAGAGATCTTTTTCTTAGTGCGCTTTCTCTCGGGGCATTTATCATTGATCTCGTTCAACAGAATGATGGGCCCGATAGTTATTTTGAAAAAGTGCTTAGCTTTGGTCGCAGAACAGAGCGATCGATAAACCTATTTAATCAATTCGATGCGCAGGAAAGGGGAGATCGTTCGGTCGATAGCATCATTGATGAGGTAGAGGAAAGATTTAGGCGCTAAGCTATTGTGAGGCCTTATAGATAGGGCGTCTAATTATCTCTGAATTCGGTGGCGAGTCCTTTGAAATTTGCCATTTGATCGGTTATTGTCTCAGCAGTTAGCCCTCGATCTTCAGGAATTTCTTTTGCCAAACCCACTTTTCCTTTTCGCAGCACAAATTATTGCGATGCTTTCAGTCCTCCTGCTGGCGGCAGGCTTCTTGAAGGCAGAACCTCGCGCGGGAAGTGCCAGGGTATTTGCCTTGATGGCGGTATTCATTATTTTCTATCTGTTGAATGGTATGGCGGGCCAGCATATTGACCCGCAGTTTCAGCTAGATCTAAGTCGATGGCAATTGCTCATACAAATAGGCGTGAACACGATTCCGGGGCTGTTCATGATCTATTGCTTCTTGGTTTTTCAAGAACAGCTGAAATTCCCAAGCTTATTGATTCTCGCTTTTGCTACTCAAGTTGTGCTTGATTCCATTCTCTCGGGTATATCTCTTTACTCTAGTGGTGGCATCGGTACGGGTTCACTGGCGATTGTAAGTACCTGCATGGATGTCATGACCTTGGCTTTCGTTGCATCTGCGATGTATTGGACTCTCAAGGGTTGGAGAGCGGATTTGGTGGATGATCGCAGGATCTTGCGTTGGTTCATCATCGGCGTGCAGGGCGCGCTGATATTCAGTGTCGTGTTTGTTGAAAACTTCCTGCTCGATGGTGGTTCAAGTAGCTATGCTACCGCGCAGACAATCATAGTAAGTTTAATAGCAGTTCTCGCCACAGGCATGTTGTTGGTGGCGATGCGTTTTGACTATGTTTCGCTTAGCAATGTGATTCGTAAGGTTGCAGAATTGACAGAAGAAACGGAGCCTGAAAGTAGGGCGCCATTTGATAAAGACAGTTTCAATAAAGTATTTAAAGAAGGAAAGCTGTACCGAGAAGCTGGCCTAACAATCTCTATGCTGGCAAAGAAACTGAATCTACCCGAATACAGATTACGCGCCTTTATTCACAAACAATTGGGCTATAGAAACTTCAACGCAATGCTGCATAAATATCGTATTGAAGATGCTAGCGATGCGTTAGCAGATAAAGATGCGCCTAATGTGCCGGTGCTGACCATAGCCCTTTCGGTTGGTTATCAATCTATTACACCATTTAATAATGCATTCCGTCAGATTATGGGTGTGACACCCTCCGAATACCGAAAACGCGAAATTCAGGCACAATCCTAAGGCATGTAATTCGTCTCATCTTTGATGTATTCGACATCATTGCATTGGACTCTGGGGGTAAGGATGTTTATTCTCTCCATTCGATTACCGATACATTCCAGAACGGAATTAACGGAGGCTAGAAAGCGTGATTAACGAGTTATTACTGCAATTTGGGCAGTGGATGGAAGCGCAGCAATACAGCCAGATGCTAGTCTCTGGCTACTTCAGCTATAGCTGGCTGGAAGCTACCCATGTCCTCACGTTGATGGTTAGTATTGGATCTCTATTTATCATAGATTTCCGTATGCTTGGATGGGTCATGCCTAATGTGCCTGCCTCCACGATAGCCGCTAGGCTGCATAAGCCCATGATCATTGGCTTTGTAATCATGTTTATAACCGGAGCATTATTGGTTTATGCCAAGCCGGTGGAGACGATCCAGAGTCTTTGGTTTCGAATGAAAATGATCTTACTCCTTTTGGCTTTCATCAATGCTTGGGTTTTCAACGGCAGACTAAAAGCCGCTGAAGGCAACTGGGATAACGACCCAGTAGCGCCAAGGCCGTTGAAAACAGGTGCGATAATCTCACTCGTTCTTTGGTGTGGAGTAGTCACTCTAGGTCGATACATACCTTACGATTGGGTGGACTGCACGAACACCACCAATACAACTATTCTTTGGGCGGCCGGCTGTGTAGATCAGCTAAACGCGTTGTAAGTAATGATTTTTAGCAGAATGTTGGTTTGGTCCAGCATCAAAATTTAGGAGTTTGCATGTTAGGTTCGATATTGAGTCAATATGCTAGAACGCTTTCAGTAGCTGCAGCTTTTTTGTTAATCGTCCTAGTTGAAGCTCTAGGCATTCGTGAAGCCATATACCCTGGCCTAGAGGCGTTTTTTAACTGGATGAACCAGTCCTCATGGCTTGGAGTTATCGGTACCACCTACGGTTCTGTCTATGCCACAGTAGAGGCTGTGCACTTACTTTCAATGGCTGTTTTAGGTGGAACAGTGTTGGCTACAGACCTGCGTCTCCTCGGTGTTGTATTTAAAGATGTTCCTTCGGAAACCATAGTTACCGGAACGCACAAGTGCTTCAAATGGGCTTTGTTAATGGCGATTCTTACGGGCATTTTCTGCGCGGCGGGTGTCGCGAATAAAGTCTATTTCATGGAAGTGTTTTGGATAAAGATGTTGGTGCTTCTGGTCGGGTCTTGCTTCATGTTGTTTATTAAACAGCCATTCCTGACAAGCCGTCCTCACGCAGAAATCGCCCCTTGGATGATGCGATTACTAGCCATTACATCGATGCTGACTTGGTTCACTGTTGCCGCAACAGGGCGTTGGATTGGCTTCAGCTAGCCATATAACTAGATTTATTAGGAGTGGGTATGAACGATAGTAGTAAATGGGATGACAAGACAATCGCGGCGCTGAGCACGGCAGCGATTATGTTGGGTGCCTTGGTGTACTATTGGATAGGTCAGGGGCAGTCTACGGTAGAGCTGCTAGAGCTGGCTTATGGCTCGTTTAAATTTTTCAATAACCCGCTAGTTTTCTAAGCACCCAACTTAACCGGTCTCGGGTCGAAAGAGCTGAGTCTAGGTCAGCCTTCTTTATGGGAAGGCATTGAAAAAGGGATAGCCAATGGCTATCCCTTTTTGGTTCTGCTCTATAATTTTTGTCGCGTCTGTGGGCCTAATCTGAATAGACTATTTTAGCGGCGAGTAGTCAGTTGCAGTCATATAGCGTCGCTCGACGCCTGCTAATATTGGTCCATTCGCATTTGATGCATCAGAGACTGATTTCCACTCCGGATCTTGCCCAAATGCTTGCCATGAAGCATTTGCGGCTTCTTGACTCGCGTGTTCTAGCACATAGATGAGTGTGTCGTCGGCGTCTTCTTCGCTGGTGGGTGACCAGAACCCTACGATTTGCATGCCATGGTTTTCAAATATGCGGATAGTGTGGTCGCGGAAACGAGCATGCAGCTTGTCTAAGTTGCCTGGTGTAGCCGTATATATTCTAAGCTCATATACCTTGCCATCTTCCTGCGCGGATGAACTGGCAAAGATTCCGGCACTTAAGCCTATAATCAGTGATAGTAGGGAAAAGCCGACAGTTTTGCTGATTTTGCTCACATTACTCTCCTAAAGTCAGTCATTTTTTAATAATCTAAATGAGTATAATCAAGCGTATAGTAAATAGCGACTCGCAGTCGGCCCCTGAAATTGGGGAGTTCGAGGCCGTGAGGCAGATTGCTATTCATGCTGAATGCAGCCTGATATCCTACTCGAAAGAGCTAAGCCGAGACCTACCTTGAAGAAGCTACTTACCGCAGCCTTGCTCATTGTTATAACGAGCCCAATTGGACCTGTTTACGGACAGGCTGAGCCATCTGTAGATCCAATAGATGAATTGGCGCTCGCACGAGCTTTGCTAAGTGAGCAGCAGGATCGCTTTGGGGCCTTGGATTCACGTCTAATCGAACCGCTAGAACAGTTGGCAGATAGGCTCATGTTGTTGAATCAATTCGATGAGGCGCATGGACTCCTCGATCGTGCCATGCAAATTGCCCGTGTTGAGGGTGGCCTATATACCGAAACACAACGTCCCTTACTTGAAAAGAAAATTGAAAATTTTGCCAATCGAGGCGACTGGGACGGTGCTAGAGAGAATATGGAGCATTTGTTTTGGCTCTATACGGATAAAAGCCTGCGTATCGATCAACTGTTGATCGACGACTTGTTGGAATTGTCCCGTGTTCATATGCGCGCCCTCGCGGAAGATAACAGTCTCTATCAAGGTTTCCATTTTAGACGAGCAGCTCAAATTCGTTGGATAGCAATTCGCGTAGCAGAGATTCTTTGGGGTAAGACAGATGAGCGTCTGGCGTCAATGTTTTACGAACACCTACGACAGTTTCATCTTCAGACGATCGCGCTGTGGCAAGGCGGGCAGACCAGTTATGTGCTTCGTCAGGTCGCGCCGGGTTCACAGATCATGCGTGATCGCTCAGATGTGGATGAGAGTTATTACCTAACGGGATTGGCCTTGTTCGGGAATTTATATTCTATTTATGCCGATAGCGAATCACCGGATCTAGAAGCTATAGCGATGACGAATGTGTACCTCGCCGATTGGCATATTCTTTATGACCAGCCTCAAGTCGCGATAGACACCTACCGAGATGCGTACCAAGAATTATTAAGCTCTGGAGTGGCTGCTGATCGGGCTAATGAATTATTTAGTCAGCCAAGGGTGATTCCTGATACAGAATTTTTTCCCCATGTAGAGGGGGCAGTTGCGGCACAACGAAATAGAATGGTGACGGCAGAGGAGGGTGGCTCTACTGATTACTTGTCTTTCAGCGAATGGTCTGCGGCTTTACCAAATGTACGTAACCCAATTCCTGACTACAATTCTGATAGTGAGGCTCTAGGTTCAAATTTCGCCCTGTTTTCATTTAGTCTTGCGGGAGTGAATAAAGTGTCTCGCTGGTACAGTCATCGCTTCAGTAGTACTGTAAGCACGATTCAGAAGGCAGAGCTTCTAGCGCATTATTTGGAGTCTAATTCCCAAGAAGAGCAACTGCTTGAAAAATTGAATAGTTTGACTTTTCGTCCGAAGTTAGTCGATGGAGAGCCGCAGCCGGCAATGGGTCGTTTAAAATACTATTTTGCCAGGGATGGTCTTGGCGCTTCTCTCGGTAATCGCCCTTAGCCAACTTAGTATCGATTGTAGATAATTGCCAAGCAGCATCGCTGCTTGGCATGGAAGGAATGTTAGTCGAAAAAATTCTGATTCATTGTTTCCGATGGCATTTCCGTGCAAGGTTTTCCAGTAGCCTTAGCGGGAATTCCAACAACGGTAGTGTGCGGCTCAACGTCATTTAGTACGACACTACCCGCTCCGATCTTGGCTCCGATACCTATTTCAATGTTACCCAGCACCTTCGCGCCAGCTGAAATTAACACGCCCGATCGTATCTTAGGGTGTCGGTCGCCTTTCTCATTGCCCGTGCCACCCAGAGTAACCTGCTGGAGAATCGAAACGTTGTCTTCAATAACGGTGGTTTCGCCAATTACGATGCCAGTCGCGTGATCGAGCATTACGCCGCGGCCAATCCTGCAGGCAGGATGAATGTCGACGCCGAACACTTCGGAGTTTTGACTCTGCATAAACAGTGCAAGCTCCTTGCGGTCGTTCATCCAAAGAAAATGTGCCAGGCGATGCACTTGCAGCGACTGAAACCCTTTCATATATAAAATGACAGCTAGGTGGGTGCTTACCGCAGCGTCGCGTTCGAATACTGCTTCAATATCACAGGAGGCGTTCTCGATAATATCCGACGATTCGCTAAATGCATTGTCAAACAACACTTGCACGGTCGCGGCCGGCATTACATCGTCTGATAGTTTGTTTGCGAGGATGAAGCTAAGTGCGGATGGTAGGCTGTCGTGATCTAGAACGCAGGCAGAAACATAATTTGCTAGTAGAGGTTCCTGTTGAATGACCTGCTGCGCCTCTGCCTTGAGTTGTTGCCAGAGTTTTTGCGGCATAATTTAGTTTCCAGATCAGGTGAAGTTGGATGATTATAAGGTTTGCTAGCTTCGATACAACTAATAGGGCATGGCTACCGGTAGTGGATAGCGTAACTTTACAATGGAATCGGGTTTATGACGTCTAGCGTTAGTTGGAGAAGAAGCGGCGCTTTCTCAATTTGTGCTGCTGCGCTGACTCCGTGTCTTCTATAGCTAACTCAACGTGTTTGTCAGTTAAGGCATGATCACCTTTGCCAAAGGCTACCATCAAAGCCTTGTGGGCAAGTATATTGATAAGCCTCGGGATTCCTCCCGAACCGCGGAAAATAAGATCAACCGCTTTAGCGGAGAATAGGTGCGGGCCATTGTACCCTGCTTTGACTAGCCGATGGTCCAGATAGGCCTCAACTCCATCTCTATCAAGGCTAGCTAACTGGTAGGAGGCTCTTAGGTTGCGATTCAAGGCGCGTAATGCAGGGCGCTCCAAGAGTTCGTCTAGTTCCGGCTGGCCAAAGAGAATTATCTGCAATGGTATTGGGCCGTCTGTGGCTCTCTCGATTGTAGTTAACAGGCGTATTGCTTCTAGCGCTTCCTCTGCCATCGCCTGTGCTTCGTCTATAAATAAAACTGTAGTCTTCCCTAGTGTCGATAGGCGGATCAATTCTTTGCTGACTAGCTTTAGAAGCTCATAGTAGTTGGCATCAGAGTCGTAGCTGAGTTTCATTTCATCGGCGATTGCATAGATGATGCTTTCTTCGTCTAAGACAGGATTGGGGATAAACACTGTTGCGTATTTATCTTCATGGGCCTCGAGAGCATTCAAAGCTTTTCTGCAGAGCATGGTCTTGCCGGTTCCTACTTCTCCAGTAATCTTGGTAAAGCGGCTGTCGTCTTGAAGCGCTTCGATGATAAAGTCGAATGCACGCTGATGACTCGGTAGCTTCAAGAAGTACCGTGTATTCGGAGCCAAAGAAAATGGATATTGGGCTAGGCCAAAATGTTTTATATACATATTTTGCGCAGAATTTGGCTCTAGAGTGTCAGCCTAAATGTTGGTTGCGTTAACGGGAAAATCCGCATAGCCCGCTAATTTCGTGTAAATAGATTCCTACAAATAGTATTCGCTACAAGAGTAACCAATATATACCGTCAAGGGAATGCTGAAGACTGTCTTCAGCAGCACATGGGGCATCAACTAATCGCAGCTTTTTTCAAGATTGACTTGGTCTTCTCTAGCTCAGATTCTAGAGACATCCGCGTCTCGGGCTCGATCGCGGGATTCGATAAAACGAAGTATGCGGTTCTTACAACCTCCCGCCAGCGAGGGATTTTAGGCAGTTGCTCAATCCTGAGATAACGATCGAAGGTTCGCGTCCTCAACCGGCCATCGTCAATGCTTACCGCCCAAATGTTGCTTTCCTCAGCGAGTTCAATTTTTGATTTCTGCGTGGTTACTTCCCAGGTATGTAAGGCAGAACGCATTAGAGTGACTAGTTGCTGGCGGTATTCACCCTCACTACTAACGTTCGGAAGTTGCTCGTCGATAAAATTTATTAGATCTTCGATGCCAGTTAATTTGTCTAGGAGAGCAGGATGAGCGGTTATCTCAGATGGTGTGAGCACGCTCAAGCGTGTGCCGATGCGGCGTATATTCTGCTGTGCTTGTCCTAGGAAGCTGACCAGTTCAATAGTGCTGCTCACCACCGTGTTATTGGTTAGCGACTGCAATGGCTCGGTGTCTTCCAGAAAAAGCACGCCGGTACCTTCATCGCTGCCGAATAGATTCAATTTGCTGTTGAATTGAACTGTGCTGGCTGAAGATTTTCTTGAACTGTTATAGGGGTGAATCACCTCTACGTTGACGCTTAAGCTGGCGGCATGATTTGGCAGTGTTTCTAGTTGACCTTGATCATCTTCACCACCTTCCCAATTTTCCAGAGCAAGTAATATTTCTTTATTTGTTTCAGAGTCTGAAAATAGTGTGTGTATGTCTTTGTCTAAAACTGCGTCACGATCTGTGCCGAGCAATTCGGCTGCTCGCTGATTCAGACTGAATATCTTTCCTGGTAGTTCAAAAGCGATAAAGCCCGCGTTAATTGACTCAAGCACTTGTTGTAGTCTAAAGCGTGAGCTGCGTAATTCGGAGTCTGCCTTCGCATAAGACTCTATTTGGGAGCGCATGCGCAGGTTGTCTTCGCTAACTCGATGCAGCAAGCTGAGGCGCAATTGGTTTTCCACTCTGGAGCGCAATTCTTCATTGTGAAATGGCTTTGCAAGATAATCGTTAGCGCCAGTCTTGAAGCCTTGCGTGAGGTCTTCGAGGTGATTCTTTGCGGTAACTAATATTATCGGCAATTCGATCTGACTGTATTTTTGTCTCAGCTTCTGACAGACCTCATATCCATTCAGACCAGGCATCATTAAATCGAGCAATATTAGATCAGGCTTCTCTCCTTCCACTGCAGTCAGTGCATCGAGTCCGTTCGAGCATTTGATGACATTGTATTCTTCTAGCTGTTGACCCATGACTACACGATTGATTTCATCATCGTCTACAACCAGTATAGTGATGTCTTGCTCACTGCGTAATTTTGGAACATCAGATTCTTTGTTGGCCTGCTCGAAATAATCCGCGCGTCGAATCATCTGCTTGTGGATGCTTGGCGGTTTAATTGCCCTGGTCTGATCCAATGAAACGCGCAGATCAAAGCTAAAAGTTGATCCTAAGTCTAATTCACTTTCTACTTTTAGTTCACTGCGATGTAATTCAACCATGCTCTTAGCAAGCGGTAGGCCTAAACCTATGCCAGATGAATTCAAATGCTGTGAGGGTAGCTTTTCGAATGTCTTGAAGATGGTGTCATGGTCGGTTTTATGTATACCGATACCAGTGTCGCTGACTTTTATGTTCACATTGTATTCAGATGTGAGCTCTGCTGAGATCACGACTTCACCAGAGTAAGTGAATTTAATAGCATTCGAGGTGAGGTTAACCAGGATTTGTTGGAGTCTATCTTCATCGCCAGCTACCAGTGGTAGGTCGGGATCTATTTCAACTCGTAGGTCGATATTCTTCTCTCCAATCGTCGGTCTGCATATAGCAACTACCAACGTCGAGATGCTGTTCAGGTCAACTGGTCGAAACTTTATATAAGCTGCTTGTTCTTTAGCGCTTGAGAAGTCTAGCAAGTCGTTAACTAATTTAGTCAGCCGATCGCCGCTAGCTTGAATAAGCTCTAGGTTTTGAGTGACCAACTCTGCATTGTTATTGTTCGATCTAAATTCTGTCAGGGCGATTTCTGCTAAGCCGTTGATGCCGTAGAGCGGTGTTCTAAGTTCGTGCGAGACATTGGCAAGCAGGTCATCCTTAATTTTCTCAGATTTGACCAAGTTGTCGATCGCTTGCCTTTGAGCGTCTTCCTTCTCTTGTTTGATCTGATTGTATTGTGTAGTCAGGCTTAAGGATAAAAGCAGTGACTGAATAATCAGCCCAGCGTTGTAGGCATTATTGGTAAAAGCATTGCTAGGAAAACTGGGCCAAAGTTGCAGCAGCATTAATACGATGGTTCCCGCGAGGAAGACGCCAATAGCTGCCATGTGCACTGCCGCGGTCAGGTTTCCTCTGCGTATTGCATCGATGTTGTTGTAGAAGGCCAGCGGTATAGCAGCGATGAGTAATGGAATAAAAAGATACTGGTTCAGTTTTTCGTTCGGGACGAACGCCAGTAGTATTACCAGCACGAAGCCACCGAGCATTACTTTAACTGCCATATCTAGTTTTAGATTGTATTCCCAGATCCGCAGCAAAGAGCGTTGAAATAGAAGCGCGGTAATGACGAGTAGCGGATAAATTATTCGTTCGGACATATCCACCCACCAGCTACCCATGTAAATCTCGTCGAGTAAATAGCGCAGGTGTTTGGAGTCTAAGAAAAGAAAGGTGACTTGGGTAGCGATGGTAATAACGTAGAAGAGGTAGCTGTTCTCGCGGACAGAAATATAGAGGAAAAGATTGTAGAGAATCATCGCGAGAAGAATGCCGTACTGTAATCCAAGTCCCGAATCGGAGCTGATAGATTGTTCAAGAAATGCTTCTTCGCTCCAAAGTGATATAGGTAATCGTAAAGGGCGTGCGCTCGCTACTCGAAGATAGAAATGCTCGCCATAATTTTCATTGATCTTTAGAGCTAATCCTCTGTTAAGTGTTTTTAGCTCCCTGGTGCTTTCCTGCGTTCCGAGAGTGTATTGTGAGGTGAGTTCCCCATCATCATTCACGATGAAGAGTTCTATGCCTCCTCGTATGACGCCGGCAACAAGTTTAGGCGGACCAAACTCCAATATTTTACTTTCGGAGTGTTCGAGCGTATTCCAATCGAGGTCGAATCGAATCCAGTAAGCAGAACTGGTTATGCCGAAGTGCAGGATGTCTTCATTGTGAGCTATGAAATTGACGCCAAAATTCGCTGCTAACACATCATCGATGGTCAGTGATTCGGAGCTGTCTTCGTAGTACTCGACGGCATTGGCAAGAGCTAGAAACCCTAACTCTTTATCGACGAGCACGGTGTCAGCATGGCTTAGGCTCATACAAAGCAAGGCGGCAATTGCCAATAGGGCTTCTTTAAAGCCTGAATTTAGTGTTTTTCTTTGCACAATTGGGTTTCGGTGACGGTTGTCTGGCTGAAAAATATCAACGCTAGTGATACTGCGTGTTGCTCTGCTGTCAATGCAGGCCAATTCTAGCGGTTCATCACCTCCAGAACAATCAATAGTGCTTATGAAGCCCTTTGTTTTCCATAGCTTTGATCAGTAGTTTAAATGCTACAGTCTAGCGCTCACGCGGCATTACAGCAGATCTTAGCTAATTTAGGCTAGTTAAGATGTAAGAATAGGACTACTATTGAAATATGTTCAAGCTCGAGGAAAAAATTGCTGTAGCAGGGTCTGTAGGCTGGAATAAGTGCTTGTTAGCACTGTTGTTCCTTGGTTTTCAATTCATAGCGGCGGAAGCACAGGAACAAGAGCCTAGGGAGTTGTCCGACCAAGGCCAGGAAGTGAGTCAGTATCAACACTGGCTAGATCTGATGGCTGCCGATCAGAATTTTGCCGACCGTTCTGCTGAGATTGGTAGAACTGGTGCGTTTCTCGAATTTTTAGGGCAGCGCTCTACGGTTTTTCGAAACGGCCCCGTTGATGCTCTCGACTTATACAGTTCTGAAAACTTTCAAAACAGTGCGAACGAGATTAGCTGGGAGGCACACTATGTTGATGTTTCCCGTGCTGGTGATTTGGGTCTCACCGCAGGGCCTTTGACTGTTCTGACTGATGACTCTCCTGACCAATTCGGCCACCTTATTTCAATTTGGAAAAAACAGGAAGACCGCTGGGTGTTGATGGCGGATATTGTAGCCGATATCCCAGGGTTTCTGGGTTTAGAAGTAGAGCCAAATTTCGATGACACCAGACCGGTGTTGGAAGAGACTGCTCATCCTGTTATGGCGATGGCAGAAAGCAATAATATGCAGATGCTGATTGATCGCGATAACCTATTCGGGCAATCGATAAATTTCCGCGGTGGGCAACGGGCGCTACTGCGCTACGGATTGGAAAACACACGTGTTTATCTGCCTGGCATGGCACCTGCAGTGGGTGCAGATTCTGCAAGCTCAGTTTATGGTGCTTTTTTAGATAATCAGTTATCAACTACGAATCAGATTAGTCTCACTCATATGGGAGGTTTCTTGTCTGCATCCAAAGAAGTGGGCTATACCTACGGTACGATGGAAACTCTAGAAGATGAGTCGCAGCAGAGTTTTCGAACCAGCTACATGCGGTTGTGGCGCTTCACTGCTAGTAATGAGTGGAAGATTGCGGTCGAAGTTTTGAATCCCTATTAACGCTCTAGTTATTTACTTCAATCCTGCGCTCTCCATAGCGCTGTATAATTCCTAGATGGTTTTCTATCTCGATCGCTAACTGATGAGAACCGTTTTCCAATTGCTTGCTATCGAAACTGTAGTTGTACCCGATATTGGGGCTATTGGGGTCGTTTTTTACCTGCATGACTTCGATAACATCAGGGCGGCTTCCTCCATAATCCACCCGGCCAACTACTTCGTTGTCGATAAGTAGGTTGATACTGTCGATGCCAATATCTTCGTTGAATGCCCAGCCATTCACATCGACTATACCGCTAAGATCGGCTCCCCGCATGGGCGTATCAATCCAAGCGATGGAGGGGAATGGGCAGGCAGTTGTCTGAGTTTTCTGGACGTTATCAATGTTATGCAACTCGCGTCCTCGATAGAAACTAAATCGCTTGTCTCCATTGAATAAACTCAGTTCCCCGAGATGGCTGAGCTGTTCAGTTCTGGAACATAGCGCAGCGAGCAGGTCGTGCTTAGTTGCTGTGTCTAATGTGCTGTCTTCCGCGATGAATAAATATTCACTAGCAGTAACTCGTTCCAAGCCAATCCTGTCTTTTTGCCAGAGTTGATACTGGGTTATTCGGCCATCGCGAACTGCTTTTTCCTCATCCAGTGTGAATCCTTGGCTTGTTAGTCCGGCGAATTCAATTTGTGCAAGCGTATAGTAGTTGTCGGTTAACAGCAGCGGCGATGCTGCAAATTCGCGAGTCAAAAGCTTGTCTACATGGCTGCTAAATTGCGTCCATCCGGCCATTTTATTAGATAGCACGCCTGTGCCAATAAGAGGTTGCAGTTGTGATTGAAAAGCCTGAGAGCCGACACCGAATAAGGCTGTTAAAGTGCCAAGAAAGCCAACAATAGGGATGGAGATAACAAGCCGATGTGCTGTTCGCGCAGTAAAAAAGCCGGTGAGTAAATTTGCTGCGCTACGCAGGGCGAGAGGGGTGTAAATGAGTAAAGGGAAGTATCCGGAAAGAGGCCAGTGAATAGACGTACTGGTCGCGTCTGTCCATGGGGCGAGTAGCAAATAGACCAATACATTAACCAGTGAAAAACTGAGTAACAACGCAGCACTGCGATCACCAAGGCGCGCTTTCTGGTACATCAGGAATATTGTGTATGCGAATAACAAATACAGAGGAGGTGTAACCAACCCTGCCTGCTTCAATAGATGTAGTAGTCCAGAAGCCTGAAATTCCCATGGGTGTCTATCTACGAGATAGAAGCTGGCGCTACTGAGTTGGTTGCTGAGATTGAACCAAAGAATGGGTATCAAGCCAAGACTTGCGATAAGCATGCTCAACCATAGGCGCGGATTTTTCCATTGGTTTCTTCCCGCTTTAAAGCAGGCTAGGAAAAGAATCGCGGCAGTTGGATAAAGAAAGAAACGGTAGTGCGTACACAGACCCAGCGCCACAACTGAACCGGTAAGCGCCCAATGCAATAGTTGATCGGTGCGCAGTGCGCGCTCGAAAAAACCAATCGCCAAGAGGCCAAAGAAAATTAAAGGAACATCTGGCACGGCGAGCAGGCCAAGGAAGCCTGCAAGTGGCAGGCACAGGCTTATTGCAGCCGACTCGATTGCCTGCTTGGGATTTGTGATTGGCTTGGCAATCCAATAAACAAGCAGCGGCAAACAGCTTCCCATCACGATGAAAAGGCTTCGTGCCGCTAGGGTGTTGTATGAATCAAAAGCAGAGCCTAGCCCGATAAGCAGGGCCGTCATGAAGGGTAGATCACTGTAGGCGATGGCTGGATTTGCAGATGCCTGCCAGTAGAAAACTTCGTCGCTGTAGAGGTCGAGAGCGGTTGCTAGAAAAATTTTTATCAGCAGAAGAAGGATAATCCCGCCCAAGAGAAACTTATGGACAGGGATGCGAGCACCCTGTTGCGCTGAGTCCTGCAATTTCTTTCTCCCGCTATATCTGAACAGTCGGAATGAGATTCTTGGGCACCATCTTGCTCGAGAGTCTCTTTAGATTCACTATAAAGACAACCAAGATGGTAAGCATGCTCACTATCCATATTGAGGAGAATAGGGGGTTTACGGAGAAAGTGCCAATCTGATAAATAACCGTGGCGGTAATGTAGGCAAGCCCAGTACTCCAGCCGAATACTAGTAGCATCCAATGCCAGCCCGCTTCTTTGTTTATAGCGCCAAGTACGGCTACGCAAGGAGCGTAAAGCAAGATAAAAACCAGATAGCAGAACGCGGCAAATGGGCCGGAGAAAAGAGCAGCCATATTAGTAAGGGTCGAGGATTCAATTTCCTGATCATCGGCAACCGCATCCAAGTCACTAACGTCGCCAATCGATATGCCTAAGGGGTCAGTCAAGGTCGAACTCAGGGCGATCAATTCCGAACCGATCGACGCGATGGCTTCTCCTGCAGCCGCTAAGAGATCCGGCGGTGAGCCATCATAGGCATCTGCATCCGATTCGCTATAAAGTGCATCGAGGGTTCCAACAATAGCCTCTTTGGCAAACATACCGGTAAATAGGCCTACAGTAGCGGGCCAGTTATCTTCTTCTATGCCAAGCGGTGCGAATGCCGGAGTTATTGACTTGCCTATTACGCTTAGCACAGAGTCTTCTGAATCTTCATTGCCGAAACTAAAATCGGTGCTTATGGAGTTTAGAAAACTCAGCGCAATCACTACTACAACGATTGTCTTGCCGGCGCGAAAAACGAAAGACTTCAATCGAAACCAGGTGGTTAGCAAAATGTTGCGTGGGATTGGAACGTGGTAGGCAGGCATTTCTTGGAATGAAGGTGTGATCTCATTGGTGAAGAGTTGCTTGCGAAATATCCAGCCGGTAAATATCGCCAGCACGATGCCTAGCAGATAAAGACCGAATACAATGTTCTGTCCATTCTGCTGAAAGAATGCGGCGGCGAAAAGCGCATAGACGGTGAGTCGCGCCCCACAACTCATGAAGGGAGCCATAGCGATAGTCATCAGTCGGTCGCTGTCTCTACCCAAGCTTCTAGCTGCCATTACCGCGGGGACATTACAGCCGAAGCCGACGATTAATGGGACGAAGGCATTTCCAGGCAAGCCTATACCGCTCATCGCTCTATCTATCACAAAGGCGGCGCGAGACATATAGCCGGAGTCTTCCAGAACGGATAGACAGAGGTAGAGAAAGCCAATCACTGGTATGAAGGTCGCGACCAGAGTTATGCCGCCGCCCACGCCTTGGGCAAGTAGGGTGATGATCACCTCAGGCGCAGAAATTTCGCGCAGCAGCCAAGTCGTTCCATCTACCAAAACTGCGGCGAATAATATATCGAAGAAATCGATGAACACTGCGCCAAGATTTACTGCGATAGTAAAGATCATATAGATCATCAATAAGAAGAAAGGTATGCCTAGCCATCTATTGATCAGCACTGCGTCGATACGTTCCGATAGGCTGTGGTGAGTAGGGGAGACTTCGACAACCCCATTGATGAGCTGGCGTGACTGATGGTAGCGCTGAAGTAACTTTTCCTCGGCGGCAGTACTAGCCCCAGAGAGAGGAGCTTCCTGCCGGCTAGTTAATTCGGGAGCAGTATTTATCTTGCTGATTAGTTCGCTTCTCAGTTCATCAATGCCCCGTTTCTGTGAGGCTATCATCTCAATCACTGGCAATTGCAGTTTGTCGGCCAGCTTTCTCGCGGTGACGGTGATCCCTTGTTGCTCGGCCACATCGAGCATGTTCATAACAAGCACTAATGGAATGTCGCGCTCCATTAGTTGTTGTGTCAGTACAAGACTTCTTTCGAGATTGGTTGCATCAACGATGTTGATGATTAGGCCTATATCGCTCTGTTCTAAATAGTCTTGGGCAATCTTCTCGTCTATGCCGCTATAGTCCTGTTCAAGGGAATAGATGCCGGGCAGGTCGACTAACTCGATAGACTCTTTTTCGAGCTCAAAATATCCAAATTTCTTCTCTACTGTCACGCCCGGCCAGTTGCCGACTTTTTGGTTTGCGCCAGTAAGCACGTTGAAGAGTGTTGTCTTCCCGCAATTGGGATTGCCGATCAGTGCGATTTTCTGCATTTGTTATTGAATATCCACGGTAATGATTGCAGCTTCGGATTTGCGAATGCTGATAAAGCTGCCGCCAACCTTTACCTGCATGGGGTCGCCTAGCGGGGCAAAGCGCAGTAATTTCAGTACTGAGCCAGGAATGATGCCCAGCGAGTAGAGGCGACTCTTGAGTTCTGCTGGCTCAGAGGCTATTTCCAGTACGATGCAACGGTCGCCACTCTTGGCAGTAGATAGGGTAGTGCCTGACATGAAGTTCTTTCTAGCCTTTTAAAAACAATAACTTACGTCATTGATTTGATGATATTAGATACAGCTAAATTAACAGATATGAATGTTGTTGACAATCATTCTCATTATCATTTAAAGTATCTGCCATATTGAGGATAAGCCATGTACGTATGCATTTGTAGACAGATTACCGATAACCAGATTCGCGACTTGTGTCGTGGTGGTGCGAGTAATTTGACAGACCTGCGCGCCAAGCTCGGCGTTGCTAGCGAATGCGGCAAATGCGGTAAACTTGCTCAAACTATCGTCAAAGAATTCCATAAGACAGGCTCCTATACAAACGCGGCTTAGCCCGTGGGGCATCGGTTTAGCTATTCCCCTCATCTAGTTTGCCTGTCATTCTCTGCCAGAACTCCCTTGCTATGCTCTCCTCGATGGATGGGAATGGGATTGCTTATCATTTAGTTTTATCATTCATATCAATGACTTACGGTAAAATTTCTTGACATTTTCTAGTCAAAAAGCGAAGCTTGCGCGAATTCAATGTAGCTATTTTCAATTCAGTCATTAGGGATCAATTTATGAAATCGGACGCCACCGTAATCAAGCACCTGAACAAGGCGCTTAGCAATGAACTCATCGCCATCAATCAATATTTTCTTCACTCACGTATGTATCAGGATTGGGGTCTGGAGAAATTGGCTGCGAAGGAATACGAGGAGTCTATCGATGAGATGAAGCATGCAGATCAGCTCATGCAGCGTATTCTGTTTCTGGAAGGGCTTCCTAACGTTCAAAACCTAGGTAAGTTGATGATCGGTGAGAACACCAAAGAAATGCTGGAATGTGATCTCAAGCTTGAGTTGATTGCTTGTCCAGACCTCAAAGAAGGCATCGCCTATTGTGAGTCTGTCAGTGACTTCGTGAGTCGCGATCTGTTAAGCGAAATTCTGAGTAGTGAAGAAGAGCATATCGATTTTCTAGAGGCGCAACTCACTCTTATAGAGAAGGTCGGTCTAGAGAATTATCAGCAGTCTATGATCTAGTTGCGCGTTCGCGCACATTCAGACTCCTGTCACATCTGACGATAAAGAGTAATAGGGCTTAGTGAAGCTCAGCTGAGACTCTTCCGATTGCTTATAAATAGAAGCCGGAAGAGTAGCGGTTGGATATTGCTTGGCGCAACTCATCTTCCTATTGTCACTACTTTCTTCCTATGTACGCATGCATCGACCTAGGGTCCAACAGTTTTCACATATTGATCGCTGAATACATTGATGGACAAATTAAAATTGTTGAGCGTTGCAGTGACTCCGTCCAATTGGGCGAAGATGTCAGGAAAACTGGCAGCATTTCGCCGGCGGCATTCAAGCGTGGCTTAGATTGTCTGCAGCACTTCAAGACACTGATGGACCAATATCCACTTGAGCAGTATTGGGCTCTCGGTACGAATACCTTTCGTGTCACCGATAATGTCCAAAAATTCATTGAGGCTGCGCGGGATATTGGTATTGAAATCTCCCCGATTAGTGGTGTACAGGAAGCGGTGTTGATCTACGCGGGTGTTACCAGCACGCTTCCGGTTTCTGAGAATCACCGCCTAGTTATCGATATTGGAGGTGGCAGTACGGAAGTAATCATCGGCCATAACAACAGCCGGCTCCTTACCGAGAGCATGGCGATAGGCAGTGTGGCCTGGCGTGACAAATTCTTTTCACCGAAAACACCTGACCCAATTCTATTAGATGAGCAGCTTGATGCTGCCACCGCGGCGTCCGAGTCTGTCTTCAATGGCATTAGTCTCGCTATGCGAAAGGCGGGATGGCATGAGGCTTATGCTTCCTCGGGAACAGTAAAGATGCTCGCCGCTATATGCCAAGCGCACGGCTTCGGGAAGGGTGAGATTAAGCTTGCAGCGCTAATAGCGTTGAAGCCGCGGATCATCGCTGCTATTGCGGGCGATGAAGATCTACCCGGCCTGAAGGAGCGTCGGCGTGAATTGTTGTTACCCGGGTTGGCGGTGCTGGTAGGTCTCATGCAGTGCTATGCAGTCGATAGTATTAGCTTCAGTGCGACATCACTGAGAGAGGGTATGTTAGATTTCATGGTGAAAAATAAGAAGACACTAGCCATCATGCAGAATAGCCAGCTTCCAGAAGTCAGCCTGACCGATAACTCGTGACGCTAGATGCGCCACCTCAATAATTTAGGAAAGCTGTTTCAATAACAGTTGTTGCACATCTTCCAAGATGTTTTTTGTTTGCGCATTCTCCAAAGGATGATACTCGCCATCGGCAGCAAGCTCCCAACTCTGACCGCGATCCTCAAGATACATCTCTAGTTCGGCTTTAATTCGTGTGCTGTGTTTCTTCTTTAATATAGGGAAGCAAACTTCAATTCGATTATCTAAATTACGTTCCATCCAGTCGGCGCTGGAGCAGTAGACCTGGGGGTCCGAATTTAGAAAGTGGTAAACTCGTGAATGTTCGAGAAAACGACCGATGATTGATACCACTCGAATGTTTTCACTTACTCCGGTTATTCCTGGTCGCAGGCAGCAGATCCCACGTACGATAAGGTCGATTTTTACACCTGCCATAGAAGCTTTGTACAGCGCTTTTATGATGGCAGGGTCGGTTATTGAATTCATCTTCGCAACTATGCGCGCCTTTTTGCCCGTAGTAGCCGCTGTGATCTCACTATTAATCATTTTGAGTAAAGATTTCCTCAGATTAAACGGGGCGTGGATTAGCAAATTCGGCTGAATTTTTTTGCCCATTCCGGTGATCTGTTGAAACACCTTGTGCACGTCGGCACAAAGAACTTCATCGGAGGTAAGCAGGCTATAGTCGGTGTAGAGGAGTGAATTCTTCCGGTGATAGTTGCCAGTACCCAAATGTGCGTAGCGCTTAAGTGAGTTGCCGATTCGGCGCACTATTAGCAGCATCTTCGCATGGGTCTTGTAACCCATTACCCCATAAACCACTACCGCACCTGCTTCCTGCAGGATGCTGGCAAAATTAATATTTTCTTCCTCATCGAATCTGGCACGGAGCTCAATGACAACTGTAACCTCTTTACCATTGCGTGCTGCATCGGCCAGTGCCTCGACGAGTTCTGACGATTCATTGGTGCGGTATAGAGTTTGTTTGATGGATAACACCGTTGGATCTTTCGCAGCCTGACGAACCCAGTCGATGATGGGAATAAAGGACTGAAAGGGATGCAGTAGGAGCTGATCTTCTTTGTCTACAGCAGCAAAAATATAGGCGTCTTCCTCAAGTAATTTTGGTGTGCCAGGGGAAAATTGCGGGTAACGAAGATCAGCTCGATCAATCATTCCGTACAGAGCCATCAGCCGCTGCAGATTTACAGGCCCGTCCAACTGAAACAGCTCATCATTGGAAAGATTGAAGCGTTCTAGAAGGAAATCAGTAAGCTCTGTTGGGCAATCGATGCTCACCTCTAATTTAGTCGCAGCACCGAAGCGCCGGCTATGTAATTGGCCTTGTAGGGCCATTGCGTAGTCTTCAACCTCGACGTTGGTCATTTCCAGATCAGAATTTCGAGTCACTCGAAACTGATGACATTCCATCACGCTCATGCCGGGAAATAAGTCATCGACGTAGGCGTGGATGATGGAAGAGAGGAAGATGAAGTTGTCACCCTCAGGCGCAATTTCAGTGGGCACCTTGATTAGCCTAGGCAAGGATCGAGGCGCAGGAACAATGGCGAGACCGCTTTCCCGGCCGAACGCATCTTTGCCGTCTAATGAAAGAATGAAATTTAGGCTCTTATTGACGAGGCGAGGGAAGGGGTGTGCCGGGTCTAATCCGAGCGGGCTTACCACGGGTTGAATTTCTTCGTCGAAATAGTCTCGAGTCCATTTCTTTAGTTCGTCATTCCAGTCATGGCGCGGCAGGAAGTGAATGTCTTCTTTTTCAAGATTAGGGAATAGATCTTCATTCAAGATTCTGTACTGCTCAGCTAGAGCATCTTTGACTTGCAGGTGGATATCCTTGAGGACTTGTTCTGGATATTGACCGTCCGGGCCCGGTCGCTGCCTGCCGAAGTCCAACTGCTTCCTTAAGCCAGAAACTCGAACTTCGAAGAACTCGTCTAGGTTAGAGCTAAATATCAGCAGAAACATGAGGCGTTCGAGTAGCGGGTGTTTCGTATTTCGTGCCTGACTCAACACGCGGAGATTGAACTTAAAGTAGCTTAATTCTCGGTTCTCAAAATAGGCGGGATCTTCTAGGTTAATTGGCTCTTGTGAATCGACAGTGGAGACCTGCTGTTTCGTTGCCGGTAGACGTCCTTCGGCGGCAGTAGAATTAACAACTGCGAGATTCAATGACTTATTTTCTGCCTGTTCAGACATATTGCTCTCCATCCGGCATGGCTTATGAAGCGGCCAACTAGTGTGTCTCTTCCTCTCAGCCCGATTATGACGTCACTGTGACTGGCATTCAGTGGGCATCTACGAGGTATTTTGAGCTTTAAGGAAGCTCTTAACAATCGCTACACCTCAGACTGGCCGACCATCCTAGCATAATCGTCGACAGAGATTGTGCGGGTTGCCAGTGCGCATTCTGGCTGAAATCCTTTTGTCATAATTATGTAATATTCCGTGTATATAGTTCCTCTATCAGGTATTAGGCATCAACTCGCCCTATGGAGGCCATATGCGCATCAAATCATTAAGAAAAACACTAGCACTCACCCTTTTTGCAGCAGCTTCTCTCACTGTACAGGCTGCTGAAATTGATCAGGGGATTCCCGATTACGAGCGCACTAGCGGTGTTTCTGGCAACCTTTCGAGTGTTGGTTCAGATACCTTAGCGAACTTGATGACGCTCTGGGCTGAGGATTTCAAGCGGGTTTACCCAAACGTAAACATTCAGATACAGGCGGCAGGCTCATCTACTGCGCCGCCAGCGCTAACTGAGCGCACTTCTAACATTGGGCCAATGAGCCGAGAGATGAAAGACAATGAAATTGAGGCTTTCGAGTCGCGTTACGGCTACAAGCCAACGGCCATTCCGGTAGCGATAGATGCACTTGCAGTTTACGTCCACAAGGACAACCCTATTGCCGGCATGACTATTCCCCAGGTAGATGCCATTTTTTCTTCTAACCAGCGCTGTGGTGGAGCTGGCAACATCAATAGTTGGGGTGATCTGGAAATGAAGGGCGCATGGGAGCGTCGAGATATTCAATTATTCGGTCGTAATTCAGTTTCTGGCACCTACGGCTATTTTAAAGATGTTGCCTTATGTGACGGCGACTTTAAGAATACTGTGAATGAGCAACCAGGCTCAGCCTCTGTGGTCCAATCGGTGAGTACTTCTATTAATGGAATTGGTTATTCTGGCATTGGTTATCGTACTTCTAGTGTTAGAGCGGTGCCTATTGCGAAGTCAGCGAGCAATGATTTCTTCGAGGCTACGCCTGAGAATTCTGTGTCGGGCAGCTATCCATTAGCGCGCTTTCTTTATGTCTATGTAAACAAAGAGCCAAATAAGCCACTGCCACCGCTAGAGCGTGAATTTGTAAAACTTATTCTTTCAAAGACTGGTCAGGAAGTAGTCCTGAAAGACGGCTACATCCCATTGCCGGCTCGAGTAGTGCAGGGAACGATGCGTAACCTGCAGCTCGATTAAACCGCAAGCCCTTCAAGAGCGAGTCAAGGTTCGCTCTCGAATTCTCGAAAGTTCAGTTTGTTATAGACTGAACTTTCGTTGTGTAAGAAACTCGAGATAGTTTGAAGTTGTCTAGTCGATATTTGAGAGCTCAATGTCAAATGATGTAGAACAAGCAGCTGCCAGTCAGGCCACGGAAAGTCTAGTAGCAGAGGGCTCGTTGTTGAGTATGGCATCGAATCGGATGGTGCTGCGACGCAAGCTTCGCCATTTCTATGATCAATCAGCTAGTGTTGCTATCGCCATTGGCGGTGTTAGCGTCATACTGGCGATACTTCTTATTTTCATGTATCTGTTCTATGAAGTGCTTCCGCTATTTGAGTCCGCAACTCTAGAGAGAGTGGACGAATATCAAATAGAAAATCGTTCCAGCTCAAATTCTTTGCATCTCGCTATAGAGGAGCAGTCAGAAATTGGGATGCGCATCGGTGATCAGGCTGATGTCTTGTTCTTCGATGTAACAGACGGAACGACTGTTGACTTTATAGAGATCGAGCTGCCAGTTGGCACAAGCATCAATCACTTCGCTCTGGATACAGAAGAGAGTGGTATTTTTGCGCTAGGCTTGGATAGCGGCGCAGCGATAGTGGCGCGGTATGGCTACACTACAACTTTCGTTGGCGAAAATAATACGCGAACACTTACTCCCAAAATCGATTTCCCCTTCGGTGAGCAGCCCTACGAACTGTTTGCGAATGCAGCATTAACAGAACTGTCAGTGCGATCAAATGGCGATAGCCTAATGGTCGCTGGCGTAAGCGAGAATGGCACAGTTAATCTTATTAATGCGACGAAGCAGACGAATTTGTTCTCGGCTTTCGATATTGGTGGAGGGGGTGATGCTGACTTCGAAATCGAAAGCTACCCTGTGGAAGTATCGGCCCAAGACGTGGAAGAGATGTTTATCGGCGGCGATCAACGCTGGCTGTACTTCATTTCTGGTAGCGGCCTCATCCGCGCTCTAGATTTAGTGGCGGTCATGAATGGAGATAGCGATAGTTTTGGCATCCAGACAGTGCTCACCGAGAATGGAATTAGGCCCACACAGGTGGTTTTTCTTTTAGGAGGCATTTCGTTGTTGGTTGCTGACGATTCTGGTGCTATTTCGCAGTGGTTTCTCTCTCGCGAAGAAGGGCAGACAAGGCTGCAGAAGGCTCGCGAATTCAGGCCAGGTCCACAGCCGATTCTGCGCATGACACCTGAACAACGCCGGAAAAATTTTGTAAGCGTGGACGAGCTAGGTAGATTGGCTATATATAACACCACGGCGCATCGCGCAGTATTCTCTGAAGATATAACAGACGCTACTCCGAATCTATTGGCGCTTTCTCCCCGCGGAGATGGGCTGCTGCTTGAAAGTGTTGATGGAGGCATCGGTTTTTGGGAAGTTCACAATGAACACCCAGAGGTCTCCTGGTCTGTGCTCTGGGATAAAGTTTGGTATGAAGGCTATTCAGAGCCAGATTACATCTGGCAGTCTTCAGCTTCTAGCAACGAGTTTGAGCCGAAATATTCTCTCATGCCACTAACTTTTGGTACTTTGAAGGCGGCTTTCTACGCTATGTTGCTGGCAGCCCCCTTGGCTATATGCGGAGCAATATTCACTGGCTATTTCATGGCACCTGCGATGCGACGCAAGGTGAAACCCCTGATCGAATTGATGGAAGCGCTGCCTACAGTAGTGTTGGGTTTTCTCGCGGGCCTGTGGCTTGCTCCCTTTGTCGAGAAAAATTTGCTAGGAATTTTTTCGATTTTGATTGTGCTGCCATTGAGTATTTTGGGTGCGAGTTTTGCGTGGACGCAACTACCAAGAAAAATCCGTGATTCCGTACCGGATGGTTGGGAGGCGGGCATACTGATACCTGTGATACTTATTTTTGGCTACCTGTCTTTCGCTCTGGCAGTGCCTATCGAGAACAGCTTTTTTAATGGCGACATGCGTTTCTGGATTACCAACGACTTGGGAATTAGTTATGACCAACGCAACGCGATGGTTGTCGGTTTTGCTATGGGCTTTGCAGTCATACCCACAATTTTTTCCATAGCAGAGGATGCAATCTTCACTGTTCCTAAACAGTTGACCTATGGCTCCTTGGCTTTGGGTGCAACACCTTGGCAGAGTTTGCAGCGGGTAGTTTTGCCTACGGCGAGCCCCGGTATTTTTAGTGCGCTGATGATAGGTATGGGCAGAGCGGTTGGTGAAACTATGATTGTATTGATGGCCACGGGTAATACGCCAATTATGGATATCAATATTTTTGAAGGCATGCGCACGCTGGCGGCTAATATAGCAGTGGAAATACCAGAATCGGAAGTAGACAGCACACACTACCGAATTCTTTTTCTCGCAGCTTTAGTGCTTTTCATGTCTACCTTTGTGTTTAACACGGTTGCTGAAGTAGTACGGCAACGACTGAGAACTAAGTACAGCACAATATGAAAACTGAGCTTTCAACATGGATGCGTAGGGGCACGCCCTGGGTCTGGCTAAATGCTGGCGCTGTTGCGATTAGTATCGTGATGGTGATTGGCCTGTTAATTCTTCTTACGGTTCGAGGCATGAGTCATTTTTGGCCTAGAGATGTAATGCAAGCTAACTATGCGCCACCGACGTCTACCGGTGAATTGCTGAGCACGCAGGTAATTGGAGAATTTGTTGAGAGTGAGATAGTAGTTGCTGCACAGATCGCATCTTCAGGTATTCCCGTAGATGAGACGCAAGACTTCTACGAAAGGCAGCTTTTGAAGCTAGGGAACAGAGACCTTACTGGGGCTGACTTCACATGGGCGCTTAGTGACTTCGTCACAGATGTAGAGTATCCGGCTCAAATTGTAGCGATGGAAAGGCGCGAATGGGGTAATTTCTACGGCTTCTTAGAAAGTATCCGCGAGAATGGTGAACCTATCGTGCTTCAAGATGATGCTTTAGAAGTTGAAGCGAACAGATGGCTGGAATTCAATCTTCGATTAGAGCGTGCATTGAATATTCGAGACGATATCTATGTTATTGAAAACCAAGAGATAGGCTTGATCAATTACGCCATGGAGCGGCTGAGGTTGCGTGAGCGTCGTCTCGAGCTGGATGGAGATGAATCTCCAGAAGCGGCAGCAGAAATAGCGGCGAGCAGGGAAGAGTTAGATACCGAATACGCGATTCTGCAGACTCAGCTCATAACTCTATATGAGACGGTAAATAGAGACTCCGCAATATTTCTTGCGGCTAATGGGCAAGAAATAGAAATTGCGTTCGCAGATATAGTCCGTGCCTACAAGCCCAATCAGATGGGGCTGTTCTCGAAATTGCTCACCTACTTTTCTAAGCTTGGTGAGTTTATGACGGCGGAGCCGCGTGAGGCGAATACGGAAGGAGGGATCTTCCCTGCTATATTCGGTACTGTGATGATGGTAATGCTGATGTCGGTATTTGTCACACCCTTCGGCGTTGTGGCTGCCGTTTACCTTCGAGAGTACGCACGGCAGGGGTTTGTTACACGAGCAATCCGAATTGCTGTGAATAATTTGGCGGGAGTGCCCTCCATCGTCTATGGCGTGTTTGGGCTCGGTTTCTTTATCTACATTGTCGGCGCAGAAATCGATCAGATGTTTTATCCTGAGGCGTTACCGGCACCCACTTTTGGCACTCCCGGATTACTGTGGGCTTCTTTGACCTTAGCGCTGCTTACGGTGCCGGTAGTAATTGTGGCTACGGAAGAAGGGCTCGCTAGGATTCCAAGAAGCGTGCGCGAGGGAAGCTTGGCATTGGGTGCAACTAAATTTGAGACGCTATGGCGTGTCGTGTTGCCTATGGCAAGCCCGGCGATGATGACTGGCTTGATTCTCGCTGTCGCTAGGGCGGCGGGAGAAGTGGCGCCGCTGATGCTCGTTGGTGTAGTGAAATTGGCTCCATCACTGCCGCTAGATGGGAATTATCCGTACTTACACTTAGAGCAAAAATTCATGCACCTAGGGTTTCATATCTACGATGTTGGTTTTCAAAGTCCAAACATCGAGGCTGCAAGACCGTTAGTTTTTGCAACGGCTTTGTTGCTGGTCATAGTTATCGCTGGCTTAAATTTGACCGCCGTCGCCTTGCGAAATCACCTTCGAGAGAAATATAAAGCGCTAGATGTATAACAATTATTTTAATGGATTAGATTGCGATGAATGATATGAGTAGCGAGCAGGTTAAAGAAGCGCCATCACCAACTAGGAAAGTGGATGTTTCGGCTGTTCTAGGGGACAAAACAAAGACTGGTGGTGAGACTCTTTCTAGTTGCATCGACATAGAAAACCTAAATCTTTTTTATTCGAAAGATAAGCAAGCGTTAATCGATATCAATCTAACCATACCTAAACAGCGGGTTACAGCGTTCATCGGGCCTAGTGGTTGCGGTAAATCGAGTTTGCTTCGTTGTTTTAATAGAATGAATGACTTGGTTGATGACTGTGTTATTGAAGGCCTGGTGTCGCTGGATGGAAGCGATATCTATCAAAAGTCTATCGATGTTGCAGACTTGAGGCGCCGAGTAGGCATGGTGTTTCAGAAGCCTAATCCTTTTCCAAAATCCATCTATGAGAATGTCGCCTACGGCTTACGTATACAGGGTATTAATTCGAAGCGCGTCCTGGACGAGGCGGTGGAGAAGTCACTAAAGGCTGCGGCACTTTGGGACGAAGTAAAAGATAGGCTGCACGATAGTGCTCTCGGCATGTCTGGTGGTCAGCAACAGCGTTTAGTTATAGCGAGAACAATCGCTGTAGAGCCAGAAGTTTTGTTGTTAGACGAGCCGGCTTCTGCTTTGGATCCGATTTCTACCTTAAAAATCGAAGAATTAATAAACGAATTAAAAACTGACTACACAATTGTCATAGTCACACACAACATGCAGCAGGCTGCGCGGGTGTCAGACTTTACCGCGTTCATGTATATGGGCAACATGGTTGAATTTGATTCAACAAACTCTATTTTCACCAACCCACGGCAAAAACAAACTGAAGACTATATTACTGGCCGCTACGGTTAGGTCGTCCAAGTCATCATTGATAGGAATTCACAATGAATCAGCAAGCTGAAGGTCACAGCGATCATATTTCCAAGCAGTTTAATTCTGAACTGGAAGATGTTAAGAACCAATTGTTAGAGATGGGTGGTGCTGTTGAGCAGCAGTTGGCGGATGCGCTAGTTGCAATGACCTCTTCTGATAGCGGCATCGCCGCCGAGGTCTTGGCGCAAGAAGATGTAATCGATGCCATGGAAATCAAGATTGACGAGGAGTGTAATCTGATTCTTGCCAGAAGACAGCCAGCTGCCAGTGATTTGCGTTTGGTCCTGACTATAATCAAGACTGTCCGCGACCTTGAAAGAATAGGTGACGAATCCTCAAAGATTGCACGGATGGCGATTAAGCTTGCCGAAGAAGGCGACTACCCAGAGGGAATTGTGGAATTTAGGCATTTAGGCGATCGTGTGGCTCGCATGGTCAATGTGACACTAGACGCTTTCGCTCGCTATGACGCGAAATCAGCATTGGAAATAGCCCATGACGATCTCGTTGTTGATGACGAATACAGCTCTGCGATGCGATCTCTCATTACCTATATGATGGAAGATCCAAGAAGCATAAGCCGTATGCTGAATTTATTGTGGGCACTGCGAGCACTGGAACGGATTGGTGACCACGCGCAGAATATATCTGAACACGTCATCTACTTGGTTAAAGGCATGGATGTCAGACACGCTCCACTGGAAAATATTGCCGACAAATTGTCGCAGCCTGATTAGATCTGCTCGGTCTCTTTCTCGCTCCTTGCTTGACCAGTGGGACTAGTGGCCACTCGGCTCAGCGGCAACCTGCAAATGAAGCAACTACCCTGGCCATAAATACTCTTTGTTTCTAGTTCGGCTTCGTGCCTCGCCAGGATATGTTTCACGATGGCTAATCCCAGTCCGGTGCCTCCGGTATCAGAAGATCGGCTCCCGTCGATTCGATAGAATCGTTCTGTGAGTCTAGGGATATGGTGGCTCTCTATGCCGATGCCATTGTCCTGAACTGTTATATCTAAGGAGTTCGCTCCTTTGTTGGCGGATAGTTTGATATGCCCGCCAGCAGCTGTGTATTTGGCAGCGTTCACGACCAGATTAGAAATAGCACTGTACATTTCACTTCGTTTTCCGACGACCGAGAGGGCTGTGGGGCAGACCAGTTCGAAGGTATGTGCCTTGTCCTTAAACATCTGCTGAGTGTCGCTTTCGATTTCAGAAAACAAACCATTCAGATCGATAACATCCTGTGTCTTCGTAAGACCTTTAGTCTCAAGACTCGATAGCATCAGTAAGTCTCTGACAATATTCTCCATGCGCATCGATTGCTGTTGCATCTGCTGCATGGGTTTGTGCCATTTCTCGTCTAATGCGTCGAGGTTGTCGAGAATCGCTTCCAAGTATCCCTTGATGACAGTAATAGGGGTTCCCAATTCGTGGGAGACATTGCCAACGAAATCTTTGCGCATGGATTCGAGACGATGCAGCTGTGTTATGTCTCTAACAATCATCAGGCGCTCGTTCTCGCCAAATAGAGCAATCTGAAACTCAAGTATCTTACTGCTCTCACCAGGGGCCTCCATTTTAAGAGTTTCATCATAGTTCTCGCTATGGAAATATTCTGAGAAGCTTGGGTTACGGATGAGGTTGGTTATAGATTGGTTGCGGTCCTTCGGATGTTGCAGGCCGAGCAGTTTCTCCGCCGCGAAATTCCACCAATCGAGGTTGCCCTGCTTGTTGATCATGACAAATGCCATCTCTAGCGCTGCCGATGACTCCTGCGCCTTATCGATGATGCTGGCGAGGTAGGAGTTCGCGCGGCGTTCTTGTTTTTGCAGGCGGTAGATGCCATCAAAAATATCGCCCCAGAGTCCAAAGCTCACCGGGGGTTCGGAATCACTCTCGGATGAATCTCTATTCAGCCATAGGTTGAAGCGGCGCAGCTGATAGAGATTGTATAGGTAGTAAACACAGAGGCTAATCAGCATAACCCAGCTGACATGACCCACGGCGTAACCGGTAATAGCGGCCACTGCCAATAAGAGGCAGAGCCGGTTTAGTTCAGAGCGCCAATTCTGCAAGCTGAGATACCTGAAGCATGATCGTTTGTTTGCCTATTGTTTTACTGGAGGGGCAGCCTTAAGGACTGCGCAGAGTCCATTATAGTACGGATATATTGTATGTGTGTGACAATGTACCGGCTAATTCGAGTTGCTCACTAGCGAGCAAAATAGAGAGTTAAACCGCCTCTTGAGCAGCAGATTAAATTGCCCGATTTTAGGCGCATTTCATCACGAAAGGGCCCAGAAGGAGGGGAACTCAGTCTCATTTGAGATAGATCAGAAAAAAAAGGGTAAAAATGCTAGTATAATCCTTTATATGAGTGGCAAAATCTCTATAATGCGCTCAAATTTTCAACCAATCATTATGTTATTAATGTGGAAACTACTATGCGTTTACATACTAAATTATCTTCAGCATTACTCGTCTCAGTAGGGCTTCTTTCGCCCGCTGCGCTCGCCGATGAGGGCCAGTTCTATTTGGCGCCTGGGTTACAGTGGATGGAATTCGATGACACGACGAAGCTGAAGCATGATATCGACTATTTCTTCGGAATAGGCTACGACTTCACCGACCGACTAAGCTTTGAGCTAAGTACGTTTGACTTAGACACTAAAGCTTCTGGTGCGCGTAGGCAGATTGATATTGATCATTACAAGTTGGATGCTATCTACGATTTAGGTGTGAATCTTGGTGCTTTCGACACTTTCGTTCTCGGCGGAGTGGGAAATACCAGTTTTGGCGGTGAAAACGACACTATGTGGGATATTGGTGGCGGAGTAAGCTACAAAATTTCCGATCAGTGGTCTTGGCGCACAGCAGTCCGCTCTTTTCAGTACTTTGGGCGCGATCACGAAGACTCTGATATAGGTATCGATACGGCATTGGTTTATCGCTTTGGTGGCGATAAGTCTCGTCCAGCAGTGGCGCGGGCACCAGCCGCCGCTCCACGTCCAGCAGCTGCCGCCGCTCCAGCAGATGCCGATAGAGACGGTGTGCCAGATAGCCGTGACAACTGCCCAAATACTCCTAGAAACTATGCAGTCGATGCAGATGGTTGCCCGATTCCAATGGAAGAAACGGCAACAGTTGAGTTGATGGTTAATTTTGATTTCGATCGTTCTGAAGTCAAATCAGAATACTTTTCTGAGATAAAAGAAGTGGCTGATTTCATGGCGCGCTTTCCAGACATCGATATCGAGTTAGAAGGGCACACGGACAGCCGTGGTACAGACGCCTACAACCTTGATCTATCCGATCGTCGCGTTGCTGCTGTCCGTCAGGTGATGATTGATCGCTACAACGTAGCGGCAAGTCGCGTATCCTCTACTGGCTTCGGTGAGTCTCGTCCAATTGCGAGCAACGATACTGACGCTGGTCGCGCTGAGAACCGACGTGTAATGACTGTGATAGTCAACACAGTTGAGAGCTTTCGACCTCGTTAGGTAGCTAGCTAGCACACTGCAATACCTGCCCCGCACTGCAACCTGCAGTGCGGGGTATTTATTTCCGCAATCCTCGACAATTGATGCCCCTTGCAATTTAAAGCTGAGTCCAACTCATTGTCTACAAAACCGCAGTCTGCCATCCCTGATATTTCGGATTCAAACCTCGATTGGCATAGCGAGGCAGAGCGTCGTACCTTACCTGCAGAACCCTGGAGGCGATGGTTATTTGATTCGAGTTCGCTTACTAAATTGTTAATCGAAAAAAGCGGGGGAGATTTTCGCGTTGAGGTTCGTGCGCAGGAGTGGCTATTGCTTCCCAGCCCTACCATTCGCTCTTGCTTTGGTCCCTTGGCGAGCGACCATAGATTCTGGTCTCGCAAGGTAGTCCTCGTTGGTCAGAATACTCCTTGGGTATTGGCACACACATTGATTCCAGAATTTAGCCTGACGGGCCCACTCAAGCGTGTGTTAGAGCTAAATGACAGGCCGCTTGGCGAATACCTATTTGGTCACCCCGAATTGATTAGAAGTGGAATTGATATAACGCCTATCGCAGGAGATTCTTGGGGAAGGCGCAGTCTTTTCTATCTCTTTGAAAAGCCAATTATGGTCGCTGAGTTTTTCCTGCCCGCGATTTTGGACTAGCAGCGTTAATCAATTCGACTTTTCCGCAAAGCACTCTATACTTTAGTTAAGCAACCTCAGCGTGTGTCGAATCCTAGTAACCGGAGACACGGGCTATACGACACAATGGATGTGTTAGTAGGATTGCTTGTCTACAGAGAAGGAGTCTCTGCATGAATTGTAAGGAACTGACCTCGGGCGCTAGCGATTCTCAGAAATCGCAAAGTATTTCTTCTCGCCCGACTGACACTAGCCTAGATGTAACTCGTATCTACCTTAAAGAAATTGGCCATACACCTCTGCTGTCTGCCGAAGAAGAAGTATTCTACGCGCGACGCGCATTACAGGGGGACAGTGCCAGCAGACGTAGGATGATTGAAAGCAATCTGCGTCTGGTCGTAAAAATTTCGCGCAGGTATCTGAATCGTGGCCTCTCTCTGCTTGACCTGGTAGAGGAGGGCAACTTGGGGCTGATACATGCTGTGGAGAAATTCGATCCGGAGAAGGGTTTTCGTTTCTCGACTTATGCGACGTGGTGGATTAGACAAAACATCGAACGCGGTTTGATGAATCAGACGAGAACTATTCGTTTGCCGGTGCATATTATTAAGCGATTGAACGGCTTTCTTCGAGTTCAGCGAGATTATGTAAGAGAAACGGGGCATGAGGCTGGTAGTCGCGAAATCGCGGAGTCCACCGGTTGTTCACGTCTGGATGTTGAGCGGCTGATGATTCTAAATGAGAGTCTAAGTTCTGTGGATGCGCCGGCTGCCGCCGATTCTGAAACAACGGTGGTTGACATGCTCAGTGCAGAGTCCAAACAAAATCCCCGGAATTATGTTCAGTCATCTGAGATGCGGGCACGAATTGAGTGCTGGTTGCAGCAACTTTCAGTGAAGCAGAGGGAGATTATCTGTCGACGTTTCGGATTAAGAGGTTTTGACACCGAGACGCTGGAGAACGTAGGCATCGAAGTGGGTCTAACTCGGGAAAGAGTTAGACAGATTCAGATTGAGGCGCTGCAGCAGCTTAAGATCTTAATTCGCAAAGAAGGGTTGAATCGTGAATTGTTAGGAGAAGCGGTTTAGAGTTCTGGCTCTTGCGTAGACACTTCTGTGAGGGGGCTTGAACCGTTGTCGACGCTGCCGTATCCTCATTCTCAACTAAGCAAATCGTAGCTGCGATACACAACCGCAAAAATCAGGAATCCAACGTGTTCAATCAATCTAGTGATGGTGCTCTTAAGGGCAAATTAGTCATCGACCTGTCCAGAGTTTTGGGCGGACCTTACTGCACACAGATGTTGGGTGATCATGGCGCCGAAATAATTAAGATCGAGCCTCCTCGCGGCGATGAGACTCGAGATTGGGGGCCTCCTTTTCACGATGAAGATTCGGCTTACTATATAGGGGTAAATCGCAACAAGCGTTCCATGGGCTTGGACCTTTCGAAGCCAGAAGGTCAGGCGGTATTGTTAAGACTGCTGGATAAAGCCGATGTGCTTATCGAGAATTACAAACCGGGCACCATGGAAAAATGGAGTCTTGGTTATGAAGACGTACTAAAGAAAAAGTTTCCTAGACTAATTCATTGCAGAGTCAGTGGTTTTGGTAGTGATGGTCCGTGGGGAGGAAACCCCGGATACGATGCAATTGTTCAGGCTATGGCGGGTTGGTTTAGCATAAACGGAGAGGCGGGTAGCAATCCTACTAGGCTCGGTTTAGCTATGGTGGACATGGGCACTGGGCTTTACTCGGCCGTTGCAATCCTGATGGCGATGGCAGAAAGAGAAAAGTCGCAGCAGGGGCAATATCTAGATATGACGCTTTATGATTGCGCTGTCTCCCTGATGCATCCACATATTCCGAATTACCTGTATTCAGGCGAGGTGCCGGTAGCTACTGGCAATGCTCATCCGAATATTAGCCCCTATGATACATTCCGCACCAAGACTGTAGATATTTTTGTTGGAGCAGGAAACAATCGTGCCTATGCGAAGATGTGTGTTGAGCTAGGCAGAGAGGAGCTAATCTCGGACGTTAGATTTCTGAACAACATTGATCGCGTAACAAATCGTGATGACTTAAAGGCAGAGATAGAGTCGAGCTTGATGAAGATAGATGGTAGTGAGATTGCCGATCGTCTCGCCAATGCAGGACTAGCTGCGGGAGCTATACACGATACCAAGCAGGTCGTTAGTCACGCTCACACAAAGCATCGCGAAATGGTGATTGAGGATGGCTGGTACAAGATGACAGGTACGCCCATTAAGCTATCTCGCACCCCTGGCTCAGTTAGACATAAGCCGCCTAAATACGGCGAACACACACAGCAAATATTGCGCGAATTTGAATTTTCTGAACAAGAAATTCAAGAATTATTGAGTGGCGATACCATTCTCGAGCGCCGTCAAAGTTAGGCTTGTCAACTGATATATGACACTAATATGTTATATATCAGTTAGATGGCTTGTAAAATTCCTCTAATCTCTAGCAAGTTATTTCTCTTGTTCTTTGCTGATATGGTGTTATAGTGATGTATAACACTATATGACGCGGAGTCGCTCGGTGGAAATCAATTGGAACAACAAAGAGCCTATCTATATCCAGCTTAGAGACAAGCTGGTAGAGCTCATTATGGATGGTGTTCTCTTGGAAGGCGATGCCTTACCTTCCGTGCGCCAAATTTCCAGTGAGCAGCGTATTAATCCCATTACTGTGTCAAAAGCGATGCAAATTTTAGTCGATGAAGAATTGGTTGAGAAAAAACGGGGGCTTGGAATGTATGTCTTATCAGGAGCGAAGAATAAATTATCTACCGAAGAGAAGAGGAAATTTCTTGAACAGGAATGGCCACAAATTGCTGAGCGTATTGAGAGGCTGGGCTTGGAGATCGATGAACTCCTTGGCAGCAAGAAGAATCGATAGAAATCGAGAATTTTGGGGATAGAGCATGAGTAACATCGTCGAAGCTAAATCGCTGAGAAAGAACTACGGCAACTTTACTGCGCTGGATGGGGTGGATCTCACAGTTCCCAGAGGCGCAATCAGTGGGTTGATTGGTCCTAATGGCGCAGGCAAGACGACAACACTTAAGGCGCTAATAGGTCTCTGTGATGTTGATGGTGAGCTTAGTGTTGCCGGTCGTGATCCTCGAATAGCTCGGCACAAGCTAATGGAGGATGTCTGCTTTGTAGCGGATGTGGGCATTCTGCCGAAATGGCTCAAAGTTTCCCAAGTTATTGATTATGTGGAAGCGGTACACCCCAGATTCGATCGCAAGAAAGCAGAGAAATTTCTCAGCACTACTGATATCCCCAAAAACAAACGCATTAAAGACTTGTCTAAAGGTATGGTGACGCAGCTTCATCTCTCTTTAGTGATGGCGATTGAAGTTCAATTACTCGTGCTTGATGAGCCGACACTAGGCTTGGATATAATTTACCGAAAAGAATTCTACGATCGTCTACTCAATGATTTCTACGATGGGAATCGAACGATTATTATTAGTACGCATCAGGTCGAAGAGATAGAGGCGCTACTTTCGCATCTTGTGTTTATTAACAAGGGCAAGATAGTTCTCGATTCCTTAATGTCCGATCTGCCAGATACTTATGCAGAGGTTATCGTAGACGTAGACAAGGTTGCGCAGGCTGATGCGCTTCAACCTATCTATATTCGCGACTTACTCGGTAAGAAATCTTACACTTTTGAATCTGTTCCTAGAGAACAGCTTGAGGTTTTGGGCGAACTGCATACACCAAGTGTTGCCGATCTGTTTGTAGCCAAGTTGAAGGAAGAAAAAAATGGATAAATTCGCGGTACTTCAATTCTATGGGCTTTTGAAGCGAGAAGTTCTCGAGCATAAAAATTTGTTCATTGGTGCTCCTACGGTTGTGGCTTTACTCATTCTAGTGGCGACGACATGGGTAGCTACACAGATAGATCAAAATCAATTGGCTGAAGGGCTGCGCTACGTTTCAATTCTGTTTGATGGTTTGTCGCCTTTCGATATGGCTCCGTTTTTCATGCTAGTGGCGATTCCGTTCTATCTTACACTCTATGTATGCAGTGTTATTTATCTCATCAATACTCTCTATCAAGACCGAAAGGAGATGAGCATCTTGTTTTGGCAATCCATGCCGGTGTCAAACTTTCAGACAGTGCTTTCCAAAATTGTAGCCATTGTCCTAGTGGCACCAATTTTTTATGTATTGATTATATTTGCTATGTATCTGATAGCGATGGTTTGGTTAACGATACTAGGCATTAGCAACGATGTTGATTTGGTAGGCATTGGTTGGATGTTTTTGGCTGCGATTGCGAGCCTCGTGCTAATTTACATTTCCGCTTTTGTAACTTCTCTCTGGTTACTTCCCTCCATAGGTTGGTTGCTTCTGTTTTCGGCCTTCGCGAAGAAAACCCCTCTGTTGTGGGCAGGTGGTGTCTTCATTCTTGTAGGTTTTCTTGAGGATTTCGTGTTTGGCACCCAGTACCTGGCAAATTGGGTGGCGTCGCGCACATCAGATCCGAATCAATATCTGATATTTGAATTCCAAAGCGTATTCGAGCGAATTTTCAATTACGATACGCTTTTTGGAATAGTGGTTGGATCTATTCTGATAGCCGGCGCAGTATTCATGCGTCGCTTCACGGACTAAAAGGAGCAAGGTATGAAAGACCTAATATTGAGAAATCGCTATACACTCCTAATAGTCACGCTAGTTGTTTATATGAGCGTGTTGGTAGCAGAGGGAATGGTTACAGGCCGTGAAGTGAGAGCTATAGAATTCGAGAACCCTTATTTCGACATGAACTTCAATGAACTCGAGAAATTCAGAGAGCGAAGAAGTAATGACGATGACGACGACATTAGGGCTAGATTTGACGACGCCGGTGATGTTTAGACTATTTGTTCTCTATTGACAGCCTAGAGCCAATCCAATAAAGTCCTATCCCTCGAAGCAGTCCATGAATAAGATTTAGATGATGTATAAATTGAATTTACAGAAGTTATCACCACGTCAGGCAGCAGCGGCTATGAACGCAGCCGCCCGCCGCGCCGCGCGCGCGACATATGCACCCTTTCCGGAGAGCCGTGGTTTTATCTAATTAGAAGATAAGAATATCAAAACCCCTAAGCGCCTTCGGCCTTAGGGGTTTTTTTTTGCCGGTATTTTGATAGAGCTTTATGCAGTAACAGGAGAAACGGAATGAACTTGATGGAAATAGAGAATGCGGCGAGGTGCGCTTGGCCTGCCCTTGAGGAAGAACAGTTGTCTTTCGGTGTGCTTAGGTATTCCCGTGGTACAGATCGACGCTCGAACTCTCTGAGTCTCTATCCCCACGTCCAAGTTGAAAACGAAAAGCTGATTAGCGCGGCGGAAAAATTTTTCTCTACCAGAGATGCGACGTCAATCGTGAGGATCGTGCAGCCGAACGATATTGCTCCGAGCGTAATAGATGGAATCGATAGTGCGCTAGAGCTAAGGGGATACGAGAAACAGGCGCCGACGATTTCTATGTTGCTTGATCTGGAGGATATGTTGAAAGCGAACGTGAATCTGGAGAATGGCTTTATCGAGAGGGTCGATGTCGGATCCTGGTTGCAAGCTTGGTACAGGCTAACAGCTAAGGACCTGCAGAGGATTAATGGGCATCAGGCGCAATTAGAAGGCAGCAAGTTGTCGCATCTATTCTTGCTCAAGCAGGGTGTGAAAGGAGACGTATTGAGCAGTGGTATGGCGGTGTATGCGAATCAGTCAGTGGGATTGTTTGGCATATCTACAGCGAATGCCCATATGAAGAAAGGGTATGCCTTTGAGATTGTGAATTCTCTGTTGGGTTGGGGTGTTACGGCGGGCGCTAGATTCGCCTACCTGCAAGTTGAGGAATCAAATAAGGCAGCAATCAATCTGTACCAAAAACTAGGTTTCAAAAAATCGTATTCGTATTGGTATCGAGTTGGAAAGCATAAGACTAGCAATAGTGGAGACTAGGAAATGAGTAGTATAGAAATAGAAGATCGTCTTGGCATTACATTCTGTAGTCGCCAAGCCATTGCCATTGAGAGCGGCAAGGGATGCCTGGTTTGGGATGAAAAGGGGAGTGAGTATTTGGATTTTACATCGGGTTGGGGAGTTACCTGCTTGGGGCATGCTCACCCTTTGATAACCGAAGCGATCACCCAGCAAGCACAGAAAATCATACAGAATCCGAATTCCGGCTTCACGTATTCGCCTTCACGTGCCAAATTATTGGAGGCTCTTAGCGGAGTGCTGCCAGATAATCTTGCGAAAATATACTTCGCGAATAGTGGGGCCGAGGCAAACGACGCAGCAATTAAACTCGCCAGGAAAATCACTGGGAAATCGAGAATAGTCTCTACTTTGGCATCTTTTCACGGTCGCACATTCAATACTCTGTCGGTTTCAGGAGGCAGAGACAATGCTGAGAAATTCTTGCCTGCTTTGGAGGAAAATTGCTTTGTTCCCTTTGGGGATTTTCCTGCTCTCAATGCTGCTATAGACGAGAAAACGGCGGCTGTTATCTTAGAGCCCATTCAAGGGGAGGGAGGGGTGAGGATCCCGAATGAAAAGTATCTTGCTGCTGTTGCTCTGCTTTGTAAAGAACGGGGTGTTCTGCTTATCATTGATGAGATTCAAACCGGTTTCTGCAGGACAGGAAAGTTCTTTGCCATTGAACACAGTCAGGTAAATATAGCTCCTGACATTATGACCATGGGAAAAGGTATTGCCGGAGGCTTTCCGTTTGCGGCGTTTGCTGTTTCTGAAAGCGTGGATAGGCAGTTAGGTATGGGTGATCATGGTGGTACATTTTGTGGTAATCCATTGGCCTGTGCTGTGGCAACTGCAGTAGTTAATCATCTGCAGGATGAGAATGTGGCGGATAGAGTAGTGGTAGCAGGGAAGCTTTTAATCGATGGGCTGCAGAAGATAAAAGTGAAGTACTCGGAGCTGGTTGGACCGGTTCGAGGAAAAGGCCTGCTGTGTGCCTTCGAGCTGGATTCGGACCAGATGGTGACTAAAGTGACGGATGCCGCCCTTAATAGAGGCTTGTTGGTGACCCCTACACGCAATCGGATAATCCGCTTGATTCCGCCGCTGATCGTCACCGAAGAGGAGATAGCTCGCGGACTGGAATTGCTAGATTCTGCACTGGCTTCAGTTGTTCCGAAGCATTGAGTAAAGTAGACTGTTTTGCTCGAGTAAAAATAAGCAGAACTGGAAATAAAATGACAAAAAATACTCAAGTATTCTTGGCTGAACGCCCAGTTGGGGAGCCTAGTGACGAGAGCTTTGGTTTTCGTGAGGTCGATATTCCTGAGCTGGAAGATAATCAAATATTAATCCGAGTATGCTGGCTGTCGCTAGACCCCTATATGCGGGGTCGAATGAATGACGTTAAATCCTATGCTGCTCCTTTGCAGATTGGTGATGTGATAACCGGCGAATCGAGTGGCGTAGTCATTAAGTCTACATCTCCAGATTTTGTGGAAGGGGATACTGTCGCGGCTCATATGGGCTGGCAGTCGCATATCGTGGCGAATGCCGATGACCCTCGATTGATGAAAATTGATTTGAGTAACGGCACCCTGTCGGCTCACCTTGGTGTTGTTGGTATGCCCGGTAGAACTGCCTATTTTGGGCTTACCGAGTTAGGTAAGCCACAGCCTGGAGAAACGCTGGTTGTAGCTGCAGCATCGGGCGCAGTAGGCTCGGTTGTAGGGCAGATTGCGAAAATTAAAGGTTTACGTGCGGTAGGTATTGCCGGTGGACCAGAGAAATGCCGCTATGTGAAAGAAGAGCTGAAGTTTGACGCCTGCATAGATTATAAGGCTGACAATTTTGTTGCAGAGTTGACTGCTGCTTGTCCCGATGGTGTAGATATATATTTTGAGAATGTAGGTGGCGATGTGACTAAGGCCGTTGCTCCACTATTGAATCCAGGAGCACGAGTGCCTATCTGTGGTTATATCTCTAATTACAATGATGAAGATATTGCGAATTCAGAAACGCCGATGCGTATTCTCAAATCCTTGGACCCTGAGCCAGAGAATAGGTTCTTTGTCGTTACTGAATGGCATGAGCGCTGGGTTGAAGCAACGCGTCAACTAGGAAGTTGGGTTCAAGATGGCAGATTGAATTATAGGGAGAGTGTTGGCGTGGGTTTAGAGAACGCACCCGAGTACTTTCGTGGCATGTTGAAGGGTAAAAACTTTGGCAAGCAGCTGATCAAAGTGGCGGATGAGGACTAGTGTCAAAGCAAGAAGTAGAAAACTATGTGACGTCCTCGTTATTTTCCCTAGAGGGGAAAACGGCACTGGTGACAGGGGGCAGTTCTGGTCTTGGATTGATAATGGCGAAGGGCCTCCTGTGCAATGGGGCTCGTGTAGTTATTGCCTCGCGCAGCCAAGAGAAGTGTGACATGGCGCTCGCTGAGCTATCTGAGTTTGGCGAGTGTTTTGCTCTGGCAACTGATGTTACCAAGAGTCAGGATCGCGAACGTCTCTTGCACTTCGTCGAATCCAAGTTGGGAAGCTTGTCTATTCTTATCAATAATGCTGGCGCAAACTGGGGGGCAAAGCTTGAAGATTACCCGGATGAGGGTTTCGAGAAAGTTATCAATACTAATCTTTCGGCAGTATTTTCCCTGACACGAGATGCAGTAACTTTGTTGTCGAAGGCTGCGCTTAAAGACGATCCTTCCCGTATCATTAATATTGGATCGATGGACGGCATACATGTGCCGATTGTTCAACGAATACCCACGTTCGCCTATTCGGCGAGCAAGGCAGCGTTGCACCATCTTACGCGCAGTTTTGCAGTGGACTTGGCTCCACGTCATATCACTGTCAACGCTATAGCGCCGGGCTTCTTCGAATCTAAGATGACCGACTATGTGTTCGAGCACTATAAGCAAGATATTGAGGATGATTGTCCTCTGCATCGTGTTGGCAAGCCGGAGGAGATTGTGGGCATAGTGACCTATCTTGCTTCCCGTGCCGGTGCTTACACGAATGGAACGGTGATACCTGTCGATGGTGGCACTAGTATTTCGAAAGGCAAGCGATCCTGGACGGAATGATTGTCTGAATTGTTTTGGGGCTGTTTCGCAGCTCACAAAAAGAATTGGTTTTGAAAGAATGGAGAGAGCATGAGTTTATTTAGCCTAGATGGCAAAGTGGTCATTATTACAGGCTCGACCAAGGGTATCGGTCTGGCAATCGCGAATCGCATGGCGGAGCAGGGCGCTAGAGTTGTTATATCTAGCCGCAATCAGGATGCCTGTGATGAGGTCGCAGCGACTATTAGAGAGAACGGCGGTGATGCTATCGCTATTGCCTGTAATATCAATTACAAGGAACAGTTGCAGGAGTTGGTGGCTAAGACCGAGCAGCAACTCGGCAAGGTCAATGTTTTGGTTTGCAACGCTGCCCTGAATCCTTATTTTGGTCCATCGCAAGATATTCCAGACGAGGCCTTCGACAAGGTAATGCATGCTAATATAGGTAGCGTGCATAGGCTTTGTCAGCAGGTGCTTCCTGGAATGGCTGAAACTGGTGGTGGCGCGGTGATTATCGTGTCGTCAATCGGTGGCCTCAAGGGTACTGATGCGCTAGGCGCCTATGCAATATCGAAGGCGGCTGACATGCAGATCGCACGGAACTTAGCGGTCGAATGGGGCCCGAAGAATATTCGTGTCAATTGCATCGCGCCTGGGCTCATAAAGACAGATTTTGCGAAGGCGCTTTGGGAAAATCCAGAAATTTACAAGGCAACGGTGTCTAAGTATCCGCTGCGTAGAATCGGCGAGCCTGATGAGATAGCGGGTGCGGCAGTTTTTCTAGCATCAAGTGCTGGTAGCTTTACAACAGGGCAAACAATCGTGATCGATGGTGGCGGCACAATCGCCAGTTGACCAACAGTGATCGTAACTTAACAAAAGACAGTCAGTTTTAATTAGGATTAGGGGAAGAGTAAATGATGGATTTAGGATTATCGGAAGAATTAGTCGAAGTGCGAGAGAAGATACGGAGCTTTGTTGAAGAAAAAGTAGCGCCGGTTGAAGAGGAGTATCACAACGAAGTAAGTGTTGGCGATCGCTGGTCGCATACGCCCCGTCAAGACGAGATCATGCAAAGTTTGAAGGATGAGGCGCGCAGACTCGGACTGTGGAACTTCTTCCTACCGGAGAGCCAAGGTGGTGCAGGCATATCGAATCTGCATTACGCTCATCTGGCAGAGATCATGGGCAGAAGCAGGCTCGCCTCCGAAGCCTTTAACTGCAGTGCGCCTGATACTGGAAATATGGAAGTGTTGGAGCGTTACGGTTCTGAAGAACAGAAAAAAGAATGGTTAGAGCCTCTTCTTGCAGGTGAGATTCGCTCTGCATTCGCGATGACGGAGCCGGGAGTCGCTTCTTCGGATGCAACCAATATCGCTACCAGTGCGGTACTGGATGGTGATGAATGGGTTATTAGCGGCGAGAAATTCTATATTTCAGGTGCCGGTGATGCCCGTTGTAAGATCATGATTGTCATGGTGGTTACAGATCCAGATGCCCCGAAGCATACTCGCCAGTCACAGATTCTCGTGCCTATGGATGCTGAGGGAGTAGAAGTCATTCGTCCAATGCACGTGTTTGGGCGAGACGACGCCCCGCACGGGCACATGCATATCAAATATCACAACGTCAGAGTGCCCGAGAGCAATATCATTCTGGGTCGTGGTCGTGGTTTTGAGATTTCACAGGGGCGCCTAGGACCTGGTCGTATCCATCACTGCATGCGCTCTATCGGTGCGGCAGAAAAGGCGTTGGATCTAATGTGCAAACGCTCTGTCAGCAGAGATGCATTCGGTAAGCCCCTCGCGGAGCTGGGTGGTAACTACGATGTTATTGCCGATAGTCGAATTGAAATCGAAATGTGTCGACTACTTACCTATAAGGCGGCGTGGTTGATGGATACAATCGGCAATAAGGCTGCCCGTGACGCGATCTCTCAGATTAAAGTTGCGGTGCCAAATATGGCCTTACGTGTTATCGATCGTGCGATTCAGATGCATGGTGCAGCTGGTGTTTCGCAAGACTTTCCTCTTGCCGCATTGTGGACAGGTCAGCGTACCTTGCGCCTTGCGGACGGGCCAGATGAAGTTCACCGTCGTGTGATCGCTAGAAAAGAATTGGCGAAATACAGTTAGAGCGTTGATTCTGAAAGGCCCTAGAAACTGGCCTGAATAAAGAAGTTACAAAAAAGGGAGCCTCGGTTCCCTTTTTTGTAAGCGGCATTAAACCTGTCAAATTTGTATTGATTGGCGTGAGTGAATCTAGATTGAAAACAGTGAACGATTCTGTTGCAGTTATAATACCAACCTACAATAGGATGGCCACTCTGGGCCGTGCCCTAGAGTCTGTTTATGGACAATCGCTTCAGGCAAATGAGGTCTGCGTTGTAGATGATGGCTCTATTGACGGTACTGAAGAGTTTGTTAAAGATAAATTCCCTAATGTCATCTACATCAAGCAAAAGAATAAAGGTGTTAGCTCGGCAAGAAATAGAGGTGTGGCGTCGACGACGAGTAGCTATCTCTCTTTCTTGGATTCGGATGATGAGTGGTTGCCAAAGAAGTTAGAGACACAATTATCTGCTCTTCGGGCAGAGCCAGATTTTAAGCTGGTTCACAGCGATGAGATTTGGATTCGCAATGGAAAGCGCGTCAATCAAATGAATAAGCACAAGAAAAGAGGCGGCGATATATTTATTCACTGCCTGCCTTTGTGCGTTATTTCACCCTCCGCTGTGATTATGGAAAGGTCGCTTTATGTCGGTTTAGGTGGTTTCGATGAGTCATTGCCAGCTTGCGAAGATTACGATTTGTGGCTGCAAATCTGCAGTAGAGAGCAGGTCCTCTATATCGATACGCCTTTGCTCAGAAAATATGGCGGGCACGAGGATCAGCTGTCCAGACAGTTTTGGGGGATGGATAGGTTTCGAGTACAGTCGCTTGTCAAATTACTTAACATGGGGGTTTTGAAGGATGATCAAGAACAGCTAGTTAGGTCGAGCCTGCTTGAGAAGTCGATAATATTGCGAAATGGTGCTGTAAAGAGGGGCAAGAAAGAGAGTGCGGAGTATTACGAAAAGCTGATAACTAGCTATGGCGCAAAAGTCTCAGTAGAGAATTAAATGATTGAAAATGCGAAATATCCTATGCCTGTGAATATAGTCGTGGCTCATGGGCTTGAGGCGAAGGCTCTAATAACGATACTGGGGTTAGAGCGAGATCAGGCTTCTTCAGAATTCATGGAGTACAGCAATAGCACAATGCTGCGTCTTATAGTGTCTGGCATGGGTAAAGAGGCAATAGCTGCGGCAGTGTCATATCTAGGTAAACGGCAGGCTCTTGAGGGGGCGGAGATAAGAGCGTGGTTGAATATTGGTATTGCTGGTCATCGAGATGCGCCAATAGGTAGTGCTTGGCTTGGTAATAAAATAACAGATAAAGGGTCAGGGACTAGCGCGTATCCGCCACAGCTTATCGAAGGGTTTCAAGTTGGCAGTGTAGTCACTGTTGAGGAGCCTGAAACTTTGTATCCATTAACTGCAGCCTATGAGATGGAGGCTTCTGCGTTTTATGCGGAGGCGACTAAATATTCCACGGCAGAGTTAGTGCAGGTCTTTAAGGTGATCTCTGATAATTTAGAAAATCCTATAAGCGAGATAGATTTACAGACTATTCCAGACTTGATCGCGGCGCAGGCACCACAAATTATTTCCTTGATTAACGGAATGAGTGAGATCGCCGTGGGACACAATTCCAGCCAGCAACTACCAAGTTGCTATCATGAGATATGCTCTAAGATTCACTTAACTGTGAGTCAGCAACTGTTGTTGAAGCGTCTCTGTCAACGTTACAAAGCGTTAGGCTTGGAGGATGAGTTGCGCAGGGTGACGGATTTGAATGCTAGCAGCGCTAGACAACTCATACAGCAGCTTACAGAGTGTATTGACCGGATAAGCGAAATTTAAGTTCGCAAATAGAAATATATGTTTTCGACAATCTATATTGAAGAAGAAGTTCTAGAGTCCGAGCGAGTAAAAGCTTTGCTCGATAGATTCTCGCAAGTCCCTCAAGTTGTTTGTGGTCGCTATGGAGAAGTCTTTAATCGAAAGTCACAAAATTTTCGGCTGCAGAAAAAAGCGCCAGCTCTGATATTGGCGAAGAAGCACGGTAAAAAAGTTCTAGCTGCGCCTTCAGGCTACGGCTACAACGACAGCAAGAGCTATTATTTTTCCCATATGTTGAACTGCGTTTACGATTGCCGCTATTGTTTTTTGCAGGGCATGTACAGCTCTGCTAACTATGTCTTGTTTGTCAATTTCGATGACTTCGAAGAAGCGATCGAGGAAAAGATAAAGGAAAATAATGGTGGGGGTGTTTATTACAGTGGTTATGATTGCGATAGTCTAGCGCTCGAACCAGTTAGTAATTTCTGTAGACATTTTCTGCCAGTGTTTAGGCGCCACCCCAATGCGGAATTAGAGATTAGAACGAAGAGTACGCAGGTTCGATGCCTGCTCGACACTGAGGTTGTATCAAATTGTGTGATCGCAATGAGCTTTACCACTAGCGAGGCTGCCCAGCAGTGGGAGCATAAAGTTCCTTCAATCGAGAAGAGGTTGGAGGCTTTACACAAATTGCAGCTCGCGGGTTGGAAGGTCGCTATTCGCTTTGAGCCTCTAATACTCGGCTCTGAAGGTATGGCACCTTACGAGTCTTTGTTTACGCAAATATTTTCAAAACTTGATGTGCAGAAGCTTCATTCGGTTAGCAGTGGCCTATTTAGAATGCCTGTCGATTTTCACAAAAGAATTGTTAAGCTCTATCCCGATGAAGAGTTGTATGCTCGACCGACAGAAACTGTAGATGGGATGATTGCACTAAAGAGCGCTCATGAAAGCTCGCACTTACTGGCGATAGAGAAGCTCTTGTTAAGTTACGTGTCCAGTGAGCAATATTATCGCTGCGCGTAATTTTTAGGAAGATTAGGGAGAATGAGATTTTGAATAACCCGAGCAGTAAAAAATTGGTTGTAGTGACCGGCGCCTCCTCAGGCATAGGCTTGGCCTTGGTGAAAGCATTGCTGGCGGAAGGATATGCGGTATTGGGAGTCGCAAACAATTTTGAGAAGGCGGGGCTGAGCCACCCAGATTTTAGTTTTAGAAGTATTAATCTTGCTGACCTCGATACACTCCCCGATGCAATGTCTAGATTGCTTGCTGAGATAGATATGCCAGTCAAGGCGTTGATAAATAATGCTGGTATCGGACGCATGGGTTTCTTGGAGCAGCTTTCTGTAAAGGATATTCGCCTCGTTTTGGATACTAATCTAACGAGTCAGATTATTGTAACGAAAGCATTTCTTCCGCTTTTGAAGAAGCAGGGCGAGGGCGATATTTTGTTTATGGGTTCGGAGGCAGCTCTGAAAGGTGCAAGACAAGGCAGTATCTACTGTGCCAGTAAATTTGCAGTACGCGGATTTTCACAGGCACTGCGTGATGAGTGTGGTAAATCTGGCGTGAGGGTGACACTTATCAACCCCGGTGCTGTACGTACCCCATTTTTCGAGAAATTGCAGTTTGAGCCAGACCTGGCGCCGGAAAATGCAATAGAGCCAGAGGATATTGCCAGCGCAGTATCGATGGTCTTAGCGTCGAGATCGGGCACCGTGTTCGATGAAATATCGCTCTCTCCTAGAAATCAGGTCTGGAAGAAGAAGAGTCTCTAAGGTAGAGGATTTATATTCGCGATAGATGGGCAGTATGCGACAATTTGACTCAGCGGGTTTAGATCGCCTATTCTGCTCAGAACTGCCATAATCCACTGATCTGATTCATTTTTCCTAAGCTGAGGTTCCTATGAAGCATTCACAATTTTCAATTTCGAAGGCGTCACGACTTGTAATATGCGCCCTCTTTACATTCATGATTTCGGCGACTGCATTTGCCCACACAGCATTGAAAGAGGCTACTCCAGGTAATGGTGCGATCATCAAGGAAGGGCCTGCGCATATTAACCTTACTTTCAACGGACCTGTAAAGTTGGTTAAGTTGGAGTTGATGGGAGTGGGGCACGAGATGCCTACTAACTTCGAGAGCAATAGTGAAGCTATGGATGCGTTCATGATCGAAACACCGGGTATGCATCCTGGCGAATTCACCGTCAACTGGGCTGTAATCGGCGCAGACGGTCACACCGTAGCCGACAGCTATAGCTTTACCGTCGACCCAACTGCTACAGAAGATCACGCTGGTGAATCTGCAGGCGACAGCCACTAATTTTAAGTAGGCGGGACAATGTTTACACTCCCTAGCATTTGGGAGCTAGCAAGCCTACTAGCTAAATTACTTCTCTATGTCGGGGCCTTCAGTATCGCTGGGGGCTGCCTGACTGCTTGGCGCTATTCTAATGGGAATAGGGCGCTTCTCTTCTCAAACTTTTCCTATATCTTTATTGGCGCAGTCATTGGTTTTCACGGGGTTCTCCTAGGTTTTCTTGTGCAGGTTGGGCTGATCAATGACCGTGGTTTGGCGGGAATGATTGACTGGGGAATGATATCGATTTTGCTCGATACAGGCCTTGGTGATGTCACGTTGGTGAGGTTGCTTGCGTTTGTACTTGCCGGTGCAAGCAGCGTGATTATTCTCAAGAAGCTTCAGCGGGCGAACATTGATCTCAAGAATCCACGAATTCAGCGATTTTTTCTCTGGCAGTTAGCTGCGTTGATCGCGCTGGCCTTTTCTCAAAGAATAACGGGTCATGTGTCTGTTTTAAGTCCTGTGGCTCAAGTATCCATAGTGTTTCACTTCATTGCATTCGCGCTGTGGATAGGGTGTCTTTATCCTTTCCTTCAACTAAGTCAGAGTTTGGACTTAGAGACACTACAAAAAACGCTGAAACGGTTTGGAAGCGATGCAATCATTATTCTGTGCATGCTTTTTCTTGGTGGAGCGCTGATGTTATACGAGCTGCTTGAGTCACCAATGGCACTAATTAATACCGACTATGGTCTAGCGCTGTTAGCTAAACTGCTTGTGGTTTTAATAATACTTGGCGTAGCGGCTCTGAATAAACTGATCATAGTGCCGGTATTGGTTAGCAGCGGCAGTGCCTCCAAATTGCAGAGTTCCATACGCTACGAACTTGCCATTGCTGTCACAATATTAGTTGTGACCTCCTATCTATCCACAATAGTAGGACCCGCAGGGCATCAGATGTAGCGTGCAGCGATCCTCACTAGTGCATAGCGAGGTGTGCAGAGCGTTAGGTAAGGTTGAGGCCGTTTGGAGAGTTGGTATCGGGCGGATTAATATCTTCCACCAGGCGACTAGTCTCCAAAGTATTGAGGTTTAATGTAAGAAGCTCTGCTGTTTCTCCCATTGTCGAATACATCGCAGTAGTGGTCATAGAGGGTTTTATTGCAAACAATAGATTATTTCCCACCGGTGACCAGGCTAGGTTAAAAACGTGCTGATTGCTGTAGTAGACGGGGGCGGGTTCTATTGCTGTGCCTAAGCCACCTAGAAAGATTGTTGAGCCGCTAGTATCGTATTGAATGAAAGCATATTGTTTCTCGTCCAAAGACACGACGGGCGTCGCAATAGACTCGACGACGCTAGAGTTGGTGTCGGTAGTGCTCAGCTGTAATTTTCCACCGAGATAATCCGATTTATTGTCGAGTAGTTCGTCGCTTAATAGGGCAGGAGAGCTTCTTCTGTCGAGCTCTCGATCCGTAATATTTACAGCATCTAGAGTAATCCAACCTGCAATAAGTAAACACAAGCAGGCAGCGGAAGCGGTAGTGCCATATCCCGGGGTAGGTAATGGGAACAGGCTGCTCCAGAGCGAATTGTTAAGGGGTTCTGCTGCGATAAACTTTGCTTCTTCCAGCTCGATTCGAGGAAGGAGGCGATAGCCGCGCTTGGGGATAGTCTCGATATAGTTCGAAACTAATGAGTCTGTGCTCTGAAGCTGTTTGCGCAGCTCGGAGATTGCCCGTGTGAGGGAGTTTTCATTGACGACGACTCGTGGCCATAACTCCTGAACTAGCTTTTCGCGAGAGAGGACTCGCTCTTCGTTTGCTGCCAGAAAGCAAAGCAGCTTGATGAGGCGCGGCTCTAATTGACGCTCTTCATTCTGGCCGCTGCGCCTAATTCGATTTAGCTGGGGTAGTACGCGCCATTCACCGACGGTAAATTCACGGGTAAGAGCGGGTTTTGCATCCAGCTCCTGCGTCTCTCGACTCTGTTCTGCGATCATTGTAGGCATGGCCATTCCGCTAATGTTTCCTATTCCATGTCAGTTAAGTAAATACAGCTTTCAACATTGCAATGAAGCGCCAGTGATTGCTTCATTGACTGTATTCTAATTTATTAAGACCGCCCAAACTGCAATTTTCTCCCTCCGCAGGTTTTCTGGACATAATATTCATCGCAATTTCAGGTTATTCGTCGCTTCTAGCCCTAAATTCTAGTCATTGAGTTCTGCAGCCAAGTAATTCTGCAGCTCAGATTGATTCATAGGGTTTATTGAGGAGATTTCAAGATGAAATACGGGATATCAATGAAATTCAGCAAACTTGTTGCTACTGCAGCCATAGTGTTTGTAGCAGCGCAGGCTCAGGCTATAAGCACAGCGGCTTTAAGTCAGGGCATACCGTCGCTGGCGCCGATGTTAGAGAGGGTAACGCCAGCAGTAGTAAGTATTCAAGTGAGCAAGGCAATGCCTGCATCAGGACGCTATTTCTTTAATGGGGAGGAGTTGCCAGAAGGGGCTCGTCGTTTCTTCCAGGAATCGCCTCAGCGTGACAATCAGCAAGAGCAGCGGCCCTATGCTACAGGGGCTGGGTCTGGCGTCATTGTGGATGCATCTGAAGGCCTAATCATTACAAATCATCATGTGGTCGCGGGGGCTGCACAAATCACTGTGCGACTCAGCGACGATAGGACGCTGGAAGCGAAGTTGCTGGGTAGTGACCCCGGTACAGACGTCGCGTTACTGCAGGTTGCTGCGGAGAGTTTAGTGGAAATTGGCTTCGCCGATGTCAGTTCGGTCGCTGTCGGGGACTATGTGGTGGCTATTGGTAATCCCTTTGGTATTGGGCAAACAGTCACCTCAGGGATTGTCAGCGCACTAGGCCGTGCGGGTATTAATAATGACAACTATGAAGACTTTATCCAAACAGACGCTGCCATAAATCTTGGGAATTCAGGCGGCGCCCTGGTCGATATGGAAGGAAATCTGATAGGTATTAATACAGCAATCATAAGCGGTAGCGGAGGTAGCAATGGCATAGGCTTTGCTGTGCCAACGGATATGGTTGCTACCGTGATGGAGCACCTCAAGAGAGACGGAGAAGTTAGGCGGGGACTACTAGGAGTGAGCATTGCGGATGCGACGCCGGATATTGTCGCTGCGTTAAATGTAGATGCACAGTATGGCGCGGTTGTTACCAGCGTCATGCCCGATAGTGCTGCGGAGCAGGCCGGTGTGCAGTTGTCGGACGTGATCGTGGAGATAGACGGAAAGGTGGTGCGTGGTAGTAGGGAGCTTCGCAATAGGGTCGGCTTAATGCTGCAGGACCAGCCAGTAGAGCTCGTGCTCTATCGCGATGGGAAGCGTGAATCCTTGCAGGCTAGGATAGGAGGAGCATCTGGGCTGTCAATTGTTGGTGAGGGGGCGTCTGCCATTCGAAATGAATTCCGGGGTGCGCGACTCGAAACCTCAAAGGCAGGTAATTCGTCTAATTATCAAGGTGTTGAGGTTTCTTCTTTAAGTAATAGAGGAAGTGCTTTTGCTGCTGGACTTAGAGAGGGCGATATTATAATCGAGGTCAATCGTCGACCGATCACCGATCTAGAAGCATTCAATCTGGCGACATCTGCGGACGCTATCGATTCCAGCAGTAACATTGTAGCTCTGACGGTGATTCGTGAGGGGCGCAGAATACTGTTGTTTCTGTAGCGGAGAATTGGAGCGGCAGTGTTGGGGAGCAGTTGCCGCCTTTATCAATAAGTCTTTTAGCTAAAAAGTGCCCCCCCTTGGCCGACTTAATGGGAGTTAAGTCGGTTTTTTTTGTCTGTAATTTTGTGTACGTAGACGCTTATTCAGATACTAGGCGAAAGGCGTGCATTTTTTGAATAGTTTTATGCAATTGCTTATACAGTTAAACTGGGTTGCTGTAGGTAATTCCCAAGCTGCCAGCGAATAGAAGAGAGGAATTGGTAAAAGTCACATTGTGATTATTTGCTGGATTAACATGGACGAATTCATTAAGACAAATAGAGTAAAATTTGGAAGTCTGTGCGCGGCACTGATGTTCAGCGCTGTACCGGCGTCAGCAGACAATTTTGACTTGCATGCAGACTACAACTACGACCTCTCCAAGTTTGTTACATGGATGGAAGCGGCCACCAGAGGAAAGGAAATTCCTGGTGTTGCGTTGGCAATTGTATCCCGAGAGGGGATTATGCATATGCAAACCTGGGGTGTCAGGAGTCTCGATACCCGGGAAGCGGTTCATACCGATTCGGTTTTTCGCATTGCTTCGATGTCGAAAACTTTCGCAGGTGCATCGGCAGCTTTGCTGGTTGATCAGCACTATCAATCTTGGGATACAAAACTTACCGACTTGTTTCCTAGCATGCATCTAGGCACGCGCAGTTCCTCTGGTGGTATTACGCTGAAGCATGTTGTTAGTCATTCAACCGGTTTAATGCCCCACTCCTATTCCAACTTATTGGATGATGGTGTTTCCTACGATCGAATTAAATCCAATTTTTCGAAAATTCCTACGGTGTGCAAGCCAGGAGAGTGCTACGGCTACCAGAATGTCGTGTTTTCCATTATCGGAGATGTGGTTGAAGAGAGTACCGGGGAAAGTTACGAGAAATTTATTGTTGATCAAATATTCAAACCGTTAGGAATGATCACCGCTTCCGTAGGGATGGAAGCTTATTTAGAAAATGATGAAGCAACGGAACCGCACCGAAGATCTAGAGGGGCTTGGCGCACTACATCTACAAACCCGGCATATTATTCCACTGCACCTGCTGCGGGGATCAACGCGAGTATTTTTGACATGAGTATGTGGGTGCGTGCAAATCTTGGCGCCTTTCCAGAAGTATTGTCTGCTGATTTTCTGTCTCAGTTACACGAACCCATTATCGCAACTCCAAGAGGAAACTACTTTAACCGCTGGTCGGGATTGGAAAAAGCCTACTACGCCACTGGTTGGAGAGTGTTTGATTACAAGGGTCAGCGTGTAGTTCATCACGGAGGCGGTGTGCGAGGCTACCGTTCTGAGATGGCATTCGTGCCTGAAGCAAACATTGGGTTGGTGCTGCTCTTTAATGCGGAATCTAACTTAGCCAATGACATCGTGCCCGCGTTCCTCGATAATCTGATGGATACAGCCAATTAATCGTAACGGCATTGCCGTAATATTCTTAATCAGGCGCATTTCACTAATTTTCTAACTCAACAATAGGTATTCCCATGAGCTCAGTGATTGACTTGCTGAAGTCCCACCGTAGTATTCGAAAATTCACCGATCAAACGATAGAGCCGGAATTGTTTAATGAGCTGATTACTGCTGGCCAAGCGGCAGCTACGTCAAGCTTCTTGCAGGGTTCAACAGTTGTGAGGATAAAGAAGCCTGAAACACGTGCCGCCATTGCTAAATTGGCCGGAGGTCAAGCCTATGTAGAGTCTGCTGCGGAGTTTATGATCTTCTGCGCCGACTTGAAGCGCCCGGGCAATTATTGTGACGAGTATGAGAAGTCATTTGAAGGTGATTATACTGAGCACTTCATCATTGCGACTGTAGATGTCGCGTTAATGGCGCAAAGCATGGTTGCAGCGGCTGAATCCGTTGGGCTCGGTATTTGTTACATTGGTGGAATTAGAAATGATCCTGCTCAGGTGGCTGAATTGTTAGAACTGCCTAAAGGTGTTTATCCAGTCTTCGGTCTTTGTCTTGGATACCCCGACCAAAATCCGGAAGTTAAGCCGCGACTCCCTCTGTCTGTAATTGTGAAGGAAGAAATTTATAACGAAAAGGGAGACAAGAAAGCGATTGCCGAATATGACGAGAATATTCGTGAGTACTATCGGACGAGAACTGGAGGAGGGCATGGAATTAGTTGGACGGAGCAGGTTTCCACCCTGCTATCTGAAAAGGCTCGACCACATATGAAAGAGTTCCTCGCTGGCCAGGGCTTCAAGCTTCGTTAGATCGCGTTGGGCAACCTAGATTTGCTAAGTCCTAATTAGTCGGTCTTTCATATCGATAGGAGCCGGTAGAAGGCAATACTTCTACTTTATCGCTTACTCGAGATTCGATCGTCTCGGACGGTGGTATTGCACCTGAGCCAAAGGCGAATTTAAACTCTCCGTTCACCAGGCCGCGCCTGTCATCTGTTACAGACCAGCGCGCGGTATAGTAGTCAGACTCGGGTAAATCACCAGGAATGGGCAAAACAAAGCTGTGGCTCATTCGTGAAGGGTCGTATTGGAAGTTAATGCTAATCCATTCGTCAGTTGCAGTATACAGGGCCAATTTAAGCAGCCGTACATCTACTCTGAAGCTCATGGTGATCATCTGCGGTGCTTCAGTCAGCACGGAATCATCCGGAGGAAAAGTTACACCGGGGGTAAGAATTCCGTGGGTATGCTGTGCTAATGACGCGGTTGTAGTTAGCAGCCCAAGCAATGCGCTAAACAGCAGAACACCTGCTTTTCTATTGAATGCGTAATAACTCATCGACCGCGTACCTCGTTTGTACTGCTTCATTGCTTAGATTTTAACAAAAACACGCATCGCTCTCTATCTGATATTCGCGCTTAGAGAGCATTGTATTGGATATTCTCTCAGTATTCGTTAGCCGAAATAGACCATACATTGCCTGGTGAGAGCAACCAGTCGACCTAGTTCATCGTAAATTTTACCTGACTGCTGTGTATAACCATCGGCGGCGGCTTCCACCTCGAATTCCATGTAGAACCATTCCCCTTTTATATCTTCTGGTGCTTCGATGAATTCGAGAGACCAGCTCAACGAGCTGGCAGGCACCGGAGGTTTGTCGAAATGGGAGAGCAGCACCGGAGGAGGAATGTCAGCTAAGGCGATTATTTTCTCGATTGGAAAGCGAGAGACGTCTTGTTTGTGCCGTACCCACATATTCAAAAAAGGTTTGTAGTTTCCCGAGAATGGAATGCCACCATCGATCCAGCAGCCATCGAAATACTGTAGGAAATGTGGCAGGCGTTTAGCATTGTCACTAAAAGCGATGCCGCTCTCTCGATTCGGTAATTCTTTATTGTCTTGGGTATCTGGCTTGAAAGCCTCGCGAGAATTACCAAATGCAGCCATGGCTTGCAGGGCGATCTGCCCCTCAGAAACAACGTTTGCGCTGCACTGTGTGACGTTTTTACCCTGGCGTAATAGCTTTGCCTCTACAAGAACCTCTCCGGGAGCTACTGGGGCAATAAAGGAAACCATTAGGGAACGAATGGTTTGTGGCTGGGCTAGCTTTTTGCGCATTGCGGTGACTGCAAATGCGGCGGATAAGCCGCCATATGCTGAGCGCCCCTGGGACCAATTTTCACTAAAATGCGTGCTATTCGAATCGCTATTCTCGAGATTTGTAAGTATGTCTTCTAAATTTATGTCGTGCATTATTAGCCTTCTATATTCTGTAATTCTTGCCTAAATATCGCCGTCGTATTTCCCAAATATGGTCGACGATGATACTCTTCGTCATCAGTTTTTCGTTGTCGTAGTAATGGTTTGTATTGCTATGGCGGGATCAAAAGTGGAATAGCATTGAAATCAGACTCTTTCCAGATACTAGGTATTGCTCTCCTGAGTTTAGGGCTATGGCATCCTGCCACTGCACAGACCCCTCAGGTCGGCCTGACTCTTCAAACTGAAGATATTACAGGAATAAGTATAGAAACAGAAACTGTGCCTGAAGATGATAGCGTCTTGCTCGAAGCCCCTGGCCAGCTTCAGTTGATGTTTCCTTACGATGTACGCTTGGTTAAATTAACCCTTCGTAATGAATTGCGTGACTGGGTGGATATTGACTTTCGTTATGACCCCACTACACAAGAAAAATTCCTATGGCCTATCCCAGAGCTGACAAAGGCTACTTATTACACTGCGGATTGGGCAATTCTTGCAACGAATGATCGTCTTATAAGAGGGAGTTTTAGTTTTTCATTTGGCCCAGAAGCAGAGGCGCCGTCGGCGATTAAGGCTGCAGAAGCACTAGTGCTGGAATCTATAAGCGCTGGTCCTAATACTCGTTATGTTAGGCCGCCACCTACTAATATCATCCTCAATCAAGATCAGCCTAGCTACGATCCACCTTTCACGATCAAGTTGGAAGACGGGCAGGCGGGACAAGCACTAGACTTACCCGCCGAGCCTCGCTAAGTCTAGCGGCTTACATTCACAGTGACGTACTGATCGTGATAAAGACCTCCGTCATCACCTCTTGCCCATAGAACGTACTCGCCGGGTTCTGAAAACGTCGCCTTCACTTCGTACATGCCATCATCTGGAATAGGAGGAGGGACCCAAAGAGCACCCCAAGGCGAATTAGCTGCGGTGCGCGTATCTTCCCAAGGTTTAACCTGAGCCGGTTCGAAGCTAACTTCTCCGGGCCCCCTGAATTTATTCCAGGAGAGAAACAAGCCATTAGTCTTGCCAACAGTGGTGCGACGCGGTGGCCGCATCATGCGCTCTTGAACTGTAGTCTCCGAGCGGGTGGCAGTGCTGCTACGAGGTTTTGGCAGGCCATCATCGGCAACGTGTGTCAGCAGCACGACTTCTTCGCCAACTTTTGCATTTCTGATTATAGAGCCGTTAACTGTTTCGCCTTGCACGCTGACAACAGGAGCAACGTTTGCGCGGGACTCTGGGCTGCTAGTTCCTGCACCTAGTGATCCGGTTTCTGATGCGATCACCATATTGTCTATAAGGTAGTCGGTGGTTAATGTGCCATAGGCTTTGTTAGTTTCGCCATTGTGAGTAATCGTCCAGACTAACTCTCTGTCACCCCAGTCTGAGGGAACAACCACTTCGAATGTGAATCTGTTTCGTCTAGGCAGAAAGTGGGTAGGCTGGCCTCTATCGGCAGTCCCTGGTTCAAAAAAGTTATTGTCGCCAACCAGGATGTCGGGCTGTTCCTCCCAGTTTTCATTCATGTACCCAAAAATCAGACTGTACGTTCCATTATCGTTCTCACGCCAGCCTTCATAGCCGGGCTCGATCTCAGCGCCGGAGCGGTAGCTGAGTTGTGCGAGAGCCGATTGAGTACCCAGGATTGAGAAGAAAATTAATCCTGCTAGCCATGTTATTTTGTTCTTTGAATATTGATTCATGCTATTCCCCACTAACGATTTTTTTGTTGTTAGTTATTATTTCTTGGGTCCAAGAGTAATGATTCGAGCAGTTCATCATGTTGACCCGGATCAATTCTAGCAACATCAGTATTGACCTAGTTGCCACGAAAGCTTGTTAAAATTTAGACAATAAAAAGGGGACACGTTAGTCATTGTGTCCCCTAAGTTCAATAAGTAATTATCTAATGCTTGGAACGGCCCCCTCATGCCTTTCGTGCCAAGGTATGAGTTTCTGCCTGCTGGATTTGCAGAGCATCAATGGGCATACGTTCCCCTTTTATTGTCTATTCGCTAACATTTACTGTGATGTAGCCGTCGTGATAAAGGCCGCCATCATCTGCGCGACCCCAGAGTATATATGTGCCGGGCTCATCGAAAGTCGCCGTGACCTCGTATAAGCCGTCCTCTGGCACCTCAGGTGGCAACCAAAGTGCACCCCAAGGCGAATTTGCTGAAGTTCGCGTGTCTTCCCAAGGCTTCGGCATTGGTGGATCAAAAGTCACATTGCCTGGCCCGCGGTACTTGTTCCAAGATAAGAACAAACCGTTTACCTTGCCAACAGTGATTCGTGTAGGAGGTCGCATCATGCGACGTTTTAGAGCGCCTTCCTCGATGCTGCTCTCCCGTCGAGATACTGGAAGACCGTCATCTATTACTTGAGTAACGAAGCTAATCTCTTCGCCAACTCGTGCGGTACGTATATCATCGCCCTGAATTGTTACGGAGGGTGCGATATTAGCTCGGGATTCTGGGCTGCTCGTGCCAGCGCCTAAGGAGCCTGTTTCCGAAGCGATGACCATGTTATCGACGAGATAATCGGCCTTCATGGTTGCATACGCTTTGCGTTCGATACCGTTAACATTTAGCGTCCAAACCAATTCGCGCTCACCCCAATCGGCAGGAACGACGACTTCAAAGGTGAAGCGGTTTCTGCGCGGCAGGAAATGAGTAGGTTGACCCCGATCGGCTTCCCCTGGAGAGAAGAAGTTATTGTCTCCAACGTCCACATCCGGTTGTTCTGTCCAGTTCTCATTCATGTAACCAAACATGAAACTGAATGTACCATCCGCATTCGGGCGCCATCCTTCGTAGGCTGGTTCAATGTGTTGTCCGTACTGAAATGTATCGGCGACAACAGCACTAGAAGTGCCTAATAAAAAAACTGCAATCAGCAGAGTGTGAGCTCTGCTGATTGCTTTACTAGTTAGCTTGCTCATGTTTCTAGTACAACCTCAATTAATTACCAGCGACGTCGTTTGCATCTTCGCTTTCAGCTTCAGCGACAGGAGCTACTAGAGGTGCCAAGCAAAGAGGGCAGCCGATCACGTGATCGTTCGGCCCCAAATCGAGTGCCTGACGTCTATCTTCCATAGCTTCGAAGAATTGATCATCAGACAATGTAACGCGTATGCCCAAATCGATGAACATGTTCGTTACGGAGCGGTTACCAGAACCCTGCCAGTTACGTGGATCAGGAACGTTCGGGTTAGTCTCTGTGTTGTTCATGTAACCAACGATGTGCAGGATAGTGCCTTTAGGCAGAAGTGGTGCTGCGTTTTCTGCGTAAGGATAGCCACGTACCCAGTTGTGGTCATAGCCAACACAAGAAAGAGTCTCTACTGTATAGCCCCAAATCGCTTCAAGACACATGCGCTCGCCCGGGGCGTGCAAGTGTGGTTCGAAGGAAACGACCTTAGTGTGCTGGTTAAGCACAGTGTAGGCGTGAAGCTCTTGATCTTTCTCGTTACCAGTAATGCTGATGTCTACGCCGTTACCTAGACCGATGAAAGCATTTTGATACTTAGGCTCATAACCTTTGGGATGGAATCGAAAACCCACTTCCATATGAGCAGTCGTATCGCGACCGTTAGAGTGCATATGCACGGAGTCGGAAACAATGGACGATCCAGCCTTCAGGAGGCGGCCCGCATCTTGGTCGAAGATGTCAGCATTTCTGCCAACTTCATGGACAGGCCATGGGATATTGATGCCAGAGCCACGTTCGCCATTTTCGTCAAGAATCGCTGTACCCCAGATCATGTGGTGGAAAATGTACGCCCCACCAACAGTATCTCTGCCAGTGCCGGCTTGGTTGTCAACATCGTTAACTTCCACGACTTCGACAGATTTCACATAGCGGTCTTCTTCTAAGCCTGTAGGAATGTAATCAATCTCACCCCACCAGTCAGGCGTGCCCGCTAGTTTTGTAACATCGTTCATTACAACAACTAGATCGGGCTCACCGGCCTTCCACTTCATGCTGTCATCAAAGACCAAGGCTTCAGGAGCATCAGCTTCGGCGCCTTTTGGTGTGCCGCTGCGAGCCCAGGTAGAGATCAGTGCAAGCTCTTCGTCACTTAGCGATGGATCATCTTTGTATTCTTGAATACCGATGTCCTTCTCCATGTACCAAGGAGGCATAGCGCCCGCGCGGTCGCGTAGGGCTGTCTTGTATTCGATCAGACCGGCAAATGGCGCGACTTGATCATAAGTCACTAGTGGCATTGGGCCTGCGCCCCCTGCTCGGTGACAGTTCTGGCAGCTGCGCTGCAGAATTGGCTCAATATCCTTATGGAATGTAACTTCGCTCGATTGTGCTAGCGATACACCCGGTATGGACATTGCTGCTGCTACTGCCATACCGCTCAGCAGTGATTTTGCGGAAATTATTCGCATATTATGCTACTCCTCATAGCTCGTTTGATCGTAAATCTAGTGATAAAAAAAATGGAATTCGGTGCTTACTAATTAACCAGCAAAGATTAGCATTATTCAGCTAAAAATTGAATTCTTCTGGGGGTAAATAGACCGAATAATCGTCGGCTCGAGGCTGCTAGTCGGCTGAAAACTGAGCAATTTTCGGAGTATTCTGAAATTAGTCAGTTTCACGGCTAAGCGGGTAAGAATAGTAGCTATAAAGCTACTTTCCGCGCAGTAGTGCCCAGAGGTTACTACTGGCAAGTAAACTTGCGAAAAGAACTAATAAAGCGAGGCTAAACCATTGAACTGAATAGGATAAGTTCTGGTTCACATCGGCATTCACGGCAGGCCAGTGACGGACCAGTACGCCGTCTTGCTCCTCGGTTAGTCGGATCTCAAAGGGAAACAACGGTTCATCGATGATATCGGTAATTACATCGATTTCGAGGCTGCGCATGCGCAGAGGCCACACAGATGCATCAATTTGGCTGGCGAGTATCCGCTCATTTTCCGCCGGCACGTAGATCTGTCCGGTAATCTCTACCGGACCGGATACAGGACGCAGATTCGGCGGGGTATCCGGCGGCAGGATACCCGTGGTCCAGCCTCGGTTGACCAAAACAAGTTGATCATTGCTTTCTAGCCGAAATGGCGTCACCACGCCGTAGCCAATCATTCCCTGAAAGAATTCCGCCAATAGCAGGATAGTGCGGTCATTCACGAATTCACCCTTCAATGAGACATGACGGTTCTGTAGTTCTGGGTTTGCGCGATGTAAGTGCCCATTAGGAATGCTTTCGATAGGAGCGGCATTCAGACTCGACTCGACTACGAGGGCGGCCTGCGCTTCGACTTTTTCCGCAGCTCGATCTAGTTGCCACAAGCCGAGTCGGCCAAAGGCGGTAGCTGTCATAAGCACGCAGACTGCGAATAACCAGTTGATGCGGATATGAAATATACCGATGGAATGTTCTGATCGAAGTTTCATTTTGGGCCATTCTGAGGTTGATATTTAAACTACGGTGAGTGCGGTTTTATAGATCTGCTGTGAGAGCAAATATGTAACGTTTGGCAAGGGCAGGAAGACTAATTCAGATCAGGCGGGAATTCAATTGCAACGCGCACTTAAGTGACTACTAGCACCATAGACACCAATGATAGGGAGGGCGGTAGTAGGTTATAAGTCGGCCGCAAATGATTACAGCACACCAGCAGAAGAGGGAAATGCCCCCCATGATCTTGGCCCTTAAAATTATGGGTGAAGCCTTGGCTCCGGATTTAACTGCAGCGGCGGTAGTTCCATAGAAAAACATCATATTGATGCCGGCGATCAGCATGAAGAATAATTTCGACTGTACTGCGGGATTGAAGAGGTATTGATCTGGAGCAGTGCTCAAGAACATCGTGCCGGTGATTACATTTACTAAATAACCAGCCACTCCGATCGGTATTAATCGATGCAGCTGTGAGAGTGAAATGTCATCCGCGAAACCCATCATGCGAAGATCAAATAAGCCGACGGTACCGATTAGTAAGCAGAGTCCAAAGAAATGTAAGGACTCGGCTATTGGCCAGCCCCAAGCGGAATTCATGAAGGCATATATGCCGGTGGCTTGCGAGAAGTTGAGTAGGAAATCAATCATGGTCACTCAGTAAAAGCGCGAGGCGAGAAGGATGCTGTAGGTGTAGGCTAAGAATCGTCCAGCGGTCAAGGTGATTGCCCATAGCGCTATAGATAGATAAGCGAGTTTGATGGAGGAGCTATCAACCAATACATCAGGTTTATATGCAAAGGTATTTTGAATGCGCTTGCTTATCAGCAGGCCAATTACTACTGCGCAAAGCTTTATATAGAACACTGGATTGGTAAGCGCCTTGGCTGGATAGGCTAACAACAAAGCAGTTCCGGAGATGAAGATCAGAGCTGCAGCGTACCAGTGTATTAGATAGAAACGACTGAGGGCTGCTATTTTTATACGGGGTGCGAAGCCAATGAGTCGAAATGCTATCGCGAAGTTTATCCCCACGACGAAGGCCATAGCGAGTGAATGCAGGATTAGAGAGCCGAAAAAGGCTATCCCTGATTCCCGCATCAATACGCTGAGCGCAGTTTCTTCCAGTCTGGCTAGTGTTTCCAGTTTGTCCAACCTTGCAGCAAAATTGCTTAGTGAGCAGTATGATTCTGATGTTGAATACTCAGTGCAGCATGGTGCTTCTGTCAATATGAAATTCTCGTGCTCACCGTATTGGATGTTATTTAGAATTTGGCTGTTCTGCTGAAAGTGATATGGTAGTTAAAAATAAGAATAGGGGAGCCACTAATGACGAACTATCCGCTAAAAAATGCCTTAAGGTCTCGCTTTTTGGGGCTGCTAGTTGCGCCGATCTTGGCAGCGTTGAGCGTTGCCAGCGTGGCAGCAGAGAGTGACTTTGTCCCAAAAACCGCTGATGGAAAGCCGGACTTTAATGGTATCTGGCAGGCAATCGGTAGTGCGCATTGGAACGTAGAGCCCCATGCAGCAGATTTCGGCCCACTCGCAGAGTTAGGGGCGATAGGAGCAATTCCTGCCGGATTGGGCGTCGTAGAGGGGGGGAATATCCCTTATACCGCGGATGCTCGCACCAAACAGCTGGAAAATAAGGCAGAATGGTTGTCCTTAGATCCGATAGTGAAATGTTATATGCCGGGTGTGCCTAGAGCGAACTACCTGCCGTTTCCCTTTCAAATTATTCAGTCTCCAGAGCATGTTGTAATGGCATATGAGTTTGCTAGCGCAAGTCGTATTGTGTATATGAATCGCCCTGATTTCGAGGCTCCGATATTTAGTTGGATGGGCCATTCTCGAGGGCATTTCGAAGGCGATAGCCTCGTCATTGATGTGACTGATCAGGTGCCTGATACATGGTTGGATCATGCAGGAAATCATCACAGTGACGCGCTGCGAGTCACCGAGCGTTACACGCATCTGGGACCAAATACCCTCATCTACGAGGCAACGTTAGAGGATCCCAATGTGTATACCGAGGCATGGACTTTACGGTTTCCGCTTTACCGAAGAGTGGATGAGAATATGCAGATACTTGAATTCAAATGTGTTGAATTTACAGAGGAGCTCATTTACGGTCATCTGCGCAAGGGAGCGGAGGCAGAATAGCGCGATCAAATTTAAGTGGAATATCTGATTCCATAAAACATTGAGACCCGCTTCGCAGCGGGTTTTTTGTCGGATGTTAGAATTCGGGAGTGAATTGGAAAAATAACGGCGGCAGATAGTTATGAGACGAGTTTGTTAGGTGAGAGAGAATGACTGAATTGTATGATTTGAGTTCTGTAACCTGGGGCCTAATAGGCTTCATGCTCTTGCTTGTTGTCTACTTTCACGGACCTAGTTATTCACCGCAGACCGTGCGCAATGCGCCTGCAATATTGACCAGCTTCGGCATCTTCGGGACTTTCTTAGGTATCGCGTTTGGCTTGATGCGCTTCGATAGCGCAGCTATAGAGGCCAGCGTCCCAATAATGATCGACGGCTTGGGTGTGGCGGTATGGTCATCTATCGTGGGGATATTGGGGGCCTTGAGCATAAGGCTGCGCAATACCCTGACCTCGATCAGGACTGACTCCGATAGCGTTGAAAAGCCAGCTACGGTCACCGATCTTAACAACACCATCAGCACGCTCAACTCAAATCTCGAACAGCTTCGTGAGGAAAGCCGGGCCGACAGTCAGGCCTTATTAGCGTCTACGCGCTCTTATCAAGAGCAGATGGTAACAGCGAATACCGATGCGTTGACAACTGCTCTCGCCAAAGTAATGACGGAATTTAATAGTCGTATCGAAGTTCAATATGGTGAAAATTTCCAAAAATTTAACGAATCATTAGGTCATCTGTTGCAGTGGCAGCAAAGTTATTCGAGTCAGTTGGACGATATGCTACGAGCCCAGGAAGCGAGTATCGAGGTAATTAAACACGCAAGCCATTCTTATGAGCAGATGATGGTGCATTCGCAAAATTTCAACAAGGTGGCGGAGTCTTTAGGCAATTTGTTGAGTGGTCTAGAACAGCAGACATCGAACTTAGAAGGGTACCTTTCTGGATTGTCTGGTTTAGTCGGTCAGGCATCGGAAGGCTTGCCTGCGCTTGGTGACTATGTGTCTGAGCTGACAGTGAAGTTGAGTTCGAGTATAGAGCAGAATAATGAAAGCCTGACCCAAGTACTGGCAGCAGCGGCGCGAGATATTTCTGGCACTGTAGAGCAGGTAACACAGAGTTTAGCGAATTCGGTAAATCAGGCGCACTCGGGTCTCGCCGAGCACGTCGAGGCGATGACAGAAAAAACCGAGAAGCAGATGCAAATACTCGATCAGTCTATGGAGAAAGAGTTAACCGCGGCGTTGCAGACCTTCGGGTATCAATTGACAGCGCTATCGGAGAAGTTTGTGAACGACTATGTGCCACTAACCGACAGGCTTCGTGAATTATTGTTGATGGCTGAGCAGCAATCGGGCAAGCGCCCACAAACATCGAAATAGGCCGTTATGCTAAGTGCTGAAGTAGAACAAGAATCTGAAGAGCATTGGATCGCAGTCAGCGATCTGATGAGCGGTCTGATGATGCTGTTTCTGCTCATTTCCGTTATGTATCTTGTTATTGTTGAGCGTAAGAATGATGAGATTGAACGGGTGGTTGTCCTGTATGAAGATCTTCGTGAAGAGCTGTATACAGATCTACTCGCTGAGTTCGACGATGATCTGCCGCTGTGGGGAGCAGAGTTAGGGGAAGATCTAAAGTTTCGTTTTACAAATACCAGTTTGCTGTTCGAGGAGGGCGAGTCTGACCTTAAGGCTGAATTCTCGACGATACTCAGTGACTTCTTTCCACGTTATACGGCGATTCTTACGTCTGATGAATACCGTGATGACATTCTCGAATTGCGAATCGAGGGGCATACTTCTAGCTCTTGGTCTTTTGCTGCAAATAGCGACGAAGCCTATATGCGAAACATGGCACTTTCCCAGGAACGTACCCGCACAACCTTGGGATTTCTATTTGCGCTCGATGCCGTTGCGCATGAAAAATCTTGGCTGCGTGAGCATATGACTGCGAATGGCCTTTCTTCCTCGCAATTAATTTTGCAAGAGGATGGCCGCGAGGATGCTGAGCGATCGCGTCGTGTAGAGTTTGTTGTGGTTACCGATGCTGAGACGCGTCTCTCCACGATTCTAGAAGAAATCCGCTAGGAATAGAGTCGCGTGAAATTACCAGACTTCAGAGATTTTCAGCCCTTTAACGAGCTTCGAGAGAACATTGGTACAGAAGAATTCGGTTATTTCGAGTTGTTCGATCCAGCTGTTCATCTAACTGGCGCGGAACGTTCGGCATTGGAAAACCCAGGTATGTTACTGAAGGCTGATGGCCTGAGAGTGCTGCCGGATAAGACCTTAGCGATCAAGAATAGCAGAGTGCTGGCCTATATCCCTGACGAGCTTTGGTATAAAAATCATAGAGAGTACCCTACCTATCATCTAGCGTGGTGTACGCAGTTGGAAGCCCAGATGGCAGAGCATCCAGCGCTGGAATATCTTGCAACTACAAAGATTTCAGACGATTACAAATTGCTTAAGATTCGCAGCAATGGTGAAGTTTTGCTCTCAGAACACGATCTCGTTGTCTGTAAACATTGTTTACATGCACTGCGTTATAGGGACTACGATGAGTTTCGAAACAGGCGCAGAGGTTATAGTCAAAAGGTGTTGAACGAGTTTAGTCTGAAGAGCTTCTATCGCTTCTATCAGCAATACCCGCTCAGTTTTGGGAAGTCAGCATTGACCGAAAAGACAGAGAAGGGTGAGAAGGGTGAGAAGAATCCTGCACAAGATGCAACACTAACAGTCGAACCCTCGGTAGATTGAGCGGCATAAGAAAGTGCGAATTCGCACTTTCTTTTGTTTGGTTGCTAGGAGCGCTATTAGCGACTGTGTTGTTCAAGGAGGCCGGTGTTGATGCCTTGGATTCCTACCATGGCTAAGGCGATGAGAAACGAAGTCTGAGGCCCCTCATGAGAATTTGTCGGAACAAACCATTCGTCCGGGGAGTGTGCTCCACCACCATTACCGCCACCGGCGATGGTTATAGCTGGAATTCCCAGTGACATGGGAACATTGGAATCGGTGCTGGAGATGCCGAGTTGTTGTAGCTCTATACCAACTTCATCGAAGGCTAGGGCGGCGGCCTGCACCAATGAGTCTTCGGTAGCAGTTCGTCCTACCGGTCGGTCTCCGATCAAAACAAAGTCCACGCTAATCTCACCGTTGTTCCAGCGTGCATTCTCTTCAGCCACAGCTTCTAAGGCTGCCGCCTTGGTGCGTTCTTCTAAGAGTGCCAACTGTTCTCGATCGTTGGATCGCATATCGAGGGCGAACACTGCATCTGCGGCGATTGAATTGACCGATGTTCCGCCCGCAACAGTTCCAACAGTGAATGTAGTCTTGGGGAAACTGGGGGTTTCAAAGTCGGCTATCTTGTTAATAGCTCTGCCCATGGCGTGTATCGCGCTCGCTAGGCCAAAGGCGCCGAAAGAGTGTCCGCCGGGCCCGCTGAATCGAAACTCGAAGCGTCGGCTGCCTGTGCCTCCTGTGGTGATGCGTCTAAGACGAACGCCATCGATAGAGATAAAGCCATCTATCTCTGGGTGATCTCGGAAAATTGCTTTGATGCCGCGCAAATCACCTCTGCCTTCTTCGCCGACGTTTGCGGCGAACATGATATCGCCATGGGTCTGAATCCCGGAATCATTCAGAGTCTCTATAATGGAAAGCATAGCCGCGAGGCCGCGAGTGTCGTCACCAATGCCAGGGGCATAGTAGCGGCCCCCGCGTAGTTCGATGCTGGTGTCTACGCCTTCCGGAAATACCGTGTCTAGGTGGGCGGCTATTAAGAGTGTTGGTCCGTCGCCATTGCCGCGACGAATCCCAATTGCGTTACCCTCACTGTCGATATATGCGTCTTCTAGGCCTCTTTCCTGCATCAAAGTCAGGTAGTAAGCAGCCCGTACTTCCTCCTTGAATGGAGGAGCGGGGATCTCGGTTAATCGGAATTGTTCCCGAACCATTTCCGTTTCTCTAGCTTCTATCCTAGCTAGCCCTGCAGTGACGCGTGGGTCGGAAGAGATTGCTTCGAATGAATTTCGTACCGCGCTATCGATGGGAACGACGGATTGTTGTGCGAGTGCTGATGAATGGAATGAGCAAAGCAGTGATGCAAAACCCAGTGCAAAGATGGCAGTATTTTTATTCAAGGATAGCTCCAGCTAACTAAAAGATCCGCATACGCAGGCCTCGGCCTCCGGTGCGTAGAGTGCGACGCTCACGCATGCGTGCGTGAAGCACTGCGCGCTTTTCGGAGATCCAGTCTTCACGGCCGACATGAGGGTCTATGCCTTTGCTTCTTTGTCGGTTCTCCTCTGAGATTCGAAATTGACAAAATTCCTGATACATTTTTATCTCAGTTTTGAGTTCTTGAACAATGATCTCTGCGTACATGGCATCGTCTAGGAATCCAATTCCCGGAATATGGTCTGGAATCAAATCGTCCGGGTCGACGAAGTAGTAGAGTGCTCCGCGAATACTCTGCGCCTCTTGATCAGTAAGCTTCCATTCATCATCTCGGATCATGTTCAACAGAATTTGCAACTTGAGAATTCTGTCATGCACGAACTGCGGTAAGTCACCGCCGGTAGCGAGTTCGATAAGCTCGGAAGCCTTCTGCTCGATTGCTTTGGCATTTTCCTGATCGTTGACAACTAGCTTGCCCTTATCGATGCTTTCCTGGAATTTTTCCAAGTCTCCATCGCTGAGGGTTATTGTTATGTCGAATGGCATTGTTTTGACCTCTGGCTATAATTGTTTTTATACGGTCGATCTAGGATATTACTAACCCTGATGCTGAATTCGGCAGGCAAGGAGAGCTAAGTGTGCCTTGCCGCGCACAATTGTTCAATACAGCGTGCCCTTAAGGGCTAAGTCGTACTTCCAGAAGGGCATTGAAAAGAGCTTCCCTTTCTGAGTCGGCGAGAAGCGGGTTCTGTAGCGCTTCCATGAAGCGTTCGCGGCTCTCCTCACCTATTGGTAACCCACTTTGTAAAAGTGTGGCGAGGAGTGTGACGATGTCGTTGCCCAGTCGATCTAGCGCAGGACGTATATCCGACTGCAGATCTATGATTGGGTGGGATGCCTCGCGGGTCAGTAGTTCAGCTCTGTAGCGATACTGAATGGCCTTCGCTGCATTAATCTGTGTAATGAAAAAGTTCTCAATCGAAACTGGGTCCATTCCATGGCTTGCTGCAAGCTGTTCAGCATCAGATAAAACAATCTTCTCGCGCTCAACATCCTCGATGGGTATTTTATTCTGTGCTTTGAACAGCGCTACATCGTCCATATATTCTAATCTTTCATCTATAGATTGAAACAACGATTGGAGTAGTTCTGATTCGGTACTTTGGGCAGAAACCGAGAAGGTAAACACAGCAAAAAGTAGGGTAAGAATTATAGGTAGGCTTGGAAGAGGTTTGTTTTTCATTGTGCCTGTGATGGTGCTCTATTTGTCTTTCTGTAGCAGTGGAGCAATGCCGCGATCAACAATTGAGGCGAGGGTAGAAACAGTTAGCGCGTAATTGAAGTAGACAATTATCAAATTGAAAGCATCCTGCGCTTGTTCGAGTACAGGGAGCCTCGAGCTTGCGACTAACACAATAGGTACGAAGTAGAGAACACCATTCCAGCGCCCTAGGAAACTCATTCGCAGTTGCTTTTGTTTGAATAGATAGTAGGAGTCTAACACGTACTGCGAAAAGGCAACGACGATCAATATCGGTAACAGCACGCTGGATAGACCGACAGTAGAGAGCGCGAACAGCGCCGTTGTTACGAAGATAAAGTCCGTGCCGTGATCGAATAACATGCCGCGGGCAGAAGCAGTTTTAAATGCGCGGGCTACCTTTCCATCAAAATAGTCACTTGCTATGGCAACGACAACTAGTGCCAGTAGTAACCAGCTCGTGAATAATGATGCATTCGCTATCGCCATAGCTACTGGAATAACCAGTAGCAGGCGTATAGCGGTAAGCAGGTTGGCCATTACTTGCCGAACAAGTCTCGTTGGGCTTTACGCCAGAATACGAGTCCGATAGCAGCATTAAATAGTATGAAGAAATTGTGCTGGACGAAACCGAATGCTGCCATCTGCCCTTCGTTCTCAGGGAACAAGATGACCCAGAAGGTTATTGCTGCTGCACGCATAGGCGTAGGGACGGCGGCTGCGAAGAAAATAACTGGTAAGAACGGTAGCAGAGTCATTAGTGATGCTTCCACGCCAAACAAGTTGAGAGCCACGGTGTAAACAACAATGGCAGCCAACAGGGCAGGGGAGCGCAATAGGAAGAAGGCTCCGTAGTGCCAAGGCTTGGCTTGGCGAAAGGCGCTCAATACTGCCCGCTCACGAAATTTGTTGTTCGGGAGAATCGCTCCACGAAAGTAGGCAATCCAAAGGATCAAGAAAACAGTAGCAACGGCGGCAATGTAAGGTACCAGGCCGAATACTTCGGGGAGTGAGCTGCCGCTGACTGCAAAACCGATAGTTGCCCAAACGAGCAGGTAGTATATTTCACAGAACATAATAAAGAGCATTACCGAGCCCACTTCCCAGCCGGGGATCTGGTCGCGTTTGTTCAGATAATAGGCCATCGCGCCCTTGCCGATCTGCTCGTTGAATATTGAAATGATGTAGGCGCTGGCGCGGATTGGCATGATGTCTTTGTATTTGATATCAGCTACAAACCAGTTCAGTGCTTTTGTGACTACTAGAGTGTCTATTGCGAAGTAGAACAGTGAGTAGCAAATCATTAGTCCTAACCACGGAATCCAATCTACCGTAGAGAATACTTGCGTCATGTATTCGACGAGGCTCAGCCCTTCTCGAGCAGCAGCGCCATTTAGCCTGTAGTAAAGGTAGGCGAAGCAGAGTGCGGTAAGGATAAGAAAAATTACGCGGCCGATTGGGCTGGGCTTTTTCTTGGCAGGAGCCATTTCTACTTCGACTTCTGCTGTTGCTTCTGGGTTGTTTTCGGTTTCTTCGCTCATTTGTTTTTCTTATGCTCCAAGATTTTTTCCAGAGTGTTTTGTAGTGGTGTGAGGGTGATGTTTAGCTCGCCGTCTGCATTACTATCTACTACTTCGTCCATTGTAATCACATCGATTACTGTGGGGGTGATGCCACCACCTTTGATTCGAGAGCTTATTGCAGCTACCAATTTGGCTATTGCAATCGGGACAGACCCGACTTCAACTTCGTTATTCATCATCGCTGCTGTCTTCTGGATGAGGTCGCGGTAGGCGATCGGCTCTGGTCCTACTAGTTCGTATAATTTCGCCTCGAGGGAGTCGCCATTACAGCAGTTCAGGATAGCTTGATTCAGATCGTCGATGTCTAGAGGTCGCATGGAGTATTTACCACCACCGAGAATTTTTGTCTTAGCCTGAGAGGCTGCGCCAATCATAGAGCTGGCACCCGCAGTATTAGGGCCAAGCAAAATAGGTGTACGAATGACGCTGGCCGGAAGGCCAGAATTCTTAACGAGTTCTTCGGCTAAACCCTTGGATCTGAAATAGGCGTTGCTAGAATTTGCACTAGCGCCGACTACGCTGATAAAAACTATGTGTTTCGCGTTCAGCTGTTGAGCCGCTTTTACGACAGCTGCTGTGGCGTCGATATTCGCGCTGGTATAGCTGGTATTTTTATCCTCAATGAGGATTCCAGCAAGATGCACGATGCAGTCTGCGCCCTCTAAGGCTGCTGCCAATTGGGCAGGATCCTGGTAGGAGATGATGCGCGGGTCTACCTGTGGCGAACTCGGCAATGATTGCATCGCGCGGTCAGAGCGAACACCGGCGATAACGTTAATATCTGTCGAGGAGACAATGTGATTCAATAGGTTCAGTCCAACACTGCTGTTGGCACCAGTAATAGCAATTTTCATTCTGAGTTTACGTTTTCCTGATTGGCGTACCGACTATCGAATACGACTTCGTGGCGGATTTGGATTAATGTTAATGGTTATTTACGCTGTGTTAATAATCGAGAACTAGCTAGATTGCCTGTGCTAGGTTTTCCAGTTTCTTAGTCCGTTGTTTCTTGTTAGCTGAATTGTTCTCAATTTCGCTTAATTCTTGTGCGCGGCGAGCGCTTTGGTAGCGCTCTTTCGGGGCGCTAGCATACAGTGTATTGCGCATACGAGGCAGTCGGTCCATGTTACGAATTGTGTCTTCAATTGCCTGTGGAGTCCATTCCTGTCCATAGCTGGCGCCGGCGGCTCGAGTGATGCTTTCATTCATTAACGTGCCCCCTAAATCGTTGGCCCCCGCGTTTAGGCAGGCAGCTACTCCATCCAAGCCCATTTTCACCCAAGAAGCTTGAATGTTATCGATCTGTCCGTGGAAAACCAACCGGGCTACGGCGTGCATTAAAACTGCCTCGCGGAAGCTGGGGCCGCGACGTGAAAGGCCTTTAAGATACATAGGGGCCTCCATGTGTACGTAGGGTAGAGGGACGAATTCGGTAAAGCCACCGGTTCGCTTCTGTAGGGCGCGAATTCGCAACAAATGATTGGCCCAGTGCTTAGGCCGGTCAATGTGGCCATACATGATGGTTGCGGTTGTCCTGAATCCGACCTTGTGGGCAGTCTCCATTACTTCCAGCCATTCTTCGGAGTTTAATTTGTCTGCGCAGAGTACTTCTCTAACTTCATCGTCTAACACTTCTGCTGCTGTGCCGGGCAGGGTGTTCAGGCCAGCCGCCATTAATTTCTTGAGAAATTCTTCGAGAGTGATACCGAGTGTGCTTGCCCCTTGCCAAACTTCCAGAGGCGAGAAGGCATGGATATGCATATCTTTAGCAGCGTGTCTGACTGTCTCAATAATATCGAGATAGGTCTGGCCAGTGTAGTCGGGATGAATACCGCCCTGCATGCAGACCTCGGTTGCGCCTCTGTCCCAAGCTTCGCGAGTGCGCCGCGCGATTTCTTCTGCGCTTATGTCATAGGGACGGCCGCGTAGGTTCTCACTCATCTTGCCTTTGGAGAAGGCGCAGAACTGGCATTTGAAATAACAGACATTGGTGTAGTTAATGTTTCGATTCACGACGAAGCTTACTGTGTCGCCATTGCACTCTTGTCTTAGTCGATTGGCTTGTTGTGTTATGTAGCTGAAGTCGGCGCCGCGGCTCTCAAACAGGCGGCTCACATCTTCAATTGAAAGTTCTTGCTGTGCTTCACAGGCAGCGACGATTCTTTGAACATCACTCGATACTCGATCAGTCGAGACAAGGCTTTTAAGCAATGCATTATCAAGCTGCGGAATAGGCTCGGTGGCACCTGGTGTCCAGTTGTCTCTTTTAGCAAATCCGCAACTATCGCTCTGCTTTAATATGGGGAATTTCAGTTTTTCATCTAGCCACTTATCTGGGTCACGGGCAAACTCTGGGTAGATAGTTAGCCGCTGATCTAGGAATTTACCTGCAGCGGCGGTCTCTCTGGCTAAATTTTCGAGATGAGGCCACGGTGCCTCTGGATTAACATGATCGGGCGTAAGCGGAGAGACGCCGCCCCAATCGTTGATGCCTGCATTGACCAATTGTGGAAGCACGCCCGGACTTAGGTTTGGAGGTGCTTGGATGTTCATCTGTGCGCCGAAGATAAGTCTCGCTACGGCTAGAGTCCAGACGAGTTCATTGAGGTCGGGCTCTGGCGCCTGTGCCATCTTGGTGTTTTCTTTCGCGCGGAAATTTTGCACGATGACTTCTTGTAGATGGCCGTGTCTTTGATGTGCGCTGCGCATCGCAAGTAGAGATTCAATTCTTTCTAGACGAGTTTCTCCAATGCCGATCAGAATTCCTGATGTAAAAGGCACGCCTGCTTGGCCTGCGAGTTCAATAGTCTCTAGCCTAGTGGCAGGGTCTTTGTCTGGAGAGCCATAGTGGGGCATACCTTTTTCGCAGAGTCGGGAAGAGGCTGACTCCAACATGATTCCCATGGACGCGCTGACTTGGCGAAGCTTGTCGATCTCGGCCCTCGTCATGTTGCCAGCATTGATGTGTGGTATCAGACCTGTTTCCCTCAAGACGGCACCAGCTACTTCAGTCACATAGTCGATGGTTGATTCGAAGCCTAATTCGGTAAGTGCCTCGCGAGCCGCTTTGTAACGAAGCTCTGGTTTTTCACCCAAGGTGAATAGCGCCTCCTGGCAGCCTTCGATAGCACCTTGGTGGCAGAGATCAAGAACCTGCTCAACGCTCATATAGGCTTGGTCGATTCGCTTGGGCGTGCGTGCGAAGGTGCAGTAGTGGCAGACGTCGCGACAGAGGTGCGTTAGGGGTATGAATACTTTCTTGGAATAAGTAATGATATTGCCATGAGCACTATCGCACAAAGCCCTCGCTTCACTGGCAAGAGCTGCTGTGTCTGTCCTCGAGACCAGCGCCAGAGCATCAGCTTCGCTGAGCAGTGTTTGCGAAGTCGTATTTGTCAGTGTTTCTTGCGCCAAAGCAGCAACCTATTCCTAAAATTGTAAAAGGTGCTAGATTAACAGTCTCAGAGCTAAAAAGAGAGCAAGAAAATGTCTATAGAGCAGTCATTTGGAGGGTGCGGCAAGCGAAATAGCGCAGGCAGTCAATTCTGGCCTGCGATCGCGGTTTTTATACTGATGCTAGAGCTGTCTTTTGTTCTTCCTCCGTTAGCTTACGGGCAGCAAGCCGAGGCTGATAGCTTTTTGCTGGATAACGTGAGGGTAATTGTTGGCGACGGAAGCGTCTTGGAATCGGCGGCTATGTTGATCGAGGGCGGTAGCATCGTAGCCGTTGGCCCCCGATCTGAGATCGAGCCTAGCTTGAGCGTAGATGTGATCGACCTAAGTGGCAAGACAGTCATCCCAGCGTTGATAGATAGCCACGCACACTTGGGTTACGAAGGACACACTAGTTGGGGCGCGCAAAACTACAATCGTGAGAACCTCATCGATCATCTGCAGCGTTATGCCTACTATGGGTTCTCGGCTGTATTTTCAGCGGGTAGTGATCCGGATGGCTTAGCCTTTGAGGTGCAGCAGGCTCAGCTTAGTGGTGAATTTTCAGCTGCTCGTTTTCTCTTTGCCGCAGGTATGGCGCCACCGGGACAGGGCCCGAATGATCAGTTTCTTGCTCATGCGATTGAGGTCGAGCAGCAGACGGGGCAGCGCATCCTTTATGGTGTGGATAGTGTGGAGCAGGCCGTAGAATCGGTTCGGCAAATTGCAGCGAAGAATATTCCCGTTATTAAGATATGGGTCGATGACCGTGGTGGCAGTCAGCGAAAACTAGCGCCTGTATTATATCGTGCGATCGCTAATGAAGCGCTTGCGAACGGCATTGAAATTTATGCCCATCAGCAATACGCACAAGATATGCCAGACTTGTTAGAGGCGGGGGTTACTGGGTTTTTGCACGGAAGAATCGGCGTGGATCTTGGTCCAGAGATAGCGAAGCAAATAGCAGCAGCAAAGGCATTTGTTGTTCCGAACATGGGCTTGGGGGAGTTACGACGTGAGGCAATTGGCAGCGATCAGTTTCTCCGCGCTTCGTTGCCAGAATCTGTTGCGGCTCGCTTAGGTGAAAGCGGTCAGAGACTAGTGAATCCAAGTAGAGTAGAAGCTCGCGAAATGGAACTGCGTGCCAGCTTTGCGCACTTGCTCGATGCTAATGTCGATATAGTATTAGGAACGGATGCGGGCGCTGTTCCCGATCATTTCTTTGGTTATACGGGGCATCGGGAGTTGGAAATATTTGTAAGACTGGGTATGACGCCGATGCAGGCAATCCAAGCGGCCACTAGTAAGCCAGCACAGAGGTTGGGGTTAGCAGATTTGGGTCTTTTGCAGCCCGGGTACAGTGCTGATTTCGTGGTGTTGGACGAGGATCCTTTGGAGGATATTCGCAATACTCGTTCGATTTCTTCGGTTTACTTGAATGGCAAGATGCTGGATCGATCGAGTTTGGCCACAGGCTTCGTTAAATAGATCGCCTAGTCCAGGATTTCCTGAATGCTAGTGCTTAGAGAATGTGAAACACGAAATCTTCTTCGTCTGAACTCTTGTTGGCAGCAACTTTAGAATGCAGCTCATCTCTCTTTGCGCCTAACCATTGTTCTCTGTTCTCCTGCGGATCCTTTCCGGCCTCTTGCAGCCTAGCGCTTTCAGAATCTCGATAGCGGCAGAATTCTGCGTAAGCAGACATTTCGGAGCGTAATTCTCGAATTATAATTTCCACGAACATCGCGTCATCAAGAAATCCAATTCCTGGAATATGATCTGGAATAAGGTCGATAGGATCTGCGAAATATGCCATTGCACTAATGATTCGCTCGCGATCTTCCTCGCCTAAATTCCACTCTGTATCTTTCAGCATGTCGAGTAGTACTTTGAGCTGAAGTAATCGTTCAGCAATGAAGTCTGGCAGATCCATATTCATTGCCACTTCGACAATCTTGTAAGCAGCTTTCTCGATGTCTGCTTGTCCCTGCTGGTCGGATACAGTGGACCTAGCGTTAATTACGATGGTCTTGAACCTTTCCAGATCTCTATCGCTGAGAGTAAATGTAATATCGAGAGGCATGGCGTTGTCCTGTGGTTATTGGTCAGTCTGCTTGGATAATGTGGTATTCAGTCTGTCTAGGCTGAATATACTCGAATTTCGACCCGTCATAAAACCCGTCTTCCTCAAGTTTTACCGACAAGGGCGCGCTGCTCCATTCCGGCACGTCTACGAGCGCCGTTAACTCGATAGAATATGCAGTATTGGCGTTCATTGGGTAGTCTCCGGTGCCAGGTACGCCGTCTTGTTTGTCCCACATGCCGATAGTGGTGCCTGCCGCATGGCCGTGCAGGCCGATCGGGTGTGTATAGATGATGGGCCCGATATCAGCGCCAATTGCTTGCTCTCTGGTTAGGCGCAGGATCTCGTTACCACTGCGTCCTACCTGAAAGTTGTTGGTTAGAATGTCTTGCAGTTCGTTGCCTTTGTGCAAAGCACTGACAAGGTAATCCGGCGCCGTTGTTTCGCCTTCCTTTAAGATGTAGGCGTTCTGTTGCGTATCAGTCTGTAAGTCTAGATAGCTAATGCCAAAGTCGATGTGAATCATATCTCCTTTGTGGAAGACTTCTTGCTGATCTGGGTCATCACCAATAGCGGCATGTGACGCATCAGAGCGCATCAATTCGATTCCCGTATGAAACCAGGTGTCCAATCCGAGATCGTTTACGCGCTGGCGGTACCACCAGCTAAGATCTTCGATGGTGGTCTCTCCGGGCTCAACAACTGCGGCTGTAAAGCCTTCAGCTATTATCTCATGCGCGATCGTCATGACATCTTTGTAAGCTTTCATCTCGGAGGGTGTTCGTGTTTCCAGCCAGCCTACTGCTAGGTTTTCAGCAGATACGATCCTGCTTTGTAAATCGCTGGGCAGTGCCGCACTGAAGTCCCGTTGTTCCGAATAGCTTAGGCCATCAGCGAGTGCATAGGTATCGGAATAGTTCAGAGCTATTTTGCTAGGATTAAACTCCGTCAAAAGTTGGGCGATGCGTTGATACTGGTCTGGCTGCTCTTCCGGATCCCATGCTGCTGGAAAGAGTTCGCCTACAGCATAGCGAGCTACTGCGAGCCTCTCGACTCCGCGGGAGTCACCATGATCGATGAACATTAACACAGTTCGTCTCCGTGCATTGAGCCAGGTTGCAGGTAGCATCGTTTTTAGAACAGGATCTTCGTTGTATTCCCGCGCAATGATTACCCATGCATCTATGCCTTCGCGTTTCATTAACTGTGGCACCAAGCTATCTAAACGTTCCTCTAGAATTTCATTTTCGACAACTGCCCGCTCACGCAATGTGAGAATTTTCTCACTTAAGTCATCGGCGAAAAGATAGCCTGAGGTAAGGCTTACTGTCAGTAAGACAGAGCCAAATAGGGTGCAGATGTTTCTCAAATAATTCATGTTAAGTCAGCTTCTATTGTTAACTGCGTAGGAGACTATCATTAATTGCAGCATTGGATAACAGTTTCCAGACAACTATCCTTGAGCAGGTTACTTTGCAGGCGCTGTATTGATGGAATCAAAAGAGCTGGAATGAAGCAGGAGCGATGCGCTCTTTCACTCTGCGATTTTGAATATTGCAGTGTGAGATGTTTCGGCTGCAATGTTTCCTTGGACAATCATTGCGATGGACAAACGTATAAATTGATGGCCTTTTTTCTCCCATTTTTCAGTGGGCACTGTGCAAACAGTAATGTCCTGTCCGACACGTATGGGATGCCTAATGGTAAGCTTGCTACCTACGTGAATCCAGGCGGGCAGAATAAACATGCGCATGAGGGCCTTATTGCAAGCATCTAGCAAATAGTAGGGGTGTATGTACGCAGAAGCCCCTTGATAAATCTTCGCCCTGTCGCGCTGCGCATCTACCCGCTGCTGATTGTCTTCTGCACTTGGTGTCCACAAATAGTCTGGTGCAGCCACAGAAAGCTTGATGCGTTCCCAGCTTATTTCGTTTCTGGCAATTTCTGAGGGCCCTTTTAGGGCGGGATGAGGAGGGTTCAAGGCAGGGCTTTGTTCCCATAAAGTAGATTCCAGCGTTGCTAGAAGGCTGCCTTGATGATTGAAAGCGCTGCTCTTAAACCGAGTGGAGTCTGCGTCAGTGCTTAGCTCTTCGGTGGAAATTCGCAAAAGTTCATTGTGGTAAGCAGGTTTCAGAAACTTCACATCGAAAGTCGTTTGTTCCAGCAGAGCTCCGCCGAAATGATGAGCAAGGGGCTGCGTAAGATAGCCGAATACGTTAACGCCACTTACTAGCGCACCGCTGAATCCATATCTCGCAGCAATTTCATCGCTATGGATTTTGTTCTCTGATGTTTCAGCATCGTTTAATGCTTGAATTTCCATTTCTTCTATAACATGCATGACTGATTGGCAACTCCTGTGGTAACTGAATTCATTTTACTGTCGCTCATAATTCTTATCGACTATGCTGAGACTATTCCTACGAATTTTTGGCTAGTCAGCATTCAGTAAACATATTTGTCTTTTATAGCACATCAAAAGTGATGCTAGATTCGAATCAGACGATATAATCGTTATTGGGGCTTTCCTGTTTGGGAAAGTTATAGGAAATGAAAGGTTGTAGTATGGATAGTGATTCAGTAGGTCATCAGTTTAGGAAGTTGCTAATTGTCGATGACAACAAAGATATTACCGACATCATAGAAGAAGTTGCGAGGGTCGCAGGATATGACGTGGTATCTGTTAATGATTTCAGAGAGGTGAAGGATGCCTATCGAAAATTTGAGCCGGATTTAATTTTCCTAGATTTGGATTTGGGTCTCGATGAAGACATGGATATGTCGGAGAAGGGCTACGACGGGCTCGCCGTCTTTAATTTCTTGCAGAGCATAGATAGCCGCTCGATGATCGTGCTGATCAGTGGCATGGACAAAGAGAAGATAAAGCTCACCAAGAATATTGGCAAGGAGATGAATTTGAACGTGGTTGGCAGTTTCTCCAAGCCGTTCTCGATAGATCGCATCGATCAGTTGCTGCTAAGGCTAAAGCGCTGATCAAGATCGATCAGGCGCACTGTCTCTAGGCGTGGCTATCAACCTGACCTAGAATCCAAGGAACATGATTGCTTAGTTCCTTGCCGCGAAGTTTTCGCAGATAGTAATTCAGTTGTGGTGTTCTCATACGCAGTCGATCCAGTCGTCTGGCATCAAACAGTATCAGCGTGCAGCCTTCTTTAGTAACAATGGGGCCGCTATCGGATTCGGCAAAAGGCCTGGCGCCATAGTCTTCATAGCGGTACATGCTTTTACCATTCAGTGAAGCCTCTCCACCTGCCAGCAAACACCATGTGTATTCTGACAATTCATAGCTGTCGCCTTCATGCAGGATTAGAGATTCTGCAGCGTGGCAAAGCTTCTCTAAGACTGTTGATGTCATATGCTCGAACTGAGGCTGTCTAGCGATAGCAGGTCGTAGTGACCACTGCTGTAGTAGCTTGTCTTGAAAACCTTCGGCGACGATGAACGATTTGAATGTTTCTTCCGAGAAGACGCAGAGGGTCACAGGAGTCTTGGCTATGACGCTAGCATTGCGCGTACCGCTACCGGTTATCACGGCCATCTCACCGAGTATATCGCCGGCCTGCAGTTCGGCGTCTTTAGTCAGTCTTAGGCCATCGTGTCTTACTACATCACAGTAGCCGGTCAATATTAGATAGACGAAGCCGCGGGTTGTTGCATCCTGAACTAGGATTACGTCATCTGCGTTGTAACGTCGAATTTCTTCCTCGGCTAGCAAGCTGCGCATCCATCGGTTTGGAAAAGGTCTTCCCAGCCATTCGGTGAGATAGTGATTTATCTGCGAAGTATAGATCGCAGAGTCACCGTCTAGAATCGTGTAACGCTTGCCGGAAGTAGCTAGTGAGAATGTTGTATTAAATTCATTTGCGAGTTCTTCAACATGAACGAAGACAACACGATCAGAAGCAGATTGAATTGCATCCGCAGGGTCGCCGTGAATCGCACCGGCGCCGCCGTCTGCTACTAACAAGGAAAATCTGTCGGAATATAAGCGCTCTAAGTTTTTGGCAGTGCTCTCACGAATCAGGCCGCGCTGTGCCATATCTCTGATAGCACTCATAGAGTGATTATCACCGATCACACATACTTCTCTTTCAATGCCTTTGTTTACCGTCGAGAACGTTGCACCAATTGTAGGAATGCTATGGACGGTAACATGAGTCTCGATGGTTAAGCCGAAATAGTTTAGGCGTTCGCCTGGTGTCACTTCGACTAGATTGAAATGTTCACATACAGCCGCGAGTGTCCAGCCTATGCCGCAGGATATTTTTTCCATCGCCATATTGAAGATCTCACGTGTAGTGATGAGATCAACGCGATGAGGCATCAACATTAACGGGAATAGTGATGAGTGGTCGTCGTGCAAATGGGTGAGAAACACCGCCGCAACTTGATTCTTGGAGATGCCTCGGGCGAATAGGTGTTGATCTAGAAAGGGGATTGCATCGATCAGTATGTACTCGCCGTTGTAGCAGAATGCGAGTCCGGTGCAAGGCTCGGTGGGGGTGAAGCCTGATGCTCCACCTAGTACCTCAATGCCCATCTTAACTAGTCCACCAGGCACATAATCTGGCTCAACCTTATAGGGGGGCTGAATGTTCGTGTCTTCATTCAAGTCAATTCTTACCGTGCTGCCGCCCGAGCCGATATCGAACACATCGGTATCGATGTGACTAATCGTCTGCTCGCCCACTTTCACCCAGCCATCCTTGAATGGCAGGATATTAAAGAAGTCTTGGACTGGGATGATTTCGCCGTATTTGTCTTTAAGGGCGAGTTCATTGCTGGCAGCGAGCCATTCATCGGCAAGGGCAGGGTCTGTCTGCCAGCTGTCGAGCTCGTCTCGAGTCGGCCCAAATAGGGTAATGCGCAATAGTCTTAGGGCGTGGCTAATGTCCGCTTGCTCACCGACTAAATTGAGTCGACGACCCTGTTCAAGGCCTTTGCTAACAAACAGGAAAAAATACAGAGGGAATTCGAGGCTATTGGTGAGTGATCCACTTTTTTCTTTCACGTCAGGGAGGACGAGGGTGTCGAAATTAGTAACGCCGTGTAGCAGCAGTCCCTTCAGCACTTCCGGTGGTTGGCCCAGCAGGATAGTACCTAAATCATCTTCAAAAAGACGACTGCCCGTAGAGGGTTGGATTTGCGTACTATTTCCACTGTAAGCACTAGCTGGAATATTTGGGTTTTTGATAGCCATCTAATTAATTCTATTTATTATTTTCACAAGCTAGCTTGCCGGCGATTAACTCTAGGAGAGTACAATCTGAGCTGTATCAGGGGAAGAAAAACATGGGTATAAATCAGCGTTGATTGGGCAAATTTAGCACCTAGTTACTGATTTTTAGACGATTTAGCTTCTTCCCATGGTGTAGAACTCAGGATTAGGCTTAATGTCCGCCATATTGGCGAGACGATTTGACAAAGCGAAGAGGGCTGTGATCGAGCCAATATCCCAGATTTCATCATCGCTAAATCCATTTTCGCGCAGGGTCTGCATATCGGTCTCACGAATTTCATGGGCCTGCTGTGATATTTTGACTGCAAAATCTAGCATCAAGCCCTGCTTCGGCGTTATATCAGCCTTTCGATAGTTTGTTGCAAGCTGATCAGCAATGAGTGGGTTCTTCTCACGAATGCGCAGGATTGCTCCGTGTGCAACGACACAGTAGAGGCACTGGTTGATTCCTGAGGTTGCCACCACGATCATTTCGCGTTCTGCTTTAGTAAGTCCCTCAGATTTTTCCATGAGTGCGTCGTGGTAGCTGAAGAAGGCGCGAAACTCATCTGGCCTATGAGCCAATGCAAGAAAAATGTTTGGAATGAAGCCAGCTTTTTCCTGTACGGCTAGGATGCGTTGCCGAATGTCCTCGGGGAGACCGTCGAGTTTGGGGACTTTAAACCTGCTTATTGTTGTATCACTCATAATATAGGGCTCGAATTATCATCTTTCGGTGTGAGGCTAGCCACTGACTTGTTAGGGAATAGTACAAGATGCAGCTGCCGATTGGAAAATACCAAGCTGGGCTCCACAGCTAACAGGTAGTTGTGAATATCAGATTCTTCAAAATGTCTAAATAGGGTGGATCGAAGCGAATTCAGTGTAAGATTCAAAAATATTGTTTATTGAAAAGCAGGGAAAAGTTGATGACTGACGCGGTCTTGAGTGGGAAAAATTATGTAGTAACGGGGGCGAATAGCGGTATTGGATTGTTTGCAGCGAGGCGTTTCGCTGGGCTCGGGGCAAATGTCGCGCTAGTCTGCCGAAACGAGGAAAGGGGCCGCGCTGCCGTTGCGGAGATAGTCGCTACTACGGGCAACGAGAATGTCAGCCTCTATCTGGCAGATTTTAGTTCCCTGGCGAGCGTAAGTGAGATGGCAGACAAATTGTTACTAGATTTCCCCAAGATCGATGTGCTCTGCAACAATGCCGGAGGAGCGAATGGAAGTCGAACAGTGACTGATGAGGGTCTCGAAACTACGCTTGTAACTAACCATTTGAGTGGTTTCTTACTGACGAAGAAGCTATTGCCGGTAATCCTAAATGCAGCTGATGAAGGTCTTGTACGAATCGTCTTTACTAGTTCGTATGGTCACTTCAATAGTGCGCTGGATTTTGAAGATCTCGGTTTAGAGCAAGGCTACAGCACTTTGAAGGCATATGGCCGTTCCAAACTGATGAACCTGCTCACTGCGCGAGAATTACAGAATCATCTGGCAGAGAAAAACGTAGTAACGAGCTCATTTCATCCAGGTGCAGTGAGGACGCCGATCTGGGGTAAGGGGGGCGCACTCGCGCGAATTCTAGGCTTAGTCATATATCCCTTCATGAAAAGTACCGAACAGGGATCAGATACTTTTATCTGGCTTGCCAGTTCACAGGATAAGGCGAGCACCGGTGCGCAAGGACAGTATTTTTACGAGCGCAAGCGTGCGGAAATTGCAAAATTTGCAACGGATGAAGATGCGCGGCGTTTGTGGCAGGCCAGTGAGGAGTTGGTTGCAGCCTATTGCTGAAATTAGCTTATCGATCGCTCTTGGTCTTCCCAGTGTGGTGCTCTTAATTCTCTTTTTAGAACTTTTCCCGGTCCTGACTTAGGGAGAGGTTCGAGCTGTATGTCGACGCCCTTGGGCACTTTATATCCAGCTATTCGTTCGCGGCAGAATTCAATTACCTGTGCCGACTCGATATCGTTTCCTTCTCGCGGCACGATTACCGCCCAGACCGCTTCTCCCCATTTGTCATCAGGTACGCCAAACACTGCAGCTTCGAGAACAACTGGGTGTTGGTAGAGAACCTCTTCGACTTCCGTGCAGTACACATTTTCTCCGCCGGTCACGATCATGTCTTTGCTGCGATCAACCAAGAACACATAGCCTTGATCATCCATGTAACCAAGATCACCAGTCCAGTAAGCGCCATTTTTAAGTACAGCTGCAGTTTGTTCAGGCTTGTTCCAGTAGCCTTGCATTACGTTTGGGCCGCGTACAACTACTTCGCCAATTTCACCAGCGGCGAGAGTGTTGCCATCTGGGTCTAGTATGTCGATTTCATTGCCTAGAGCAGGTCGGCCACAGGACCGTGCTAGTGGAGAGTCAATTAAATTCTGTTCATTGCTAAGTACCGTGCAAAGCGGGGAGAGCTCGGTCGCTCCATAAACTTCAACGAGCTCTGCGCTCGGAAAAGCGCTGTGGGTGCGGCGCAAAATCTCCGTCGCTATCGGCGATCCACCGTGAGCGAGAGTCTTTAGGGTGTTGGTTTTTCGAGGGCGCAAATGCTGTTCCTCTGCGATGGCTGCTAGCATCGTTGGAACCCCAAGACTTTCTGTTATGCCATGTTCAGCAATCAAGTCGAGGGCGGTTTTTGGTGCGAACGCTGCAAGAGTTACCTGAGTGCCTAGTGTCCAGATGTTGCCGATTACGCCGAGAGAGCCCGCGGCATGAAATAGCGGCGCCATCACTAGCATTACATCATCTTCTCGCTGCGGAACCGAAGCGAGATAGTGAAATGTATTCGCGATGAGGTTGCGATGGCTTAGCATCACTCCTTTGGATTTACCCGTAGTGCCACCTGTATAAAACAGACCGGCTAAGTCGCTCTCTTCAACGTCAATTCCGAGCTCGATTTCTGTTGCCGCATTCAGCATCGTGTCATAGGCATCGGGAATCATGATGACATGATCAACACAATCGGCTAACTCGCCAGGATCCCGGTCGATGAGCAGCGCTTTTGTCTGCGAGTCTTCGAGGGCGTATTTTAATTCAGCCATTGCGTGGCGGGTATTAAGTGGGACTACGACTAAGCCGGCGGCAGGAACACCCATGTAGGTTTCAATATAGCGCTGGCCGTTATTCGCTAATATTGCGACTCGGTCTCCCTTGTTCAGCCCCAATGCCTTTAGGCTGCCTGCTAAGAGTCGGCAGCGTCTATGTAGCTCTGCATAGTCGACGGACTCAGTTCCATCTATAACGGCTGTTTTTGTGGGCGCCATTCGAGCTGCGTATTTAAGAGGGTCGGCAAAGGTATGCATAACTTGGGACGTCTCTTATTAATTCTCTTTTAATCCGAAGGTATATACCACGTTGCCGGATGCTATTGTTACAAACTGCTGTCCGTCTATAGCATATGTCATTGGGGCCGCATGTACCCGCGCGCCTAAGGAGATATGCCAGAGCTCTTCGCCACTGGCTGCATCTAGGGCAAAGAAATAACCATCTGCGCTGCCAGTGAATACGATGCCTCCGGCGGTAGTGGTGATGCCTGCAGAAGAGCGAGGCATGATTGGGAACTCCCATTCGATTTCAGCGGTAGCAGGGTTGATAGCTCGAATGGAACTATGAAATGCATCCATCGGCTGATTGTAGCGTCCGCCGCCACCGGTGAAGCGCTCGCCCTCTTCGTAGTCCTCATCCCGCTTAAAAAATTCCTGTTCCCCATCGAAAGAGGTGACGTAGAACAAGCCTGTCTGCTGGCTATAGCCGGGTGAATACCAATTGGTTGCGCCGACAATTGGTGGGGAGACCAAAATACCTTCATAGGTCGGTGCCATGCCAGGCACACGAATGGGGCGTCCATTTGGATCTAAACCCTGCGCCCATGTCTGTGAGGCATATGCTTCACCTTCAAGGAATTCTCCGGTCTCGCGATCGATAGTGTAGAAGAAGGCGTTGCGGTTCGCCCACATCATTACCTTGCGTGTGCTGCCCTGGTATTCGATGTCGGCCAGAATCGGCACCTGAATCGAGTCGTAGTCATGGACATCGTGAGGTGTGAATTGGAAGTGCCATGCAATCTCGCCGGTATCGCCATCCAAGGCTAAAGCCGAATCGGAATAGAGATTGTCGCCGAGGCGGACATCACCATTCCAGTCTGGGCCGGGGTTACCTGTGCCCCAGTAGATGAGGTTCAAATCTGGATCGTAGGAGCCAGTGATCCATGTGGCTGCACCTCCGGTTTTCCAAGAGTCACCGGACCAGCTTTCATTGCCGGGCTCGCCCGGGCCAGGAATAGCATAGGTGCGCCATTCGAGATCGCCGGTAACGGGGTCGTAGGCATCAATGAAGCCACGTATGCCGAACTCACCACCGGCGATACCAGTGACTACTTTGTCTTTTACTATCAACGGTGCGGCAGTCTTGCTGTAACCGGCCTCGTAATCAGCTACTTCGACGTCCCAGAGAACATTTCCCGTGCGCGCATCGATGGCTACGAGGTGAGCGTCCAAGGTGCTCATAAATAACGTTTCGCCGAGTATGGCTACGCCACGGTTGTTTCTTCCGCAGCAAATTCGAAGGTCTTCTGGTAGTTCATGATCATAGCGCCAGTAGACTCTGCCGGTTCGTGCGTCAACTGCCGTCAAGTTACTAGGCGCCTCAGTGATGAACATGATTCCGTCGACGACAGTGGGTACTGTTTCTGCGCGGTCTATCACGGGTATCTGATATGACCATTTCATCTCTAATTCTGTCACGTTGTTCGTATTGATTTGATCGAGCCGGCTATACCGTTGGCTGTCTAGGGTGCCTGAGTACATCATCCAATTCTCGGGTTCATTCTCCGCATTAACAAGGCGCTCCCAAGTCACCGGGCTAAATGCAGGTGTGATAACGGTTTGAAACTCATCTTCCTGTGCCTGCAGAGGCAGGCTTAGAAAAATGCCAGTTAGCAATAGGGGGAATTTGTTCATACTTAGTTCTCCTTTCGCAGTGAGAATAGATAGGCCACAAGGTCATCTACTTCGCTGTCGGACAAAGTCTGGGAATAGCTCGGCATTGTGGAAGTTTCGAGCCGCTCGAAAGAGGCGATTTGATTTTTCGGATAGGACCAAAGATTTGCATCATTATCCATAATCCGCAGTGAGAAGCTGTCTTCGTTCATGCGCAGGCCTTCTCTGACGACTCCATCGTTGTCCGTCACGCGCATTGTCCACCAACGCGGGGCAACGTCCGTATGGGGGGTGAGCATATCGCTAAGTAGCTCTTCTGGGCTGCGCCTCTCGCCAACTCGCGAAAGGTCTGGCCCCTGTCTGCCGCCTTGTCCATCGATCATATGGCAGCTATTACACGCCCCTTTGTTTGTGAATAGACCGGCACCACTGACGATGGAGCCTGGTAGGTCGATGTTCGCAGGGTCTGTGCTGAGGGAGCCTATATAGGCTACTAGCTGCCATACTTGGGCGTCAGCTACATCGGCAGCCACAGGAAGCATGGCTGTCCCAGGAATGCCTGTGCGGATGATGTTGAATATCCCGACCTCAGAGCTCGCGCGGGATAGTCGGCCCGTAAGGTCAGGTGCGCCGGTCTCATCGCTGCCTTTTGCGTCGAAACCGTGACAGCGCGAGCATTGCCGCTCGAAATACCTGAGGCCAGCATTGATATCAAAAGTAGTGTTATAGAGATTGCCTGCATCTTCGGCAAGGCTGCTGCTTGTGGATAAGAGCAGGCCAATAAATGCCGCTGTCAGGAGGGGCCTCAACTGCGTGGTGAGATTGCTCATGCTCACTCCTCGTTATTGTTATTTTGCTGAGAATCCGTAGTGTAACACCACGTTATTACTTGGCAATTGCTATTACTCAGTGCCATTTCATTGTTGTTAAATGAATTGCAGAAAGTCATCGAAATATTATTACAATAAAATGACAAAACTGTAGTCATCATTAATGAGTAAAACTATACTCCGAACAAACCAAATCAGGTCAATATTATGTCACCTACAATAAGTGCTCTATTTGGGCGTTCTCCGATCAGGCCTATACAGGAACATATGGCGATAGCTCACCATTGTGTTGAGCTGTTAGGCGAGTTTATGGAAGCGAGCTTCGTTAAAGACTGGGACGCGGCTCTTGCAGCGCAGCAACAAATCCGAGATCAGGAAAATATAGCTGACGATCTTAAAAGCGATGTGCGCACGAACCTGCCGAAGAGTCTGTTTCTTCCGGTGTCTAGAACAGATTTGTTAGAGCTGTTGCATACTCAGGACAAGTTAGCCAATCGCGCGAAAGATATAGCGGGTCTAATGCTAGGAAGGCGCATGGAAATTCCAGAGAGCTTGGTGCAGGAAGTGCGCGACTATTTTAACGAGAGTCTGCAGGCATCGACTCAAGCACTCAAAGTAATTAACGAGCTGGACGAATTGCTGGAGACGGGGTTCCGTGGAAAGGAAGTCGATCTTGTTGAGGGCCTGATTGGTGAGCTGGATGAACTTGAACATCAAACTGATGTGAGCCAGGTTAAGCTTCGGGCGAAGTTGTATGATTTGGAGGAGTCCCTGCCTCCTATTCATGCAATGTTTCTATACAAAATCATCGATCAGATCGGCGATCTGGCAGATATTTCAGAAAGTGTGGGCGCTCGGCTACTGCTGTTGATTGCGCGATAAGAAGAATACTAAAGCTTCACAGCTGGGTGATACATGTCTGACATAATTTCTCAATACGGCACTATATTTTTGATCATGGCCTGTGTGTTCGGCTTTTTCATGGCTTGGGGTGTGGGTGCCAATGACGTCGCCAATGCAATGGGCACATCGGTTGGAGCTAAAGCGGTTACGATCAAGCAGGCGATATTCATCGCCATGATTTTTGAATTTGCCGGAGCCTACTTAGCTGGCGGAGAGGTCACCTCTACCATTCGTAGTGGCATAATTGATATTGAAAAGGCGGGGTTTACAGATTCTCCCGAACTGCTGGTTTACGGCATGCTCTCCTCGCTCTTAGCAGCGGGTACTTGGCTGTTGATTGCTTCTCACAAGGGTTGGCCCGTTTCAACGACGCATTCGATCATCGGTGCGATCGTAGGCTTCGCTGTGGTTGGTATCTCGGTTGATGCCGTCGTGTGGAGCAAGGTCTGGGCCATTGTGGCAAGCTGGGTTGTGTCTCCTATGTGTTCCGGCATCATCGCCTTCTTTATATTCCGTAGCGTACAGAAGCTTGTTCTCGATACCGATGACCCCTTCGCCAACGCAAAAAAATATGTCCCTTTCTATATTTTCTTAGTGGGCTTCATGATCGCGATGGTGACCTTAGTAAAAGGTTTGCGCCACGTCGGATTGGACTTTAGTTTTGCTCAGTCTTTGCTGATGGCGGCAGGAGTTGGCGTTCTATCGATGATCATTGGTATTTTTTTGCTGCGCCGCATTAAAGAAGTTCCGGCGGATAATGAAAGCTTCCACTTCGGCAGTGTCGAAAAAGTATTTGGTGTATTGATGATATTTACGGCTTGTTCGATGGCGTTCGCCCATGGATCGAATGACGTCGCAAACGCTATCGGGCCATTGGCTGCTGTAAATGGCGTAGTACAAAGCGGTGGCGTATTTGTTGAGCAATCCGGCCTGCCGTTCTGGATTTTAATCTTAGGTGGCGGCGGCATCGTTGCGGGTTTGGCGATGTGGGGTTACAAGGTCATAGCTACAATAGGCAGAAATATTACCGAGCTAACGCCAAGTAGGGGATTTGCCGCCGAATTGGCCGCAGCGACCACTGTGGTAGTAGCCTCTGGCACAGGAATCCCCGTGTCCACAACCCATACTCTGGTAGGTGCGGTATTAGGAGTGGGTCTAGCTCGTGGTATTGGTGCTCTCAATCTTAATGTTGTGGGTAGAATTTTTCTGTCCTGGGTGGTTACGTTACCCGTCGGCGCAGGAATTTCCATAGTATTCTTCTTCATCTTCAAGGCAATGTTCTCCTAGCTAGCTAGCTAGCAAACAAACTTGCCTCTCTCAACGGTGGTTTCTCTTAGGAGGCCCCGTGATCATTTAGCTTCAGAAGTGTGAAGCCTTCGCGCGATTGGAACTAAACTAACGGGGCTGCTAAACGGTTCAAATTGATTTAATAAGCCAATGTATTTGCTGTGTTAGGCGTCTTTAGTCTTATCTGCTTTTTTGACTCTGATCCTTTGGCCATCGACATCCTTACCATTTAGATTTTTGACTGCAGCCTTGGCTTCGCCCGGCTTGGGCATTTCCACGAAGGCGAAACCTTTCGAGCCACCTGACTTCGGGTCTAGAACTAGCGCGCAAGACTGAACGGAGCCAAAAGCCTCGAAGAGGGCTTTAAGTTCTGCTTCACTGGTGTTGCGTGCCATATTTCGAACTAGTAGTTTCATGATGTTGTGCCTTTTGGGGATTTCTATTTAACGGTCTTCGGCACGAGTTAATTTAGTGGCGCCGGCGAACTGGGTTATTTCTTCGTCAGAATATTTTGTGTGTACGCGCTTATCTGATGCCGGTTGGTGTTTCAGACTCACACCAGGCCTTCTTTCGGTTCGTGGTCTGATGGGGCGCTTGCTGAATCCGCCGCCACAGTTTGGGCAAACATTGTAGAGTATATTCTTCACGCAATGGCTACAGAATGTACACTCATAGGTACAGATATGAGCCTGCGTTGATTCCGGAGGGAGGTCCTTGTCGCAATGCTCGCAGTTTGGTCGTAGTTCTAACACAATAAATTCATCACTCTGATGCAATCTTAAAATTCAGCTTCTTCCATTGCCGCCATGCTCATCATCAGGAACCCGGTAAACGCAGCACTGTTTGGTGATAAGGATGGATCAACTTTCGTCTTCATCTCATTGATCACTGCGCGAAACTCCTCATAGAAATCCCATGAGGGTTGTGGCTTGTAATGAAGATTTTGTAGTTCAAAATGCGCTATAGCCTTTTTGGCAGTTGTTGGTTTGACGAAGACTTCATCCTGTGGTCGAAAATAGACAGGGCAGATGCTAATCAGAGACCACTTCGCCATTTTTCCACTTAACATAATACCTAGGATTTTCTCGAATCCTTTCTCTGCATCGCCATGTAGCTGTTCTTTTAATCCACTGGCGAGCGCGTTTTTCTGTTTTGGTTCTAAGCTTCTGCCGAAGTCTCGAAATTTTGGTTTCTCAAAAATTGAAACCATGGAAGAGCGCGACACAATTTTTATCATGCTCTCGATAATTTCCGGCGGATCCCGAAAGTTTTTCTTCGCGAACAGCTCTTGGCTAAGCGAGATCATTCTGTCCATCTTATGCTTCTTGCCGATAGCCATCATCTCTGGATGAGAGAACCCGCCAGGGTAGCGAGCCAGGAAATATTCTTCGGCTCGCTTAAGTTTGTTCAGGTTCATTGGGGCTGAGCTGCTTAGTTTTCGGTCGGTAAGAATGAGTAATCCGCTGCATACTCTAACATCTGCGACATGAAGTCATTCGGGTATTCGACGCGAACGTTGCTGACCACTCCATTGTCGTCATCGGCAACTATGCGAGGATTCACAAAGCCGGAGTAGGGTGCAACGTCCAAAGACGCATAGCGATTTAATACTTCGGCATGCAGTTCTTCATCTACTTGTGTGCCGTAATTTTCTACCAGATCTCTGGCCGCTTCGAAGTCGCCTTCGGATTTGATGCGTTGAATTTCTTGTAACAGTCGGCCGAATATTTCGCGCAGTTTTTCATAGTCATTCACAACGAAATAGGTCTTGCCATCTCGAACGACGCGTTCGATGACGTTTTCTTCTAGGCCTTGTTCGTAAGACCAAAGAGCTACCAGTTGGCGGTTTCTCATGTGAGCCTCTTCGACTAGCTCGCCGGGCTGCAGTCGATATAGTTGCAGCATCGCGCCACCACGGATGTAGCCATCGTACTCGGAGCGCCCAACATCGAGACTATCCATTACCCCGATTTCGATTAACATGGGGTCCATAATATAGTACAGCGCGACTAGGTCGGCGCGACCCTCTTCGAGAGTGCTGGCGTATTGACGTAACGTCTCTCGTGTAGTGCCTACACCTTCATTGATTTTTCCCGATGCATGCCCAATAACTTCATGCATGTCGGTATGTAGATCGCCAGCTTGTTCTGAGTGCGTGCGACTACGCAGAATTTCTTCATCACTAAATGCGAATTCTTCAAGTGTCTTACTCGGCGAGGAATTATAGGCGCTTACAATATTGCCAAGACTCACAGACTTTGAGCCATGCTCTGCGCGAATCCAGCTGGAATTAGGCAGGTTGATGCCAATAGGTGTTGCTGGTGATGCATCGCCAGATTCCATGACGACAGTGATCACCTTGCCATCGATGCCGGTTACATCTGCTTTCTTGTGGTCATCCTGAATGGGAGAATTGTCTTCGAACCATTGTGCGCGCTCGCCAATAGCGGAAATTCTGAGTGTTGCCTCGGCGTCGCGAAAAGAGACTACGGATTCGAAAGAGCCGCGGTAGCCAAGAGGGTCGTTGTAGACTTCGATGAAGCCGTTAATTACATCTATCGCTGAATCCGTGTCTTCGACCCATGCGATGTTATAGGCATCGAAATCTTCAAGGTCGCCAGACCGATAATATTTTACTAGCAATTCAAATGTTGTTCGCTGCTTGTCGTTCTCAGCAACAGCAATGGCTCGTTCTAACCAATAAACAACTTGCTCCAGCGCGGCACTGTACATGCCGCCAACGCGCCAGACGCGCTCTACGATTTCACCATCAACTTTTACTAGCTTTGAATTTAGTCCATGAGAAACAGGGGTCGAGTCATCGTTATCTGATAGCGCGGCATAAAAGTTCACGACTTCTTGCTCGGTAACGCCTTCATAGAAGTTAACCGCCGATGTCGCAACTTTATCTACGCCGTCAGCAGTGTTGACCTTCTTTGGGTCTATATCTGGGTCGAAAAGTATTGGTGTTATCTCGGAGATTAATTGCTCAATACTCTGACCTTCGCGTAGGGGAAAATTAGCTTGGGGCGCTGCTGCTGTTATTACATCGCTAAAGTATTGTTCGTCAAAAAGCGGTGTAAATTTTAGGCCTGAATAGTGATGGTGAATGCCATTCGCAAACCAGACTTGTTTCGCATAGGTTGTGAGGTGAGTAAAATTTTCCGTATCCCTATCACCAGCGTAGTTGTTTAACACCTCCTCGAGAGTGCGTCGAACGCGAAGATTATGCTTGTAGTTCTGGTCGTACATGATGTCGCGACCGGAGAGCGCTGCCTGAGACAAGTAGTAGAGTAGTTCTTTTTGCTGATCGCTCAAATCCTCGAATCCTGGGACTTGATAGCGCAGCATGCGAATGTCTGCAAAGCGGTCCGCTTCATAGATGAAGCTATCGTCTGCGGCGTTTGGAATAGCCTGCATTGAGGAGCTAGCATCTGCGGCTATCTCTACAGATGGGGTTGGCGTAGTTGGTTGAGGTGTGCTGTCTTCGCTACATGCGTTAAGGAAGGCTAGGGAGGCGAGTACAGTCAAAAGGCGAGAGGCAAAGCGCTTGTCGACTGAGAGAAAAGAAGTCATGTCGTAGTCCTTGGGGTCTAAATTGATTTTGTTGCCCACGAGGGGCCCATTACTTGATTCGCACCTTTTGAGTGTCTATCTAGGCGGAAATCTCAGTTTGTTCTATATAGGGGGATTCTATATCGGAAAAGAGGGGAGCGCGACACTATCCAGGTTATTGCAGTCTATATAGTTAATAAGGGCGGTTTATCAGGGTTCAGCGAATATGCAGCGGTCTCTGCCTTCACTCTTCGCAGTGTATAGGCAATCATCTGCCTTCTTTATTAGTTCGTCAAAAGAATGTTTCTCTGAATGCATCGCAATACCACCACTGAATGTGATGCTGCTTTTTTCTTTGATCGTGAGGCGAACACGATCGACAAGAATTTGCGCGGATTCCAGATTGGTGGAAGGCAGCACGAGTAGAAATTCTTCGCCACCATAACGCACGACCAAGTCCTGATCTCGAGAACAGTCTTTCAATATGTCGGAGACTTGAACCAATAAATCGTCTCCTGCACTGTGCCCAAATTCATCGTTGAATTGTTTAAAATTATCGATATCTAATAATACGATACTGAAGGGGTCTTTTCGCCGTACGGAAGAAGGGACTAGTGTTTCAATCAAGAGATACAGACGGCGGCGATTTCCCAGCTTGGTTAACGGATCTGTTAAAGATTGATGTTCGTTCTCGATTCTTAGAGCAATATTTTCGACCAATAATCTATTCTGTCGAGGGATCAGGCGTGAGATTAGAACGTAGGCAATGGCTAGTAACAAACCCAGAGCATTAAACAGGGCCTCTTGGATCCAAAATGTTTTCGCTATAAGCGGTAGCATGCTTGCATTCATGAAGAGGAAGATTGCGGGTAGTGAGGTGCTGTAAGTCAAAATGCTTCCAGATATGAGCGTCATCACGATCACTGCATAATAGAGGAGGGCGATGAATTCGTTCTGCTCATAGGGTATGAATACGGCGCTGGAAAAGCACAAGAAAGGAACTATGCTGCTGTAGAAAAAATAATTCTCCCAAGGCTTCACGTTCTCAAAAGTAATTTCCCTAGCTTTCATTTTTCGTGCAAATGTTATAGATATTATGACGCGCGGAACATAAGCGAGGGCAACGGCAATCATCCAGGGGTAAGCAACGTCAATACTTGCCAGCTGATCGATTATATAACCGAAAAAAAGCACGCCAGCGGCAATGCCAAAATAGCCAACGTTGGTGTTCTCATACAAGACGCTGATTCTTTCGAAATCAAGCTTAGGGTTTTCTGTTATCTTTTTCACAAAATTATTCTTATAGCTAAGGTGTTTTTAATGATTGGCTTTGTCACTAGATTATATGTCCAACCCACCTGCCCGCCAGCATGACTCCTGACCAGAGGAAAAGCGATAGGCTTCCGATGACTTTTAACTGTGTTGGCGTTGGTAAGTCGTTATCCCATTGGGAAATGTTTTTGTAAACGCGGAAGTGGAAATATGCCATGTTGACGCCGGCGAGGGCGAGCAGGACTATTTTCCATTGAAAGGCTGGATTTACTACATGTGAGGCAGCGCGGGTGATAAACATTCCGAGGCCGGTAATGGTCGCGATTACGAATGCACCCCAACTCCAAGGAACCAATTCCTTGGAGAGAGTGCTAATAGGGTATTTAACTGCAGCAAACCCAAGTAATCGTAAATCAACCATAAGAATGGAGCCTACGACAAAGGCAGCAGCAATAACGTGAATTGACTCTAAAAACGGAAACCAGCTAGTACCACCAATCTCCCAGGAAATTGGCCAGTTTTCTACGTCGATCCATTTTGGTGAATTTAAGAATCCCATTAAGTTATCATTTCCGTCTAAGCTGTTTTTTATTGCCCAATTTCTATATTGTTTTCTAAGTCTTCGGCGCTAATGTACGTTTCAATACTCGCTAGACCGGCCGCTACGTTTGGGTCGGAGAACAAATTCGTGGCAGCGACCTGCCCAAGGACACCAAAGCTGGTCTGCAACGCGAGGCTGCCTTCGTTTTGAAGTGCTTGCCGAGTTTCGCTGAAACAGCTCTTGCCCAAAAGTTGAATCATCAGTTCAGCCATCTCTCTGTTAGCCTGTTCACGGGCTGAGAGGGATACATCGGCCATACCATCGACGGCAGGATGCAGAGCCATCGCAGCAAACATCCATTTGACGAGGCTGAGCTTGTCTTGGTCTGTAGTAGCAGTAAGGAGACAATTAGAAAGCCTGTCTGTGTACTCTCCAGACATCGCTAACGGTGAAAATGTCAGGAGCCCTAGAATCAGCAGGGCTGTTATGCTTGTGCGCGATTTCGCGCAACAGATTCTCTTGATAGTCATATCGAGCACTCCCTAGCGCCGGATTCAGTAAAGTACTACGCTGGGTAGTAAATGTATTCCACGTAAGCAATCCAGCGTCCTGCCATGGCTACCATGATCCATAAAAACAGTGAGAGTAGGGCTATAGCGCGTGCGCTCCAAAGGCGTTTGGAGTTTAGCTCCCAGTAACCTTCTTCCCGATTACTCATCACATGGAAAAATAGTGCTAAAAGCACCGCAGGAAGAAGGAAACTTAGCTTCCAGCCGAAAATTGGGTTGTTGAAATAGCGCAGCGGTCTTCCAAAAAGGAAGAAAGAGCCAGAAATAAGGTTTGCCGCCAAAGCCCACCATAACCACGGCATTAATCTACTGGTCATTTCTGATATTTTCTGGCTGGGTACGGCTAGGCCTAAAATGCGCAGATCGAGTAGGACCACGCTGCCCATAACCACGGCGATAGCGAGGATGTGCGCGGTCTGTATGATTGGTGGAAACCCCGGAATCGTAGACAGCGCCCAAAGAGCGCCCGACTGCAAAAAACTGCCGTCTAACAGGGTGCCAATACTAGTGAAGAAATCCGGCAAGTTAAGGCCTTGGTTTTGAAAATTATTATTAGAGGTTTATCGGCTAAAGATACTTATCCGTTACCGCTCCTTCCGACGCTGAGGCGACTGAAGCGGCGAACTTTGCTAGCACTCCTCGAGTATAGCGGGCAGGAGGTTTCTGCCACTTTGCTAGCCGCGCGGCGATCTCTTCATCGCTAAGCTCTACTTTGACCTCATTTGTTTCAGCATTGATAGAGATTTTGTCGCCAGTCTGCAGGATTGCGATCGGCCCACCCTCTATAGCCTCTGGGGTCACGTGACCAACTACAAAGCCGTGGCTACCGCCGGAGAAGCGTCCGTCGGTAATGAGGGCGACATCCTCGCCCATGCCTTTGCCCATAATAGCTGCAGTAGGACTTAGCATTTCACGCATACCTGGCGCGCCCTTCGGCCCTTCATAACGAATCACGAGAACATCGCCTTTGATCACGGTGCCGTCTAACACGCCCTTCAGGCATTCTTCCTCTGACTCAAAGACTCGAGCGTTGCCGGTGAAGCTGAGGCCTTCCTTGCCAGTGATCTTTGCTACTGCGCCAGTGGGGGCTAAATTTCCTTTTAATATAACAAGGTGGCTGTCTTTCTTAATGGGATTGTCGAAAGGGCGAATGATGTCCTGACCTTCGGGATAGGGCTCTACAGAGGACAGATTCTCGGCCATTGTCTTGCCTGTCACGGTCATGCAGCTGCCATCCAACATTCCAGCTTCTAACATGCGCTTCATTAGTGGCTGAATGCCGCCGATCTTTATGAGCTCCGACATCAGGTACTTACCACTGGGTTTGAGGTCTGCGAGCATCGGTGTCTTCTTGCCGATGCGGGTGAAATCGTCTAGCTCTAGTTCAACGCCCATGGTGTGTGCCATGGCGAGTAGGTGTAGCACCGCATTAGTAGAGCCGCCAAGCGCAATAACTACCTTGATGGCGTTCTCGAAAGCGGGGCGGGTCATGATGTCAGAAGGTTTAATGTCTTCTTCAATCAAGTGCATGATCGCCTCGCCAGCGTCCAGACAGTCAGCGACCTTCTCGGGCGAGATAGCATCCTGTGCGGAACTGTTGGGCAGGCTCATGCCTAATGCTTCGATTGCCGAGGCCATTGTATTTGCTGTGTACATGCCGCCGCAGGAGCCGGGTCCTGGGATGGCTGTTTCTTCAATATTCTTCAGTTCAATATCGGACACCTTGCCCGCCGCGTGTTCGCCAACGGCTTCGAAAACAGACACGATATTCGTGTGATTGGGGCCCGGTTGGATAGTGCCGCCGTAGATAAAGATCGAAGGGCGGTTTAGGCGGGACATTCCCATTAGCAGGCCAGGCATATTCTTGTCGCAGCCACCAATGGTAATTATGCCGTCGTGGCCCATGCAGCCTGAGACGGTTTCTACGGAGTCGGCAATGACTTCGCGGGAGACGAGGGAGTACTTCATGCCTTCAGTGCCCATGGATATACCATCGGATATGGTTATACAGTTGTAGATGATTCCTTTGCCGCCGGCACTGTCAGTGCCCTTATTAACGTCTTCAGCAAGCTTGTTGATATGCATGTTGCAGGGGGTAACCATGCTCCAGGTTGAGGCGATGCCGATCTGTGGTTTCTTGAAGTCTGCGTCTTCGAAGCCTACGGCTCGCAACATGGCGCGGCTTGGGGACTGCTCAACACCATCAACTACAATCTTAGAGAATTTTCGTAAGTCTTTGTTATTCATGATTATACCAACTTCTTAGGACGTTAATTTTTCAATATAGTTCAGTCTATTTTGAACTGGTCTTGCCCGGAGATTATCGCCTCTCCGAAGCCGCGAGGCGGCTAATATACACCAGCAGGATGCTCATCGCATTCCCCTTTAGCTGCCTGAGGAATGATTATGGAATTACCTCGCCCTCCTGAAGGCGGTCATCGCTTGATAGGGCGGGTTGTATGCCCCCGTTCAGGATGAACGCATATCGTTCAGTTGGGGCGAGCTGCTCAGCGAGAGTCCTCTGGGCAAGCAGTGTAATAGGCGCAGTGTGCTCTATCGGCAACTTGCGTTTTTTGCTTGAGGTTGCGAGGGATTTGCTGAATCACTAGCAATAATATATATAAAATATTGTTTTAAAACAATATCTTGAATATTTATTCTAACAATATACTTTATAATAATATCCGCCTCTACTCCTTGGGTGATAGTGTCCGAAAACGGCCAGTATTTATGTTGGAAAGGAGTATGCTTGATGCCATTGTCTAACTAGCCTAACTCCTATTACGGCGTAATGAGAAACTCTAGAATGAGTGCCTTAGCTAACAGTGATGAATATGAGAATGCCCGTCAGAGCCGAGATCCGCGCTTCGATGGCCGTTTCTTCATTGGAGTCCTAACCACGGGCATCTACTGCCGGCCGATTTGTCCTGTGCGAATTCCAAAGAAAGAGAATATTCAGCTGTATCGCAGTGCTGCCGGTGCTTCTGAGGCTGGGTTTCGGCCCTGTCTGCGCTGTCGTCCCGAGTCCTCGCCAGGCACACCGGCGTGGATAGGCTCTCCTTATAAGGTTTCGAAGGCGCTGCATCTAATCGCAAGAGGGAACCTCGATGGTAGTTCGGTTGATGAGCTGGCGGGGCAGTTGAATATAGGATCGCGTCAGTTAAGCAGGTTGTTCCAGCAATACGTGGGCGCCTCGCCGATCACGGTTGCGCAGACCCAGCGCCTGCATTTCGCGAAAAAGCTTCTCGATGAAACGAATTTGCCTCTTGCGGAAGTTTGTTTCGCATCTGGCTTTGGCAGCGTACGTCGTTTTAACGCCGTTTTTAAGTCCACTTACGCCAGATCTCCAAAGGAGCTACGCAAAGGTGTGCGGGGCAAGCAGCGCTCAAAGGGCGAGGGAATATGTGTTCGGCTCTCCTATCGGCCGCCGCTGGATTTCAAATCAATGCTTGTCTATCTCGAGTATCGAAAAATCCCTGGTGTCGAGCATATCGATCTAGAGCAGAACGCCTACTATAGGACGATCTCGATAGATGAATGTGTAGGGGATATCTGCGCGCAGTTTTCTGAGGTTGAGCATAGCGTGATGCTGCAGATCAATTTCCCTGACACCCGTCATTTGTACCAGATCGTTGAAAAGGTTCGATTGTTGTTCGATCTGAAGGCGGACAGCGAGGAAATTGAGCGGTTCTTTAGAAAGGATGCGCTTTTAAATGCAGTGGTTAGGAAAAACCCAGGTACACGCGTCACGGGTTGCTGGGATGGATTGGAAGTTACGGTGCGAGCGATACTCGGTCAGCAAGTGACAGTAAAGGCCGCTACGACGCTCGCAGGAAGAGTTGCCGAGAAATATGGCGAAAGCTATAACGGTACTTCTGCGCATCTAACGCGGGTTTTCCCTTGTGCGGCGACACTTGCCAGCGCAGATTTGAATGGAATGGGCATAGTAGGGCAGCGAATCGCGGCTATTAAGGCCGTCGCTATGAAGATAACAACAGGTGAAATTGTCTTTGATGGTGTGCTGGAAACGGAAGAATTTGTTCGCCGTATTTGCGAGATTAAAGGAATCGGCGATTGGACTGCTCATTACATAGCGCTGCGCGTGTTAAGCGACCCGGATGCCTTTCCCTACTCGGACCTGATATTGCGGCGAGCCGCAACAAATAATCAGGAAACGCTGACGCCGAAAGCCTTGTTAGCGTTAGCTGAGGCATGGCGGCCTTGGCGTGCGTACGCTGTAATTCTGCTTTGGAAGCACTACCAACAAATTCTTCGCGACAAATGAGACTGATTAGTCTGCGCGGAATAGCAATAAGTAAAGGAACTCTCTATGACAATGTTCTATCACTATCACAACACATCGATTGGCGAGTTATTGTTAGCTGGCGATGGTGACAATCTATGCTTGCTTGGTTTTCCAAGCGGAAAAATGCAGCGCCGACATGAAGCCGAGTGGTTAAAGGATAGAGCTCCGTTCATTGAAGCTTGTTCTCAGTTGGATGCTTATTTTGCGGGCGAGTTGAAAGAGTTCGATTTAGCATTAATGCCTCAGGGGACGGTCTTTCAAGAATCGGTTTGGAGCGCGCTAACAGAAATCCCGTATGGTGAGACTTGGAGCTATGGTCAGCTCGCCACAAACATTGGAAAGCCGAAGGCCTCACGAGCGGTGGGGGCTGCGAATGGGGTGAATCCCATTCCTGTGATTATTCCTTGTCATAGGGTTATCGGTAGTTCGGGTAAGCTCACGGGGTTTGGTGGCGGCATTGAAACGAAACAGTTTTTGCTGGAGCTGGAATCGGGTCAGATTGCACCACGCCTCGACTTCGCTTAGGTACCGTACAGCGTGCTGAAAGAGGAACTTTAGGCATAGAAATTTGTCTAGATAAGTCAGCAGCCAGCTCCCTACGCACGATTAATAAGCCATCGAGCAGTCGCATCTTGGGATCGTTGGCAGAGTAGATAAGGGCAGACTTAAGAGCGAATAAATGAGATTTGCCGATGACATAGCCTTGGGAGATTTTGCCTCAGACGATTTCGATAACATGGGCGTTGAGGATGACTATACCGAGCGAGCGACGCAAGCGGCGAAGATGTTTTCTGGGTTTCAGCTGAGTTTTATTGTTTCAGCGTTTCTTCACTTTGCGCTCGCATCGACACTGTTCTATTTCGTGGCAAGTGATAAGGGCAGGCTGGAGGAGGTTGCTCCTAGATTAGTTCGGGTGGAATTTGTTCCGATCAATCCATTGCTAGGTCAAACTGAAGAAGCCATTCCAGAGATTCCTCCCGAGAGCGTTTCTCCTTTACCCCTAGAACAGCCCAATCCAACTTCGACAGTGGCTGAATCTCAGCCTGTGAGTGAACAGGTCAACGTGCCTGATAGTAGCGAATCGATAGTTGCGGAAATTCCAACGCCAGAAAATTCGGATGCTAGTACGTTGCCTCAAGTGGAGAAATTTACTCTGCCATCTGTGGAATCTGTGCAGCGGGTGTTGAGTAATCTGCAGCGCAGTGATGCTTCACGTTTCTCTACTTACGACTGTAACAAATTAGAAGAAGAGAGCGAATTTAGTGGCTGCGCTCAAGGTGATGTTAGAGATTATTCTGCACTAACACGAAACCCTGTCTACGACTTTCATAATCCGGCGGTTGAGACTAGTCGATCTAGGGAGACGGTCTCCACGCTTGCACGGCACAGTGCTCGAATTTCTGAACAGCTCGCCTTGGGTGATCTGCCGGAAGGTCTTTCTACATATGTACTGGAGGAGTTAGAGCAAAATATAGAAACTTACTCTAATAATTCCATCCGCTCTTTGGACCACATGAACACGATGGTCGACAAGAGTGCAGCTGGCGCGATGGCGCGAAGAGTTTTTGATACTTGGGTACAGCAGCAATCGACACTACTGCAAAGCAAGAGAGTTGAAAATCGTAGTGATAGTAAATTTAGGGAAAAATGTAGAAGCTACGAGAAGTATATTATGTCTCCTATGCAATTCGCTCGATGTCTTTCAATAGGGGAAGGGCCATTAGGATTTACGATCGAGTTTTGATTTTACAGATTAAACTGCGTTAATGGATTGCGATAGAGTGAGCGAAAAAACTAGGAATAACTCTCTGGGGCCCTATATAATGCCAGTACTTTCTCTGGAAGCTTGTCCAATGAGTTATTCTACCCTCTCTAGAATTAGGGCCTAATCCCCAGGTAGCGTTTTCGCTATGCAGTTCTCTATTTTTGGTGCGTTTTAGTACATAGCATTCGCCCACTGTATCAGTTCGACAATTTTGATTAGCCTTTTAACTCTTCTGCATTCTTCGCGGTAAATATTTTCTGTACTGAATAATTAGTTTTGTGGAATACCAATGACAGCGCAAAAAATAAAAAATGGATGGATCCTCTTTAAGCAAGCCGTGGCTGGTGATGGCGACATAGACTATACACAAGGCTCTATAGGTCGGGTCACGATAATGCTCGCGATCCCTATGATATTAGAGATGGCAATGGAGTCCGTCTTTGCGGTAGTCGATATTTTTTTCGTTGCCGGTTTGGGAACTGCAGCAGTGGCGACTGTGGGCCTTACTGAGGCGATGATCACATTGCTCTATGCAATCGCTATCGGGCTTAGCATGGGCACTACGGCTATGATCGCGCGGCGTATTGGTGAGAAAGATATCGATGCAGCTTCACTTGCTGCGGGGCAGGCGATCTGGATTGGTGTGTTTGTGTCAGTCGTGGTTGGTCTTATTGGTATTTTTTATGCAAAGAACATTCTTATGTTGATGGGTGCCGACGAAGCAGTTTTGGAAACGGGGGAAAGCTATACGAGGATCATGTTCGGCAGTTGCTTCACTATTGTGTTCCTATTCTTAATCAATGCAATATTTCGAGGAGCAGGCGATGCAAGTTTAGCTATGCGCGCGCTCACCCTCGCGAACTGTATCAACATAGTACTCGACCCTTGTCTTATCTACGGCTATGGCCCCTTTCCAGAACTCGGTATTGAAGGCGCAGCTATTGCAACGAATATCGGGCGCGGCGCCGGCGTTCTTTACGGGCTGTACTATCTGTGCGGTGGTGGTGGAAGGATTCGCCTTCATGTTGCGAACATGGTTTTTCAGTTGCCTGTTATTGCTGCATTACTTCGCATCTCGGTTGGTGGTGTGTCTCAGTTTTTAGTTTCTACAGCTAGCTGGGTCTTTCTGATGCAAATTGTTTCTGGTTTCGGAAGCGCGGCGGTAGCTGGGTACACGATTGCCGTTCGTATTGTGATGTTCAGCATTCTACCTGCCTGGGGGTTGAGCAATGCGGCTGCAACTTTGGTTGGGCAAAATTTAGGAGCGGGGCATCCAGAGCGAGCAGAAGCTTCGGTATGGCATATAGTGAAATACAACTCGATGTATATGGGTTTCGCGTCGCTCGTGATGTTGTTGTTTACGCGTTCCATCGTCGGTTTCTTTACTGATGAGCCGGAAGTGATCGAATACGCAGTGCAGTGCCTGACGATCTTTGCGTTTGCGTTTGTAGCTTGGGGAGCCGGCATGGCCCTCATTCAAGCGTTTAATGGCGCTGGTGATACGATGACGCCAACCTGGATCAATGTGTTTTGCTTCTGGGTTGTTCAGGTGCCACTTGCCTATTTTTTGGCCCTCGGTTTGGGCTTCGGTCCGGTAGGGGTGTTTTGGGCAGTATTTGCGTCGGATATTCTCACTGGTATAGTAGGCTTCCTTGTTTTCCGCCGTGGGAAATGGAAAGAGAGGATTGTGTAATGGGGCTAGAATTTAACTTCGCACACAGTTTTCGACTCCAGTCCTCGCCGTTACCGAATAGAGATTATGCAAAGTAGCCAGCAGCAAATCATTTCCCATGTTGAATCATGGCTGAGTAGTCAGCGGCCGGTTTGGCTGTGTACTATTTTAAAGACCTGGGGGTCTTCGCCTAGACCCGTAGGTGCAATGATGGCCTGCACTATGGATGGCGAGTTAGTGGGTTCCATTTCTGGTGGTTGTATCGAGGAAGACTTCCTGGAACAGCTTCGCGATGGAAGCCTCAAGGCGCAGTATGACAAAGAGTCTATCCCTTTCATCGTTAAGTACGGAGTGACGCTGGAGGAGCAGGCTCGATTAAAGCTTCCCTGTGGTGGTCAGCTCCACGTATTGCTGGAATATATAGATAGTAACGAGCAGAATCGCACCGTATTTCAGCGTTTAGCCGGCGATTTGGAGAACCACAGCAAAGTCAGCCGCATAGTGGATTTGGCGAATGGTTTTATCTCGGCTGAGGCACAAAGTAGTGAAGATGCTGTAGTCATCGATGGCACGCAGATGACGCATAGTCTCAGTCCCATGTATCGACTATTAATACTTGGGGCGGGGGATGTGGCGAAATTCGTTGCCGAAATGGCGATTGCCTTGGAATATGACGTTACGCTGTGTGATCCGCGGCCAAATTATTTAGACAATTGGTCTGTGGCTGGCGTGGAGACTACGCCGCAATTACCTGATGATGTCGTGCGAGAGCGTTTCAGTAATCCCTATAGTGGCATTATTGCGCTTGCTCACGATCCTAGAGTGGACGATATGGCGTTAATGGAGGCATTGAAGACGAATGCATTCTATATCGGGGCGATGGGTTCAGTTAAGACGTCAGCGGCAAGGCGAGAGCGCTTACCAGAGCTTGGGCTAACTGCTGAGGAGATCGCTCGCTTACATGCGCCGATTGGGTTTCAGATCAATAGCAAAACACCAGCTGAGATTGCAATAGCGGTGATGGCAGAAATAACAGCTGTCAGGTATCAGCAGCAATAAGCGACCAGCAGTTAGTATTTTGAATGCGTAAAAAAAGGTAGCCGAGGCTACCTTTTTTTATGGCGGATAAGTCGTTACTGTTCGATGTCGCGCTCAATCCCTTCCCGCTCCATTGCTTCCAGCCTTCTGGCGCCGGCGAGAATGCCGATGATGCCGTAATTGCCTTCGTGGCAGGCATACTCGTAGACTGGCTCGTCCATGCGCGATAGAGGATAAGCTCCTGACCATTGGGCGCTATAGACGGTAGGATCATCTACTGTGAATCCGTAAACGATCTTGTTGTTCGCGTCGCGCTTGAAGGTTTCAATTACCGTAAGATTCTCTGTAGGTGCGCCGCGATAGGTGATCCACGGGTTGTAGTTCTTAGTCTCTACAACAAGAGTATCGCCTTCCCAGCGACCGATAGAGTCGCCCATCCATTTTTGGTGTAACTCACCGGCAGGGTTTCTCTCATCTGCAATTTTGATGATTCTGGCGTCATGAGCCATCTCAACAACTATGTTCACGTAGCCGGGTGATTGCACGATTTGCATGTGGCTGTTGTACATCACTGGGGTCATGACAGGGCCTGACGAATAGCCGAATGCCACTAAGCAGCGTTCACCTAAGCCTCTGCCTTCAGGGCCGGCGTTTCTATCGGGTTGATTCGCGCGGACTTCCTGCATGCGCTCACGGAAACCCGCTACTCTCTCTGGTATCCGACCGTTAGGGGGGTCGATGATCGCTGATGTTCGAAATTCGCCGTCAATCGTCGGTAAAAACATGCCGCGATCGGTCCAGAAAAGGTCATAGTTTCCAACCGGTGGCAGAGCCTCGAGCTTGGGAGCGGGTCGGTTAGGATCTAGTGGTTCATTGTCTTGCTCGACCGCTTGCTGTGCGCTCTGCTCCAGTTGCATTGCCTCTTCTTCAGTATAGGCCTGCTTAGTGCCGAGCTCTCGAGGGCGCTCGAAGGGCATTACAGTGGCATTCTTCCAGTTTCCCTGCAGGTCTGGCACGCCCCATTCGGTGTAGGGTGTTTGGTATTCTTGGCCAAGGCTTACGCCTGACAAGGTAAGCGTAATGGCGGCTGATAGTATCGAAAGTTGCAGCTTCATGCCGGGTCTCCAGATTTAAGTAGTTAATTAAGTTCTGTCTTTAAGTTATTGTTATTAATAATATAATAAAAATATCAATTCTATTACTATACCTAATTATAGAACAGCTTGAAAAAAGGCGGGTCATGAATTGTGACAAGCGCCTTCAGCGTTATTTCGGTCTCATTAGGCGCTATCTGCTAGTTGCGGCCACGGAGCAGCGCTCTCCAGTTGTGCTGCAAGTTGCAGTAGAGTCGCATCCTTTCCCCAGGCTGCCGTGAACAAAGCGCCCACCGGTAAGTTCGATTCAGTTACATGCATAGGAACTGACATCGAAGGCTGGCCGGTTCCGTTAGCTAGAGCAGTAAAACCGCTGTAGGCAGTAAACCTGCTGCCATAGGCTTTCAGGTCATCGCTGTCCATATCTAGCCAACCGAGTTTAGCAGGAACCTTGCTCAGTACCGGCTGAAGAATTACGTCGTATTGTTGATAGAAATTCTGCAATTGCTGCTCTGCCTCTATCAGCTGGTTCCTAGCATCAATATAAGCCGTAGCGCTCACTGTCTGTCCTCGCTTGGCCATCATTAGGGTAGAGGATTCGACAGGGCAGTCTTCTAATGCGAGTTGTAATTGCTCGGCTCTCTTGCCTACCGATTGATAGGTGTAGGTATTGATCATACGTGACATGGCTCTGCCTGCGAGGCCGTGATCGATAGGGTGTGCGGTCTCTACTACCTGATGACCTAGGGATTCACAGAGCTCGACTGCTTTGCGAAGGGCTAGGAGACAATCCTGATCGATGCTTTCGCCGGTGGGATGATCAAACTGAACGGCTATGCGTAATTTTCTGTCTTTAGTAGACGGTTCATGAAGAGAGTCGTAAAAAGAATCGGGGCTAGTAGGCAATGGATACAGATGGGACTGGTCTAGTTTAATCACATCTAAGAATGCGGCGCTATCACGGACGGTTCGGCTCAGTACATGGCCTACACTCATGCCTCCCCAGGATTCGTTCAGGGTATCTCCAACTGCCGTTAGCCCACGACTGGGTTTTAATCCAAATAGGCCACAGCAAGAAGCAGGAATGCGAATAGACCCACCGCCATCGCTAGCGTGGGCCACCGGTACGATACCTGCAGCAACTGCAGCTGCGGCACCGCCGCTGGAACCGCCAGTAGAGTAATCTAGATTCCATGGATTGCGACAGGGGCCGTTTGCCCGGGCCTCGGTAGTTAGGGTGAGTCCAAATTCGGGCGTGTTCGTTTTACCTAGAATAGGTAGGCCCGCCTCTACATACTTCGCTACGATGTTGGAGTGTTGGGGTGAAACATAGCCCTTGAAAAGGGCGCTGCCGAAGCTTGTAGCAATCCCTTCTACTTCTGCGAGGTCTTTAATCAAGAAGGGTAGGCCAGCAACGTGGCTCTGTTTAAAAAGTTCAGGGTTGTTGTCGATCCACTTAGCTTGCTCGCGCGCGGAGTCAAAGCTCTCGTGCACAATGGTATTTAGGCTGGAATTAATTTGCAGCGCCCGATCAATTGCGCATGCAGTCAGTTCGGTGCTGCTGAACTCTTTGTTACGAATTCCTTCAGCGGCAGCTATTCCATCTAGTTTTGCATAGTCCGAGTATTTCAGCATAGTGTCTACTTAGGCTCAGCTTATAAGAAGCTATCTTGGTCGTCGTCTGCCTTAACAAGTGATAGGCCGCCAGAATCATCTGCATCATCGATATCCGTTTCGTCAGCATTTTTGCCCTCGGATAGTTGAATTCTAAGGCGCAGATTATTTTTTGAGTCCGCGTTTTTTAGAGCTTCTTCATAGCTAATCTTTCCGCTCTTATAAAGGTCGAAGAGGGCAGAGTCGAAAGTTTTCATTCCTTGTTGCTCGCCTTTTTCCATGACCTCCTTAATTTCCATGACCTTGCCTTGCTTGATTAGGTCGCATACTCGAGGAGTGCCAAGCAAAACTTCTATTGCTGCTGCTCGTTTTCCGTCGACGGTCGGAATCAATCGTTGTGATACAAAACCCTGTAAATTCAAGGATAAATCTAGAAATAGTTGTTTGTGTCGTTCCTCGGGAAAGAAGTTAATGATGCGGTCCAAGGCCTGATTTGCATTGTTCGCGTGCAGTGTCGACAAGCATAGGTGGCCTGTTTCTGCGAATGCCAATGCGTGCTCCATTGTTTCTTGGCTTCGAATTTCTCCGATAAGAATTACGTCTGGCGCTTGTCGCAAAGTGTTCTGAAGCGCTTCCTCATAGCTATTCGTGTCAACGCCGACTTCGCGTTGGTTAATGATTGATTTCTGGTGGGGGTGAATGAATTCCACTGGGTCTTCGATAGTTATGATGTGTCCATCGCTGTTCTTATTGCGATGATCAATTAGGGCTGCAAGCGAGGTGGATTTTCCCGACCCGGTGCCGCCGACAAACAATACGATTCCGTTCTTCTGCATAATCAAATCATTGAGGATGGGAGGCAGGCCTAGAGATGCGGCGCTGGGGATCTCAGTCTTGATATTACGCGCAACGATAGCCACCTCGCCTCGTTGCTTAAAGATATTCACACGAAAGCGGCCGATGTCAGGATCCGCAATAGCAAGGTTCATTTCGGGGCTTTTTTCAAAATCCTTTATCTGCTCTGCATTCATAATCTGGTAGGCAATTTTCTTCACCATGCCTTCGGGCAGTTTCTTGTCGACCAGGGGGGTGAGTTTTCCGAATGCTTTCATGCTCGGAGGTGCGCCTGTTGTTAAGAATAAATCGGAACCCTCTTTCTCGATCAACATTTTTAGTAAGTCGTTAAAACCCATAATTGTATTCCTGCTCGCTGTAGATGCTAATTTTTCTTATAGAAAATAAAATTTATTGAAATTCTCTCGACTACTAGAATCTGCCTTGTGTGTACCATCCAACATCGGTGGCGGAATCATCGACCTTATCGGCAACATCGAGAACCAAGGCAAATAAGGCCATACGTACTACAACGCCATTATCCGTTTGTCGAAAGATAGCGAGACTGGGATGCTGATTGAGGTCATTGTCGAGCTCGTTGGCTTCTTCACGAGAATCACGAGGCAGTGGATGCATGATGACGGTGTTCGGCTGGCAGTAGCGCGTATAGATTGACTGATTCAGTCTGAAGCGACCACGATAGATGTCGGCTTCCAGCTTTGTCGTAAACCGCTCTTCTTGTATGCGTGTTAGGTATACGGTGTGATTGTCATTTAAGCCGGCTTCCATGTCTTCGGTTTCGATTACCTTATGCCCTGCAGCGGTGAGTTCAGAGACGATTTCAGCGGGCATTTTGAGTTCAGTAGGCGATATAAGCGTGAATGTGATGTTGTCATACAGTAGTAATAATTGTGAAAGGGAGTGCACAGTTCGACCATGCTTGAGGTCGCCTATCATCGCGATGTTCATGCCGTCTACTTGCCGATCGTTAGACAGTAATTCCTTTTTAATAGTATAGAGGTCGAGAAGGGCTTGAGAGGGGTGTTCATTGGGGCCGTCACCGCCGTTAATAACTGGTACACGACTGGCTTTGGCAAATTCATTAACCGAGCCCATTTGAGGGTGGCGCATCACTATTATGTCGCTATATCCACTAATGACTCTGGCTGTGTCATACAACGATTCGCCCTTTGAGATGGAGGAGGTCTTAACATCGGAGGTTTCACGGACTTGACCACCTAAAAGATTGAACGCACATCCAAAGCTGACTCGAGTTCGAGTGCTTGGTTCGAAGAACATATTGCCCAGGATAGCGCCTTCGAGAACTCTGGTAATGCGCTCTCGTCGAGCATAGGGGACCATGGTGTCAGCGACTTCGAAGATTCTATCAACATCTGATCTTTCAAACTGCTTCACGCTAAGTATATGGGCGCCGCGAAATTCCATGGTTTGTTAAGCTCTGCGTTTGTATTGGGTCTATTTATCTGGTCGAATTAGTCGAGAGTCAGTATTCTAGCAGGATGCAGCCATTTCATCCTTATTGGCTGCTTCCGCCTAGCGCTACTAAATCAAGTGTATAAACCAGAGCGATACTACTACAAATGGACGATTAGAAGGAATTGCTAAGTGGATATTGGTACTGTGCCAATCTTCGAGTGTCTTGCCTTACGCAGCTGATAGAAATCGCTATAATTAGCTCTTCTAAGGCCTTATAGGTCGCCTTGACGGGGCTAACCGTCAGCATAGAGTTAAACTGATGTCAGATAATTCAATTTACTGGTACGACTTCGAGACGTTCGGCAAGGATCCTCGCAGGAATAGGGCCTCTCAGTTTGCCGGTATTCGCACCGATGAAGACCTGAACATCATTTCCGAACCCTTAGTGTTTTACTGCACACCAGCTGACGACTTCTTACCTGATCCGATGGCCTGTCTAATAACTGGAATTACCCCTCAGAAAGCATTAGCTGACGGTGTCTGCGAAGTGGAATTTATCAAGCGTATCCATGCAGAGTTCTCTCAGCCAGGCACCTGTGTTGCTGGTTATAACAGCATTCGTTTCGATGATGAGCTTACTAGACAGCTACTGTATAGGAATTTCTATGACCCTTACGAGCGGGAGTGGAAGAATGGTAATTCTCGGTGGGACATAATCGACATGGCTAGACTCTGTGCCTCGACTCGGCCGGAGGGTATCGTGTGGCCTCAGCGCGAAGATGGCAGCACTAGTTTTAGGTTGGAGCAGTTGACTGCGGAAAACGGCATTGAACACGCAGATGCTCATGATGCGCTTTCCGATGTGATCGCGACTATAGAGTTTGCAAAACTGATTAAGCAGAAACAACCGAAGCTATACGATTACGTCTATAAACTGCGAAATAAGCGCGCGGTACAGTCGGAGATAGACATGGTGACTCGAAAGCCGGTGTTACATGTTTCTATGATGTATCCCGCTACACAAGGCTGCCTAGCCTTAGTAATGCCGCTTTGTCCGCATCCTACCAATAACAATGGAATTATCGTCTACGATTTACGCGAAAACCCAGAAAACTGGGCGAAGCTCAGCGTAGAAGATATAAGGAAGAGAATTTTTACGGCGCGAGACCAGATGGAAGAGGGCGCAGAACGTATTGGATTAAAAACTATTCATATTAATAAGTGTCCAGTCGTTGCTTCGCCAGCAGTTTTATCTACTGAGCGTGCTGAGCAATTTGGCGTCGATCTAGATAAATGTAAGAGTCATTGGCGTTATCTGCAAGACAACAAAGATATCGTGAGTAAGGTCGCTGAAGTGTTCTCCGAGGAATCGGGACAGCAGGAAACGGATCCTGACTATATGATCTATAGCGGTGGTTTCTTCTCGGATTCAGATAAGAATTTGATGTCTATGATTCGTTCAACATCCGCTACGGATTTAGCTCGCTTAGATTTGCCTTTTCGAGATGCAAGATTGGGTAAAATGTTGCAGCGCTACAGAGCTCGGAATTATCGGGATACTCTTAACGATCAAGAACTTGCTGAATGGAACCAGTTTAGGCGAGAGAGATTGCTTTCAAGTGAGGCGCTTGCTGCATATGAGCAAGGCTACGCAGAGGCGAAGGCTAGAGCGGGGGACTCGAATGAGGATCTGTTTAACAGCTTGGATGAATATGTGGCTGCTGTTAGCGCTATCGATGCCGTGCCTGGATAGCTTGTGCTACACAAGTGCGGGCAAAGCAGATAGAATCCGACTCCCGAAAGCAGGGCAGTAAATCACAACTCCTGATAATTCTTAACCAGTTGATATATAAAGAATAAATGGACAAATTCAAAGAGATACGGCCTTATCACGATGATGAGATTCGACCCGTCTTAGATCGCCTGATCACTGACCCTGAATTTCTCTCCAGTATTGCCAGTTTCTATGCGCCAAAATTGTCGCGCCTTTTTCCGGCTGTGATGCGACTAATTGCTCGTAAGAAGCTGAAGGGTCAAGTTGCCTCCGTTTACGATGTAGCTAGCATGCAGGATGTTATTGCCGGCTACATGTACAAGATGATCGAAGATACGACGACGAGCCTTACACACTCAGGGTTAGACCAACTCGATAGCGAAAAGAGCTATCTCTTCATAAGCAATCATCGTGACATTACGATGGATCCCGCCTTTGTAAATTACATGTTGTATAACGCTGGAAACAGGACGGTGCAGATAGCTACGGGTGATAATCTTCTAAAGAAGCCTTTTGTATCAGATCTCATGCGCTTGAATAAGAGTTTCATTGTGCAGCGATCATTGAAGGGTAGAGAGTTATTACAAGGCTTAACGTTGCTTTCACAATACATGCATCAATGCATAGAGCATGGCAGCCATGTGTGGATCGCGCAGCGAGAAGGACGGGCAAAAGATGGTGTCGATAAGACGGAGGGAGCGCTGTTAAAAATGTTGTCTATGTATCAGCGTAAACAGCCGCTTAGTGAAAGCTTGCAGAAGCTACATATCGTGCCGGTATCAATTTCCTATGAGTATGACGCTTGCGATGTGCTTAAGGCTGAAGAGCTATATGCAATTGAAACTACTGGCTCGTTTACTAAGAATGAAAAAAGCGATATTCAGAGCATAGTGGCTGGAATGATCGGTTTTAAGGGGGCAGTCCACGTCGCCTTTGGTAGCGAGATGAAGTATGCAAGCGATGATCCTGACGCTATTGCCGCTAGTATCGATTCCCAAATTTTAGAGAGTTATAAATTACGGGATAGTAATTATATTGCTTTCGAATTGTTGGCAGAAAAAGGTTGGCTGCCAGAGAGTGCTGCAGGGGTGGAGCTTACTTTTCCTGAAGTAAAGCTTGAATCACGAGAGTTTTTTCTCGAGAGATTGGGCCAGGTTGATGAAAAACTGCATCGTCACTACTTGCTAAGTTACGCAAACCCGGTAATTAGCCGCAGTCGAAATCAATCCTTAGCGTAGTTTCTGCAATACCAGAATCAATCGAGCCGTTAAAGTTTCTCGAGCGGATTCCCTGAGTGGGCCCAGGGCCATAGATTCAAGTTCTGTTTGCATAGCATATTTTAGATTCTGTTTAGGCTCAGGCTTGGCCTGACCGAAGCCGCTCTGCAGTTGCTCTAGTTGAAACTTCATTCTCAGTGCTTTGTCTTCTGCAGGAGAGTCAACGTCAGCTCGAATTTCCGCCTGTACGCAGAGCTGGGTAAACGTCTCTTCGGACTGAATGCATAGTTTTTCCAGCTCAACATTAGACTTCGTAGCGAGTACTGCGCTCTTTCGCGCGTTCAGTAAATTATCTATTTCAGCATTTCCGCTCTTCTCGGCATTATTCCAAGCATCAGAGTCGAAAGCCTGATTGAGTGTGCTAAATTTTTCTATATCGCTTTCATTTAATAGGGCGTTCTCGATATTCTGTAGCGTAGACGCTTTATCGAGAATGTTCTGCATTAATTGCTGTTGTCGTTTATCGGGCAGCGCTCGAAATCTGGAATCGATCTGTCGCTTTACTGCGTTAAAACGGTCAAGCAACCGCTTGCGTTGTGACTTGATGCGAGGGTCTAGAGAATTCGAAAATTCTTGAGCTAAATCCTGATAAGAGGCTCGTGATTCGCGGAAGGCAGCATCATCCTTTTTCGCTATCGAATCAAGGGCGGCAAGTATCTCTTTGAGTTGGGTCTCAATTTTCTGGAGATCTTCGCGTAATTCATTCGAAGCCTCATTGCGCTTGTTAAAAATAGTGTCACAGGCAGCGCGAAAATCTTGCCAATATTTTTGGTCTTCTCGGTAAGAAGTGGGGCCGATTTTTTTCCATTCCTGCTGCAAGCGTTTCGCCTCATTCATGGCGTGCTTGTTGTCGTCAGCCTTGGCTAGTTCCTGTGCTTGGTCTATTAATGCTTGTTTTTCTTTGGCGCTAACTGATAGTTTGCTCTTGCGTAATTTACGTAACTGATTGACTGTCTCGTAGAAGCGTTTCTGCAAGCTTTTAATTTTGCTTTGTTCTATTGGGGCGTACGCCTTCCAATCCTTTTCGGATTCGTTGAGAAGTTTGTTTAGCTTGGAGATGTCTGGCTCGTCGTCAGCATCTTGTAGCAGTTTATGTTCGGCTTCTAAAGAGTCGCAGATCTCTCGGCGCTTTCGCAGGTTCTCGGCCATCAACTGCTTTCGTTCTTTGAAATGTTCTTTGCAAGGCTCATAGGCCTGGTCTGATAGCTTCTTAAACTCCTTCCAAAGTTGCTCATTCTGGCTCGAGCGACCGAGGGTCTTCCATTCTTTGTGCATCTTGCTTATGTTTTTTGAGCGATCGGAAGCGTGCATCTTAGAATCGATTAGATGCTGCATCTGTGTGATTAGTTCTTTTTTCTTTTCAGTGGCTGCAAATATTTTCCAATCGCGAAGTTCTATGAGCTTTTCTTTGTGTACGTTGGACTTCTTAAGAAGTTCGGCGCGCACCTGATTGGCAGTATTGCTAATATTCCCTTGAATCTTGTCCCAGCATTGCGTCGCGCTTTCTGAATTACCTGCTTCGAGTGCCTCGGCGAGGGCAATGAGTAATTCTTCGGTTTTTGTCTTCAGTTGTTCCTGGTATTCATTGTTCTTGGTGATTTTTTCTGCGATGTTTGCCTGTAGGCTTTCAATCTTTGTAGTAAGTTCTGCCTCAGTATCGGCAAGTCGTGCCTGCAGTTTTCTCAGTTGTGAGCGAAGCTCAAAAAGTCGGGCAGTGTTCTTGTAGCTGAGTTTTGTGGCTTCTTTCTCAACGGCATCAAATTCAGCGCTAGGCTCCACGAGTGGAGTATCAGCTTTCTCAGCTTTCTCTGGCTTAGTGGTTTCTATTGCCTCGTTGTCTGTCGTTTTCGCCTTGGGTGCATCTTCTTTAGCTTTGGCGGCAGGGCTGCTAATTTTACTGTCGCTGCTAGAATCAATTTTTAGACGGGTGACTAATGTTTTGGTGACAGTTTTATCTTTTCCTGTGACTTTAGCTAAAAGCTCTTTGAGGAGTTGCGTGTCAGTAATTTTAATGGCGGAGGATTTACGCACATGAACGCTAGCAGCGAATAGGCAAATGTCTGCTAGGTCTTCATTCGCTGTTATTGCATCAACTGCTAAGCTGCCAATTGTCTTTAGCTTTGTTGTCAGCGCTACTTGTTTAACTCCGCTACTGGGTAGCTGCTTTAATCTTTCGATACGCTCTTGTTCGCTGTGATTGCTTTCTAATGTGCCGGCGATAATTCGGTAAACTTGCTGCTGAGCACTTTCCTGCACTTTACCGCCTAAGCTCTGAAGTTGTTCGAGCGCTTCTAAGCGAATGATGCTAGCGATGGCTGAAAAACGGACAGCCTCATACTCATCCTCTTGTGCGACTTTGAGAAGGAACTCGGCTATGCCGGAATCTTTGAGGTCTAGTTTCTCAATTGTAACCAGGCGTTGTGCAGAGTCTTGATTTAGCCAAGTATTGTCTATGAGGGGGGGTACAGAATTTGAGGGAATTGTCATACTACGAACCGAAGGCTTTAACTGGGTTATTGTAATTTTGCTACTGACTAGTCAGCGTAATGAACGTGCAATTTAACTGTGGCTCAAGTGTAGCAGATGTTGTTTCGATCAAAACAGAAAAGATTCCGGTTGAAGGCGAATTCGGAGAAATTCGCGGGATACTGGCATACAAATGCTATAATTCGCAGATCAACTAGCCGTATAAGAAAGAAACTCAAGGACATAGCTCGATGTTGGCGGACGACGTAAAGAAGGATATTCAGTCCACCTATCGGCAGTTGCTCGAATCCCGAGATCTCACTCCGCGTTACGGTCAACGTTTGATGATAGCTGAGATCGCAAAGACCTTATCTACTATTACCGATGACGATGCTGAGCCCCCGGTCTGCGTGGTTGAAGCCGGTACTGGCACCGGTAAAACCATGGCCTATGTGCTGGCGGTATTGCCTCTCGCTAAGGCGTTAAACTATAAGGTAGTAATCGCTACCGCTACTGTAGCACTTCAAGAACAAGTAGTTCATAAGGACTTGCCGGAGGTGTTAGAAGGCTCTGATCTTAGTTTTAGTTATACCTTAGCGAAAGGTAGGGGCAGGTATTTGTGCCTCGCGAAGCTCGATATGTTGCTTAGAGGTAATGACAGCATGCAAGCGATGATGGACTTGTATGGGGAAGAATTAGACGATCCTGGTGACGGAGACCATGCGCTCTACGAAAAGATGTTGGAACAATTGAGTACTGGTAACTGGAAAGGGGATCGGGACGACTGGGAAAGCTCGCTAAGTGATACCGACTGGAAGCCGGTTACCGTAGACAATGCTCAATGTATGGGGCCTAAGTGTAGTCATTTTAGAAACTGCTGTTTCTATCAAGCCCGTGATTCCATGGACAAGGCAGACTGCATCGTTAGTAATCACGATCTGGTCTTGTCCGATCTGGCTTTAGGTGGTGGGGTAATTCTCCCAGAGCCAGAAAAATGCATCTACGTATTCGATGAAGCACACCACCTACCACTCAAGAGTAATAACCACTTCTCTGCCTACACACGCATCAAGGCGACCAATACGTGGTTAGAACGCACCGACACATTGTCTCTGCGTTTACAGAAGGATGACTTCATTGATGGTACGACTCAGAAATCGTTGCAGAAATTGCTTGTTGGTACTCGGGAGCAGCTTGATCATGCATGGCTGATTTTGGAGCAAATTCTTGAGTCGGTTGATCAGTCGGATAGCTATGACAACCGCATTCAGCACGCATTTGCTCTTGGAGTCGTGCCTGAAGAGGTGAAAAGCTTGGCTGCTAATCTAGCGAATCTATTTGCACGTCTAGCTGCTGCATTTCAAAGCATTAGCGATGACTTGAAAGACGCGATGGAAGATGGGGGTGATGTGAAGCGCAGGCAGCTCGCTGAACAGTGGTTCCCCTTGATAGGTTCGCAACAGAAACGAGCCGAATCAAACTTGGGGCTATGGTTAAGTTATGCATCTGTAGATCCTGAGGGTAAGGCGCCGATTGCCAGGTGGCTTAGTTACAATAACAATGAAAATTTTGCGGATATTGGCTTGTCATCAAGCCCTGTCTTGGCGGCAGATAATTTGCAACAAAGACTCTGGGAGAATTGTGCCGGCGCAGTGCTTACGTCGGCTACGCTCTCCTCCTTGGGTAATTTCGATATGCTGAAAATGCGTGCTGGCTTACCCGAGCATACACATTACTTAAGCATCCTGAGTCCTTTCGACTTCGCAAATTCTGCTAGCTTAGTTATTCCCAAAATGCATTGCGAACCGTCAGACTCAGAAAAACATACAGATTTTATTGTGAAGGCAATCCCTAGAATAGTGGACAAGTCTGGTGCATCGCTAATGCTTTTTTCTAGCAGGCGACAAATGCAGGATGTTATGCAGTTGTTGCCGCCCCTGTGGCGCGATTTGGTTTTATGCCAAGATGATTTTCAGAAGTCGCAACTAATTAAATACCACCGGCAGCGAGTAGATAAAGGCGAGGGCAGTCTGATCTTTGGTCTGTCCAGTTTCGCAGAGGGAGTCGATCTGCCAGGGAAGTATTGTACCCACGTACTGATAGCTAAAATCCCTTTTGCTGTGCCGAATGATCCGATTGAAATGACTCTGTCGGAGTGGATCGAGCAGCAGGGACTCAATTCTTTTATGACATTGGCAGTGCCTGACGCGGCTTTTCGGCTTGTTCAAGCCAGTGGGCGATTGCTGCGTAGTGAATCTGATACGGGCAAGATAACACTCTTCGACGAGCGTATAGTTAGTAAGCGTTATGGTAAGACGATCCTAGAATCGATGCCGCCCTATAGGCGCGAGATATTTACGGAAGAGACGGGACACGCTACTTCGGAGTATTGAAAAAGGATTAGCTGCCTAGAGCTAGTGGTTTTTCCTGCTCGATTTGCGATTATTGATTAAGTAACCAGCTACACCGCCCGTCAACACGCCGACGGCGCTGGATGCTAATACGCTGCCTAAAAGTGGGCCGAGCCCAAGGCCGACTACGATGAGCCCGGTAGTGACACAGAGGGCGTAGGTGCCTTGTTCTGAGTTCTTTTTGGCTTTCTTCTTAGACATAGCAGCTCCAAATTCAGTTGGTTTTCTTGCTAGTTTGCTCTACGCACAGAGTATATCAAGGTGCTAAGGCTAGAAAATTGATCTGGATCGATAGCGGTGCTTCCAATTCTATCCATCACTTGCTGACCCTCGACAACTTTTCCTATTACCGTGTATTTACCGGAAAGCCATTCGGCGGCAGTTAGGCTGATGAAAAATTCGGGTCCATTGCTATCTGGCCCTGAGTTCGCCAGAGCTACGGTGCCGCGTTCAATAGGTCTGCTCAGCAGAGTGTCATCGTAGCGATAGCCTTGATTCTCGTAGACAGATTTTACACTCAAGCCCTGAAGTGTCTCGAGTGTTTGATACTGCCGGCTTAGCGCCTCATCAAAATCTGAAATATTTCTCTGCAAATAAAGAGGCGTTAAAATTTCCCCATGAAAATCCTGCTTTGACTCAATGTTGAGAGCATCGGCGAAGCTGCCGTCGGGGTTTAGTGCCGGTATTAGATTCAAACCTAGGGCGTCTGCATTTATCTCATCATCGAGGAGACCAACCTGGAGTCCCAAAGGGTTATACGCTGCGCTTCCTGCTTGAATGATGAAGCCCGGCACTACGCGATGAAAGCGCATGCCGTTGTAGTACCTAGACTCGATTGCCTCGCCAGTGTTTGGGTTTGTGAATTCTGTTGCCCCTTCGGCCAGTGCGATAAAATTTTCGACATTGTTAGGCGCCTCCGCGGGGAAGAGTTCAAGGTAGATTTCACCCTGTGATGTGCTTACTAATACTAAAGGATTCTGCTGATTCTCCATGGCGAGTAGTGCCGTGGAAACGTCGGCGGTCGCAGTGTTTAGCGAGGCATACAGGCTAACAATTAGCAGGAAAAGGCTGTGAATAGTGGGTTGGCGCATGGCGGTCTATTGTAGCAGATGATGATCGGCAGGAAGGTTCTTGGAAATCCAAATGGCTAGCTTGTGACGCATGTTAAGAACGTTCTCATCACCGGTTGCTAGGGGTTGTATGACAGCATCTTTTACGAGCAGCAGATAGATAGCACGTACCTTTATATCGGCATGATCGGTGGTTTCGAATTTTCCAGCGCCACGGGCCTCGAAATAGCGCGTGCCAACACGGATCGCTTCTTTTAAGAGTTCGCTCTCGTTCTTAACTTTCTTCATGGAGTTCGATTCCTATAGACGCGAAGATTGTAGGGCGAAAGCAGCTCATCATGCAATACGGCTCGACCAGATCGCCGATTTTGCTGCGTTGTCATCCCAATGCTAGGCTCTTTAGGCGTCTTGATAACGAGCTAGCTCCCCCGGGGTGTCGATGTCTTGTAGTATACCCGGGTCAGTGACTTGTAGTGCTCGAACTGCCTTAGGATACTTGTTAGTGAGTCCTCTGCCTCCGCTATCACCAGTTAGTGCTGCTAGGTCGGCAAAATACCTTCTGCCAAAGGCGACGGGGTTTCCCACTCTAGAATCAAATATCGGAGTAACTATTGAATCAACGGTGACTTGCTTGGCGATGCGCTGATAGGTTGAGGTCTCGATAAATGGCATATCAGCGAGACAAACCACACAGCCCTCCCAATCGCCAATGTGTTGTACAGCGAATGCAAGGGTCGCCCCCATTCCTTGGTCGGCGTTTTCGAAGCTGAGGATCGGTGTTTCCTTTGCTAGTTTTTGTAGCTGCGGGGTCATCTCGGGGCGCGTTATAACTATTCGGTTGGGGAACGCCTCGGCAATTCGATCTGTTGTCTGTTGAAATACCGACTTTCCGTTTAATAGCTCGGCGAGTAGTTTACTGCTGCCGAAGCGGCTGCTGAAACCAGCCGCTAATATGATGGCACCTATGGGCTTCGTCATGTCGAATAGCGTGGCCGCTTTAATCTGTCACAAGACAGGTGTGTCAGTGGAGGGTCTTTGTTGACTTTCGAACAGGCTCTGCTTCTTGCTGGTTGATCTCTACAACGAAGCTATCTCTTTCCCGCTCTCGCTCGCTCCCGTCTTGCGGAGACTTGGCAATTACGTTTTCGGCGTTAGGTTCACTGCTGGCTGCCTGAACAGGTGATTCGATCTGTGCAGCTACCAGTGCTTCTAATTCTTCCTTTGTCTCAATCTGAGACTCCAGTTGTGCCTTGATCTGATCGCTTAAATGACGGCGCAGCCTATTCACTACGCTAGTCATGACCTCAATGGTCTGACTAAGCTGGTCTAGCGTGACGAGGGTACGTTCAGGATCGTCGTCAGCGTATTTTTTTTCGCTCATATGTGCTCCATTTGGTACCGACTCTGGAGAGCCGGCACTAAATCTTAATGCTAGACCTTAATCCCAGGTCAAAGCACCGCCAGTTTGATATTCGATGACTCGGGTTTCGAAGAAGTTCTTTTCCTTGCGCAAGTCCATGATTTCAGACATCCAAGGGAATGGATTCTCAACTCCCGCGAACTGCTCAGGCAGACCAATCTGAATGAGTCTTCGATTTGCGATAAATTGCAGATACTCTTCCATCATTGCGGCGTTCATTCCAAGTACGCCGCGCGGCATAGTATCTCGCGCGTATTCGATCTCTAGCGCTGTGGCTTGCAGAATCATCTGCGTAGCCTGCTCCTTCATCTCGTCAGTCCAAAGCTGTGGGTTCTCCAGCTTGATCTGATTGATCATGTCGATGCCGAAATTCAGATGCATTGATTCATCGCGAAGAATGTATTGAAACTGCTCCGAGGTGCCAGTCATCTTGTTGCGTCTACCCATGGATAATATCTGAGTAAAACCGCAGTAGAAAAATATGCCCTCAAGGCAGCAGTAAAAGGCGATCAGGTTTTTGAGAAGGGCTTGATCGTTCTCAATGGTGCCTGTGTTAAATTTTGGATCGCTTAATTCTTGCGTGTATTTAAGTCCCCAAGATGCCTTCTTAGCTACCGAAGGTACCTCGTGGTACATATTAAAAATCTCACCCTCGTCCATGGACAGGGATTCGATGCAGTACTGATAGGCGTGGGTATGAATGGCTTCCTCGAAAGCCTGACGCAAAATGTATTGTCGGCATTCAGGATTGGTAATTAGGCGATAGACAGCCAGCACCAAATTGTTAGCAACCAATGAGTCAGCTGTAGAGAAAAAGCCGAGGTTGCGCTTCACTATGAGGCGCTCATCATCGGTTAGTCCATTCGGAGTTTTCCACAATCCAATGTCAGCCGTCATGTTAACTTCTTGCGGCATCCAGTGGTTTGCGCAACCGTCTAGATATTTCTGCCAAGCCCAGTCGTATTTAAAAGGAACAAGCTGGTTTAGATCGGCACGACAGTTAATCATGCGCTTGTCATCGACAGCGACTCGGTTAGCGGAGCCTTCAAGCTCTTCTATTCCAACTTCGACATCAAGCTCTGCTAAATCGTCGATAGCCTTTTGCAAGGCGTCAGCATTCTTCTTCTCTTCAGAGGCATCAAGATTTGATTGGAAGTTTGCGACCTGCTCTCTAGCGCTTAGGGGCGCAGCCGGCGCTTCATTCACGGCCGCGACTGGCTCATCCGCGATTGTTTCAGTTTTTACAGGCTCAGGAGCGATGGCTTTAACTAGCGGTTCTACTCCATCTTCCTTCTCGAATTCATCCCATGACAGCATAGTATTTCCTTAATCTCTTTTCTTTCTTCTATTAGTTCGTGCTAGAAAATTACTAACACGGTGCTTAGCGCAGGCTAGACCTGCGTTCGCTGTTGTTAATGACAAATGTTACTGACAGGCTTCGCAATCTGGTTCAGCGATTGAGCATGCCTGAGGCACCGGCGCAGCTTCACCGCTAGATACCTTATTAAGAGTATTGTCAGACACTGTAGACTTCTCAGTCGTTGTCGCTGCTAGTGCGCGTAAATAATAAGTAGTCTTTAAACCCCTTAACCAGGCCATACGATAAGTGATGTCTAGTTTCTTACCACTTGCGCCAGCTACGTAGAGATTGAGAGACTGCGCCTGATCGATCCACTTCTGTCGACGGCTTGCTGCGTCGACGAGCCAGCGTGGCTCTACTTCGAACGCTGTGGCATAGATGTGCTTGATATCGTCAGGAACTCTATCGATCTTCTGTACGCTGCCTTCGTAATATTTCAGATCGTTTACCATTACGCTATCCCAAAGGTTTGCCTTCTTCAGGTCGCGAACTAGGAATGGGTTTACAACCGTAAATTCACCGGACAAATTCGATTTCACATACAAGTTTTGATATGTAGGCTCAATGGATTGCGAGACACCGACGATGTTTGCAATCGTGGCAGTTGGCGCAATTGCCAATACATTCGAATTACGCATGCCAGTCTGCTGGATGCGTGCTCGCAGACTATCCCAGTCAAGACGTTGTTCCATATTGACGTCTAGGTAGTCTTCGCCACGTTCTTCCTGAAGTAGCTTGAGGGAATCGATGGGTAATACACCCTGATCCCATAACGAGCCGTCGTAAGTTTCATAGCGGCCGCGTTCTTCAGCGAGTTCGCTGGAAGCTTGAATAGCGTGATAACTAATCACCTCCATAGAAACATCTGCAAATTCTACAGCCTGATCGGAGGAGTAGGGGATGCGCTGCATGTACAAGGCGTCCTGAAAACCCATGATGCCCATGCCGATTGGTCTGTGCTTCAGGTTTGAATTCTTAGCCTGAGGTACGGAGTAATAATTAATGTCGATAACGTTGTCCAACATGCGAACAGCTGTCTTAATTGTCGACTTCAGTTTCTCCTGATCCAGTCCGGATTCAGAGACATGGTTGATTAGGTTCACTGAGCCAAGATTGCAAACGGCGATCTCATCTTTGCTCGTGTTCAGAGTAATTTCTGTACAAAGATTCGAAGAATGAATCGCGCCGATGTGCTGCTGTGGTGAGCGCACGTTGCAAGTGTCTTTAAACGTTATCCAAGGGTGTCCGGTTTCGAACAGCATGGAAATCATCTTGCGCCATAAATCGGCAGCCTTGATAGTCTTGTAGACTTCAATCTCGCCAGCCATCGCCTTGCGCTCATATTCAACGTAGGCTTCTTCGAAGGCTCTGCCGTGAAGGTCGTGTAACTCGGGAACGTTATTCGGAGAGAAGAGTGTCCAATCGCCTTCGGTGAATACTCGCTTCATGAATAAATCAGGTATCCAGTTAGCTGTGTTCATGTCATGAGCGCGACGCCTCTCATCTCCGGTGTTCTTGCGGAGTTCGAGGAATTCTTCGATATCAAGGTGCCAAGTTTCTAGGTATGAACATACGGCACCCTTACGTTTGCCGCCTTGATTTACGGCGACCGCTGTGTCGTTGACAACCTTAAGAAAAGGAACGATGCCTTGTGACTTACCGTTTGTGCCTTTGATGTGAGCGCCGAGTGCGCGCACTGGTGTCCAATCGTTGCCAAGTCCGCCTGCCCATTTGGAAAGCATGGCATTGTCTCTAATGGCCGAGTAGATGCCGTGAAGATCATCAGGCACTGTAGTCAGGAAGCAAGAAGAGAGTTGTGGGCGCAGCGTACCAGAATTAAATAGCTGTGGCGTCGAAACCATATAATCAAAGCTAGAGATCAAGTTATAAAACTCGATCGCGCGCTCTTCTCGATTCTCTTCATTGCTCGCTAGGCCCATAGCGACTCGCATATAGAATACTTGCGGTAGCTCGAAACGCGTTTCATTGCTATGAATGAAGTAGCGGTCGTAGAGTGTCTGTAAGCCGAGGTAAGTAAATTGCATATCTCGATCAGCTTGCAGAGCCTCTCCAAGGATGCCTAAGTCATACTCAAGTAGATGTGGTGAGATCAAACCAAGTTCTACACCTTTCTCTATGTAAGGCTTCAGTGTTGCAGCATAGCGATAGTGCATCTCTGACTGAGTGGCTGATTCGGCGATGCCGAGAAAGCCAAGAGCCTCGGCACGGATCGTGTCCATGAGAAGTCTAGCGGTAACGTAGGAGTAGTTCGGGTCTTTTTCTACCATGGTGCGAGCGGTCATCACCAATGAGGTACGAACGTCTTCCATTTTTACGCCAGGGTATAAATTCTTAAGGGTTTCTTGGTAGATGGCTTCGGCAGAGACATCTTCTAGTCCTTCACAGGCTTCGTTGATTACAGTCTGTAGGCGCTGTGTATCTAGAGGGCCTTTTTCTCCATTGTCTAGCGTGATAATTATTTCAGCTTGAGCAGGCTTTGTATCTTCAGTCTTCTGTTCGCGTATACGCGCGTGTTCGGCGCGATAGATAACATAGCTTCTAGCGATTTTGTGCTCGCCAGAACGCATTAGGGCGAGTTCAACCTGGTCCTGAATGTCTTCAATATGGATCGTGCCTCCGGAAGGCATGCGACGACGAAAAATTTCAGTAATCTGACGGCCTAGCTGCTGGACCGATTCATGGATGCGCGAAGAGGCCGCAGCGTTTCCACCCTCAACGGCTAGGTAGGCCTTCGTAATCGCAACGGAGATCTTCGATTCAGAGTAGCTAACCACAGAGCCATTACGCTTAATTACACGTAGCTGTCCTGGGGCTGTCGCTGCAAGAGCTGCTGGTTCATTGCTTACTGAGGTGGCGGGGGAGGCGGGATCAACTGCTGTTTGTACATCTGTCTGCATTATTAGCTCCGAATTTGGTGTCTACTGCTAAATATTCTTATTTGGACTGTATTATTTTGTGGCTCAAACTAGCTAAGCGCTTTGGGTTAAACCTACTGCTGGTTAAGACCCAAGGGTCAGAACCTAGTGGTTCAAACTTCGCCGCTGCAAATATTGCGGCGAAATAGAACCCGTCTGGCCAGATTTGGCTGTGAAATCGATACAAGCAGATCTCGTGGCCGAAAATCGGTAAGCCATACACTATATATTGTGTTTTTGCGGCTGGACTTTAATTATATTTTGAATTTTTTTGGGAACTCAAAAAGTAAGCCCGAAAATAGGACGAAAAAGTCCTTTGTGATCAAGTGCTTCTATTATTATTCGGGTGTAAAATCTTATTAACCACCCAGCGTTGCAATAATTTTTATTAGTATCTCTAAGAGATGCAAGCCCTTGATTTACGCCCAACTAATACAATATATAGACAAGCTATAAATCGAAGACACAAGATAATGCGCTTGGCGTATGAATGCAAGTATTTTCTCTGTGAGTAAATTGTGGGTAAAGTGTGAGTAGGCTGTTGTTGTTATTGGAAAAAAACGCAGCTGACTCGGAAACAATTGCGAGCTATTGGAACGACTCAAGAAGGTGCAGGAATCAGGCTAAAACTCGTGCTAAATCAGGCGATTGTCTGCATATCGCGCACCACTACATATAGTGGTGCGCGAATCGCAGGAAATTAGCCAGATTATTGCGAAAGAAGGAACTCGATAAGCGCTTTCTGTGAATGCATGCGGTTCTCTGCCTCATCCCACACTATGCTGTCTTCTGCGTCGAGGATTGAGGCGCTCACTTCCTCGCCACGATGCGCGGGAAGACAGTGCATGAACAGGGCGTCAGAATTTGCTAAAGCCATTAGTTGATCATCTACCTGGAAACCATCGAAACTCTTAATTCGCTGATTCTGCTCTTCTTCCTGCCCCATGGAGGCCCACACATCGGTGACAACCAAATCTGCGTCAAGCACTGCCTTTTTTGGGTCACGGCTAAGCTGGATGCGATTCTTGTGTGCTTTGCTCAGCTCGGCGCTTGGCTCGAAGCCTTCCGGGCTGGCAATGTTAAGTTGAAAGTCGAACTTGTCAGCTGCGTTGATGTAGGAATGGCACATATTATTGCCATCACCTATCCAGGCTACTGTTTTGCCAGCTATGCTCCCGCGATGCTCGACAAAGGTCTGTACGTCGGCGAGTAATTGGCAGGGGTGAAAGTCATCGGTAAGTGCATTGATGACAGGCACAGAGGAATACTCAGCAAAGCGCATTAGCTTCTCATGCTCAAATGTCCGTATGGCAACGCAATCCACCATGCCAGCAAGCACGCGGGCGCTATCTTCGATAGGTTCGCCTCTGCCAAGTTGCGAGTCTGCATTGGCAAGAAATACGGCAGAACCGTCGAGTTGATTCATGGCAACTTCGAAAGCGAGTCTGGTTCTAGTCGAGGATTTCTCGAATATTAGTCCAAGTGTCTTCCTTGGCTGTGGGATTGCCAATTCGGGATTCTTCTTCAGTTCGCCGGCGCGTTGAATAATATGGTTCAATTCATCGCTGCTGAGGTCCTGCAGGGTAAGAAAATGTTTTACACTCATCGATGTTATCTGCTTATAGAGTCGTTGGAAGTTTCAGGGCTTGGATCATCTAAGCAAATGCAGTGCTAATGATGAATCAGTGGGGCCAAAAACTAAAAAAGGCAGCTCGCGCTACCTGTTGAATGACCGCATGTTAACCAGAACTGGTCGGCGGGGCAATTGCCCACGAGGATTTGAATAACAAAGTATGAGCTCCTTAGTATGAACCCAATAGAACTAAAGCTTTTCTCTAGTCGAGTCTCGGCGATTTGCGATGAGATGGGTACAGTGCTTCGACGCACGGCATTCTCGCCGAATATTAAGGATCGCTTGGATTATTCCTGCGCCTTATTCTCTCCAGCGGGCAAGCTATTTGCACAGGCGGCTCATATTCCAGTGCATCTGGGTAGCATGGCGTTCGCCATGGAATCGATAGTAGAGAACATTAAATGGAGCAGCGGCGATATGCTGGTGCTCAACGATCCCTATTTAGGGGGAACTCATCTACCTGACGTAACTTTGGTTGCGCCGGTCTTCGTCGAAGAAGGGCGGATTTTAATCGGTTTCGTTGCAAACAGGGCGCACCACGCAAATATTGGTTGTGATACGCCGGGGTCGATGCCGATTTCTTCAAGCTTGGAAGAAGAGGGGCTAATAATTCCCCCCACCCTGTTGTTCAAATCAGGAGAGCTACAGCAGGATGCGCTCACGCTTTTACAGATGCAGGGAGGGGTGCTGAGCGGAGACTTTGCGGCGCAGGCCGGTTCAAATACGCTTGGAGTGCAGCGGCTGCAGTCCTTGTTAGCGCTAATGACTATCAAAGACTACGAGCAGGGCATGAAGGAATTAAATGACTACGCTGATCGTATCACTGCCAACACCATTGCCGGTCTGCGCGTTGGGGACTACAGCTTCACTGACTACTTAGATGATGATGGTTGTGGTCAGTCGACCATAGAACTGGCGCTTACTTTGCGCATTAGGTCGGATCATTTGGAGTTGGATTTTACCGAGAGCTCAGAGCAAGTTGCTGGGAATTTAAATTGCCCAGAATCCGTTGTCGCTGCTGCAGCATTTTATTGTGTTCGCTGTCTCTTGACGGAAGACCCTCCAGCTTGTGAGGGTTTATTTCGTCGCATACATCTGCAGACTAGATCTGGCTCAATCGTAAATGCGAATCGACCAGCGGCTGTAGCTGCCGGTAACGTGGAGACTTCCAGCCGCCTCGTAGATCTTGTCTTTGGTGCACTAGCAAAAGCTCTTCCAGCGCGCATCCCGGCTGCGAGCCAGGGCACGATGAATAACGTTGCTATGGGCCATATCGACGATGAGACAGGTGTGCGTTGGGATTATTACGAAACACTAGCGGGCGGGATTGGCGGAGGACCAACAGCGGCAGGTCGCGATGCAGTGCACAGTCATATGACCAACACCCTAAATACTCCAATCGAGAGTTTGGAGATGCACTTCCCGTTGCGTGTACACCGTTATACAGTTCGTCGCGGCAGCGGAGGGAAGGGTAAGCATGACGGTGGTGCGGGTATTGCTCGCGAATATGAATTTCTTGATCAAGCGCAGTTGAGCCTGCTTACCGAGCGCCGGGCAATCTCCCCCTGGGGCCTTAATGGAGGCGGGCAGGGCGTGCAGGGACGCAATTCACTGAATGGCGAGACACTACCGGGAAAGTGTTCTGTGCTAGTAAAAAAGGGTGATAGATTACTTATAGAGACACCGGGCGGCGGCGCATGGGGAAGACCTAGCAACTTGAAATCCCCTGACTAGTCTCCATCTCCTAGCTTTGTGAGCGGTCGGTGGCGAATTCAACGTTCAGGTAAACAGCAATACTGACAAAGCGCTATAGCCGTTGTAAACTTCCGCGCTCGCAAGCAGTCTTCAGCAACGAAGCTGAATAATCTTCATCAATAAGTTATCAATAAGCAAACGGGGCAGTACTAATGAGCATTGAAGAAACTATCAAAGAGCAAATCGATTCAAATAGCATTCTGCTCTACATGAAGGGTAATCCTGAACAACCTCAGTGTGGCTTTTCAGCGCAGGTAACTCAGTTATTAATGTCTTGTGGCAAGCGCTTTGCTTATGTCGATATTTTGGCAAATCCTGATGTGCGTTCTACGTTGCCTACTGTTTCAAACTGGCCGACTTTTCCACAGTTATTCGTCAAGGGCGAGCTCGTGGGTGGTTGCGACATTATCACCGAAATGCATGAGAAAGGTGAATTGCAGACTTTAGTTGATACTGTCGAAGACGACTCTTAAACGGCGGTAATTCAGCGCTATCGGTCTAAAAGCATCGATTCTTGATATTCTGTGTGCTGGCCTAGTTACGCCTTATCTTGTTTGACCAAGAGGCCAGCCACCGAGTTCCTGCCAAGTATTAACGATCTGACAGTACAGTTCAGCAGTCTTTTCGGCATCGTAGCGTGCGGAGTGGGCTTCATCATTGTCGAAGTCAATTCCCGCCGTCTCACACGCCCTCGCAAGAACAGTTTGTCCAAATGCTAAGCCGCTAAGTGTAGCGGTGTCGAAACAAGAGAAAGGGTGAAACGGATTTCTCTTTAAGTTATGTCTTTCGCTGGCGGCATTCACGAACCCTAAATCGAAGTGAGCATTGTGGCCCACCAATATGGCTCGCTTACAATGCTTGGCTTTCACCGCATCGCGGACCATGCCAAACATCGTTTGCATGACTTCTCTCTCCGGTCGAGCGACGCGAAGTGGATGGAAAGGGTCTATACCGGTAAATTTCAGCGCAGCTTCTTCGAGCTTTAAGCCCTCGAAGGGGATAATGCGGTGAAAGTAAGTCTGTTCAATGCCTAGAATTCCCTTTTCATCCATGCCCAATATCACTGCAGATATTTCTAAAATTGCATCTGTCTGTGAATTAAACCCGCCAGTTTCAATATCAACTACAACCGGAAGGTATGTTCGAAATCTATTCGCGAGTAAGTAGTTTTCTTCCTCTTCTGAGTCGTTCATTTTGTAGCCTCGTAGGCGGACCAAGAGATGGACTCGTTTGCGCGCATGGGTATGACACTGCCGCTACCGAATGAATATTCTTTCGGTACAGTGAAAGGGGTTTTGCTGAGAGTGATTTGTGTCTGATTGCGGGGTAGATTATAAAAATCTGCACCGAAGAAGCTCGCAAAGCCTTCCAGTTTGTCGAGAGCGCCCTCTGCTTCGAAGACCTCTGTGTACAGCTCCAGTGCAGCGTGGGCAGAATAAATTCCGGCACAGCCACAGGAAGTCTCTTTCGTTTCTATCGAGTGTGGTGCGGAATCAGTGCCGAGGAAGAATTTGCTGTTTCCGCTAGTGGCAGCTTCGATGAGGGCGCGCTGGTGAATGTTTCTTTTTAGGATCGGTAGGCAGTAAAAGTGCGGCCTGACCCCACCAGCTAACAGATCATTGCGATTGAGCAGCAAATGATGCGGGGTAATCGTTGCAGCTATGTTTTTACCTTGTCTCGATACGAAATCAACAGCGTCTTTGGTGGTGATATGTTCTAAGACAATCTTTAATTTTGGAAATTTTTGTGTCAACGGCTCGAGGATCGTCTCTATAAAGACGCGCTCTCTATCGAAGATATCTATCTCGGTATCGGTGACTTCGCCGTGGATAAGAAGCGGCAAGCCGACTTCAGCCATCTTCTCCAGAGCGGGGTAGACGCATTCCAGTTCTGCTACGCCACTCTCTGAGTTTGTAGTTGCCCCAGCAGGATAGAATTTGATGCCCTGAACGCAGTCTGCTTCGTGGGCACGCTGCACTTCTTGCGAATTCAGTTGTTCAGTTAAATAAAGCGTCATTAGCGGGTCAAAAGTACTTCCCTTGGGTATGCAGGAAACAATTCGCTGCCTGTAGGAAAGCGCCTGTGCCACAGTGGTGACTGGGGGCTTGAGGTTGGGCATGACAATTGCCCTGGCAAAGACTCGTGCGCTATGGGCAACGGTAGTCTTAAGTGCCTCACCGTCGCGCAGATGTAAGTGCCAGTCATCGGGCTGGGTAATGCTGAGAGTTGTGAGGCTCATTGATGCGTGCTTCTGTGTATTCTAAGGCGAGATTGCCAGGCTATTGTAACGGAATTAGACAGACAGCTGAATTGCCCATTTGAAGTGATTTGCCTTTACTACTCTCAATATTTTCTAATTGGGGCGTTAGTAGTGATCCATAGTGTTGGATGGTGGTAGAATACGCCTCCTTTTTAGTGCCAAGGTCGATATTCAAAGGCCTAGGTGCATTTGTAGACTATTTTTCAACTTAGATTCAGCTTAGGAGCAGTGAATTACTGCTTTGACGGTTGAGTTGCTCTGATTTTAGCTCAGAGAGTATAGAGGTTTGGAGTCCCGTTATGTCAGATATAAACAAAGTGGTTTTAGCTTATTCAGGGGGTCTCGATACCTCGGTAATCGCCAAATGGTTGCAGCAGACTTATGACTGCGAAGTGGTGACATTCACTGCCGACATCGGTCAGGGAGAGGAGGTCGAGCCAGCACGAACGAAAGCGGAAGCCATGGGTATTAAGGAAATTTATATAGAGGACCTGCGCGAAGAATTCGTGCGTGACTATGTGAATCCCATGTTCCGTGCGAATGCTATTTATGAGGGTGAGTACTTGTTAGGAACCTCAATCGCACGTCCGCTAATCGCCAAGCGGCTCGTAGAGATCGCTGCTCAGACTAATGCAGATGCTATTTCCCACGGAGCGACAGGAAAAGGAAACGATCAGGTTCGATTCGAGCTCGGCGCCTATGCGCTTAGCCCAGGCATCGAGGTTATAGCTCCATGGCGAACCTGGGATCTGAACTCGAGAGATAAGTTGCTGACCTACTGTGCCGAGAACAACATTTCAGTAGAGAAGAAGCTAGGAACGAAATCGCCTTATTCCATGGATGCTAACCTACTGCATATCTCCTACGAAGGTGATCTGTTGGAAGATCCGGGCGCTGAGCCTGATGAAGATATGTGGCTCTGGTCTGTATCACCGGAAGCGGCGCCGGATGTTGCGACTTATATAGAGTTGGAATATAAGCGTGGCGATATTGTCGCAATAGATGGCGAAAAGATGTCTCCTGCTACAGTGTTGGCAGAGCTCAATCGCGTCGGTGGGGCGAACGGGATCGGCAGATCGGACATTGTCGAGAATCGCTATGTGGGCATGAAGTCGCGAGGCTGCTATGAGACACCGGGCGGCACGATCATGTTGAAAGGCCATCGTGCGATGGAATCACTAACCCTAGATCGTGAGCTAGCCCATTTGAAAGACGATCTAATGCCTCGCTATGCCACGCTCGTTTACAATGGCTATTGGTTCTCTCCAGAACGAATCGCATTGCAGACTCTGATTGATGAGTCGCAGAAGTTCGTGAATGGTAAAGTAAGACTTAAGCTCTATAAGGGTAATGTGATAGTAGTTGGCAGGGAGTCTCAGCATTCTTTGTTCGATGAAGATGTTGCGACATTCGAAGATGATGCTGGCGCTTATAATCAAGGTGATGCTGAAGGCTTTATTAAGCTCAATGCATTGCGATTAAGAATTGCTGCGCAGAAAGGCCGATTATAGGTCGTTGCATAATCATTTAATGACTGGCTATTCGGCGTAGACCTTTTTGCGAAACTCGCAAAGGTCTTCGATAACGCAAGCTCCGCAACGGGGCTTGCGTGCCAGACAGACGTAGCGTCCATGTAGAATTAGCCAGTGATGCGCGTCGAGTAGAAATTCTTCCGGCACTAGTTTTATCAGCCGGCGCTCTACTTCTAGTACGTTCTTTCCCGGCGCTATTCCAGTGCGATTCGATATCCTAAATATATGTGTGTCTACAGCCATAGCGATCTGGCGAAATGCTGTGTTTAGCACTACATTGGCAGTCTTTCTGCCAACCCCTGGAAGCGCTTCCAGCAGCTCTCTTTTGTCAGGCACTATCGAATCGTGTTCTTGAATTAAGATCTCGCAGGTCTTGATGACATTGACGGCTTTAGTATTAAACAGGCCTATCGTCTTTATATACATTTTTAGTCCGGCCACTCCTAGGGCGTATATTGCCTCGGGGGTGTTGGCAACGGCGTAGAGCTTTTTAGTTGCCTTGTTGACGCTGATGTCAGTCGCTTGTGCCGATAGGATTACCGATATCAACAGCTCGAAAGTGCTGCTGTATTCTAGTTCGGTTTTCGGTTCTGGGTTTTCGCGTCTAAGGCGCGTGAAAATTTCTGTTCTTTTTTCTTTGTTCATTCTTTGCTTAGCCTACCTGTGACTCGAGCTCTCTTGGCTGGGACAACCTCTTCTGCTTCAGCGGCCGCTGCGCTGTTCGTTGTCTGTGTTAGTGAATTGAATAGCGCGATTAGCATGCCTAGCAGTATGAAGGCGCCTGCCTGAGTGTTGGCGAATTGAAATAGGCGCGTGTCATCTAGGTTGCTTGCTGCGGTGGCGATCTCGTTGCTAGCGGGAAGCAACAGCTGCCAGTTAGCGAAGAAGGTCCCGCTAACCAATGCTTCCCGAACCGCTGCGAATAAGAAAAGCGCGATTAGAATGCCAAGGCCATTTTTTGTGGCATCCACAGTGGCCGCAGGCCAGTTGGATTTCGCAGCGACTGTCTCCATGCGAATCAAGATTGCCACGTTGCAGCAAATCAGGGGGAGGTAAACGCCAAGTTTTAGATAGAGAGGGTAGAAGTAAAGTTGGCCAATTGTTTCGACGATGGTGGTGTAGCCGGCGAGTATTAACATATACCAAACAAGGCGCCATTTATGGGGGATAGAGTTCTTCAACAGCGAGACAGTGAGACAGGAAAAGACGCAGACAAAAAATGTTGCGACACCGAGCCCAGCCCCACTGGTAATTGTAGTAGAAACCCCCAGCACAGGACTCAGGCCGAGTAGCTGTACCAGCACAGGATTGTTCTCCAATATCATGCCGCCCCTGCCTGCCTGTAGTTCCAGCTCATTCATGGTTTTATTGTTCCATCGGTAGGACGAGGCTTGCCGCGTAATCCATGGCCAAATATTCTAGGCCTGCAATAGTGGTCTAGAAAAGGGGCGCAAAAATTGCCAAACAATACTGCGAAAGCAATAGAATCAAGATAGCTGCCCCATACTCTAATGGAGTAGATGGATGCTCCAATTATGATGCCGTAAACAAGCTTGCCTGGCCTAGTGGTGGCGGCGCTGACCGGGTCCGTGGCTATGAAGAATGCACCTATCATCGTGGCGCTTCCAAATAGATGAAGATAGGGCGTGCCGTAAATTGCAACACTGCCAGGGGCGTAGAATGTAGCGGCAAGGAGGAAGATAGTAGAGATGATTGCCAGTGGTATGTGCCAACTGATGACCTTTCTATAGAGTAAGAATAGTCCGCCGAGTAAATAGCTGATATTGATAATCTCCCATGCCGTTTCTGAGTCTCTGGCGAACAGGGAGGCGCCAGATTCTCTAGCGGCTAAAAGTGCGCTTTTCCCGGCCATCTTGAATTCGATGAGGGGAGTAGCCAGCGCTAGGCCATCGACAAATTCCTTTACGTCGGTGGCACTTGAGGCGGCGAATGGGAAGGCGAGTAGTAGTGCCTGCTTGAATCCGTTCCAGCCCAGTGGGCTTAAAAATTCTCGCTCTGCAGTTGTTATTGGTATGCCTAGAGCGTCGGCGGTCAGCGGTCCGTTGATGACTTCGTTTGGAATATGCCAGCCAGTCATCTCTATCGGGAAGGCTAGTAGCAACATTGCATAGCCGCACATCGCCGGGTTGAATGGGTTCTGTCCAAGACCACCATATAGATGCTTTGCAATTACTATTGAGAACAGGATTCCAAGCGCCACAAGCCACCAAGGCGAACCGGGAGGAATGGCGATCGCAAAAAGGAGCGCAGTAACAAGTGCGCTTCTGTCAGATAAATGTGCGCGTATATCCCGATTCCGTAACCGCAGCATCGCGGATTCGGCAAGCACTGCGAATGTAATAGCGATAACTATATTGATTAGAATTCCGAAGCCAAAAAACCAGAGCGAGGCAGCGATTCCAGGCAAAAGCGCATACAAGAGCGTTTGCATGAGTTGGGCAACATTTCTTCCAGTATGTTGAAAGGGCGTGTCGGCCTTTAAGCTGCTCATTTGTTTTTCTCGTCTCTGCGTGCCTTGACTCGCGCCACTGCTGCGGCGATGTCTCGGCTAGCTTGCTCTTTGGAGATGATATCTGCTTCGTTATTTTGTGTGTTAGGTGCTTGCTCGGCTATCTGTACAGGCTGTTCAGGTACTTCTTTCTTTCTCGACAATACCTGATCCTTCTCTTTCTTTATTCGGTATTGGCGAAATTGGAATCTATGTTGCCAGTAATCGCTGCGTAGCAAACTCTGTTCATGGTTCTCTATGAGCGTCTTGCTCTCTTTGAAAGTGCTAACTAGTGGTATATGGCTTGGGCAGACGTAGTCGCAGGCGCCGCAATCTATGCAGTCAAACAATCCATGTTCGAGTAGTTGCGTAGTATCTGATGTTCTGCTGAACGCTAAGAGTTGCTGTGGCAGGAGTCTGGAGGGGCAGGCGTCTGCACAGAACCCACAACGTATGCAGGCCTTTTCTGGCGCTGAGGCTGGAATTTCATTTGCGCTTGCTGCAATGAGGCAGTTTGTCGTTTTACATATTACGGCTTTATCACTAGTAAGCTCATTCCCCATCAGTGAGCCACCAAGGATGCTCTTCTGTTTATTGGTAGGCTCGATGCCGCAAAGTTCGAATAGGTAGTCAGTCGCGGTGCCGATTAATACCTCAAAATTCTTCGGTGTCTTTAACGCCTGACCACACAGTGTAGTGAATCGACTGATGCAGGGCTTGCCGTTAACAATTGCTTCATAGACGGCATATGCTGTGCCAACGTTGTGCATCAATACGCCATTCTCAGTAGGATGCAGACCTGTGGTTACCTCAATGCCCGTGACACATTGGATGAGTTGTCTTTCAGAGCCCGCTGGATATTTGCTGGGTATAAGCACAAGTTCGCAGAATGCCGCGATGCTTAATTGCTCTTTCAATGCTTGCTGAAGGGCGGCTATTGCGTCGGGTTTGGTGTCTTCTATAGCGAATATACAGCGTCGAGCTGCACTGGCTTGTTTCAGTATTTTTGCACCCATCACAACACTGTCTGCTCGTTCCCTGAGGAGCGCTTCATCTGCAGTAATGTAAGGCTCGCACTCCGCGGCGTTTATGATGAGAAATTCGGGGCCAGCATCGCCGCAACCAGCGAGTTTGTCTGCAGTTGGAAAGCCAGCGCCTCCCATGCCAATAATTCCCGCGTCACGAATTTTCGAAACTATACCTGCGCTGCCTAGTCGCACATAATCTGGCTGCCCTTCGATTTTTTTTGCCTCATCATGTCCGTCGGACGCAAGAGTTATACAGCGTTGTTGCTGTTGCGAGTGGTCTGCAACAACCGAATCTTCGATCGAAATTATCACGCCTGAAGTAGGGGCATGCACAGGCACTTCAGAACGACCTTCCGCGTAAAAAGTCATAACGGCCAATTTCTGGTATTTAAGAACACGCTCTCCTATGCCTACTAGGAGAGAGATCTCTCCACTATTTCCCGGGCCAATCGGAATAGTTAGCTGTGGGGGAATCGGCGACGACATTATTCGCGAGCGTAAAGAGTGCTCCTTAAATGTCGGGGGCTGGATACCACCAAAAGTTCGCCTAGCAAAGACTGGATCTTCGCCAAAATATTTCGCAGCGAATTGTTTAAGCGCGCTCACGTGCTAACTCCAAGTGAGTTGTGCGTAGCGAAATAGAGCGGGGTAGTTTGGGAGAGTGATGGTGCTATGTGGTTGGCCATATCGATGCAATCAACAGGACAGGGTTCGACGCATAGATCGCAGCCTGTGCATTCAGATTCGATTACGGTATGCATTAGCTTGGGGCCGCCTAGGATTGCATCAACAGGGCAAGCTTGAATGCACTTTGTGCAACCGATGCATTCATCTTCTCTAATGACCGCCACACTGAAGTCTCTAAATTGTCCATGAGCTGGATCGAGGCCGCGCACCGGCTCATTCAGCAATTCGGCGAGTTCGAGAATTGTCTCTAGGCCTCCGGGTGGGCATTTATTGCTGGCTTCGCCCAAACTTATGGCCCGAGCATAGGGAAGGCAGCCAGGATGACCGCACTGCCCACATTGAGTCTGCGGCAGCGCACGATTGATACGTGTCACGAGAGATTTCTGTATCCCTAGCTGCTGATGTACGTATTGGTAAATTTTTTGCAGCGCATATACACAGATCAGCAAGAGGCCTGCGCCAATGATGAGCTGTGTGAGCCAGTGTGAGATCAGGGGAAGCATTTTTTAAGTTAATCCGGCAAAGCCAAGTAGGCTGATTGCTACCAAGCCGGCAGTGATGAGTTGGATAGCGCTGCCTCGAAATGGCGCAGGGACATCTGCAAATTCTAGGCGGATGCGCAGAGCGGCGAATCCTATAATCATCAGGGAATAACCTAATGCAGCACCAAAGCTGGAGGTGATGCTCTCACTAAGAGCGAGTACGCTGCTGCTGCTTAGTAGGGTTGACCCCAGTACCGCACTATTGCCGCCAGTAAGAAACAGCAGTAAGCCCTGCTGCCTAATGGAATAAGGAAAACGCTTGGTGATTATCTGTAGGAAAAAGGTGGTTAATAGGGCGCTTGTCGCAACAAAAGCCACAAGTCTAAAAAATTCGAGATGCAGTGGGATTAAAAAGAAACGATAAATAAGCAGGTTAACAACGCAAGAGAGAAAGAGAACTACGAAGTTAAATAGCGCAAATTCAACTGCCTGAGGCAATCTTTTAGTCGAATAGAAGAGTGAGGAGACGCCGAAAAGCTGAATCAATAGTAGATTATTGACGAGAGCGGCGGCAACAATGATGCTGAGATAGTTTGTCACGAAGCAATGCTTCTCCAACGGTTACGCTAAGCGGCTACTTGAGTGAGCCCGCAGGGGCGCAGTGAAATCGAGTTGGCGAATACTATCATGCCCGCAAGAGCAGAACAGCTGAGTCGAAGTGCGCGCCCGACACAGCCGGTGATTCCACTCTGCGGCTATTAGTCCTCGAGAAGGTTGGCCGAGCGGCCAGCAGGTATCTGGTAGCGAGCAAGGATGCTGGCTTCACTCTCTAGGGCTTGTTCGTGGTTTATCACTAGCTGATAGCCATTCTTGTTTTCCATTACGATGTTGTCGTTTGTATTGTTCTTAATAAGGTCTGCGAAGTGAGCGAAGTCTTTTACGGGCTCGTCATTGACGACCTCCACGATCCAGTTGCGCCAGTCGTGATAACCAAGGTTAACATCGGCGGCCATGACTTGAAGAGCCACAACCAATTGTCGCCGCTCGGGAGAGCTCCACTCGTTACGAGCCTGTAAGAGGCTTACCGGTGCAGTGCGGCTCCAGTCATTGCCCCAACGTTTGATGAGGTTCATATTGAGTGGGACGAACAGAATTCCTCCATAAATATAGTATTCGGGGATCTTATCGAATTGTTCTCCTGTAACTAAACTGTAGCTGTCCAGAGCCTTACGTGCGTCGAGACTGGCTGTTCGAACTTTCCCTTTGCGGACATAGGTGATATCAACCGAGTCCCCTACGTGGTGTAAATTGATCGCGTGCTTGTAGTCGGTAAGAACATCCTCTGATAGTCGAATGCTGCCGTCCTCGGCAATATCGAAATCATCGATTTGGAGAATGACATCATTCTTCTGCAGAACGCCTTGTGCAGGGGCGTCATCGAAGACCTTAATGACTATTACACCGTTCTGTTCATCACTTAAGCCATAGGCTTTCTTTGCCGAGGGGCTATCGAGAGTTTGTGTACGAAAGCCCAAATCGGGGAAGCCGTCGTGGATGCCATCTTCACTGTCGGTTAGTACGTGTCGGATCATACTGGGGGGGACGAAGTAGCCAAGGTTTTCTGCGCGACCGCCACTGTTGGCTTGCATGACTACGCCAACGATCTGCTGGTCGACTATGACCGGCCCACCACTATTACCTGGATTAATGGCAGCATCTATTTGGCCGGCAAGTAGATAGGCGCCTGCATGGGCATACACTTGTTGTTCAACGCGGGAGAGAATGCCTTTGGTAATGCTTAGAGATTTCCCGCCAATTGGATATCCATACACCGAGACTTCCTGCAGTGGCTCGGGTAGATCGCCAATGCTTAGCGCTTTTAAATCGCTGAAAAAACCGGGTTCGTCGACTGTAATTAGAGCCAGATCGGCTTCATGGGAAATGAAAGTCACCCTTGCTAGATAGCGTTGCGGGTCATTGTGCTTTTGTGCCTGTACGTAACTCGCATTTGCTACGACATGTGCATTCGTCAAAATTTGATTGCCCGAAATCACCGAGCCTGAACCGCTGCTTTGTCTCGGTGAGAGCAGGCGCCAAGGTGTGAAATAATCGGGAGCAGATTGCGTGGTGTAGATTTTAATTACAGAGTCTTCGATTGCTCGTATTTCGCTATTCTGAGCTACTGCGCCGTTACTGGCTAAGAACAATAATGATAGAGCTAGTAAGAACATGCGGGGCGGTTTGCCAAAAAAGCTGTTAGGAAAACGCATAGCAGAAGACCTCTGGTTTGGAAATATGATTTGCGTAGCGGCAGGGTGCTGCACGCCAACACGCGATCGAGTGCTGAAGCTTAATATGTTAATGACTACAGCGCCAGTCGCGTTGCCCGGCATCGTGATTTGCTCTGGGCACAGAACCTGCAGTAGAGGGGGCCCGCATAGGCTGGTAATCTTGCAGCTGCTTGCTACAGATCCAGAGCTTGGGTCTAAGTCTCGATCTGCAGATTTAGAGCAGCAACTGCTAAGTGATGCGCATCCCTGGCTGAGCGCCGGCATGGGGCTCGAATAACCAGATTTCTTTTCCACCAGGTCCGGCGGCGAGAATCATTCCTTCAGACATGCCGAACTTCATTTTGCGGGGTTTGAGATTTGCCACGACGACAGTCAGCATGCCGACTAGTTTTTCTGGGTCGTACGCTGACTTGATACCGGAAAAAACGGTTCGCGTAATGTCTTCCTCATTTTTATCTTTGCCCAAATCCAATACTAGCTTCAGTAATTTATCGGCGCCTTCGACATGTTCGGCACTGGTGATCTTAGCGACTCGCAAATCAACCTTGGCGAAATCGTTGAAATCGATCTCATCCTCGAAACCGGTAATATTTTCTTGCGGCTGCTTCTTTGTTTCGGACTTCGCTTTAGATTGTGCCTGTATTTCGAACTCTTTCTGGGTAGCGTCTACCATGGCTTGTACCTTGTCTGCTTCCACGCGTGTCATCAGTGGTTTAAATTTATTGATCTTATGGCCAAGTAAAAGACTATCGGCGTCATCCCACCTTAGTGGCTCGATAGCTAGAAACTGTTCTGCATCTGCTGCCATGTTGGGTAGTACCGGTTTTAGATAGCACATGAGCAAGCGAAATGCGTTTATGCCGCTGCTGCAGATTGCTTGAAGCTCTGGTGATTGCTTGTCAGTTTTAGCAATAACCCAAGGCTCTTTGTCATTGATGTACTGGTTGGCCTTGTCGGCGAGAGCCATGATTAGGCGAATCGCCTTGCTGTATTCTCGAGACTCGAAATAATCACCGATTTCGTTTTTGGCAGCCTGAATTTCAGCGAGTAAGTCTGGGTTGTCTGGATTTTCTGCTAGGTATCCATCGAAGCCTTTGCCGATAAAGCCGGCACAGCGACTCGCTATGTTTACTACCTTGCCAACTAGGTCTGAATTGACTCTCTGTGCAAAATCCTCAAGATTTAGATCGAGATCGTCGATGCCGTTAGATAGCTTTGCGGCGAGAAAATAGCGTAAATATTCAGGGTTTAGATGGTCTAGGTAGGTACGAGCATTAATAAACGTGCCCCGTGACTTGGACATCTTTGTGCCATCCACGGTAAGAAAACCGTGCACATGGACTGCAGAAGGTGTTCGATATCCAGCACTGGTCAGCATCGCGGGCCAGAATAGTGTGTGGAAGTTGATAATGTCTTTACCAATGAAATGGTACAGTTCCGAATCCTGGCCTTCCTGCCAGTAGTCATCGAAGTTGTAATCGGTACGATCGCAAAGGTTTTTAAAACTCGCCATGTAGCCTATCGGTGCGTCTAGCCAGACATAGAAATATTTACCTGGAGCACCGGGAATTTCAAATCCGAAGTAGGGGGCATCACGACTGATGTCCCATTCTTGTAGCTCGGTGTCTAGCCACTCTCTGAGTTTATTAGCCACTGCGTCTTGCAGGGTTCCGCTGCGAGTCCATTCTGACAACATGTCGCGAAATTCGGGCAAGGCGAAGAAGAAGTGTTCGGAATCTTTTTCAATTGGCGTCGCGCCAGAGATCGAGGAGCGTGGATCAATTAGCTCGGAAGGGCTGTAGGTGGAGCCGCAAGCCTCGCAGTTGTCTCCATACTGATTTTCCGCCTTACATTTTGGGCAGGTGCCTGTGACATATCTGTCGGCCAGAAATAGTTTCTTCTCTGGGTCGAATAGCTGGGTAATGCTTCTTCTGTTTATGTGTCCGTTCTTGTCGAGGATTTTATAGATGTGCTCGGAGAACTCTCGGTTTTCTTCCGAGTGGGTCGAATGATAGTTGTCGAATTGAATCAAGAAGTCTGCGAAATCTCTCTGGTGTTCATTGCTTACGTTTTCGATTAGCTGTTCTGGTGTTATTCCCTGCTGTTCAGCGCTGAGCATGATCGCCGTACCATGAGCATCATCGGCACAGACATAGACACAGTCGTTACCTCGAAGTTTCTGCAAGCGAACCCAAATATCTGTCTGAATGGCTTCCATGAGGTGCCCAAGATGGATGCCTCCATTTGCATAAGGCAAAGCACTAGTTACCAATATCTTTCGCTGACTCACGTTCACTACCTACCAATTTTCTATGTCATTTATTGAGCTGGCTTGCTTGGGCTCAGCTCTCGTGCACTGTGTTGCTACTACTAGATTTCGATCATTTCGAAATCTTCTTTACCGACGCCGCATTCTGGGCACATCCAGTCATCAGGTATGTCATCCCAGCTAGTCCCCGCAGGAATGCCATCGTCCGGCAACCCTAGGGCTTCCTCATAGATAAAACTACACACTAAACACTGCCATTTTCTCACGATATCCTCCAGATATAGGTTCTGCAAAACCCTCTCGGTAAGCTGGGTTTGCGTAGTAAAATCGAACAATAATACTCGTTACGATAGGCGCCGCATCATACTGCAAAGGGCAGCTATTTTCAGCCTGTTTTTGCGCTGCTTCGGTCTTCATACACGACGAGAAAGAAGTAATGCAGGGAGCTTAAAAGGTAAATAAGGGATGATTCCATGATGGATTGGCTCTATCATTCGCGTTCTCTTGGCTAGGTGAATTAGCCGAGGCCACGAGGCTGTTGTCAGTTTGTTCCGAAGTAATTATTTAATCTTGGGTAGAGAGTTATGAGTATTAAATCCGATCGCTGGATCAGAGAAATGTCAACCACACAGGGAATGATAGAGCCGTTCGTCGGCGATCAGGTTCGCTACGTGGATGGCGAGAAAGTGATTTCTTACGGCACTTCCAGTTACGGCTACGATGTGCGATGCGCTACTGAATTCAAAATTTTTACGAATGTGCATACGACCAGTGTTGTGGACCCAAAGAATTTTGATGAATCCAGCTTTGTCTCAATCGATGAGCCATTCTGCGTTATTCCGCCTAACTCATTCGCTTTGGCTAGGACTATAGAATATTTCCGCATCCCGAAAGATGTGCTCACTATCTGTTTGGGCAAGTCGACCTATGCGCGCTGTGGCATCATCGTTAATGTGACGCCGCTGGAGCCTGAGTGGGAAGGCCATGTCACCCTCGAATTTTCCAATACGACTCCCTTGCCGGCAAAGATTTACGCTAATGAGGGCGTGGCGCAGATGTTGTTCTATCAATCCGACGAGCAGTGCGAAGTTACTTATAAGCAGCGCGGTGGAAAATATATGGGCCAGCTTGGCGTTACCCCTCCGAAAGCGTAATCATTGGCCTGCGCGCCAGAATCTTCGCATTGCAGCGATGTTTTTCTGGCGCCGATCTGCCTTGTAGCAGCAAACAGTCAACTTTTTGGCGCTTTTCTGGCGCCGTCTAAATCCTTCAAAAAACACTTCTAGCTCTGCAGCCCTCGTAATACCTACTCCAATTAAAAAATATTCAGAATTACAACGGCTTGGAACAATAATTGCTCTGTATAGATGCATCGGTCCGTCTTTAATCAGTATGGACTGTAGCGCTTATGCAGAAGGAATGTATTTTTGGGGTTTTGCGTAGGTGGCAGGCGCAGTCAGAGTGATTTCTGAGCAAGTCCTTTTTGTTAGTTTGGTCGCGCTTGAGAGTAAATCGTCAGAAGTGGGATTTAGTTTAGAAAGTAAAAAATTAAATGGAATTACAGAAGTAAAACAAAAAAAACGGAGCATGCTAAGGCATGACAGCCAAGAGCTTTATCGCAGTAGAAGGACGAATCAGCGTACATCAATTCCGCCATTGCCTTTCAGGGTGTTGGGGGATTTTTGCTGGGTGCAAGATTCTGCCTGTGGTCAAAGTGGTGGGCTTAGCCTTGTTGCCGAGATTTCCCTACCTACCGAGTGCTCTCGGTGGGCTTATATCGACTCTTGTCGGTATGAATCGCAATTATAAAAAATAGGATGATATAAATGACTTCGGCAACTGAAGCTAAAGTTTACGAACCGGTCTTACCAAATGGTGAGGCGTCAGATGAGAACCTAACGGCTGTAGTGGAGCGCTACGCGCCACTCGTGAAGCGCATCGCCCATCACCTATTGCTGAGAATGCCCGCCAGTGTTCAGATTGATGATCTAATTCAATCGGGCATGATCGGGCTTTTGGAGGCTGCGAAAAAATATGATGTCTCTAAGGGCGCGAGCTTTGAAACCTATGCTGGTATACGAATTCGTGGATCTATGTTGGATGAAGTTAGAAAGGGAGACTGGGCGCCCAGATCGGTACACCGCAAGTCTCGCAAAGTTGCAGAGGCCATAAAGGCTATCGAAGCCCGTACGGGTAAAGATGCGAAAGACCCGGATATTGCGAAAGAGATGGAGATTGATCTCAATGCCTATTATGCGATCTTGCAGGATGCGAGTGGCAGCCGATTGTTTAGTTTTGACGACATCATGGAAGGCGATGACTCGGCTATTGAATTAGCGGTTGGTGAGCTTCCCGGCCCTTGCGATGGATTGCAGCGTTCTACGTTCAAGGCGCACTTAGCTAAGGCTATCGATGGTCTGCCTGATCGGGAGAAGCTTGTACTCGCGCTGTACTATGACGAGGAGCTAAACCTGAAAGAAATTGGTGAGGTTATTGGGGTGAGTGAGTCTCGAGTAAGTCAGATTCACAGCCAAGCGGCTATGCGCTTACGTTCGCGACTCTCTGACTGGGCCCGATAATTCGACGGGTTAAAAGTGTCTTGGCGCCGCTGTCGCTTTTGGGCAGCAATAGCTTACCTTCTCCGTTATAATCCCCAGCCCAACTAGCTGGAACACCACAGTTCATGTCATCTGCAGCGCCAACAATCGCCTCGAATTCCGATACTGACAAGCCCATGTTAGCTGTGCGCGCGCTTTTCTGTGAGCGTGATGACCGTGTATTGTTTAAGAATTTGGATTTTGACCTAGCGCCAGGGCAGGTTCTACAAGTGCAAGGCAGCAACGGCAGCGGTAAAACCACACTAATGCGTATTCTCTGTGGTTTGAACGATGGCTATGAAGGTTCAATCAAGTGGTATGGGCAGGAAATTGAAGAGCAGGCTGCCAGTTTCTTCTCTTCGCTACTATATATAGGGCATAGAGTGGGCGTAAGTAAGGTGCTAACGCCGGTAGAGAATTTGCGCTGGAGCTGCAGTCTCAAGCAGGCGGTTAGCGACGAGCAAATTATGGCTGCGCTGAAAGAGGTCGGTCTGCGTGGATTTGAAGAGTCTCCTTGCTACACACTATCGGCAGGACAGCAACAAAGGGTCTCGCTAGCCAGATTACTCATAAGCCCTGCGTCCTTGTGGGTGCTTGATGAGCCATTCACGACACTGGATAAAAAGGGTGTGGCACAGCTAGAAGGAATACTCCAACGACAGGCGCAAGCTGGTGGCTCAGTCATGGTAACTACACATCATAACTTGGATATACCCGAGCTATCCGTGTTGAGCCTGGGTTAAGGTGGAGTCGATGACTGAAAAACAGACCACCACCTCTGCGGCATTCTGGGCAACGCTTAAACGTGACCTGCTTATCGCGTTTAAGAAAAAGAACGATATCGTCAACCCGTTCATGTTCTTCATTATCGTCGTCTCTCTATTTCCAATTGGTATTAGTCCCGAAAGTGATAGATTGACTGAGATAGCGGCCGGTGTCATTTGGATTTCCGTGCTACTGGCGTCGATGCTATCTATGGATAACCTGTACAGATCTGATTTTGAGGATGGTTCACTAGAGCAGTTGTTGCTAAGCCCTCATCCCTTGTTCTTCCTGGTGCTCGCTAAGAATATAAGCCACTGGCTCGTTAGTGGCCTACCTGTGGTATTGGTGGCTCCGCTGTTGGCCTACATGCTGGCCCTTCCCGAAGAAGCGTACGGAACGTTAATACTCTCTCTGCTATTAGGCACTCCAATTATGAGCCTGCTGGGATCGATCGCTGTAGCGCTCACAGTTGGTTTGGGTAGCCGTGGTCTGATATTGGCAGTCATTACTCTGCCGATGAGCGTGCCTATCCTTATTTTTGGGACTCTGGCGGTACAATCCACGTTGAATAGTCAGTCTCCGGCGGGCTATCTAAGCCTCATGCTGGTAATGCTCTCGGTTTCCGTGAGCCTTGCTCCGCTAGCTTCGGCTGCGGCGCTTAAAATCAGTGTTAATTAGCTAGAACTGGCAAAGATAGGTCCAATAACGGTATTACCGCGTAATTACAATGAGTTACAATACGTAACACGGCGGCCTCAAGGCTACGTGATATATTTGATCAGCTAATAGGAAGAGGGTAGGCGTTCGTCATGTGGGTATGGTTCTCCAAACTAGGTTCTCCGAAGTGGTTCTATGAACTCAGCGGGAAATGGCTGCCTTGGCTGATCGCAGCAATGGTCATTTTCATGACCATTGGTCTGGTCTGGGGTTTGTTGTTCCTTCCCCCGGATTATCAGCAAGGCTTTACCTCGAGAATTTTGATCGTACACGTCGCAGTAGCCGGAACCTCACTGGCCTTTTTTCCGCTGATGTTCGTGGCGGGAACTATCACCTTAGTTTGGCGTATGAAGCTCGCTGATATGGTGGCGAAGAATGCCGCTATCCTCGGTGCTTGGTTCTCTTTTATTACCCTGGCTACAGGCTCTCTCTGGGGAAGTGTAATGTGGGGGACCTGGTGGGAATGGACGGATAGTAGGCTTGTGTCGATGCTGTTCCAGCTATTTCTGCTACTTGGTGTTATTTCCCTGCGTTCTGCGCTGGAAGATTCGGATACTGCAGCGAAGGCGTGCGCCTTACTCTCAATAGTAGGCTGTATCAACGTAGTGATAATTAAGTATTCAGTCGAGTGGTGGAATACCCTACATCAAGTATCCAGCCCTGTTACAACTGATGCTAGCAGCCCAAATGGTCCAGAATTTTGGATAGCTACTTTAATAATGATCGTAGCGGTCTATCTGTTTTTATCGGTTAGCCTGATCTTGTCCACGCGTAATGAAATTCTAGAGAGAGAGCGCAGATCTCAGTGGGTTCAGGACTTGGTTCTAAAGAGCTAAGCGCGTTAGAAACTAAAAAGATTTCTTGTAGGAAAGTAAATGTTAGACGCAATACAGTTTTCAAGCTTCGCAGAATTTGTCGACATGGGTGGTTACGGATTTAATGTTTGGTCGGTATACGCACTCTTTGCGATATTTGTCGCTGTTAACTTAATACTGCCGTTGCGCAAGAAGCAAAAAATTATTCGTCAGCTAAAGCGTCGTATGACATTAGATGCTGAGATTCAAAGAGAAGATGATAGTAATGGCGAATAGCCCCATTAGAGTATTTATCGTTTCGGAGTAGTAGATGAAACCCCATAGACGTAAGAAGCTCGGAATTATTTTGTTCATAGCTGCCGGCCTTAGCGTGGCAGTTGGCTTTACTGCGTATGCACTGAAGCAAAACATCAATATGTTCTATACGCCAACTCAGGTTGCCGAAGGCGAAGTTGGTTCTGGTCAGCACTTCAGGATTGGCGGCATGGTAAAAACAGGAACCGTACTTGGAGCTGAAGACAGTCTGAAAGTGAGCTTCGTGACAACTGATTTTGTGAGCGATGTACCAATTCAATACGAGGGAATTTTGCCTGATCTATTTCGCGAAGGGCAGGGAATTGTGGCGGAAGGCGAGATGGACGCCGCCGGTGTCTTTCAGGCTTCGCGAGTCCTAGCCAAGCATGACGAAAATTTTATGTCGCCGGAAGTGAAGGCTGCATTAGATGCTGCCGGTGCTACTACCGAAAACCATATGCCGGGAACAAACTAGATGATTCCTGAGGTTGGTCAGTTCTCACTGATATTGGCTTTATGCCTGAGCATGATATTAGCCACTTTGCCTATTATCGGTGCCTATCAGAATAATTTTTTATGGATGAGCATGGCGCGGCCGCTTTCTGCCGGTGTGTTTGTGTTCCTAGGTATAAGTATTGCCATCTTGGCCTATGCTTTTGTTACCGATGATTTTTCTGTTTCTTTCGTCGCTCAACATTCTAATTCATTACTGCCTGATCGTTACAAATTGACTGCCGTATGGGGCGGGCACGAGGGTTCATTCCTGCTTTGGACATTCATGCTTGCTGGTTGGATGCTGGCCGTCGCCATTTTTAGCAGTAGCATGCCGTTGGAATTCGTAGCAAGAGTCTTAGGCGTTCTAGGATTTCTGATTACCGGCTACATTCTATTCATGCTGGCTACATCGAACCCCTTCGATCGCATCGTGCCACTGCCGCCTGTTGATGGTGCAGACTTGAATTCTGCGCTGCAAGATTTTGGTTTTATTATTCACCCCCCAACTCTTTATATGGGTTATGTAGGCTTCTCTGTAGTGTTCGCCTTCGCTATGGCTGCGCTGCTTAGTGGGAAGATGGATGCGGCTTGGGCGCGCTGGTGTCGCCCTTGGGCGAATGTTGCTTGGGCAATTCTTACTTTGGGTATTGCGCTAGGCAGTTGGTGGGCTTATTACGAATTGGGTTGGGGTGGATGGTGGGCCTGGGATCCAGTTGAGAATCCACCCTTGATAACTTGGCTATTCGGCACGGCGTTGATTCATTCTCTGGCGGCTACTGAAAAGCGGGGCGTTTTCAAAGCATGGACCATAATGCTGGCTATATTAGCTTTCGCAGGTAGCTTGCTGGGTACCTTTATTACCCGTTCAGGTTTGTTAACTTCTGTGCACGCGTTCGCGAGCGACCCGAGTAGAGGGTTTTTCATACTAGCGATTCTTGGCATAACTGTTGGTGGTGCCTTGTTGTTGTTTGCATTCAGAGCGCCTCTGATGAAGAGTGAGTTTGGATTCGATCTAGTTTCGCGAGAGATCTTATTGCTTTCGAACAACGTCATCTTGGTTGTGGCGGCAGCGTCGGTATTCTTAGGTACGCTTTTTCCAATGGTGTATCAGGCGATCACGGACGATTTGATCTCGATTGGCCCTCCGTACTTCAACGCGATCTTTATTCCGTTGATGGCGCTGCTGGCACTGCTTCTATCAATTGGTCCGTTCACGCGCTGGAAACGGACCTCAACGACTTATCTGCTACAACAGTTAGGGAAAGTCGCATTAGCAGCTCTAGCTTTAGGTGTTGTGCTTCCGCTTTTGGTTACGCGTCAGATTTCACTGCCAGCGACCCTAGCTGTCGCAATTGGTTCATGGATCATGCTGGCGATGCTGCAAGATTTTGCGAACAAGACTGCGAATAAAGCTACGCGTCTTAAAGGGCTGCGTGCCCTGCCGTTTAGTTATTACGGAATGCAGATGGCGCATATGGGTATGGCCGTTATGTTAATCGGCGTAGCGTTGACGAGCAGCTTTAGCTCCGAGCGCAGTGTTCTATTGTCGCCAGGGCAGGACGTAGGTTTGGGCGATTATGTATTTCAATTCGAAGGAACGGCTTCGGTTAATGGCCCGAACTATGTAGGGGAAGAGGCGAGCTTCACTGTTCTGAAGAGCGGCGAGAAAATAACAACCTTGCACCCAGAACGCAGAATCTATCTTGCTACTAATACTCCTTCCACAGAGATGGCTATCGATGCTGGGTTTTTTCGTGACCTTTTCATCACGCTAGGCGAGGAGAAAGAAGGGGATTCCTGGTCAATGACTATTTACGTCAAACCATTTGTTAGGTGGATTTGGCTGGGTGCCATTTTCATGACTTTTGGAGGCATACTGGCGGCAGCTGATAAGCGCTATCGGCGTCTACGCAGAAAGCAAACTGAGTCGAACCGCTCTAAAGGGAAATCGAATTCTATCGGAGGGGAGCTGCAGCCTAGCTCCTAGTATGAACCGATGAGTAAATTGAAATTCTATCTCCCAGTGCTTAGTTTCGTTGTTATAGCGATAGCACTTTGGCGCGGTCTCTATTTAGACACAAAGACGCTTCCGTCGATGCTAATCGATAAGCCTATGCCTAGTTTCGAGTTAACTGCTGTGGATGGAAGCGGCGTTAGTAACTCAGATCTTCCTGGTCAGATTTTCCTGTTGAATGTGTGGGGATCGTATTGCCTTCCTTGTCTAATCGAACATCCAACATTAATGCGTTTGTCAGAAGAAGGTGCTATTCCTGTCGTGGGTGTGAACTATCGTGATCGACAGGACTTAGCTGTTGATTGGCTAGAGAACAATGGCAATCCGTTCGCGTTCAGTATTTTGGATGAAAGCGGACGCTTTGGTATCGATCTCGGTGTCTACGGTGCGCCAGAAACTTATCTCGTGGATGCAAACGGAGTTATTCGTTTTCGTCATGTAAGTGTGTTGGATGAAACAGTTTGGCAGGAGGAGTTTCTGCCAGCGATAGCTGAATTGCGCGCAGAAGGCACTTGATAGAATGAGCTCACCTGCAATCTCTCCAAATCGTAATTTGCTTCTACTTATTACGCTAGTCTTCGTGTTGCTAGCTAGTCTGCTGACACCCGGCGCAGCATACTCGCAGGTCGATACTTTTGAATTCGAGACAGAAGAGCAACAAGATAGATTCCGTACACTATCGGACGAGCTGCGTTGCCCTATGTGTCAGAACTCTAGCCTTTCTGGTTCGACGGGTGGGGTAGCCGAAGACCTGCGCAGAGAGATTCATCGCATGATCATGGAAGGCATGAGCGATAGTGAAATTATCCAATTTATGTTCGAGCGTTATGGGGATTTTATTCTGTTTCGCCCGCGACTTACTGCCGGAACCGTTTTGCTGTGGTTCGGGCCTTTGCTGTTTCTAATATTGGGCGGGCTAATCGCCTCCGGAATTTGGCGCCGAGCTAGGAAAATTAGTGACAGCGATACGCAGCTTGATAAGTCGCAGCAGGAACGTCTGCGTGAGTTGCTAGGCGAAAAAACTTAAGTCAATTTTACTTCTACTTGGAATAAGCTCTTGTTCTGGATATTTACCGTAATACTTTTCGTAATCGCCGTAGGCTTTGTTTTGCTTCCGCTGTGGCTTCGCAATAGAGCCGCTTCATTTGTGGAAGATGCATCTCGAAAGAATGAGAACATTGCACTATTTCAAGAGCGTAGTGACGAGCTAGAGAATGAGCTGGCTTCTGGAAATCTTGATCAGGCAGAATTCGATGTGCTGATTCAAGAGATGCAGCAAAGCCTCTTATCAGATGTATCAGATGAAGAATTTGCACAAAAGGATAAGACTAAGAAGGAGAAGGCGGTCGCAAGTAAGTCTCCTGCGTATAACGTCGTTATTCCTGTTTTGCTCTGCCTATTGATGCCGCTTGTGGCTTACGGCCTTTATAGCGAGTGGGGTTTTAAGCGCGATGTTGAATTGATGGGTTTGTTTCAGCGTACAGTGAACAATCAAGATAACCCGCAGGAATCTCAGGATTTGATTATTAGCCTGGGTGAGGCAGTTCAAGCGAATGACGATCTACCCTGGGCGTGGTATTTCTTAGCAGAGAATTTCGCCAGCATTGGCATGTTCACAGAAGCAGAGATAGCGTATATGCAATCGTCGCTGCGTATGGAAGAGACTCCTGAAAAGGCCCTTGTGCTTGGTCGCGTCGCAATGGCTAAGTACATTCTTGCCGAATTTACTTTTACTCCAGAAATCCTCGAGGTAATTGACGAGGCGCGTGCAATTAACCCTAACGAAATGTCGATTTTGCAATTAATAGCTGCGGACGCTGAAGAGCGTGAAGATTTTGAAACAGCTATAGAATACTGGCGACTTATTATTCAGAGCAATCCAAATAGTGAGCAGGCGCAGATACTGCGTCGCAGTATCGCCATCGCGCAGCAGCGCTTAGCCGGAGATGGACAAGATGTGGCTGCCGGACCAACTATTGAAATTAACCTTTCGCTAGCCGAGGGTTTGGAGCTTGATGAGAATCTTCGTGTTTTTGTGGCGGTAAGAAATGCTGCACAAGAAGGCTTGCCGCCTCTTGCTGCTATCGATCTTACCGTTGCGGATTTACCCGCTAACATTCAGCTCGATAATTCCTATGCCGTAGGTCCATTCAATATATCTTCCGCTGAAACTGTCTTCGTTTCTGCCTCTGTCTCATTCTCCGGTTCAGCTACACCAAGTAGTGGCGATTATCGTTCACAGTCAGATAATTTTTCTCACAATGGTCAGAGAGCTATTATCAGTTTGGAAATTGTTGATCGAGTTCCCTGATCGCAAATTAGTCGCGCAGTACCGGAACGAGATATGAATGTATTGGGCTGAGTTTTTCACGATTGCCATAGCGCATTTGTTCGCTGTTGCCTCTCCTGGGCCTGACTTCTATGTGGTCATGCGGCAGAGTGTGCGGGGTGGCACGCGCTCGGGGATTTGGACGAGTCTCGGAGTCGGAAGTGCGATACTGCTGCATGTGACGTATTGCTTGTTAGGCGTTGCGCTTCTCCTTTCTCAGTCGCCTGTATTATTCGAAGTAATGAAGTTTCTAGCGGCAGGCTACCTGTTCTACTTGGGTGTGCAATCTATTCGTGCGTCATTCGTTCAGCCAGAAGAGGAGAAGGCAATAACAGAGCCTGTTCTCTCTGCTGCTCGCGCGTTTGGAGTTGGGTTTCTAACTAATGGGCTTAACCCTAAGGCCACGCTATTTTTCCTGGCGCTTTTCACAGTTGTCATCGATCCTAGTACGCCTACAAGCATTCAGATTATGTATGGCGTATACCTAGCCTTGGCAACGTTTCTTTGGTTCGCGCTATTGTCTTTCATCTTAGGAATTCCTCGGGTGCGAAAAACCATACTAAGAATAGGGGTTTGGTTGGAGCGCGCCATGGGGGCTATCCTAATATTGATTGCTTTGCAGATAGCATTAAATAGTGTTTCGTTTTGAGTTGTTTGGTGGGTGAAACAGCTTCCAGACCAGTACATTTGGCTCAGAATCTGCGGTATAGTTGCGGTCAAGGTAAATGCATATGTCAGATAACAATCAAGTAACAGAACTAATCGACAAATTCGGTAGACGGGTGGACTACATTCGTCTGTCCGTTACTGACCGTTGTGATTTTCGCTGCGTCTATTGTATGACCGAAGACATGACTTTTCTGCCACGCGATCAGGTCCTCTCTCTAGAAGAGTTGTATCGTGTTGCGAAAGTGTTTACAGAGTTGGGCGTTAAGAAGATTCGACTAACCGGAGGTGAGCCGATGGTGCGAACTGACGTGATGTCGTTGATCGAGAGGCTGGGTGAGCTGCCTGGGCTTGAAGAGCTATTACTGACCACCAATGGCGCACAGCTAGAAAAATACGCGATTCCGTTAAAGGCTGCAGGCGTAAATAGAATTAATATCAGTATCGACAGTCTTGATGCTGATCGCTTCAAGCGCATCTCTCGAGTAGGAAAGCTCGACAAGGTGTTGGCCGGTATCGATGCAGCGAATGCCGCGGGCTTCGATCGAATACGACTCAATTCTGTTGTTATGAAAGGCTACAACGAGGACGAGGTTCTAGATTTAGCAGACTATGCTATTGAACGAGATATCGATATTTCCTTTATCGAAGAAATGCCCCTTGGTGAAGCCTCTGATCATGCTAGGGAAGATACTACCTGCAGTAATGCCTGGGTGAGAGAGAAGATCGCTGAGAAGTATCAGCTTGTTGATAGTGCCGAAAAAACTGCCGGTCCTTCACGTTACACAAAGATTGCGGGTCACAAGACTCGAATAGGATTCATATCGCCAGTCACGCACAATTTTTGTGAAGACTGCAATCGCGTACGAGTTACTGTAGAGGGGCGATTGCTGCTCTGTCTTGGTAATGAGCATTCTGTGGATCTGCGAGCGATTTTACGTGACCCAGAAAGTGACGATGTGGTTTTAAAGCAGGCCTTAATCGATTCAATGCAGATTAAGCCAGAGCGTCACTTCTTCTTTGATAAAGACCATGCTCAGCCGGTTCGCCTGATGAACATGACTGGCGGCTAGCTAGTAGCTAGATAGCCTGCTGATAAGCTGCTGTACTTCACTCCATTCTGAATAATTCATAAACCTACGCAGAGAATTAAAATGTCCTCCTTTATCTCCTTGAATATTGCTGTGGTAACAGTTTCTGATACGCGCACGCCGGACACTGATAAGTCGGGTGTCGTACTTGTCGATAGTTTGCTCAGTGCGGGACACAAGTTATATGGAAAGACGATCATCAAGGATGATATTTATCAATTGCGAGCCGAAGTGTCTGCGTTGATTGCGGATCCAGCCGTGCAGGCGATTTTGCTAACCGGAGGTACCGGTTTTACTGCTCGGGATAATACGGTTACCGCAATAAGTCCTCTTTTGGATGCTCCAATTGAAGGCTTCGGTGAATTGTTTCGACAGCTTTCCTATCAGGAGATAGGTAGCTCTACTATACAGTCGCGAGCTTTTGCTGGATTGGCAAATGGGGCGATAGTGTTTTGTGTGCCGGGCTCGCCGGGTGCATGTGCTACGGCTTGGAACAAGATAATTAGAGAGCAGCTCGACAGTACCCATAAGCCCTGTAATTTTACAGATAAACTTAGGCAGGGTTAGATCTTCACGATTTGATAATTATGTGGGGGTACGGCGGTGGTGTTGTTCAGGGGGTCTTTTGCGAGGCCAAAAAAAACACCAGTCTAAATGTTCTATTTAAGCTGGTGTCCAGTCAGTGCATAAATCAATTAAAGGGCTTTGCATAAAGCCTCCTATTCGAATTGGTTTAGACGGCTGCGTATACGATTGCGGCTGGAACTGCTAGTGCAGCTACTACCAGTAGAACACTGATAACTGTCGCTTCGATAACGGGCCGCACATTGCTTAGTGCCTTGCTCATTATTTTCTCCTTGGTTTGATGGATGGGTTCTAATTGATTAGGTCTCCCCTCTCAACTACGGGGCGCATAGTAACACATTATGAGGATATTGGTAACACTATGCAGTATTTATATGATTTATCTGCATTCTTGTAACTTAAGGTAGCAAAAAATATTAAATCTATTTATTACAATAGCTTAGATTAAAACTGTATTGAAATTCGCATTATTATTTAGAGTTTTCTTAGTGCTTTAAATGATGAAGTTCTGCTAACTACTTGAAATGTGATGTAAATCACACGCGTAACAATAGGTAACATATTTAGGGTGTTCTGGGCGAGCCAATGAGTTTCGTAAGGTTTCGCTATTTCCTGGCGGGAATAGCGGAGGTCTATGGCATCCCTTAAACTTGCTTGTTATCTAGTTTAGGCGAGGACAGGAAAGGAATTATTCATGCGCGTAATGACATTTAACTGCAACGGCATCCGTGCTGCTGCGAGGAAGGGATTCTTTGATTGGTTGCCGGAAGCAGACGTCGATGTAGTTTGCCTGCAAGAAACCAAGGCGCAGATCGATCAGCTAAGTGACCCCGTATTTCACCCCGAGGGCTATCACTGTCACTATTTCGATGCCGTAAAGAAAGGGTATTCAGGGACCGCGTTATATTCACGTGTGAAGCCGAAGAAAGTAAAAAAGGGTTTAGGGTTCGAGTTAGCTGACACCGAAGGGCGTTATATTCAGGCCGACTATGATGGGGTGAGCATAGCTTCGCTCTACCTGCCGTCGGGATCGAGTAGTGACGAGCGGCAGGCAAGGAAAATCAGCTTCATGGGTGATTTCATGACGCATATGAAAAAGTTGAGCAAGAGCAAGCGCGAGATTATTGTTTGTGCAGATTGGAATATCTGCCACAAGGAAATCGACTTGAAAAATTGGCGACCCAACAGGAAAAACTCTGGATTTTTACCAGAGGAGCGAGAGTGGCTAGATGTTCTCTACGACAAGGTGGGTTATGTTGATGCCTTCCGGCGCGTGAACGAGGAGGCCGAGCAATATTCTTGGTGGTCGAACCGGGGTCAGGCCCGGGCCAATAATGTAGGGTGGCGACTGGATTACCAGGTGGTGACAGAGGGCATCGCTAAGAAAGCCAAATCGGCGGAGATTTATACGGCACAAAACTTCTCTGACCATGCGCCGGTTATTCTAGATTACACTGATTAGATTGAATCAAATTGCGGGGCAGTTACAATGTTGAGATGCAATAACAAACGGATAAAGAAATGATGCGACATACTTATAATGCTAACGGTTTTAGGCGGTGCCTAAATTTGATCTTGGCACTGATGCTTTCGAGCATCAGTATCGGTGCGCTAGCGCAACCCTTGCGCGCGATAATTGATACTTCAAAGGGTGAGATCGTTGTGCAATTAAACGAGAGGGCGGCGCCGACAACGGTAGCTAACTTTGCGAATCTGGCAATGCGTGGTTTCTACGATGGGTTGACGTTCCATCGCGTGGAAAGAAATTTCATGGTGCAGGGTGGCGACCCGTTGGGTAATGGTACTGGTGATCCAGGTTATAAGTTCACGGGTGAAATCGTGCTGCATCACAATCAGCCGGGGATTATTTCTATGGCTAATTCAGGGCCGGGCTCTGATGGCAGTCAATTTTTTCTTACACACTTAGCAACACCCCATTTAAATGGGAAGCATTCTGTCTTTGGGAAAGTGCTAAACGGTATGCCTGTTGTTAATCAGTTAAGGCGTCGTGACACGATAAACAGTATTGTGATTGAGGGCGATGTTACTGCATTGTTTGAGCGAAGAAGAGAGCGCTTAGACGAATGGAACGCAATATTGGATGTGGAATTTCCAGATCTAAAGCCTGCTCAATAGCAAGCTTTTGAAAGGGTAGGGCGCTAAAGAACGCGCTTAAATGGTTTTACAGTGACGCGCTGATAGACACCAGCTGCCACGTAGGGATCAGCATCAGCCCAAGCCTGAGCTTGTTCTAGATTATCAAATTCTGCGATGACGAGGCTGCCGCTAAATCCGGCCTCCCCAGGTTCAAGCGAGTCGATTGCAGGGTGCGGTCCGGCTACTACTAGGCGATCTTGTGATGCAAGATCATTTAGTCGATCGAGATGGGCTGGGCGTGCAGACTTTCTTTTCTCAAGACTGTTGGGAACATCTTCACTCATGATCGCGTAATGCATATTTCCTTCCTATAGAGACTCTTTGCTAGCCGCTTCATCTTCTACTTCATTGTCATCTTCATCTTCTACTTCGATATATTTTGCCAAAATTGGCATCTGTGCAAATACGAAGCCGAAAGTAAGTATTAAATTACCGAACACCTTGAATTTTATCCAGAGAGCCTCGCTAAGAGTGAATGCGACGGTCAAGTTCACCGCACCAAGTACAATAAAATAAAATATCCACATAGTGTTCAGCTTGTACCAAACTTCTTTTGGCGCGCTGATAGCATGACCCATCATATGTTCTATGGCGGGTTTTTCGCCGAAATATCTGGAGGCCAAAAATATCATGGCGAAGATCCAGTTTACGATTGGGGCTTTCCATTTTAGAAAGGCTACGTTTTTAAATATGATAGTGGGGATGCAGAAAAGAACGACCGCGACCAAGGTGATCCATTGGAATTTGTCTAATCTTTTTTGGTAGACGAACAGCGAGCCATATACCAATACCGAAGCGGCGAGCAAAAACTCCGCTGCGCTGAACATTCCTCCAAAGGTATGGTCGTAACCCGCGACATTGATCACACGTTCATCCATAGCCCAAACGCTGAAAAACACTAGTAGGGGGATGTAGTCAATAAACTGTTTCATGCACAAAAATCTCTAAAGAACTAATCGCGTCATGGTAGTCGATTTGCAGAAAGGTGTCTGCTTTTGTAGGTCAATGTAATAGAATCAGCTGTTTTTTGAAGAACTGGGCCGCAGCAGCGTTTTGGCTATTAGGCGAGTGGGCACATGAGCGATTTTTTGCAGGTACATCCTTCCCATCCGGAAGACCGAAATATCAAGCAGATTACAAGTGTGCTGCTTGCCGGTGGCGTTATCGTTTACCCTACTGATTCGACCTACGCGCTTGGCTGCCATATAGGTGACAAGGGCGCTTTGGATCGCATTCGCCGTATACGGCAGCTTGGGGATAAGCATAACTTTACCTTGGTTTGTAAGGATCTTTCGTCTTTGGCTAGCTATGCGCAGGTGCAGAATAGTGCCTATAGGATATTGAAGGCCTACACGCCGGGCCCCTACACTTTTATTCTCAAGGCGACGCCGGAAGTACCTAGGAGGTTATTGCACCCGAAAAAGAAAACAATTGGTTTACGGGTGCCGGATAACGCCATTGCACAGGCGATTCTAGAGAAAATGGGTGAGCCGATAATGAGTACGAGTTTAATCCTTCCAGATGAGGACGAACGGCTAATAGATCCCTATGAGATGCGGTTAAAGATAGGAAGGCTTGTAGACCTCATCGTAGATGGAGGGTCCTGTGGTATCGAGCCCACCACGATGATTAATTTGGTGGATGGCACCCCGGAGGTCATTCGCGAGGGAAAAGGCGACTCAGAACCTTTTCGATAGCAACAGTATTGCGGGTTATAATAGCTAGCAAATAAGCGCGTTCAGCTAAGCGCCCATTTACAGATTAGTTTACACAGACAGGAGAGCGAATTGTCCAAGGTGGATTCACAGCAGCGAGTATTATCAGGCATGCGGCCCACGGGGCGCCTACATCTTGGGCATATGCACGGTGTGCTTAATAATTGGGTAAAGCTTCAGCACGAATACGAATGCTTCTTCTTCGTTGCTGACTGGCATGCGCTTACTACCCACTATGATGATTCTTTGTCGTTAGAGCAGCATGTTCTGGATATGGTCATCGATTGGTTGGCGGTAGGGGTTAACCCAGGATCGGCGGCCTTGTTTGTCCAATCCCGTGTGCCCGAGCATGCGGAATTACATCTGTTGCTCTCTATGATAACGCCGCTTGGCTGGTTGGAGCGTGTGCCTAGCTATAAAGACCAGCAGGAGAAATTGCAAGAGAGGGATCTGGCAACCTACGGTTTCCTCGGTTATCCGTTGTTGCAGGCTGCTGATATTTTGATTTACCGCGCTGGCTACGTGCCAGTGGGTGCAGACCAGGTTGCTCACGTTGAGCTCACTCGTGAAACTGCTAGAAGGTTCAATCATATCTACGGGCGTGAGCCTGGTTTTGAAGAGAATGCACTGGCGGCAATCAAGAAAATGGGCAAGAAGGCGGCGAAGCAATATAGCCATTTGCGCACAGCCTATCAGGAGCAGGGCGATCACGAGGCGCTCGAGAAGGCTAAAGCTCTGCTTAAGGAGCAACAGAATATTTCTATAGGGGATTCGGAGCGGCTATTTGGCTATCTCGAGGGTGGTGGCAAGATGATCTTGGCTGAGCCACAAGCGCTGCTTACGAAGTCCGCGAAGATGCCGGGACTCGACGGCCAGAAGATGTCCAAGTCCTATGACAACACTATTACCTTGCGAGAGCCGTTAGAGCAGATAGAGAAGAAGATATCCAGAATGCCGACGGATCCAGCTCGTGTTCGTCTGACAGATCCCGGCAACCCAGAGAAGTGCCCTGTGTGGCAATTGCATCAAACCTATTCGACTGAAGAGACGAAAAAGTGGGTTGTCGAGGGCTGCACCAGTGCAGGAATAGGCTGCCTTGAATGCAAGAAGCCGGTCAGCGATGCGATTATTGCTGAGCTAGAGCCAATCCAGAAAGAGGCGGCTCAATATGAGAAGGACCCGGATATTGTCAGGTCTATCATTGCAGAGGGTTGCGAGACAGCGAGGGAGGCAGCGAAGGAAACGCTGCAGGATGTGCGCGAGGCAATGGGCCTAGGAAAGTGGTAATTGATTTGGAAAGTAGAGGCCTTAGAGGTGAGCATTTGCTACCTATATGAGGTAAAATTCCGTCCACTATAAGAACTCAAAGTAGACCATCAGATTGACCATTATCGGCACCGAAGCAGATCCGGAAAACACTGAGCTACAGGGGCTTCCCGCAATCCCCGAGGTGCATGACCCCAACGCTCCGGAACAGCATGAGCTACCCTTCGCTATAGTGGCCGGTGAGGCCATGACGGAGGTGCCTAAAGATCTCTATATTCCACCCGATGCCTTAGAAATATTTCTCGAAGCCTTCGAAGGCCCTCTGGATCTATTGCTCTATCTTATCAGGCGGCAGAACATCGATATCCTAGATATCAATGTGGCGGACATTACCGATCAGTACATGAACTATGTCGATCTGATGGAATCTTGGCAGTTCGAACTGGCTGCAGAATATCTGGTTATGGCGGCGATGCTTGCCGAAATCAAATCGAAGTTGCTGCTGCCGCGACAGGCAGAAGAAGAGGCGGAAGAAGACGATCCGCGTATGCAGCTCATCCGTCGCCTGCAAGAATATGAGCGTTTCAAGCAAGCAGCCCAGGATGTTGATGAGTTACCGCGCATGGATAGAGATATTCATCGTGCCGGTGCAGCATTGCCTGAGATCGAGCGTGTAACCGCTGATCCAACAGTGGACTTAAAGGAAGTATTAATCGCGCTATCTAGTGTGCTTAAACGTGAAAATAATTTCGGTAGTCATCAAGTGCAAATGGAGACGCTCTCTACCCGCGAAAAGATGTCTGAAATTTTAGTCCGCATATCGAATCAGAATTTTGTGCCTTTGGTGTCGCTGTTGATACGCGAAGAGGGCAGGTTAGGGGTGGTCGTGACATTTCTAGCAATAATGGAGTTGATTAAAGACTCCATGATCGAAATAGTACAGTCGGAATCCTTCGGGCCGATTCATTTGAAATTAAGAAGCTAAAAGCGGTAAGTGCGCAGCATGAGTGATGTCGATAATAAAGTAAAAATGATTGTGGAAGGCGTGTTGCTTGCGGCTGGTCGGCCGCTCACCTTGGATAATATTATTCAGGTTTTCAGTAAAGAAGAGCAGCCGGACCGCGCTGAGCTTAAGTTGGTGATGGAGAGCATTGCCGAAGATTGCGCTGATCGTGGCTTCGAATTAATGGAAGTGGCCTCTGGATTTAGATTTCAGGTAAAGCAGGAGCTCAGCGAATGGGTTGCGAAGCTCTGGGAAGAGCGTCCACCACGCTATACGAGAGCGCTACTGGAGACATTGGCCTTGGTGGCCTATAGACAACCAATAACTCGCGGTGACATCGAAGAGATTCGTGGCGTGGGTGTGAGCTCAAATATCGTCCGTACTCTGTTAGATAGAGAGTGGATTCGTGTCGTCGGTCACCGAGATGTGCCGGGCCGTCCGGCGATGTTTGCTACAACGAAGCAGTTTCTAGATTATTTTAATCTGAAGAGTTTACAAGATTTGCCGCCTCTATCCGAGATCAAGGATCTGGCCGTGGCCGATCCTGAATTTGATCTTGAAGATGATTTGGCGACTCAGCGTATTCTAGAACTTCCTGAAGAAGTTATAGACGAAAACGCAGTCGAGCTGACTGAGTCAGATAAGGCGGACCTAATTGCTGAAGAAGAGGCCGTTGCTCTTTCTCAGAAGCCGTTGGATGAGATTCTGCAACTGCCGCCAGAATTACAAGATCCTGTAGTAGAAGATGATGAAGATGAAGAGCCAGACGCCGAGGACATGGAATTCGAGGAAGAGTTTGGCATCAAGGAATTGGATGAGACGCTTGACTCATTAGAGGCGGTAGACATCAAATTTACTGAATCTGAATCTGAATCTGAGCCTAAAATAGAATCGTCTGAAAGTGACGACGAGGCTTCACAAGATGAATCAACAGAAATCGAATTTGTTGGGAATGATGATGACGCCGACACCGACACTGAGATTAAGCACTAATTAAATCTTCAAAAAGTAAAGCTAGTCGCAAAAACCCATTAACAGAAAACGAATAAACCATGACTGAGAAGCTTCAAAAAGTGCTGGCTCGTGCAGGCTTCGGTTCGCGCCGTGAAATCGAGACTTGGATCGCAAAAGGTCGCATCAAGGTCAATGGTAAAGTTGCCGTTGTCGGCGACCGCGTGACGGATGACGACCAGATTATTGTCGATGGGAAGAAGCTAGCGCCGCAAAAGAAAATCCGCGAAGATCGGCGGGTTATTCTGTACAACAAGCCTGAAAACGAAGTGTCTACTCGAAGTGACCCGGAAGGAAGGCGAACTGTGTTCGATAGACTCCCACCCTTGAAGCATGGTCGCTGGGTTTCCATTGGTCGTCTCGATTTAAATACTAGCGGTCTCATGTTGTTTACAACCGACGGAGAGCTCGCGAATAAATTGATGCATCCAAGCTCGCAGATAGAGCGCGAGTATGCAGTTCGTATCCTGGGAGATGTTACCCCGGAGATGGTGCAGGAGATGCATAAGGGTGTGATTATTGAAGATCACCTCTGCCGTTTTACTGACATTCAGCATTACGGCGGTGAGGGTGTTAATCAGTGGTATCACGTCGTGTTGCTAGAGGGCCGTAATCGAGAAGTACGCAAGTTGTGGGAATCCCAAGGCGTTAAGGTTAGTCGCTTAAAGCGTGTTCGATTTGGGCCATTGTTTATTCCAAGCTCAGTAGTAAAGGGCAGATTCAACGAATTGGGCAAGACTGAGATCGAGAAACTGCTGAAATTGGTTAATAAAGAACATGAGCGACCTGCTCAAAAATCATCGGACTAAACCGCCTCAAAATCCCTCACATTCAATGTTTGGCCGTGAATGCTCTGAGCGGCTGTACTCATCAAGTAGAGATACACCGGCATGATTGATTCCGCTGTTGGTTGTGTCTCCGGATTCTCCGCAGGATAAGCATCGCGACGCATATTAGTACGAGTCCCGCCGGGATTTAAGCTATTTACGCGTATCGAGCTTGTGTTTTCTACTTCTTCGGCCATAGTCTGCATCAAGCCCTCTAAGGCAAATTTGGACACTGCATAGGCTCCCCAGAATGCTCGGCCGACACGGCCCACGCTAGAAGAGATGAAAAGTACTCGTGCGTCGGGAGACCTGTTCAGGGCTGGCATAAGAACCTGCGTAAGTTGAAACACGGCGTTTACATTCACCTGCATTAGATCGCTCCAATCCTGTTCAGGATAGAACTCTATAGGGGTGCGCGCACCTAATAGTGCAGCGTTATGTATCAGGCCATCGAGGCATTCAAATTGTTCATTCAATGACTCCGCAAGAATTTTGAAGTCGGCCATAGATGCCGTCTTGAAGTCGAGGGGATGAATTATCACTTTTCCTGGGTGCAGCTCTTCGATTTCATCAAATACCGCTTCGAGTTTTTGCTGATCTCTTCCTAGTAAGATGACAGTTGCGCCATGGGCGGCATAGGTCTTCGCACAGGTTTTACCAATGCCATCACTAGCACCAGTTATGAGTATGGTTTTATTGTTAAGGAAGTTTTTTTCTGCGTCGTAGGTAAATGTCATGTTCAGGCAAATTTCAGTAGATTCAAGAGAGAGGTGGTTTGTTCGGGGGAATGCAGGATGAAGTCTGCGTACCATTCTTCGACTTTAGCATCTTCAGCCAAGTAGCCATAAGCGGCAGCGATCGCTATTACGTCGGCGTTCTTGGCAGCTTGGATATCTCGAATGTGATCCCCAATGTATACCGTTCGTTCGCTGTTCAGGCCGAGTTTTTCCAGTGCTAGAAAGATCGGCTCAGGATGTGGCTTGGTTTCGCTCACATGATCCGGGCAGACGAGTACGCTGCAACGCGAACTAAGTTGTAATTTCTCCAGCAGGCGAGCGCTATATTTTTCAGGCTTATTAGTCACGATTCCCCAAGGAATATTTTGTGCTTCTAGCTGCGCGAGCAGGTCGTCTAATCCAGGATAGAGAGCGGCAACTGTTGAGTCTAACTGCTCATAGTACAGATCCAGAAGTCGTTGTAATAAGCTGGAGAAATCGTCATGTGTTTCGTCGATTTCAAATGCGTTCTTAACGAGTGCGCGCGCACCATTCGAAACGTTTAGGTGTATCATCTTGTGTGATAGTGCATCCCGATCATGTTCGGCCAAAAGTTTATTTACGACGAGGGTGAAATCTGGCGCTGTATCGATGAGCGTGCCATCGAGATCAAATAGCACGCATTCGATAGATGTTTCTAGTTGCTCGTTATTCTTCTCTGTCATGTTTGTGTCTCTGGGCGGGTATAACAGGCGATATAGTTCACATCGACATTTTTTTCTAAGCTGTATTTGCGAGTGAGTGGATTGTAGGCCATGCCGATCTGATCTTGTAGATCTAGCTTGCTGTCTCGACTGAATGCGGCAAGCTCTGAAGGTTTAATAAACCTAGCATAGTCATGGGTGCCGCGAGGCAATAGATTTAAAATATACTCGGCGCCGACGATGGCGAACAGGTACGACTTTGGGTTTCGATTGATTGTCGAGAAAAATACCGTTCCTCCTGGCTTTACCAGGTCATGGCAAGCCTGAATCACCTTGGCAGGTTCCGGTACATGTTCAAGCATTTCTAGGCAAGTAACGATGTCGAACTCTTCGCGGTGATCTTGCGCGTACTGCTCGGCCGAGGATTTTTGATAGTCGATCTCAAGTTTACTCTCGAGCTGGTGAAGCCTTGCTACTGAGAGCGAGGCATCGGCCATATCAATCGCAGTTACGTCGGCGCCATGATGAGCCATAGCCTCGGCTAGGATGCCGCCACCGCAGCCAATATCGAGCACCTTCTTGCCGGCTGGATTAACTGTGCGGCTGATGTAGCCCATCCGCAGGGGGTTAATCTCGTGTAGTGGTTTAAACTCGCTGTCGGGGTCCCACCAGCGAGCCGCTAGGGCCTCGAATTTACGAATTTCTAATTCGTCTACATTGTCCATATTTTGCTACTCATCTGGTTATTCATCGTTAGTGGCCGAAAGTCTCTCCTGCCACTGTATGCTATTGGATTTTATTGCCTGGATATCTAGACCGGTGAATTCGCCATCTTTCAACAGCAGTTGCCCGGCACACCAGACATGTGAAACTTGGGATGCTTGCGTTGCATACACAATTTGTGAGATCGGATTGTATAGGGGGGTGCTATTCAACGTGTCTAGGTTAATCGCGGTTATATCTGCATATTTGCCGACTTCTAGGCTGCCGATGGTCTCGTCTAGGCCGAGTGCCTTGGCGCCGTTTATCGTTGCCATCTCAAGGGCCTGTTGAGCAGGTAATGCACTGGCATCTTTAGCGACGCCCTTGGCAAGCAGCGCCGCGGTTCGCATCTCAGAGATCATGTCGAGGTCGTTGTTGCTCGCGCAGCCATCGGTTCCTAGGGCGACGTTTATGCCGGCCTTGCTTAGCTTGGCGACTTCGCAGAAGCCGCTAGCGAGTTTTAGGTTGGATTCAGGGCAGTGCACTATATGAGACCCGGCTTCGGCCAGAGAGGCAATATCTTCGTCGCTGAGGTCGGTGGCGTGCACGCAAACAAGGCGTGGGCTAAGCAGGCCTAGCTGTTTAAGTCGTTGTACTGGCGTGAATCCATCGCTAGCCAAGGCGTCCGAGACTTCTTTGGCTGTCTCGTGCACATGCATATGGATTGGCAGGTCCATCTCCTCGGCGAGTGTTGATAGCTTCTGTAGTGGGGCGTCTGACACCGTGTAGGGTGCATGTGGCCCGAATGCTGTATGAATCAGCTCGCTGTGACGGTAATCATCGTGCAGTTTCGTTGCCTTTGAGATGTATTCGTCAGCATCCTGAGCCCATACAGTTGGAAAATCTAGAACGGGGCTCGCTAACTGGACTCGAATATTGGCAGCAAGCGCCGCTTTAGCGACTTGATCTGGATAGAAGTACATGTCAGCAAAGCATGTGGTGCCAGAGCGTATCATCTCAGCGATGGCTAGATTGGCTCCCGCGAGCACAAAGCTTTCTGAAACGAACTTGGCTTCAAGCGGCCAAATTGACTCTTCTAACCACTCGGTAAGCGGCACATCATCCGCAATGCCGCGCATCAAGGACATGGGGGAGTGTCCGTGGGCGTTTATCAGGCCCGGTATTAGCGCGTGGTTGGAAAGTTGCAAGGATTCCGCCGCATCGATGCTTGCCTCGGCATCGCTCTGGCTGCAGATGGCGACAATTTTATTCCCCCTTATTGCGACGCAGTGGTCTTCTAAAACCGCGCCTTGGGGCGTTACCGGGATGACCCATTTTGCCGAAATCAAAAGATCGGCTTGAATACTCGCTGTTACGCTCAAAATTGCCTCTGTATACCCTGCAAATTAATCGTGATTTATGGAAAAAAACAGGGCTCGGATTATACCTAGAAAAATTCCAAATAGCGCGTAGCAAAAATCTCTGGCAGCGCTGTTGGAAATTGTTGAAAAAACAGGCTTTTTTACGGTAATTAATGATTGTTTCTACTGTCATGAAAGCGCCGAATAGTGGTACAATTCGGGGCTTTTGTGAGGATAGATTCCGCCTCAGATTTAAACTGCAAATTAGCTATCAGAAAAGCTCGAAATCGGCCGTTAAAAGGTTAAGGAAAAACAAAAAAATAACTGTGTTTTCATGCAAGAAACCATGCCCCACTAATCACTAGTTATCCCATTATTTAGGATGTAGTCAATCTATGACCGAGTTTGCTAAACAGGTCTTGCCTGTCGCGTTAGAAAGTGAAATGCGGGAATCTTACCTCGCTTATGCCATGAGCGTGATTGTAGGCCGCGCCTTGCCTGATGTCAGGGATGGGTTGAAGCCTGTTCATCGGCGAGTTTTGTTCGCGATGAATGTGCTTTCCAATGATTACAACAAGCCTTATAAGAAGTCTGCTCGTATTGTGGGAGATGTTATTGGTAAGTATCACCCCCATGGCGATACTGCTGTCTATGACACGATTGTGCGTATGGCCCAGGATTTTTCGCTGCGCTACCCCTTGGTAGATGGACAGGGCAACTTTGGCTCTATCGATGGCGATTCTGCAGCGGCAATGCGTTATACAGAAATCCGCATGGAGAAAATTGCCCATGATCTGCTAGCGGATCTGGACAAGGAAACTGTTGATTTCTCGCCTAACTACGACGGCACTGAGCATATTCCAGATGTTATGCCTACGCGGATCCCCAATCTGTTGGTGAATGGTTCTTCTGGAATCGCGGTCGGGATGGCGACAAATATACCTCCGCATAACTTAAACGAGATTATCGCCGGCGCTATGGCGCTGATGGATAATCCAGACATTGAAATCGATGGCTTAATGGAGCATATCGAGGGCCCCGATTTCCCGACGGCGGCTATTATTAACGGCAAGGCAGGCATCGTCCAAGCCTATAAAACAGGCCGTGGACGCATTTATATGCGTGCGAAGGCGGAGATAATTGAGAACGAAAAGTCTGGTAAGCAGACGATTCTCGTCCACGAGATACCTTATCAGCTGAACAAATCTAAGCTTATCGAGAAAATAGCTGAGCTTGTTAAAGAGAAGAAGATAGAAGGCATTACTGAGCTACGTGACGAGTCAGATAAAGACGGCTTGCGAATCGTTATCGAGCTGCGTAAGGGTGAAATGGGCGATGTTGTGCTCAACAATCTCTATGCGCAGACTCAAATGCAATCGGTATTTGGCATAAACATGGTAGCGCTGGTCGATGGTCAGCCACGACTGCTAAACCTAAAGGAGATGCTCGATTGTTTCCTGCGTCATCGTCGCGAAGTGGTCTTCAGACGGACTTCTTATTTGCTGCGAAAGGCCAGAGATCGAGGACATATTCTAGAAGGGCTTGCCGTAGCGCTTGCCAATATCGACGCAGTTATCGAGCTGATTAAGAGTTCACCAACTTCGGCAGAAGCGAAAGAAAAGCTGCTTGCTAGATCTTGGAAATCCGACAGCGTGCTAGAGATGTTAGGCGAAGTAGGTGCGGATGCTTGCAGGCCTGAAGGTTTAGATCTGCAATATGGACTGAAAGATAAAGAATATTTCATTAGCCCTGAACAGGCTCAGGCAATCCTCGATTTGAGGTTGCACCGCCTTACCGGTCTAGAGCATGAAAAGTTAATCAATGATTACACCGAGCTGCTCAAGCAGATAGCCGATTATCTAGATATTTTGGAGAATGAGCCCCGTCTTTTGAGCGTAGTTCGCGAAGAGATGGAGCAGGTTAAGAAAGAATATGGTGATGAGCGCCGTACTGAGATAACAGGTTCTCAGCTTGACCTTACTATGGAAGACCTGATCTCCGAAGAAGATCGCGTCGTTACTATATCTAAAACCGGTTACGCGAAATCTCAACCACTTGCCGATTACAGTGCACAGAAACGCGGCGGTACGGGTAAGGCGGCAGCTTCGGTTAAAGACGAAGATATAGTTGAGCATCTGCTGATTGCTAATACTCACGATACCTTGCTGTGTTTTAGCAGTCAGGGAAAGGTCTACTGGCTGAAGGTGTTTATGATTCCTGTGGCCAGCCGCACTGCTCGCGGCAAGCCTCTAGTCAATATTCTGCCTTTGGAAGAAGGCGAGCGTATCACCAGTATGCTTCCGGTTAAGGATTACCCCGAAGACGAATTTGTGTTCATGGCCACATCGAATGGCACAGTTAAGAAGACTGCATTGACTAATTTTTCTAGGCAGCGCAGCGTAGGTCTGCGAGCTATCGAATTAGACGAGGGCGATGAATTAGTCGGCACGGCTATTACCGACGGCTCGAAAGATGTGATGCTGATTAGCAGCAGCGGTAAGACGATTCGATTTAACGAAGATGACGTAAGGGCGATGGGGCGAACGGCAAGAGGCGTCAGAGGCATTAAGATGGCCGATGAATACAAGATGATTGCTCTTATCATTCCAGATCCAGCGAAACAAATTCTAACAGTGTGTGAACAGGGTTACGGAAAACGAACTCTTGTAGAGGACTTCCCTGTCTATGGTCGTGGTGGCCAAGGTGTTATTGGTATCCAGACTAGCGAGCGTAATGGGCCTGTAGTCGGGGCCGCGCAGGTGTCTGAGTCTGATGAAATCATGCTGATATCTGATAAAGGCACACTGGTTAGAACGCGAGTCACTGAGGTCTCCGTTCAGGGCAGGAATACACAAGGTGTGCGGCTGATCCGTCTTAAGGATGGTGAAAATCTAGTAGGTCTCGAGCAGGTCGACGAGCCAGAAGTAGTAGAGGAAGTGGAAGCTGCAATCGATGATCAGGCCGACACTGCTGTGAGCTCTGAGCCTGCCGCCGACGTAGATACGAACGAGTCGGAATAAAGTTAGTAATAACCACCGCTCACTCTGCCCATCGAGAAATCGTGGGCAGTTCATGCTAAGTAAAATAGTCTCGTATTCACAAAAACTAATTGTTCTGAACTTATGAGTCACAACAGCGACATAGTCTCGACTGGCAAGATTGCCTATCTAGGGCCGAAAGGAACCTACTCACAGTTAGCTGCACTGGAGTACTTTGGTGAAGATGCGGAGTTATTGAACTGCGTGTCCATTGACGATGTTTTTTCTGCGGTTGAAGGCAAGCATGCTGTGTACGGTGTTGTTCCTGTCGAGAACTCTACAGAAGGAGCCGTGAATAACACGCAGGACTGTCTTATAGATAGCTCGGCTAAGATTATCGGTGAGCAAGTTGTGTCGATAGAGCATAGTTTGCTGGCGCAGCTTGGCACATCGAAGTCTGATGTAGTAAAGATTGCCTCACATAAACAATCCCTCGCACAGTGTCGCAATTATCTCTCCCAGAATTTCCCGCAAGCAGAGCAGATAGAGTGTTCTAGTAACGCAGAGGCTGCTATTTGTGCGCAGGGGGACCCTGGCACTGCAGCTATAGCGAGCGAGTTGGCGGGGCAGATTTATAATTTGCAAAGCCTTGAGTGTCGAATACAAGACAAGTCAAATAACCGCACGCGTTTTTTAGTGTTGGCGCTGCAAGATGCCGCACCTACGGGTACCGACAAGACTAGTATTCTGGTCTATACAGAGAATAAGCCCGGTGCTCTGTTCCGCGTGTTAGAGCCTTTTGAAAATTTGCAGCTAAGTCTCACTAAGATTGAAACTCGCCCTTCGAAAAAAGAAGCCTGGGAATATGTCTTCTTTATAGATTTTGAAGGCCACGTGGAAGACGAGACTACGAAGGAATTATTTGCCGTTCTAGGGAAGGGTGGAGTAGAAGTTAAGCTACTGGGCTCCTATCCAATCTCTCAATAAGTCGAGTATGTAAGTCTTTAAGCCGGATTCCTAAAAACAGATCGTAAGCATTTCGTCAAAGCCACAATAATGAATGATAAGAACAACAAGGTAGTACTAATCGTCGGTCTAGGAATGATCGGTGGATCTATCGCGTGTGGATTGAAAAAGGCTAAGCCAGAGCGCAGGATTATCGCCTGTGATAGAGATGCTCAGGCGCTCCAGAATGCCATAGACGATGGCGTCATAGCAGAATGCGGCGAGCTCTCGGCGCTTTGTCCGCAGGCAGATATTATTATTCTTGCAGTTCCCCCTTTAACGGTATGCGAGCTTTTGCCAGAAGTGCTTAAGCATATGAAATCGACTGCCATCATCACTGATGTGGCAAGCGTCAAGTCGCATATTTTTACATCAAGCGCACAATTTTCGGAGGAGGCTCTCGCGAAATTTGTGCCCGCTCATCCTATAGCGGGCTCCGAGCAGAGCGGTTATGCAGCGGCGGTTGATGATTTGTTTGAGAATAGAAACGTCATTCTAACGCCGCACTCTGGGAATTCGACAGACTCCGTTGCTACTATCAACGGGCTATGGAGAGAGCTAGGGGCAAACGTGCTTGGCATGACGCGAGTAAGGCATGACGAGGTCCTCGCGGCGACGAGTCATCTCCCGCATTTATTAGCCTACGCCATCGTTGATGTACTCCTCAAGCAAGAGCAGAGTGAAGACATATTCCGCTACGCTGCAGGAGGGTTTGCTGATTTTAGTCGACTGGCATCCAGCGATGCTAAAATGTGGTCGGACATATTTGTTGCGAATTCAGCAGCTGTAGAGAAAGTATTGGATGACTATATACAGAGCCTCTTGGATTTTAAAAAGGCGATCCAAAAGAAAGAGCATGTGAAATTGCAAGAGTCATTTGAGACGGCAAAGCAGACGCGAGAAAAATTCATTAGTCAGCATTTTAAACCAAAGAAGCAAGAAGAAATGATAAGTAATAAGCTCAGTTTTAGCGTTCAGCCCGGCGGCCAGGTGGCAGGGACAATCCGTGTCGCTGGAGATAAATCGATTTCGCATCGTTCTATTATCTTGGCTTCGATTGCAGATGGCATAACACGTGTCACCGGATTCCTTGAAGGCGAAGATGCGCTGAATACTGTCGCTGCGTTTCGTGAGATGGGTGTAACTATAGTCGGGCCGGAGAATGGGGAACTTACCATCTACGGTGTTGGCAAGAACGGGCTACAGGCACCGCGCAAGCCCCTGTACATGGGTAATTCAGGAACGGCCATGCGCCTATTGGCAGGACTTCTCGCGGCGCAATCTTTTAATAGCGAGCTCACCGGCGATGAGTCGCTAATGGAGCGACCGATGAATCGTGTTGCAGGACCGCTTCGCTCAATGGGTGCAAATATTGATACTGGTGATTCCGGTACTCCACCGTTAGCGATTCGCGGATCGAAATTACAGGGCTTTACTTACGAAATGCCGATTGCCAGCGCTCAGGTTAAGTCTTGTCTGCTGCTTGCAGGATTGTACGCTGAGGGTGAGACGAAGATCCTTGAGCCGGCCCCCTGTCGCGATCACACCGAACGTATGTTGCAAGGTTTTGGCTATAAGGTTGCCGTGGACGCAGAAGAGGGTAGTTCTGCAGTTTCAGGCGGTGCAGAGTTAAAGGCAACGGAGATCGATGTTCCTGCAGATATTTCTTCAGCGGCGTTTTTTTTGGTCGCCGCGGCGATAACGCCAGGTTCGGATCTTACGCTGCAACACGTCGGTGTTAATCCGACGCGAATTGGTGTCATTAATATTTTGCGGGAGATGGGTGCGAGCATCGAAAGTAGCAACGAGAGGCTTGTCGGTGGAGAGCCGGTGGCCGATTTGCGCGTGCGCTACCAGCCATTAAAAGGCATCGTTATTAGCGAGGCTGAAATACCTCTCGCAATAGATGAATTTCCAGTGTTATTCGTAGCCGCCGCCTGTGCAGAGGGAGAAACTCTGCTGCACGGTGCCGAAGAGCTTAGAGTGAAGGAGAGCGATCGAATTGATGCGATGGCGCAGGGATTAAAGAAATTGGGTGTAGTTGTGGAAACATTCGACGATGGCATCAGAATTGTCGGCGGTGATATGGGCGGTGGGGCTGTAGATAGCTTCGGCGACCATAGGATCGCTATGGCCTTTACTGTGGCCGGCCTGCGTTCTGAGTCACCTATCGATATAGCAAACTGCGCGAACGTTGCCACCTCATTCCCGAACTTTGTAGAACTCGCCTCAGAGGTCGGTATGCGGGTTTCGGCCCTCAAATGAGTAAAGCTCCCGTTATAGCAATCGATGGCCCTTCGGGTTCAGGCAAAGGAACAATAGCCTCGCGTGTAGCCGAAGCGCTGGGTTTTTCCCTGCTTGATAGCGGCGCATTGTATCGAGTTCTCGGCGTTGCCTGTCATCAGCACAACATAGATTTAGCAGATGCTGCCGCCGTCGCAAAGCTTGCTAGAAGGCTAGACATACAGTTTGGCTTGAGTGGAGAAGGCAGTGTCTGCCTCGATGGCGAAGATGTGAGTCTCGTTATTCGAACCGACTTGGGGAGCGATATGGCCTCGAAGGTTGGGGCTATTGAAGCGGCACGGGAGGCACTGTTTGCGCGGCAATTGGACTTTCGCAAAGCTCCGGGGCTGGTCGCTGATGGCAGAGACATGGGGACTACCGTATTCCCTGATGCCACGTTAAAAATCTTCCTAACGGCGAGCGCTGAAGAGAGGGCGCAGAGGCGATATAAGCAGTTGATAGGTAAGGGTATTGATGCTATTCTGCCCGCCCTTTTGCGAGACCTAAAAGAGCGAGACCGACGCGATAGTGAGCGTGCTGTCTCTCCCCTCAAGCCCGCAGAAGATGCCATCGTTATAGATACAACGGATTTGACTATCGATCAGGTAGTGAAGCAAGTCCTGGAACACTACTCTTCGGCATAGCGAAAAAACGTAATAAGAAGTGTGTTGGAAATCGTTTCTCGGCTGCATCCCCAGAATTGGCAGTCTTGGAATTTAACTTAATCACCCCGTGAAACTGGTACGCGGCGAGTTATTATTCACATTAGTTGTGGCTAGTAATTCATTGAATAAATTGGAATTATTAATGAGCGAAAATTTTGCAGAACTGTTTGAACAATCCCTAACAGAAATAGACATGAACCCAGGTGCCATCGTAACCGGCACTGTTATAGAGATAGATTCGGACTGGGTAACAGTCCACGCCGGCCTTAAATCTGAAGGCGTTATCCCCCGCATTGAATTCCTCGACGAGCAAGGTAACTTCTCTCTAGAAGTTGGCAACGAAGTTAAAGTTGCGCTTGAGACCGTGGAAGATGGCACCGGAGCCACTAAACTTTCCCGTGAAAAAGCGAAGCGAGCCGAATCTTGGATGGAGCTTGAGGCTGCACACGAGAAGAACGACATCGTAACCGGTATTATCAACGGCAAGGTTAAAGGTGGTTTTACTGTCGATTTGAACAATATCAGAGCCTTCCTACCTGGATCCTTGGTCGATGTTCGACCAGTAAGAGATACGCTGCACCTAGAAGGGCAGTTGCTGGAATTTAGACTGATTAAGCTTGATCGCAAGCGTAACAACGTGGTGGTATCACGACGCGCTGTTCTTGAGTCTGTGAGCACTGAAGAAAGAGATGCTCTTCTCGAGAAGCTGCAAGAAGGTATGTCTGTTAAGGGAATCGTTAAGAACCTTACTGACTACGGTGCCTTCGTTGATCTAGGCGGTGTTGATGGCCTGCTACACATCACAGATATGTCTTGGAAGCGTATCAAGCATCCAAACGAGATTGTGAATGTTGGTGATGAGATCGACGTTAAAGTATTGAAGTATGATAGAGACCGTAATCGCGTCTCTCTAGGACTTAAGCAACTGGGTGAAGATCCTTGGGTTGCTATCAAGGCGCGCTACCCTGAGAAGACTCAGGTTAAGGCTATTGTTACTAATCTTACAGACTACGGTTGTTTTGCTGAGCTTGAAGAGGGTGTTGAAGGTCTGGTACACGTGTCTGAAATGGATTGGACTAACAAGAATATTCATCCTTCTAAGGTTGTTAATCTTGGCGATGAAGTCGATGTTATGGTCTTGGATATCGACGAAGAACGTCGTCGTATCTCTCTTGGTATCAAGCAATGCTTCCAGAACCCTTGGGATGGATTTGCTGAGAACTTCCAGAAAGGCGACAAGATATCTGGCAGCATTAAGTCGATTACCGATTTTGGAATCTTCATAGGCCTAGATGGCAACATTGATGGTCTTGTGCATCTTTCAGATATTTCTTGGGATGAGCCTGGCGAAGAAGCTGTGCGCGAATTCAAGAAAGGCGATGAGATTGAGACAGTCATTCTATCTATCGACCCCGAAAGAGAGCGTATCTCCTTGGGTGTGAAGCAGTTAGAAGACGATCCATTCATGAACTACGCTGGCGAATTTGAGAAAGGCAGCATCGTGAAAGGCACCGTTTCATCGGTAGAAGCGAAATCTGCGATTATCACGCTGAAAGAAGGTGTTGAAGGTATGCTTCGCTCCTCAGAAATCAGCCGCGATAAAGTGGAAGATGCTCGTACCGTGCTGACAGAAGGCGCTGAGATCGAAGTTAAGATCGTTAGTGTTGATCGCAAGAATCGCATGCTTAGCCTCTCGGTTAAGGCGATTGAGATCGATGACGAGAAGAGCGCGATTAAAGAGCACAAGACCGACGCCTCTGATGTTTCGCCAGGTACTATCGGCGATCTGATCAAGGCCGAGATGGATAAAAGCTAGAAATTGGTACCCTCTTCTGTATCGCGATCAGCGTGTGTTTGCTCGGGATACAGGAGAACATTCTAGATTTATCAATACTTTGCGTCATTTCCTGATTCAAACTGGCTAGATGTTTGTGTTAGGCTTGGATAGCTGAGGATAAAGCCGGAATACGAAATATCGGTCGTCAGCATTATTAGGGCAGGGGACAGGGGACAATTATGACAAAATCTGAACTCATAGATCGCATCGCTTCAAAGCAAACACAACTTTCTTCGAAAGACGTGGAGCTAGCGGTAAAAGCGGTTATTGAATACATGTCTCAGGTCTTATCTGAAGGCGAAAGAATAGAAATCAGGGGTTTTGGTAGTTTTTCGTTACACTATCGCGTTCCGCGCATAGGACGAAACCCTAAGACCGGAACACCGGTAGCGCTGAGTGGTAAATACGTTCCTCATTTCAAGCCGGGCAAGGAACTGCGCGATCGAGTTAATACCAGTATGCTAGTTGAGCAACAAAGCTAGTTACTACCTAGGGCTTTTGCAACAAACGGCATAGCCTTTGAGGTTATGCCGTTTTTGTTTGTACAGAGGTATTCTAGTTATTAATGCGAATTCGACACGCTGTGAATTCGATACACTACGAATTCGTTACACTACGAGTTAGAACAACGCTTCAAGCTTGGATGATATTTTCGATGCGCCAGCTTACTCAATTGCTTTCCGGTTTCTTCCTGCTACTCGTGTTCGCGGCTAGCGTTACTTTCACCTATTACAATTCAACCCCAGTAACCATAGGAATTGGTTCTTGGCAGCTGCAACCGCAACCGGTGTCCGTCTGGATAATTGCTGCGTTTGTATCAGGCGGCTTATTGGGATTGTTGCTTGGCTTAGGTCTATTTAGAAATCTAAAGTCGCGAGCCGAAATTCGCAGACTAACAAAAGCCCTAAAAGACGCTGAAGAGGAAGTTTCAAACCTTCGCTCACTTTCGCTACGCGACACCAACAAGTAGCGCTCGGATTACTATGGAAAGTTTGTCGTTCTACGCACTGTTACTTATTGCCATCATTGCGGGGTGGTTGCTAGGAAGGCTAGGCACTTCGAAACCTGCTCGTCCAAAGGCTTCAAGTTCAGACTTGTTTCAAGATTACTTCGTCGGGCTTAATTATCTGCTTAACGATGAGCCCGATGAGGCGATAGATACCTTCATCAAGGCCTTACAGATAAATAGCGAAACGATTGAAACGCATCTGGCGCTAGGGGCTCTATTAAGAAGGCGTGGCAAGGTCGATAAGGCTATCAATGTGCATCAGGCACTTCTCGCCAGACCGCATTTAGAGCGTGACTTTTCGAACTCGGTGCGATTGCAGCTAGCCCTGAATTATATTGCAGCCGGATTGCTAGACAGGGCAGAGAGACTCCTTAAAGAGGTTTTGGATGATGGCGGAGAGGCGAAGTGGGATGCGCTTCGACACCTGATCACCATCTACCAAACGGAGAAGGAATGGGAAAATGCCATAGCCTGTTCATCACAGTTGTTAAAAAGCCCGCAGTTTAGAAAGGACCCGACTTTGCTCGGTGGAGCTGCTCACTACTGCTGCGAAATAGCTGAACAACATTTACATGCTAATCAATATGCCCAGGCACGAACAGAAATAAAGCGTGCGTTCACATTCGAGCGAAAAAGTATTCGTGGAATGCTGTTATTGGCGGATATCGAGCGGCGCGCAGGAAAATACAAGGCGGCGGTAAAGGAATTGCTGCGTGTGCGAGCGGCAAAGCCCGAGTTTATTGCGCAACTACTCGAGCCATTGGCGTCTTGTCATGAGAGTCTCGGTGCAAGTGCCGATTTTGAAAAACTACTTAAGGCGATGGTCTTAGAGGATTCGAATACCGAAGCCGCGCTGATGCTGGCAAAGATGACTAGCGAAAGAGTTGGAAGCGCCGAAGCTATAGCGTTACTCAGGAAGCATCTAACGCACTCGTCATCGAAGAGCGCCTTGATTGAGCTGCTAAGATTGCAACTTGATGGAGTAGATGAGAATGTTGCCAGTAGTCTAAAATCGTTGTTAAGTCTCGTGGAGGCACAATCTCAGGGAAGCTCAGAGTACCGCTGCCATCAATGCGGCTTTGAGACTAAAAGTTTTTTTTGGATGTGCCCTAGTTGTAAGCAATGGGACAAAATTCGCCCAATTTTTGGGATGACGAATCGGCAAACAAGTAACGCAGAAAAAGCGTAGTTTAGACGTTTCAATTTTAACTAGTAAGCAGTGGCGGAGTGCCTGTGGAAAAAAGAATAATAGTGGCTCTGGATTTTAGTTCGGCCGAAACGGCTCTTAATCTAGTTGATAGTTTAGATCCAAAGCTTTGTCGTCTTAAGATAGGCAAGGAATTGTATACGGCCTGTGGGCCCGATTTGCTTAAGCAAATACAGGGCCGTGGCTTCGAAGTATTCCTTGATTTGAAGTTTCATGACATCCCTAATACCGTAGCAAAAGCAGTTAATGTGGCTGGCAACATGGGAGTGTGGATGCTGAATGTTCATGCCTCTGGTGGTCGGCTAATGATGGAGGCAGCGCGAGATGCCTTGCTCGAATTTGGTAGTCAGCGACCAAAACTTATAGCAGTTACCGTGTTGACCAGCTTAGCCCAAGTTGACCTGATTCAGGTTGGTATCGACCGCAGCCCGGAAGAGCAGGTGAGTAAGTTGGCATTTTTAACTCGCGAGGCTGGACTAGATGGTGTTGTCTGCTCTGCGGCAGAAACGCCCCTATTAAGGGCGCAGCTGCCTAAGGACTTTTGCTTGGTTACGCCAGGCATACGTCGTGCAAGCGATGCTGTAGGCGATCAGAAGCGTATTGTCGGTCCGCTAGAGGCCGTGCGTAGCGGAAGTGACTACCTTGTCGTAGGCCGCCCCATTACTCAGGCGGATTCACCTAACGAAGCCCTATTGGAATTTAATTCCGCCATAGCTAGCGTTAGCTAATTTCTTTACTAAGCTATAGAAAACAGCCAAGGCTGTTTTTACTTAACTTTTTTTTGTTAATTTTAGCGATAAGGAAATTACTATGATTAGACTAGCCATTCCCAGACTGGCGCTGGTCGCTGTCCTGCTGGCATTCTCAACAGTAGGTCTAGCGGTTGAAGCTCAGCCCGATAGCACGCAGCAAATTCAAATGTTGGACATTAATAGCGCCGATGCAGCGGCAATAGCTGCAGCGTTGGATGGCGTTGGATTGACTAAAGCGCAGGAAATTGTCGCCTACCGTGAAATGTTTGGCAGCTTTCATTCTGTGGAAGAGCTGGCAGATGTAAAAGGCATTGGTGTTGCGACCGTAGAGAAGAATAGACAGCGCATAATTGTGGTTAACAAGTAGTCAAAGACTCGTGGTCAAGCCTCGATAAGGCACTTTCATTATGTTTTGAAAGTGCCTGATTTTGTTACTGAATATTTCTAGAACCTCGTTATAATGGTGGCTCCATGCTGATTGCCGACAGGCTTGAATTTGATGTCGTTACTGTTGTTATGTAGTCTACTTTTTCTTGGCTCTGCAATCCTTACAGGTCTGTTTCGCTGGGTAGCTCAGCGAGTTCAGATCATAGATACCCCCGTCTCAAGAAGTGCCCATTGCGAACCGATTCCTGTGGGAGGAGGGGTATCGATAGTCCTCTTGGTCCTCTTGGTCGTTGTTTTTTGTTATTTCACCGATCAAATTCCCGCGAATGAGTTTGCGGCACTAATGGCAGCCTTAGTCATCGCGTGTATCGGTATCGTGGATGATATTAAGCAGTTGGATGTCCGTTGGCGGGTTCCGTCACAGTTCTTGGCCTCTACCTATGTTGTATATTGCTTGGGGGATGTACCTGCAATTGAATTTGGTCTATTCGTTTTCCCAGAATCAATATTGTTAAATGTGCTCGCGATATTTGCATTGGTCTGGCTGCTGAATCTTTATAATTTCATGGATGGTATAGACGGCATCGCAGCGACAGAATTGATCTCTGTAAACTTGCTGTCCTTAATAATTGTTATAAACAGTGATGCTGTATTAACGCTGCTATCTGCCACTTTTGCCGCTGTTGCGGGAGGATTCCTGCTTTGGAACTGGGCGCCAGCCAAGATATTCATGGGGGACGTAGGCAGCAGCTTCATTGGGTTTGCCTTAGGAGTGATGGCACTATTGTCGATGTTGCACGGCAGCATGACGGTCTGGACTTGGGTTTTGTTGCTGGGTGTTTTTATCGTAGACGCTACTCTGACTCTATTTGTAAGGGCGAGAAGCAAGCAACGTTGGTATGAAGGGCATGCTTCTCATGCCTATCAAAATGCAGCAAGGCACTACAAGAGTCATGCAAAGGTGACGATAACCGTTGTATTGATCAACCTTTTTTGGCTTGGGCCATTGGCTTGGTTATCCATGCAATACCCTGAAATGGGGCTGGTCATAACGCTAATAGGTCTGATACCGTTGATTCTGCTCGCGAGGCGCTTCGGTGCAGGAGCAGAGCAGTTCTCTGTATAAAGACAGTAAGCGCACATTGACTGCATAGAGCGGTTGATTAGACGATTGAAGGACATAAGGAATACGCTATGAATCTGTATACGATTCCACTATCACGGTCTGTGAAGCAGATCCTAATGATGATCGCCGATGCGCTAATGATAGTGCTAGCGCTGGCGTTTTCTTTTACATTGTTAGGAAAGGATTTCTTCGGCCAAGACCAGCGCTTCTATTTCTACCTCTCAGTGGCAACTACGGTCAGCATTCTAGTCTTTATTCGTATTGGTCTTTATCGAGCGTTGGTCCTTTATATGGGGCTACAGAGTGGTTTCCTAATTTTACAGGGGGTTACCGCGGCGAGTTGCCTGCTTGCTGCGTCCTATTTCTTTGCGAAGACTCCTGAATCTTCAGACCTGTCTATATTGCCTATCTTCTGGATGATTGCCTTACTGCTGATCGGTGGCACTAGATTCTTTGCTAAGGTTTTATTGCAGAGCCTCATTCAGAATTTCAGGCCAAAAGAGCCGGTAATTATTTACGGTGCTGGTAGTTCTGGCATGCAACTTCTTGTCGCGTTGCAGAACGGCGATCAGTATCTGCCAGTTGCGTTCGTAGATGACAGCAACAACATGATTGGTAATACAGTGCATGGCATTCGTGTTTATAGCCCAAATTCTTTGTATGAGCTCATTGAGAGTTTTGCGGTTCGGCAGATTTTTTTGGCGATTCCCTCGGCGACTCATGGCGAACGAAAGGAAATTTTGAATCGCTTGGAACACCTTCCTGTTCATGTAAAAACAGTGCCTGATTTATTTGATATGGTTTCTGGAAAGGTCGGTGTGGATGAGATTCGGGACATCGATATTGAAGACCTCCTAGGGCGCGATATCGTTCCGCCAAATCCGGAATTGTTAGGAGCATGCATTACAGATCAATCGGTTATGGTGACCGGGGCAGGAGGGTCGATCGGCTCTGAGCTATGTCGTCAAATCGTAGCGATTAATCCGTCGAAATTAATTTTATTGGACTCTTTCGAGTTTGGGCTTTATAAGCTGGAAGCGGAGCTTATAGGGAAGTTGCAGAGTATTGAAGGCGGTAACAATATTGAGATTGTCTCTTTGTTGGGTTCAGTCGGAAATAGACTGCAGATGGAAAATGCGATCAAGAGTTTCAAAGTCAATACCGTGTATCACGTAGCCGCGTATAAACAAGTACCCATGGTAGAGAAAAATGTTGTCGAGGGTGTGCAGAATAATATATTTGGAACGTTGGTTTCCGCGCAGGCAGCTGAGAAGTTTAAGGTTGAAAATTTCGTACTAATTTCTACTGACAAAGCAGTGCGACCGACTAATTTTATGGGCGCTACCAAGCGGTTTGCCGAGCAGGTGCTGCAAGGATTGGCGGCGCGTGAAAGCGGCACGAAGTTCAGCATGGTACGTTTTGGTAACGTGTTAGGATCATCAGGGTCTGTAGTGCCCTTATTTCGACGGCAAATCACCATGGGTGGGCCGGTAACGGTTACGCATCCAGAAGTGACTCGTTATTTTATGACGGTGCAAGAAGCAGCGCAGCTCGTGATCCAGGCCGGTTCGATGGCGACCGGTGGTGATGTGTTTGTTCTTGATATGCATGAGCCGATTAAAATTATCGACCTCGCAAAGAAGATGGTTCACCTGATGGGTTTTGAGGTAAAAGACGAGAACTCTTATCGAGGTGATATTGCTATCGAATATACTGGGCTACGACCTGGTGAAAAGCTCTATGAAGAATTATTGATCGGTGAGTCGGTTACTGGCACAGGGCACCCGAAGATACTGCGTGCAAAAGAAGAAACCCTGTCATGGGAAGAGTTGGAAGTGTTGCTTAGAAAGCTGGACCTTGCTTGTAAGCAGATTGATCTAAAAGAAATTCGCACTTTACTCATGGAAGCGGTGGCGGGGTTCGATCCGAAAGAAGAGGTCAGCGATCCGCAATGGAAGGAGCGGGCAGAACGGGCGCATGAGCAGAGCCCCAATATCACAACTCTCTTTAAAGACTAAGAGGCGCTGATGATTGGCTGCGACTGAGTAAGTTAAGAAGTAGAATAGTTAGACAATAAAAAGTCCGAATCAAGCCTTTAACATGAGGTTCGAATTCGGACTTTTTTGTGCGCAGTAGAAAAATTACTGACGCTTTGCTGAGATGATAATCACTGGCTGAGATGGAACATTCTGATAGCCTTTAGTTGTTCCTGTCTCAACAGCTGCAATGGTGTCAACTACATCCATTCCCTCTACCACTTCGCCGAAGACGGCATAACCAAAACCGCGTGATGTCTCATCAGTATGGTTTAAGAAATCATTATTCACGAGATTGATAAAGAACTGGGCGGTAGCGCTATCGACGACATTAGTTCTTGCCATAGCTAATGTGCCACGATTGTTAGGAACAGCCGAAGAGGCTTCGTTCTTAATAGCGTCATAGGTAGACTTCTGCACCATGTCTGGGTCAAAGCCGCCACCCTGTGCCATAAAACCAGGTATAACGCGGTGAAAGATCATGCCGTCGTAGAAGCTGTTGTCTGTGTAACGAAGGAAGTTTTCGACAGAGATGGGCGCCTTATCTGCCCAAAGCTCAATCTTGATAGTTCCTTTGCTGGTTTCCATGACAACGATCGGGTTGTCCTGAGCCATCGAAAATGAACTCATCATCACAGGGATAATAAGGATAAGGGATAGTAGGGTCTTTCGCATAAGGAGCCTCCAATGGTGCGGATATGCCTGAATTTTTGAGCCGCTAACTATACATTAATTCGTCTAGGCTTAACCACAGGTGAATCACAGTAGGTATCAAGTGGCTGTTCACACTTTATTGATGCAGGTTTAGTATTAAATTGAGGGATTAAGCCTTTCTTCTTCAAAGTGATTGATATTGATGAGCTACGTGAGTTATCAGTTAACTGCCGACTTCGGGTTATTGATCTTAGTTATAACGCTAGGAATCACAGTGCGGCGGGCGCTGGTTTTTAATAGGAGAAGAGGGGGCTAGAAAGAAAAAACCCGCGTAGCTGTTGGGCTACACGGGTTTTTGTTTGGCTGCCCAACCAAGACTCGAACTTGGAACCAAGTGATTAACAGTCACCTACTCTACCATTGAGCTATTGGGCATCGGTCGTTCTCACTATATCAAGATGGAGACGAGTATAGCTACGAACCGCGCGTATACTAATGAGAAAAACTGACTTGGTCAATACTCAAGGGCAGTGAAGTCATCATCTGTCTTAATCGGAGAGGCTGTTGTACTCTTATCGGTTTAGCTTCAGTCGGAAACTCTAAATGGCAAGTCAGTTTAAGCTTCACTCAAAATTCAAGCCCGCGGGCCACCAACCGGATGCAATAGCCGGCCTTGTCGAGGGCTTGAGAGACGGTTTGCATGCTCAGACTCTGCTCGGTGTAACGGGTTCTGGTAAAACATTCACCGTTGCCAATGTGATTGAACAAATGCAGCGGCCTACTTTGGTCATGGCGCCTAATAAGACACTTGCTGCGCAACTTTATGGTGAGTTTAAGGAGTTCTTTCCCAAAAATGCTGTCGAGTACTTCGTCTCCTATTATGACTATTATCAGCCAGAGGCCTACGTACCTTCGTCGGATGTGTATATAGAGAAAGATGCTTCAATTAACGACCATATCGAACAGATGAGGCTCTCGGCGACCAAGGCGCTGCTCGAGAGAGAGGACGTCGTCGTTGTGGCTACAGTTTCAGCAATTTACGGTCTGGGTGATCCCGATTCCTATCTAAAAATGGTAGTTCATCTCGATCGTGGTGATAAAATAGATCAGCGCAATCTATTGAGCCGACTTACCGCTCTTCAATACACACGCAACGACATGGAATTGAGGCGCGCGACTTATCGGGTTCGAGGCGATGTAATCGATATCTACCCAGCAGAATCCGAGCGCCATGCGATTCGCATAGAGTTATTCGATGATGAGATAGAGAAGCTTTCGTTCTTTGATCCACTAACTGGAAAGCAGATCAAAGAGGTGCCGCGCTTGACGGTCTTCCCGAAGTCGCATTATGTAACTCCACGGGAAACGCTACTGGGTACGCTTGATGATATTAAAATCGAATTGAAGGAGCGCTTACAGCAGCTGCGCAGCAACAACCGACTTGTGGAGGCGCAACGGTTGGAGCAGCGCACGAAGTTCGATCTAGAGATGATCCAGGAATTGGGCTACTGCACAGGTATTGAAAACTATTCCCGTTATCTCTCTGGTCGAGGGGCGGGTGCGCCGCCTCCCACTCTCTACGATTACCTACCCAGTGAAGCATTAGTAATTGCCGACGAGTCCCATGTCTCGATTCCGCAGCTTGGAGCCATGTATAAGGGCGACAGATCAAGAAAAGAGACGCTAGTGGAATACGGTTTCCGGCTGCCGTCAGCCCTCGATAACCGACCGCTGCGATTTGAGGAATGGGAAAGACTGACTCCGCAAATCATCTATGTTTCAGCAACACCGGGTCCCTATGAAGAAGAGCATGAGGGAAACAGGGTGGAGCAGGTTGTAAGGCCCACAGGTTTAATTGACCCTGAGTTAGAGGTGCGTCCTGCAGTCACTCAGGTGGATGACTTGCTTTCCGAGGTGCGTCAGGTGACGGCGGCAGAGGAGCGCGTGCTTGTAACGGTATTGACGAAACGAATGGCTGAAGATCTCACCGATTACCTCGCCGAGCACGGCGTGCGAGTAAGATATTTGCATTCCGATATAGAAACGGTTGAGCGCTCGGAAATATTACGTGACCTTCGTTTGGGGCATTTTGATGTGCTGGTAGGGATTAATTTATTGCGGGAGGGGCTGGATATCCCCGAGGTCTCGCTGGTGGCAATTCTCGATGCCGATAAGGAGGGGTTTCTTCGCTCGGAAAGGTCCCTCATTCAGACCATAGGCAGGGCTGCGCGAAACCTCAATGGTAGGGCTATCCTCTACGCGGATCGAGTGACGGGTTCGATGGAGCGCGCTATGGGGGAGTCTAAGCGGCGCCGCAACGTTCAGCTCGAATACAATAAAGAGCACAATATTACGCCAGTGGGTGTGAAGACTAGGGTGTTGGATATCATGGAGGGAGCCTATGCTAGCCCGACAAATAGAGTGCGCAGGCGAGACAAGGGTCCAGCGGAGAAGGGCGGGGCTTTTTCGCGTATCGATTTCAATGACCCGGTTGCCGTAACCAAGGAAATTGGCCTGCTGGAATCGAAAATGTATGACCTAGCAAAGAATCTAGAATTCGAGGAAGCGGCCGATACTCGGGACAAGATTGCTCAGTTAAAGAATCAACTGTTAAAGCAATAACTTAAATGCATATTTCGACATAAACCCATCGACACATCACCCCGGAATTCCGTATAATCGCCAGTCCTTTCTATAGAGTGAAATAGGCGCGTAGCTCAGCTGGTTAGAGCGCTGTCATGACATGGCAGATGTCGACGGTTCGAATCCGTCCGTGCCTACCATTCCATAGAAGTCAGTTAGTACAAATAATCGAACGAAATATTTTGGTGGGTTGGGAAATGTTTTCTGATCTAACCATGGGTTGCGAGGATGCTGATAGTCTTTTCTCTTCTCAATCCAGAATCTAATTAAGCTTAAGTGGACGTAAGATGCCAAAGATTACCCTGCCAGATGGCAGTGCACGGGAATACGAAAACCCAGTTACTGTAATGGAAGTTGCCGAATCGATAGGCGCAGGGCTAGCAAAGGCAGCTCTGGCGGGTCGCGTGAACGGAGAGCTTGTTGATGCTTCGACCCTTATACCCAAGGACGCGGATGTAGCCATCATCACTGAGCGCGACAGCGATGGGCTAGAAGTAATTCGCCACTCCTGTGCTCATTTGATGGCCCAGGCCGTACAGCGCCTCTTTCCCAAGGCTCAAGTTACTATCGGTCCAGTCATTGAAGACGGTTTTTTCTACGACTTCGCCTTCTCGCGGGCATTTACCCCTGAAGATCTGCTCGCGATTGAGAAGGTAATGGGGGAGATCGTTAAAGAAAATCTGACTGTAGAGCGCTCCATCATGAGCCGCGACGAAGCAGTTACCATGTTTAAGGAGATGGGCGAGGAATACAAAGTTCAGATTATCGAATCTATTCCGGGCGATGAGGATTTATCATTCTATCGGCAGGGAGAATTTATCGACCTCTGTCGCGGGCCACACGTACCAGCCACTTCTTCATTTAAGGCATTCAAGCTCACTTCGGTGGCAGGGGCCTACTGGCGCGGCGATGCTAACAACGAGATGTTGCAGAGAATCCATGGTACGGCCTGGGGCTCTAAGAAGGACCTGAAGCTATTTTTGCAGCGCTTAGAAGAAGCCGAAAAGCGCGATCACCGTAAATTGGGCAAGCATCTAGACCTATTCCACTTCCAGGAAGAAGCGCCTGGCATGGCATTCTGGCATCCGAAGGGCTGGTCAATCTATCAGACAGTTCAGCGTTATATGCGAGATGTGCAGAATCAACACGACTACAAAGAAATTAACACGCCACAGTTAGTAGATTACTCCCTGTGGGAAAAGTCAGGGCACGCCTCGAAATTCTCCGATGAGATGTTTAGCGTCGAATCCGAGAATCGTATGTATGCGATCAAGCCTATGAACTGCCCCTGTCATATCCAAGTCTTTAACCAAGGCTTGAAGAGCTACCGTGATCTGCCGTTACGTCTCGCAGAGTTTGGGTCTTGTCACCGCTACGAGCCTTCCGGCAGCATGCATGGTTTGATGCGTGTACGTAGTTTCGTTCAGGACGACGGGCATATCTTCTGCACCGAGGAACAAATTCAGGCAGAAGTAGCGGATTTTATGACGCTATTATTCGCCGTCTACAAAGACTTTGGATTTGACGAGGTGATTCTACGACTTTCGACTCGCCCGGAGAAGCGTGTCGGTTCAGACGAAGTGTGGGACAAATCAGAGCAGTCTCTAAAGGATGCGCTAAATGCTACTGGCTTACCTTGGGAATTGGTGCCCGGTGAAGGCGCGTTTTATGGACCTAAGATTGAATGCTCATTGAAGGATTGTATGGGCAGGGTGCAGCAGTGCGGAACTATTCAGGTCGATTTCAGTACTCCCGGGCGCTTGGGCGCACACTATGTGGCGGAGGATAGCAGTAAGCAGGAGCCAGTCATGCTGCATAGAGCAGTTTTGGGTTCTTTCGAGCGCTTTATTGGCATTCTGATCGAGCACTATGCGGGTGCTATGCCTGCTTGGTTGGCGCCAGAACAGGCGATGATTTTGAATATTACGGACAAACAGAGCGATTATTGCCGAAATTTCGAAGAATCCTTGAAAAATAAAGGGTTTAGAGTGTCTACGGACTTGAGAAATGAGAAGATCGGCTTTAAAATCCGCGAGCACACTTTACAGAAGATTCCTTATCTCCTAGTAGTTGGAGATAAAGAGGTAGAAAACGGTACTGTGGCAGTGCGTAAGCGCGGTGGTGAGGACCTTGGAGCAATGACATTTGATGAGTTTAATACGCTCTTAAGTCAGGATGTTGCTCAATTTGGTCGAAACACGTAGCAAGATATAAACACACAGAATTTTAATGACATCGAATACGAGGAATAAGCGTTCGCGCATATCATGAGGAGCAGTTCTAAAAAGCCAATCATTAATGAGTTTATCGAAGCCGAAACAGTGCGTTTGGTCGGTGAGGCCGGAGAGCAACTCGGCATTAAATCATTAGAGGAAGCGCGAGCGGTTGCGGCCGAAGCCAAGCTTGATTTGGTGCTTATTGCGCCTGATGCAGAGCCACAAGTATGCAAGGTCATGGACTATGGCAAGCATATATTCGATATTAAGAAGGAAAAGGCTGCTAACAAGAAGAAGCAGCGGCGAACTCAAGTTAAAGAGATAAAATTTCGACCAGGGACGGAAATAGGGGATTATCAGGTAAAACTACGCAACCTGATACGTTTCCTAGAAGATGGGGACAAGGCCAAGGTATCACTTAGATTCCGCGGCCGGGAAATGGCCCATCAACATCTTGGTATGGAGCTAGTTAACAGGATCCGAGTGGATCTTGTTGAATACGGCACCGTAGAGCAGGAGCCCAAGATGGAAGGCCGGCAAATCATTATGGTTTTGGCACCGGTCAAAAAGCGCTAGCAAGAATTAAGGGTCAGCCTCCAATTATCCATAGTGGATACTAGTGGTTCATTGGAGGCTGGCCTTTTTGATTGTTAGGTATTTATTAAAAGCATCCAATAGTTAAAGAAAACATTGGAGCAAATGCGGAGTTATATGTAATGGCTGGAAAACTAAAAACCCATAGCGGTGCTGCGAAGCGTTTCAAAAAAACGGCTTCCGGTTTCAAGCGCAAAAGCGCCTACAAGAGTCACATCCTGACCAAGATGACGACGAAGCGAAAGCGACAACTACGTGGAACGAGTGCTGTGCATGCAGACAATCTTCCCGGCGTTAAGCGAATGCTACGCGAAGTCTAATCACAAAATTAATCAGGAGAATTTAAAATGGCTCGAGTAAAACGCGGCGTCACAGCAAACCGACGTCACAAGAAAGTATTAAAGAAAGCAAAAGGTTATTACGGCGCGCGTAGTCGTATATATCGTGTTGCTACCCAAGCAGTCACTAAGGCAGGGCAATACGCCTACCGTGACAGACGCGTTAAGAAGCGTGTCTTCAGAGCGTTGTGGATCACGCGTATAAATGCGCAGGCACGCGAGAATGGTATGAGCTACAGTCAGCTTATCGCTGGACTAAAGAAAGCGAATATCGAAGTCGATCGACGTGTTTTGGCAGACCTAGCGGTACATGACAAGCCAGCATTCAATGCGGTTGTAGATCAGGCGAAAGCTAGCCTCGCAGCTTAACTCTTCTAGGGTAAGTGGCACATGGCAGATACTGACTCCCTACTTGCAGAAGCCCTGCAAGCTATTAAAGACTCTAGTGATGAAAAATCGCTGGAGTCTTTGCGTGTTCATTATTTAGGAAAGAAGGGGGCACTGACCGCGTTATTAAAGTCGCTAGGTCAATTGCCAGCGGAAGAGCGACCAGCAGCTGGTGGCCGTATTAATATCGCGAAGCAGGAAGTTCAGCAAGCGATAGAAACGCGAAAAACTTCTTTAGTAGAAGAAAGTCTTAATGCGCAACTGAGTAGTGAGTCTATCGATGTAACTCTTCCGGGTAGGCGTCAAGGCCAGGGTGGACTGCATCCGATCACTATTACAATAGATCGCATTACCTCAATCTTTGAAACCAGCGGCTACGATGTTGCTGTAGGTCCAGAGATAGAAGATGACTATCACAATTTTGAAGCGCTAAATATTCCAAGTCATCATCCGGCTCGTGCAATGCACGATACGTTTTATGTGAGTCCTGGCACTGTGCTTCGAACTCATACATCACCTGTGCAAGTCAGGGTGATGGAAGGCGGTAAGCCGCCATTCAGAATGATTTGTCCAGGGCGTGTCTATCGTTGTGATTCTGACCTGACACACACGCCAATGTTTCATCAAGTAGAAGGCCTATTAATCGATGAGAACGTGAGCTTTGCCGATTTGAAGGGCACGGTGATCGATTTTTTGCATGCTTATTTCGAAGAAGATATGCCAGTTCGCTTCCGTCCTTCCTATTTTCCGTTCACTGAACCGTCTGCAGAAGTAGATATGGGCTGTGTGAGCTGTGCAGGTAAAGGTTGTCGAATCTGCGGTAATACCGGTTGGCTAGAAGTTATGGGCTGCGGGATGGTGCATCCGAGAGTGCTCGAGATGTCGAACATAGACGCGACGAAATATAACGGCTTCGCATTCGGTATGGGCGTCGAACGACTGGCTATGTTGCGTTATGGAGTAGGGGATCTACGCACCTACTTTGAGAACGATCTTAGATTTTTACAACAGTTCAATTAACAAGTACTTCAAAGTGTTGACCTAAGCGATGATATTCAGCGAACAATGGCTTCGAGAATGGGTAAGCCCAGAGCTCGATACGCAGCAACTAATAGATGAGCTAACTATGGCTGGCCTCGAAGTCGATGGCTCCATGCCTGTTGCGCGTCAGTTTAGCGGCATAGTCGTGGGTCTAGTCGAATCTGTCGAGCCTCACCCTGATGCAGACAAGTTAAGTTTGTGTTCTGTATCCGATGGCAGTGAGTCGTTTCAAGTTGTGTGCGGCGCTCCGAACGTGCGCGCAGGTCTAAAAGTTCCCTTCGCGAAGCTCGGCGCAAAAATAATCGAATCTGTTGATGCGAAGCCCTTCAAGATCAAGAAGGCAAAGATTCGCGGTGTCGAATCGAATGGCATGCTTTGTTCCAGCGAAGAGCTAGGCTTGGAAGAAAGCTCCGAAGGCTTGTTAGAACTGCATGAGAGCGCCTGCGTTGGTGAAGATATACGCAGTGCTTTAAAACTCGATGACACGAGCATTGAATTAGATCTGACCCCAAATCGCGGTGACTGTCTGGGCATGATCGGTCTGGCGCGTGAAGTGGGTGTGATAGCGCGTCAAGATGTAAAGCCTCTAGACTTTCCGTTGCCGAAAGAATCCATCGAAGATGAATTCGAAATTCGAATTAGCGCTAAAGATGCTTGTCCTCGTTATCTTGGGCGCGTCATAAAAAATATTAACCTCAATTCCAAATCCCCTCTGTGGATGCAGGAAAAGTTACGTCGCTCTGGTTTGCGAAGTATCGATCCGGTTGTGGATGTAACAAACTATGTGCTGATGGAACTCGGTCAGCCCATGCACGCATTTGATCTGGCGAAGTTAGAAGGACATATTGATGTTCGTTTCGCAGAGAAGAACGAAAAATTAGAGCTGTTAGATGGAAAAGAGATAGAGCTGACGCCTGACACTTTGCTCATCACTGATGCGAACAAGGCTGTCGCCATGGCGGGCATAATGGGTGGCATGTCTACTGCTGTTAGCGAACAGACTCAGGATGTTTTCCTCGAGTGCGCATTCTTTGCGCAGTTGGCTGTTGCCGGCAAGGCAAGGTCCTATGGCATGCATACTGATGCGTCACACCGCTACGAACGCGGGGTCGACTATCAGCTGCAGCGCACGGCAATGCAGAGAGCTACGCAACTGCTTCTCGATATCTGTGGTGGCGAAGCAGGGCCTATCACCGAAACACTAGGCAATCTCCCGGAAGCTATAGAGGTTAGCCTGAAATACAGCTCCATCAGTAGCCTGCTCGGCATACAGATGGAGCAGAGTGAGGTAAATGACATTTTAATCAGGCTGGGTTTCGGCATTGCAGCCGACGACGGCAAGGTTTTAGCTGTTTCCGTTCCTTCCTATCGCTTCGATGTCAGCATAGAAGCTGACCTAATCGAAGAGCTTGCCAGAATTTATGGCTATAACAATCTTCCGCAGACTGGCGGCCTTGGCAATCAGAGTCTGAGCTCAAAGCCTGAGACTCACACAGAGATAAGCCAGATTCGACAGCAGCTAGTGGCCTTAGGCTATCAGGAAGTCGTGACCTACAGCTTCATTGAGCCTTCACTTGCTCAAACCTTATTCCCAGATCAGCCTGGAGTGCCGTTGCAGAACCCTATTTCTGCAGACATGGCGGTGATGCGCCCGAGCATCTTGCCAGGCTTAATATCGACACTGAAATACAATGAGAACCGCCAGATCGAACGCGTTCGAATCTTCGAGTCTGGGCTAGTGTTCCAGAAAAACGGCGAAGAAATCAAACAGACAGCGATGTTGGCTGGCCTAGTATCTGGCAATAAAATGCCAGTTAACTGGACTAATAACAAAGAGTTAACAGATTTTTATGATCTAAAAGGTGATGTGGAGTTGTTGCTTGCTCTGGGCTTGGAGCCGGATAGATATACATTCGTGGCGGCAGAGTATGCCTGCTTTCATAGCGGGCAATGTGCGCGCATTGAGAGAGATGGAGTGCCAGTCGGACACATAGGCGCTCTGCATCCTGCAATGCAGCGTAAAATGGGCATCACAGGCAACTGTTACTTATTTGAAGTAGAGCTAGCTCCTCTGCAAGAGCGTCGCCTAGCGGCAGCAAGTGCTCTCTCGAAGTTCCCAGAAGTGAGTCGAGATTTAGCTATTCTGATCGACAGCAACTGCGCATCGGCAGACGTACTGGCTAACGTGCGTGAAAATGCGGGTGAGCACCTGAGTGACCTGCGAATATTTGATGTTTATCAAGGGGATGCGGTAGCAAAAAACAAAAAAAGTCTCGCTTTGGGCTTGACGTGGCAGCATCCTTCACGCACTCTTAGCGAAGACGATGTAAATGCGATAATTAGTAAGTGCGTCAACGGGCTACAAGATAAATTTAATGCAAATTTGCGGAATTAGTTGGGGATTTTGATATGGCGGATGGAGCACTTACAAAAGCCGATATGGCTGAACGCCTCTTCGAAGAACTAGGGCTTAATAAGCGCGAAGCCAAGGAAGTTGTAGAGCAGTTTTTCGAAGAAATCCGCCTCTCTCTAGAGCGCAATGAACAAGTTAAGTTGTCCGGCTACGGCAATTTCGATTTAAGAGACAAAAAGCAGCGCCCGGGCCGCAACCCTAAAACAGGCGAAGAGATTCCAATTAAGGCCAGACGCGTAGTGACATTCCGTCCAGGACAGAAATTAAAGGCAAGGGTAGAGGGTTATGCTGGAACCGAAGAATAACGACGAATTACCTCCAATCCCTCCAAAACGTTATTTCACTATCGGTGAAGTTGGCGAGCTGTGTGCAGTAAAGCCCCATGTGCTGCGCTACTGGGAGGCCGAATTCCCTTCTCTAAAGCCAGTTAAACGGCGTGGTAACCGTCGCTATTATCAGCGTCAAGATGTCATTTTAATTAGACAAATCAAAAGTTTACTATACGAACAAGGCTATACCATAGGCGGTGCAAGACAGAAAATGAGCGACAACCCAGAAGAGCTCACGAAATCAAACGTCAATGCCAGCGAGATCAAATCTCTGGTCAAAGACTTAGAGATGGTTATAGCAAAGTTATAAGCATTTATGCAGTAGCCAATCGGTAGTAATCTCAAATCAGTTTTTAAATCGGGGCGTAGCGCAGTCTGGTAGCGCACTACACTGGGGGTGTAGTGGTCGTCGGTTCAAATCCGGCCGCCCCGACCAATTCATCACTGCTTAGCTCCTGTTTTCGACAGATTCAATCCAGTAGATCATATCCGTCCGTTGATTCATCTTCGCTGACCCTGTTTATCGCCAGAAACCGCTCCTCAACTTCATCTATGTAATCAAGAATTGCTTCTCTCGCACAAAATTGCACGGTCCTGCCTTTGTGCATGGCTAAAATGAGTAAGCGTTTCTCTATATCGCTAGGTAGATCTATTGTGAACAATGAGCAGCCTCCAATTCCATTTTGGAACACTTAGAGCGATTATTCGAGGCACGTCCTTGTACCTCTAGATAGCATTCCGTGCTGTCTCTAAATATAGATAAATAGTGTGATAATTCCAGTTAACAAGAGATTTACTCCCGGTTTACATAGAGTCGTTTGGAATTCAAAGCAGGGCTTGAAAGCACTGTTTGGTAAATGATAGTTGCGCATCAATAAATTACTGAGATGGATTCAGTTTAGAGCGCTGTATCCTCTTCTGATGAGGAAAGATTTGATCACATATTCACTTTCGTGTATCCATGGTCAGCACTTTTAGCGTCGTCACCGACTTCGGCTTGCTTCGCGGTAGCGTTATAGCCAACGATGAAGTCAAATACATACCTGCAATCGCAGCAAAAACCATATCGGTTCCTACCCTTTGCGTCAGAGAAATTTCGCCCGCGTAAGTTTCGGATTGCGCGAAGTCCAAATTGTCTTGAGCAAAACTTGCTCCTTGGGTGCCTATGATTGAATTGTTTTCGTTTAGGTTTTCGAAGCTTGCACATGAGGCAAGTATTAGTTGCTGGAATAATACTGATAAAGCTTGCATTGATAGGCCCTCGTATCTTATTGAGTCAGTTTGCTTAAACGTTTGGATCACATGCGAGCTTACCTATCGTGGGGAATATCAAAGTGAAGGTGCAACTAGTTAATTAAGGGGCGGGGTTTCTATGTTGGAGCTGAAACAGAATTGATAAAGGCTGCAAAAAAGAGCTGGAATTTTTACATTTATCAGTGGGTAGGAATCTTCTTAATGCGGCCGGAAAGGCAGAAATAAAAGCTAAAAAGAACAACGAACAGCTGAAACATAAGCGATTGACTTGCACCCAGAAGACTTCCAATACAGCCGATACCGCCAAGCGCGATAGCGGTGCTCACTAGCATTAATACAACCTGCTTTGCTGAAAATCCTCGACTTAGCAGCATATGGTGCAGGTGATCGTTTCCTGGTGCGAATGGAGAGCGTCCTTGTAGTGGGCGTTTTATGAGTAAATTCACGGCATCGAATAAGGGGACTGCGAGAAACCAAAGCGCGTATACAGGTGCGAAATTGGGATTTATTCCCTGTGTACTCGTGATTAATAGCCAAGCTAGCATGAAGCCTAGGGTGGTACTGCCCGCATCACCAAGGTACACAAGGGCCCTCTTGCGCCAAGGCTGCCTGAAATTCAGGCTTAGAAAAGCTGTTAGCGAGGATATTATTATCAAGCAAAAACTGCCGGTGATGACCTGCCCGCTATAGAACGCAAATGCTGAAATGAAGCTTAGTGTAACAATTGCTAGCCCCCCGGTAAGCCCATCGACGCCATCCGTCATGTTGATCGCATTGATAACCCCGACTGTTGCGAATACGGTGATCGGAACTGTAAGGATGTCTAGATTGGTGGTGTTGTCTGTAATGATGGGGCCAAGAGAGCGCACCTCTACTCCTACGATAACGGCCATAGTCAGCGCGACCAGGGAATGCCCTAGCGTGCGGATAAGTGGGGTCAATTCTTTAGCGTCATCTACGGTTCCGATGAGAAGTATCAGTGCAGAGAGGCTGAGTAGCGGGGCGAATTCTGTGGAGACGCCGGGCATGGCAATTGAGATACAGGTGATGCCTAAAAATATCCCAAGTCCACCCACTAACGGGGTTGCACTGAGGTGCGTTTTTCGTCCTCCAGGTATATCCACCAAGCCAACTTTCACAGCTACAGGATTGAGTCCCAATAAGGAAATGGCTGTTATCGCAAATGCGCTTAATAGATAGAGAAACATCATAGAGCAAGATTGGGTATCATCTCCGCCTCAGGAAAGTATTGAAGCGAAGAAAAATCAAAGTTAGGCCTGAGACCGATTATACACGAATTGGAGGTCGGAAGCGGGGATAGCCTCGCGCTCGCTAACATCATCGCCGTTTGTATTGAAGGCTGGAGTATGAGCTTCAGTGGTGGGAGTAAATAGATGGGTCATATTCAGGTTGCTAATTGAAGTCAAAGGATGATTCGCCGTTGTTAAATACTGTATAGAAGAGCAGTGCCTACCGTTGGGTATTAGTATTATTTTGAAGCGCTAGTCGGGTACAGGTTATTGCAGGTTTAGGCTGTAGGATAAGAGCTTATTTCGGTGTCATTGAAACTTCAAATCAGCTAAACTTTGCGGCAATAATTACAAATAGATAGAGCGGAACAACACGGTGTTTAAATCACTGGTGTAAGGCTTCGCTTCAAGTCGTTTCATAAGAAAAATAAGTAAAATTCAGAGAGATTCATGCGCCTGAAGTGTATCAAATTAGCTGGCTTTAAATCCTTCGTTGACCCCACCACAATCGATTTCCCGTCTAATCTCTGTTCCGTCGTAGGTCCTAACGGCTGTGGCAAGTCGAATGTTATCGACGCGGTACGTTGGGTGATGGGTGAGAGCTCCGCGAAGAATTTGCGTGGTGAGAACATGACGGACGTCATCTTCAATGGTTCTGGAGGCCGCAAGCCTGTTGGTCAGGCGAGTGTTGAGCTGGTTTTTGATAATCACGACCATAAGCTTACCGGCGAGTATGCAAACTTCGATGAGGTTTCTATTAAGCGCAAGGTCGACCGCGACGCCCAGTCTACCTATGTGCTGAACGGCACCAAGGTTCGCCGCAAAGACATCACCAATATTTTTCTCGGCACCGGTCTCGGTGCTCGCAGTTATTCCATTATCGAACAGGGCATGGTGTCCCGCCTCATCGAATCTAAGCCGGAAGAGCTTCGCGTGTTTATCGAAGAGGCCGCGGGAATCTCCAAGTACAAAGAGCGCCGGCGGGAAACTGAAAACCGCATCAAGCGCACCAAGGATAATCTCGAGCGTCTGGAAGATATTCGTGATGAGCTAGGTCGTCAGCTAGCACACCTGCAGCGTCAATCTGTAGCCGCGGAGAAATACGCCGAATTCAAACAGCAAGAGCGCGATACGACGGCCAATCTGAACGGCCTACGTTGGAGCAGTCTCGACAAGGAATTGAAAGAAAATCAGGAAGCTATCCAGGGGCTCGAAATTAAGATCGAGTCGACTACCGCAGATCAGCGCGAGATCGATGCGAAAATTGAGGAGCACCTATCTCACAATGCGGAGCTTGCCGATGCCTTCGGTGAGGTGCAGGCACGTTTCTATAGTCTAGGTAATGACATAGCTAGAATTGAGCAATCGATCGAGCATCATATCGAGCGGGTCGATCAGCAGAATCTTGATTTGAGGGAGACCGAAGAAGTTTGGTCGCAGACTAAAGAAGAGTTGGATGTCGACCTTAAGAAGATCACTCAGCTTGATGCCGAGATGCTGCATATTACGCCAGCACTCGAAGAGGCACGTATCGCCGAGCAGTCTTCCTCTGAGTTGCTAGCTCAGGCAGAGCAAGATCTCACCCAATGGCAGCTCGACTGGGATGCCTTCAATCAGCGCGCCGAAGAGCCGCGTCAGGTTGCTGAGGTAGAGCAATCCAGAATTCAGCAATTAGAGAGCATCGTTGAGCGCGGGCATGAGCGAAAGCGCAAGCTCGAAGATGAGAACAGATCGCTTTCAGAAGGGCCAGTAGATGACTCTGTTAGCGAAGCTTCAACCGAGGTATTGCTGCTAGAAGAAACGCTTGCTTCGATGCAAGCAAAGAACCGAGCGCTGAATCTATCGATCGAAGAGCATCGTGCTGCTATTAGTAAGGGCTCCGACGATTTAAATGAGATTCGTAGCGAGTTACAGACGGCTAAGGGAAAGCAAGCCTCCTTAGATGCGCTGCAGCAGGCCGCTTTAGGTCAGGACAATGAGTCCTTGAACCAGTGGTTAGGCAAGCAGGGCTTGGACAACCAAATTCGACTAGCAGAAGGCATCAAGATAGACGATGGCTGGGAGCGCGCAGTAGAAATGGTGCTGGGCGACTCATTGCAGAGTATCTGCGTTGAGGGTCTAGATAATATCGAGGCGATGTTATCTGAGTTGCCCCAGGGCAAAGTAGCTCTTATTGATGTGCGTGTCGCAGCAGAGTCCGCTGCCAGCTCGCAGATGTCACTCACTCCTCTGACAGACAAAGTCAGCAGCGAATGGGGCTTAAACGATATGTTGCGCGGCATCTATGTCGCCGACAATTTATCCGTGGCGCTTTCGCATCGTGCACAGTTAGGCCCGCAAGACTCGATTATCACCGCGGACGGTGTCTGGCTTGGCAGTGCTTGGCTGCAGGTAAGCAATTTTACCAAGCAGGAATCGATTGTAGAAAGGCGCGGAGTAATTGCCGATTTATTTAAAAAAATCAAAAGACTGGAAGAAGAGTCTAATCTTTTGCATGAGAAGCAAATTCAAACTAAAGACGCCCTAAGCCAGGACGAAGCGGAGCGTGAAAGTCTGCAAGGCAAGCTTGCGGATAAAACGCAGCAGCACAGTGAGTTGAAGTCTCAAGTTAGCGCTCAGATGGCGAAGGTTGAAGAGGCGCAGCTGCGTAAAGAGCGCATTCACCATGAGCTGGAAGAGCTAAATCGCCAATTGGCGGTTGAAGAAGAGAATACCGCAGGTTCCCGTGCCAGGTTACAACAGGCATTAGACAGCATGGAGCTGGATGTTGGAGGCCGTGAACTATTAGAGGCGCAGCGCGAGGATCGTCAGCTGGCTTTGGAGTCTTGCCGGGATAAATCTCGAAAAGACAAAGACTTAGCACATGAGTTGGCGCTTAAGCAGCAATCTGTTCAGTCGCAATTGCAGTCTACGCGCGAAACAATGGACAGGATGGCAACACAGGTACAACGCAGTCGTGAACGTATGGATTCACTGCAGGAGCAGATAGCCTCAGCGGATGAGCCGCTAGCGAAGATGCGTAGCGATCTTGAGGCTCTGCTGCAGCAGCGCTTGGAAGTGGAGAAAGAGCTGGCTGAGGCGAAGGCCAAGGTAGATGCGAACGAACATGCCACGCGGTCTTTAGAGCAGCAGCGCAATCAGGTTCTGGAGCAGATCAACCAGATTCGAGAAAGCTTGATGCACAAGCGTCTCAAGAGTGAGGGCGCGTCGGTTAAGCGTGACGGCATACTCGAGCAGCTAGAGCAGGCTAAGTTTGTGCTGTCTGAGGTTTTGGAAAACCTGCCGGAAGAGCTGAACGAAGAGCAATGTGAGCAGGAATTAGAGAAGTTGGGTAATCGAATTCAGCGTCTGGGGCCAATTAACCTTGCCGCCATCGACGAATATGCGCAGCAATCCGAGCGTAAGGTCTATCTGGACAAGCAGAACGACGACCTAGAAAGGGCGCTGGACACTCTTGAGAATGCGATTCGCAAGATCGACAAGGAGACTCGTTCACGCTTCAAGGAGACCTTCGATAAGATTAACGCGGGTCTTCAGGCTCTTTTTCCAAAAGTATTTGGTGGCGGCCACGCCTATCTGGATATGACTGGTGAAGACTTGCTCGATACCGGCGTTGCCATCATGGCTAGACCGCCGGGTAAGCGCAATAGCACTATTCACCTGCTTTCCGGTGGAGAAAAAGCAATGACCGCGATCGCCTTGGTGTTCTCAATTTTCCGCTTGAATCCATCACCGTTCTGTATGCTAGATGAGGTCGATGCTCCTCTGGACGACGCTAACGTTGGGCGTTACGCCGCCTTGGTGAAGGAGATGTCGGAGAGCGTGCAGTTTATCTTTATTACCCACAACAAGATCACTATGGAGATGGCGAACCAGCTTCTCGGTGTGACTATGCACGAGCCTGGCGTGTCCAGAATCGTTGCCGTTGATATCGAAGAGGCAGCCGAATTGGCTGCCATGTAACCACCCAGACATCGCGCGCGATGTGTTCTCTAGGCTTTCTCAGGCGCTGCAGTCTAAAAAGCCCGTTTCTGTGCTAAAGAAATTACGGTAACTGTAAGATAACATTAAAAATTTTCACGTTTTTAACGCATTCTTATTGAGTATTGTAGATTTCCTATGAATGGACGCGAACTAGTCATCTTATTGTTGGGTCTAGCTATAGTCGCCGTGGTGCTTAGAGGCTTATATGTAGCGATCAACGCCCGCCGTGGTCAGATCAAATTAGCAATAGATAAGAACATCCCTCAGAACGTAGACCTAGAAGCACTAGAGCTGGCTGAACTGCCCGGTGGCGGCGCCCGTGTCGTTACTCGCTCCCTCGAAGAAGTGAATCGACAGAACAACGCTCTAGACTTAGCAGAAAGCAAAGCGAGATCCCTTAACCTAGCAGATGCAGAAGACGATGCTCACATTCCTGTGCTAATGGATGCTGTTGAGCTGTCGGAGCCCATGGTTGCAAGAGCAATTATTCCTCAGGAGCGTCAACAGGAAGTAGAGCCGGAGGAAGAGTTATATTCTGAGGCTGCTGTCGCTGAACCAGCTGTTATTGAGGAAGTAGAAACGGCTGCAGTTGAAGAGTTCAACGAGAGCTTCGAAGAGACAGAAGAGACAGAAGAAGATTTCATCTCTCATGCTAGCCAAGAGCATAGTTTTGGTGATGATTGGGAGGATGGAGCGACCGAGAGCGAATCAGGCGCAGAGGCCGAAGACGAATATCTCGAGCCACAAACCGACGATGTGGAACACATTGCGCGCATTGAAGATGCTGTTGATTCGGCATTGTTCGACTACGATGAAGAAGAGTCAGAAGAGGATAAGGATCTGGGCAGTGTGGACGGGCTGAGTTCGATCGCGCCAGATTACACCGAAGAGTCAGCAGAAGTTGATGAAGTAGAAATACCTGCGACTGAGGGCATTGAGAGAGGAGAGAGTGCCGAGACTGCAGATGAAGAACGTTATGAAAATTATCAAGAAAGCGATTTCGATGATGATGTTGAGGAGCAAGACGAATTTAGCAGGCAGGAATTAATACAAGAAGAACAAGAGCAAGAAGAGCAGTCGGCACCTTTCGATGCGGATAGCAGCGTGGATGAATTTTCAATGACTGCCGGCGAGCGTATTGGCGGCAATCCTGCTCCGGCCGAGGAGCCTGATCAGTCTGGTCTTTTCGACGATATCGATGAAGATATGGACGAGGAGATAGATAAACCTAGGAGAAGCCGCTCGCTATTTTCACTGTTTGGTCGCAAGTCGAAGCAGAAGGCGGAGCTAGTGGACGATGAGCCACAGACAGCTTCCATTACCGCCGATAGCGAGATGCAAGTGGCTGAAGTAGCAGAGGTAGATGAGCCTGCTGATGTGTTGCTTGAAGAGGAGTACGCTCAGCTCGATATTGAAGAAGTCGGTTTTGAGGACCCCCTGGATGTAGAGCCTGCCTATGTCGAGCCGCTTGCTAGTGAAGTAGTCATCGATGAATTAGACCAGAAGCGCGCCGCTGGCGTAGAGATTGAGCCGCAGGAACAAGAGGTGCATTCCGACGAATTTGAGCAATCGGAAGTATTGGTACTCAATGTTATGGCTAAAGAGGGTCGCGTATTCTCTGGCGATGACTTGTTACAGATCTTGATTACTTCTGGCCTAAAATTTGGCGACATGAATATATTTCATAAACGGCTTAGCAAGGAGCATCAGGGCACGGTTATTTTTAGTGTTGCTAATATGTTGAATCCTGGCACCTTTGATCTTAACAATATGGACGAATTCACCACCCTGGGAATTAGCTTCTTTCTAGCGCTACCAACGCCTATTAATAATCTGGATGCCTTTGAGCAAATGTTAGGCGTAGCGCAAGAGATTCGTGATACGCTCGGCGGAGATCTTAAAGACGACCACAGAAACGGCATGACAGGGCAGACGATTGAGCACTATCGTCAACGTATTCGAGACTTCGAGTTGCGTCGCCTGAAGGCTGTAGCCGCCCGCGGCTAGGCAGTGTTAATTATTTTTAAACCAAATCTTAGACCTCTATCTCAGAACTAACCCCTATGGCAGTTCCTGAAAAAATCCTACGGGAAGTAGACGCTCTCCGGCAGCAGATCGAGCATCACAATCGCTTGTATCATTCTCAAGACGCGCCGGAAATTCCCGATGCAGATTTCGACAGCTTGCTGCGCCGCCTCGAAGAACTAGAAACCCATTACCAGCTTCTCGACGAAGCTTCCCCATCACAGCGTGTAGGTGGTGAGGCTATAGCGGGTTTTACTCAGGTTCGTCATGAAATTGCCATGCTCTCATTAAGTAAGGTGTTCGATGAGGCGGACCTGCATTCATTCGAGTCTCGCCTTAAGAAGCGCCTAGAAACAGAGTCAGCTATACAATATAGCTGTGAACCCAAGGTGGATGGCATAGCGGTAAGTCTTCTGTACAGAGATGGTGTGTTAGAGAGGGCCGCTACTCGCGGAGATGGCGTTACTGGCGAAGACATAACTCACAATGTGCGCACAATAAGCAGTATTCCGTTGCAGCTAGTGCCAAAAAAGAAAAATACCGTCGTTGAGATTCGCGGCGAAATATTTCTCGATAAAGACGGCTTTAAGAAGTTGAATGAAACCTCCGAAAAAGAAGGCGGCAAAATTTTCGTAAACCCTCGCAATACCGCAGCAGGTGCGATTCGACAGTTAGACCCGAAGAGAGCGGCGAAGATACCGCTGAAAATGTATTGTTACAGCGTTGGCCTTGTTGAAGGCATTGAATTGCCGAAGACGCTTAGCGAGATATTCACCTTGATCGAGAAGTGGGGTCTTCCTGTGAACCCCGATCGCAGTGTAGAGAATGGAATTGATGCCTGCCTTAAATATTGCCTAGCGCTATTAGAAAAACGTAATGATCTGTCCTATGAAATTGATGGAGCCGTCCTAAAAGTAGATGATTCTGAACTACAACAGCAGCTTGGCAATAATGCGCGTAGCCCGCGTTGGGCGATGGCCTATAAATTTCCTGCCGAAGAAAAATCTACGACAGTACTCGATGTTGAATTTCAAGTAGGTAGAACTGGCACTATTACCCCGGTAGCCAGACTTGAGCCAGTCTTTGTGGGCGGCGTTACCGTAAGCAATACTACCCTGCATAACATGGACGAGATCGAGCGCCTTGGGCTGAAAATTGGTAATAGAGTGATCGTGCGTCGAGCGGGTGATGTAATTCCTAAGGTTGTTAAGGTCATTCCCGATGACGGAATTGAAAGCAAGTTAGAAAAAAGAGCTATCTTAATTCCAAAGACATGTCCGGCTTGCGGGTCTGCTGTAGAGAAGGATGGAGAGGTTCTATATCGTTGCAGCGGTGGAATAATCTGCCCGGCACAGCGCAAGGAATCTATAAAGCATTTTGCTTCTCGTAGTGCGATGGATATAGAGGGGCTAGGCAATAAGCTCATAGAGTTGCTAGTAGATAAAGAGATTATAAGCAGTGTTGCTGATATCTATACTCTGACAGTCGAGCAGCTTGCTAGTCTCGAGCGCATGGGAGAAAAATCGGCAACTAACATTGTCTCTGCTATAGAGAAGAGTAAACAAACCACGCTACCGCGCTTTCTGTTTGCACTAGGTATTCGGGAAGTGGGGGAGGCAACGGCATTACAGCTAGCTACGCATTTCGGCATTTTGGAGAGCATTATTGCAGCTGATTTGGAGAGCCTCGTGCAAGTGTCTGATGTCGGCCCCATAATGGCTGAACACATCCAGGTATTTTTTCGCAATGAGGACAATATTGGTCTTATTAAGCTATTGCAGGGCTGTGGTGTAACATGGCCAAGTATAGAACCTGGTCACGATGATTCTGCGAAACCATTACAGGGAGAAACCTACGTCTTGACGGGCAGCCTAGAACAAATGCCAAGAAGCGAGGCAAAGGCGAAGCTAATTGCCTTGGGCGCGAAGGTGGCGGGCAGTGTGTCAAAGAATACTTCCTGTGTGGTGGCCGGGCCGGGCGCTGGTTCAAAACTGCTGAAAGCAGAAGAGTTGGGCATAAAAACTCTCGATGAAGGGGAATTTATTGCGCTTCTTGATGATCTAAGCAGCTGAGAGTCAAACTGTTGAATGCTTGAATACATGTTTATTAGGTATGATTTGAGACACGATGAAATTTTATAGGACAAAGCTAGCTTTTATGCCGGTGTTGCTTTCGCTGCTAGCGGCTTGTGCCAGTTCGCCGCCAAAAAGCGTGGCGGATATCTGCGACATATTTGAGGATCGCCGGGGTTGGTATAACGCTGCGAAGAGGGCAGAGCAGCGATGGGGGATTCCTGTATCGGTAAACATGGCGTTTATCTATCAAGAGTCTTCGTTTGAGTCGAGAGCGAAACCCGCCAGAAATAAGTTTTTATGGATATTCCCGGGTCGCCGTCCAAGTTCGGCCTACGGCTATGCTCAGGCATTGGACGAAACTTGGCAGGAGTATGAGCAGAAATCAGGCAACAGTCGTGCCTCCCGTAGAAATTTCTCAGACGCTGTCGATTTTGTCGGATGGTATAACGCAAACTCTACTCGGGTAAGTAATATCTCCAACAACAATGCGATGCACCTTTATTATGCCTATCACGAAGGCAATGGCGGCTATCAACGGGCAAGCTATCGGAATAAGCAGTGGCTGGTGGATGCCGCGGGTCGTGTGCAGGCGAATTCAAGCCGATTCGCACTGCAGTTAGATGGATGTAGGCGAGAATTAGACAAGAACTGGTTTCAGCGTCTCATTTCCTAGTAGACGCCCTCGCGAGTTTCGAAGACCTCTATTGAACACCATCGATCCGTATCAATATCTGATGCTACGTGGTTAAACAAAGCAAATTTTACGACAATACAATTTATCAATTTTAACGAGTACTAATATGAGTTGGTGGGGAAAGGTAGTAGGCGGCACATTCGGTTTCATGATGGGAGGGCCCTTAGGTGCGGTGTTAGGAGCTGCTCTTGGCAATTACTTCGATGGCGGTCTAGATGGCCTGTCTCTTGATGACTCTCTGGGTCTAGGCGCTACAGAGCGTGTGCAGTCGGTTTTCTTTACTACGACCTTCGCGCTAATGGGCTATGTCGCTAAATCAGACGGCAGGGTCACTAAAGACGAGATTGCCATGGCGGAAAGAGTCATGGACCAGATGCGTCTCAGTCAGCAACAGCGCACCGTCGCTATCAACCTCTTTAACGAAGGAAAGAAAAAAGAATTCCCCGTTCACGAAGTGCTCGCCCAGTTTAAACGAGAGTGCTTTCGACGCAGAAATTTGATACAGATTTTTCTAGAGATCATTGTGGCTACCGCCTTCGCAGATGGCCGTTTGGATGCGAGTGAGAAAACACTGATCGAGGGAATATCACGGGATTTGGGTTATTCGAAGGCGGATTTCGACGCGCTAATTGGCCGTCTTTCAGGGCAGGCTCATTTTGCAGATAGTGAGTCGTCTCAAGAGAAGATCGAGGCATCTTACGAGTTGTTAGGTGTAACGCCTAAGTGCAGTGATGCGGAGTTGAAAAAGGCCTACAGACGACAGATGAATCAACATCATCCCGACAAACTAGTGGCGAAAGGCTTGCCAGAAGAGATGATCGATATCGCGACTGAGAAGACGCAAGCGATCAAGGCTGCCTACGATCTAATCAAAGAGCAGCGATAGACCGCATTAGCGGAAGGTGCTATTGATATCTTTCAGTGCTTCGCTGCCAGGGCATAATTCTTTATTGCCTAAGCTGTTAAGCGGCTTGTCTACGGTATCCTGCAATTCATGTAAGTCAGATGCAGACTGATTAATATAGAGTAGGCCGGTTGCAATCTTGCCTTGTTTCTTTTGGGCATTGATGTGATGCAAAGCGTTTTCTTTATCCGTCGGGTCGTAGTCATTACTTGTTTTATGCAGGTGAATAGCAGAGCCATCGTGCAATGTTATTTCTTTTTCCTTTCCTGCGTCGTAGCTCGTTGTAATTTCTTCGCGCATTGGCACGAAGTCTACTTCGCTTAGCGCGACATAATTTTCCCACGTATTCTTGTAACCGTGTGTCGAAAAATCTGTGTTATTGAAAGTCACGCATGGGGAGATCACGTCGATGAAGGCGAAGCCTTTGTGGGAGAGCCCAGCCTGAAGCAGAGGAATCAGTTGTTTCTTGTCTCCCGAGAAGCTGCGGGCAACGAAGCTTGCGCCTAGCTCAATGGCAAGGGTCGCCATATCAATATTATCGAACTGACTTTCCTCCCCTGACTTAGTTTTTGAGCCAAGATCCGCTGTCGCTGATAGTTGCCCCTTGGTTAGGCCATAGGTGCCATTGTTTGCAACAATATACAGCATGTTAATTCTTCGTCTGACGATATGGCAGAATTGGCCAAGGCCAATAGACGCGCTGTCACCATCGCCTGAAACTCCAACGTAGTAGAGTTCCTTGTTCGCAATATTGGCGCCGGTTGCTACTGACGGCATGCGGCCATGCACGGAATTGAATCCGTGTGCTTTGCTGAGGAAGTAGGAAGGTATCTTCGATGAGCAACCTATGCCGGAAATCTTTGCGACTCGATGGGGCTCTAATGACATGTCCGCAGCGGCTTGGATTATCGCTGCGCTGATCGAATCGTGCCCACAACCACCACAGAGCGTAGTCAGAGTTCCTTCATAGTCTCTGCGCGTCAGTCCAATGTCATTGGTCTGCATCTGTGGGTGCTTGAATTTTGGTTTATTTATATAGCTCATAGTTGTTACCGTATTACGCGGGAACTTCGCCGCTAGCATCCACATCGTTCATAGAATCAATAATGGAGTTCTCGATGTGTTGTGCTGTAATTAGTACGCCATCGTAGCTGAGAATCGAATGCATTCTTTCTTCGTGGATATTGCATTCGATCTTAAGGAGACTTTTTAACTGCGCGTCGCGATTCTGATCGATTACATAGACGAGTTCGTGTGCGGCAAAGAATTCCGTAACACTGTCATGGAAAGGAAACGCTCGGATCCGCATCGTATCTAGTTTTATGCCCTTCTTCGCCAAGCTATCAAGAACTTCGTTGATGGCGGTATCGGTGGTGCCGATGAAGGCCAGGCCCAATTTGTTAGATGTCGACTCGGAGAATACAGGTTCCGGCAGATAGTTTACCGCAGTCTTCATCTTTAGCGTCAACCTATCCATGACTTCTGCATAGACGCTGCCATCTTCTGTGTAGGCGGCGTAGGAGTCATGTGAGCTACCACGAGTAAAATAGCTGCCTTTATGCGGATGAGTGCCAGGATAAGTTCGATAGGGTATGCCATCGCCATCAGAGTCGAGATAACGACCATATTTTTCAATGCCCTCTAGCTGCTCTGCGTTTAGCACCTTGCCTCTGTCATATCGGCTCTTGTCATCCCAGTTCAATGGATCACAAATTTGTTCGTTCATGCCGAGCTCTAGATCACTCATGACGATAACTGGAGACTGAATACGATCGGCAATATCAAATGCGCTTGCTGCATAGTCAAAACACTCGCTAGGGTTAGCGGGAAATAGCAGTACATGTTTGGTGTCGCCATGAGACGCGTAGGCGCAGCAGAGCAGGTCGCCCTGTTGTGAGCGTGTAGGCATGCCGGTAGAAGGGCCGACGCGCTGAATATTAAAAAGGACAATGGGTACTTCAGAGAAGTACGCGAGCCCGAGGAATTCTTGCATCAATGAGATGCCTGGGCCGCTGGTCGCGGTAAATGCGCGGGCACCGTTCCAACCTGCGCCAATCGCGATGCCAATAGCCGCAAGTTCATCTTCTGCCTGTACGATGGAAAATTTATTCTTGCCGGTGCCTGCATCGATGCGCAGACGCTTACAATACTTCGCGAAATTATCTACAACAGAGGTCGATGGAGTTAGCGGATACCAAGCGGCTACTGTGGCGCCGCCATAGACACTGCCTAGTCCAGTGGCGGTGTTGCCGTCCATCAAGATCTTGTCTTTGTTTTTCGTGCTTTTTTCTAAGCGTAGGTTGATCGGGCAATCAAAATTTTCTTTAGCGTAGTGATGACCGAGTTCCAAGGCATGAATATTTGGCAGGATAAGTTTTTCTTTGCCGCGAAACTGATCGCCGACCAGCTCAGTTAGCACTTTGAAATCGATATTAAGAAACGCAGAAAGAGCGCCGACGTAGACGATGTTCTTGAACAGTTGTCGCTGTGCTGGTTTTTCGAATTCTTCCAGGCAAATATCTCTCAGCGGGATTGGTAGATAGTTTACATCGTCGCGCAGTAACTCATTTGCCAATGTTTTCGACGAGTCATATAACACATAGCCACCAGGTACTACCGAGGTGATGTCCTTGCCTATGGTTCTGTCTCTTATACACATCTCCGAGCCCACGAGACTCCTGAGCATCTCG
>CAJXRP010000003.1 GCA_913060495.1 uncultured Gammaproteobacteria bacterium | reverse complement strand
CTTCTTAGCACACTCTGATTTTCCAGTTTTAACTCATTGATTCAATTAACGAATCGGTCACGCAGTCTACTGAAAATCCTCGTGTCGGTGGTTCGATTCCGCCCCTGGGCACCATACATAAAAAAGCCTCGCTTTAGCGGGGCTTTTTTATGTATGGAGTTTAGTGGCCGGATGAGAACCACAACCGGTTCGACCAACTGCGAAGCAGTTAGCAACGAGCGCGTCAGCGCGAAGCCCGCAGGGGACAAACAGGCATAAGCCTGTTTGGATTCTTCCGTCCCGAGCCCCCACACCTGAACGACAATAAAATCAAAGAACTCTACCCCCTTTGATTCCCCTTGATTCTCAGCTATCTCTTTGCGGAAAAATAAATCTGCCCCCTCTTATCCAATTACAAGTTATCAATATGGGCAAAGAAGTACCAGGGAGGTAATTTGTCTTCTTTGGACCCTGTGTGTTCGAATCGAGAAAGCGTTAGGCCTGAATCCCGAGCCAAGCTTTCCACCCCAGCTGATAACTGTTCGCCAGTCGGTACTCCGAATATTAGACTTTCGCTGTAATACCTAATCCCCCTGTGCATAGCCTTACTCATTTTTTCGTATGGGCCATTACCCTTCTGCATATCCTCAGAGAAAAAGTCAACACCCACTGCACTTCCCCTAGGTAGAGTAGAAACAAGACTTAAGGTGTCCCGTACCGCTTTTTCAACAAGATACATGGTGACGCCTTCCCACAGGATGTAAGTGGTGAGGTTCGGATTAAAGCCGGAAGCGAGAAGGGCCTCCATCCAAGTTTCTTGATTAAAATCAGTTTCGACAAAAATAACGTGATCATGAGGAATGCCAGCTAGCTCCAACGCCTTTCTCTTAGCGTTTAGCGTCGGCGCCATATCCACCTCAAAGCACTGAATATCCAAATCTTTCGGCAAGTCATAGCAGCGCGTATCGTAACCAGCGCCTAACACCACAAACTGTTTTGGCGGATTCTCGTTCCTGCTCAATGAATCCCTTATCGAGCGATCAAAAAAATCTGTCCGATGTGACATCATAGACATTAATTTGGATGGTCGCTCACCTGGGTAAGCAAAGAATCCACCTTTAAAGCCGCTTAGTTTGCTGGCGAACCCAAGGACATCTAAGAGCAAAAACCTCGACAATTTGGTGTAGGAAGGAAGATGACCAGCGAGCCTATAGGCAGCCTCATCTATTCGGGTCCCTGCTACGTGCATTCCAAGTCGACCGCCGAGCGGTTCGTTGGCAGTGCCTGATATGTTCTGACGTACGCTGATACGCCGCACGCGCCAGGTATAAATAATCACACCAGCTATTAAGAGAGGTGACAATACAATACAGAGTAAGGAAAAAATTAGTACGCGCAAAGAGAGGACTCCCATATACAAGTTGAGCTTTATAGAATACACATAAGTCGTAACAAGATACGCTTTGGTTCAATACCCAGCGCCTCTTTTAATTAAATAGAGAGTTAAATAGGGTCAGAGTATTAATAGAGTAGCTTTAGACTAACAAGTGCCGAAATTTTTAGCACACTTCTTAGCACACTCTGTTTTCGCGTTTTTAACTCATTGATCCAATCAGTAAATCGGTCACACAGTGTACTGAAAATCCTCATGATTCAGAATAAAGCCCGTGCCGATTGTAATTTTTACTAGAATTAGTGATCATCTTCTAACAGTTTTTGGAGTCAACCTGTTAGTGGCACACGAGTATAAAATCGGACCCAAGCCAGAAGAAGTGAGTCAAATGAGAGTTTTACCAGCACTAATCATAATAATTTTTCTACTGGGCTGCGACTCTGATGTCAAAGTTATAGCACCTGGAGAAACAAGCGAAAGCCAATCTAGAACAATTGATCAAGATAGAACTGAGATAGATCCTTCAGAAACTGATAGTTTCAGGATAAGCAATAAAGAAATCAGAGATGAGATGCTCGAATTTTTTGAAAAGGGTAATATTTGGTACTCTATCAGCGATGATAATTTAATTACCATTTTTTTAATCGATGGCGACAAGGTGGACAAGATTTACACTGATGTGAGGCTCACGTACATAAGAAGAAATTGATCAAGGCAAAAGCCATTGCTAAATGGCCCTATATATTACGCTCTGATTTACTGTTCTAACTCGCTGGTTCATATAACTAATCAGACACCCGCTCTTCAGAAAATCCTCGCGCCAGTGGTTCGACTGTGCAGTAGCAGTTAGCAACCCGTGAAGCCCGCAGGGGACAAACAGCCCTAAGGCTGTTTGTATTTTTCCGCCCTAAGTCTCCGTCGTGAATACCAGATCGAAGTACTCTACCCCCATTGACTAGGCAACTTAATCATCCCTGTGGTGTAACCAAGTACTTCTCGCCAGTCTTCATTAAGCGATAATCCATCACAGCTTCTTTCGTTAGCATCTCTTCCAGATTGACCTTGCTCTTGTATGAGCTGGCAAATGTAGAAGTCAGACCGTTCAGCACACGCTGACGCATGCGCACCGTCGTTTCCATGCCAGCTTTTTGCAGGTAAGGAAATAACAGCCAGCCCGACAAAGTCCAGCCAAAGCCATAGGCTGGGGTCAGAATAGTTGGCGCCATGTCCAGTCGACCGTAGATGTACATCTTCTTTTCCTGATTTGAACCGTAACGTGAGTATTCATCCATTTTCCCCACGGCAACTTGCTCCATTGCTCTGAAGCAGCTATCTACTGCTTTTCCACCACCAATGGGATCAAAGCCCAGATAGGCGCCGGTGTCGGCGATGGCAGCGCGCAGCTGCTCGGCAAAATCCTCATCAGAGGAATTGACGATATGGCTTGCACCCAAGTTTGAAAGTAACTCGACATGCTCTGCCTTGCGCACGATGTTGACCAGGTCAATATCATCTTCCTGACATATCTTGACCAGCATCTGGCCAAGGTTTGAGGCGGCAGCGGTATGAACAATAGCACTGTGTCCTTCCATTCTTGCAGTCTCCACGAAGCCAAGTGCAGTCATCGGGTTAACGAAAGCAGATGCGCCGTCTTCCGAGGAGATGTCTCCAAGAGGAAGACACATAGTGGCATCAGCAACGCAATACTGTGAATAAGCAGATCCCGGCACGCAGGCAACTCGCTGACCAATCAAAGCCTGTGCAGCTTCGCCTTCACCTGCAGCGATCACTGTGCCTGCGCCTTCATTGCCTACAGGAAGGCGTGATCCATGGCGCCCCTTCTGAGCGCTGAAAAAAGGCTCTGGCATGCTTGCGACGAATTTTCCGTCTGAATATTCCGCATTTTCCAAATCTGCGGCACCGGTAAGGAGAGCAAGATCAGAGGGATTTATGGGCGCGGCCTCCATCTGAACCAGCACCTGATTTCCAGTAGGATCAGAATAGTTTGTTGCTGCGATTTCAACGGTTAGTTTGCCGTCGGCCAGTGTGCTAAAAAGTTGCTTTCCTGTTGTCATTTGTACGTTCTCCCTAGTTTTGCGCTTGCATCATTTGTTGCAATGCCGCTAATTTTTCCTGTTCTTCAGCGCTCAGTGGAGGCATGTCCTCACAGCGCAAATCGGTTTTTTGTAATAGAGTCAGTATGTCACGGGTTAGAGGAATAGGATCGCAGCCATGAGTGGACTCGCAAACCATATCCCACTTGGGCTCTGCCTTTGCATGGCAAGACAGGCAGTTTCCGCCGAAACGGTTAACTACGTCAGCGAAACCACGTGTGAGAATTTTGGATGCGGTAGTCGTGGTGTCCATTATAAAAAACTCCCAGTCATTGGTGTCAGGGCTGACACCGGGAGCACGTTTGACCATGATCTCACTTGGGACTAACTGAACTACAGATCCCGCTGGGTAGCTACCCCCGTCGGCAGAGTTAGCAACAGAAAGTGTTTCTTCCAAATTACCTAGCAGATTATCAACAAAGAAGCCTCTCACTGGAGTCATGTCTTGCACACACTGGAAGGATTCGTTGTTTATCTCGACAACAGGCTCGTTATTCTCAGCCTGGCTAAATCCACCGAAGGATAAGCACAGAAGGGAAAGGATGGCGGCTGAAGGGTGAATTTTCATAACTAGCTCCAATTATTTGTTTGTGCGCAAAGTAATTTTTAGAGCTTAGGGAAACAGACTTGCCATGTCAATTACTTTGCGTGCAAAATGACGCCTATGAAAAAGAACAAAGATCAGCAAGGTGAGCCTTCAGCACTGGATCTGGACCGCCAGGTTTGTCATTCCCTGTACTCGGCTGCTAACGCTTTGGTTCGCGCCTATCGACAGACGCTGGAAAAGCTCGATCTCACGTACCCGCAATATGTGGTGATGATGAGCCTTTGGCAAAAAGATGGTGTGAGTATCTCGAATCTGTCTGCGCATACCCGCTTCGACGCAGGCACCCTGACTCCTTTGTTACGCCGTCTACAAGACAAGCGCCTGATTGATGTAAAGGTGGCTAAAGGTGATGAGCGCCGCAAGATAGTCTCTGTATCAAGACAGGGTCGTTCCCTGAAAAAGTCAGCAGAGAAAGTCCCCGGTCAGATCGCCTGTGCAGTCGATATGCCAGCTGAGGACGCATTGAAACTGAAAGGCCTTTGCGAAACGCTGGTCGGAAAACTTAAGCGGTGATATCCGCCCCATGACAAAAACTTGCAAAAGTAACTATTGAAACTCTTATTGCCGTGCTGCTGATTGGCTTGAATTAATGGGGGCAGATCTATTTATTGGCAGGATTAACCGAGATTTCATCGAATTCCATAGCACACTTCTTAGCACACTCTGTTTTCGGAGTTTTAGCTTCTAGTATCCAATTAGGAAATCGGACACGCCAGCAAACGAATCTATTTTCTTTCTGCAGGTTGACTACCTACCGTACGGTAGGTAGCATCAATTCAAAACTACACTTGCACGGAAAGCCTATGACCAATCACATTAAGCTAGCAACTCTAATCACAGCGGCACTTATGGCAGCTCTTGTTTCCCTACCAAACCTATTCGCGGCGGAAGAGGAAACTGATATCGATATCCATAATGACGAAGTAGATGTCACTCTATTTCGGGGCGCTGCGAACAACACCTATTTCGAGGTGTACTTCAATGCTCTACCGGTGGCGGGCGCCGAAAATGTGGAGATGCAGACCCACGCCATCAACCTCAGACCAGAGCGCGACGTCACCCTGCACGTTGAAATATTTAATCCCAATAGCACCATTCCACTGATCATTACACCAGGCGGTAACGGCGATACCGTTGGCTTTGGAGGCTTTGCACGAAATGTGGCAGCTTTAGCACCTGAACTTAGAGTCATCACCTATGATCGGCGCAATTTAGGTCAATCAGAAATCACTTTCGGTAGTGAACCTCAAATGGTCGAGGAGGGAGAAGACCTGCACGTTTTGATTGATCGTCTTGGCGTTGCTCCTGTAGCACTTTATGGCATGTCCTCCGGTGGCCGTTCAAACATGATAGTTTCCTCTCGCTATCCTGAAGATGTAGCAGCCCTGGTATTGGCGCCTCTGACCGGCGGCACATACGCAGCAACCCGATTGTCAGAGGACTACTTCCTCAAATATCTCCATGACGAAAAACTCACCACAAGGGAGCACGAAACCGCCTCACCGATTATGACCATGGAGGCACTAGGCGAAACACCACTATGGAGTGCTTATTTGGAACGCAATACCACAGCAAAACGAGAACGCTTTTTCGATGCAGACATTGCCGATTTTCGAGCCGCAATGAAAACCTCTGCAGAACATCTGCAGGCCACGGGCGAGCAAACGGCGCTAGGCATGGATGACGAAGATTTGGCAGCACTAAGAATTCCCGCCACTCTCATCATCCACCACGGTTCTTACATTGATAATTTGCACCCCATCACCAATACCAGAGCCGCAACTACGTTAATCCCGAACTCTTCTTTTACATTCGCTCCCTACCTTCCTGATATACTCGATGCTCTGTTACCCTTTGTAAAAATGCATACGCCTATGTTGAAGCAATGAAAGAAACTGCGACTAAAATTCTAGACGTTGGTCAGGAACTGATTCAGACACGCGGATACACGGCGATGAGCTTCCAAGACATCGCTGTGCAAGTGGGCATTAAAAAGCCAAGTGTCATTCACCACTTCTCGAGTAAAGCGGACTTGGGTGTCGCTATCATCCAACGCTATCGCGACACCTTCGCCTCGCAACTCGAAGCAATCAAAAACGATCCTGAAAAAACTAGCTGGGAGGCTCTGGAATTTTACTTTTCACCGTATCTGCACTTTGCATCGACGCCCGATACTGTGTGTTTGTGTGGCGCACTCGCAGGCGAAGTTCCAGCTTTGCCGGAGAAAATGCGCGCAGAAGTTAAGCAATTTATGGAAGATCATCAGAGGTGGTTAGAAGTAATTTTGCGCACTGGACGCAAAAATGGCGAGCTAAATTTCAAGGAAACTCCAGCTCGACTTTCTCGCATGTTGTTCAATACACTGCAAGGCACATTGTTGGTCAAGCGTTCTACGGATGACCTGAGCCAACTCAAAGATGTGATAAAAGTCATCATGCATATGCTGAAATAGAAGCAATCTATGGACTACGATCTGCTCATTCACATTTAAAACCGCACTAAATTCTGCAAGCTTTTTCTATATGGCAACATGATCACTCAACGTGATAACTTTATTCGACACACTCCTATTTATCCAAAGATCCCGGACTCACAATGAAATTACTCCTAACCTCACTCACACTCGCACTACTCTGCAGCTACGCCAATAGTCAGACTTCCAGCGCACTACATCAAGCCATGGCAAGCCCCGACAGACCAGCCCAAGACAAAACCAGGGATGCTAACCGCAAAGCCCCAGAGATATTACAATTTATGGGAGTGAAGGAAGGAGACACTGTTCTAGACGTAATTGCGATGGGCGGCTGGTATACAGAAGTTCTTTCCTACGCAGTTGGCGATAGCGGCAAAGTGTATATGCAAAACAATCCCATCCCCATTACTGAGAGAAGTGCTGACGAAAGGAACGAACGCTTGAGCCGCCTTTCCAATGTCGAGAATTGGATAGGATCGATTGCTGACATCCCGCCAAACTCAATCGACTTTACGATGACCGCATTGAATTTTCATGATGTCTATAATCGCTCAGCAACTGATGCTGACAACATGCTCAAGGGTGTCCTGCGCGCATTAAAACCAGGCGGGGTCTTAGCGATATTGGATCACGAAGGCACTGAAGGCGCGGACAATCCCACACTTCACCGAGTCGCTTTTGAGGATGCTGTTAAGGCTGCAGTAGATGCAGGCTTCGTCCTAGTAGGCACAAGCGATCTGCTTGAAAACCCTGAAGACGATCATACTCTAGCACCATTTAATCCTAGCTTGGAAAGACGTACTGATAGATTCGTGCTTAAACTCGAGAAGCCTGGATAGAGCTTTTCTCTTCGGCACTAAAGAATTAGAGGCCGTTATGCATGACCAAGAAAAGCCGCTACCGATTGCTCTTGCGAACATAATTTAAAATTGAAACCGGAACGACTTTTCTAACCGGAAAGCCTTCGATCTCTTTCCGGTTGATGACATGGTTTAAACGGCTTTCAATAGCGCATAAATTTTTAAAATCGCCCATTGCCACAAACGATATAGCCTCACCTGTCGCACCAGCGCGACCGGTTCGACCAATGCGGTGAATGTATTCTTCAGGCTTAAAGGGCAGGTCATAATTAACTACGCGACTCAGCTCACCAATATCTAAACCGCGGGCGGCAACGCCTGTGGCAACTAAGTATTTTAGTTTTCCAGATTTAAAATCAGCCAGAATCTTTTCACGCATGGCTTGGCTTCTATCACCGTGAATGGCATCTGCTTCAATACCGCGTTTTGCAAGTTGCGCCACCAGTTTGGCAGCAGCGTGTTTCTTCTCGATAAAAATTAACGCCTGATCCCACTTCTGCTCGTTGATTAAATGACTCAGCAAGGCAGACTTTGTGTCTTTATCTACGGTGATTAACCACTGGTCAATACTGGGTGCCGTAGTGTCTTCTGGTGAAATCGATATCTCAACAGCGCGCCTACCCATTTTGCTGGCTGAGAAATGATCGGCAAAGATGCGAACGCCATTGTTCACTGTAGCCGAAAACAATAGGTTTTGACGGTCTGCAGGTAAGCGCTCAATGATCTTCTTGATATCATCAGCAAAACCCATATCCACCATTCGGTCTGCTTCATCTAACACCAGCACTTCAAGCTCATCAAAATGCAGCGCACGTTGATGGGCCAAATCCAGCAACCTGCCCGGAGTGGCCACTAAAATATCAATGCCTTCAATTAAACGCTGCTTTTGCGGTTCGCTATCAACACCGCCATAAACAGCCATAGAACTTAGGTTTAAGTGCTTGCTGTACTCAGTAACATTCGCAGCAACCTGCACCGCTAATTCCCGTGTAGGAGTCAGGATAAGGGCGCGTATACGTTTACCTCGTAAGGTACGTTCTTTGTTGAATAAGCTTAATAGCGGCAGGACAAACGCGGCGGTTTTACCTGTCCCCGTTTGCGCAGTGGCAATGAGGTCTTTACCAGATAGAATAATGGGGATGGCTTGTTTCTGAACCGGGGTAGGAGTTGTATAACCCAACTCTTCAATCGCTTGTACGATAGGATCACATAATCCAAGTTTTGAAAATGGCATAGAAGCTCGATAGATTGTCTTAGAGGGGGCAGTGCTCATTATAGCAGCAAGGAGTTTGGGAGGGTTGCTTAATCAAGGGGTAGAATAGAGCTACAGTAGTTTTAGGGTACATTTACTAGAAATCCATAGCACACTTCTTAACATATCCTGATTTCGCAGCATCAACTCATTGATTCAAATAGGGAATCGGTCACGCTGTCTACTGAAAATCATTCACCCATCCTCGGCTCAGCCTAAAGGCCAGCTAAAGCTGTGTTAATCTGACCCAGTCAGATTAATCCTAGTGTCGATGGTTCGAAAAGAGCGAAGCTACGCAGAGCGCGCGAAGAATACAAACAGCCCTAAGCCTGTTCGTATTCTTGACTCAACCATTCTGGGTTAGGGCTACGCCCAGCTTAGTCTGTCCTAACTTGCTTACGTAATTTGGTCCGCCCCGAGCAGCATCTCTCCCTATCTTTTTAACTAATGTAGTTTTACTCTAACCCCATTTATTCTCTCCAAAGTTCCGATTTACACATTTTCAGTTATGATACTTCTAAGCACGAAGACTTCAGGATTTACAATGGAACAAAAATACCGGTTTATTCGCTGCCTTGGTGGCATGGTGGCAAGTTTGTTCTTGCTAACCAGCTGCGCTGGCCTAGCTCCTCAGCAGTTGCCTAAGCAGACAGCCCTAGAACCAGCGGATGCTCCCTTGTGGCGAGCGCTAGAGGAAAAGGAGCAGGAAAATTGGTTCCATCTTTTGAACGAGGGACCTGATGCTCTAGATTGGCGTCTACGGGCTATTGACTCAGCTGTGAGCAGCATCGATTTACAATCTTTTTTGTGGAACGACGATACTGCTGGCAAGCTGGTAATGGGACATCTAGTCTCTGCTGCTGATAGAGGAGTAAGAGTCCGCATTCTGATGGATGATTCATTTTTGTTTGCCATTGAAGACAAGGCAAACGCGCTGCAATCCCATCCGAATATTTCCTACCGTATCTTTAATCCTTACAAACGTCGTTCTGACAGTGTCGTACTTCGAGAGATTCTAAACCTTGGGGAATTCCGCCGACTCGATCACCGGATGCATAATAAGGCGATGGTGGTAGACAATCGTCTAGTAATTGTTGGCGGACGCAATCTTGCGGATGAGTATTTTGGCTTGCATGAAGAATCCAATTTCCGCGATATGGAGTTGATGGGTTTTGGTAAACTCAGCCGAACCGTTAGCGATGGCTTCGACAACTATTGGAATAACCTCTGGAGCGTCCCAATTGATTCTCTCGATGGGGAGACTGCCTTTCAAGAGGCTATGTTAAATAATATTAAGGGCGATGCGATAGAACTAAGCGGCGTGCATGAAGAGGAAACGGAAGATGAACGCCTGAAGCGCTGGCTAGAATTAGCAGACCAGGAAATTCTCGGGGACTACAGACTGCTACTCGATCGGCCGCCAAGCCAAAGTCCTGTGAACCCGGAAGATGCGCCGGTTCAGTTAGCTCGCGAGATAATCTCGCTTCTCGATGCTGCAGACACAGAAATCGTCATACTCTCTGCATACCTCATTCCCAGTTCAGATTTTGAAGATGCACTGGAACGCGCAAGACAGCGGGGTGTCGAAATTAGACTGCTCACGAATTCAATTCGATCCAATAATCATCTCACCGCCCACAGCGCCTACCGCAACCATGTTCGAGAACTCATCGACATTGGCGCTACTCTTCACGAAGTAAGAGTTGATGCCCGTGATCGGGCCGTATATATGCAAACTCCTGTGCTAGAGAAGAACCTTGCACTGCACGCTAAGGTTATGATTATCGATGGCCAGCAAGTGTTTATTGGAAGCGCCAATTTCGACCCACGCTCTCTCTATATCAACACCGAAATGGGTTTTATAGTGGATAGCCCTGAACTTAGCAGGGTCGTGCTGGATGCTGTTCAGCGGGACTTTCATCTGGAAAATTCTTGGGGTCTTCGCTTACGTGATGATGGAGCAGTTCAATGGGTGTCAGACTCCGAGGTGTTGGACACTCAACCCCATGCCACTTTCATGCAGAACATCGAGGACTGGTTCTTTTCAAAAATCCCGCTAGAAGGAGAGCTATAGATTTTTCCCGCGATGCGCTTGCAGCGCCTCATAAAGCCAATCACTAGCTGTATGCGCACCACTTTCCTCACATACAATCGAATATGGCCTTCCGGAAATAGAACTTTTACTGGCTAGCCGATCAATAAAGCTTTCGGCGGTTTTCGAGTAGCGCTTACCCCGTTTATATTTAAGTTGCAGATGCTCTACCGCGGCTTCACTATCATGACGATCACCATTGCGAATAAAGTCACAGCCACTCTTGCCCACGGCTTCAATCAAAAACTGGATTTCTTCATCAGCAGTTTCTGCGGCAGCTAATTGTGTGCTCAGTGTGCACAAAATCAATAGAACGAAACAGCGTCCAATAGTCTTTTTCATAGGTCTATGCTCAAACTTAACGTCATCGGGTTATGATCGGAAGACTTTACATCGTGTGTTTCCGCTTGCAAGACACTAATACCGGCTACAAATACGTGATCAAGGGTTGAACCGAAAAATTGCAGTCGACGATCCTGCTTAAATGTAATTTCATCAAAATCCAAATCTGCGATAAAAACTCGTAATAATTTGTGCCGGCCTGGTCTCCAGGTATTGAAGTCACCTGAGATAATCACAGGCCCATCATGCCCGCGCAGTACTTCGCGAATTGCGGACAATTGATATCCGTAGTCCTTTAATCCCACGGCAAAATTAATCATGTGCGTGTTCACTACAAGCAGGTTCAAATCCGAATCGGCCAACGCAAATTTGGTAATACTAGTGGCCTTTGGTGTTTTCGACCAGGGTTCATAGGCGGTGAGTCGGCAAGCTGAAACGGGTTTGATCTGACTGGCCGTAGCGACACCCGTTAAATGATTGCGTGACACATACCCGGCTGCAAAGCTCCAGATTGACCCCCTTGGCAAGGCTTCCGTACTGCTCATTGACCGAGTTGCCTCCTGGATCAGAACCAAGTGTTTATCCTCGCCTAGAAGCTCAAGATCGGCCCGCCAATTAGGCATTTCTCCTTTTTTTATATTCCAGTTAAGCAAATCTATTCGAGCGGCATTCAGCTCTGGCGCGCCCGCTGGCTCAGGCTGCAGAAATTGTCGGCTGCACTCGCTCACTTCTTCCCGCATCGCCACACTAAATTTGGCTAGGCCGGGGAAAACCTCACTTGCCTCTCTAGCTGGAGCGATCGCCAAAGAGCACCCTCCATAAAAGAGTGAGAGAGCAACAAGAAGGGCTGGACGACGTAAACTATTCATACGGTGGAATATGAGGACTCCCTAGGTCAATTGCAAGCCGATCACTAATTGCGCCAGCACAAGCAACGAGCGCAACCCGCGAAGCTAGAGCAGGCAAACAGGCCAAAGCCTGTTTGGATTCTTCCAGCCCGTCGCAGCAGTTTTTCTATTTCAAAAAATACCGCCCTTTTACTCTGACCCTATTTATTACTGACCCTATTTATTATTGACTCACTGCACAAGCATTGCTGATTGCGGTTGAGTCGGTATCCATTCAAGAACTTCATAGGGTGCCTGCAGGACATCACGCTCACATTCAGTGACCCAGTTTGCCCACATGACAACTGCCTTGCTCTTAGAAACTATTTCGGAGCGGTGCACCGCCCATGGATCGTGATAAACCATCGACCCAGGCCCGGCGATAAATTCATCACCATCCACCTCTATGCGCGCTTGCCCCGAAACTATATGGTAAAACTCCGGCCAGGCATGGTGATGACGGTCATAAACCCCGCCCGACCCAAGCTCGCCTAACCCCCACTGTATCTGCTCGTCAGGCAGGCCATCACCCCAACTGCCCGAACCTACTAGTGTCTTCCAGCGCCTGACGCCGGTTGGGTCCGGAGCATATCGAACATCATAGTAATTAACGTGTTTTAAATGCACGCTTGAGGTTGCTGATAGCGGAGGCGCTAGAACGGAGTTGCTGCCCTGGGCAGGTTGCCTAGCATCGCCGTGATCCCATATTGGTAAACGCGCCCTGTCAGATTGAGGATAGGTAGAGTAAGTATATTCTCCAGCGTAGACATAGGTTCCTTGATCGTCGTCGGAATTCACAGCGCCGGGTCTAGCAGTATTCAGCATCGACTCGCTGTCGCAATTGAGGCCCCAGTTTCCCCGCACAATCTCAGCTTTTTCTTTCGAGATGATACGCAGGGAACGAACGGAACCCGGTTCTAAGTAGACCGTAGAGCCTGGCTCGACATCGAAGGTTTCTCCGTCGACGGTCCACTGGGCACGCCCAGAGATGAAGTACCAAAATTCCGGAGCGGGATGTCGATGCTTCGGATAGATAGCACCAGGGCCCATTTCTCCCTGACGAATATACATATCCTTGTCTGGAAGGCCTTCTCCAAAAACACCTCCGGAACCCAACAAGGTTTTCCATCTAGCGACACTGGATAAAGGAATGCCAGGATCCTCGGTCCACTGCAAATCGTAATAGTTCACATGCTTAAGGTGTTCTGAAGACAGCGCTGGCGCATCTTGGGCGGCAGCGTAGACAGAAGTCAGCAATAACAGCGCACTCGTGCATCTTGTTAACGAATTGAACATCATGGCCTCTACTTGATGAATGTTTTTAGTATCTGTTGCTATATAGTTCGCTCAGCGAGAACATCAAAAGTATCCTGCACGTTCTTTGTTGTCCAGAGCAGCTGAATAAACTGAAAGATTAATAGAAACAAACAGATTCTAGACTACTTGGCACGCCGCCCGTCTAGCCCTGAACAGCAAACTACTGTATTTTTACTTTAGCTCCCAACCTAACCCCCAAAATTTCGAACCTTAGAGATTCAATCTACTGAACACATTGACACAAACTTGGAAACTCACAAACCTCTGTACTAAGTGGTGGGGTATCGTTCTTATCTGTCTATTATTTATTGCCGCAGTGGCATTGATGATTGGCGCGTTAACCCTCAATGTGAATCTAGATTTAATTATTGTTAATGAGCTGACAAATCCGATGGTCGCCTTAATACTCTTCGCGTTAAGCTTACTTGGAGTTTTCTATCCGATATTTTTTACTCTCGCTCTGCCAGTAGTGTTCTCACTAAGTTTTAGGCCCAAGAAGACAGAAGATGCAAGTAGCTTAGTGAGAGACAAAAAACAATGAAGCAGAAAGAAGATATCTAAGTAGGACAGAGTAAGAAGGCAGTTGTTTTTTGTTCTAGCCAATGAATTCGCAGCACACTCTAACCCTTTTGATTCCGATTTTGATTCCGATTTTGATTCAGTGTAGTAATATGACCGACAAGCCACTCAACAAATCTTCAGGAATTTCCCATGCTCAATCTGTGCAAATATTTGCTTATCAGTTTCACGTTAACTCTGACGAATGCTGCCCTCGCCCAACAAACCGATTCCGGCATCCCCCTCGATGCCGATTGGAAGCAGACAGTGTATGACTTCGTCAAAGAAAACCAGCAGCACACTGCCTGGGGTTTGCAACACAGTGAACGTGATTACCTCCTAGCTTTGGAACTTGGCCAGCAAGAAGGCCTCGAGATCGACCTCGATGTATTATTTGCCGCAGCATTCCTGCACGACATGGGAGCTTTCGAGCCCTACTCAGAACGGGGCTCCGATCATTCTCAAGTCGCTGCCGATTCTATGGCCGAAGTCCTCGAATCGACTAGCTTTCCAATGGAGAAATTGCCACTGGTACAGGGAGCTGCGCTAGCGCATATGTATTATTCTGCTGTACCCGATGAGCCCCACGCACAAGTGCTACACGATGCCGATACTCTCAACTTTCTGGGCGCAGTTGGCATTACCCGCATCATCTCACTCACTACACGAGAAGGAATGGCGGCAGACCTTCCGACTGCAGTGGCAACATTGGACAATATGAGCCAGCAACTTCCAGCATCCCTGGTGTTAGAGACATCTAAACAGATGGGGACGCAGCGATCGAGTGAGATGCGCGCCTTCATTAGCTCTTTGCGTGAGCAGAGCGCCCAAGGCGCTGCTCTATAGTTACGGCATTGAGAGAACTTCAATAAGAGGCGCAGCGAAGCTAGCACGAAAAAAAAGCCAAGGCCTATTTAGCTTGCTTACTCTTTACCTACTCAGTCGCATACAAAAAACTGTATCCATACTCCTGCGCACGCGTAGCCGCCATGACGCCCGCGGGCACGAAGTGGCTAGAAGGGACGGCGTTGGAAACTAATTCCTCATACACCTCATCCGACGTGCTACCGGTGGAGCGCGCCAGCATACCAGCCATGCCCCGAGTTGAAAGATCACAAATAGCAAAGCGAACGCCTCGACCACTCATCGCATCAATTGTATTAGAACGGTTACCGTAGATTCTTTCTACACTGAGAGGATTAACAGTAACCGGGTCACCATTACTATTGCTCACGCCGGTACGCCCAACGAAGACCTCTCCATATTTCTCCCACATCGCATCATTGAAGCCATAGGGAGATGAGTTATGGCGGAAACAGACGATCAGCCCATAGTCTTCATCATTGCCGCCATATCCCTGTGCATGGGCCAACAAAATGTTGGATGCAAAGTTCATTGCAGCAATGCCGCCTGAGCCGGTTGAGGAGTCTACAAAGGCACGATGAACCCCGCCCATCTCGTCCATCCAACTGTCCTCGGCATGACGCGCCGGTGTAAACCCAGAATCGCCATGATGGGAATGAGCAGACTCCTGTGCGCTCGCCGAGACTGCCGCTCCGGCTGCGACCAAGCCGGCACCGGCAAGAAATTTACGTCTGTTCTGGCTTACATTTTTACTCATAACTAATCTCTCCAATTTGTTGATCTAGTATGGGGGGTGACTAGATCAATCAATTATTCTCAATTGCTGTGTCAGTTGATCCGCAGAATTTTTCTAGGTCCCAACAAACCTCTCCAGCTAAAAACTTACAACTTAACTTCCTAGCCACCGATCTTCACATAACCTTGTCGGCCAAGCTCAATAAGAGTTGTCAGGGCCCAATAGTCCACTTGAATTTCATCTAGCAGATCATCTTCCTTAACGTTGCGTGATAGCACGCCCTGCCCACAGAGATGAAAAGTAACCCCTGCGGCGTGCAGTTGCTTGATAAGGTCAATATTCGGATTGTCCTTTCCGTCATGGCGAGCCTTAAATTCTTCATTGCTCAATCCGATCAGCCCGGAGCCCTGATGCATGACAATAGCAATCTTACGATTTTCTTTTGGCACTCCTAGGTTGGCCAGCGTATTCACATAACGAGCAATCAGCGGCAGCATGGGATAGGGATCATCCAGGTTGTCATCGGTAACTACCAGATCGAAGAGTACCTTGTACTCAGTATCCGGATCGGGGGTCAGATGTGCGCCTGGATAGTCACGGCTTGCGTTGTAACCGGAAATGGGAAGCTCATCAGCGGCAAAGACTGGATTGAGCAGAAAAATTGCTGGCAGTGAAATAAGCAGTAACTTCAGTAGTTTCATTTTGTCTATCTCCTTTTGGATAACTAGAGACTAATTAGCTGCAGGCAGATTACTGGGGATTGAAACGATCGAGCCAGCAACGCATCAGTCGATGAGCAATACTACTCGAAGTGTAGGCAAAATAAATGGGGACGAGCTTATTTTTAGAGAGGATTAACTTAAATGGAAGCGATCTTCACAGCATGCCTCGATCTCATTGTGATCATTTATTGATTCGAACAAGCTATCGGTCACGCACTACGCCTTCGCCCAACGACTATACACAGCAAAGGCGTGCTTTTAGATAATGTGCTTAAGAACTGAAAAGAACGCTGCGCAATGACGCCCTTTTGACCAACCATTCTCCGCCGAACTTTTTTTGATAATGGCGCGACGAAATAGCGATGGCTATGCCACCTATCACCCCCGGTGCCACCCATAGAATAATGGCCATATCGTTGAAGGAGTCTCCAAAAATCCCCTCGAACAGGCTGCGGCCACCGAGCACCGCAAAAGCCGTATAGGCTCCGATGCCGGAACCAATAAGCCCATGCAGATGCTGGATCCACCACTCTTTGGGCCTTATTGCGCCGCGGAAGATATAGCGTAAGTTGTTAAATCCAGTCGTCATTTGCAGCATGGCAAAAATGACGAATAGTATGCTGCCAACATTGAGCCCCGTAATCAACAGCGCCAATCCTACCGCGACAAGGCTGCAGCACAGTGCGACGTGTGTCGGCCTGCGCAGGATGCTGCGATCTTCCTTATTGAGAATCGCCAGCCAACCATGGCGAGTACTGGTGAGCACCAGAATACTCAAAGACAGGAGAAAAATGGCCGAGCTTCGAACCTGAACGCTAACGCTGGCCATTGCCTGTGCACTCAAGTCCATGCCAGGGGCGTGCGTGGCGATCGGGAAGAGTAAATCGAGACCGGCCATGGTGATACCTGAGAAGGAAACAACATACATAGCTCTGGCGAAATATTTACCAAAGCGCCTGTGATCGAGATTTCCCTTACGCGTGAATACAGGAATCCAAAATAGAATAAGAGCACAGCTGCCAACGGCAATGTGAAGATAGATTGCACTTTGATGTAGTTGATGTAAATCTGGCATAGCGTTTCTCCTCGCTTCGATAATGATCAAAATTTGCGGCCCATGAGAGAATGATAGACATACAAACTTATGACTATCAGTGCCAGAAGTCATAACTTGTTCCGTGACTTTTGGCCTATAGGTAGCCGGCCTACCTTGTGTAATAATCGCTAGCAATTGCGGCAGAAACCCGACAGTCTCAAGGCAGGAACCATGAAAGCTCCGGCTCATATCAACAGTGAGAACGCTCTGGCTTTCTCCGGCATTCTGATCACTTTATTGGTTGGCAGTCTGAATGCCTATACGGTTTTCGGCACGCCTGTCTTTCTCGCCGTAGCTTTACTTTGTCTAGCTCAATTAGTCTGCTTTTCCGCCTTTGTGCTACTGGCAGGTCTGACTCGCCCCACCTTATTGTGTTTGTTCTGGCTAGAGGCTGTGTGTATTAGTGCCTTATTCACTTTGGTGCCTGCCTCATCTATTGGAATACTGAGTATTGTCTGGATCGTGCAGTCTGCCGAATTGTTTGGTTCGCGACGTGGCACTTGGCTATCGCTTGCTTGCCTTAGTTTGTTCGCCTGCGCACAGTTTTTTCATCTAGGCAGTACTTACTTACTGCAAATAGCAGCCAACGTTGCCGCGTATGGAACGCTCATGATGTTTGCCCTGAGCATGGTGCAGCGCAACATCCGTGAAAGTCAGTTGCGAGAGCAAACAGCTTCATTGAATCGGGAATTGATTGCCACCCGAGAACTGCTTTCCCAGACCGCAGCACAAAGCGAGCGCCTGCGTATCGCCCGCGATCTCCATGATATTCTCGGCCACCACATGACTGCCCTAATTCTTAACCTTGAAGTCGCCAATCATTACGTCGAAGGCAAGGCGCAGGAAAAAGTCGAGCAATCGCAGGCGCTAGCAAAGTTATTACTCGGTGATTTACGCAGCACGGTAAGTGAGCTGCGCGAAGAGATCCCCATCGATCTGCAACAGTCAATCGACAGATTGACCGCAGGAATTCCTAACTTCGATATCGATGTCGATTTTTCCAGTGCACCGGCGATAAATAGTGTTGAACTTGCCGAGACTCTACTTCGCTGCACACAAGAAGCTATTACCAATGTGTTGCGCCATAGTTCCGGAGATCATTGCAGCATTGAGTTGCGAGGCGAAGGTGACCACTGCATCCTCTCAATCAGAGATAATGGAACACCAGATAAGCATGTAGAAGCCGGGAATGGACTGAAAGGCATGACCGAACGAGTCGCGGCCAGCGGCGGTAAAGTCAGCTGGCAACAAAATGAAGATGGCTTCAACGTGCAGATCTCTCTTGCGCTAGAGGGCGCTAGATGAAGATCAAAGTCATGCTGGCGGAAGATCAAAATTTGGTCAGGCAGGGTTTGTGCAACTTACTGGAGCTTAGCGATAGCATCGAAGTGGTTGGTCAAGTCGTCGATGGTTCCGAGGTCCTGGCAGGATTAGAACGCTATCAACCCGATGTACTGTTAACCGATATTCGCATGCCAAAGATGACCGGTATCGATGCACTGAGAGCCATGCAGTCAGCAGGTATCAATATCCCAGCCATAATTCTTACCACATTCGATGATTCACAATTGGTGCTCGAAGGGATGCAAGCTGGGGCAAAGGGTTATCTGCTCAAGGACGTTTCCCTCGACAGCTTAGTCAATGCCATTGAAAGTGTGCATCGGGGTGAAACCTTGGTGCAACCTGCTATCACCGAGCGCATTCTGAATGGGCTGGCGAGCCTGACACTCTCGAAGGATGAGCCAGAACTTGCCGAGGAGCTATCACTCAAGGAAATGGAGGTTCTGCGTCTAATGGCTGGAGGCTATAGCAATCGTGAGATCTCTACAGCGATCCACAAGTCTGAGGGCACCGTGAAAAACCAGGTCTCATCGATTCTTGAAAAGCTAGGTGTACGCGATCGGACACAGGCGGTATTGCGAGCGATAAATCTGGGGTTGCTGTGAGATAGTCGATCAACATGCAAACTATTCAGTCCGTATAATTTTCTGCGATTTCTCACGCGATAATTGGCACTCTCCCTAGCATTTTCGATCGCTGAATTTATTAGGTAGCTCAGTTAATAAAATCAAAGTACTCTGAGAACTTCAATCCGTAAATGGGAAAGCACGCCTATGTCGAGGGAGGGTATAGAACAACAATACTCAGACACCGCGGAGGTGGCTGCTGGTTACCGAGCTGTCGCGTATAAAGAGTACCCCGGAACCGATATCGGATCAGACTTCTTGGCTGCAAATTTTATTAGCCCATCTCATAAATTTCTCGTTAATTTTGGCTTTGTAAGAAATTTGGGGATAAGAAAGAGCAGAAAATTTACGCCTGGAGGATTTGAATATGTGTTGGCGCGGACAGCATTTTTCGACCAACAAGTTCTAAATGCAGTTGAAGCGGGCGCGAAGCAAATTGTTATACTCGGTGCAGGTTTTGATACCCGCGCGAATCGTTTCGCTGAACAATTCTTAGGATGCAAAATCATCGAACTAGATATAGCAACCACACAGAATAGAAAGAAAAAATACCTTCGAAAAGCCGGCATTACTATTCCTAACAATCTTACGTTTGCACCTATCGATCTCAATCTGGAATCATTGCCAGATGTACTTCAGAAGTCTGGATACGATAACGAGATTAAAACCGTGTTCTTATGGGAAGGCGTGAGTATGTATCTGGAGAAGAAAGCCGTTGATGCCACTCTGCAATTCGTCAGCGCATGCAAGAACGAAGAAAGCCTCTTGGTTTTTGATTATATAACCAACATTGACGACAGCGATGTGGATAAATACTACGGCGTAAAGACTTGGCGCAAAACATGGGCCAAGTACCGACAAGCGGAACCGTTTAAATTTACTATTACGGACTCTCAGCTAGCGTCTTATGCAGATGAAATGGGACTGAGAATAAGAGCTCTTTGGAATGAAAAGGAAATCGAAGAGTGCTACTTACCAACGGTCAACTTTAAGAATCTACAAAAAGTAACGGGCTGGTTTAGGTTTGTAACAGTGTCCCCTACTACGAACCGTCACGCCGCTTTTTGAGACATTGCCTATACCTAACCCTGCGCTCAACTACGGCTCCTTCACGGGCTATCTAGCCACCAACAGCCCCGAATCTGAATAAGCTCTGGCTTACGCGACGGCGCAGGCGCAGAAATCCCAGTGCTCACTAGTAAACGCCCCTGCAAGTTGCCGCACCAGCCGCAAGCCCCCTCCTCCGAATATGTCGATCTGACTACCAAATCGTCATATTGTCATCGTTTTGTAATATTAGTGAATTAAAGTGCTCAGTATTAAATCGTAATATAAAACATCCACAAGCGAGACTTTGGAGATCGCCCATGAAAAGAGAGAACCCACCCTTCAGAATCAGGCACTTTGTGCTTGCAACACTCTTGCTGCAACTATCCTCTGGCGCGCTCGCAGCGGACCAAGAGCTACTGGGCATCCTGCTGCAGAATGGGGCTATTACCCAGGAACAATACGATGATCTACTTGGCGTCGAAGCGCTTAGCAGTGCTGATATCCTGCCTCAGTCGACTGTTAGACACGTAGACCTTGAAGAGACTGTCGCCACTGAAGTCTCGAGTCAGATCGAAGAACAATTTCCCGTCACAGCGGAGCGTGTAGGCAGCGGTTTTCGCTTCGCAACCCGTGATGGTAACTGGCGGACTGATCTGCAATGGAGAGCTCAAACACGCTTTACGACTCCCTATCGCTCAGATCCCCGTCAAATATCCTCGTTCAATGGACCGGATCAACACAATTTTGAGGCCCGTCGTCTGCGCATGAAGATTGGTGGCACCGGCTTTAAACCCTGGCTGCAATACTATTTCGAAGTTGATCTCCAGCCTTCCAGAGACTTCGACGACAGCAGCACAGCTTCAAGCACCAGAGTAATCGATTGGCGTATAGACGTTGCCAAGTGGGACTGGGGTGGTATTCGTTTGGGCCAATGGAAAGTAGACATGAACCGTGAACGGGTCGACTCTTCGGGTCGTCAGCAGTTCGTAGAGCGATCGATTGCCAACAGAGTGTTCACCATCGACAGACAGGTTGGTGTTCAGTTAAGGGGACACCTGTTTCAGGATACTCCCGCCGACATGCGTTACTACGCAGGTGTATTTAACGGAGAAGGCAAGAGCGTCAACAATGCAGACGACAATATGATGTATATGGGTCGTTGGCAGTGGAATTTCCTCGGCCGTGATCTTTCTTGGCGGCAAACAGACGTGGAATATACCGAGCTTCCCACCGGCAGCTTTGCCTTGGCAGGAGCAACAACTACCGGCGCTTGTACTCGATGGTCATCATCGGGCTGCGGAAATCTTGACGGCTTTGAAAAACCGGCCGACGCCGCACCAGATCAGTATGAAATCGATCAGTTTGTTGAGGAATTTGCATTCAAGTATCGTGGATTCTCAGCGCAACAAGAGCACCATGTCAAAAAGATCCGGGATACTGCCACTGGGGTCGAGAGTGAGCTAACAGGCGGGTACGTGCAAGCTGGATACTTCTTTCACCATATGTTCCCTTCAGTGCCGGCGCCACTTGAACTGGCTGCACGCTATGCCTACGTAGAAGAGCCAAATGCTGCCAATCTCGGTTTTGATAATGATCGAGAGGAATTTACCATTGGTGCTAACTGGTTTTTCAGCGGTCACAACAACAAGCTGACCTTGGACTTCTCGAAATTGAATCTCGACGACAATGTCCTGAACCTGGATGAATCTGGAAACCGACTACGCTTTCAATGGGACGTCTCCTTCTAAAAAGCTGCACAAGCTTTTAGAAGAGTAAAAACTGAGAGTCAGGATTTCCGCCCATTGGTATTGGCGGCAGTCCTGACCTCAGTTTTTTTTTGCATATGGAGTTCGAGACCTGAATCGGATCACTCCAATACTGCGAACTGATAACTCTCGGTTGTTATTGAGGTAAAGCAATAAAACCTACATCAACTCTCGACAAATTGGCAGAATCGAGCTTGAATTGCACCCTGCTGAAGCTTATGACTATCATGCGCAACAGATAAGGCACACAGGCCCAGAATGACCATAGGATCTTGGAGGATCAATCAATGAGCAATAATTCCGATAAGCTTCAGGGAAGACGTAAATTCTTGACCGGTGTTGGCCTAGCGGCAGCAGCGGCAACGGCAACCGCAGCTTCTTCCGCGCAAGCCGCTAGCAACAGCAATAGTGCTAACAACGGTTTCACCCCGGTACGTCACGATGAAGACGCCTGGTTGGATGCAAATTCTGCCGGCCACAGGGTCTTTATCGACACCTCTACTTCATCGGGCGGTGTCACCGCCCTGAACTATGCCAGCAACATTATGGTTGGCCATACCGAGGGATATGACGACACTGACGAATCGGATATCGCTACCATCATCTGTTTCCGCCATGGCGCCACGCCTCTTGGCTATAACGATGCCATGTGGGGGAAGTACGGCACACTGTTCAGCCAGATGCTCAGTCTAAAGGACCAGAATACCGACGGCCCATTTGCAATTAATCCTCTGAACCAAAGCGAACAGGATTTCGGCAATCGCGGCAATACTATTGAATCATTGATTGCCCGTGGCGTCAGTTATGCAATTTGCAGAAGAGCGACAGGGGCTTTCTCCCGCAGGATCGCGAGCGCAACTGGCGGAGATGCCGAAGCTATCTTTAATGAGCTGATCGCAAACAATATCCCCAACAGTCGATATGTGCCCGCCGGAGTGCTCGCCGCCACACGCAGTCAGGAATACGGCTATAGTCTGCTGTACTCCGCCTAAGAATAGGAGGCTAGTTTAGCTCTCTAGCTTAAATACTCGAGTAACAAAAAACGCCAGTATCGGCTCTCGATACTGGCGTTTTTTGTTGTCTGAATCTTTTAGGAACTTCCCCTGTATCAGAGGTTGCGATAATACTCGCGGATAGGTTCAAACGGACCCAGCAGATGCTGCTCATGAGGAAAGTTGTCCCCATAGGGTAGATAGGGGCTGTCCACTGGTTTCCTGTTGATGTCAGGGAAATCCACCTCGAGATTGGCTCTGACCGGCCTTTCATGGGAATTCATGTAAGCGGCAACGTCATAGGCTTCATCATCACTCAAGTCCGGTTGGCCCAGCGGCATTCTCGCCTTGATAAAACGTGCCGCTGTCAAAATTCGTGTCATACCAGCGCCGTTATTAAAACTATCCTGCCCCCACAAAGGAGGAAACAGATAACCGTCTACGATGTCTGTTGTCTGCAATAAACCTTCGCCGTTTTCCCCATGACATACCTGACATCTTTCGCGGAATACTTCTCCGCCTGCCTGAATGCTCGCCCTACGATCCGGCTCCACAAATGCCGGCGGCTCATCGATAGCGCGCTTGCTGTCGCCCATTAATTCATACTGCTGAGCAAGCCCCTTTATATACATTTCCATGGAAACCATCTCGACGCTATCGCGAGCCAGCTCCGTACCGTTCATGCTTCGAGTCATGCAACCATTGATGCGATCACGTAGATCCCCTTCTCTTCCGTCTCTACCTGAAAACCTTGGATACTTGGTATCGGCGAGCAAGAGAGAAAGCGTGCCCGGCTCGGTTCCAGTGTCGAGATGGCAGGAAGCGCAATCCAGATTCGTTCCCGAGAAACGCATGGATGGATCTTCATGGTTTGGGCCCATGGTTGATGAGGTCTCGCGAATCAATTGCCGACCATATTCGATGCTGGGCTCCGCGTTTATCTGACCCACTGACCCCTGGTCTGAGTAAAGAGACAACGCGGCTATAATGATCAACACGCCAAATACGCCACTACCGACCATCGCCGCTAGCAAGCCTATGCCTCTTTGTTTTCGATTTGGATTTAATCTGCACTGGTTCATTGAGTTCTCACTGCTAACTATTTTTACTGTCGTTATCACTACGGCTTTCGCTTTTACTTTCAATGGCGCTCTGTTCAACAGCTGTGTCTTTATCATACATCGACAACTGCTGAAGGAAAGCATACTTAGGCTGTTCAATCCGTGCACGGAACTCTGGCCGGATTATATACAGCACGGTGAACAATACGCCGAGAAAGAGTGTGGAAAAAACAATCAGATTACTAATCATCGCCTGCGATCTCCTGAGAGGATTCTAAACCAACAACCTGAGCAACTACTTCATTACCTTGATACAGGGAACGCACATACTGCACAGCTGCAGACATTTCCTGTTCACTCAAGCGATCGCCCCATGGCGCCATAGAAGTTCCCGAAACACCTTCGCGCAGAGCGCGCATGGCCGCCGCTTCGCTAAGCCTTTCACGAATAAAATCTGTTGGCATAATCGGAATAGGTAACTTGTCTACAGCAAATCCGTTGCCATCGCCGCTGTCTCCATGACACTCGGCACAATGGGTAGCATATACCTGTTGTCCGCTATTCAATTGCGCAGCAGTTGATTGTGAGTTCGTTCCGGCGGCAGCTACCTGACTAAAACTCTGTACAACGTCAGCTAATGCGCTCAGCTGCTCAATAGACAGCTCACGCCAAGCTGGCATAGAGGTGCCGTATACACCATTCCACAAAATATCTGCAAGCAGATCGCGTCGGTACTGGTGCTCTGCGAAATTTACAGGTGCTGGCTGCAACCAATCAGCGGCGGGGCCATCACCCAAGCCCTGATCCCCATGACAACCACTGCAATTATCAAGAAAGAGTTGCTCGCCGGACGCATCGCTTGCTGAATTCGCCAGCATCGGCGCCGACCCTCTAGGTCTCGTGCGAGCAGGGTGTGCATTAAGCACTTCTGCATTAACTGACATTAGCACCTGCTCATCATCGGTAAGAGTTCTTGCGCGCTCATCACCTTCCGGCCAGGCTAGTTCACGCTCTCTGCCTAGCGTTTCGATATAAGCTAGAAGGTCGAGAGCTTCACGAGTGGGCTTGTCGGCGTAGCCATCGAAAAATTCGGGATATGCTGGCATCACCGACTGAGGAACTACCGCTCTCGGCGCAAACAGATGAACGAGATGCCATTGAGCGGTTCGCGTTCCTGATGCGCGAGCAAGATCGGGCCCGATGCGCCGGGTGCCGAGCATGTGAGGCGTGTCTAACCTTCCTTCCCAGGCAAGAGTCGGCGCTCCGAAACGCTGCATATCTGGCTCAGTGAATCGCACTTGTTGCGTGTGACAATAAGCGCAGCCCTCACGCGCGTAAATTTCTCGGCCTCTATCCTCGGCTGACGAATGAGTAAGAGAGGCTGTGGGTGCTAAAAGTGCAGTCTGCTCATTCAGTGACTGCAAAGGTATTACCCCTAGCATAGTGACAGAAAGAACAAAGAAACCGACTCCCCCAAGAAAGGCCGCCGCATAGGACATCCGTAGCGCTGGCGATGCCCCAGAAATTTCGATGTTGCTCGCGCCTTCATTCTTAGCATGTTGATTCTGACTTTCCACTGCATCAGCGTTTTCATTAGAGACAGTAGCAGTCTTGCTGATCAATAAACTATAAAACAGCAAGCTAAAACCAACAGTAATGGGTATTGCCGATAAGCTACGGACAGCCCAGTAAGGTGCCGATGCTCGCACCGACTCTATCCACGGCATCATGTCCTGCCATAACTCTCCCTGCACATAACCGGCCAGAGTGAGATCCAGCACCATCAAGGTGATGCCAAATGTTAATAAGTAGTACGACCAATCGAGCAACTTCTTATTGAGAGTAAAACCTGGCAGACGTTGCCATGCGTGAGTAATGCCAGCAATACCTGCAAAGGTTGCAAAACCCAACATGGCTAAATGGGAATGACCGATGATGTAGTCGGTAAAATGCACCAAACTACTGAAGGTCATATTTGCCTGCCAAGAACCTTGCAGACTCACAACAAGATAAAAGACGATGCCCATAGAGGCAAAGCGCAGCACATTGTTTTTTGGAATTAGACCAAAGCCCCGTTGCGAAAGCATCAGGTTCGACACAACGATAATTACAACCGCTCCCAATAGAAATGAAGCTATGATCGCTGTGAGTTGAGCCGCCATTGGAATCGCAGAATAAATATAGTGGTGTATGCCGTTCAACGGATAAAGGAAAAACAATCCCCAGAAACCAAGCATGGATAGGAAATGGCTGTAGATTGGCTTCCCAGTATTAGCCGGAATAACATAGTACAAAATTGCCAGCGCCATAGGTGTTACGAACAAACCAACCGCATCATGAATCCACAAGCCGCTAAAGGCAGCGCCGGCTGCACCCGGAATCAGTTCCGGCACGATGTTGCCCATGGGAAACGACAGCAAGGTAAACACCAGCGCGCCGATGATGTACCAGCTGGATACATACAAATTCTCGAAGCCGTTCTTAAAGAAGCCAGGCAGAAACTGCAGCGCCGCAAGAATAAATGCGACGACCACAACCACATCGACGAGCAGAGGGAACTCGGCCCATTCTAGTGGTTGACTGTAGCCACTAAGCACCAGTATCCAACCCGGAATCATCACCGCGAAGTTCCAAAGAGCGAACAGGACAATACCTAAGCTTCGGCTGGTGACAGGCCTGCCACTGAGCACAGGTACAGCGTGGTACATAAATGCTATGAAGGCATTGCCTAGCCAACCCAGCATAATGCCTTGGGTATGGGCATAGCGCATCCGACCCCAGGAAGGAAAGGCGCCAAGGGAATCGGGGAACACAAACTGCAATGACACAAGGATGCCGAAGCATACCGCCAGCAAGAGAGTGGCAAACGCCGCCAGGGAATGTGCCCTGACCAGCAGGCTATCTATTTGTGGGTTAAATTCAAAACTGGATTCTTCGGAAGATTGATTTGTCATACTGCTCACTGCTTAAATTTATGATTCTTGTGTAGCAACTCGGTAGCGAGCCCCATCCGTACTATACCTTCTATGCCGACTCTCGGCAGCTGCCAGTTCCGGCTGTATCTTGTATATCCAGCTTTGTTGTCTGCAGACAGGGAAAATACTAAATCTAGAGGGTTTTGATAAGCTTTTAGCCCGCCCCGATAGGGAATTGTGCCTTTTTAGTGATCAAGATCAGCAAAAAAATAGGTGATTTCCCCCCTAAACCCGTAATATAGGTCGGTAATTCGGGGCTGCAGAACTATCCTCCCTGTTACAGTTTGTTGCCTCTGTCTGGTCACTATCTGGGTAAACTAGCAACTGCAGAGAGTTTCCCGCACCGCATTCAGTGCAGCACGTTTGAAGCAATGCGGCTCCGATTGGAAGCAACGAAAGTGAATAACTGCGTAAAGTTAAAACCAAAAAACAAAAGTAATTTGAGTTGGAGAAAGAAATGTCAAAATTAGCAACAACATTGGGTCTCATAACAGCCGGACTGCTGGCATCCAGCCAAGTCGCAGCGCAATCTAATGCAGCGACAATTGAAAAGGCTTTGTCACCATTGCCTATGGACCTGCGCGCAGACGCCACCGTATACACATACGACGACAACGGAAACCGTGTCACTCTCAAAGTTGGTTCTAACCATGTTGAGTGCCAACCAACTGACGAAGCGGGTTTCACTCGCTGCGGTCCTGTTTCACAACGTGCCCGTCGTGACCTGCAGGCGAAATTATCAGCGGACGGCCTTGAAGGCGATGATCTGCAAATGGCCATGCAGAAAGCGGAAGACGAAGGCAGCATTCCTGCTCGCAAGTTCGGATCGATAGCCTATCGTAGATTCGACACGCCAGATCGCATTCAGTATCTAATGGTTATCTCCCTGCCAAACGCGAGTGCCGAAGAACTTGGCATGCCAATTGGTTCTCAGCGCGATAACTCTCTCGCCGGAATGGGAACACCTTGGATGATGCGCCCAGGCACTTCCGGAGCTCACTTGATGATTCCAATTAACGGAACCGATTATTCCAACAAGGGAAACTAATCCTGTAAATGGAAACCACTTTGATGAGGGGTAAAATGAAGCCCCTCATCAACTAACCTCCACCTTCGAATTCCTCCCTGCCAAAAGCTTGGCGTAATTCGAGGGTCGGCGGTCAGCGCTCTCGATCACTCTCCCTCCTTATGCTTGTTAGAAAAATAAAAGTCAGCAGGTAAAACGATGAAAGCTCAAAGAATTCTGTTCACCCTTATCCTCATTCTTTTCAGTGTATGTTTGCCCTTAAGCACATATGCGCAAAGCAAAATTTCTTATGGTCAGGACCCGATGCAATACGGGGAACTGTACCTGCCAGCGGGCGACGGGCCTTTCCCGGTAGTTACCTTTCTGCATGCCGGATGCTGGCGCTCTAGCGAAGGCATGATGAATAGCTACCGCGCCATGTCCAAGGCGATGACCGACCAGGGTATCGCCGCCTGGAATATGCAGTATCGCGGCGCAACTAGCCCTGGTGGTGGTTGGCCCGGCACTTGGCGCGACATCGGCAATGGTTTTGATGCCTTAGCAAAGATTGCTGAAAGCAATCCGATTGATCTGCAACAAGCGATAGTAGTTGGGCATTCATCGGGCGGTCATTACGGTGCTTGGCTGGCAATGCGATCTCAGTTGCCGCCTGATAGCGAAATTTATGTTGAGCCCAAGGTTAATCCGATGGCGCTTATCATGGCCGACGCCTATATCAATCCGCTGGTTATCGACTCAATCGGTGACACGGGAGAAATTTACTGTGGCGAGCCTCTGTTGGAAAAACTAGTTGGTGGCCCGGTTGCAGACAATATCGATAACTTCTTGCAGATCTCTCCATTGAAGTGGTTGCCTTGGGGCATTCCACAGGATTTTGTGGTGAGCACTTACCGCTATCCAGTCTCACTGCCCCGCGTGCTAGCTCAGGGCAAAACCTCGATGCGCACAGTACCGGACTACCCCGCACTTGCCGTGCTGGCCGGTGATGAAGTTAACGTGCGGTTAATTAGCAACGAAGGCCATGGCGCCTTCGTAAGAGAAGGATCTCGCGGTTATGATGCCACTATCTCCGCCATACTTCGTTTTCTGGGAAAGACGACGGAGTAATCGATAGGCACGAAGTAAAAAGTAGTAGTGTCCTCGCACTCACTTTATGCGTTTAGTGCGGGAGGGTATTAGATAGATGTACATGCTTAATTTTTGTGAAATCCGCTAGTAACTACGGTCGGCTCTAAACCCTCTTAATTTTTCGAGCTCGCTTTTATTCGTGTCGAGCTCACTGATTAATCCTTTCTGCTTTAGGATTCATTTAACCGAACTATTGGTTTCTCAACCGCAAAGCATTCGTGACCACTGACACTGAACTGAGACTCATCGCTAGCGCCGCGATCATCGGCGAAAGCAGTATTCCGAAAATTGGGAATAGCACACCTGCAGCGACTGGCACGCCGATACTGTTATACAACAATGCAAACAGTAAATTCTGCCGCATGTTACTAACCGTCTGCTCCGACACAGTGCGCGCCTGCTCAATACCCCTGAGATCGCCTTTTACTAGAGTTATTTGAGAACTACTCATAGCTACATCGGTTCCTGTGCCCATGGCGATACCAACATCAGCCATCGCCAATGCAGGCGCATCATTAATACCATCGCCGGCCATCGCCACCTTGGCTCCGTTCTTTTGCAGAGTCTCAATTAGCCGCATCTTTGCTTCTGGCGTTACCTCACTATGAACCTCATCGATATTAAGTTGCTCAGCCACTGCCCTCGCGGTGAGTTCTCCGTCTCCAGTGGCCATGACTAACTTCAAACCACGCCTGTGCAGAGCCTCAATGGCTTCTCTACTAGTTGCCTTGATTGGATCCGCAACTGCTAACAGCCCCGCTATTTGGCAATCAATCGCCAGATAGATCACGCTGGCGCCGTTGCTGCGCATGTCATCAGCTTCTCGATTTACTGCGCTAGTATCTGCCCCACCTTGCCGCATAAAAGCAGTATTGCCGAGCAGCAATTCTCTGCCCGAGACACGGCCTGAAACTCCTATACCGCTTGATGAATCGAATTCGTCCACGGCTTTAAGAGTCAGGTTTTTTTCACGGGCGGCGCTGACAATGGCTCGAGCTAAGGGGTGCTCACTGCCTTGATCAAGACTGGCAGCCATTTCTAGGACCTGATCGAGTGTGTAATCGCCATAGGCTCTGGCCTCGCGAAACACCGGCTTACCCTCAGTCAGGGTGCCAGTTTTATCGACAACTACGGTATCGATCTCTCGCATTGCTTCGATGGCTGCAGCATCCTTAAAAAGTACACCCATACGCGCAGCTTTACCCGTAGCCACCATAATGGACATGGGAGTTGCCAAACCCAGAGCGCAGGGACAGGCGATAATCAACACAGCAACTGCGTTAATCATCCCGTACACCCAGGCGGGGTCTGGGCCGATTAAACCCCAAGTAAAGAATGTTATGATCGAAATTGAAACTACAGTAACAACAAAGTAGCCAGCAACAACATCCGCCAGCCTCTGCATAGGAGCTCTCGAACGCTGAGCCTGCGCGACCATTTTGACTATCTGTGACAAAGTGGTGTCTGCGCCCACCAACTCTGAGCGAATCACGAGACTACCGTTAGTGTTTAGGGTCGCAGTAATTACCTTGTCGCCTTTCTGTTTAGTTACAGGAATAGGCTCCCCCGTAAGCATAGACTCATCCACAGAGCTGCGACCTTCTTCCACAACGCCATCTACGGGTATTTTTTCTCCGGGAGTGACCCGCAAGCTATCACCGACTTTGATGTCATCAATCGGTACTTCTTCATCGCTTCCGTCGGGCTTGATGCGTCGCGCAACCTTCGGAGCGAGATCTAGTAGTTCTCTGATCGCTGCCGATGTCTGCGCCCTTGCACGAAGCTCCATCAATTGTCCCAGCAAAGTCAGGGAAATAATTACTGCCGATGCTTCGAAATAGACACCCACCCTGCCACCGACAATAAAAGATTCAGGAAATACCCCTGGCACTAGCGTAGCGACAACACTGTATGCGTAAGCGAACGAAGTTCCGAGACCAATTAGTGTCCACATATTTGGACTGCGATTGACTATTGACTGAAAGCCTCGAACAAAGAATGGGAGTCCAGCCCAAAGCACGACAGGAGTTGCAAGCACTAGCTCTACCCAGTTCTGCCAACCATGGGGCAACCAGCCACGGCCGTGACCAAACATCGCCAAGACGAAAACAATAGTTGTAAGCGGCAGCGTCCACCAGAAGCGTCGACGGAAATCGATTAGCTCCGGGTTTTCCTCGTCATCAAGGCTAGGCGCCTCAGGGTCCAATGCCATCCCGCATTTAGGACAGGTACCCGGTCCACGCTGGCGAACCTCAGGGTCCATGGGACAGATATACCAGGCCTTAGGATCTGCCATCTCTTGATCGTTGCTGTCGCCGAGATACTTCTCTGGATCTGAGGCAAATTTATCTTTACACCCGGCACAGCAAAAATAGTAGTCCTGATCCACATAGACATAGTGGTGTGAAGAATTCACTGTTACCGACATGCCGCAAACCGGATCGATCAATCCTGGGGTTTGAGGTTTCTCAATATCGATTTCTGTATTCACAGAGCCTCCTTAGAAATTATAGATTGGCAATACTACGACTATACGCCTTTGCCCAACTTCAATGTCAATGTCTAACGCACCCGTATTTATCCTATAGGTCAGTAATAAAGGCAGCGCTAGGCTGCCGCCACAGAACTGTTACTAGAATCACAACAGCTAGAACCAAAACCGCAGACCAAGTACCCAATGAGTCTCCGTTTGGTTTGAACCTAATGGCAGAAGGCCTGCAGTCTCACCGAAACTTTTGACGCGCTCGACTCCTAAGTAGGGAGCAAATTGTCTGTCAATCTCATAACGCAGGCGGGCACCCGTTTTTATAGTAGATAGGCCTGATCCGTGACCGAGTTTCACATCGCTCTCACTAAATGCAGCTATGTCGATACGTGGCTGTAACACCAACCGCTGAGTCAGTAGCAATTCATACTCTACTTCCAGATCGAATGCTGCATGGCCGTTGTCACCAAGATGTAGAGCTGCGTCTACTTCAAACCAGTAGGGCGCAAGACCTTTAATGCCAATCGCTAACCAGTCTCTGTCCGCCGTCTCCCCAAACGAACGATGCAAGCCCGCGCGAATATTCCAAAAGGGCGAGATTGCTTGTGAGAACAGCAGATCCACCTCCCCTGACTCTACTTCTCCCTCGACCGTTTCGATCTGCGTTTGCAACAATAAGCGGCGGTAGCTATTGCCAATCCAAGCATAGCCCTCCAATTCAGCTCCCTCACCGTTCTCATGATCGACTAATTCGAATCGGTCCATCCAAAGACCCGCGAAGACCTCCTCATCTGCCAACATAACCTGAGGCTGCTCTGGCAGAGAATAAGGACCCGATGCGCGCTCATAACCACCGGAGTAGGCATGGGGATCGCGCAGCGAACCGGCTTCCATCTCATTCATGTCAGAATGATCCATAGCTTCACGATTCATTTCCTCATGATTCATCTCTTCATGATTCATCTCCTCATGATTCATCTCTTCATGATTCATTTCCGAATCATCAGCAAGTGGCATTTCGAGATCTTGATCAGCAGCTTGATGTGCTTGGTGATCGCTATCCTGCGCTCCTGCCGCTCCGCTCAGACCGATCGCAAGTGCAAGCACTATAGCCAGTGTATTTATTACCTTTTTCATACGACCACCACTTCGCGAAACATCCCTGCGTCCATATGAAATAATAAATGACAGTGCCACACCCAACGACCTAGGGCGTCAGCAGTTACGCTGAAACTGACCCGTTGCGCGGGCTGCACAGGCAAGGTATGTCGACGGACAAGAAAATTTCCATCCGCATCCTCGAGATCACTCCACATGCCGTGCAGATGCATGGGGTGGGTCATCATAGTATCGTTGTGCAAATGCACGCGCAGACGCTCACCATGACGGAAATGAATCGGCGTGGAGTTGCCATATTCCAAGCCATCTATCGACCAGCTGTAACGCTCCATATTGCCAGTTAGATGCAGCTCAATCTCTCGCTCGGGTTCACGATGATCAAAGGGACCGTTTAGGGATCTCAAATCAGCGAGGGTAAGAACGCGGCGGTTAGTCTCTCGAAGCCCCACACCCGGATCGTCAAGATTGGTTCGCGGAAAGTCCACACGCATATCAGTACTCGGACCAAACTCCGAAGTAGCATGCCTCGCTCTTACGGATTCACCCATATCCATTTGCATATTGTCGTGATCACCGCTGCCATGATCCATACCGCTCATGTCCTGCCCTGTAGCGGACATATTGCCCATCATGTCAGTCATCGATAGCCACTGCGCTTCTCTGCGCTCAGGAACCGGCGCAGTTAAACCCTGCCTGGTTGCTAGAGTTCCGCGAGCATAGCCAGTTCGATCCATGGTCTCCGCAAAAAATGTATATGCATCTTCCGTTGGCGTGACAAGAACATCAAAGGTTTCTCCCGCCCCGAGTCGGAATTCATCTATGGTTACCGGCTCCACGTCATTGCCATCCACCTGCACTACCGTCATGGGTAAGTCTGGAATGCGCACATCAAAAAATGTATTGCCGGCAGCATTGATAATACGCAAACGCACGCGTTCACCTTTGGCAAATAATCGAGTGCCATTACCCGCCGGCGTTATTCCGTTTATAAGATAAGTCAGGGTTTCCGCAGACAGGTCAGCTAAATCCGTAGGTTTCATGCGCATGACATTGAACATGTCACGCTTGTTTATTGCGGCCCCCAGACCTTGCTCGGCGATGTCACGGACCAAACCAGGTAGAGTCGGCTGATTAAAATTGTACAGATGTCCCATTGTTTTCAATTTCTGAAACACGTACATCGGATCTTCGTCCGTCCATTCAGACAACATGATCACGTGATCTTGATCTGCCTGAATGCGCTCGCCCGAAGCCGGCTCAATAATTATCGCACCGTACATGCCAGTCATTTCCTGAAAGGCAGAATGGGAGTGGTACCAGTAGGTACCGCTCTGCTGTACTTTAAATCGGTATTGAAAAGTTTCGCCTGGGGCAATACCCGGAAAACTAATGCCGGGCACTCCATCCATCTGAAAAGGAAGAATCATGCCATGCCAGTGAAGTGAGGTTCTCTCGCTTAGACGATTAGTCACATTGATGGTAACTTCGTCCCCTTCTTTCCAGCGCAATGTCGGCCCCGGGATCGAGCCATTTATCGCAGCTGCGCTTCGCGTGCTACCGGTAAAATTCACCCTTACTTCATCGATGGTCAGATTAAAAATCTTTCCTCGCAGCTCTTCTGGCCTGCGCACGTCGCTCCTGTCGGAAGCACCGTAGACAGAGTGGGCAGCTGTCATTCCTGCACTTAATATACCGCTTCCGACCAAACCCTGAACGAAACGACGTCGTGACTTCATCATTGCTGACGACGCCAAACCAGATTGATTGAGAGAAGGTTGCTTACCCTTCATAAACTGCTCCTGCTGAATTTATTTACACGCAATTGCGTGAGTACAAATAACGATTCGATTACGGCAGTGAGGATCGGGAGCAATCAACTGAATCAAGAACGCACCGGCAAATGCCAAGTACTAAGATTCAATTAAAGTGCTAAGGGTATTTGAGAAAAAATGCCCGCCAATCCGCTAAGCGAATATTGGGGGTCGATACAGCAGATAGGCGCGACTTAGCGTGTTGCCAGTGATGGTTCCATTGAATTTGCGATCAAGTTCAAAGGTGCTATTTGAGGCAGGGATAATTGCTGTGCTGGAGCAGTGATTGCTGCAATTCATACAGTAGTCGTCGCAGTCTTCAGGGCCATGGTCATGGGCATCCATCATGGATTGCTTCTGTCCAGAACTCATCATAGCGTCGTGATCATGGCCCGCCATCATCATCTGCGTCATTGCCTGCCCATCAGCCTCTATCATAGAAGACGATTCAGCCATCCACGCCGATGCCCCCGCATTCAATGGTGCGAGCATAATAAGAACTAATGCTGTGGCTATGTAGCGCTTAATCATAGGATTGATGGGCAATTAGCTTCGGATAATTTCAGGACGCTATTTAATAGCTTTGACCCCCTCTCAAGTCAAGAGTTAAGGGACAATAGATTGACCTGTTGGTAGTAAAAACGAAACAGTATTGCTGCAAAATTAGTGAGATCGCCTGTCACCCTTTGATTTCAAGGAATTATCTTATTGATTTTATTGAATAATAGTTAGCCTAAGCCATTGAAAACCCAAGATATCAAATAATTATGAGCCACTGCTGACTCAGCAATCTATCAGTCCCCAAGCCCATCCTGTGAACTGCTTGATCGCCCCTATCGAAATAAGAGACGCGACCTCGCAAATCGCCTATGATTCCTATCACTTTGATTCCTCGGAGGCCCACAGTTGAAAATCTTAAAAATACTATTACAGGTGCTTGGTTTCGTTGTGCTGATTGGCGCGGTAACGATCGGTACCCTGCGCATCCAGCGTAGCAGCGCTGACGGTGCAACCGTGGTTTTCCCCGGTGGCGAGATGATCGCGGGAGAGTTACACACCGGGCCCGAGCCCGATTGGAGCTTCACCGATGACATTCCTACCATCGAGCTACAGTTAAATAATCCGATGGCTACACGTCGAATTTTTATCCTGGAGAGCGAGGGAAAAATCTATGTTGTCTCTGGCTACATGAAATCCTTCCTTGGCAAAATCTGGAAGGAATGGGCATTCGACGCAGACGAAGGTAACGATCAAGGCGTTCTTCGCGTAAACAACGTACGCTACCCTAGGCAGCTAGTCAGAATTAAGGAAGGCGATGTGCTGGATGGTGTATCTGCTAAGTTGCTCGCCAAGTACAGCGGTGTACCCACACCAGTTTCAGCGGAAGCGATTGCCACAGCCAGAGCAGACATCGAAGACGGCAACAGCTGGATATTCGAGCTTGCCCCTCGTTAGACTAACGGAGACGAACCATGACACTACGAAATTATCTTATTCTTTGCGCCGCCGGATCGCTGCTTACCGTACTCACCCTTTTACTCGTGCCCGGTATTGGCGAATCTATTGAAGGCTTTCTCATAGCCTTTCTCTCCAGCAACGCAAACTAGTTCAGACTAAAAAAAAAGACCGCTCACTGAGCGGTCTTTTTTTATTGACGACATGCTTCGTTCTTAATCACTCAACTGTTTTTCTCAACGCTCTACCAATCAAGATACTCCCACCCCTGTGTCACTCTCTCCATCACCTGCTACATTCGAACTTTGATCAACAGTAGACTGAACTTTTCGAAAAATACCAAAGCCCATATAAGCTAGGCCTATAGATAGAAGTGGATTGATATAGTTAAAAAAAGCCCATGGGGCAAACTCCAACGGTGACATATTAAGCACCCCTGTAATAAATGCGCCCGATGTAGTCCATGGAATCAGCGAAGTGCTCAAGGTCGCCCCCTCTTCTAATGTGCGAGACAACATATGTTTCTCGAGACCGGCTTCTTCGTATGAATCTTTGAAAATTTGCCCACCGAAGATGATAGAGAGATATCCCTCTCCCATACTCATGTTCGAGATTATGCCAGCACCAATCGTCGCCGCAATCAGGCTTGCAGAACGCTTGATACGCCTCAGCATTCCGCTCAACAGTACCCGCACGAAGCCGGCACGATCGAGAATTCCACCTAGAGATAGCGCTATTAGAGCGAGAGACATCGTCCACATCATGCTTGTTATGCCTCCGCGACTGAGGAGGGTGTCTAGCTGTTCAATTCCAGTAGATGCAACATAACCGTCGTGCAAACTGTTTAGAACATCTGGAACCACTCTATCTTGCATTACGACTGCCAGCACCAAGGCGACGAAGACACTTGCAAGCATGCTGACTTCAGCCGGAGCGCGCCTGAGACTCAGAACAAGCAATACAAGTAAGGGCAATAAGGTTAGTGGACTGATGGTAAATTCGGTATCGAGACCCTGTCTTAATATTAGTAACTCTTCCGCCGAGATAGTCTGGCCGCTGTAGTACAAACCAAATGCTGTAAACAAAATAATGCTGATGATGTAGGTAGGCACCGTGGTGTACATCATCGACGTAATGTGAGAATAAAGATCCGTGTTTGCACTCATGGCTGCAAGATTAGTTGTATCTGATACTGGCGACATCTTGTCGCCGAAGCTCGCACCGGAGACCACCATGCCTGCAACGAGTGGCAGAGGAATCCCAAGTGCAGCACCTAACCCCATTAGCACAACACCGATCGTCGCAATTGTTCCCCACGCCGTGCCGGTTGCAAGTGACATAAGGCTGCATAGCACCAATCCGGCAGGTAGGAAAAAAGTAGGATGAAGCAAGTCTAAGCCGTAGTAGATGAGCCCACCGATAGTTCCACTCTCTATGAGTGCAGCGACGAGTATGCCTATTAGGAAAAAGATAAAGATTGCACCCAATCCTTTCTGGATGCCGGCAATCATTGCAGATTTGATCTCTATATAGCTGAACCCTAACAGCGAGGAGTGACCCGCAACCCAAACGACTGCTATCACTAGAAGGCTATGCAGGTTGACACCCAGCCATAACATCCCGGAAATCACGATCACCATGACACCGCCAAAGCAGGTTAGGGAGTGCCAAAAGCCTGGTTCTTGTGGACCTTCAATAGAATTAGCCATGGTAAGATTTTGTGCTCACTTGTAGTCTCTCGATGAGGCCAAATTTTACTCTTGCGGGCGAATGAGGCAACTATAACTATTGTTCCACGACAAAATAGGTGGATATCGCCATTAAACTGGCCAACAAACGCAAATTCACTCGACTCAATCCCCACAAATCCCTATAGTACGCCTCCTTTATACCAAGCCCGCTATAAAGCCCATTTCAATTATTTCTACCATTTAGGACGTCCCCCTTGATCTCTACCGCAAACATCACTATGCAATTTGGTGCCAAGCCTCTGTTCGAAAATATTTCGGTCAAATTCAGCGATGGCAACCGTTACGGATTAATCGGCGCCAATGGCTGTGGTAAATCCACCTTCATGAAAATTTTGGAAGGCAAACTCACACCAACATCAGGTAACGTCTCGATCGGACCTAATGACCGAGTAGGGTCATTGAGCCAGGACCAGTTCGCCTTCGAGACCTTCAATGTGATCGATACGGTCATCATGGGTCATGCTGAGTTATGGGAGATAAAGAAGGAGCGAGATCGCATCTACGCTCTGCCGGAAATGTCCGACGAAGAAGGTATGAAGGTTGCTGATCTGGAGATTCAGTTTGCGGAATTAGATGGTTATACAGCCGAAAGCCGTGCTGGAGAATTACTACTGGGCGCGGGCATCGCGGAAGAACTACATTTTGGCCCTATGAAAGAAGTGGCTCCGGGCTGGAAACTACGAGTATTGCTAGCACAGGCCCTATTCTCGGATCCCGATATTCTGTTATTGGATGAGCCTACAAACAACCTCGACATAAACGCTATTCGATGGCTGGAAGGTGTCTTAGAAGCTCGCAGATGTACCATGGTGATTATTTCTCACGACAGACACTTCTTAAATTCTGTCTGTACTCACATGGCCGACATAGATTTCGGTGAATTACGCGTGTATCCCGGTAACTACGATGATTTCATGACAGCCTCTACCCAGGCTCGTGAACGTCTGCAGTCAGTGAATGCAAAAAAATCCGCCCAGATCTCTGAACTGAAACACTTCGTCAGCCGTTTCTCTGCCAATGCATCTAAAGCAAAGCAGGCGACTTCGCGAGCGAAGCAGATAGAAAAAATCGAATTAGAGGAAATTAAACCCTCTAGTCGAGTCAGTCCTTATATTCGCTTCAAGCAGGAGAAAAAACTGCACCGCCAAGCCCTTATTCTTGAAAAAATGGGTCATGGCTTCGACGATGAGCCTCTCTTCAAGGGCGGCAGCATGATAATGGATGCAGGCACTCGCCTAGCCGTTATTGGTGAGAATGGGGCAGGTAAAACCACTTTTCTTCGCTGCTTACTGAAAGAACTTAAAGTGAATGAAGGGAAAATAAAATGGGCAGAAAGCGCCACCTTAGGCTACTGCCCTCAAGACAGCACTGATGATTTCGACAATGAAATGAATTTGTTCGATTGGATGTGCCAGTGGCGCAAACCAAGCCATGGTGATCAGATCGTGCGAGCAACTCTCGGCAGATTATTGTTTTCCTCAGAAGACTTCGAAAAATCAGTAAAAGTCTGTTCTGGTGGCGAGAAAAATCGCCTACTCTTCGGCAAGCTAATGATGCAGGACCCGAATGTGCTGATCTTAGATGAGCCAACTAACCACCTGGACATGGAAGCCATCGAAGCTTTGAACTTAGCGCTGAGCCATTATGAAGGCACGCTAATTTTTGTGAGTCACGATCGTGAATTTGTTTCTTCCTTGGCTACCAGAGTCATTGAAATCAAAGATCAGAAATTGATAGATTTTCAGGGTGACTACGAAGAATACCTAGCTAGCCAGCAAGAAACGGCAAACTTTGCGAACAGCAGATAGCGGCTATCTGAACTCAGCATTGGCACAAGCCTTAACCCAGTGCCAATGCTCCATTCCTAAAAAACAAAGCTAATTCCTATACGCTTATTGAAACGTATCCGCGGAGTCTACGACTTTGACCGAGGTAATGTTCAGCGGATAATCTGCCACCAGCGCGTCTTCATCCTTCAAAGCATCGCTCAAACCTTCGCGCACTACATTCGAATAACTCATCGGTGAGCTTAGGTTGTTTAATAGGCTGTCTGCCAGAGCTTGAGCCTCGCTGACGTCGGTTATGATCGTCACGAACATATTGTCGGTTTGCCAATATTTTCTGATCGCCTCATTAACATCCTCAAGGGTCAGCTCTTTCAGCAACTGATCCAACTCAAGCAGATAATCATCACGGCCGTAGAACTTTGAATCCATCAAATAGCCAAGGCGCGAAGAAGGAGTCTGCGCATACAGCTTGGTATAACTGAGCAGAAAGTCTCTAGTCGCTTCGAAATCCTCAACGCTCAAGCCATTCTCAACTAGAACCGCCAACTCTTTCACAATCATACGCAACGCAAAGTGTGCATGGCCAATTTTGATATCTGCCAACTCGGGATATTGCGCATGCAACTGCGCTGCAATCTGAACCGGACGCACCCACATGGAAAAGTAATTCGATGACCGAGGTACTCCGGAAGGCGGTAACATATTTCGTCCACCATTTTCATACCATTCAATATACGAGTAGTCGCCATAGTTCATTGATCGCTGCTCACGAATTTTTTCATACAAACGTGAGTAGGACTTACGATGTTCACCCAGATAGGAATTAGCCACCATCAGTGCCGCAAAATCATCATCTGCCCTAGTCAGATCCAGAGGAAAGCCAGTAAAAATAACGGAACCGAAGGCCCCCTCCTTCGCCACAATTTCCACCTCCACGCCATTCGGCATTCTTGCGGCGCCCGGCTCCGGAAGTAACGGCGTGGTATCGGGCAATGCTGCCATGTCCTGTACTAGTTGTTGCAGGAAACTTTCGCTATAGTTGCCCGCAATACCAATTGTTAAATTATTTTTAGTGAACAATTGCTGATAGTGCTCTTTCACATCGGCAAGAGTGATATTGCTGACCCCCTCTGATGTGCCCTGCTTCATGTGCTGATAGTTAGTACCGCGAAACAGCAGATCTTCCAACGCCACCTTGCTGTAGTCCTCATCCGAAGAGGCACGAATTACCTGGTCCACATAGCTCTGCTGATTCACCAACACACGGGAAAAATCATCTTCAGCAAATCTTGGCGTTAGAATCACCCCCTTCAGAATGGGATAAAATGCTTCCAAGTGATCCTGATGCACTTCGAAGGAAAACACGGTGACTTCCTTGTCCGAACTGACACCGTACCGCGCCGCCATGGGATAGATGCGCTCTTGAATATCGCTGTAACTCAGCTCGCGAGTGCCGCCTTGCACGACTAGCTCGGACACCGCCTGGTTGATGCCTTCCTTGCCCGGCTCATCACTAATAGCGCCGTTCTTGAACATCAGTTTGATGACCACTTTATTCGAATTCGGCAGCTTCAGTTCGACCAACTCTTGAGCGAAGGCGGTCATGGAGAATGCAGACGAGAGAAGTGCAGTGCAAAGTAATTTTCTAGCTGTAAGGAATAAATTCATTAGAGCACTCCCGACGCATCGTCTTCGCTTATAGTGGCTATGGTTAAACCGCTTTCGACAAAGTATTTCGCCACTACGTTTTTCAGATCATCCACAGTTACCTTGTCATATTGGGCATACAATCTATTTATGGACTCTGGCTCTCCAGTCAGCATGATGTAATGTGCGAGAGAGTTCGCAATGGCAGCCGGGTTATCAATACTCATTGCAAAACCGTATTTCAGATTCGACTTCACATTGCTCAATGTTGCTAGGTCTACGCCATCCGTACGCACCGCATCGATGGCCTTCACAATCTCGTCTTTCACATATTGCATGTCTGCCTTATCAATTAGAGAGGCATCAATACTGAATAAACTCGGATCTCGTGAGTCGCCAGCACCACCGCCAACAAATCGCACTTTTTGTTCTTCTAGCACTAGCTTTCGATAAAGTGGCGAAGTGTTCGCAAACAGAATCTGCGACAACACATCCAAAGCCGGCATGTCGATCTCGCTATCATTGAAGGCAGGCCCTTTGTAATTAAGGCTGATATGTGGAGGAATTCCTCCATTGGATAAATGCACGCGGCGGGTTTCAGTCTGCGCGGGCTCAACTGGCACATTCGATATGTAGCTACCCCGCTCCCAGTCGCCGTAATAAGTTTCTGCTAAGTCATTGACCTGCTCTGGCGTGACATCCCCGACAACAACTAAGCTTGCATATTCCGGCCGGTAGAAACGATTGAAGAACTGCAACGAGTATTCGTATTGATTCGGCATATCGACGATGTCATCGAAAAAGCCCATAGTGGTGTGTTTGTAGGTATGTTCGTCGAACGCCGTATCTCTCATCATCTCGTCCAACTGCTGATAAGGACTCGCGAAGTTTTTCGTATACTCCCCCTTCACCGCGCCCGCTTCAGTCCTGAAGTCGTGCTCGGAATAGTTCAGGTTCATCATACGGTCCGACTCCAACTCAAACATCAAATCTAGACGCTCGACATTCCCAGTCATGTGATAGACCGTTCTATCATTTGATGTATTGGCGTTGGCTGAGGCCCCTACAGACTTCAATGCGTCAGCATAGGCTTCTGTCGGATAACGATCGGTGCCACGGAACATCATATGTTCGAAGAAATGCGCAAAACCGGTCACTCCCTCTTCCACCTCATCGCGAGCACCAACCCTTACCACGGTATAGAACGCGACTGTACCCGGGCTTTCGAAGGGCACGGTGACTACATTCAGGCCATTGGCGAGCTGGTGCTGATAGATTGGATTAGGAAGAATTTTATTTACGGCCGATGCTGTGCCGGCAACGCTATCTGCTGCAACCGACGCATTTGCCGGGGGGAGATTTGATTCGACTGGACTGTTATCGCTACAGGCAACGAGTAATGAAATTACAAGAAGTGAGCTAATTCTAAGGACATTTAGTGGCATGTGATACTCCGATTCGTTGGCTCGAGGCTGAGACTAGAATAAAAGCTAGCTCCCTCTAAGTCTACGAGTTCTTTGTTGGCACCACACTAAGAGCTGCAGCACAATTTGCTGCATGCTCTATACAACCATGCTGACTAGAACGTACCACGAATTTTTATCGCCATAACAGGACCCGCATCGGAACAAGAGTCTTCTATCTCATCGATCACACCTGTGGCGATAGTGCCGCCGGTATAACGCGTGCGAATACGGCAGCGATGACGTTGGTCTCGTACTTCGAAACGATAAACCAATCCACCCCAGGCCTGCACTTCAACCCAGCTGGAGATAGAACCAACCTTAGGATATTCCTCGATCTTGTCCACATCATACACGAGGAAGTCATTGTAAAACTCACGACGGTAGTTAAATCCCCAGTTCATATTATTACGCGAAGGGATGTCATGACGGAAACCAAAACTGTAACGGCTAGCACCACCGCGAATGGAACGCTCGCGCTCTACATTGAGGAATGGATCCGTAAGATTGGACTCCTCTATATTTAGACCCGCTGTGAAAAGCATATTCGGCTGATTGATCATCGATAGGCGAATGCTGCTATTCAAATTAATACCGTACTGTTCGCCGCTGCCTATGTTACCGCGAGCACCGAGGACTTGCGTATCAGTAGACACATCTACGTTGTCGATCAGGTCATCGAAATCATTGTAGAACAAGTTACCACTTAGCACTCCCGCATCATTTGGCAGGCGGTATTCCAGATTTGCCAAATAACGCCAAGACTGTGTTTGACGCAGGTCGGCATTCCCTTCGAAGGCATTCTGCTCGTCATCAGCTCCATCGATACTTGCCGTAAAATCCGAAAAACTTAATTGAGCGACATCCTTCTCAATTGTTGCACGAAACTGAACAGCAGGCGTGATGTCAAAACGGTAGTCCACTTTAGGTCTAAAAAAGGTAAAATTGCGTGACTTGGAGACATCACCAGACTGCGTGATTTCACTGTCTTCAAACAGAAGCGTAGTTTCCAAACTCATGCGATCATTTATTTGTAAGTTGTGTATCGCAAAGTATTCGTAGCGAAGTTCTTCCACGGTGCCGCTGGCATCGGTGATAGGCGTCAAGCCACCAAAGCGAGGCCCGCCCTGTAAAGCATCTACATCGGTTCTTAACAAACCAAGCTGCAACGATGTGTCTAATATAGTCTGCGCGCGCTCAACACCAACTTCCAGTGATTGTGATTCGGCGAGATCAAACACATAAGATGAACGCAGGATCCGTTCTTGCGTATTGACATAATTGGACAGGAATAAATCTTTGGTGATGGAGCCTCCATCGATTTGCAGTCGATCACGCACTGAATCATTTTCTGCTTCATTCACGATAAACAAGGTACGCCAACGACTGCCGTTCTCGAAAACGTGCATATAGTCGCCGCCTATTTCCCAAGATCCATCTTCGGTGGGAGTTTCGTCACGCTCTATGCTGACAGTAGCAGGGTCGACACGAAAGTCAGTGATGATTCGATCTGCATATGCATCAAAATCATTTTTAGTGATCTGGAAGTTAAGAGTAGCGATGTTGCGCTCGTCAAATTCATAACCCAAGTTTGCAGCAAAGGAAGTTGGCCATGCATCACCGCCCTGATCGCGGTCGATGGTTTCATTGAGGCTACCATCTAGATTCAGGCTTTCTTCGAAACCATCACGGAATTCCCAGCGCGGCTCTAGCTCGGCACTCAAGAAATAGGTAAACCCCCCATTTTGGCCTGTAGCCGAAAATTTGCCCCCCGGCTGATATTTGCCGTCGTGGTATTGGTCCAAATTAACTTCATAGGCATAGGAGGTGCTGGATTCAGCCTCAAGCAACACGATGTTAATGACCTGAGTACCACCACGCACATCCAAATCACCTGATGTGCCACGGATAATCTCAATGTATTGAACATCCGTAGCCGGAATGCGCGAAAGCTGCTGATTCCCCTCATTGCCCTTGCCCGCTATTCGACGGCCATTGATTAACACCTGATCGCCCCCGGCACCCAGTCCGCGACGATTACCGTCGGCACCACCAGCGCCGCCACCTCCGCCACCTCCGCCCAAGGCGAGGTTGATGCCTGGAATACGCACCAACATATCGTTAACCGAATAGGGCTGATATTGCTCGAAGAAACTCGCCGGATACGTAACCGTGGCATTCTCGTCAGTAGTGGGCTGATCCTGCGCCACTGCCAGTTGGGTGTGGCTAAACAGTAACAGGCTACTTGCACATACTGCCAAAGCGAGTTTGCGCGGCAAAAAAGGGACTTTAATCAATTTAGTACTCCATAATTCTAATGCTGCAGATCGGCTAGCCCGTAGCCCCAACCCCACCAGAAAGGCAGAATCGGAGAATCAAAGCAGGGCATAAAATCAGCGCGTAGTATGAAGCTAAGGGAAGGCAGGAAAAAGCCTGAAAAGGACTTAATTTATAACATTTTGTAATAGAGACATTGAGCCAACAAGTGATAGCTCAATGTCTAAAGAACTTGCGAGAAAGCAACTAGCTAACGGCAGGCTCAAGCAAGGTCAGGGTCCCAGCATCCACATCGAGCCTTGCTCGAACACCAAGGGGCACTACAGTTTTATCCTCGATGTGCCCGATCATCGCCCCACGCAGCGTCGGTATGCCCAGTGGTTCAAGTCGATCACGCAATACCTCTTCAATACTAAAGGTGTTGCTGTCATAGCCATCGTCAGTGAATTTCCCCAGCACGATACCAGCAACTTGCTCCAATTTCCCCGCCATCCACAGATGCGTGAGCATGCGATCAACGCTGTAGGGCGGCTCCGAAACATCTTCAAGAAATAATATTGCGCCATCAAACTGAGGCTCAAACGGCGTACCCAGCAGGGTCACCATCAGTGACAGATTTCCACCTATGAGATGCCCTTCGGCGACGCCAGGCACGATAGTCGTCAATCGGTTCTCCCAATCTACGACGCCAGGGCGAACCTCGAACGCTGGTGGCTCGCCAATACGAACACTCTGTTCAGGCGTGACTAGAACTCTTCGATATTGGTCGTAGGTGTAGTCTGAAAAATTTCCACCAGCGATGGGTCCATGAAAAGTAACCATCCCTGTTCTTAAATAGATAGCATTCAAGATCGCAGTTATATCGCTATACCCCATTATGATTTTAGGATTGGCTGCAATCATGTCGTAGTCTAAATAACGTAGCAGTCTGCCCGAGCCATAACCGCCTCTTACACAGAATATTGCATCGATATTAGAATCGGCAAACATGGCATTAAGGTCATCTGCTCGCTCTCTATCTGTGCCCGCCAAGTACGCAGTTCGGCTAAACAGGTTTGCAGCGGGCTCTGCAGAGAATCCTAAAGAGCGCACTAGATCCATAGCCGCATGCAACTCCTGATCTTCAGGCACATTACTGGCAGGCGTTACCAATCCAACAGTCATTCCTGGGCTCAGGCGCTTAGGCTTCACTACGCTTGGGTTTACTGCCGCGCGTACCACCCTGGGCAACCCAGACACGCCTAATGCTGCAGCCCCACTTGCGGCCAGTAATTCTCGTCGAGTCAGTGTCATTGTTGCAGCCCTGTGTTGTTGATCTAGAAAGATTGAGACTATCGAGAGAGCCAAGTTTTGTAAATGAGGAATAGTTACATCGACAAGCTAACAACTTAGTCCGTGCTCACAATCTATCTAAGGGTAGTTCCGTCGTTTGCTTCATCGTTTCCATGACAAAGCTCGAGCTCACATCGAACAAGTCAGCCTTTATGAGCTGCTTATAAAGATCATCATAGCCCTTCATGTCTGCCACAACTGCCTTGACCAGATAATCTAGATCTCCGCTCATTCTGTGCACTTCCAATACACCAGCAATCTTCTGCGTCACTTGCTGAAACTTATTCGCCCACTTGTCATTGTGCTCGTTGGTGCGAATAGAGATGTAGACTGTCAGCGAAAGATTGATTTTCTCTGGATCCAGTATTGCTACTCGACTTTTTATCACCCCATCTTCGGTCAATCTTTGTACGCGACGCCAACAGGCAGATTTAGATATACCTACTTTTTCGGCGAGCTCACCTGCAGATAATGAGGCATCGCGCTGGATCTGTTCGAGGATGGCTAAGTCTTGCTTGTCCATGATTTCGTCTCTTAGGAAGCTATTAATTTACGATAAAGTACCATATTTAGTCATAAATAAGCTATTTCGTCTCATATTATTAAGAATTCGCGCACAAATAGGCACAATGTTCCTGACATGTTGAGATAAAATTCCATTTCTTTCAGAGGAGCGTGGCGAATGAGTACGGAATTGATATCCAAAATCAGAGAATCTGTGATTGGAGAAAGGCAGCTAATTCAAACCAGTTTTGGCAAGAAGCCACTTGTTTATGCTGACTATACCGCCTCAGGCCGAGCACTCACCTTTATTGAAGACTTCATTTCCCAGCAAGTATTGCCGTTCTACGCCAACACGCACACCGAAACATCCTATTCTGGCGCTCAGACTACCGCCTATCGTGAGCAAGCCCGCGAATCAATTCGCAGCGCTGTTAACGGTAGTGAAGACGATCAAATAATCTTTACTGGCGCCGGTGCCACAGCCGCCATTCACAAATTGATCGATATTCTGAACCTGCGTTTGCCTGCAGAACTGAACGAAAGATATCGCCTCCTGGATCAGATTGAGCCGGAGTCTCGACCGGTCGTATTCATCGGACCCTACGAGCACCACAGCAACGAGATACCTTGGCGAGAATCGATTGCTGATGTCGTTGTGATACCGCTTACCAATTCGGGAAATTTGGATATAGCCCAACTTAAATCAAGATTGGAACAATACAGCGATCGCTCGCTAAAGATCGGCAGTTTTTCAGCTGCATCGAATGTTACCGGACTCAAAACTGAAGTAGACAAAGTTACTGCCCTACTTCATCGCCACGGCGCAGTATCTTTTTGGGACTATGCGGCAGCGGCTCCCTACGTGGAAATCAACATGAACCCCGAGTCCGCTATTAGCAGCAAAGATGCTGTCTTTATTTCTCCTCACAAATTTGTAGGTGGTCCAGGCACTCCTGGAATACTCGTTGTTAAGAAACAATTACTGCAGAACAAAGTGCCGGCAATGCCTGGTGGCGGAACGGTTATGTATGTCACACCCGAAGATCATCAATACATCGAAAACCATGAGCGACGCGAAGAGGGCGGTACTCCCGCCATCGTTGAATCAATTCGTGCAGGACTTGTATTCCAACTGCAACAAAAAGTGGGCACAGAAAGAATTGAATCTCTAGAGAAAGGATTCAAGCAACGCGCACTATCTCGCTGGAAACAACATCCCAACATTGAAATTCTTGGAAATTCTGACGAAGAAAGCTTATCGATTTTTTCTTTGCGGCTAAAGCACCAGGGAAAGGATCTGCACTACGGATATGTAGTGGCATTGCTTAACGACCTGTTTGGAATTCAAGCGCGAGGAGGGTGTTCCTGCGCGGGCCCTTATGGCCATGATTTACTCGGCATGGACATGAACTACAGCAGAGCGCTAGAACAAGAACTTAATAACGGTTACATGGTGCTGCGGCCGGGCTGGGTGCGACTAAACTTTAACTATTTTATAGATGATTCTACGTTTGACTACCTACTTCGCGCAGTTGAATTAGTGGCTTCACATGGATGGCGGCTATTACCCTACTACCAGTTCGATGCGGATAGCGGCACCTGGCGCTTCCAAGAGCGCAAGATGAAACTCTGCGCCGAACTAGACGTTCTCGACACGAGCGGAATAAGCGACAAGCCGGAGCACGCAACGCTAAAAGAACTGGAATCGTATTCGCGAGCAGCCGAGGAACAGTTACTAAAAGTCGGTCGAACAGAGGCTCGTTACGAGATCGACCTTCCCGATAGAGTCAATAAACTGCGCTGGTTTGTGTTACCTCAAGAGATCGCATTAGAGGAAGCTCTGGACATGGCCAGCTAATGAAACATAATCTAATCCTACGCCAGATGTTCAATAGGAAGTCATACACCTATAGCTATCTGCTGGCAGGAACCGGATTCGATTCTAGAGCTACTCAACCTGGAGAATCCAAAATTGATGGACATAGCTCTACCCGCGAATCTGCAATGTGGCCGCACATTCTTTTCTGACTAACCCAGCCTTCCAAAACAAGCGCGAAACGAGTCCCATGGGCGTCACTTACCCGCGAGGAAATACAGTCCCGAGCCGAAAGCAGCAAATCTACGCCGAGACTTTTAGCTCACCTTGGTGCAATGCTGTGACAGCATCAATATAGTTATAGCCTAACACTTCGGCGACGGCTTCAATCGTAACCATTCCATGATGTACGTTTAGGCCATTGCGTAAATTCACATCATCCATTAATGCCGCTTTGTAACCCTTATTGGCTAGGGTCAACACAAATGGCATGGTTGCATTATTCAGAGCGAAGGTAGATGTTCTTGCTACACCACCTGGCATATTGGCCACACAGTAATGTATGACATCGTCTACGATATAGGTCGGGTCTTCGTGAGTTGTAGCCCTGCTGGTTTCAAAACACCCTCCCTGATCTATCGCAACATCAACCAGCACAGAACCCTTCTTCATGAGTCCTAACATGTCTCTTGTGACGAGCTTTGGCGCAGCCGCACCTGGAATCAGTACAGCACCTATTACTGCGTCAGCTGTTTTGAGCTGACTCTCAATCGTGTCCGTAGTCGAGAACAGAGTCTTGATTCGACCATCGAACATTTCATCAATGTGCTTTAAGCGAGAGATCGAACGATCAAGAATAGTAACGTCAGCGCCCAAACCAATAGCCATACGAGCCGCATTGAGCCCAACTACTCCCCCGCCAATTACAACCACGTTAGCTGGCTCCACGCCCGGCACACCGCCTAGCAATACCCCACTGCCCTGCTTAGATTTTTCTAAACACACAGCGGCTTCTTGAATCGCCATCCTGCCAGCGACTTCGCTCATTGGTGCCAGTAGTGGTAAGGCATTGCCGGCATCAGTAACCGTCTCATAGGCGATACAGGTAGCGCCGGACTCAACTAATAACCGTGTTTGCTCGGGATCAGGAGCCAGATGAAGGTAGGTGAACAGCAGCTGTCCTTCGCTGAGCATCTTGCATTCCTGAGGCTGCGGCTCCTTTACCTTAACGATCATCTCGGCCTGAGCAAATATTTCCGCCGCCGTAGCAATCACCTTTGCACCGACCGCCTCGTACTGAGCATTCTCAATGCCTATTCCTAGGCCACAGTCATTTTCGACAATCACACGGTGACCGTTATTACAAAGCTCGCGCACTACCGCCGGAGTGAGTCCAACGCGGTATTCGTGATTCTTAATTTCCTTAGGGACTCCAATTAGCATGGCGATACTCCGAAACAATTGATTGTTGGTTGCTTGATGGCAAGAAGTATATCCATTGCTTCTCAGAATTTTTTCTCTAATATTTGAATTTTTCAAGACAATCCACTATTTAATATAGATAAAATAGTTAATTAATCTATAATTGACGAATGAACGTAGCTAAACCATTGTCTACAATAGATAAAAAAATCCTCCGAGAACTTCAGCTAGACGGTCGTATCAGTTTCGCCGAATTAGCCCGCCGAGTAGGGCTAACCACGACTCCCTGCCTAGAGAGAGTCAAACGCATGGAAAGAGACGGGGTCATTCAGGGCTACACCACATTATTAGATCCAGCCAGCCTGCAGGCGGCGCTCGTGGTGTTTGTTCAGATCCGGCTATCGCGAACCTCTCAAGATATTTTTGCCAAGTTCAAACTGGCCGCAATGGCCTTGGATCCGGTACAGGAATGTTATTTGGTATCTGGAAACTTTGATTACCTAATCAAAGCCAGAGTCGCAGACATGAATGCCTACAGAACACTCCTAGGCAACACTCTACTGAGCCTACCTGGTGTTCAAGAATCCACGAGCTATGTGGTGATGGAAGAAGTGAAAGAAACACTCAATGTGCAGATCCCTGATTAGAACCCACCTCCAGATACTTCGCCAAATACCATCACGTCTGCCACACCACTCTTTAGACCATCGCCTTTCAAAGGAAAAGGTTCTCGAGTGGCGATAAGATCGTGAGTAAGATAGTCTCTAACCTCAGATTCCAATTTACACTCTGTTAGTAATATTGAAGACAGCACACGAGGAAGATAAAACATGAATAACAAGACACTCAAGCTTATGCTCAGCGCAACATTACTTTGCGCGCTATCCCCCAACCTTTTTGCGCAGAGACCTACAACGGCTACTCATATATCCGGCGGGGAGATCATGACTGTTTTCGAGCACATGGGAGAGACAATCGACCAGCAGATAAAAGTGGTTGATATCGGCGACGAGGTAAATGTCGGCGTTGGAATTTTACAAAGAAAAGGTAATCGCACTGAAGGCGAAGTAGTAAACGCTATTGTGCATCATCAAGTAACAGAGGTGTACTACGTGCTGTCAGGATCAGGCACCCTAGTAACTGGTGGCGATATAAGTGGCGATATTGAATTTCCAGCCAACAATGTTTCAGTTCTTGAATTAATCGGGCCCAGCGGCAGTCGCACTGTCACTAACGGCCAGACCAAGACAATCTCAACCGGTGATATGGTTGTCATCCCTGCTGGCGTACCTCACGGATTCAGAAACATACAAGATCAGATTACCTATCTGAGCGTGCGTGTAGATCCGGGTCAAGTATTGCCTACTGGGTATGAACATCCTTCGTTGGAAGACGAAGACTAGATCAGTTGAGGTGGTTCGATAGATTCGAACCACCTCGATACACCACGTCTAACTAATTTCCAGAATCAAGAAATCGAATCAACTCCGCACTTACTACATCCGGCACTTCCTCGTGGGGATTATGCCCTACGTTCTGAATAAGAAAGACTTCTCCGTTTGGAAAAGCATCCGCAGCCTGTCGCGCCTCTTCCGCAAAAGTCGGGTAATCATCTACTCCACCGAGAACTAAAGTCTTGGTCTGGATATGTTGCCTATCGTTCACTACCGTATCCATCGCACGCATATGGTTAGTCAATTGGCCCACATAAGCTAGCCGCGCCCAGTCTCCACCGAGTCGTTGCCCATAGCGAATGCGCATATGATCCAAGAACTTCGGCTGCCAGGTCGTATAGTTATCGTCTGCCCAACGCAATAAGCCCGCATATACCTCCTCCATATTTGGATTCGTATCGACTTCGCCAGTCAACGGCCGAAACCCTCTTCCCCGGCGACGGTCTGCAAGACCTACCTGGTTCACCGTGACAAGATGGGTAATGCGTTCTGGATAAAGGAAAGCAAAGCGCGTCACCATTTGCCCGCCGATAGAGTGGCCCACAATGGCCGCTTCCTCAATCTGCAGATGATCCATCAATCGTGCGGTATTAGAAGCCCACAAATTAATACTATAGGGAATTATCGGCTTGGAGGATTTTCCCCATCCCAAACGATCCTTCACCACAACTCGGTATCCTTCTTGGGCCAGCGCCTTAACCTGCTCGCTCCAGTACCAACCGTAGTAAAGACCGCCATGGTGCAGAATCACAGAACGTCCATTCGCTGGTCCTGTGGGCGCAACATCCATATAAGCGATACGCACGTCTTCGCCATAAACAGTTAGGTTCATATACTCGACTGGATAGGGATATTCAAAATCCTCCAAGCTAATCGACATAGGCCCCCAATCGGCAGGGGGCGAAGCAGGAGGGCTAGACTGGGCTGATACAATTCCTGCAAACGAGAGGGTAAAAAGAGATAACAGGGTTACCCAGGCAAGGACGCCGGGAAAGCGGTGAGAATTTTTCATGATTCCTCCGTGTTCAATCTATCTATGTGCTAGTTAAAAGAGCTAAAAGGGTCGAGAAAGCAACAATACCACACACCGCAAACTAGCTAGCAATTGACCTTAGATCAAACACATTAGAGATGCGGCTGAATTTCTCAACTCCACAGAACTAGATGAGCTCTATATAGGTTAGACTTACGCAGCGAGCAGCAGCTCTCACACAATGCCATAGCGTAGCGGGAGCCCCCGAGTGAATTTTAGTAATTATAGAACCTTGATCGTTCTTACCTTTGCGCAGTGCTTTGGCCAAACGGCGGCTCCAATTCTTGTACTACTCGGCGGCATTGTCGGGGCACAGATCGCACCCTCTCTCGATTGGGCTACACTCCCCATTGCCATCCAAATAACCGGCATTGCTTCCGCAACAATACCTGCCTCTTACCTGATGTCGAAAGTGGGCAGAAAGGCCGGGTTTCTTATCGGTACTGCACTCGCCATCTTCGCTTCGCTGTTTGCTGCTTGGGGCATCTACCAACAATCATTTTTGTTGTTCTGTATCGCCGCTTTCCTGATCGGTAACTACATCGCCTTCTTACAGCAGTTTCGTTTCGCTGTTGCCGATTCAGTCCCGAGTGAACAAATTCCCAAATGCCTGTCGTTTCTAATGTTAGCTGGCATAATCGCCGCGCTGCTTGGCCCAGAAGTGGGACGACGTTTCAGTGTCGTCGAAGGGCTCCCCGATTACGTTGGCTCATTTCTAGGCATGGCAGCGATGCTGAGCATATCCTTCCTGATCTTGCTGGTGTTTTATCAGAATTCGACATTCGAGAAAAAAGATCAGATTGCCGCCAGTAGACCTCTGGGAGAGATTTTCAAACAACCCACACTGATTCTTGCCATTGCCTCGGCTGCTATCGGATACAGCATCATGAGCCTGATCATGACCTCGACGCCGCTTAGCATGCACGAAATGGATCACCATTCCTTAGATGCCACAACCCGAGTCATTCAAAGCCACATCCTTGCCATGTATATTCCATCGTTCTTCAGTGGATTTCTGATCTCCTGGTTTGGTGTTAGGAAAATCATCCAGGCGGGATTCGCCCTTATGGTGATTTGTATATTTATTGGCTGGGGCCAGCCCGAGTTCATCGACTACTGGGGGACGCTGGTATTTCTCGGTGTAGGTTGGAATTTTCTCTTTCTTGGCGGCACCACATTGCTCACTCAAAGCTATCGCTCTTCAGAGCGATTTAAAGTGCAAGCGATTAATGATTTTCTAGTCTTTGGCTTGCAAGCACTTGGCTCACTCAGCGCCGGCATTTTATTGGCCAGTATAGGCTGGAGTGGCGTGATGATATTCGCCCTGCCTTTACTGCTACTGCTCGTTCCAGTATTTTTCTATGCCGGCAGAGCCACAGCGAACTAAGCATCTAGGAGATCAAATACACCCTGCTCCGCCAAAGAGTAACGATCCACTTCCCCAGATCAACCGAATGCGCTTTTGTTAATGGGATTGGCAGAGACTATGCATTAAGTGCTGTAATACACATGAACAGCGTCCTCGAACCCATCACTCTCAAAGGTACTCTTAATGTCACGATTTACATTCAATGCTGCCGTGTTATCTCTGTCTATGTGCTGCCAACTGCCGGCTTTCGCGCAACTCGATAGCCCTGAGCAGGCTATGGTCGCCTTCATTGACAGCAGCAACGGTGCTGCCGAAGAACTGCTCATTGAAAGCGTCAACATCAACAGCGGCACCATGAACTTTGCAGGCGTTCGCGCTGTGGCCGATCACATGATGCCCCACTTCGAAGCGATAGGATTCGACACGCGATGGGAAGATGGCGCGGCGTTTGGTCGCGCAGGCCATCTGATCGCAGAGATGCGCGGTGACGGCGAGGGGCCAAAGCTTCTGCTGATTGGCCATCTAGATACGGTGTTTGAGCCCAGCAGCCCCTTTCAAAATTTTGTGCGAATCGATGCCGAGCGCGCCACCGGACCGGGCACTACTGACATGAAGGGCGGCAACATCATCATGTTGCAAGCACTGCGCGCGCTCAATGCGGCCGGCCTACTGCAAGACATGGACATTACTGTAGTTCTTACAGGCGACGAAGAACTTAGTGGCGACCCACTCTCGCTAAGCAAGAAAGCCATCATCGATGCTGCAGAATATGCGGATATTGCCATAGGTTTTGAAGACGGAGATGGAAATCCAGCAACTGCTAATATTTCACGACGCGGCTCTTCGGGTTGGACGTTAAACGTCAAGGGCACGCCCGCACATTCATCACAGGTGTTTCGCGAGGACATCGGCCCGGGCGCAATCTATGAGACTGCACGCATACTGTTGCTGTTTCTAGAGAACCTGCAACAGGAGGAAAACCTTACCTTCAACCCAGGTCGAATTTTAGGTGGCAGTGAGATTACCCACGACACCGAAACGAGCAGCGGCACGGCATTCGGCAAGAACAATGTAGTGGCAGAAAGCGCCTTGGTGACTGGCGATCTACGCGCAGTTTCTCTAGAACAATTAGAGAGAGCACGCAGTACCATGCGTGAAATTGTCGCCGCTAATTTCCCACATACTAGCGCGCAGATCGAATTCAGCGACGGCTACCCACCCTTGGCGCCTACCGATGGCAATGCTGACTTGTTACGGGTCTACAGTCAGGCCAGTGCCGACCTTGGCTTTGGCAGCGTTGCCCCGGTCAATCCGCGCCTTGCAGGTGCTGCCGATGTATCTTTTACATCTGGGCTCGTTGAAATGGCAATCGATGGATTAGGCCTAAGTGGTTCCGGCGGCCACACCGTGGACGAAACCGCATTGATGTCCGCCCTTCCAAGTCAGAGTAAACGCGCGGCGCTGTTGATGTACCGCCTCTACAAGAAATAGATGAGGCCGGATTGCGGGTTAGTTAAAACAGCTATCGTGACATTGAAAAATATCAATTTACAATGTTGCGATAAGCTCAATCTGTTTCGCGTCACTCGCTAGCTGCTCGCAACGATCGGGATTCAACACGCAGCACATGACTTGAATAAGCACCATTGAGGGGCTTGGATCGACGTGGCAGATCTATCAGAACCCTCGAACTGTGAGAAGAGGTCAAAGGCTGTTGGTAATTGCGCACCGCATAGTCATTGCTCCCAGCCCAGCAATAACTGTAGGAAACTAATGCAAAGATAAGTCAGCTTACTAAGCCAGAATTGCTACTAGCGTAATCGGCGTACCCTGAATTTTCTGCCTTTGATCTTTCCATCGGCAAGAATCGTTAGCGCTAATTTTGCCACCTGCTGTTCGACTGCGACGTAGGCAATCTTATCGAACAGTGTGATCTTGCCAATCTGCGCGCCAGATATTTCGCCACTCGCCGTCAGTGCGCCTAGCAAATCCCCTGCTCGGACCTTTTCCTTGCGCCCACCGTTTACGAACAGCGTGACCATAGGCGGGTAGAGCTTGAAGTTTGCAGGTACGGTCAGCGTCGCCGTACTCACTATTTTCGCGTCCGAACCTTGGTACTCTTCGATAGCTTGCAAGTGTCGCTTATCCGAAGAGGTGAACAGACTCACTGCTAGCCCCTTACTGCCCGCCCGAGCCGTGCGTCCGATGCGATGAATATGCACTTCAGGGTCGCGACTAAGTTCGAAATTGATGACAGCAGCTAACTCCTTAACATCGAGACCGCGCGCTGCTACATCGGTAGCGATAAGTATCGAGGAACTCTTCCCAGCGAACTGAGCAAGAACCTGATCACGTTCGAACTGTTCCAGATCACCATGCAAAGCCAGCGCGTGCAGATCGAGCTGACGTAATTCTCCGCCTAGCTCATGGCACTGCTGCTTGGTGTTACAGAATATAAGAGTCGACTCTGGCTGGTAGTGCGCAAGTACATTGAAAAGCGTCTGTATCCTCTCGCTCTTCTCTACTTTAAAGAATACCTGCTCGATATCTGGACTGTGGTGACTGTCCTCAACACGAATTTCGATTGGATCGCGTTGTACACTACCGCTAATTTCCTTGATGCCCTCGGGATAAGTTGCAGAGAACAGCAGCGTCTGTCTGGAAGCTGGGGTCGCATCGATGATCTTAGAAATGTCTTCGAGAAACCCCATATCTAACATGCGATCAGCCTCATCTAGCACCAGCGTCTCTATTGAGCCCAGTTGCAGAGTCTGCTTTTCGAGATGTTTGAGGATACGACCAGGTGTCCCTACAACGATGTGTGGATCACGGCGCAAGGAGGCTAATTGTGGACCCATCGGTTTGCCACCGCAGAGAGTTAGCAACTTAATATTAGGAATCGCACTCGCGAGCCTGCGAATCTCAGCCGCCACCTGTTCCGCTAACTCGCGGGTGGGACATAAGACTAGTGCTTGGCTGCTATAAAGCTGTGCGTCCAACTTATTCAGCAGGCCGATTGCAAACGCCGCTGTTTTACCACTGCCAGTCTTAGCCTGCGCGATCAGATCTTTGCCCTCGAGCAGATACGGTAAAGCCTGCGCCTGAACTGGCGTCATTGAATCATAGGCAAGCGTCGCGATGCTCGCTAGAAGTTCGGGCCTAAGAGGAAGAGCTGCAAATGGTACGGCGTTCATTGGAGTTGCCTGCTGATCTGGGCCGCGCATCATAGCAGATATTCAATGTCGAGATTACCAAGAATCCCAAATCGTCAGATCGAGCAGAGACAGTTTCCTAGTAAGTTAGCCTTGATAACGCAGCATTCAAGCTATCAAGCTGCCGATCACACAAAAATTCTCATGCACCTAGCTTCTGGCTGCTAAGGAGATGCACTAGTTGCGTATACCAGTGGTGTCGATATTCGATCGCTTTACAACACGAGCCTATATCCTATTTCCGAGGGATGTATAGCGAAGCACTAGTTCACAAAAACCAAGCTTTTACCCAAACCCTTCTATTTAGCCCCTTTTATTGTTCTCTTAGTCTGCCCAATATAGTAAAGTGCGCGCCCTTGCTGTACTTCCCTATCCGAACGGCTGCAGTCTACCCGAAAGATTTTAAGTACTAGGGCGCTCTGTAATTAGTCAGAGGCACCTACATCCACTCGAAGCTCTGTGCTTGGGGTGGAACACACTATTGGATTAAGAAACACCTAAATGAACTACCTGTTTAATCTGTACGACCGCTCGAAGAAAATAAACGTCCTCATAGAAGTCTTATCAGGTATTACTGTTTCGATTGCACTAGTGCCCGAAGCTATCGCATTTGCACTAATCGCAGGGCTTTCTCCGCTCACTGGGCTCTATGCAGCATTTAGCATCGGCTTGATTACCTCTATTTTTGGAGGCCGACCCGGTATGATCTCTGGCGCGACTGGCGCCATTGCTGTGGTAATTGTCAGCCTAGCTCAGAGTCACGGTGTGGAATATATTTTCGCCACCGTGATACTCGCAGGAATTATTCAGATGGCTGCCGGCTTACTGAAGCTGGGTAAATTTATCCGTCTGGTCCCACATTCCGTTATGTTTGGCTTCGTAAACGGACTCGCAATCGTTATCTTCCTTGCGCAGGTAGCTTCCTTCAAAGTCATGAACGCCGATGGTCAGCTCGATTGGATGACTGGCTCGCAACTAAACACGATGCTCGGCTTGGTTTTCCTAACGATGGTTATTATTTGGGGACTCCCCAGACTCACCAAGGCGATCCCTGCCTCATTGGTTGCCATTTTGGTGGTGACAGCGATCGTACTTGGCTTCGATGTGGACACGCGCAACGTTGGCGACATCAGCTCCATCAAGGGTGGCTTCCCACCTTTTCATATACCCGACCTACCGTTTAGCCTGGAAACACTGACCATCATCTTCCCCTACGCATTTATTGTGGCGGGCGTAGGCTTAATCGAGAGCCTGCTTACACTGAACTTGATCGATGAAATTACTGAGACTCGCGGCAAGAGTAATAAAGAAGCAATTGCTCAAGGCATGGCCAACTTCGTCACGGGATTTTTCTCCGGCATGGGCGGTTGCGCGATGATCGGTCAGAGCCTAATTAACATATCTTCAGGTGCTCGAGCTCGTCTGTCGGGAATCGTAGCCTCGGTCATGCTATTAGTCTTCATTATGTTCGGTGCTGACTACATTGAGCGGATGCCTATCGCAGCACTCACTGGCCTAATGATTATGGTTGCCATCGGCACCTTCGAATGGGCCAGCGTAAGAGCCATAGGCAAGATGCCTAATCGTGACAATCTAGTAGGCTTTATCGTCGCGGCAATCACTGTACTCCTACACAACTTAGCCTTGGCTGTATTGATTGGCGTAATTATTTCTGCATTGGTATTTGCCTGGGAGAATGCCAAGCGCATTCGTGCCAGAAAATATGTCGATGAAGATGGCGTAAAACACTATGAGATTTATGGTCCGCTATTCTTTGGCTCGGCACAGGCGTTTGCAGAGAAATTTGACATCAAGAATGATCCCGACAGCGTAATCATCGATTTCAAAGAAAGTCGCGTGAATGATATGTCAGGAATCGAGGCCCTCAACAAAATCACCGAAAGATACTTTAAGGCTGGCAAAGAGATACATTTGCGCCATCTTAGCCCCGACTGCCTGAAGCTACTGAAGAACGCTGAGAAGATTATCGATGTAAATATCATCGAAGATCCCACCTATAAGGTGGCGGTCGAGATCTAAATAGTAAATCAATGAGTGCTTATAACGTCAGATAAGTCCATGCTATTGAGCTTGGGGAGAAATCCCAGGCTCCCCAAGCCGGTGGAATCCTCGCCGAAACAGTCTCTACTGGGCTCATCCACGCAATGCGGCGCGATCTACTCATGATGTTTAGCAACTGCAATACCAGAACAAGCATTCTGGGACTTCTCCTGTTATTCCTATCCGCTTGTACAGAACAAGTTGGACCTATTGACGACGATTCTGTTTCCTCAATATGGATAATCCAGAATGCGTTTGTCTATGATGGACTAGGCAATGATCCCGTGAACGCAGATGTGCGCATAGAGAACGGCATCATTAGCGGAATCGGAAGCTATCCAGCGTCGCCTGGGGACAATATTTGGCAGGCGAATGGACTGGCGCTATCTCCAGGCTTCATTGATCCACACAGCCATCATGATACGAAGCTGATGCAGCAACCAGCTCCAAAGAGCGCACTTGGCCAAGGTATAACTACGATTGTCAGCGGACTCGACGGCGGCGCATCTACATTTGGCGCCCCCTTCGTATCTATCGCTCACAATTTCTCAGTCTTTCAAGAGAATCCCGCTGCAATCAATCTTGCCTACTTCGCTCCCCATGATAGCTATCGGGAAATAGTCATGGGAGAAGATTTTAGGCGTGCAGCAAACAGTGAAGAGCTGAATCAGATGGCGACTATGTTGCGCCGCGATCTCGAGGCGGGCGCACTGGGCTTATCTACTGGACTGGAATACGAACCATCACTCTACTCAGAAACTAATGAGGTTATCGAGCTAGCAAAGATAGCAGCTGAATACGGTGGAAAATATTCAAGCCATATAAGAAGTGAAGACATCAAGGTTACCGAGGCCATAGAAGAAGTGCTCACTATTGCGAGAGAGGCAAACATTCCCGCAAACATTAGTCACATCAAACTCGCTATGTATGAATTGCACGGCGGTGCTGGCAGCGTTCTGGAGAAGCTAGATAATGCCCGAGAGGAAGGGCTAGACATTACTGCTGACATTTATCCCTATGATGGCTGGAAGGCGCCCATGGCAATTCTGATGCCCGAGCGTGACTACTCAGATAGAGCCGCTGCGGAATATAGTCTGAATTCTATTGCAGCACCATCAAGCATTACCATTTCGGATTACGAGGGCGAACCTTCTTATGCCGGAAAGACACTAGCGGAGTTAGCAATTGAGCAGGGTCTGGATCCTGTAGACCTTATGATGCAGCTCTTGCAACGCGCGGAACAAGAGGGTCTCAATGAGCGTGTCATCGGACGCAATATTGGAGAGCAGGACATTCAGACTTTCATGCAATGGCCTTTCACTGCAATAACTACGGACGGCGGCATCGATGATACTCACCCCAGAGGTCAGGGAACCTTTGCGCGCTTTCTGGCAAATTATGTCAGAGAAAAAAATGTAGTATCACTTAGCGAAGCCCTTAGAAAAATGACCAGCCTGCCGGCACGCAATTTGGGCATCACCGATCGCGGCACACTCAAGCAAGGCTTTGCAGCCGATCTTGTGCTTTTTAACCCAGAGTCAATTCAAGACCACGCCACCTTCGAAGATTCCCTGCAATATTCAACAGGCGTTGACGCCGTATGGGTAAACGGAGAACTTGTTTGGGATAAGGGCAGAGTTACAGACGCCCGCCCTGGAAAAATCATTCGCCGACAGAATGCGAAAAACGATTAGTCGCCTCTCTACATAAAGGTCATAAGCAGATGAAAACTAATTTCACTACGCCACGTAGTTTCTTTCTCATTCTTGCGCTGCAACTATTGGCAGTTAATAGTCTAAGTGCCCAGACTAGTCCACAGGCCCTACTCGATCATATTGAAGATTCCGGCAGAGAACAGGCCGGTATAGATCAACGGCCTCACACCTATATTGAAATTGATCAACTAGCCTTCTATGAAAATATACAATTGCTTAGAACGCAACTCCTAGGCGACGACACTCAAATGATGGTGGTCATTAAATCCGACGCTTACGGACATGGCTTGGAAATGCTCGCGAACATTGCTGAGATGGCAGGTGCTAATTATTTCGGCGTTACAGAGAATCACTCCTTAGCAACCATGCGGAGTATGCATCTGAACACGCCAATCGTACGCTTGAGACTAGCAAGCAATGACGAACTTCTTCAGACACATTCGAATCGAGACGTATACGGCGACGTTGAAGAAATGGTTGGCAATCTTCAAATGGCGCAGCTTCTTTCAGAGCTGGGCGTGCAACAAGGCCGAAACATAAAGATCCACTTGAATTTGAATACCGGCGGGATGTCCAGGAACGGATTCGACTTAAACGTCCCGGCAATAAGAGAGCAACTGCTTTCACTACTGAAGCTGGAGAATATTCAAATAGCAGGAATCATGACTCATTTCCCTAATGCGGATGCGGAAGATATTACAGATACACGTACCGCGCTGACGCGCTTCCTGGAAGCGGCCGATTGGATTATTGAGAATGGCGACTTCGAGCGACGCGATATTCTTCTCCATGTGGCAAATACGTCCACGACTCTACGTCTGCCAGAAGCGCATCTGGATATGGTGCGCATTGGCTCGTTAGTTTTCGGGGAGAAGTTGGAGAAGGAGGCGCCGCAGGCGCTACAACAATTGATGTCGGTCTATTCGAGAATAGGCCAAGTTGTTTTTTATCCCAAGGGTAGCGCCGTGGGGTATGGCAGTAACTACATACTGCAACGGGACAGCTATCTGGCGAATATCCCTATCGGAAAAGTTAACGGAATTCCTGCTGACCTGGTGGAAGTCTTAATCGGTGGCAACCGCTATCCCACGGTCGGAAACATGTCGATGAATACCACTATGGTCGATGTGACCGATGGCTGGGAGGGAATTAACTCCGGAGATGAGGTCGTCGTATTTGGTCGGCAAGCTCAAGACGAGATCCGAGTGGAAGAGCACTGGCGCTCTACCATTTCCGACATCCACACCTTTATTGGTCAGTTGAATCACCGCGCTAGGTTTGCCAAAGCCTTGTAGACAGTACTAGATGCAACTCGCTCAACCATAGTCCTAGGCAGCTTTAGTTACCAAGAACATTCTTTCCTTGCTTGGCTGCCGCCTTCGCTGCCTTCTTTTCTTTCGGGTTTAGAAGGGCCTTCTTTTTTGCTTCTTTGTGACTCTTTTTCTCTTTACTCATGATAGCTTCTCCTGACCGCACTGCAGCGGGTTATTCTGATTAAGAAATTATTCTTCGTTCGGCCGGCTTTAGTATCTTGCTGTAGAATGAGTCTCGTTAGCTACTGCTCCAGTAAGCGGCATACCCAAACTCCTGCCCTTTCCTGGCTGAGTCCTAACCATCTGCTTTATCTGCGTAGATGAAGTTCGTAGATCGTACTGCACCTTCACTATCTTGCTCTCTACACTATTTAGATATGCCTCAACATCGATGTTATGCGTCTCGTGTCCCCAGTCCTCTCCTACGACAAAAATATCTGCACCAACCTCTTTGCAACCAGAGACATATTCAAGCTCAAAATACGGCCTTACTATATCCACGCAGCTAAGAGCTTTTAGCATCTGCATTCTTTGATCTAGTGGAATAACAGGCTTGTTCGGCTTATAAGAATTCACCACCTGATCAGAGGCAACACCGACCGCCACAACACTACCTAGTGTCTGACAATGCTCCAGCAATGCAAGATGTCCTACATGCAACATATCGAAAGTACCTACGGTATATACAATCATCTATTATCCAATTCCTATTTTTGTGCGCTTATTCATTAAGTGTAGAGCTTACCAATCGGTTTCTATAAGAGCCGCCATGCATAAATACCTGTAATGCTAAGGGTATAGACAGAAAGAACATAAACACTGATAGGGTTTCCAGAAAATTTCGGGGTCTTAATTTGTGACACGTTCAGTGCTGCAAGAGTTACGCAGACTCCATAGAGAACAAGCGAAAAATTCGCTTCACTAAAAAAGCTATCGAAGAGGAACAGGAACACCAGAACTATGCTGTTGTTATCGAGAGCTAGACCCGTGTACTTCGAATCCGCAGAAAGACCATAGGTACTAAAGTAACTAAGCCGTATCGCACTTGCTGCAAGTACGATGAATGCCCCCACAAGATAGATTGGCTCAAACCCTCCATAACTTAGCAGAAGGATCGCCGGCGTCACTCCATAACTTACGATGTCGATCACTACATCAAGCTGGCCACCAAAGGTTCGGTCATTGCCAGTCCGACCTGTCATTTTTCGAGCGATTAATCCATCGGCCCAGTCGAAAGCGACTGCCCAAATCATCCCAATCATTGCCCCGTAATAGATCCCCAGAATACTCAAGTAAATAGCCGATACCGTACAGGCCAGCCCTGCCAGAGAACATAAGTTAGGGAGATCCCTTACATAGGAGAGAATGGTGGGCTGACTCTCTACATGCTTGTTTTCTTGTGATGACATGGTGATCCTGATAATTAATTAATTTCTTGGACAATTAGGTCCGCCATCGACATGCGAGCGCAGACAATAATTCCCAAACCGTTGTCGCGATTCTTATAAAGGTATTTGTAGCTAATTTTTAGATGACGAAAACTCCTCGAACGGTTTCAGATCAACCAGAAAAAGGAGTTACAGCGGTACGGCGACTACGGTGATAGCAATAGAAAACTAAACACGAACAGGAGAACGGCCCCCACTCGCCTGTAGACAAGGGGGCGTATTAGCAAGAATAGAGGCTAGAAGGCCGGTAAGCTCGATATACGAAGGGACTAGTGGAGACTATACGCCTTATTGTGGTGCGCGAACAGAACTTGTTCCACTTCCTTGTGGATTGGCGTCGCAGTCCGTCAATACTTAGCTGACTCTACTGATACAGCAAGCTGCGCATGGCTCCGTGAGTCTGTATAGAATAGAAAATATTATCGTTCTGTATCATGCCGACGAATATTATATTCTGCACAGGATCGATCCAGAACCATGAACCGGCAATACCCCACCACCAATGGGTGCCCTCAGGGGCGCCGTTGAACGCATCCGAATCGCTTACTACAGCAAAATCCACTCCGAAGACGTTGCCCGGATAGATGTTGGCAATATTGTCGATGCCATCGGGAAGGAGGTTACTGCGCATTATCGCAATCGCGTCCTCAGACAAAATTCGCACACCATTCAGCTCACCCTTATTGAGATGCATCTGCGCAAACTTCATGTAGTCGCTAGCAGTTGAGGTTAGCCCGCCACCGCCGGAGAAAAATTTCGGCTTAGTGAGAAACTGACCAGTATCTGTTCGAGTAAGACCGCCGGTTGTAGCCTGGTTGTACTGTCTCGCTAGACGATGGGCCTTGTCGGCGGGCACAAAGAAACCTGTGTCTACCATTCCCAGTGGTTCGAAGATTCGCTGCGCGAGAAAGTTATCAAAAGTCTGACCCGACAAAACTTCAACGAGATAGCCCTGCACATCGACGGAATAGCTGTATTCCCACTGCGTACCTGGCTGATAACCAAGAGGTAGTTCACCGAGGCTATCTATCTGGTCTGCCAATACAATATCGGGCCGCATAATACCTGCAGCTATCATGGCTAAAGGCACTGGCCCACTCGACAGAGGCGGAACGTACATAATGCCACCGGTATGAGTCATCAATTCCTGAATAGTCATCTCATGATTAGCCGCTTCAGTGATAAAGCCGCCATCCGCATCGCTGCCCGTTGCAACCTGCACATTGGCTAGTTCGGGAATGTATTTAGAAACAGGGTCGCTTAACTGAAACTTACCTTCATCATGGAGAATCATCAGCGCAGTGCCGGTGACTGGCTTCGTCATGGAAAAGATTCGAAAGATGGTATCCATATTCATAGGGAGCTGATCTTCCACGTTCTGATAACCGAAAGTCTCACTCATCTGCAGCTCTCCATCTTGGGCAATCATTATGACTGCGCCGGAGAGCCGTTCACCATCAATTCGAGATTGCATGTCAGCCGCAATGGCATCCAAGCGCGCCTGATCTATGTCAGCATTCGATAGCGAAGCAGATATCAAAAATAAGAATCCGCTAAGCAGTGTTGCTAAGTCTCTATTCAAAAAATGTCGCATGTCGTTCTTATCCCCTAATAAAAAATCATCTAAGCTGAATGCTGGAATCAATCTTTGACCACCTATTCAGCGCGTTATAAATCTTAGTCAGAGCCAGCAGTTGTTAGTCAGCTAAGCTATAAGCAATCACATAGCCACCTGGCACATCTCCCGTTTCAACATCGTCGTCAACTGCCGCCTCGAGCTGCAGCTCACCACCGCCATCGGCTACAGTAACGATGACATACTGCTTACCCGTAGTCGGGCTTACGTAAGTCATCGGAGTCGCTGTCGATGATCCGGGTAGGCCGTCGGTCCACACTTCCTCGCCAGTGAGAACATCTATAGCACGGGCTTTGCTATCCACTACGCCGGCATTAAAGATTAAACCACCGCCAGTGACTATTGAACCAGCGTTGTAGAACATACCCATAGGCAGAGGCAATCTGCTAGGAATGCCTAAAGGGCCTTGCTCCTTAGCCGTACCGAGTGGCCGTCTCCACAATAATTCCTGAGATGCCAAATCAACTACGGCCATCTCGCCATAGGGTGGTTCAATGCAGGGTGCGAATATTGGCGAGAGAAAGAAGAAAGAAAAAACCGCATAGGGAGTGCCAGCCTGCGCACCACCGATACCAAATCCTTCACCTTCCCTAACATCTTCTCTAGGTATCAGACGAACCACCGAGGGATTGTTCATGGTGTTAACCACCATTAGATGATTAACCTCATCCACGGCAACACTGCCCCAGTTCATTCCACCGGCAACACCTGGATAGTACAGAGAACCGTACCCCGTAGTTGGCGGCGTCAAAGGGCCCTCATAGCGCATGCGCTTGAACTGCAGTCTGCAGGCTGCTTGATCGAATGGCGTGATGCCCCACATGTCAGCTTCGGTTAGCCGCTCTTGTGCAAAGGAAGGCATGCCCACCGAGAAAGGTTGAGTCGGGTTAGTGAAGTCTTCTGGAATATCTGTCTGTGGTGTCGGCAGTTCTGCCACCTCAGCAAGTGGTTCGCCCGTCTCTCTATCGAGAAGAAAAATTTCTGCGCGCTTGGTAGGGACGACAACGGCCTTACGAATCACACCATCAACAGGAATATCTACTAACGTCGGCTGCGCGGGCACATCATAGTCCCAGATATCGTGATGCGTTGTTTGAAAACTCCATCTAACTCGACCGGTTCGCGCATCGAGTGCAATGATGGAGCTAGCGTATTTCTCCATGGCTTCGCTGCGGTGTCCGCCGAAATAATCTGGAGTAGCATTGCCTGTTGGCACATAGATAAGACCAAGCTCTTCATCGGCACTAGTCAGGCTCCACACATTCGGCGTTCCCCGCGTATAGTTCTCGCCAGGCTCCGGCAAACCAGTTCGATCTTCACGCCCCATATCCCAAGCCCAAACCAGCTCACCCGTCATAGGATTGAATCCGCGCACTACACCAGATGGTTCTTGCGTCATCTGATTGTCCAGCACCCAGCCACCTAGAACCAATACGTCATTGGCTATAGTGGGTGGTGAAGTCACGAAATAGAAACCCGGAACAACTTCGCCCATGCCATCTAGCAAACTAATCTCACCGTTGACGCCGAAACCACTGCAGGGCAGGCCAGTGTTCTTGTCTACCGCTATCAAGCGAGCATCGGTCGTCGCGGTAAAGATACGTTCTGCACACTCGGCCGCCGAATTTGGCTCTGGATTGTCGTAGTAAGTCACACCGCGACAGGTATCCCAGAAGCCTATCTTCGGCGATTGAAGATCAGGGTCGAAACGCCAGCGCTCCTCACCGGTGTCCGGATCCAGAGCAAGAATTATATTCTGGCCCGTGCACATATACAGGCCGTCATCTATCTGGATTGGCGTACCTTTGAATGCCCCGGGTACGCGAGTACGAATTTCCCACGCCCTTTCTAATTGGCCTACATTCTCAATGTTTATTTGATCGGTTGCGGCATAGCGAGTGCCCGTTTTGGAGGAGCCATAATTAGCCCAATCTCCCGTCGCATTATTTACCTGTCCGGTTCCAGCCGCGCTAGGCATACCAACTTCATACCCTCTACTGACAAACAAGGCGACGATGAGCAGCGCTAAGCCACCTAATGTTGCCTGCGTTGATCGTTGCTGAAACAGGGGCGCTGGTTCCGCTTGCAACAAGCCTCTCCGAACTCTAGGCAGGAGGAACCAGAGACCTAGCACGCTGAACATGGCGACACGTGGCATCAGCGCCCAGGCATCCAGACCCGATTCATACAAAGCCCAGATATAGGTAAACAGCAGGAAAGCTCCGTACAACTGTGCACCCCGCACATCTCCCCGAAAAAGAAAGACGGCACTGACTAAAAGCACAATCCCAGCGAAAGCATAATAGAGCGAACCGCCCGCCCCCAGCAGCAAGACTCCCATCCACAGCAAGAGAGCACCTATGATGCCTATAACAATAGAAAGAAAACGAGGCTTGGGGTATTGGGAGGAATTGTTCAAGGTTATCTCCTGAGGGCGCTATAAATAGCACGAAGTCTAAATTACGGGTCTGGGCTTCGCTATCAGCCCAATTCCACCGCATAAGAGGCAATGGTCATTGATTCTACCTAATTAGCTGCTCGATTCAATTAGCAGAACGGCAAGCCAACTCGGCAATCTTTGCTTCTGGTGAAGATTACTCGATATCTCTTACGGGGCGTCCTTCTCTCTGCTGATTTTGCCAATCCTTAGGCAAATGGACAGCAACTGTGGCAGCAGGGAGTGGATCAACCTTCAAAATCACATCAGCAATTTTCTCTGCCACCATGATTACCGGCGCATTGATGTTGCCATTCGGTAAAGTTGGAAAAACCGAGGCATCTACTACTCTTAAATTCTTCAGTCCATGCACGCGACAATCCTTGTCGACAACCGCGCTCGGATCGCTAGCCTTTCCCATCTTGCAAGTGCCAGCAGGATGATAGGCACTTTCAATATTCTGTTTAACCCAGGCATCTATCTCAGCATTGCTACTGACGTCGACCCCCGGCTGAATCTCTTCGCCGCGATATTCATCCATGGCTGGTTGCTGCATAATTTCCCGAGTTAGACGAATACATTGCCGCCAGGCTTCGATGTCTTCATCAGCCTGATAGTAATTGAAGAGAATACTTGGAGCGACTGCCGCATCCGCTGACGTTATCCTCACGCGCCCTCGACTCTTAGGCTTATTCGGCCCTACGTGAACCTGAAAACCATGCCCAGCAATAGAAGGCGTGCCGTCATAACGCATCGCAGCAGGTAAAAAGTGGTACTGAATATCCGGTGATTTCAATCCTCTCTTCGAACGAATAAATGCACAAGACTCGAAATGATTGCTTGCCCCTAGGCCATCCTTAAACAGCAACCACCTGGCGCCTATCAGCGCCTTGCTGAACAAACCCAACTTATTGTTTAGACTTACAGGCTGCTTACAATGAAACTGAAAATACACTTCGAGGTGATCTTGCAAATTTTCACCGACACCGGATAGCGGGTGAATTGTCTCTACACCAGCTTCTTTCAAGTTCTTTTCGCCACCAATTCCAGAAAGTTGTAACAGCATGGGTGAAGCGATAGCGCCTGCGGTTAGAATTACCTCTCGCGTTGCACAGATAGATTTTATGCTGCCCTTCGTTTTAAGAGTTATGCCTGTAGCACGTTTTTCATCAAACTCGACACGCTGCACCAATGCATTAGTGATGACTGTGAGGTTCGATCGATGCATAACGGGCTTCAAATAAGCCCGCGCTGTAGATTCGCGCACTCCACCTCGCACCGTCATATGCATCGGACCAAAACCTTCTTGATACTCACCGTTGTAATCTTTCGTTTCAGGATAGCCGGCCTCTACTCCTGCATCGACAAAAGAACGATACAAAGGGTTAAGGCGCATATCGTTGCCGCCGCACACGCCTAGAGGTCCATCTGCACCACGGTAGTCGTCGCCGCCTCCAATCCAAGATTCGGCACGCTTGAAGTAAGGTAGACAGTCTCGATAGCCCCAGCCTTTAGCCCCTAAACTTTCCCATTCTTCGAAGTCGTGGGCATTGCCGCGCACGTATACCATGCCATTGATTGTTGAGGTGCCACCGAGACCTTTGCCCCGCGGACAAGTTATCTTTCTACCATCGAGCCCCGGCTCTGGCTCAGAGTGATAGCCCCAATTGAATCTATCCATCGCCATGGGATAAGACAAGGCTGTGGGCATCTGCACAAAAATATTACGATCACTCCCGCCCGCTTCTACCAACAACACTCGGTTTTCTGGATCGGCAGAAAGTCTGTTCGCCAGTACACAGCCTGCCGAACCCGCGCCCACTATTACGAAATCAAATTCATCCATACTATTTTGCTTTATCCATTTGCTGGCTCAACCAACATTTTCCTACGAAGAATTACCAACACCGTGATGGCCAAATACAGGCCTATCACTACCAAACCGATCCACTCAATCTGCAGCGGTGTGAACTGATAGAAAAGAATCAGGCTGTATAACAATAGCCAATGCGTCGCGATGTATTTCAACTTGCCGAGACGATCTACCGTTAGTTGAAGATTGTCGGTATACAGCCTCGTTAATGAATCTAGAGAATTCACCACGAAAATTATTCCCACCACCACCATGAAGCCATTCATGAGACCAGAAACATCAAGCCCCTGCTCGTAGACCCCAAACAGAACTGAGAACCACAGAGAAATTGGTATGGATGGTATAAGCAAGAGCGCGAGAAGAAGCTGCCAAGTTCGCAACCCATCCACGAAGCGCGAAACGAATTGCCCAATCATGATACTCCATGCAAACCACCAGAACAGATAGAACGCATGGTAATCAGAAAATGGCAGCACAAAGCGATGAATATTCACAAAATAGTCGCCGATCTGAAAAAGGTTTGTAGCTAGACCGCTTAATCCCAACCCCCCAAACGCCCACATAACCGCAATTAGCGCAAAGAACAACCAGGCTGAAGACAGGCTTAGAATTTTCACATAGCGAATATCGGTACTGGAGAACACGGCTGCCAACACAACTAGCGCAACCAACGAAAACCGAACGAAAGGCGTTATGCCCTCTACATAACTGGGCAGGTATTGTAGAAATAGAAAGCCGGTAAAAGCACAGGTGGCAATAATGATTATATTATTCACTAGCTTCACCCAAGGTATCTGGAATATTTTCAACCGCGGCTCGATGATGCAGAAATAGCATGTGGTTAGGAAATAGAAAACCCAGATCAGAAATCCCCAAAATCCGAATTCGATTGCAAGGGGATTGGTAAAACCATAGACCGCCTCAGTCTCATAGATTGGAAACTCAGTCAGCGGAAACATAATCAAGCCGACATCCAGACCGGACGTGAACAGTATTGCAAAGAATGCGAAAAAACGCGTAGGCATTTGCCCTGTTAGGATTAAGTTTCCCCAGCGCCATACCAATGCTAAGGAGACGATCAGCACTGCAATGACAGCGCAGGAGAGAATTGCCTGCATCATTGGTCTGACCTTGCAGAGAGTTTAAATAACGGCATTACCACGAAGTCTAACAGACAGATATTAGTAATTGGGATCAGCCCTCGGAGATAGAGTAAAAATACGGCGTATTTCAGAATGTCATAATTGAAAAAGGAAGCATTGTAAAACCTACTAAGGCCTCCCAATACTTCCTTTCCTAAACGCAGCTCAGGCTACGAGCACCGCCATTAACTTTCTGAATTAATCAGGCAAAGCGAACGCTACTAGCTCCGCAGGATTTCCTGCACCACCCATGAACATCGCCACGTATTGCTTGCCTTCGTGCTCGTAAGTAAACGGCAAGCCTGTTTGATTAAACGGCAAGTCAATTTCGGCAACAATCTCACCGGTATCTTTATTGATAGCTCGGAAGATCGGACTAGCGCCAGCCGCGCCAGTGCCTTCAGCTTGGAACAGCAGGCTCTTCGTCACAAAGATGCCTGATCGTGTCGGCACACCTGTGCGCGGCAAATCAACACCTTCCAGCAGCGCGTGATTCTTTATACGATCCGGCGTGTCGGCATTAGCAATCATCCAGAGATGATCCCCCGAGTTCATATCGATCGCAGTGATACGACCGTAGGGTGGCTTAACAACTTCTAGCCCTTGTATACGAGGTACGCGAACACCGAAGCCCTGACTTAGGTCGATGTCGGACTCCTCATTCTTTGCCAGCGCTAGTACCTGTAGCTGAGTCCTCGATGGCACGTACAGAATTCCAGTCTCTGGATCGAGAGCTGAGCCCTCCCAGTTGGAACCACCCGTGGAGGAAGGCAGGCTAAGCAGACCACGTGTACCGTCCGGCGCATTAGCTAGCGATGGTGGCGTATACATGGTGGGGCTGAGACGAAAATCTTTGACTGCCTCCAGCGCCAGGGCACGAAGCTCCGGCGTAAAATCTATCAGATCATCTTCGGTGAACCCCTGCCTCTCGAATGGAGCCGGATGAGTCGGGAAAGGCTGAGTCGGAGAATACCATTCACCCGGCACGTCTCCCGCAGGAACTTCTCGCTCGACAATCGGCCATATAGGCTCGCCGGTTACTCTGTCGAAGGCGTACACCCAAGATTGCTTAGTGACCGACATAACCACTTTACGCCCGTTAGGTAGATCGGTGATTAAAGGCGCAGAGGGAACATCCCAATCCCAGATATCGTGATGGATAAACTGATAGTGCCATTTGCGCTCACCAGTTCTAACATCAAGCGCCACTAGGCCACTGGAAAACAGATTGGCTCCCGGTCGGTCGCCTCCATAATAGTCACCCGTGGGATCTTCTACGGGTAGATAAACAATACCCAATTCTGAATCACCGGATATGGGAGCCCAAACACCCGAATTGCCGGTGAATTCCACACCCTCGTCTAGCCAGGTTTCAAAGCCAACCTCACCGCGTTCTGGAATAGTATGAAAAGTCCAAAGTAGCTCACCGGTGTGCACATCAAAACCGCGTATATCGCCTTTGGTGTTGAACTTCGATCGAGGTCGACCGCCGGTTCTGTGCGCCGCCCCTACCACGATGACATCATTCATCACTAAGGGTGGTGCGGAAAGACCAATATCCGGATAGGGATAGCGTGGATCATCGGCATTACGTAAGCCCAGATACAGATCCACGATGCCATTGTCGCCAAAAGCGGGATCGGGAATACCGGTCTCTGCATCCAGTGACACCAACTGATATCCAGGCGTGACATCTATTACCCGCGCCTCGTCACCATCGCGCCAGAACGCTACACCTCGGCCTGCGCCCTTGCGAGGCGCATGATCGAATCGATCGCCTTCTTGAGATCTCCACAGCCACAGTACCTGGCCATTCTTCGCATCTAGGGCCACCACGTTTCGGGTGCTGGCGATATTCGCGTACAAAACACCATCAACTTCTAGTGGTGTGGATGGATTGACGAAATCCGCCGAGGGGCCAAAATTTTCCGTGGAGAATCGCCATGCTATCTCCAGATCAGCAACATTATCTGCGTTTATTTGATCCAGCGGTGAATAGCGCAGGGAAGTCTCGCTGCCGTGATAGTAGGGCCAGTCCCCCTGCTCTACGCTAGTGCCAGTTTGGCCCAGAGCCAAAGGAACACAGACAAGCGCAGCGATGCTTAGAAGGATTGGTGAAACTAGTCGTTTTATTATTATCATTTATGACTCTCCGGATACTGTATGTATCCTACGTAAAATAAACGGGGTCAGAGCAAAAATACAGCAGTTTCAACGGACAGCTCGATAAATATCAAACATCGTTGACCACACACCTCGAAATCACCGAGATAGTGCTACTACGGCCCTGCTTCTAACAATAATCCTTGGGCAGGAAAGAGCACTTCTCCCGGCCCTGAAACTGCTGTATTTTGACTGTAATCCTATTGAGACAATCCAGTTAATTTCCGGAGACACTATGACACTCACCCCTTTTCACCTAGCTATTCAAGTGCGCGATATCGATGAGGCTAGGGATTTTTATGGTGTAAAAATGGGCCTGCCAGAAGGTCGAAGCGCGCAGGAATGGATCGATTTCAATTTATTTGGACACCAGTTGGTCACTCATCTCAATCCGGCTATCGGAAAATCTGGCAAGGTGCCTAGCATTGCCAATGGCGTAGACGGCCACGGCGTACCCGTGCCACATTTTGGCGTGATACTTAATTTCGGAGACTGGGAAGCCTTGGCAAACTCAGTGACAGAATTTATCGACGGTTTTATCATCGAACCCTATGTCCGCTTCAAAGGTGAACCGGGGGAACAGGGCACTATGTTTTTTACAGACCCCTCAGGGAATGCTCTCGAATTCAAAGCATTTAGAGATATCGAAGCCGGGTTATTTGCTAAATAAATACGACATTTCGGACTTAGTCCATTTGGTCGCAATTGATACACCTCAATTAGCAGCTAGTATCCCCTGCTTACACTGTATCAAGTGATTAGTTAAGGAGAGCAGCTATGATGAACATCACTAAGATGAGCGACAATCGAATAGATGTGGAATTTAGCGGAAAAATCGATAGCGCTCAGATGACGACAGTGCTGGATGAAATGTTTTCAGCGATTGAAAACATGGAGCACGGACTCCTATTATACCGAGTAGGCAAATTAGAAATGCCCACGATGGGGGCTATAGGTGTAGAACTAGCGAACCTGCCAAAAATATTTCGGATGATTCGAAATATAGATCGAATAGCCGTAGTTTGTGATCAAGACTGGATACAAACGTGGTCTGAGATCGAAGGGAAGCTCATTCCCGGCGTCCAGATGAAAGCATTCGATTTGGAAGATGAAGACAAAGCGGTAGAGTGGCTGGGTGCTTAAATTGCAAATTCATGCTGCAGGCAAGATATGAGATGTTCTCAATCTCACCCCCAGCATAAATTTCTAGAATCTACAGAGTGCGGATTCTACTGCCGATAGTTCAATTATCCCTAGCGAGGAGTCCAGAAGAATACCTTCCATTCGCGAAGCGGCTCAGAGCCTGGGTAAGCTGGGTCATCAAGCGATCTTCCGCCCGATTTGGCTGCCCACAGTCTCATCATCTCAAGGCGTTCCTCACCAAAAACCTCGTTAGCCGTCATCTCATAGGTCGCCTCGCCTATGCGTAACAAGCCATCACCGCCATTTGCGTTGACGCGTCGCTCCCAATAGCCATTGTCCGGACGGGTCGCCGAGATGACGCCGTCTGGCATACCTACCCAAGAGAGGTAATTAACGAATGGCGGAAAACCGCTGAGCTTGAACATCATAGGACCGCGAACACTCTCATTAAGAGGCGAGAAGTCCGCCGGAGCTGGAGTGATCGTTCCACCTATGAAGATGCCCGGCGTGCGGCCGAGTCCTGAATTGCTGAGATAGGGAGCAGTGGACGCCCAACCTACCACCACGACCAGTAATAATAGGCCGACTGCGATCCCGGCGATTTTAGGCTTGCTCATTGAAAATTCTCCTTATTATGTGCAGAAAGCATGCACAGTATATCCAAATCAGAGCATTGTCCAATGCCTGCTATTCTAGCCGGATAGCGGAGAGTTAATCGACAGATTGCAAGCGTCAATCCGAGGAAATTTGGTGGCTGTAGGGAGATATTCTAGGAAAAGGCCAGAGCAAAAACTCTTTACTGTATTTTCACTCTAGCCTCTATATTTAGGCCTCTGGAGCCCAGTAACCGTCTTCATTTATGTACGTCGGATGAAGCGCAGGATTTGACTGCTGCTATTACCACCTTCTGCGTTAATGTTCTGGATGACTATAGTCAGCACCCTACTGTCCGGCGAGAGTGTTTTCGCGCCAATCTGTGAGGTTCTGCCAGCGTTTCTGATGGTGTATTCCACTGTCCTGCCATTTACCTGAAAGTAGGAAATAGTAGTTTGAGCGCCAGCTCCGCCGACTGTAGCAATTGAATTGCTTGCGCCATCGTATCGATAGCTAGCTGAGCTACCACCGATGGAACCGTCTTGATTTATAGTTACCAGCAGATACATGTAGCCGCCGCCACCTGTCTCTATATAGGTTCGAATCATGTCGTTTGGAACCGGTGCATCACCGAAATCGGAATTAGCCGCATCGAGATCCCAGGTTCCGATAAATGGATTCTCTGACTGCGCAGAGGCAGCGAATGAAAGCAGGCATAAACACGCCGCCACAAACAATTCCCTAAGGTTGATCTTCATTATTCTCATCCCCTTCTAGTTAGTTTTTTCAAATTGCATCATAGAAGTAACAACTTGAAATGATCATGCTGCAGATACTCAAAAAAAATGATCCATACAGATATTGCGAGGAATCATTACCACCAGCTGCTCACTCCTAAAATTCAAGCTACGCTCTATCAATTGGAAGTCAATTGAAGCTGGTGCAACTACCTACATAGATAGATGTATGTTGATGTGGAACAAAAATATTCTGCTCAGAGCGTAGCTCACGATTGAAGTCTAAGAATTTAAGCAGGAATCCGCGTGCGCATGATCAGCCTGTAAACCGAAGAAATTGACTCACAGAATTCATAGAACTACTCGAAAAACTGGCCCTGACTTACCTCTCTTACCCACTGCGCGCCCTCGCTCAATTTCAATCGCCACTTTTCGAGATAGCGCTTTACTGGAAGCCGCAATTTGCGCAGCAGAAACACTTCTCTCTGCCGCGCTAACCCCCAAAATCAACGTCTTAGAAGAACAATCCTCACTCCTGCGCCTCACTGTAAAACATTGTTACAACTCAGAAGGCCTCGCCGCGGATTACCCTGATTTAGATCAATAAAAGCACTGCCCAGCGAAATACACTACTTGCAGAAAATACGTAAAGAAACCTAAAGAAGCCACGTAGCAGTGGCACAGCAGAAATAACATTTGTTTTTAATTGGAGAGGAGCATGAAAAAAACTAACTTACTCGGGCTATTTTCAGCCTTAGCAATGGTGCCGGCACTTTCAAGTGCCCAAGAAGCTGCGGGTGAACACCCAACCTACGCTAAAGAAGTATCAAGAATCATCCAAGACAACTGCCAAATCTGTCACCAACCAGGCCAGATTGGCCCTATGTCTTTCACTAGCTATGAAGAGATTCGTCCTTGGGCACCTCTGATTCGCTTGAAGGTATTAGAGCGTGAGATGCCTCCTTACCAGTACGATCATGATATCGGCGTTCAAGAACTTAAAGATGACTGGCGCATGTCTGATGAAGACATCAACACGCTAGTGGCATGGGTAGACGCAGGCTCCCCAATGGGTAACCTCGAAGATCTACCGGCCGCTAAGGAATATCCAGTTGTCGGCGAATGGCGCTTAGCCGACGAGCTAGGTCAACCAGACCATATCATCCAGTCAACGCCATGGGATGTTCCCGCGGCAGGTCAAGATCTGTGGTGGGAGCCCGAGGTTCCATCCGGAATCACTGAGGCCCGCTGCATCAAGGCGGTTGAGACTCTGCCTTCGGCAGCAGCGCATGGCTCTACTCACCACGCAAACTCTCACTTCCTAACGCAAGATGAGAACGGTGAATGGCAAACCTATGGCCGCCTATCCGAGTACGCCTATGGCAAACTCGGCGAGAAGGTTCCTGATGGTGCCTGCAGAACCGTACCTGAAAACTCCAAGGTAAGCTGGAGCATTCACTACTACCCAGATGGAAATGCAGTGCCTGATGACCAAGTAACGGTCGGTATCTGGTATTACGATGAAGAAGATGAGTTTGATGTAGCGGAGACTTTTCCTCAGGACCTACGCCTTTACATGCTAGATGGTGGCGGCGACTACCTGATACCTCCTCACGGCAAGCTAATGACTCAGGGTTTTCACTCTTTCGACCACCCGGTTCGTATCGACAGCTGGCAGCCGCATCTGCACCTACGTGGCGTAGCGATGTCCATGGAAGTATTCGATCCTGAATCTGGTCGACGCGAAGTGCTTAGCCAAGCTTCCAACTGGAACGCTGGTTGGAACCACAGCCATACCTATGAAGATGGTTTTCAGCCGCTTATTCCAGCCGGCGCAACGATCATCCTCACTTCATGGTTCGACAACACTGCGGCTAACCCACGCAACCCAGATCCAGATCAATGGGTTGGTGCAGGCCAAAGAACTACAGATGAGATGTCACACGCCTGGATTGCTGTCACTCACCTAGACGACGATGGCTACGAGAAGATGCTTGCTGAACAAGAAGAACGCGAGCAAAGAACTGTAGCTGGATCAGGAGGAGGCCAATGAAAAAGACTAGACAAATAGCTACCCGAGTCCTTGCTGTTGCCCTCATGGGATTAATAGCAGCACCACTCTATGCTCAGCTGCCGACTCATTTGCGCGACTACCCTTTAGCGTCACGCAAAGCCAGCGGCGACTTAATAGGCCCCATGTTCAACGGCTGGATAAAGAATGCAGACAACTCTGTGACAATGATCTTCGGCTTCGTAAATCGAAACCGCGAAGAGATCGTCGACATTCCACTCGGCCCTAACAACTTCATCGAACCACCCATGTTCGATGGAGGACAGCCTACGCACTTTCCCGTATATCGCCGACCTGGCTTTGTTGGAATCCAAGAGCGCGGAGTGTTCGCGGTAACGGTGCCAGCAGAGATGGCTGACACCGAAGTGGTGTGGACTATAAAGCACGAGGGCTTTAACTATTCAGTGCCTGGGCGAACCACATCGACGGCATACGAGATGAGTGCCGGCGCACAAGCACTTGGCTCACTAAATCCAAGCATTCGATTCGACATGAATGGCGATGTGTCCACGGATCGTGAAGGCATCTACGCTGAGAAAATGACAGCATCGGTTGGAAAGCCTGTGACCTTGACTGCTTACGCACAAGATCGCGGTGATCGGGATCAATATCCTGAGCTCGAGCAAACGATCTTTCCTCTCGGTACAGAGTGGGTCATGCATCAAGGCCCCGCTAGACCTGACTTCTCGGTTGAGAAAATAACCGGCCGTGAGCGAGCAAAATCTAGCGAAGGCATGAGCGAGTGGACCACGGTACAAACCGAAGCTACTTTCTGGGAACCTGGCGAGTACGTTATTCGACTACGTGTCGATAACTTCGAAGCACCAGACAGCAAGTTCGACAATCAATGCTGCTGGTCTAACGCCTACGTACCGGTAACAGTTACACCTTAAAGGTTAAACGCCTCCTCACGCCCTAGGCCAGGAACATTTGGTCTGGGGCGTTTTTATTTGCAGATCGCAAAATTCAATTCACCGACCTATGCGACTGCGCAATACTCTGCTCTTTTTACTGCATACTCCCCCCAAAGCTAAGCTAGGCAGTAGAGACGCTCTCCTAGAAAAACTTTCAGTAAAATCAGTGATCTAAACCTCCCCTACCACCGTAGTACCTCTGAACGCCAATAGTATGCGGGTCAAGGCATTTTCGATAGAAATACACGCCTAAATACCCACCCAAATACAACAGAATTCTAAGAGTGAACAGATCGAACTTGGGGGTCATATTCAACCGCCATTTGTTCTGATCTACAAACTAAGGCCTAAAGCCTCGGGGAAACTAGTGAAATTTCTAACGCGACACCCTGTAATGATAATAATAGTTATGGGCGCTTCTCTGCTGTCCTATATGGTTTTCGCCAAAGTTACTGAAGAACCTTCTGGGGCTAGCGGCTTCAGCAGGTTTGGTGGCAGCTCGCCGTTAGTCACCCTTACACCTGTAGTCTTGCAAGTGATTGCCGACGAAGTCGAATCGGTAGGCACCACGGTGGCAAATGAATCAGTGAATCTCACGACGGCTGTTTCGGAAACTGTCAGCAAGATTGGTTTTCAAGATGGTGAGTTTGTAGAACGAGGTGACATCCTCGTTGAATTGACCAATGCAGCGGAAGCAAGTCGACTTGCTGAAGCACAGGCAAATGTAGACGAAGCACAGCGGCAGCTCAATCGATTGGAAAACCTCTCCAACAATAATCTCGTTGCAGACAACGAGTTCGACCAGGCTCGCACCGCACTTGAAACTGCGCGCGCCCGATTAGAAGGAGTGCTAGTGGACATGGATGATCGTCTTGTCAGAGCACCTTTCAGTGGCTTCCTCGGATTTAGAAATGTCAGCGAAGGCAGTTTGCTGACCCCTGGCACCGTCATAACTACCCTCGATGATGTGTCGATCATCAAGCTGGATTTCACCATTCCTGAAATTTATCTCGCCGATGTAGGCGTCGGACAAATAATTCAAGCCAAGAGCATCGTCTATGACGAGCAAATTTTTGAAGGCGAAATTCGAGTGGTTGGCTCCCGAATCGATCCAGTAACACGAGGTGTTTCCGTAAGAGCGCTGATCGCAAACCCAGATTCCCTGCTTCGCCCCGGCATGCTAATGACCGTCTCACTAGCATTGAATGAACAATCTGTGATGGTCGCACCAGAACGATCAGTTATTGCAAGTCAGGGACAGCAGTATGTTTATGCCGTTGATGCGGAAAACAAGGTTATGCGGAAAGCTGTCGCGCTAGGGCGTCGCCGTGATGGACTAGTTGAAATTACTTCCGGCTTAGAAATCGGCGAACAGATAGTTAGCGAAGGTGTTATTCGAATGCGCCCAGGGCTGACAGTGCGCACTACAGATTCCACTGCGCCAACTCAAGGCAGAACCGCCTATCCCGGCAAGCCCATCATTGCTGGCGACAATACTTAAGCCGAGGAGATAGAAAATGATTCTTTCCGATGTCTCGGTCAAGCGACCAGTCTTTGCCACAGTTCTTAGCCTTATGCTTATCGCCTTTGGAATCATGGCTTTTAATCAGCTACCACTGCGCGAATATCCTGATACTAGCCCTCCCGTTGTTTCCATAAGCACCAGCTACCCTGGAGCTTCGGCTGACATTATTGAAACCCAAGTAACCGAGCTGATAGAGGACCAGATCAATGGCATCGATGGCGTCGAAGCGATTAACTCATCCAGTGTAGATGGCAGCTCAAGAATCTCTGTTGAGTTCAGAGTTGGTACCGACATCGAAGTGGCAGCCAATGATATCCGCGACAAAATCTCCCGCGTGGTGCGAAGCCTACCCGAAGAAGTAGATCCTCCTCAGATTGCTAAAGCAGATAGTGATGCGCGCCCTATTCAGTATTTCAATCTGGTAAGTAGCCAGATGTCCTATTTGGAACTAAACGACTATGCAAACCGCTACATAGTCGATCAATTTGCAGTCCTCGACGGCGTATCTAATGTAAGCGTAAGCGGCAACGGTGGTTTTGCTATGCGGGTCTGGCTCGACCGTGTCGCCCTCGCCGCTCGTGGACTAACAGTTATCGACGTTGCCAACGCTCTGCGCCGCGAGAACATAGAACTTCCGGCAGGACGCATCGAATCGGCAAATATGGAATTTTCGGTTAGAGTTGAAAGAATATTTCAGAGCGCCGAAGACTTCTCCCGACTTGTTATTGCCCGCGGCAATGACAATTTTCTTGTCACCCTTGGAGAGGTTGCACGCGTAGAGCTAGGTTCAGCAAACGAACGCTCTATTTACAAAGGCAATGGAGTTGAAGCTGTTGGTATAGGAATCATCAAGCAGTCAACGGCGAATAGCCTCTCGGTGTTGCGCGGTACTGAAGCTCTAGCAGAGCAAGTCCGACTAACCCTACCCGAGCATATGGATCTGGTCGTTTCTTCCAGCGATGCTGAGTTCATAGAAAACGCTATCTCATCGGTATACTCAACAATTTTCATGACGATGGGCTTGGTTAGTCTCGTTATCTACATGTTCCTCGGTTCATTTCGAGTGATGTTAATACCCGTTATTACTATTCCCGTTTGCCTACTCTCTTCCTTTATCGTGATCTCAGCTTTTGATCTCTCTATAAACTTAATTACCCTTCTAGCTCTAGTGTTATGCGTTGGCCTGATAGTCGACGACTCCATCGTTGTGCTGGAGAATATTCAGCGCCGCGTGGAAGGTGGCGAACCCCCACTACTGGCTGCTTACAATGGCACGCGACAGGTTGCCTTCGCAGTGATTTCGACGACAGCAGTGCTTATCGCTGTATTCGTTCCAGTATTGTTCCTCGAGGGAAACCTCGGAATCCTGTTCTATGAACTCGCCATCACAATTTGTGGCGCGGTCGTAATCTCGAGTGTTCTTGCATTATCGTTAACGCCAATGATGAGTTCAAAATTATTAACTTCCCATGCCCATGAAAGCTGGCTAACTCATCACGTGGATGTATTCTTTAGATGGCTGCAACGTGGCTACCACAACGCGCTAGAGGTCTGCTTACGTTTCAGCTGGCTAATAGTTGCCTCCCTTATTCTTGTTTTTGGCGCAATCTATCTGCTGTTTCAACAACTGCCTACGGCGTTCGCCCCTAGTGAAGACCAGGGCGTAATCTTTGCCAGAATTCAGGGTCCCGAAGGTGCTAACTTGAATTATATGGAACAGCAGGTGAACTCTATTCAGGATCAAGTCCTCCCCTATATAGACGAGGGCGAGGTACAAAATATTGTAACCATGACGCCAGGCTGGGGCGGCGGCGGTGGAGTAAATAGCGGCATGACGATTATTTCTCTGCCTTCATGGGACGAACGAGAGAAAGATACCGCTACGGTGATGCGCGAACTTACTGGAAAATGGAATGAAATACCGGGTATTAGGGCATTTATGTTTATGCGTTCCGGCCTCTCCCGTGGTGGTGGAGGACAACCAGTACAATTCGTGATCGGCGGCAGAAGCTATGAAGAACTAGTTGGCTGGCGCGACACAGTGCTCGCTCGGGCACAACAGAGCGAACTTTTCGGACGGCTAGATTCTGACTACAACGAAACAAAGCCTAGCCTCTCGGTTACGGTCGATAAGGTGCGCGCGGCGGACCTCGGAATTAGCATTCAAGGCATAGGCAGCACATTGCAGGCGATGATGAGCGAAAGCAGAGTCACCACCTTCGCCGATCAAGGTGAAGAATATGATGTGATCTTGCAGGCCGAAGATTCACAACGCGCATCGCCGGATGATCTTAGAAACATCTATGTGCGCTCAGACACCACTGGAGCATTGATTCCACTGGCTAATGTGATTCAGATAGAGAACTCTTCGGGGCCGACTTCGTTAAATCGCTACAATCGAATTCGCTCGATTACAATCTCCGGCGGGCTGGCACCAGGCGTTGATCTGGACACAGCTTTAACGTTTCTAGAAACAGTAGTCGCTGAAGAGCTGCCTGAATATGCACAGATTGATTACAAGGGAGAGTCTTTGGATCTCAAGAGTTCCGCAGGCGGCTTGACCACAATCTTCCTATTGGCATTGTTGGTTGTGTTTCTCGTGTTGGCAGCTCAATTTGAGAGTTTCATACACCCCATAATAATCATGACCACGGTGCCTCTTGCTGTATTAGGCGCACTGATAGGCTTACTACTCACCGACAATTCACTGAACATCTATTCAAACATCGGTTTGGTAATTCTAGTTGGCATAGCTAGCAAGAATGGAATTCTGATCGTCGAATTTGCGAACCAATTGCGGGATCAGGGCAAAGAATTTCGCGAGGCATTAATCGAAGCCTGTGACCTGAGACTGCGCCCAGTATTGATGACAGCCTTGTCTACCTTAGTAGGCGCAATACCCTTAATCCTAGCGACGGGGGCAGGTTCTGAAAGCCGGATATTGCTAGGTACGGTTATTTTCTCTGGTGTATTGATGACAACCATAACGACATTGTTTGTAGTGCCTGTCGTCTACAACCTCATTGCTAGAAATACTGGCTCGCCAGAGGCAGTAGCCCGTGTATTAGAGAAGTTACAGAAAGATGAAGATGCAACGGGAAGCGCCGAACTCAGCTAGTAGTGGTTCCGCTCTAGGAGGTCGACGCAATACGCGTGATATGAATACTCAATCGGGAAAATAGCTATTCTAAGTTAGTCATACTTTCTACTAGCCAGTAATACAGGCTAGTGCTTCTGAAAATTCTCTTTTACCAAAGCCCACGCGAAAGTAATCTCCTTCTATACCGAATAACTCACCAGGAAGAACTAACACTTCCTTTTCAAACCAAGACTCGAGTAAAGGCTTAAGAGGTTTTGTTGAATGAACCAGACCTAACATTCCCGCTTCAGGCTTATGCCAACTCAAGAAGTCGTTGTTAGCAATGAAATCATCAAACAATTCAATATTCTCGCGCACAATTTTATTATTACGCTTGATAAGAGCATCCGCTTTTTGCATCACAAAACAAGCGACCTGCTCATCGAGCTGCGACTGACAAATACTGTTGTAGGTCTTCAAGTCGCGGATCGATTTACTTAACTCTTCATCTCTAGTCATAACCCAACCGATACGCACTCCAGGCAGACCGAAAGTCTTCGAGAGTACATTTGCTAATATCGCCTTTTCATATTTCAGCACATTGAGTTGACTGCCAATATTAGCAAAATCCGAAAACGCAAATACGTCATCGGAAATCAGATACAGATCATGCCGCTGGCAGAGAGCAATTAAGCTATCAATGAAGCTCTGATCCAACAACATGCCAGTCGGATTGTGGGGGGAATTTATGACTATCGCTTTTGTACGCTCGTTGATTTGCGCAGAGAAATCTTCTATGGATGGCTGCCAGCGGTTTTCGAATTTTAGTTCTACCGGCTTGAATACAGCACCAAAACACGCAGGAAGATCAGAAAGCGAAGGATAGCAGGGAAGCATTCCGATCACCTCGTCCTCCGGCTCTAGAATGCAGGCCATGATAGAGAACAGGCCCTCCTCTGTGCCACTCAAGACGGTTATGTTATCGCTGCTTAGTTCTGGGTAAAGTTTCTGATACAAACTATAGATGCCAGCCCGTAGATCGTCTCTACCCTCTACACTGCCGTAGATCAACGGCACTGATGCTACCGCCGCAATTTCATCGGTGCTCAAAATATCTTGCAACGTAGCTGTGGCACCGCAGGCATCACTTAGATTATAGCGAGCACGCCTCGGTAGGCTTTCATAAAAATCATGATGCTTCATTGCGCGAATTTTCATTGCTGAATCCGTCTAGTGCTTACGCCAGATTGTCATCTGAGCTACGGTGTGCTGATACTTGCGAGCTGTCTCGCGTATCACAAATGGCACATCTACAGCTTCTTCGAAATCAAAGCTGTCCGCGAGCTCTTGTTTAAGTGCGTCCAAAGTACTGAAGTTCTCACCATTCACTTTTACGCCCCCTAACCAATTATTTTTGTCGGTATATTCTTCGAGCCAAGTGTAAGGCGAGGTCAACACCAGCAATCCACCCGAAAGTATCCGTTGCTGTATGTCTTTTAGAAACATCGCTGGATCGTAGAGCCGATCAATAAGATTGCCGGCAAAAACTACATTGTAGTTAGTGAATTGTGGCTTCAAATTACAAGCATCGCCCTGCAAAAAATTGATTCGATCTTTCACATCGGCATAGCCTAACTTATCCAACAGAACTTCGCGATACTCTACTATTTCGCCCTCTACTGGAACCGTATAGCGAAGTCGATTATGTGCCTGCAGTTTTGCACCCTGCTGTACGAAGCGCGCAGAGAAATCTAAAGCATCAACATGCTGAAAACTCTTCGCCAGTTCGAACGAGGATCGACCTACTGCACAACCTAGATCTAGCGCCCTGTCTGTAGCAATGCTGTTAGCTTGCACCTGGGCCATAAGTGTCTGTATGCACGCGACCGGGAAATTTTTAACAGAAAAATAGTCACTGCCGTAGTGGAACTCACAATACTGCGCGATCAATTCATCTGTTTCGTATACGTTATCTTGTAGCTGTTCTTCTGGCTCTTGCTCAGATATAACCATTCTAAATCCTGCGTGTTGATAAAAGTGTCGGCGAAATGCGTAACGTGATGAAGCAAGTGTTTCGTTTCCCGTAGATATCCAGGAGCCTCCCTTGATCAAGTTGTGTTTACCATCGAAAGTAGGCGTCGAAAAATCGTCATACCAAGTATGAACAGCAAAACCTGGATAGCCATCGATGGGTGATTCTGTCCACTGCCAAACATTACCAGTGACATCATACAGCCTTCCTTGCCGGTTTTCCGTCACCGGACAAGACGAGGCATATTGTTCCAGATTAATATTCCCCTCACCAGGAGTCGCTCCCAGTTCTGAACTGCGCAGCAAAGACCATTCGGCCTCTAGGGGGAGTCTTACCGGCTCGCCAGTGCGCTCCCGCATCCAATTGCAGTAGGCCTTCGCCTCTAGATAATTTACCTCGGCGGGCCAATCCATCGGCAGGGACATCTCTGAAAATAAATTTCGCTGAACATATTTACCGTTCAGTGAGGGTCGCCAGAATCTTGGATGCCGTGCTTGGGTGTAGCTTAACCACTGCTTCCCTTCTGCCGTCCAGTAGCGAGGCTCTTTGTAGCCCCCTGCTTGAACAAATTCTAGGTATTCCTGATTGCAGACCAATGTCGTCGCGACTTTGAATTTCTCTACGTTCTGCTCATCGTGGCCGTACTCGTTATCCCAACCATAGCTGCGATCACTGTCAACTTTGCCCAGCTTTACCGTAGCCGCAGAGATCGGCAACCACTCAACCGCTGAAGCAAGCCCCACTTCATCGCAAACCGGCCAAGATTCCGCTCGTGCTCTGTCGATAAGATCGAGCGGCAACATCCGCATGATCACAGACGATGTTTCCAGATGAATACGTTCGTGCTCAATACCCATCAAGACCAACCATGCTGGACACTGCTGGGTTATAGGCAGGGTTATCCGCATAGACTTGATGAAGGCGCAGATTCGCGCCTTAACCTTGTCACGGTATGCCTTAGTAACCTCTCTTGTAGGCCAATCATAATGAGAGGAATCTAAATCATCCCAAGACATCTCATCGACCCCTATGGCGAACATGGACTCCAGCTCAGGATCTACGCGAGCATCAGTAAACTGCGCGAGAATCATCTTATTTACATAGAAAGTGGCCGTATGCCCGAAATAGAAGATCAATGGGTGACGCAACGATTCGGCTCTCGCGTACAAGGCTTCATCCTTAAGCGGGGCGAAAAGCGCCTCATATTGCTCCCAGGTAGCGACAAAATAGTCCAACAGCTGTTGCCGCTTGGCCTCAGTATCGGTGCCTTCGAGGGAAATGAACCGGGGTGCTGGTTCGTTATCATTGATTGTTGCTTGTTTACTCGATAGGGACTGCAATTATTCCACCTATTATTAAAAATATTCCCTGTATTACGACACATCTTGCAGCTCAGACCAACCAAGCTGTTTTTTATTTCCTTCTAGGCTTCTATCGCTTGGAGAGAACTGCACTTAGGGGTCTTATTAATGCCCTACCCAGCAACAAAACTGTTACGAAGAGTACGCAAAAGTAGATAGGAAAACCCCTGAGCGCATCCAAGAATATGGCATCACGCAGCGCCTCCTCGGGTAAGAGTCCTTCCTGCTGCGTTCGCAGCAGCGCCACGTAAGCCGTATATAACAGGCTTGCGAATCCCAGCCCTAGATTAAGGGCAAGACCCTTAAAGCTGAGCACCGTTGCTCTATGCACAGAATCAACTTCCTTATTGATGTAGTAACTAGACTGAAATTGCACCATCCCCATCATCGCGAACGCACCCACGGCGAAAATCACACCGTAATAGGGAATAGCGAAACCCAGGCCGATCAGGCCTGTCATTAACAGGAAGGCAAGTGTCAAAAAATTGAATAGTGGCGAGTGATTTGTCACTAGATAGCGAGAGAGGATGGCATTCACCATTCCCACTAGAGACATGCCTGCACCTATGAATCCGAACCAACTCACGGGTATATCAATTACTCGATAGTATTCACTGGCCAACACAGCAAATTGCCTTCCAACACTATCCAGGGCGAGTGCCGCCAAGATGACGAACAACACAAATCGATGATTGATTGTCCATTTTCCGGCTACTACAATTTTTCGAAAAGGATCTAGTAAAGACTTGCCGGTGAGCCGATGCGCATCCGGGGATTCATCCTCCTCTAGATCAATATCATGAAACCCTAGCGCCGTGCCTAGCACGATGAACGAGGTGATCAGCGTCAAAATTACCGGCAAACGAATGACTAGATTATTGGATAACTGCCACTGTGGATTTATCGCTGCAAGCAAGCCATTCACCATGTTTGGATCATAGGCAAACGCACCCAGAATCATTGTCATGAAAAAACCGATGGAAACAACTTGTGTTGTGCGCTGCAGAATTCGCGACCAATCGTCTTCGCGCCCCAGAGCCTTCAGCGAGTCATAGGCCAACGCCTCATCTGCCCCACTAGCCGCCGCTTCGGACAATCCAGAACAAATTCTATTCACGAGAAACAGCATGAAAAGGAAAGGGGAAGCACCAATCGGCGCAAATACTATCAGCGCCATCTCGACCACCATCATGATCGCCGCAAAAACCACCAAACGTTTGCGCCCGACAATATCCGCCAGAGCACCGGAAGGCACCTCCGCTAACACAATAGTCAGAGCCCATACCATGTTGAGGATAGCGAACTGTTCTAGTGTCAGCCCATAATCCAAGAACAATACGGTAAACACTGGGTAGTAAAAACGAGCTGAGTAGAACAGCCGGAAAATAATGAAGCGACGCAGATTCCCCTGCAACTGTGCCGTGTTGAGTTTCGATACCGTCATGATTCGACTGCTCTACCAATATAAAGAGTTCAACCCTAACAGCATGCCAAAGATTCAGCTATGGCAATCCAGAATTGTTTGTGGGGCGTATAAGTATTGTCACTCAATTAGCTAAACAATCGGCACGAATGATTTAGGGAAGAGTATGAATAAGCTGTCCACGTCTCAGCAGCGCGCAACTGCTTCACTGCAATCCATGTTTGTAGGAGATTCTTTAGCCATGCCTGTTCATTGGTATTACAACCCGATGGATATACTTAAGCAGTTCCGCGGCGGCATAACAAAACTGGAGGCAGCCCCTGCGCATCACCCTTCTTCGATTATGTCGCTTCATTCCACCAAACAAGGCGGGCGCAACAGACGTAACACAAAGAAACCTCAGGCCGAAATTGTGGGCGATGTGATTCTCAAGGGTAAGCGACAGTATTGGAATCAGCCAAATCAACACTATCATCAGGGAATGGCTGCTGGCCAGAACACGCTTAATGCACATTGCGCCAGAGCCACTATGCGAACACTCGCCGTCAATGGCGGGCACTATGATGAAGACTTATTCCTCGATGCCTACATAGAATTGATGACTGCCGACCCTGCGCTGCACCCAGACACATACGCAGAGTCTTACCATCGAGGATTTTTCGCGAATCTATCTGCTGGCAAGCCGCGCAATAAATGTGGCGCGGTAACACACGATACGGCATCCATCGGTGGCTTAGTAACAATCGCTCCAATAGCAATTTCTGAACGTCTGCGGGGAACCCCGCTTGAAGCCGTTCAAACTATCTGTCGAAAACATCTGCAACTAACTCACCCCGACGATTACTTGGCAAAAGTCTGCGGCGATTATGTCGGGCTATTAGATGCACTGCTATTTAGAACCGAGGAAAACTCTGCTCAAGAAATTATAGGCGCCTGGGCTAAGCGTAGCATCGGAATGGCGATGCCCGAATTACTCAACAAGGTATATTCGGACAATGACGTTGTAGGCAGACTATTCTCTTCGGCATGCTATATAAGTGATTCTTGGCCCAGCGTGCTATATCTGGCTTACAAATATGCCGAGAGACCAGAAGCCGGTCTGTTCGCGAATGCCAACCTCGGTGGTGACAATGTACACCGTGGAATTGTGCTGGGGGCCACTTTGGGTCTCGCGTGCAACAACATCCCACATGAACTCTATGAGGAGTTGTTGGATAAGGGCTCTATCGAAGAAGAAATAGCCAAGCTGCTAAATTGAGACATTTACTAATGCTTTGTTGGTTCGCAATACGTACAACACCGCCCTAGGGCTTTCCTCATCCTTAGGAATTTGATCGGCTGCACCATTCCAGCCTATTGAGATTTCATTCCATCTTAGCCATCTCCTATTTCCCACGGGATAGATCCAGAACATCAAAACGGTCGTTATAGTTTATGTTATGCGAGAAAACAAAAAATGATTAAATTTTTTCACACTGAGAATCTAAGTCCAGCAAAGAAGGTCTGTGTATCTTCTGGCATTGGATTATTAATTCTCTCTATCTTTTTTGTGGCCAGTGTATTTCTCAGTATTTTTGAACTGGAATCATTCGCAATTTTAGGTCATAGCGGAGTGAGAACTCTCGCTGGCATTGCTGTTGTGGGCTGTTTGCTTGCCGCTATTGGATATTTTGAAGAATAATCGAGGAAGGAACATGTTCAAACAATCGGACTTTTTTATACTAATGGCCGTGGCAATATCGTTTGCCACTTCTGGCTTTCTTTGGTTCTCAGGGCAGCATGAAGAAGGACTCTTCACCGCGGTATGGGTACCTTCGATACTATGTTTCGGTATTTATTTCAAACTTATGGCTATGGGAGGATCGAAATAATGAGTCCTATGACGCTGTTCTATATCGCCATGCTAGTTTTTAGTCTAATGATTGTAGGCTTATATCAATCGGTTCGTGAATTTCTTGTCGTTAGTAAAGAGCCTTCTCAAACTAAAAAACCAACCCCTGTCAAAGAGTGAGTAGCAGCAATAGAGCCAGAGCGAAATCACACAATTGTAATTTTGCTCTGAGCACTTTTTTTATCAGAAGCTCACTTAAGAATTTTTTCTGCTAAAAAAATGTTGCGCCAATTTAGATACGGCAGTGAATACAGCTTCAATATTCATACCACCGTGCTGCAACATCTTCCATTCGCCAATCAATATCGAGAATGCCGCCTTAAGGCTGGCGCGGCTTGATTATCAAGACGTCTGTCCCTAAGAAGTCTAGAACCTTCTCAGCCGTACTGCCGACCAACATCTCGGACAAGCGTGAGCGAGAGATAGCGCCCATTATTAGTATGTCTGTCTTCAGCTTGTAGGTTTCCTGCTGCAGGGCCGAGACCGGAGTTTCGTCTAGAAAAAGAAGCTGTTCGGGCTCGATAGCATACGCTGAGAGCAGTTCATCCAACACCTTGCGGTGCTCAGCCTCTATGACTCCAGCCGGAGCAAACGGCCTAGCCGCCTCGGCATAGCCGTGAACCACATGCAGCTTGCCCGAGAGTCTTGCCTGAAGCGTCACTGCCGCGTCTAGAATACGATTGTCCAAAGCCAAAGGCTTGTGATGGCTATGCATGGGATCTACCGCAGCCAGTAAGGCGGGCTTATCATTCCAAGGATCATTCTTAACAAGTAACAAGGGTAGCGGGCAATGACGAACCATCTGCCAGCTATCGTTAGTCAGGTGATGAAATTCCAGTTTGCCATAGCTACGAGTGTGTTGAACTATCAAGTCTGCCGCGATCTCTTCCGCCTTAGCGATAATTGCCTCGTAACGTGGATAAGCCCAAACCGAATCACTTGATACCTGATAACCTTCGGACTTTAACTTCGTCGCGAGGCTCTGCAGATTCTTTGCCAATAGATCACAATATTCCTGGCGCTTCTCTCCCTGATCAAAGTCCCAGCTGAGGGAGTCATGATGAAGATGCTTCTGATAGGCAACGCTGAACAGATGAAGCTCGGTGGAGGATTTATCGCTGATTAATCGCATCGCTTTCTGCAGCTCGATCGGCAACTCGCCCCCCGCGCGCTCATTATCATTTTCACTATCTATTACTACTAGTATTCGCTGAATGTTATTCATAGCCTACCTCCATATAACGGTTGCTTAATAGAACAGTTCGCGCCTTATTCAAAGACGCATCTTATACCTCATGTTGTGATCATTTAGCTAGATCGATGGTGATCTACATCAAGCTAGACTCCAATCATTTTCGATACTACGGACCACGTTTGTATGGCCAGAAAAAGGGCGCAGCTGATGAAGCCAGCATAAGGAACGTACACTGGCACAGTAAAGGTTGTTAGCTTTTCAGTATCTCGCTGCTTTATTCTTACGAGTGCAAAATTCACCATACAAAACAGAACCAACAATAAATAGGATGTGGTTCGTGCCAGCGTCTCTATTGGCAGCCACATAGCCGCAATAATAATCAGCCCTGTTATCACTCCAGTAGCGAAAATAGGCGTTTGTGTACGCGGATTAACTTTCGCTAGCGCCTCAGAAATCAGGCCCTGTTTCGCCAAACCGTAAGCAACTCTAGAACCCATGATTATCTGAATCAGGGCGCCATTGATTACTGCAAACAAGCTAACTATCGAGATAAACCAAGGGTTCTGATTGGTAGCGGCTCGATAGATATCCGATAAGGGTGAATCAGATAGCTGCAGCTGCTCAGGCGTTAGAACCAACACCGAACATAGAGCGACCAAGACATAGATAGTTGTGGCAATTGCCAAAGCCAGCAGTATTGCAATAGGTAGGTTCCTTCTTGAATTCTTTACTTCCTCTGCAAGGTTGACCATGTCTTCAAACCCTACGTAGGCATAAAAGGCGAGAAATGCCCCGCCAAACACACCCGCCCACACAGTAAGATCCATCGTTGGTACAAACTCACTACTCCTTGCAGGCAGTTGCTCAAGTGCTGGCAATGTTACGAACAGAACCAACAGCAGTCCAAAAATCTCAAGAACAGTGAAGGCGGCTGCGATAGTAACGGATTCAGCTATTCCCCAAACAGCGATCGTTCCGAGCAGCACAAGCAAGCCAATGATGACCAGCTCTGGAGGCAATTCCACAAACACATTTAGATAACCAACAAACCCCTTCGTCATAGTCGCGGCAGAGACTACCCCAGTAAGAATTATCAGAAGGCCAACGACTAGAGACAACTGAGGTATCTTAAAGCCTTCTCTTATATAGACAGCCTCACCAGCGCTTACTGGAAAACGCGAAGATAATTCACAAAACGAAAAAGCGGTAATACCTGCAATCAAAGACGCCACCAAAAACGAAAACGGGGCCAAGTAGCCAGCCGCACCAGCTACCTTCCCAATAAGCACATAAATTCCGGCGCCTAGGATATTACCTAGGCCATACAAGATAACCAGAGGAAGGTTTAAACTTCTGCGCAGGGTTGGAGAATTAGTCATAAGGCAGTAACTGGCAGTTAGACGAATTTATATTCACAGACTTAGCCGCGTAACTACGCAAGCACTCCTTGATCTCGGCCAATCGGCTAATGACGCTGTATGGAACACCCAACATTAACCATTTTCCTTTATAATTATATATAGAGTCATAAGCTCAGAGAACATACAGTGACCAGAATTCCCCAGACAGCTGCAGCTAGGACAAATGGTGATGAGAGACAAACAGACTCTACCTTTGAAGATACATGTGACAGATTTAGTAGTCCAGTGGAGAAAAAGCTAGCATGAGTACCGATACCAACTCCTCTATCATGGGCCTCTTCGAGAGATTCTTATCGCTCTGGGTGGCTCTGTGTATCGGCGCGGGCGTAGGCATGGGGGCACTATTCCCTGGCGTCTTTCAAACCATTGCATCTGTCGAATATGCCAGTGTTAACTTGGTAGTTGCCATTCTCATTTGGGTGATGATCTACCCGATGATGGTGAACGTAGATTTCGCTTCCCTAAAAGATGTTGGCAAGAAACCGAAAGGCCTATGTATTACGCTCATCGTAAACTGGCTAATCAAACCATTTACGATGGCAGCACTAGCCATTCTGTTCTTCGAATACCTATTTGCAGGTTTGGTCGATCCACAAACGGCAAAAGAATATATAGCCGGCATGATTCTTTTGGGCGTTGCTCCCTGCACTGCGATGGTGTTTGTCTGGAGCCAGCTCGTACGTGGCGATGCTAACTACACTCTGGTTCAAGTCTCAATTAATGACATCATCATGGTGTTTGCCTTCGCACCAATCACCGCATTGTTACTTGGGGTGACCGATATAATCGTACCCTGGGAGACGCTGATTCTCTCTGTAGCTCTCTACGTAGTCATTCCCTTAGGCGCAGGCTATCTAACCCGAAAAATTCTAGATGATTCGGGGAGTCATGAGCGTATTACTCGCTTCACAGGAAGAATAAAACCTTTCTCCGTCATGGGACTGCTCGCGACAGTAGTTCTTCTTTTTGGTTTTCAAGCACAAACCATTCTCGACAAACCCTTGGTAATTGCGCTCATAGCAATCCCTCTTCTGATTCAGAGTTACGGGATATTCGCTATCGCCTATGGTTGGGGATATTTTTGGCGCGTCCCTCACAGCACAGCCGCTCCAGCGGCATTGATTGGGACATCAAATTTCTTCGAACTGGCAGTAGCAGTAGCGATAAGCCTATTCGGCCTCAATTCAGGAGCGGCATTGGCCACTGTCGTTGGCGTCTTGGTGGAAGTTCCCGTAATGCTGTCCTTAGTCGCCTTCGCCAATCGAACACGAAATAGCTTTCCCTAAAGAGAATTTTCGCTCGGTGTGCGGAGAGAATTTAATTGCTTCTAGCCATTCTTTTCTTCAATCCTCTCTCAACTCGTCTCTCAACTCAATCAGTTGAGATCTGTAGTTATCACCATCGCCATAGGGGATGAAGTTTCGATATCTCCTGTGTGTACCCACCACCTTTCGCGCATGTTTGATAGGACACCAATACTGCTCCGTGCGAGCAATGACCTCGCGAGAATAACTCATGACTCCGTTGCCATAGCCACAATACAGACAGTTAAATTTCTCTATTGCATTGAGATACGAGAGCTGATGTCTATCCATGACAATATACTTCGATCTTTTTACCCTAGCTATGTTGAATAATCTAAAACAGATATGTTGATAACAGGTAATTGTTATATCCATGAATAAAATAGGAATTACCATTCCATAAATAAAAGGGATGGACAGGATATGACGTAACTTAGAAGACAGCAGCCAAGGCAGTATCGATACCCGCAGCATACGATGGGCCTCGAGAGAAGCCTCGTCGAATTTTACTTTGGTGCCTTCGAGTTTATATTTAAACTCTTCTTGTTGCTTCTCAAGCTCGGATAGTAACTGGTATTCAAGCTTAGCAATTTTATCAACCAATTCGCTGATTCTATTCGACATGATGCTTTTCATCCTACGATCGTGGAATTCAAAGCATCATAGTCACTCTCTGCGCGACTATGCAACATCGATTAGGGATGAACGAAAGCCGCTGGCACTAGGCAGCTGAGCATCCTTTGGAGCAGTGGATGCCCTCTCAACTGCCTCCCATTTTATCTATAGAGTCTGAGCAAGCTTCGGAGTAACCTTTATGCATGTTCAACACATCTAGAAAAAACCTTCTATTCCTATTGTTACTGCTTCTATGGGCACCACACCCTCTCTATGCGCAAGCCGGCCTGGCTGAAAGCTTAGAACAAGATGGCGCACTTCAGGATGCGGCGATAATCGCTTTGCGCAGCGCGCTGGGCGCAAGGCAGCAGACTGTCGTTGTACGCCGCAGTACATTTAGAGTTGAAATAGGTATGTATATTGAGACTTACCGCGGAACGCGTAATGCAAACACTCTAGAGAATATTCAGAATCGCTACACGCTAGCCAAGGCAGAACTACTCGAGCCACGACTGCCCGCTACCATAGAGGAATTGGTCTCAATTCTCGAAAGACTCTGAGCACCTAAAGCACGCCCCGGTATGCCCCCTGCCCAAGCTCCGCGTATTTATATGATCGCTTTTTCCAATAATAGTGATCGAAACAAGTTGTTTTACCTATAGCTATATCCGGCGTATCTTTACTCAATCATAACTACCCATTTCCACGAAGAGGACAACATGGAAAATCAGTCAAGCAACAATCAAGTAACACATATCCCAGACGTGACTTTTAAGACCCGCGTACGAGATGAATCCGTGGAAGGCGAGAACCCATTCGTCTGGAAGGACGTTACCAGCTCCGATATTTTCAAGGACAAGCGTGTAATCATCGTTGCCCTGCCCGGCGCATTCACGCCCACCTGCAGCAGCACTCACCTACCTGGCTACGAGAAGCACTACGACGAATTGAAAGAATTGGGTATAGATGAGGTTTACTGTGTTAGCGTTAACGATGCCTTCTCAATGTTTCAATGGGCGAAGCAACTAGACGTCAAGAACGTCAAGATGCTGCCTGACGGCAATGCTGACTTTACCCGCGAGATGGGAATGCTGGTGAAGAAAGAAAACTTGGGCTTTGGAGCTCGCTCGTGGCGCTACTCAATGCTGGTCGAGAATGGCGAAGTTAGCGCTCTATTCGAAGAAGACGGCAAGATGGACAACTGTCCAGAAGACCCGTTTGTTTGTAGCGGTGCCGACACTATGTTGCAACATTTGAAGTCAATCTAATGTCCTGAAGTGGGGTTTTCGGCCTCTGCTAGCTGAACGACGGCTTACGCGCAGCCCTGCGTAGCCGTCGTTTTCTTTGCAGCGTTAGCAACTCTACAGATCAATTAACGTGGGATTCGCGCCTGAAATGGTTTGTTCGCAAGAGTACTAAGCTCAACACCGCGAAAGTAAGTTAGTCTGCGCCCGCTTGAAGACATCGTTGTCACTTCAATGTCTACTACTTCAGAGTCAAGAGTCGCAATGTGCACTGGCTTCGAATTCTGGGAATTATAACCACTACCCGTATCCACTAATCGCGTACCCAATAGATCGTCGCTACCCGCACTAAATATACGCACTTCAGAGCCTGCCATCACCTGATGTCCCTCTTCGTTCAGAACCAACACTTGAATAGACTGATTGCTGTTGCCCATTAGATCATTACGAAACAAATAGTGAGAACCACTTGGGTCGTTGGCAGCGAGAGAGAGATCCAGATCACCATCTTGATCATAGTCCGCGAACTGAACACCATGGTCGGTATCATTCGCCATTACGTTATCGGGAATCTGATTCTCGAAATGATCGCCCTTGTTAATGTAAAGATAGTCTGCCGTTCCAGGCTTACCATTTACATAACCCACTATGTAGAGGTCTGGAAGACCGTCGTTATTCACATCGCCCCACACGCCGGTGACGATATGATCGTGTGTCGCTACGCCCATCTGCGGGGCAACATCAGTGAACGTTCCATCTCCATTATTTTGATACAGCGAATCATCGCCGTATTCCGCCACATACAAATCCAAATCTCCGTCGGCATCAAAATCGGTAATAGCGCAGCCTACTCCACCGTCGATAAGTGGCCTACGCGCCTGATCGATGTTTAACTCCATGGCCACGTCGCTAAAGCGCCCATCCTCATACTTGTACATCCCATCACGATCTCCGCTTTGATTGGTCGTGAAGGCATCTAAGTCACCATCTCTATCCATATCGAACCAACAGGCACCAACCGTTCTCCGTGGCTCATAGAATCCTATCTCACGTGCCACATTGGTAAAATTTCCCTCATTATTCTGAAACAGACGATTCGTGGATGTACGCAATGCCACATGCAAATCCAAATCACCATCGGCGTCATAGTCTACGAAGTTAAGCTGCCGTGTTGCTCCTATGAAGCTCACGCCCTTCTCCTCACCAACATCAACAAATAATTTCTGGCTAGGCTTGGAGTGATTGCTGATTTGATTCTCCATTAGCACATTGGGATTTACTCCATCGGCATAGGCGATATACATATCAAGATCACCATCGTTGTCGTAGTCGCCCCAGGCTACTGCGCGGGCGTTTCCCGGATTAGTTATTAGGTTTACTGAAGCACCAACATCCACAAAGCCATCGCGCCCTCGATTTTCGTAGAGCCGCAGCGGACCGTTCAGAAAGACAACTGCAAGATCCAAATCGCCATCGTTGTCATAGTCACCCCAGGCATTGGATTGGCCCAGGGGATCCGAGAACATATCGGTTTGCACAGGAGTGAATTCAATATCCGCCGCGCAGCTATTCCCAGCAACGCCGGTCAAAATTAGAGTAGCGAAACACACTGCGAACATCTTCCTACTTTGCAGCACGCTCAAATTCAATTTTCTAAGCATGGGCAACCCCTATAAATTTGTATGTAGCTATTGTCATATCTAGATCGGATCGCCTGGAGGCAATCGTAAAGCAGGCGCTGGCATAGAATTCTCTGGCCGTTGCTGCCAGCGACGAATATCTGCCGCAACAGTACTCTGATGTGCGCTAGCATTTCTCCGTCTTTCCATTTGGTTCGCCAACTTACTCAAACGGTCAGTGAGTACCGCCTTCACTTCTCCAGAGCTGTCGACACTAGCTGCTTGGACCATCATCTCATCCACTGTAACGCGCTGCACCACGTGTAGAAGCTGCCTCTGGTAATCCGTGTCAGGCGATCCCGCACTCCATGTGACATCCAACAAACGGTCTATCACTTCTTCTAGGTCCGGGTAGTCACCCATGCTGCCATAAGCAACCAGCCTTGCCATGCGTGCGGGATGTAAGATTTGCTTAACCGACAAGCTGGCCGAACCTTCCGCCGCGCCAAGCGCATCAAACAGCAATCCTGTACGGCCTGGAAACGGCTCACCTTGCGTGTAGCGATACGCAGAAGGCGGGATCATCTCGAGAATATCTTGCGGCAATGCCAGAAAGTCTACGGACAAAGTCGAGAGCACCGTTTCCAATGCATCTCTTTGTTCTTCAGCATCAATAATGGCGAATGGAATTTGTCCATCGCCTCTGACTGTATTCTTATAGTCAGCACCACCTATACTTTGCGCCGCCGAATTTAGCTGGAAGCGATGATGCATATAGAGAGGTAGAAGCACGTATTCAAGTGTGGAGAGTGGTTCGCCATTGCGAATCAAGGCAGGTCCAAAATTCTCTAATCCTATACGGCGCACTTCTATCTCATGTTTCAAATGGTCAACTAGATTCGACCCGTTATCCCAAACTCCCGCAAATTGGTGGCCGGCCCCTATAAAATTATTATTGTTATGCGCCATGAACAACAATCCACGATCTAAACTCTCCTGAACTATCTTCGCTAACTCTTCCGCCTCATCTGCGCCAGCAGGAAACTGCTCATAGGAATAACGAATTGCCAACTTGTCATACTCGCCGATTCTTTGGACGTATGCATTCGAAAGGTCTATCTGCCCGTCCTCTGTGATTTCAACCAGAGGTGCCGGATAGTCCATAACACTCTCTCTATCATAGGAACTGCTGAGGTAGTTGTGTGGGTAGCCCAGCGTGTGACCCACCTCATGGGCGGCGAGTTGGCGCACTCTGTCTAGCGCCATGTCTACCGAAACCGAGTTGTTATCTGCTACGGCCTCCAAATAGTCAAAGCCGGGGATGAGCCCCTGACCGTGAAGATAATCTTGCCTAAGACGCAAGCTGCCTAGGTTTACATTGCCCTTGATGATTTCGCCGGTACGCGGATCCATAACTGAACCACCATAGGAGTAGCCTCGGGTTCGCCTATGAGTCCAGTGAATCATGTTGTAACGAACATCCTGTCCGTCGACACCTGCTGGCAATTCCCTTACCTGAAAGGCATCGATGAAACCCGCCGCCTCATAGGCCTGATTCCACCAACTGGTTCCTTCTATCAGCGCGCTCTTGATTGGTTCTGGAGTGCCTGAGTCGACATAGTAGACAATCGGTTTAATCGCTTCCGAGCGCGCAGCATTCGGATCCTTTTTCTCCAATCTATGCTTCGCTACAAGGCGCACCTGTAGGTCTTCGCCTATCGCCGTGCTGTAATCTTGAATAGTAGGTCCATTAGTCCCAATTCTTGGGTCTGCAATCCTGACTTTGAAGTTATCATCTGGCAACTTAACCAGGGAGTGATGCTGACGCAGAGTAATCGCACTGCCAGTAGCTGCAACTCCATTGACTAAGCGTCCAGGATTATTACTAGTAAAAGTGAGCATCGACTCAATTTCAATATTCTCTGGAAAAGTCTTAGTATTCTCCAAATAGAATGCACTACGGCTCTTATCTAAGGTGTAGTTGCCTTGATCTCGATTTGCTATGGCTCCTGTGACATTACGAGCATCACGCAGAAAAAATTCTGACGCATCGACCAAGACGCTATCGCCGCTCTGTGCTACGACATCGAAGCCCCAATGCACCGAGGGTGCAAACGCATCCTCTACTGACTGCCTCTCCAAGACATTGTCACTCGAAGCTCGGTATCGGTAGTTGGGTTGCACCAATAGAACTTTCGGCCCAACGCGCTTCGCGGCTAATACATAGGTTCCGCGCAGCTGGCCACGGTCGATACCCACCGGATTAGAACCCAAACCAGAGCCCATCGATATCTGATAGAGGAACTCTGTATCTAGCTTGTCGATCTCCCAGAACATTTTCCCGCTGGACTCTTCCCAGTAGAGATTGAAATATCCTTCCATTTGAGTGGTGTTGGCAACGGCATCTTCTATTGAAGGCAAATCCTGTGCAATTACGATGACGGAAGGTATAAAGAGCACAAGAACAAATGCTGCCCTGCTATATATTCTATGAATGAAGCTTAGGGGTTCTAGTGAATAATTTAACGATACCATTTCAATTACCTCAGCCTTGATTCAGGCTATTCTTCTGGAGAAAACACCTTGTAGTAGCTTGCGCACAATTTGATTAAGACTATCACTGTGCCTCTAATTTTGCATAGAGCTAGCGGTTGCGGTCTTGCAACGCTATATTTTCACGCTAATCCTAACTATTCTTCCTACTCGGTTCGGCAAACTGAATGGCTCGCTAACAACTCTCTACTGGCGATTTCAATATGAATAAGAAAGAAAACATCATCGAACAGCTCAAGAACCTAGGATTGCAGAAATACTCTGCAGTGATGGTTCACACCAGCATGCGCAAAGTAGGAAAGATCGAAGGGGGTGCAGATGCTTTGATCGATGCCCTTCTTCAAACTCTTGGAGCGCAAGGAAATCTGGTGATGGTGCTTGGTGCCGATGATGACGAACCTTTCGACGCACTTACCAGCGAAGCTGAAGAAGACATGGGAGTTGTGCCTGAGCTCTTCCGCGAACGTGAAGACGTGCACGTGAACGATCACGCCGCAGCGCGCTATGCGGCACACGGCCCGCAAGCCGAGTTCTTACTGAATCCAATTCCACTACATGACTACCACGGACCTGGATCGGTTTTAGAGCGCTTAGTCGAAATGAACGGAGCTGTACTTCGGCTGGGAGCGGATGTTGATACTGTCACACTGACGCACCTAGCTGAATATCTTGCAGACGTACCGAATAAGCGTCGAGTATCTCTACGCTACGAAAGAGCAGATAGCGGGGAGCAGTGGATAGAGAGCCTCGACGATAGTGACGGCATCGCAGAATGGAAAGAAGGCGATTATTTCCCTAGGATTCTGCTCGACTACCTGAAAAGCGGTGACGCCAACATCGGTAGAATCGGCAGCGCTGAAGCTGAATTATTTCCCGCAAAGAATTTCCTGTCATTCGCAAAATGCTGGATTGAATCAAACTTGGGAGTAGAGTCTCGAAAACAAAGTTAGCGCCAGCCATTCACTAGTCGGCAGTACCTCGAAGCAAAAAAAAGAGCGGTTTCATTTTCACAAATGAAATCCGCTCTTCTCCACCTCTCAAGCACTCAAGAGTACTTGGATTGTGCTACTGATTAGTTTCTATACGACCTTACTGGCGGCAACTGCGAACCAGACAAATCATCCGGAACACTAGTCTCAAGTCTAACCGTGTGATGCAGCGTACCGATTCCCTCGATGCTAGCCTGAATTTGCTCGCCATCGACAAGATAGCCGGAACCAGTCGCGCGCTCAACCCGGCCCGCGCCCGTTCCACCAGACGTTCCGCTTTGCAGAACATCACCTGGGAAGATAGTGATCAGCGAGGAGGCATACTCGATTAGCTCAGGGATATTATGAATCATGTCGCCAGCTCGAGCTTCTTGAACGGTCACACCGTCAATAACTAGAGTCTGATGCAAGCGCTCCATAGGATCGCCGTAGAATTCCTTCGGCACGATCCAAGGACCGTGTGGCGCAAACGTGTCGTGACCTTTGCCAACGAACCAGTCTGAACCGGAGCCGTAGCCACCAGGTGGACGACCGCCGCGGTCAGAGATATCCATCGCTACCATGTAACCAAACACATGATCATAGGCGCGGTCAGCGGAAACGTATTTGCCGGAGCGGCCGAATACGATAGCCATCTCGACTTCCCACTCAATGCGGTCACGGCCGTAAGGCATGAGGATGTCATCACCGTCACCGATGATTGCACCGCGCGTAGGCTTCAGGAAAAGATAAGGAACGCCACGATTTACTTGACGCTCGCGAGTCTGAGCGGCTTGCTCATCATCATTACAGCCTTCACAAGCGTGAGTGTAAAAATTTACAGCCGCGTTCATGAGTTTACTTGGGTACTGAATCGGCGCCATGATGTCTACGTCGCCTACCGGATGCACGTAGTTTGGCAGATTGCCATTTAGCATATCCTCGTCTACGAGATGGTTCACAATCTCGTAGACTCTGTACTTAAGACCGTACTCATAGGCTGAGATTAGGCCAATCATATCTGCGGGTATGGCTACCGTGGCATAGCGAGGTATTAGCTCTAGAGCCCGGTTCGCTGCCGCAAGATCGACGATCAGTTCGTCGTTCTGTACGACTAGGCCGACCGTCGGAATACCATCGATGGCAAATGTTCCAACCTTGAACGGCATTACCGACTCAAAGTCTTGGGCAAATACGCTAGCTGAGCTGGCAAGAAATGCGAGCGCTGCTGCGAGCGTTAAATTAAAAAGGGACTTTCTTATCATTTTTCTCTCCCGTGCGGGGCACTGAATTATTGTAGATAGAACTTGTAGAACCCACAGAAGGTATCTCCCCTGCGGGCTATTGTCCAGTGATTTGAAAGGGTAAACGCTGCACAGAAAAACAGCTACCAGCGGCCGTGCTGCGCACGGCATTGCTACGCCTACAGCGCAGAGATTTGAAACTTTGTGTGTCAGCTTCTTATCTACAGGCCCCGTGATTGCTAGAATCCGCCGCTTATTTTGGTTCCCCAGCCGTATGAGGTTACTTGTTTTGCTACGTTTCTTATCTCCGTCCCAGAAAACTGTCTTTTTTGTCCCCGCAATCGTCGCTCTTAGCTTGAGCGCAAACACCGTTTGGGCGCAGAACGCCGTGGAAGAACAACAGGTCGAAGCGAAGAGCCTTCGAGCCACTCGAGTAGATTCGGCGCCGCTAATGGATGGGAAACTAGACGATGCCGTATGGGAAGAAGCAGAGCTCATTACTGACTTCCATCAAAGCCGCCCTGGCGATCATGCCGAGCCATCGGAGAAAACTGAACTTTACGTAATCTATACAACCGATGCGCTGTATGTTGGTGCGCGCATGTTCGATAGCGAACCCGAGCAGATAGCGGCACCTACACTACGCCATGGACAGGGCATGCCATTCGACGATCGCTTGGTCATTATTCTCGATCCGTTTAATCAGGGCAGAGCTGGCTATCGCTTCGAAACCAATCTGAATGCCGCACGTCACGACTCTCTTTATACTACGCCGTTTCGATTTACCCTCGACTGGAATACGATCTGGGAAGCCGCCACCAGCGTCGATGGCAATAGCTGGATCGCAGAAGTCGAAATCCCTTTCAAGTCATTGCCCTTCGATCCAAACTTGGATACCTGGGGCTTTAATTTTGGTCGCGGCATTCGTCGCCGCAACGAAGAGATAACTTGGGTATCGCTAGACCGTACGTTTAACCCCACCATCATGGGAGAGATGAGCGGCATGGAAGGTATGGATCAGGGCGTTGGCCTCGACATCGTGCCGAGCTTCGCGGCGATTCGTCAGCGAGAATTCAACCCATCAGGCAGCGAGCAGAACTATGAACCATCGCTGGATGCTTTCTACCGACTTACGCCTTCTCTGAATGCAGCGCTTACCATCAATACAGATTTCTCAGCTGCCGAGGTTGATAACCGACAGGTGAACCTTGGTCGTTTTAATCTGTTCTTTCCCGAGAGAAGGGATTTCTTCAACAACGATTCCGACCTATTTCAGTTCGGCGGCATTAGCAACATGGCCGGCGGCAACAGTGCATCCACCGGCGGAAGCCGCGAGAACGCGCGGCCCTATTTCTCACGCAAGCTAGGCCTTGCAGCCGATGGCAGTCCAGTCGACATCAACTATGGTGGTCGCATAAGTGGCCGCGTTGGCAGATTCAACATCGGCGCACTCGCCATCAAGCAGGACGAGAATGCCGGAGTTGATGCATCGGAACTATTAATTACGCGTATCTCAGCCAATGTTCTGGATGATTCGCGCATTGGTTTCATCTATACCGATGGTGATCCAACCTCCGATCTAGGCAACAGCGTTGCCGGCGCTGACTTTCAATACATTAACAACCAACTTAGCAATGGTCGTCGCTTACAGGGCAACGTGTTTTTTCAACAGTCCGACACACCGGGACTAAACGGTGACGATGCCTCTTATGGTTTCGGCCTCGCTTACCCGTCCAGCGATGGATTCCGCACACGCATTGGCTATAAGGTTGTAGAAGATAACTTCAATCCTGCAATGGGCTTTGTGAATCGATCCAACATCGAAGATTACACCGCCGATATTGGCTACACACACTTCTTCGAGAGCGGCATCTTTCAGACAGCATTCGGCGGCATCGACATGCAACGCATTGATGTAATCGACGGCGGCCTACAAACCGAAGTAATTAACTATCGACTGCTTGAGCTAGAAACCACATCGCGAGATGCTCTGACGCTGAACCATTTCGAAAGCAAAGAAGTGGTACGCAATGCTTTCGCGATATTTCGTCAGACTGGTAACGAAGTTTATATCCAGCCAGGAAACTACAACTTCGGCGAGACCCAAGTTGGCTTTAGCACAGCAGGGCAGCGAGAATTTTCCGGTAGCGTGAACTATCGAACAGGTGACTTCTTTAATGGCGAGCGCGTCAACATCAACAGCAGCTTTACCTGGAATCAGTCGCGCTACTTCTCAATGACTATGCGCTACGATTGGAACGACATCGAGCTTCCGCAGGGAGATTTCACAACACGCCTCAGCAGCGTGAATACTCAAGTGGCATTTTCACCCAACCTTTATTGGATCAGCCTGCTGCAATACGACAACATCTCCGAAGAGATAGGAATTAACACTCGCCTACAGTGGGTTCCCAAAGCAGGACAGGAAGCTTTCATCGTCCTGAATTACAATCTTCAGGACTGGGATCAGGACAATACCTTTAATACTGCGTTTTCAGATCTAAGCGTTAAGTTACGCTATACAATCAGGTATTAGCCGCAGCTATATCGCGCGCCGATGCCTTAGTGCTTTTCAATCCTAAGAGCGAATCGTTTCAGAGTTGGGCAATTCCATCGGGTGTAGGCATTGTGCGAAACGTCTGGAAGACTGAAGAAGGAAACCTATTGATTCATCAGAGCAGCTCCAACAAGATTGGTCTGGTGAAAATCAACTAACTGACTGGTACCTGGATGGAGTGAACATGTTCCCCATCCAGGTACCAGTAGTTCTAATCAGCCATTGCAAGCAGGCGACGCTCTCGTAACAACATGAACAAAGGAACAGTCATCGCGGCAGCTATAACGAAAGTAAAAACGAAGATCGCTGCCCACAAACCGTAAGACATCTTGAGTCGCCCCGTCTCCACAAATGACCAAACAAGAAACGCAGTAACCACGACGATCAAATCATTCGTAAAGGAAGATGCAGCAGGGTTCGCATACAGGCCCTCTATGTAACTCATCTCCATCGGCTGAAGATTAAAATACCAAGTAACAAACACACCAACAATCGCCAACACGCCATACAAAAACTGTAACCCAGTAGTTTTCATTATTTTTCCTCGTTACGACTATCTTGCCAAGCGATGCATTTACTTGGCACTAAAAATTTCTATTGCCGAATCTTTGTTTAGGCCTAAGCCGAAGAAGCTACTCCTGCCTCTTTGTCTAAATCAGAACTCCCACCTCTACTCAACAGCACTCCCGAGATCGCCATAGCACCTCCGCTAATGATAAGCGTCATGTCACTCACATTGATGCCAATGACCTCCGTAGTTGGCAACGCAATCAGACCGCCACCAACTATTAATAATGTACGGCCGACTATACCCAAGGGCCCATTACGATCTAGAAAACCCACTCCAAGCAAATAGCGCTGCAAAGTGCCGGCAATCAGAATTATTCCCACGATTACCTTGATGGTAGCGAAGACCGTATCCCATAAACTGCCGGACAATATTAACGCAGGCTCCAGCACAAAGAAAAACGGGATAAAATAAATAACGCTACCGAGCCGCATCGCCTTGAACCCAGTAGAAAGAGCCGATGCTCCCGCTATGCTCGCCGCGGCGAATGCACCCAGAGCTACAGGCGGCGTAATGAATGAGAGCATCCCCCAATAGAGAATAAACAAATGCACACTCATCGGATCCAATCCGCCTTGAATCAGAGCAGGCGCCAATACGATGGCTAGAAAAACATAGGCTGCTGTCACCGTCATGCCTATGCCTAAAAAGAAGCTAGTAAAGGCACCCATTAGCAGAAGCAATAGTGTGGAATCGCCGGCGATATACAGCAAGTCGTTCACCAAAGTTCCCGACAAGCCAGACACAGACAAAGCGCCAACTATCAATCCGACGCCGGCCATGATGGTTAACAGCTCCATTAACAATTTGCCTGTTGCAAAAAGAAACGCACCTGCCTCATTCATATTCCAGCGGTGACTCGGAAATAACTGATTTAACACCAGCAGCATTCCCGTGGCATAAAACGGAGCTACCGCTTCGCGCTGCAAATAGACGAGAAGAAAAATTAGTACGGCGAATGCAGCCAGATAAAACCAACCCTGCTTCATCGTCTCACCCACACTAGGCAACTCTTCCCGCGGCGTGCCGACAAGCCCCTTTCGTGCGGCATAGGCATCAACCTGAATGAACAATCCAAAAAAGTACAAGAAGGCAGGAATAGCGGCGGCTAGCGCAACGGTGGTGTAGGCGACATTGAGAAAAGTCGCCATAACAAATGCAGTTGAGCCCATAATAGGTGGCAACAACACTCCTCCGGTAGAAGCACAGGCTTCTACACCGGCGGCATACTCCTTCTCCATGCCGTTCTTCTTCATGGCAGGGATTGTCATCTGCCCCGTGGTCAGCACATTAGTAATTACGCTACCACTCATGGAGCCCATCAATCCGCTGGATACAATTGCCACCTTGGCAGAGCCTCCACGAACGTGACCGAACAAGGCAAACGCGAGATTAATAAAGAAACGACCGCCACCGGTATGCTGTAGTGCGATACCAAATATTAAAAAGCCAATGACGAGTTGTGCATAGGCGCGAAACGGCAAACCGAGAATGCTCTCTATACTCATGACGTGATAGGAGGCGGTTTCAGATATTGAAGATGACATGCCTGAAATAGGCCCGGGCAATCTATCTGCAACTACAGGATAGAGGGAAAATATTAGAACAAGAAAGAACAATACCCAGCCACCGGCACGGCGCACCCCCTCCATGATCAACGCCCAAAGCAAATAGCTCACCCATACCGCGTAGGCCGGCGCTAAAAACTCCCAGCCGTAGTCGAGCATAGTTTCCGCGTTAATGAAGAAGAATCCGCAGGCTCCGAATGTTGCAAGAGCAAGAAAGCCATCGAGCCAGTAACTCTTGGGACTACGAAATGACGGATAGATTAGAAAGCAAAGCGGCAACAACAAGCCCATCAGGGCATAGTAGTAATGATTTTGAACAGTGATCACAAAATCCAAGAGCGGACTCTCGGAAAACAGACGCAGCGAGTCCATTGCAAGAAAAGCACTGGCGACGGCGACCGCGCCTGTTAGCCAGCGCAGTACCTTTGGTAGCTCTCTAGGTGTTGTAGCCACTAACGCCAGACCGGATCGAAGCCAGCTTCGTCCAGACGCTCCGCGCGCAGTTGTTGCCAGGATTCAACGAAGGCATCTTTATCACGCACACCTCGAGCTTCCATTTCTGCCCACGCCGCAATCAACACTTCCTGCCTCTGAATAAGCGCTTGATTGTGCGCCTCAAATTCGTCAGTCCACACTCCAACTTCACGCCAATAACTTACGGCACCCTCATGATAGGGCACGACCCAATCGAAAACCTGCGACTCTACTGCCCAGCCGATAGCGCCAGGATCGGAGTCTTTGAACTCGTCATAGTTTTCATTGATTACGCGAGTGAGCGAATACACAAAGTCGCTATCTTGAGTAGCAAGTGTAGTCAGTAACGGATAAGGGTAAGTCCCTGCTTCGTGGGTATTCTCATCATCAATAGAGGCACCGCGAGTCGCGGTGTGTTTTGTGAAATACGGACCTACAGCCTGCATCCGCTCCCAGCAGCCCTCGTCATCATGGGGCGCCGGCAACCAATGTATGCCACGCGGAGAAGCTTCGAGTCTGAACGGTGGGCCCGATACGGTGGTACCGAAGGCGACATCCACATCGCCATTGATCACGCCATTCCACTTCGCATCGTAGCCAGGGAAGTCGACGCGAACAACGTCATCCCAAGTCAGCCCTCCGCAGGCCAAATAGGCCTCCATGGACACATTCAATGCCGGAGCCGCTCGCACGAATGGCACTCGACGCCCACGCAGTTCGGCGAAGCTGGTAATGCCCGTATCAGCAGCTACAGCTACTGCCTGATTGCTCAAGCCATTAGAGGTCATCAATAGACGCAAAGGCTGCGGCCCCCACTCCGGATTAGCGAACTGAAACATGCCTTCCTGTGCGAAATAGGTAGCCACGCCATTGGCGGTGAAATCAACCCGGCCAGTCTTCAGCGGTAACAATCGAGAGACATCGTTCTGCCCCGGAATAACGCGCAAAGTGACATTGTATTTATCCCGCAGCATGGCACCGATGGCCACTGCCTGATTATAGCCGGTGGATCCTAGATTATAAGCCGTCCAAGCCATCTGACGGGGTAATTCAGGCTGACTGGGTTGGGCTGAGACCGTATTTGTCAGTGACACTGAAACAACTAGAGAAGCCAGTAGAGAAGGCAGTTTAAAAGAGGTAGTTCCACGCAAAGGTAGTGATTTCGGGTACTTCGACGGCACGCTAATTCTCCTTGGAATTTTCAGCATAGAGGCCAGAGACTAGCAGGGGCGACAGGCAAGTGGAAGGAATAAGCTAGATCCCACGTATTACGCTGATCTCCGAAAATATAGGCGGCATAGAACCCCCTCAACCTAGGGAAATTGGCTAGCCCTATTATCTCGTTTTTTATCACACTTTATTACAGTCCTGCTGATCACTCCTTATATTGGCTATGGTATCCTCCACTTGGTTTTGCATCTAAAATGAGGCTATAAAAATGAAACTAAGTCCTTCAACACTATTCGGCTCGCAGCCTAGAAAGCTTGCAACAATGAGCTGTCTGGCCGCCGTTCTGGGCATCTTGCCGCAGATTGGCATGAGCCAGAATCTGGTCACAGACGACACTGCCGAGTGGTTTACTCTTGGCGGCGACTACGCCCACACCCGCTACACTCCTGCCGATGAAATTACGGCTGAGAACTTCGACGAACTCGAAGTCGCTTGGGAATGGGATGGCGCCAGCTTCGGCGGCCAATCAGGTCGTTCAACTCCCACTTATGTAGATGGCAAGTTATTCACCGTTTCTGGAGCTCGCCGCAACGTAGTTGCGATCGACCCTAAGACTGGCGAAACTTTGTGGTCCTACCGCCTGCCGAATACCGGTCGCTGGGAATACTCCATGCGCGCCTCCTACGGCAAAGGCATCACTTACTCACGTATCGACGGTAAAGGGGTGGTTTACATCTCTACACCTGGTTTCTTCCTTGTAGCACTTGATGCCGAAACTGGCGCACCTCTCGAGGGCTTCGGTGGACAGGTTCCAGTAGAGGGCTTCCCTGAGACTGGCGTCGTGGACATGCTTGCTGATCTGGGACATCCCTACGATCCGTACGAAGGTATTCCACTAGAGGTTGGTTACATTACTACTTCATCACCACCGATTGTGGTCAATGACACTATCGTCGTTGGTAACTCTGCCGAGCAAGGTTATCTGCAGGCGAGAGTCGAGAATATCCCTGGCGATATCTTGGCCTACGACAAGACTACTGGTGAGTTCAAATGGAAATTCAACGTGATTCCACGTCCGGGCGAGTACGGCCATGAGACTTGGGAAAACGATGCTTGGCAGTGGACTGGCGACGTATCGTCTTGGGCACCGCTAACAGCTGACCCTGAGAACAACATCGTTTACGTTCCAACTAACCCACCAACGATCGATTACTACGGCGGCTTCCGCCCTGGTGATGGTCTGTTTGGTACTAGCCTGATAGCACTGGATACAGAAACTGGCGAACGCCGCTGGCACTTCCAGACAGTGCATCATGATGTTTGGAACTACGACAACCCGGCCGCGCCTATTCAGCTAGACCTGAATATTGCGGGCAGAGGTGTAGTGCCTTCTGTACATCAGGTTACAAAGCAGGGCTTTGTTTACTCTTTCGATCGTATGACTGGCGAGCCAATCTGGCCAATGGAAGAGCGCGCTGTTCCAGCGTCTAATGTTCCCGGCGAGAAGCTTTCAGCTACACAGCCTTTCCCAACTAAGCCACCCGCTTTCGAAATGCAGGGTTTGAGCGAAGAAGATCTAATCGACTTCACTCCTCAGCTGCGTCGCGAAGCACTTGAAGTGCTGGCTAACTACGACATGGGCCCTTTGTTTAATCCACCCATTCACGACTCGGATCCTGCCGGCAAGATAGCCTCTGCTATGTGCCCAGGTGACGGTGGTGGTGCAAACATCAATAACCCACCAGTAGCTGACCCAACTACGGGCTTCCTCTATGTAACATCAAGAAGAGCTTGTAGCTGGCAGCGAATTATCCCTGGCGAAGAAGCCGATGCTCGCATCGACCAACCAACAGGTTCTACTTTCGCAGCCTACGCTAATGGCGCTCGCCCAAGACCACCGCGTCTTTCTTCAGGCCTTCCTTACTGGAAGCCGCCGTACAGCAATATCACTGCTTACGATATGAACACAGGCGAGATTGCTTTCCAGATTCCTACAGGTGAGACACCTGACCGTATCCGCAATAACCCTGCTCTAGAGGGAATTGATATCGGAGAAACAGGAACTGGTAATGCAATCACTATGGTGACTACAGCGAACATGCTGATCTACTCAGACATGGCCGCCGATGGCACTACTGCCTTGCTCTACGGTATCGATAAGCAGACCGGCGAAGAAGTTGGTAAGATCGAAGTACCAGCACAGAGCCGTTATGGCATGAGCTCTTGGATGCATGATGGACATCAGTACATCATCCTACAGACAGGCTCAAAGCTTACTGCAATGGCAATGCCTGGCGCACAACCTTCCGGTGGCGCTGCGCACTAGAGAGTAACTCGATCTAGCTGCTCTAAAGACAGCAAGCTCGAAAAAACAAAGGCCGAAAGAATGCTAAATTCTTTCGGCCTTTTTTATTGAGCAATTTCTTACCATCCCTCTTATCACTAGCTATATAGCCTATGCTATCCTCCACTGGATTTTGTATCTAATGAGGCTATAACAATGGAATCACCTTCTTCAATAAATTCAGGCTCAAAGCCATCGATGCTTGCACGTTTAAGCATTTTGGCAGCCGTTCTGTGCATTTTGCCGCAGATTGGCATGAGTCAGAATCTAGTCAACGATGACACTGCCGAGTGGTTTACCCTCGGTGGCGACTACGCCCACACCCGTTACACCCCAGCCGATGAGATTACCGCCGAGAACTTCGACGAACTCGAAGTTGCCTGGGAATGGGATGGCAGCAGTTTTAATGGCCGTGCTGGCCGCTCCACACCTACTTATGTAGACGGTAAGTTATTCACCGTTTCTGGTCCCCGTCGTAACGTCGTTGCGATCGACCCTAAGACAGGCGAAACACTTTGGGCCTATCGTTTGCCAAACACAGGTCGCTGGGAATACTCCATGCGCGCCTCCTACGGCAAAGGTATTGGCTACTCCAGAATAGACGGCAAGGGCGTAGTTTATATTTCCACACCTGGCTTCTTCCTAGTAGCCCTTGATGCCGAAACCGGCGCTCCACTTGAAGGCTTCGGCGGACAAGTGCCTGTAGATGGCTTTCCTGAGACTGGTGTCGTAGACATGCTTGCTGATCTAGGACATCCCTACGATCCGTACGAAGGCATTCCACTAGAGACTGGTTACATCACGACTTCATCACCACCAATAGTAGTGAATGACACTATCATCGTTGGTAACTCTGCCGAGCAAGGTTATCTGCAGGCGAGAATAGAGAACGTCCCTGGCGATATCCTCGCTTACGATAAGACTACCGGTGCACTGAAATGGAAGTTCAACGTAATTCCAAAGCCGGGCGAGTACGGTCACGAGACTTGGGAAAACGATGCATGGCAGTGGACTGGAGACGTATCGTCTTGGGCACCACTAACAGCCGATCCTGAGAACAATATCGTCTACATTCCAACTAACCCGCCGACGATCGACTACTACGGCGGCTTCCGCCCTGGTGACAATCTATTCGGCACCAGTGTAATCGCACTGGATACCGAAACTGGTGAGCGACGCTGGCATTTCCAGACCGTAAAACACGATGTGTGGAATTACGACAACCCTGCCGCGCCGATTCAACTAGACTTGAATATCCCTGGTAGAGGCGTTGTACCTGCAGTTGCTCAGGTAACTAAGCAAGGCTATGTCTACACATTCGATAGAATGACCGGCGAGCCAATCTGGCCCATGGAAGATCGTGCTGTTCCAGCGTCTAAAGTGCCTGGTGAGAAGTTGTCGACTACACAGCCTATCCCAACGAAGCCACCTCCATTCGAAATGCAGGGTATAAGCGAAGACGACCTAATCGACTTCACTCCAGAACTGCGCAGAGAAGCGCTTGAAGTGATGGCAAATTACCAAATGGGTCCTCTGTTTAATCCGCCAATCCATGCCGCGAATGAAGCAGGCAAGATCAGCTCGGCAATGTGTCCGGGTGATGGCGGCGGCGCAAATATCTACGCACCACCGGTCGCCGATCCAACTACAGGCTTCCTATACGTGCCTTCAATGAGACAGTGTAGCTGGCAGCGTGTTATTCCTGGTGAAGAAGCAGATGCTCGCATTCCTAACCCAACAGGAACAACTTTTGCGATGTATGCAAATGGTCCCGGCGGCAGACCTCCACGTCTTTCTTCCGGCCTACCTTATTGGAAACCACCGTATAGCAATATCACTGCCTACGACATGAACACAGGTGAGATTGCTTTCCAGATTCCTACAGGTGAGACGCCTGACCGCATCCGTAACAATCCTGCTTTGGATGGGATTGACGTTGGCAATACGGGAACTGGAAATCCGGTTTCAATGGTGACCACGAAGAACATGCTGATCTACTCAGACCTGGCCCACGACGGTACACCACTGCTGTTCGGCATCGATAAGCAGACCGGCGCAGAAATTGGTCGTATCGAAGTGCCAGCAGGAAGCCGTTATGGCATGAGCTCTTGGATGCACGATGGACATCAGTACATCATCCTGCAGACCGGCTCAAAGCTTACCGCGATGGCATTACCCGGCGCACAACCTACCGGTGGTGCTGCACACTAGTCTGTAATTCGGACTAGTAAGATAGAAATTAGGAGGCGGAAGGATTTTTATCCTTCCGCCTTTTTTATTGGCTCATCTACGCAGCTGGTAAGGCTGACTCTTAACGTCCACACCAGAAACCAGGGACTCGGCTAACTGCTTAATCCTTACGTCAAATCAAAGTAACAAACTGTCGCACATATAGAGTGTTTTCAGTTTTATCTCACGCCCGTCAAGCTGTAGAATTGGGCATCTTAAAGAGTAGAGGCAATACAATGACTAACCCGGTATCCAGACGAGAGTTCCTAAATTTGCTGGGAGCCTACGGCGGCACGTCAGCCGTGCTTCAGGCCGGCGCAGCTCTGGGGTTTATGCCCAGCAGCAGCCAGGCAGCAGAAATATCGCTAAAAGCCAATAATGGCAAAAAGGTAGCGATACTCGGCACGGGCATATCTGCACTTACCACTGCTTGGGAACTAACCAAAGCGGGATATGACTGCACCCTACTTGAAGCCTCTCACCGCCCTGGCGGACGAATGTTCACTGTTCGAGCCGGCACCGTCATCGATGAAATTGGAAATTACCAGCGCTGCGAGTGGGATGACGACCCACACCTGTACTTCAATGCAGGCGCCGCTCGCATCCCGAGCATTCACAGTAGTGTACTGAAATACTGCAAAGAGCTGGAAGTTGAGCTGCAGGTATTTGTTAACGAAAGCAAGACAGCTTGGGTACAAGATGACGCGATGAATGGCGGCAAGCCGGTTCGTAATACCGACTACTCATCAAGCATGCAAGGCTTCATCTCTGAAATGCTTTCCAAATCACTAGGCAAAGAGCAGCTAGATTCTTCTCTAACCGAATCTGAATCGGAAATACTCTTAGGCATGCTACGTAGCTTCGGCGACCTGAATGAAGACATGCTCTACAAAGGCTCCGTTAGAGCCGGTTATGGTTCAGGGGGTTTCCTCGATCACGGCACCAAGAGAGATGTGATAGCACTGCGCGACCTGCTAAAGACACGATTAGCTGGCAACGTGATGGTTACCACCCAAGAAGGAACAGGTAGCGGCCCACTTCTTATGCAGCCGGTCGGCGGGATGGATAGAATTATTTATGCATTCGCTAATCGACTTGGAGACCGAATTAAATTTCGCGCCCCGGTAACGGAAGTGATGGTGAAAGACGACGGCGTCGAAGTCGCCTATGAACAAAATGGCGTCACTGAAGTTTTGAAAGCTGACTACTGTTTCAACTGTATTCCTAGCCATCTGATGAGCGGCATACCTAACAACTTTCCTGACGACTACTCTGAGGCGTTAAATTACATACGCCGCGGCAAGGCTTACAAAGCGGCTTTTCAGGCCAAGGAACGTTTCTGGGAGAAGGAAAATATTTACGGGGGTATTACCTGGGTTAATGCACCTTCAGCTCAAATTTGGTATCCACCGCATAATATTCACGGCAAGAAAGGCGTAGTACTCGCTGCCTACAATTTTGGCGGTGCCAACTACACTGAAATGAGTCAAGAAGATAGAATCGAAGACTTTCTTGCAGCTGGCGAGAAAGTTCATCCTAACTATCGTGAGATGGCAGAGAAGCCTATCACTATCGCTTGGCATCGAATGAATCACATGCTCGGCTGCGCACCTAGGTGGGCCAGAGTTAGAGGCGGCTGGTCCGAAAAAGAAGAGGCCATGTATGAAACTCTTCGAAAGCCAGTAAATGGTCGTCACTACTTAATTGGTGACCAGAGCACGCAGCACTCTGCATGGATGGAAAGTGCTATTCAATCGGCTCATTACGCATTAGCAGACTTAGATCAACGAGTGAGATCAGAACCAGCATGAAAAAACTTATCACAGCAACAACAGTAGTCCTATCCGCTCTATGTAGTACGGTTTCATTGGCAGCCGAAGGAGACGTAGGAGTGGAAGCCTCAATGGACGACCGCTACTGCACCACCTGCCACGGCGCTGAAGGTATAGGCAATATCGCCATCGAGGCCCCTCGACTCGCAGGCATGGAAGCTTGGTACTTAAAACGCCAACTAGAAAATTTTCGCGCAGGAATTCGCGGAACACATGCAGAAGATATTCAAGGCATCGCCATGCAGCCCATGGCAGCAAAACTCAGCGATGAAAGCATTGACGATATCGTAGGCTGGGTAGGCGAATGGGAATACGTAGCTGCTGAGATTACCGTCGACGGCAATGTAAATCAGGGACGCACCGCCTATCAAAGCTGCGCTTCCTGTCACGGAGCTAACGCAGAAGGCAACGAAGCACTGGGCGCGCCCGCTCTAGCCGGACAAAATGATTGGTACATGATTACGCAGATCAAAAATTTCCGCGCAGGTTTTCGAGGAGCACATTCGGAAGACACTTACGGAAGCCAAATGCTTGCCATGTCAAAAACCTTGAGAGACGATCAGGCTGTCATTAACGTAGTGAGTTACATCAACACTCTTCAGAAATAGATATGTAGATCAGGAGGAATCGAAGAGCTCAGAGCGCTTTGATTCCATCCTGAACTCCACCTACTTAAAAAAGTTCTAGCTGCCGCCATAGCACTGGCCCATTACGAAAATTCTATCCCAGTCTCTGGTCCGATCTTGATTTTTCTTACCTCGTTAGTTTCTTAATCGACAGAACAGGGATTGAAGTCAATGCCAATGACCATGCCGCTTATTTTTAGTTTCGCCTTTCGCTCGCTTTTTATGTTGGTGGTGTTGCAGGCGTTAATCCACATTGCACTGTGGTTTGCTATTTGGAACGGACTATTCACTGTCTCGACAGCCGTAAATCCTATCTATTGGCATGGGCACGAGATGGCTATCGGATTCGCAGGCGCTGCAATTGCAGGCTTCTTGCTTACTGCTGTCGCAACCTGGACTGGAAGGCCACAGGTTCAGGGCTGGCCGCTAGTGATTCTATGCTTAAGTTGGCTGCTGGCAAGATCAGGTTTAGTCGTACCGCTGTTAGCCGCTGGCGCTGGAATTTTCTATTGGTTTTTCTTGCTCGCACTCATGACAAGAGAGCTTGTCTCGAGCTCAAACAGTCGCAACTACAAGGTGCTGGCTATCTTGCTAGTGTTCTTGGTTCTTGAATCCCTCTACCATTTCACTCTGCATACACAATCTCCAATACTACAGCGAGTTCTTTGGTCACAGATATTTCTAGTTGTGGTCATGATCAATCTAATAGGCGGTCGTGTTATTCCCGCGTTCACAAGGAACTGGCTACTTAAGCAGCAAAGCGGGTTAACTGATAGTCAACTTCCTGCGCCATTCGGCCATGTTGATTCCGCTGCTACACTTGCTCTCGTTGTTTTCTTTCTGGCAACACTAGTCTCTGCCAACGATGGACTAGTGTTGATCCTTGCCATCGTAACTTCCTTTCTGCAAGCATGGCGGCTATTTCGCTGGAAGGGCTTTAGCTGCCTGAGCGACCCGCTCGTCTGGATGATGCATCTGTCCTATGGATGGATACCAGTCGGCATTCTAGTCCTTGGGTTAGGCCAAGCTGGCTATTTATCGATGTCTGCCGGAATACATGCGCTAACAATTGGGACGGTTGCCAGCATGATTATTAGCATCGCATCCAGAGCGGCGCTAGGCCACACGGGACGCCCACTCAAAGCCCACCCCCTACTCACTGCAGCCATCATACTGATCGCTCTTTCTGCGCTAAGCCGGGTCGGCGCCTCTATCCTAGCAAGTGAGTTTCTACTGACTAGCGCTAGCGCATTGTGGATAGCTGGATTTCTCTGCTTCGCTCTCCGTTATGTTCCTGTGCTCCTCTCGCCGGCAAAAGAACCCTAATTCTTCTCGCCTCCATTGGCGTCGCATACCCGCGCTGTGGCACTCGTGGATAGATAGCAGACTAGGCACAACTGTCCTGCTATTATTTTAAGAACAAAGAGTAAAAGGCTATCCCATGCAAGACCTCTACCTACCAATAAAGAACTTACACATGTCGCTAGCGATGTTGAGCCTCGCCGGTTTCGCGATCAGAGCTTGGTGGGCAATAAACTCTTCAACACTATTACAACAACGCTGGGTAAAAATCACGCCTCATATTGTCGACACACTGCTACTTACGAGTGCTGTTCTATTAATGATTATCCTTGGTCAACACCCTGGCAACCAAAACTGGATACTCGCCAAGGTTATTGCCTTAGTGTTCTATATTGGCTTTGGTACATTGGCAATTAAACGAGCACCGAGCAAGGCGGGGAAAATACTATTTCTTATCCTAGCCATCACAACCTTTAGCTATATCATTGGAGTAGCCATAGCTCATCATCCAGCTAGCTGGCTACAATTGATCTAGTGAATCTATGACAAAAAAACGGTTTACTTGGCAAAAGATACTTTGGCTTATACTAGCCTATGTTACGTTAGCAATTGGCCTAGCAGGCGCCTTCTTGCCGATCTTACCTACAACCCCTTTCCTACTTGTTGCTATTTGGGCTGGTTCTCACGCATCGAGTAAGTTCAAATGGTGGCTACTACGCCATAAGCACTTTGGCCCAGGCCTACGTGATTGGTATCGCGATAAAGCGATCGCCAAGCCCGCGAAAATTCTCGCCGTGACAGTCATAGCTGTAAGCTGGCTAATGATCGTTCTAAACGACAGCCCAGCTGGAGTAATCGCTTTCACCGGCATGCTATTTGTCGGCTGTATCAGTTTTCTGCTAACTCGCCCCAATCCCAGCAATAATCCCTGAAAAATTGGGTTTTAGTACAGCTAACACAACTAAAACCATAGACTGCTGGCGATTTGTCGTTTAATTTCGGGATCCCATAGTCTACATATGCATTGCAGACGCTATATCTGCTAAAGTCCTCTTTTTCAGCCTGAGCAGTATTTTTAGGAGTAGCATGAAGTTCCCATTTCGACTCACTCGACCCGCTCGACTCAGTCTTTTCCTTTTCTTAATCAGCGCGCAGAACGGCTTCTCTCAGGAGAGCACTCCAGTCCAGCCATTGGCGGATGGAACTGTGCTCGAAAACACCACTGCCGCCGATGAAAGTGCCAACTCTACTTTAGTCTACTCCTCCGAGTTCTTTGTTCAATACAGTCCAGTTACTGCCAAAGACATGTTGGACCGCATTCCTGGCGTCTCTTTACGGGGCGGTGGCGGCGGTGGGGGTGGCGATCGCGGTCTTGGCACCGGCGGCAACCTACTAATCAATGGACAACGCATAGCAGGCAAAGGCAACTCTGCATCAGACCAGCTAGTGCGCATCACCGCAGCGGAAGTCGAAAGGATAGAAATCATTCGTGACACTAGCGGCGCGCTAAATGTACGTGGCGCCAGCGAAGTTATTAATGTCATTCTGGTTGCTGCGCAATCTAGATCGAGCACAACAGTAGAATTGATTAATAGACTCAATCACGATGATACATTCGAAACCGGCGGCTCCGTAGCCTGGTCTCAACAAGTTGGAAATTTTCAAGCGCTGGTCAATCTGCGTTCTCGCCCCAATTACGAGAACCGTGACAATCGAGAAGTACGACTCGGACCCGATGGCGAGCTCTTAGGCACCCTGTTCCAAACAGATATACGGGATCAGGATGAGCAGAGCTTTTCGACTAACATGAGTTATAACACCGGCCCCCATCGCATGCAGCTAAATGCTCTACTTAGCGATGGAGATCATTCTCGCCCCATTCATCGCGACTTTGTAGACTTCACCGATGCCGGCGTGGTCAATAGCACTCAAGAAGAGCAAATTGAGAACGAGCAGAGTAATTGGGAACTCGGCGGCGACTACGAATACAACTTCGACGACGGCTCCCGCCTGTCGATTCTTTTCCTAGCCAATGATGAGATTCGTAACTCTGTACGAGAACGTTTCGAAGCCGATCCTGCTGATGTGGGATTAAGTAAGAATCTCTTTATCGATTCCAGAAGCGAACGCAAAGAATTCATCGTTCAGACCAACTACAACTTTTCGCTAACTGATGCCCAGTCCTTGCGGGTAGGTTTCGAGCGAGCAGACACGCAGCTCGAATCCAGCCTGCTGATTGGCAGTAGCTCTGGCTCCGAGCCACCTTCAGCTAGTGTTGGTGGTCTATCGCCACTGCCTTCGATCTCCAACCCTGGAACCGAGGTTCAGGAGATTCGTTACGAAGGCTTCGCCTTTCATAACTGGACCTTAAGCGATCGCAGCTCTCTTGAGAGCAGCATCGTGTACGAGACATCGGAAATATCGCAAAGCGGAGCGGTAAATAAAACCAGAGACTTTCAGTTCTGGAGACCCTCTCTAGATTATCGCTTCAACATTACCGACAACTTTCGCTTTCGCGCAACGATTGAAAGAAGTGTTTCGCAGCTGAGCTTTTCCAGCTTCGCAGCCACCACAAATGAGGACGATCGAGATTTGAACGCCCTCGCTGGCAACCCTGAGCTTGAACCCCAAACCAGCTGGAGCTATGAAGCTGAATTGGAATATCGGCTGCCAAATGATGGCGGCGTACTATCTAGTAGCATCGCTCATACGGACATCGATAATTACATTGGCAGAATCAATGCCACCATCGACCCAGCCCAACCGCTGTCAGCAACGGGAAATGTTGCACCAGCCAAACGCTGGAGTATGTTTAACCGAGCAAGCATCCGACTAGGCCGACTAAATCTGCCGGATGCCATCTTAGGAATAACGGTCGGTTTATTCGATTCAGAAATCACCGATCCATTTTTGCTGACAGAGCAGCGTGTCGGCGGCCGCGGTTTCGTTGGCATTAACTTCCGACATGATATTACTCCCCTTGGACTAAGCTACGGCATCGATTACAGTCACTCTATCTGGGGTGGTAACTACGACATCGACATTCAAACGATCACCCGCAATGACAGGGAGCGCTCTTTGGACTTGTTTGTCTCTAAAGTTTGGTTCGATGATTGGACCTTTCGGCTTGAATCTGACAATACTCTCGATGCATCTCGCTGTCGTTACCGTCAGCGCTTCGATGGAACCACCATCGGCGGCTCACTTGCACTGATTCAAGATTCCTGCAGTAGTCGCTATCGTCGTTGGACATTAAGTGTGCAAACGACCTTCTAGAATCTTCTTAAGAAATCTAGCAATAAAAAAAGCCTTACTCGCTATTCACGGGTAAGGCTTTTTTATTGCTAGAGAAATTCTACTAGCGCGTCGTCCAGTAAAATACTTCCCAGGTGTGTAGAGGCTCGTTCTGCCCAACAACGATTTCGTCATCGAAATCGTAACGCATCTGCATACCGTTATTTGCTCCGTAGGCCTCTAGCATTGGAAGTCGTGCATCGCCGAAGATTTCCGTTGCCTGTAGCGCATAGGTTTCATCACCGAAGCGAATCCAACCATTCGGATTTTCTCTGACGCGATTCGCCCAGTAACCCTTATCAGGACGCGTTGCGGTGATGATGCCACCCTCGTCTGTGGCATAGAATATTTTCACTACCACCGGAGGGAAACCCTCCATTTTCAAATAGACAACGCCGTCTACATCAATCGTATTCCAGTTCGTGGGATGTTCAGTTAGCTGCCCTCCAATCCTGACGCCCGGAAGCCTCTGGTAATTGAAAGGAGCCGTATAGACATAGAACAATACAGCCGAGGCTAGTACTAGACCTACTATCCAGGCGGTGATTTTAAGTTTACTCATTGTGCGGACTACCTGCTTTTCTTGGATTTGCGAGTGCCGCCATTCTCGCATAGATCAGAAGCATCTAGCGGTTGAAATTGTGAGCATTAGTGACAGAAATAGATCGAAGGGCTAGCCTATCTCGATCAACACTTCACCCGGGGTGATGCGATCGCCCTTGGTGACATTGATGGCTAGAATCCTGCCGTCGATGTTCGCGTGAATTTCCGTCTCCATCTTCATGGCCTCTGTAACTAGCACAGCCTGACCGGCACTGACCGAGTCTCCCTCGGCCACGAGGACATCGACGATATTTCCTGGCATTGCCGCGGTGACATGCCCAGGCTCGGTGGCCTTCTTCCTCTTGCCACCCTTCTCAGCAACATATTCATTGAGCGGCTCGAAGATTACTTCCTCGGGCATACCGTCCATGGAGAGATAGATCTTGCGGCGACCGGAGCCTGACTCACCCACGCCAGTGATTGCCACGTCGTAGGACTCACCATGTACGTCGAGCTTGAATTCTGTAGCCATAGAAGCTTTAGGCTTAACTCCAGAATCAGGAGGTAGCAAGGGCTCTGGCTCTAAGGTGCCATCGGCGCGCTGCTGTAGATAATCGCGTCCTAAGTCGGGAAACATAGCGAAGGTCAGAACGTCTTCGTCATTCGTGGCTAAGTCGCCGATGTCTGCTCGTAACTTAGCGAGCTCGGGCTTAAGGGAGTCAGCCGGACGCTCATCGCTGTAGGCTTCCTTACCAATAGCTTGGTTGCGCAGCTTCTCATTCACCGCAGCAGGAGGTCGGCCATAGCCGCCTAGCAAGTAACGTTTAACTTCGTTGGTTATTGTCTTATAGCGCTCACCAGAGAGAACATTGTAGACAGCTTGTGTACCAACGATTTGCGAAGTTGGAGTTACTAGGGGAGGAAATCCAAGATCTTCGCGCACTCTCGGTATCTCATCGAACACTTCTCGAATGCGATCGAGCGCGTTTTGCTCTTTTAATTGATTTGCCAAGTTGGACATCATGCCGCCCGGTACTTGGTTAATCTGCACTGAAATATCTTCCCGTGTAAATTCGCTTTCGAATTGTTGATACTTCTTACGAACCTCTCGAAAGTAATCGTCGATGGCAGTGAGTTTTGTTAGATCCAGGCCCGTTTCATAAGGACTATCTTTAAGCGCGGCAACCTGCGCCTCCGTCGATGGATGCGAGGTGCCTCCAGCGAAGGCCGATATAGATGTATCGATTCTATCTGCACCGGCCTCTACTGCCTTTAGCTGACAGAGGGGAGCTAGACCAGATGTTGAGTGACTGTGGATGGCAAGGTCCAATGGCACCGCAGCCTTTATTGCCTTAACCAACTCATATGTTCCATAAGGGGTCAGGAGTCCCGCCATATCTTTTATGACGATTGAATCCGCACCCATTGATTGCAGCCGTCTAGCCTGTTCCACATAGAGCTCTGCCGTATGAACGGGGCTAGTGGTAAAACAGATTGTCCCCTGCGCATGTTTGCCAGCATCCTTAACTGCCTTCATCGCCGTCTCAATATTGCGCAGATCATTCAGAGCGTCGAATACACGAAATACGTCGATGCCATTGTCGGCAGATTTTTGCACGAACGCAGCAACAACATCGTCGGCGTAGTGGCGATAGCCGAGAAGATTTTGTCCTCGTAGCAACATCTGTAGACGCGTATTCGGAAGCGCTGCTCGCAGCTTCTGCAAGCGCTCCCACGGGTCTTCTTTCAGAAAACGAATACATGCATCAAAAGTTGCACCACCCCATACTTCGAGAGACCAGTAGCCAATCTCGTCTAACTGTTGGCAGATAGGCAACATGTCATCCAGGCGCATACGCGTCGCGATCAATGATTGATGCGCGTCTCGCAGAATGACATCGGTGACTTGAATAGGTCTAGGCTTGGTCATGCTTATTTCTCCTGCCAATGTTCTTTTGTTACCAGCCCGAGTAAGCAGCGACTGCTGCTGCCAACGCCAGAGCAAGTTCGCTAGGATGGCGCTTATCGGAATAGTTGAGTAATTCAGGATGCTCCACTACGAAGCTAGTATCGAATTCCCGATTCTGGAAATCTTCGTGGGAAAGTATCTGCTTATAGTAGGCTGCCGTTGTTTTAATACCATGCAAACGCATGTCGTCGATCGCTCTCTCAGCCCGCGCTGTGACTTCTTCCCAAGTAAGAGCCCAAACTATTAGCTTGAGGCACATCGAGTCATAGTAGGGAGGAATTTCATAGCCGGTGTAGATGGCAGTATCGACACGCACACCGGGACCCCCGGGCGCGTAATAATGGGTAATGCGACCAAAGGAAGGAAGGAAATCGTTCTTGGGATCTTCGGCATTAATACGCATCTGAATGGCATAGCCGCGGTAACTAATGTCTTCCTGTCGATAGCTGAGCTCTTTGCCCTCAGCCACACGTATCTGTTCACGCACAATATCGATACCGGTTATCTGCTCGGTAATCGTGTGCTCCACCTGGATCCTAGTATTCATCTCCATAAAATAGATGTCTTCACCGCTTAGCAGGAATTCAACCGTGCCTGCGCTTGCGTAACCAACCGAACGCGCCGCAGTCACAGCTAGCTGACCTAAATACTCTCGCTGCTCTTCTGAGATCTGCGGACAAGGAGCTATCTCGATAAGCTTCTGATTACGACGCTGAATCGAGCAATCGCGTTCATACAAATGAACCACATTCCCATGGGAATCCCCCAGCACCTGAACCTCGATGTGCTTGGGGTTGATAATGCATTTCTCGAGAAAGACCTCGGCGGAACCAAAGGCCTTGGTAGCCTCTGAGATCACACGGGGATACTGATTCTTTAGCTCTTCTTCGCTATCGCAGCGGCGAATACCGCGACCACCACCACCGGAAGTCGCCTTAATCATTACCGGATAGCCGACGCGCGCCGCCTCAACTATGGCCTCATCGACATCGGCTAGATTGCCATCTGTACCCGGAGTTACTGGCACTCCGGCCGCAGTCATTGCTGTACGCGCCTCAGTCTTATCTCCCATGCGCTGGATAACTTCGCTGGAAGGGCCAATATAGGCGATACCTTTTTCCTCACAGAGCCGCGCCAGTTCTGGATTCTCAGATAAGAACCCATAGCCGGGATGCAAAGCATCACAGCCAGTTTCTACAGCGAGGCTCACGATTCTTGCGGGCTGCAGGTAACCTGCTAAGGGGTCTTCACCGAGAGAATAAGACTCATCGGCGCGTTTGACGAACAAACCATAGCGGTCTGGCTCGGTATACATGGCTACCGAGCGAATACCCATTTCGGCGCATGCGCGAACGATACGCACGGCAATTTCACCGCGATTGGCGATTAATAGTTTCTTGATTTGCCGCTTGCTCATGTATTTCAGGTCCGTGAGTTTTGCGCTTTGTGTGGTCTACACCAAACCGTAGCTGCGCACTGCTTATAGGCTTTGGGGGTCAAGATTCTACCTAAAATCAGCCAGTTAGGCGACAGTAGACACCATATTAAAGCAACATTCACTCTACAGCTGGTTTTCTAGAACTTGCCTCTATTGCTGTCAATAATAGGGCAATGTACCTAGTGTTAAAGGCGTTGTAGCGCGGGGTTGAGGATTTCACTGTAGTTACAGAAGTAAGCGAGAAGACGCCAACTGTATTCACCTAAGCTAATTCAGTTTTATCAGCTAATCTTTTAGCAAGTCTAAGCAATTGAGAAATTCATTCGTCTGCTTAGCGTTCAGATTGGACAGAATCTGTTCCGATTTTTGCTCTAGGGAAGTAGTGGCATCCTTAAACAATCTTTCGCCTACCTTACTTAACTTCACCAAACTCACCCTTGCATCTCGAGCGCCGCTCTCTTTCTGAATTAGACCGATCTTTTCCATTGGCAGTAGCATCTTTGTAACACCCGATGCCGTTCTGCCAATACTTTCGGCGAGATCGATGCGAGTCATGGTCTTGTTCGGTGATTCGAACAGGCTATTAAGCACCATATACTCACTAAGTCCGATGCCATGCACATAGCCCAGGCTGTTATTTAACTGTTTGTTGATCAGAGTGCTCTTCAGCCACAACGACTTCATGACTGAACTGTAGTTGATGCTCATGATTAATATCCCATTACTGTACTATTACTTGACCAGTATAGTATTGGAGTAATTATTCTGTGTCAACAAACGGATCTACAGAGTAAAGGGCAAGAGGGGAATGCACTACCCTTCTAGGAACTTATCCGCAGAGCAAGCATGCGGCAACGTAGTTCCCAGAACCAAGCCGAACGGGCCAATGGATGAATCAGGCACAGAAAAGTTACTGCGCAACCATTGCGAGTGCTCTGATTCTTATTGGCTCTCGCTCGCGTCTATCTCTCCGCGACGTGCACCAGCTAGAATAGCAGGTAGCGAATAGTTGCCTTCATGACAGGCGTACTCATACATCTGCTCATTGAGAGCCGCCATAGGCATCTCTGCCGTCCATGGCTGCGTATAAAGTTCTGGGTCATCGATAGTAAATGAATAGTGAATTCTATCGTCTGCAACTCGAGTAAAGCGCTCGGTTAGCGTCACGTTCTCGGAAATCAAATATTCCTTAATCTGCCAAGGATTAAAATCTTTGGTGACGACAACCAAGGTATCGTCCTCATAGTATCCGATAGAATCACCTAGCCACTGCTTAAAGGGCAGATCACGAAAGTCTTGATCGATACGCACCACGCGCACATTGTGAACCATCTCTGCTAACAGCATGACATGCGTAGGAGACTGCACAATCTGCATGTTGTTGTTGTAGAAACTACTTACGAAAGGCATCGTCGATGCGTAACTGACCAAACAACGGTCTGCCAATGCCCTACCCTCGGGCCCATCGCTTCTATCTCTTCCCATTAACAAACTGTTGCGCTGCTCTTGACGAATCTCCTGACCACCGTCCTTCCAAGGAATCTGTCCATCGGCTGGATCAACTATTAAAGACGTTCGATACATGCCGTTCATAACCGCCAACGCATTGCCTGGTGCAAACCAAAAATCATTGTAGGCTCCAACAGCACCGCCGGTAGGCCCCTCGGCACCAGTCTCTGCAAGAAACTTATTGTACTCCTCCGTGGAAATCATCTTCGCCAACATTGTCTCTTCGTCTATTTCAAGCGCGCCTTCATAGATTTCCGGCCGCTGCAGCGACGTCCTCGTTTCATAAGTCCAAATGCCCTGAACATCTGGAACGCCAAAAGCAGTCTTGGGCGGCTCATAATTTTCCGCAGCGATGGCAAAAGTCATGCTCACAGAAATAGGTAAAGCTGTAACAAGGCAGATTATTTTTTTCATGAACGTCTCTCTATCGATTTCTTTATCTAGCTTTCTGCTGCGCTAGTTTGATAATAATTATTGCATGTCAGCAAACTATTTCGTTACTCGTAGCCTTCAGGGGTATATTTGATTGTGCTGGGAAACTCCATTTTTCTAACATCGGAATGCCCGACGAAAATGGCATCTTCTGCTTCTCTTGCACTCCCATAGCTGCGCATGAATGCGTTTTCCGAGGCGCGATCAGGCACTTCACCGTTTAATGCTGCGCGGACTATCTTAGCAACTTGCTCAGGCTTCTCACGCTGCGGATAGTGCCCTGCTGTAGGCAGCATCCAAAAAGAACTCTCGGCCTCTCGCTCATTAAGATAGTTAAGCCAAACGTAATTAGGAATACGGACCGGATTGATGTCATCCAATAATCCCCACATGTAGGCCACTGGAATTGGACTACGAGTTAGATTGTCGAGCCAGCGAAATTCATTCTCCGCCCTTTCCAAGAGATACCTACCTACATGCAGGAGCGCACTGTCTCCATCATTGAATTTGAAAATATCTGAATAAGCTAAGGCCTGTGGATTTCCCTCGGTCATTCTCGGCGCCGCCTTACGTGCGGCTATCAGAGCCGGCCCCCTCTCTTCATCGAGCAAAGCAAATTGAAAGGGTACTAAGTTTGCTAAGGGCAGAAACATTCCACTGTTTGATAGGAAGTGATAGTTAATACTATAGCCGGGGTTTGGATCATCCAAATAATGGCCGAGAAAAGCTAAACCAATACTGACACCTCGATCGTGAGTGAATAGGGCAAAATCATCGAAAGCTACGACCTCGCTAACAAAATAGTCCAGCAACCTAGCATTGTCTTCGAGCATATAGCTGAACCCATCGAGCGGCTTATCGGAAAAGCCTGAGCCCGGAAAATCCAGTGCAGCAATATAGTAGTCGTCTTCCAATAATGGAATGAGCTTATAGAAATCAAAACTGGAATTAGGAAAGCCATGCACCATCAGCAATTTTGGATTATCGCTATTACCGAAGGTCTGATAAAAAACACTGACTTCTGCCTCATTGTTATTGGCTGTGGTTGAAGTCCATTCAAAATAGTCTCCACCCCCATACCAATCCTCAGCAAGATCAGAGTAAAAGGTGAAATCGCCTGCTTGAGCAAACAGGAGGCTTGATGGTAGTGCCAAGATTGTAGCTATTAGTAGCCTGATCATTCTAAGACCTTTCGATTGATTCCATGTGTGATACAGCAGGATATAACGAGCGAGCGACCAGATAAAGCCTAACCCCTACCGAAACTCGAGGCCAAGCCCCCAATGCTGACTTCGGTAATGGTAGGAAGAAATCTCTTTCCCATAACCATTGAAGTAATAACCCATTAGCACCAAATTTTTGAACTTCCAACCCGCACTAAGCTTCGCACTGATCTGGCGTAAATTCTTAATTCCTTGCGTCCCACTTTTAAGCTCCACCCGTTTGATGAAGGCATAGGAGCTTTGGCCAAATAACTTGCCACCCAAGTTTAATACACTATTTTCATCATAGTGTTCCCAAAGAAAGCGCATGCCATCATAGTCTGTAATTTTGGAACGGGAACTAGAGCCGTCCTCCCAGAACACCTCATCATCCACACCGAAATAGTACGGTCGTAGCTCAAATTGATATTGCTTCCAACCTGCCTCACCATCAACCCTTCCCTGCAAAATGTGCTGGTAGCGTAACGTCACATAGTTGCTCGACCTACTCAGGCTCTGTAACGCATAGTCTTCACCCTCGGGACCTGCAATCAGGACATTAATTTCATTGATCAGTCGCTGTTTCTCCGCTTCAGCCGCGTCTTCCTCGCCAGGGCCTGGGTTGTCATCATAGGATTTCTGCTGCCCATTCGAATGATGCATCACACCAAGCCGAAACCTACTTGAACCGTCACTAACCAGATCCCACTCTAGGGCGAGCCCAGGGTTCTGATCTCGCGAAATTACTGGCGCAGAGCGATACCAATCTAACTTCTCGTCATTCAATCGAGGAATATTATTCAAATTGTTAAGCGCATGAAAATCATAGGCACCGTTGTAGATAAAGTAAGCACGCTCCGGCCACCTGATTGACAACCCTTCGTTACTGCCGTTTCTTACAGAAGCATTATTTATAAAAAGCGGATACTTAACGGAAAGATTGAACTCCACGTGGTTCTGTTCTCCACGATCACCGCGCGCACTGAATTTCTGCGCATTGGAAATTCCTAGATAGTTTGGCCCATCGCTAGCTAGGCCTTCCGGAGCATAGGGTAATATGCTCTCTTCAATCGCCACAGCAGACATTGAATCCGGCTCCTCGAACGAAGCGGCAAACCTGTCATAGCAAGCAAGTCTTTCCTCAGAATCTATTTTTATCGAACAGACTTCGAAAGCTTCCTCGAATTGCGCCTGCGCAGTGGGAATAACCCCCAAAATTAACAGAGCTATTAGTACAGTAGAATGCCTCACACAGCCTCCCTCGAATTACGCCAATGTAATATTTGGGGGCTATCCTATCTCAATTTAGAGCATCAATAGATACTCTGTGGCTGCTTTTTAGTAACGCGTTCTTCAAAGCAGCAAACAGACAGAGCAAACGACTGGCTTGCCCGCTGGACAACGCTGCCTAACCTAGATAGTTTTACTCAATTCAAAGAGCAACAACATAGTCATATAACAAGCTTAATCGGAGGTCAGCATGACCCAGCGTCGAGAATTCCTTAAATTTCTAGCAGCCAGCCCGCTACTGACAAATTATTCCGCCTTCGCACAGGAAGTGGAAGAAACTCTGGGGCAGCGACTTACCGATCCCTCGGAAGTTATCAACGTTTTTGAAATGGAAGCAATCGCGAGAGAGAAGATCCCTCCTGCACACTTAGGCTATCTATCGACGGGTGTCGACAGCGATCTTACCCTGCGCGCGAACCGCGCCGGTTTCTCACGATTTCAAATCAAGCCGCGAAGATTGGTTGATGTCAGCCAAACCGATACGACAGTTAATGTCTTGGGCAGCGAAGCCAGTTCGCCTATCTTTCTTTGCCCGGTAGGCAGCCAAGGCGCCTACCATGCAGACGCGGAACTCGGCACAGCCCGAGCAGCGGCAGCAAAAGGCCATCACATGGTTCTATCCACACAGTCCTCAACTTCCGTAGAAGCTGTTGCTGAAGCTAGAGGTGCGCCCATCTGGCATCAACTGTATTCCACCGATCGCTGGGAATACACGGTTGCCATGTTGCAACGCGCCGAGGCTGCGGGCTGCACATCAGTCTGTCTTACTATCGACTTACCCGGTGGTCGAAACACCGAGACCAGCGCTGTACTCACACGCGAAGACACCCGCGTCTGCGCCTCTTGTCACACCGGACAGGGTAAGCCTATGTTTGACGGCTTGGATATGCGCGGAGTTGGACTCACGAGCGCCGCACTGACCTGGGGCGTAATCGAACGCATGAAAGAAGTTACAGACATGAACATCGTCATCAAAGGCGTCGAAGTAGCAGCCGACGCAGCACTGGCGGTGCAATTTGGTGCAGATGCAATCTGGGTTTCTAACCACGGCGGTCGCGCAACTGAAACCGGCCGCGGCACGATTGAATGCCTGCCGGAGATTGTGGCCGCAGTAAACGGGCGCATACCGATCGTCGTTGACGGCGGCTTTCGCCGCGGAACTGACATTTATAAGGCCTTGGCAATGGGCGCTTCTGCGGTTGGCATAGGCAGACCTTATTGCTTCGGCCTAGGGGCATTCGGACAAGCTGGAGTTGAGCGAGTGCTGGACTTGCTGAATCGAGAACTGTTAATCACCATGCGCGGAAGCGGCACACCAACTATCGCCTCTATTGGTCCAGACTATGTGCTGGATGCTGGCTATAGAGTGCCCCGCGGCAGACTGGGTGTTGATTCGCTGTAATTGTGTAATTGCTTATTAGAGCTAATCACGCCGACACAAAGCATCAACAAATGGGTAGCGCTCAGGCTTGAGGGCTACCCATTAAACTACTCCGCTCAGCGTCGATCTGACGCCCTCCAGACTCCATTCGACATCTCCCTGCTTCACTAATTTAACAATCTGCGCGCCGCTTTCGGCCTGCCTACAATACTGGGCGCATCGATATGCTCAGTATTGTTGCTAAGCGCCCCATTTAGAAGCGGCGCAGCAATTTAACGCACCAATGTAGAGCGATTTCGGCAAATTTTGCCCTCTTATGATTCAGAATCACGCAAATTCCTAGGTTTTCCAGCCTTGGCACAGCTCTTGCTAAATACCTTGTAGCGGGTGGAAATGATCACCCCTCACCACTATCAACAAAGGGATAACACAAGACATGAACTCACGAATTCTTTCACTCGCCGCGGCGGGACTCTTGCTTTCAGCCGGCACCGTACAAGCAGATGAATGGTCAGCCAACTTCGCAGCCTCTAACAACTACATCTGGCGCGGCCTGACTCAGTCAATAAACGAAGGTGCTATTTCTGGCGGTATCGATTACGCAGCTGACAGCGGCTTTTATGTTGGCACCTGGGCCTCAAACGTCAGCTATGCAGCCGACGACGTATATTCCTATGAGCATGACATCTATGGAGGCTTCGCTGGCGAAGCAGGTGGAATTAGCTACGACATCGGTTACCTTTACTACAACTATGACGCAGAAGCCGAGTTCGACTTCGGTGAACTCTACGGTTCGATCGGTATTGGTGCATTCACTCTAGGCTTGAATGTTCTAGCGAATACTGAAGCCGACGAAGGTGTTGGTCAGGATTTCGGTTTCGGTGAGGCGACATATCTTTACGCTGACTACGCTACTGAAATCGGCAATGGTGTTGAGCTAGGCTTTCATATCGGTCATCACGAAGGTGATTTCTCTGAGGCCTTTAATGGCGTACCCGGAGACTACACCGACTATAATGTCTCTGTAGCCAAAGACGGCTTCAGCTTCATGATCACTTCTACTGATCTAGACGATGCCGGCCCTGACGCCCTAGACAACGACGAAATTAAATTCGTAGTTGGCTACAGCATGGACTTCGAGCTATAAGTATTTAGAAAAATTCGTAGCCACAGGCGAAGAATTTCTAGCTACAAATTAGTACAAAGAACAGAGGGGGCGGAAAGACTGACTTAGTCTATCCGCCCCCTTTTTTTCGCCTCACTGTTACTAACTGCATCCCCTTGAGACAATACAGGGCAAGAAAAAGCCGGCGCTCCATTAGAACGCCGGCTCAACAACGGTAGTACTAAACCTTACCGCTTACATCAGATCAAAACGATCGAGCATCATGACTTTCGTCCATGCGCTAACAAAGTCTTGCACAAACTGTTGCTCCGAATCTTCCGACGCGTAGAACTCAGCGATTGCACGTAGCTCAGAGTTCGAGCCAAAGATAAGATCGGCAGGTGTCGCCGTCCACTTCAATTGGCTCGTGGCTCTATCACGTCCTTCAAAAATGCCTTCCTCTGTTGAAGATTTGCTCCACACTACGTCAACGTCTATCAGGTTGACGAAGAAGTCATTCGTTAGCGTGCCCGGCTGATTGGTGAAGACACCGTGCTTTGATTGTCCTGCATTAGCATCAAGAGCTCGCATGCCTCCAACTAACGCCGCCATCTCAGGCACAGTCAGTTTGAGTAATGCAGCCTTCTCTATTAGCATCTCGGCCGGTGAGCGCGAGTTACCTACTGCAAAATAGTTGCGAAAACCATCGGCTGTCGGCTCAAGTAGCGAAAAGGAATTCACATCGGTATTTTCCTGCGTCGCATCGCCGCGGCCAGCAACAAACCCAAGCTCTACACTATGGCCACCCTGCTCTGCCGCCTGCTCGATTGCAGCATTACCTGCAAGCACCACTAAGTCCGCGAGGGACACCTGCTTACGTGAGTTTCTCTCATTGAACTCGCTCTGAATCGAGCTGAGCACATCGAGAACTCGCGCTAGTTCCTGTGGATCATTAGCAGACCAATTCTTCTGTGGCACCAATCGAACACGTGCGCCGTTAGCTCCACCGCGCATATCCGTATCACGGTAAGTGGATGCCGAAGCCCAAGCGGCTCGAACTAGTTCTGCGGTACTTAAACCAGAGTCTAAGATCTCGCGCTTTAGACGACTCACGTCGCGGTTGCTTACGAGGCTATGATCAACCTCAGGAATTGGATCCTGCCAAACAAATTCTTGGCTTGGCGCCAGGTCGCCTAGATAACGAGAATTTGGCCCCATATCTCGGTGCGTAAGCTTGAACCAAGCCCGAGCAAACGCATCTTCAAACTGCTCTGGATTCTCGAGCCAACGTGTCGTAATAGCACGGTAAGCTGGATCAACCTTGAGCGCGAGATCAGTTGTAAACATCATCGGTGCATGACGCTTTGACGAGTCATGGGCATCAGGCACTAAATTGGAAGCTGCGCCTTCTGCAGGCTCCCACTGAATAGCGCCGGCCGGACTTCGCGTCTGCACCCACTCGTAGCCATACAAGTTCTGCAGATAGTTATGTGTCCATGCCGCGGGGTCGATTGTCCAAGCACCTTCCAATCCACTCGTTATAGTGTCGCCACCATTTCCGCTGCCATAGCTGTTCTTCCAGCCTAGACCTTGTTGCTCAATGCTTGCAGCCTCCGGCTCAACGTCTACGTATTCATCAGGACGTGCAGCACCGTGCGCCTTACCGAAGGTGTGACCTCCAGCGATAAGCGCAACTGTCTCTTCATCGTTCATCGCCATTCGTGCAAACGCTTCGCGAATCGCATCGGCAGCTGCTTGCGGATCAGGATTTCCTCCTGGGCCTTCCGGATTTACATAGATTAGACCCATCTGAACTGCGCCCAATGCGCCTTCGAGTTCACCTCGGTCATTACGACGATCAGCAGCAAGCCATTCGCCCTCTGGGCCCCAATTAACCTCTTCAGCCTCCCATGCATCTACTCGTCCGCCGGCGAATCCCAAAGTTTCAAAACCCATGGAGTCCATAGCTACCGTGCCCGCGAGGATCATAAGGTCAGCCCATGAAATATTGCGACCGTATTTCTGTTTGATCGGTAACAGTAGTAAACGCGCCTTATCTAGATTAGCGTTGTCTGGCCAGCTATTCAGCGGAGCAAAGCGCTGCATACCGCCATCGGCACCGCCGCGCCCATCGATAGATCTATAGGTCCCCGCACTGTGCCAAGCCATACGTATGAAGAACGGCCCGTAATGTCCGAAATCTGCCGGCCACCAGTCTTGCGATGTGGTCATCAACTGCTCTAGGTCAGCTGTTACTGCCTGAAGATCAAGGCTAGCGAACGCCTCTGCATAGTTGAATTCGCCCCTCAAAGGATCAGACGCTAAAGGATTCTGACGAAGCGGCTCTAGGCTAAGTCGATTGGGCCACCAATAGTCGTTAGTTGGCACCTGATCTTGGGCGCTCGCCAGATGAACTGGCGCAATCGCAAATAGCCCAAGAAAGGCTATTGATAGTTTCGATAAGTTTGTCTTAAGCATTGGAATTGCCTCCGTTACTGCTCTGTAAAGTAAATTGAGTAAAGCCTACGAGCTTAAGTTACAGACTTGGAGTTAATCGGTATAACGATATATATCGATAGGCATCATCGGTAATTACGATGACGAAGTAAGCGGGATAACAGATGGCCGCTTTGAGCGGCAGGGGTCAATGCTGGGAGCCATTGCCGAGCCTAGGAAGGCAGGCAGAAACGCACGGCAAATGAACTTACCGTGCGCGTCGTGGACGGAGGCTAATTTCCGCTCTGGTCTACGTACTTCCAGTCGGCCGCACCAAAGAACATCTCGTCCCAGCTTTGCAAGCCCCACGGAACAGAACGGTGAGGATCGGGGTTCATCTTATTTTGCTCTGAATTGTCAAAAGCACCTGTCGCGGTAATCACCGTTCCCGCAGGTACGGGCTTCGGCTCCCTATAGGTATAGGCCAGCTGCCAGTTGTAATTATAGTTCGCGATGTTGATTAACTCTTCGCTGGTACCATCTGGATACTCGGCGTAGAAGCGCATACGCTTGCCGCGGAAATGCATATGTGGCGTGAAGGCAAAAAGTTTTGCATCTTTCTCTATAGTGAATGACTGGGTCATCTCGTAATCTGGATCCAACGGCGGAATATTCACCCAGGTCGGCGTGAAGTGACAGGCACACTGTCCAGACATTCTTTCTTCAGGCACAAAGCCCTTGGGGTAGAACCAAATGCCTATGCGGCTCGCATCGACTGATTCCTTGCCTGTGGTTGTATAGTGCATTTGCATCGCGATTCTTGTGCCAGCCTTCAACAGGCCTCCTGTATTCGGCGGTTCCATGCGGGGCGCCTGACCCGGAATATAAGGCGCTATATCAGGCCGGTCTGGCTCACCACCCAACAGTGAACCACCGCGAGTTTCACCCGGCGCTATCAAGCTATGTAGCGTATGGTGCAGCACCGTGTGGTCGCCAGGGATATATTGACTAGCTCGCACCCAACGGTCTTCCTCGAGATCCAACTCCACCATGACATTGCGGTAGTCGAGAACGCCGGTAGCAGGAATACTCTGCTCGGGAATCTCGACGATGTAGTCTGGCTCTCCGAAAGCCCACTCCGTTCCCGGCCAAACTAACTCGGTCAGTGGATCAGTGCTTCCATCTTTAGGCGAGCCCGCCTCAATCCAGTGAACTATTTTCTGTGCATCTTCATCTGCCAACACCATATCGTTTATGAAGTCTCCAATATGGGAATCTATTTGCCCCGGCGGCATACGCTTGGTCATCAAGACCTCGCGTATCATCTGCGACCAACCCATTACCATGGTGTGGCTGTCGAGTGCGAAAGGAGCTATTCCACCCTCTCGATGGCAGGTCGCGCAGTTCTGCGCAATGATAGGGCCTATTTCCTTCTCGTAGGAGGGTGTCTGCTGTTGGTGGGCAGTCCTGATCGGATAGCTTACGGGCGTGCCAGTGCTCGCTACCTGGGCAGTCTGTAGATCTTTACCAGCAATAATGTCAGTCAATGCAGTAGTTAATTCCGCCCCCATAGGCCCTCGAAACATAAGTGTAAAAGACTTCGGGTTATAGACTAAAATTTCGCCGATCTTATCGATACCCAGCGCCTCGGATATCAACCTTGCGTCATCCATTAACACCGGCACATCAATATTCAGTGCCTCCAGTTCTGCCCTCACCGCATCACGGTCTTTCAGACCTAGCGGGTTTATCATGAAAAATTCGATGTCCTGATTCTCGAAATTGGACCTAAGTGAATCGAAGTCAGCCAATACACTTTGCGCCGCAGTATCTCCAGTAGCCTGCACCAATAGGACAATAGCCTGATTGTTGTCATACCAGCTCATTTGATGGAAATAGCCATCCTGATCCAACAAAGAGAAATCGCCCACCCGATCTGCTGCCAGCAGCAGCGTCGGGAGTAGTGAAAGGGCTAGCAAGGATTTTTGTAGAAGGGCTCTTAGATTCACCGTCTTTTCTCCATTAAATGGGCTATTTTATTCTCTGACCAAGCATTATTCACAATACCCGAGCAATGTACAAAAAAATTCCGGCTTAGAATTAGCTATATTTTTGACTTAAGCCCGATTATTCTCAGTGAACTCCTAATCTATAAGAAAAAAAATAAGGGCCTGCTATGACCGATCACACCGAAAGTGGCGCTGAAACAAGCAAAATTCCTCCTGTGCCACCCCTGGTAAATCCCTATGCAAACCCGAGCGCTCGGAACTACGCACTAGTAGTACTGACCCTCGTTTACACCTTTAACTTTATCGACAGACAGCTGCTTTCTATCCTCCAGGAATCGATCAAGGTCGATCTCTCACTGTCTGATAGCCAGCTTGGTTTACTCACCGGGTTCGCATTCGCGATGTTCTACGTAACCGCAGGAATTCCCATCGCACGCTTTGCCGATCGCAGCAATCGAAGAAACATTGTTGCCGTGTCTGTTGGCTTATGGAGTGCAATGACGGCGGTAAGCGGCCTGGTGCAGAATTACGGACAGCTACTTGCAGCAAGAATAGGTGTAGGTGTCGGCGAAGCCGGCGGAAGCCCTCCCTCCCACTCTATTGTTTCAGATATCTTCCCACCGGAAAGAAGAGCGAGCGCCCTCGCATTTTATTCCACCGGTGTAAACCTCGGCATCTTATTCGGCTTTCTTTTCGGTGGCTGGCTCAACGAATTCTTTGGATGGCGGATTGCGTTCATGGTCGTTGGCATTCCTGGAGTGTTACTCGCAATCCTTGTGCGAACAACTGTTCGCGAACCTGTTCGCGGATTAATGGAGAATAGAACTGCGTCCGAAACTCAAGTTCCTTTCAAAGAAGTGGTAACACTGTTGTGGAAGCGAAAAACTTTTCGACACATGGCATTTGCCTGCGGACTGAATGCCTTCGCTGGATATGGCACGGTAAACTGGATCGCTTCCTTTTTTATTCGAAGTCATGAAATGAGCACTGGAGAATTAGGTACTTGGCTTGCACTGTCTACCGGATTATTTGGCGCTATCGGCGTCCTAATTGGCGGCATACTAGGAGACAAACTCGGCAAAAAAGACAAGCGCTGGTATCAATGGATACCCGGCATAGCAACAGCGCTTTGTGTTCCGCCAATGATTGTAGCCTTCCTGACTGGCAATCAATACATTGCTCTCATGCTCATATTTATTCCGGGCACACTTCAAAACGTGTACCTAGGTAATTCTATAGCCACTACCCATGCACTTGTGGGCCTGCGTTGGCGCTCAACTGCCTCCGCCATTCTATTTCTTATAATCAACATTATTGGTCTAGGCCTGGGGCCATTCGGTATCGGCTTTTTAAGTGACCTGCTTACACCTTCTATGGGCGTTGAGTCTCTACGTTATGCAATGTTGATTCTTCTTCCTACTGTAAATATTTGGTCCGCCGTTCACTTTTATCTCGCCTCAAGAACCTTGCGGGAAGACTTAAAGATGGCACCTGAATAAAATACGCAGCACCATCAAAAATTTTGGAGTTAGAAGATGCCACACCTAAATACCTCGGGGCTAGTTCGTAAGAGCCTATTGCTTTCTTTCGTTCTCGCCGGCTTAGCGTCATGCTCAGATAACGAACCTACTTCCGTAGCAACAGAATCTGCGAACACTATTGCTAGCCCCTCCGCTGCTGAGATTCATGCAGCTAGTCTGGTCTTAGATGCCCATGCCGACATCGTAATTCCCTCAACGTCGAGGGCTTACATGAGTGCCGATGGCACTTCGAAGGTAGATCTCGCAAAGATGCGTGCCGGCGGTGTCGATGCCGTAGTCATGTCAGTGGCTGTTGGTCCAGGACCTAGAACTGAGGAAGGTGATGCCGCAGCTAGAGCGGAGGCTGATGAGAAGATAGCGGCCGTGCACACTCTGGTAGAAGAAAGTCAGGGTCAAGCAGTGATCGCGACTACTTCCAGCGAAATTCTTGCTGCTCATGAAGCCGGAAAGTCTGCCTATATACTCGGGTTTCAAAATGCCCGCTCACTACAAGGAAATGTTTCTGCAATAGATGAGTTCTACGCTGAGGGTGTGCGAATCTTCGGCCTCAACCATCTTGGCCACAATGCTTTCTCTGATTCTTCACGGCCAGAATTTAGCGGTGAAACCGGCGCCTTTGAAGTTACCGAAGAGCACGGCGGATTGTCCCCCTTAGGCGTAGCTGCCGTCGAAAGGATCAATGCTCTCGGCGCGCTCGTAGATGTTTCTCAATTATCCAAAGCAGCAACTCAGCAAGTGCTCGAATTAACGAGCTCCCCAATAATAGCCAGTCATTCGAACGCGAAGACTGTCTCTGACGTGACTCGCAATCTTAGCGATGAAGAGATTGATCGCATTGGTGAGAACGGTGGCGTCATTCACGTCGCTGCGTTTAAAGGCTATCTAATTAATATCTCCGAACCTGAATTTATAGATGCTCTAGTCAGCTTACGACGAGAGGCAGGCATTTCGGAAGAATACAATTACCCTTTTGAACTGTATTGGGAGATTGATGACCTTGCCGAAAGATCTGCCTTTACTGCTGCAGTTAGCGAGCTTCTAGGACCAGCAACAACAGATAATATGATCGAGCATATCGATTACATCGTTAATCGCATCGGCATCGATCATGTAGGCATAGGCAACGATTTCAATCACGGCAGTGGAATAGATGACTACAACGATGCCAGTGAAGCGATGAACCTTACAGAAGGCTTATTGGAGAACGGCTATTCCGCAGCAGACATCAATAAAATTTGGAGCGGTAATTTTCTACGCATTTTGGATGCCGCCGCTAAGTAGAACAGCAGGACTGCGCCCATTCCAAATATAGACTTGGGCGCGGTTAGCTTTTATTCTTGCTTTCAACGTCATTGGACTAATAAGAAAAAGGATTCATCAATGAAATATTTAACTACCCTATTTGCAACTCTCATTGTGGCACTAACCTCACTCAACGCCCTTGCAGAGACCAGCGCATTGTTTATAGGCAATAGCTTCACCTATGCCTATGGTTCAGCCGCGAAATTCTACCGCGCTGACTCAGTGACTGATCTCAACAACGAAGGTATTGGCGGTGTTCCTGCTCTCTTTAAGTCTTTCACAGATCAGGCTGGCTTAGACTACGATGTATCTCTAGAGACTAGAGGTGGCAGCGGACTAGATTTTCATCTTGAGAATAAGCTAGGCGTAATCGGCCGTCGCCCGTGGGATAAAGTTGTCATGCACGGCTTCAGCACACTAGACAGCAATAACCCGAACAATCCTGCTGTGCTCATTGATACCACGGCGCAGATGGCGAACTTCCTGCAAGGTCTTAATCCTGACGTTGAGGTGTTTCTCACTGCGACTTGGTCACGGGCAGACCTTGTGTATCGATCAGACAGCCCTTGGAATGGAATGCCTATAGCGCAGATGGCGATAGACGTGCGCGCCGGATACGATGCAGCCGCTGCCGGCGCTACTGCGGTTAAATCGGTAAACGGTGTTGGCCAAGCTTGGACACGAGCCATGGAAAGTGGCATTGCAGATCCTAATCCCTATGATGGAATCGACACAGATCTAATGGACCTCTGGACCTGGGATCACTATCACGCGAGCGACTATGGCTACTATCTCGAGGCGCTTGTCGTCTTCGGCAACCTCACCGGTTTAGACCCGCGCTCACTGGGAGAGAATGAATGCTCAGGCTTTGAACTGGGCATGTCTCGCACTCAAGTAAGAGGACTTCAGCAAGCCGCATACGATCAACTAGCAAGCGAAAACCGAGTAACAGCGGCGCCTCTAGTGCTGCCAAAACCCGTTCAGCCTGAACGCTGCAGCGCAGCAAGATAGCAGCGATTCAATAAATAGAGGAAAGAAGAAAGGGCTAAATTGCCCTTTCTTCACTTTAGTTAAATGAAGACCTAAGAGAGAACCACTATGCTTTCGAAATCACGAATGATAACTGCGGCGCTGCTAGCCTTAAGCTCTTCGAATATAGCAATGGCGCAACAACAGTCGCGACCCAATATCGTACTCATACTCGCCGATGATCTTGGCTTCACCGACATCTCCCCATTTGGCAGCGAAATCAATACGCCCAATATTGCCTCGCTCGCCGCGTCAGGAGTCTCGTTTACCAACTACCATACGGCAGGGAGTTGTGCGCCAGCGAGGGCCATGCTGTTAACTGGCGTCGATAGCCATAGAAACGGTGTACCGAATATTCCTGAGGCACTACCCGCTGAACAGCAGCAGCATGAAAACTATCAGGGCGTACTCAATGATAAAGTAGTAACACTGTCTACAATTCTTCAAGACGCGGGTTATCACACCTACATGACTGGCAAATGGCACCTAGGTCATACGCCTGAATTATTACCCTCATCAAGAGGCTTCGATCGCACCATTGCCATGGCAGATACTGGCGCGGACAATTGGGATCAGCGCCCCTACCTGCCAATCTATGAGCAGGCCAATTGGTATGCCGATGGGGAACGACACACACTCCCCGACGATTTCTATTCATCGAAATATTTCATCGACAAAACAATCGAATTCATCGCAGAGAACGAAGCCGATGATGAACCCTTCTTCGCCTACGTGCCTTTTCAGGCCGTGCACATGCCGGTCCAAGCTCCCAAAGAATTTTCAGATAAATATGCTGGAATGTATGACGAAGGCTGGGTAGTAATGAGAGAGAAAAGACGGCTTGCCGCCGAGGCTGCCGGTGTAGTTCCTCGCGATACCGAGGCGGTAGTCACCCCCGGAACATTAGAGTGGGATAGCCTGACTGAAGAACAACAAATCCATCACGCTAGACGCATGGAAGTCTATGCGGGAATGGTTGATGCGATGGACATGCATATTGGCCGACTGATGGACTACTTAAAAGAAATCGGAGAATTCGAGAATACAATATTCGTCTTCACTTCAGATAACGGCGCCGAAGGTTCCAGCCTAATTGGGGTAAACGGACGAGCAGGTCTGGGAATGGGAAATTTTTTTGACAGAGTGGGTTACAACTCTGACTTGGAAACTCTAGGCGAAGCAAATTCTTTTAATGCTATTGGGCCGAACAACGCCACAGTAGCTGCCTCCCCTCTTGCCTTCTACAAATTTTACGCAAGCGAAGGTGGTCTGCGCGTACCCTTGGTCATGTCTGGCCCCGGTATTAGCAAACAAAATGAAAAGACTGACGAGTTTGTATTCGTCACCGATCTTACGCCTACCATTCTTAGCTTAGTAGATCTTGAGGCTCCGGGCGGCAACTGGAAAGGTAATTCCATAGAAGAAATCATCGGCGCTGACTTTTCTGAATTTCTAGGAGGCAGTGAGTCTGAAATTCACAACACATCTCAAGCAATCGGCTACGAGCTAGGCGGTAACCGCGCGCTGTTCAAGGGAGACTATAAGTTGGTCTTCAATCGCAGCGCCGTTAATGACCAAAATTGGCATCTGTTCAATATCAAAACAGATCCCGGAGAAGCGAATGACCTAGCACAAGAAGAACCCGAACGTTACGCTGAGATGCTAACCGACTACGAAAATTATGAGAGCGACAATAACGTACTGCCTATGCCAGAAGGGTACATTCAACAAAGAGAAATATTTCGCGGCGTTCAGTTCTGAACATATCTCACGCTGGCTGAGGTGTGACGCTAATACGCTGACCCTTGGCCCGCATATAGAACGCAGTAAGAACAATAATATTCAACACGCCCATCGCAGAAGCGAATGCGAAAGACAGTTTGTAGTCGCCATTCATATCATAGAACAAGCCACCGAAGAAACCGCCCAAACCCATGCCAGTCCAGCCAAAGAATGAAGTCACGCTCATGGCTCTAGCCGAGAAGCGCGCCGACACCATCATTCTGACGCACACCAAAATACTGGACATCACACCCGAATAGGTAAAGCCGAAGATCACAGCAAGTAGGTAAAGGCTCCAAGTCTGATCCATATAAGGAAACCAGAATACCGAGACTGTCTGCCCAAACGACATAATGATATAGGTCGGCAAGGCTCCGATCACATCACCCAGCTTGCCTCCCATAATGCGACCTACACCTCCAGCCAACATCAGCACTAGAAAGACGCTAGTTGCGAACTGCAGGGTGTAATTCGCATCTGTGAGCATTGGAACAAGATGCACAATGGGCACAGCCATGCAGTTACAACAAAACATAACAGCGAGACACATCCACAGCACGACTTCCTTCTCGGAGAGAGGAAAATGCCGCACTTCAGTTTCCGGTGACACCCTCGCCCTCTGACGACGCGGAGACTCACGAACGAGAAACCCAATCGGCAACGCTATTGCCAGATAGGAAATCGCCATCGCCTGATAGGCCCACTGCCAGCCGTTAGCAGTTATCGCCATCCCAGCAAGATACGGCACAACACCCTGTCCGATCGCACCACCAGATGCGGTGAGGCCCAAAGCAAGACCTGGGTTGTGACGAAACCAGAAGCCTACGTTCGCAAACAACGGCGTAGACGCCATTGCATTGCCGAAAGCTCCAAACAGAAAATAGAAGGCATAGAACTGAAAGAGGTTGGTTTGCCCACTTAGCAGGAAAAGACACAGGGACATAGCTAACGCCGCCACTACGCCGAACCAGCGGGAGCCATATTTATCGGCTACGAATCCCCAAAGAATTCCGAACAATGCTGAAGAGAATGCGATAGCGGTGTAGCCGAGAGAGGTCTCTGCTCTGCCCCAAGCAAATTCCGCTGATAGTGGTTTCAAGAAAACTGAAATAGCACCCAAAGCCCCGAATGAAAGCCCACTCAAGGTAAAAACGACGAATACCATTAGCCAGCCATAGGCTGGATCGCGTTCGGCAGTTGTTGTTTCTGTGCTCATTTTTTACCAGAAGAGGACTTTGAATGCGGAGTCTATCTGTTACTCAGCTATAGAGTAAGTGAATTGACAGGAAGTGATAAAACAAGACAGGGACATAGGGAATTACCTTGTAAGAAAACTATGCTAAAAATTGAATCCAATATTCACTACTTATGAACACCAAAGCCAAGCAGAAACTCGCGCCGAAGACGGAAGCCTTCTTCCATCCTGGCCCTTCTTCTTCGCAGCAACTATTCTCGTCCGCCGCATTCGTCGCGAAGAACACACTACGCCCAGCAAGCGCGAAGGCGAGAAGCGTGGCCGCAACTAGAATTGTTTGATAGCGCTCGAAGAACATCAGATTGCTCATCCAAGCTCCGCTTACCCCTGTTGCCAGAAGTGTCAACGGGCCGAGACAGCAAATACTCGCCGTAAGAGATGTAGCGATTCCTCCAGCAATGAAGTGGCGATAGTCGGCTTTCTGTTTTGTTGTTTGCAAACTTAACCTCGATCTGTGAAGACACACATTGTCTAACTAAGCGATTCTTACTGCTCTCTCACCACAGAAGGAAAACCAATATTTGTTGTGGCAGCAATCAATAGCGATGTATCGACTTCTTTACTCGCAACGATCACCGTTGCAGTTTTGTCATCTAGATCTACCTCGATCTTTTTTACGCCTTCGACTTTCTTCAGTGAGTTGCGCACGGCAACAACACAGCCTACTCAGGTCATGTTCTCTACATTGAGTACGACAACTTCTTCACCTTGCTGCAAGGTGTCAGCAATATCAGCGCTTGCAACACTAGCCAGCAATAACAACACTGCTAGCATTATCGCCTCTGTTGTCTTTCGAAATAACACTCTAAGTACTCGCATCTATTTTTACCTCTTCACTTATTCCGCTTTCGTTTCGCAGCAGTCTAGACCACACTAGCGCAGCAAGGGCAGCCAGTTGCTCCGCTTGCAATAACTGCTTCCGCTGCTTTGACATTTTGCTCTGCAGTTCTGCGCGTAGCAGAAGCAATAGCAGCACTTGCGGACACGGTTGGATCAGGCTTAGTCATCGCAACTGCTTGACCAAAATAACCTGTGTACACTTGGTATTGATGCTGCCCTATATCTGTCGGCACACGAATAGTATTAGCATCAAGAACCTGCACATCGCTAACAGTCGTTCCATCACAGATAACAATAGCCTCGGCGGCGTTAGGCAAATTGGTGATCTGCCAACTAGTAGCATCACCAGCTCTGCCACGGTCGGCCACGTAGGTACCGATGTGCAATACCCCGCTCTCTTTATCGTTCCAGGCGGTATCGACTCCCAAACTTGGATACTCTACGCCTTCAAGCGTAGGCGCGGTGTATTTATCGAGATGCTGCACCTTGAATGCATCTACCCAGTTGCCTTCGTTTATCTCGCTAATCATTTGTTGCGCAGAGGGTTGTCCGCGGGGCCATGGATCATCGTTATTGAACCACCAGCCAAATTTGTCCATGTCATCGCCAAACCATTTAGGGTCAGAGGCGCGTTCGGCGGCGGCGCTGAGCCGAGAAACGGCAGTGTGATCGCCCAGTGCCTTGGCCATTGCCAAACCGGTGGCACTGGGACTAATTTCTTGTCTTGGATCTCGCCAGCCTAAGGAGTTGGCCGTAGCTTCGTATATTTGCGTGGCAAGTTCAGGTGACTGAGGCATTAGATAGAACGCAGTACCTGCACCCGTCCCTCCAGTACCGGGAATATTTACTTTAAATTCTGCAATCGGATCGTAATACATCGTCATCCATTCGATCTGATTCTGACCATTGATGCTCATATAGTTATCGCGCATGAATTCGATCCATTCCTCGAACACACCATGAGAGTTGGTCACACCTAATTTGTCAGAAAGATACATCCCTAGACCGGCTGCCGAATTACAGAACGGCCAAATCTTCGTGTTTTCACACTGCGGCCCCTCCGGATGATCGGTGTATTGCCTGTGCAGATGTTCGACTATACGAGGCTGCGTCCATTCGAACTTCTCGTTCTCAAACCCCGCTATCTGCCAGGGCTTCTCCCACTTGTCGTCGCCGGAGACATACTTGTAGATGGTAAGCAAAAGGTTCAACCAGCCGCGAAAGAACAGATTGCCATCGGCTCCAATGGGGTCGGGCTGCAGACCCCAAGGTTCAACACCATTTGCAGTCCAACCGGCCGAGTCATAGTTTCCACGAACCCGTTCTGGCCAAGCCTGAAAAAACGGTGCACTACCCGGGCCGTAGTTCTCCCGATCGGGGCTGGGGCCGATAAAAGTATTCCAATCTATTGCTGCCCAGTAGGAAGTGTGCCGTGTTGCTAGTTCATCCAAGATACGGGTATAGGCTTCACGCCAGGCAGGAGTCTGATCGGCCATCATCATGATGACGTAGCTCGAATCGCTTAGATCGAAGCGCGGATAACTGAGCATAGGCGGTGCATTGTATTGATCCCACCAGGGATGAGGACCGTTTCCATCTTCAGTCCAATCTATCTCGCCCCTGGGAATATTTATCCCCCACGGACGCTCTATGTCCTCAGAATATCCCCAATCATCGGCTGTAGTAGCCTTCTGCCACATAAAGCGCATCCAACCCTTAGTCCGCTCATTGTGCTTAGGGTAGAAACTGGGAGTGTGCTTGTAGCTTGCATAGGGCTCGCTTTGCGCGCCAACACAGGCACCTAGAGAAGATGCGCCGCCTACAACTGCTGCACCTTTTAGAAAATCACGACGGGACTTCGTAGAGTTTTGCGACATGCTGTACCTCGAATTAGAAACAGTAAATGCAATTTCTTATTTGGGTTGAAGCTTCTCACCAATCAAATTCAATGATTCCTCAGTTTAAGAAGTTATCGCTTCAATTGCTAGCCGATACTGTAGCCAATCGAATCAAGCTTGATCAATACAATCATGGCGTAGTTAAATGCTGCGATGACAAGTTCAAACACTCAAAAACGGTTCGGCCATCTCGCTTTAATAACACTCCTAACGGCGCTCCCCATAGTCCTCAAGGCTCAGGACAGCAATTATATTTCACGAACCGAGCACGGATTCCCAAACTTTCAAGGATATTGGAACAATGCCAGCCAGACTCCTATTGAGCGTCCCACGAGTCTTGGCGACAAACGCAGCTACACATTCGAGGAGGCGTCAGCGCTAGAGTCTTCTGCGCAGCAATCAGATTCAGATAAAGCCGCTCCTCTCCAACCAGATCGCACGGCTCCTGCAGATGGTGGCGTAATCATGTTTCAAGCAGATGAGAATTTCGCCAACACTCGAATCAACATCACCCAGATTAACGGAGAGTATCGTACTTCATTGATTGTCGAGCCTGCTGACGGTCGCTATCCCTATGTTGAGAATGGCGCTAACAAGGATGTGTTCGGTGAGTGGCGAGCCGCAGGACTCGGCGCTTACGACGGGCCAGAGATTCGCAGCCAGATGGAACGCTGCCTGCATGTCGGTTCGCAAATGCCACCGATGATGGCTTGGACTTACAATGCCAACTATCAGATCGTCCAAACCGAAGACTATTTTATGCTCATGTCCGAGATGGCACACGACGCCAGAATCATACCGATTGGTACGGAACGACAAAAGAACGAGTTCGCCAAATGGTTTGGAAACTCAATAGCTCACTGGGAAGAAGATACACTGGTCGTTCACACTACGGGCTTCCACCCTCAGCAATCAAATTTTTTCATGAAGTCTTCTGATCAATTTGAAGTTACAGAATATTTTGAACTAATATCTGACGGTGAAATTTATTATCGCTACACAGTGAAAGACCCTGTTATTTACACACAACCTTTAACTCTAGAGATGCAATTGTTGCGCAAGAGTGATGGCGAGCAGATCTATGAGTTCGCCTGCCATGAAGGCAACTACAGCCTGCCGAGCATTCTAGCCGGGGCGCGCCGCGCAGAGGCCGATGCTCAAGCTGCCCAAGAAAACAACTAACAAAAACTTCCCTCCAAACGTCCGACAGATCAATCAACCGAAGCCCTTGAGATTTCGGGCCTTTTCGTCCACTCTTCGTCTTTCTAATTTCAATCCAAAATCAGTAACCGAAGGAACTAAAGATGTCGCAATCAACATCCTCCGTATTTACATTTTTCGCTGCACTTGCGTTGGCATCTTGTAGTCCAGACAACGCTACCACTGTCTCCACCCCAAGCAGTTCGCCTGCGGCAAACACTGCCTGTGAACAAGCTGACTTAGTCCTCTACAACACGAATATTTATACTTCGAATACTGATCAATGGACGGCAGAGGCTGTCGCGAGTAAGGACGGAAAGATCGTGTTTGTCGGCTCTAATGCAGAAGCCGAAGAATTCATGTGCGAGTCTGCCAATGTTCTCGACCTAGCAGGCAGGACAGTCTTCGCAGGATTCACCGATAGCCACCAACACTTGGAGGGTGTCGGAAAGCGCACGAAAACCCTAAGCCTCTTCGGAATACCTACACTACAAGAGACAGTACAAACCATCGAAGAATGGGCTGCCAATATTCCTGAGGGAAATTGGGTTCAAGGGCGTGGTTGGATTGAGAGAGAGTGGACCGACGAAGAGCGCTTTCTAAACAAGTACGACGTCGACCCATTCACTGCCGACAAACCACTGTTCATGCCAAGAGCCGATGGCGTGTCTGCACTAGTTAACTCAAAGGCGATGGAACTCGCCGGAGTTACGCGGGACACACCGGACCCTGAAGGAGGAAGATTCGAGAGAGAGTTAGACGGCACTCCCACCGGTTACGTACTCGCTAATGCCATGAATGCCTTCCGAGACATAATACCGCCAGAGACTGATGCCTATCTGAAAGACAGTCTTCTGCGCGGCTTACGTGCGAATGCCTCACTTGGCTGGACACAGACACAAGATGCCGGCATGTCTTATCAACTAGTCGAGCTAATGAAAGAAATTCACGAAGAGGGAAATATGGCGCACCGCGTCTATGCAGCCGTCCCAGTTAAAGAGGCGCAGACCATGATCGAGCGCGGCCGCGAAACCACAGCCGATGATATGTTTGACGTGCGCGGCATCAAGGTCTTTATAGATGGCACACTTGGGTCACGCGGTGCCGCACTGATTGATAACTACTCCGATTCCGATCACAACGGCTTTATGAACCGTACGACGAAAGAAGACTTGATGCCGATTCTTTACGCCTCGCTGCGTCAGGGTATCCAAATCGAAACTCACGTCATCGGCGACCGCGCAGTCAGATCACTCCTAAACTGGTACGAAGAGGCATACAACTATGTGCCCAGAAGCGAGTGGGCTAGCGAAGATCTACGCTGGCGCATGGAGCACGCTCAGATAATTCCACCGTCAGATCAACAACGCTTTGTAGACCTCGGTGTTCTTCCCTCTATGCAACCTAGCCATGCGATCGGCGATCTAAATTTCGCTCCTGATCGTCTGGGACGTGACCGACTCTCCTATGCCTACCCTTGGCAGCAATTGGTAGATAGAGGCTTAATGATACTAGCCGGCTCCGATGCGCCAGTTGAAGAAGGGGATCCGCGAATTGAGTTTTATGCTGCGGTTGCCAGAGCTAGACTGGATGGCACTTCGGGCGCTGGCTGGCATCCAGAGTTAGCCGTATCTAGAGAGACTGCTCTGTTGATGCTGACTCTCTGGCCAGCTCACGGCGCCTTTCAGGAAGACTTAAGAGGCTCTATAGAAGTCGGGAAATATGCTGACTTCACCGTATTCAACAATGATCTCCTCACCATTCCCGAGGCTGATATTCTTACCAGCGAAAACATGATGACTATAGTAGGCGGAAAAATCACCTTTCAACGGTAGTCACTAAATCGTAACGAGACAGTGCCGCCAGAAAATCTGTCTCGAGGCATTCACTAATTAATTAGGCTGGACCTCAACATCAATAGAGGTCTGGCTCAGGCACGAAGACGGCTCCATCTTCGAACTCTATATCTCGCAGGTACATCGTAAACTCTCTGCGTCCCTTCCTTCCGGTCGCCTTTACCATCACACCTACCTCAAGTAGATCAAATGAAACACCCTGCCTTTCCAAAGTAGTTCTACCGACGGATTCTATTAGCCAGAAAGTTTCCTTACCTTGCTCATCTGTGTTCTTAATTAGCACAGAGGAATGGGGGTTTTGAAATCGGACCCGCTCGATTGTGCCTTCTACTGAGATTATCTCTTGCGTAAAATTCGCAGCCGTCGAATGATGTGCGCTAACGAAAAATGGAGCGCTTAACAGTACTGCGATCAATATAATTTTCTTCATTTTTATTCTCCCAGCCTAATTCGCGTTCAGCTCATCGAACCAATTGTAGTTTGCCTCAGTGCAGTCATACACGTTGAGTACGGTATCGTCTGCCCGCCTCAAAAAATATTCAAGCACTAACGGTTTCTCGAATAACGATTCATCGATATAGGTATGGGTGATATGCAGTATGTCGCCTTCCACCTCCAACACTTCGATTGCGGTTGTGCTCGGTGCCTGCGGTATTCCCCGTGACGTTCTAATATATCCGTAGGCGTGATTTCTAGATTCAATAATAAGACGTTCGCCGTCGTAGCTCGCGAACGAGGAACCCATCTCCGGAAAAAATGTGCCATTCAAATTTTGAGTGCTAGGCTGATTCCTTAGAGCAGACTCGCCCCCCAACGGTACTTCACGCCGAAGATCAAAAAGCTCATAACTAATTAGAATGCTTGTGTCGGTTTGCTCTATCTTAATAGGCGCACCTGGATTTGCCCAAATTCTCGATGAACTAGCCGGCGTACAATAGAGGCTAGGATCATCCTCCAACAGTTCGTAGTCATCTTGCAGGCGCTTTCCCTCTTCGCTCAATAGAATCTCACTCTCTGTTCCTGGACCGTTAAGCATCCAAGTACCACTGATATCTGTCTGCGCTATTGCAGTCGCGACTACGCCAAACGAAAGAATACCGACTAGTGTCTTTAAGAACATACGCTCTTCCTCTTTATATTTGTTCACAAGCAGTAACTTCGAACATCCAGATCGAGCCACTGGTAACCGCGATTTCACTTCCCGGCACCAATTCTCCAGTGCCACCGAAATATTTCCTGCCAAGCTCCGCTAATACAGGCACCGCCTTCAGAGGATCATCGAGCACTCTTTGCAGGCATTGCTCATATATCTTCCCCTCATCTCGAATCAATATTCGATTATCTTCTTCCATGTAGGCTGGCCACTGCTTCCATAGCCTGCCAATGGGTGAATTCATATAACCACTGACTATAAAAAGCTCACCGCCGACTATCGGCACCCAAACTGTCCGCGATGTAGTGGGCTTGAGCGTCTGGATCTCGATCTCCTCGCGCTCTCGCAAGAATTCCCAACTCTCCGGTGCCGCCGTTAACTCTCCACTACGAAAGGGGCCCCCTATACTTATAGTAAACCAAGGATAAAATTCCACTGGCCCGTCATTCATTCGCATAATGCCATAGGCAACTGCACCCAATAGTAGGATTAAGCCAAGCAATATTCCTGCCCATTTAAATACTACTTTTATGTACGACATAGTCTCAATAGCTCCTTAATCGAGGCGCTTGTAGGCCGATAGTAGATATAACACTAACTTATTCCGCACATCTGTGGCGCGATAAAGATAGGATATAGCATACCTGATTAGCCCTTGAAGGGCCTTTTAGCATCCGAATACTCAGGGCTTGCATACTAAATATTAACTTCAATTTGCTGATTCGATGACTATAAGAGCACTTCTCACCGAAATCCGATTACCCAAAGAGGCTGAACTTGGCCTGTTTTCCATGGTTCATGGTGATCGCTTAGGCAGCATAATCGGGCGTTTAGCAATTCGTTCTCGGTTCTTTGCAGTTTCAATCGCGGCCATGCTCAGCTTCTCGGCGGCGTTTGTTACGGCTTTCGAGGGCAGTCTTATCAATGACAATCTTAACCTCGATCTGATGCACGACATCGGATGGTGGAATCAATTTCTATTTGCGTTTCCAACCCTAATCTTTATTGTAAGCGCGTACTTCGGTGCTTTCCCAAGCACCTTAAGACAACTGACTGATTCAGGTGTGCTGCAGGCCACGAATGATGATTGGAAAAAAGTTCGACGTTTTACCAAGACTAAGTTAACCAACCCCACTTTTGTTCTATTGCCCTATGTGGTGGGTATCTCTGCCGCCGCATTAACCTCAAGCGTTTTACAATCGAATGGCACTTGGTACGCTGCCGATCAGTATATCGCGGGGTACCTGATTCCTATTCACGCCTTCTTTCTCTACTACTTCATGACTTATGTGGCGTTGCGGCTCTACGGCGCATTCTTAATTCTTAGAATGCTATTCGGCTTCAACGTCAATATCCAACCCTTTCACCCGGATGGCTGCGGCGGACTAGGCAGCCTAATGGCCCAATCAGAAAAACTGTATTGGGGCATGATTGTTTTCGGAGCTGTTGCTGGCCTGGCTATTGTCACTAACACATTCGTCTACAATCTAGAATTATTCAGCATCTATAATTTTTTCTTTATCCTTTCCTATGTAATTCTTTCAGGCGTAGGATTCTTCCTTCCATTGTATGCCCTCACAGATGTCATGCGCGACGCTAAACAGAAGCTTCTGCTTTCGATCAATGAGCGCTACTCGGCGCTTAATAGAAAACAAGGCATCGGCGCCAATGATTTGAAAGGCCTGACTGATGAGCAGATTGCCGATGTGAAAGCACTCGACTCTCTGCAGCAGACAGCGCGCTCTATGCAGGTATGGCCCTTCAATAGCGGCAGCCTGATTCGATTTACCTGTGCCAATGCCACACCGCTACTCGTTATATTGATAGCAATGATATTCTTTGGCTAAGCTAGTAGACTCTTTCACTCTCGTCTCACTAAATCAGGAAATTCCGATGTTAAAGCGCGCCTTTTTATTCTTATCCCTATCAATTGGACTAATTCCCGCCGCCTACGCTAGCGACGTCTATCGCGACTGCGCGAATTTGGTTACTGACTACGCCTACCACCGCGACAGATACGATGCCGTAGCCTTTTCAAACCTATTTACAGAGGATGCATCACTCAAAGTGGGCAATGGGTCCTGGGAAGGCCGCGCCAATATTCGAGCTCGAATCGAGGGCCTAGATAGCAGCGGCTCTATACGCCACCTAATGAGCACCATTCGTATTGAACCTATCGATGAACTCCATGCATCCGGTGTCAGCTACGCAACCATCTATACCTCAGCTGCAGGATCAAACTCCACGGAAGGTTTCGCCATCATCGGCGAGTATCATGACGACTTCGAGCTAACAGATAGTGGATGGAAGATCAGTAAGCGTGAACTGAAGTCTGTTTTCTCCTATGAAGACAAGTAAATTACTTCAGGTTTTTACCTTCAGGACATAGGACCGAATGACTTACTATCTACCCGTCCTCGTATTCTTGGGCATTGCACTCTCCAATGCCCAAGGGGCTGAAGATGAGATCTTACTCCTCACGATTGAAGGCGATCTCATTGGCCCTATAGAATCCATAGAGGACGGAATAGACAATGCGCAACAAGCCACGCGGCTTATTAGCGCCTATCACACATTGCTTACAGCAGCAGAGCAGATAGAGGTCACATCCCTACACGAAGAGATCCTAGAGTTCATCCCGGGGTTCGAAGTGGCTTATACCGCCGCCGATAGCGCGGAGTTCTCCCACCTCATGAGCGAAATGGATTTGCGCTTGGCAGCTATACAGGACATACATGCTCAGAAGTACACACAAGACGTAGTAGCTCTGCTAAATGAGGCCTACCAATTGATATTGCCGACCTTTGGTGATGAACAATAAGCTCAATCAATCACGCAAGCCTCTGTGGTACCAAAATCTCTAAACAGCGTAACCCTAGGGTCTATCTGAAGTAAGGCATCCTCAGGCAGAGGAAAAAACTCCCCAGTAGATGGCACTGAATACTCTGTAACTTGGCCGTCTTGCGTAACCAAGATCGGAATACTGAAATTGGCCTCTGGATTGTCTGGCCAACTAAAGCTCACACCTTTGTCGTTCCTCTCCTGCACCAATCGCGGTACTGCCGCTTTTCCCAAATACATGTCGAAGAACCAAGATAGGTCCTCACCAAATTCTTCGCTAGTGATTCTTACGAAATCGTCGTTGCTTCGCCGCGTAGGCTGTATTGGATAGGACAGCGACCACGGCTCCGCCGTGTCATAGACCAGTCGGCGAACCGAACGCCAAAAGACATCTTCACCGACCAAGCCGCGCAACGTATGCAGCGTCCAACTACCTTTATAATAGGCATCGTTCGAATCGAAATAGTCCATCGATACCGTTTCGCTAGGCACGACTGGTTTGCAGTTCGCCATGCCATTGTAAAAATCCCACATATAGCTCCAATAACCCGCATCTCCAATAACATTCTGTGCATAGACGGGCTGCATGTAATTGGCGAAACCCTCATGCAGCCAGAAATCTTCACTGCTCTCTTGCGTCATTAGGTTGCCGAACCATTCATGAGAGAACTCGTGCTGCATTAACCAGTCGAAGCCATATGGATCTAACTCATAGCCGTTCCCATAGCCGTTCATGGTCTGGTGTTCCATACCCAGATAGGGAATCTCTACGATACCAATCTTCTCCTCTCCCCACGGGTAAGGACCGAGCATCCTTTCGAAGAAATCTAGCTGAGACATAAAATCTTTCTTGATGAGCTTCTCGATTTTCTCCATATCATCTGAAACATGGTAAAAAATAACAGGAATAGGGTTCGCAGTCAGCGCGTTATAGTGCTGTAGCTCATACTTTTTGAATGGGCCAATATTGATAGCAAGATGGTAGGCAGAGATTGGGTTCTTCGTGCTCCAATGATAGGTAGTTCGATCTCCAAAACTGGACTCTGAAACCAACACGCCATTCATGACAGCAGTGAGTTCCGAAGGCACAGTGATCAGCATATCAGCCCCTTTTTCAGGCTTATCCGATATATGGTCTTTACACGGCCAGTAAAGATCACAACCTCTGCCTTGAACCGCCGTTGCTATCCAGTGTTCGCCAGAGTCTGTCTGTGTCCAGACAAAACCGCCGTCCCAAGGCGGATTCTCCGCTTCGTAGGGCTTACCTTCATACGACACCTGTGTCTTGAACTCGCGCCCAGCCGTGATTATTTCCCCTGTTAGAATCAGCTTGCCACCTTCGGTCTGAAACTGTGCTGGCTCGCCATCGATCGATGCGGCCAACACTTCGAATCGGGGATCGAGGTCGAGCTCAATGGCGGAGAGGCCCTGCAGCGCGACAGCCTCCATCAAGACATTTCCTTCTAGAAATTTTCTATCAGGATAGACATTCAGTTCTAATCTATAGTGCTGCACATCATAGTTAGACTGCCGCTCGGTGAGCTCACCACTTGAAATCGCGGTCTGCGGATGAAGCGGTGCATTCATACTTGAACAAGCCGTAAGCAACAAAAGTAGCAATGCCGCCGCAGTCTCGCGGAAAGTTCTGCCCCAAGTCGAATTCACTGTATTGGCCAGTCTGTTCATAGTTTTCATTCTCTGCTGAAATCAATTACTTGCGAAGCATAATATTCAGCTTCGCTCATGCTTGAAAGTGTTATCTATCATAATCCGTCGATATGATAGAGTGACTACTCGCCACAGACTGGACTGTTGAACGAAAAGAGAATTGAGAAATGTCAGAAATCACACTATATGGCTCCCCCCTCTCCCTCTACACTGGTAAAGCAAGAAGCTATCTAATTAAGTCTAGGCTTAGTTACCGAGAAGTTCTCCCAAACACACAGCACTATGAAACGAACGTCCTACCCAAGATGGGCGGACGCCGAAGCATTCCTGTGGTTGAAACGGCTAACGGTGAGGTCATTCGAGACGGGGCGGCAATTATCGATCACTATGAGTCACGAAATGGACAACTCTATTCCCCGAAAACCCCGAAGCAACAGTTTATTAGCAGACTATTTGACGTAATCGGAATGGAAGGATTGCTTCGACCAGCAATGCACTACCGCTGGAATTTTGATGACTTCAACAAAGAGTTTGTTCAATTCCATTTCGAAACATTCATACCACCTAACTTGGACAGAAAGGCGCTGGCAGAGAAACGCATGAACCAGATGCGTGATGCCGGCCGTAGTTTTGGCGCCATTTCCGACACATTTTCTCTCGTTGAATCACTATATTGCAGGCTGTTACCCAAGCTGAGTGCACATTTTTCTGAATACCCGTATCTACTTGGCAACAGACCCTGCATCGGTGATTTCGGAATGATAGCGCCGCTATACGGTCATCTGGGTCGTGACCCCAAGCCCTTGTCGCTCATGCAAAGCAGAGCAATCTCTCTGTACCGTTGGGTTGAACGAATGAATCGGCCGGAAGCAGATCTCGGAGAATTTGCACAGCAAGATAATAAACTCTTAGATGACGACCAGATTCCCGACACCTTGATTGAAGTCCTTCGACAGATCGCAATCGATTTTATACCCGAGACCGAAGCTGCATGTATTGCCATCAATAAGTGGCTCACTGAACAAGACGCTCTAGCCCCAAACACGCCAGCTGAACGCGGCATAGGAATGTGTAATTTCGAAGTCGAAGGGCAGACAATAACTGCACTAGCCCAGCCTTATCGATTCTATCTGCTTAAACGTGCTCAGGATCATTACGCAAGCTTAAGCAGAACCGAACAAGAAGATATTGACGGCCTACTAGCTGCCTGCAGTATGAACGAGCTTGTAAAGATGAAACTATCCAGAGACATCGATCGCCTCGATAACCGCGAGATCTGGCTGTAGATTTTTGGTCGAACCAAGAATACTAAGCGATACAAACAGTCATCAATAGAATTATCAAGTATGAATGGACTAGACGTAACATCTGAACCTTTTATCCGACTAAGCGTCTTCATACTATTGTTGACGATACTGGCTTTATTGGAATTTTTTTCACCCAGGCGACAATCTCATTACCCAAAGAGCAAACGATGGCTGAATAATTTTGGCATCAGCATCCTCAATACAATTGTTGTGGCGCTTATTATTCCTGTTGTCGGTACTGGTGCGGCGCTACTGGCAAGTGAAATGAATTGGGGCCTTTTCAATTGGCTCAATATCTGGCCGCTGATAGGCATTCCTCTCTATATTCTTGCATTCGATCTGACCATTTACCTACAGCACCGCCTATTTCATAGATTCAAACCGCTTTGGCGATTGCATCGAATGCATCACACAGATCTAGATTACGACGTCTCTACTGGCGTTAGATTTCATCCTCTATCGATCCTCTTTTCAGCAGTAATTAAGCTTTCTCTTATTCTAATTCTAGGACCTCCTGGCATCGCCGTTCTAATTGCTGAAATTGTATTGAATGGCACTTCGATGTTTAACCATAGCAACATCAAGCTACCTACCAAACTGGATGCAGCACTTCGCTATTTCATAGTGACTCCAGACATGCATAGAATTCATCACTCAATAGAAGCGGAGGAACATAGCAGAAACTTCGGCTTCAACTTTCCTTGGTGGGATAAATTATTCCATACCTACAAAGACCAGCCGAGCAAAGAACAAGCTGCAATCGACCTTGGCATAAGAGGCTATCACGAAGAGGATTCAATAGGTTTATTCTCTCTTCTCACTCAACCGTTTCGCAAAGATAGAGAGACCCACTAGTCGAGCTAAGAAGATGAATTTTTTGCTAAGGAAAAACTGGAACGCCATGACATTGAAACCTACAACACAGCTATGCGCGAAGAGAAAGCGTAAGACTCTATGCTGCTTACGTGCTTTGTATTGCCTAACCCTTTGCGCCCTGTGGACAGGCCAAGCTACTTTTGCCAGCGAGTACTCAGAGCAGTTCATCAGGCAAGAAATTGAACGCGCAATAGAAAGCCCAGACAACAACACGTCTATTGAAGTAAACCAAGACATCGAAGTCGTTTTTGATGCCCTACTTGCCCGCCTAGCACTGTATTCTGACGATATTGAAAGCATTCAGTTTGATCATTCAGGGTCGCCGGATCAAGCTACGCTAGGCGCAGGCTCAGAAAGAATTACAACCATGAGCAATGGGAGAAAGTTAATTCAAAAAATTGTCATCTTCGAACCGCCAAACAGATTCGCTTACTTCACCGACATGTCACTCTCAACAGTCAGTGTACCCATAGACTATTCCGTTGGTTATTATACTTTCTCAGAATTAGCATCAGGAAATATTGAGGCAATTGTATCGGTCGCCTACAAACCAAGCTCTAGACTAACCGCCTTCCTCGTGCGACTAGGCTTCAGTCGTGCATTGTCTCGAGATTTCAAGAACGCGGAAGAATACCTAAACTCATTGAATTGAAATTTTTCTTGAACAGGCTATGCATTAACAAATTCCATGCGGCATGCTATCGAGCAGCCCGGCGCGGGCTCGGCTAGTGTGAAAGCAGAAATTGCTTTCCAAAAGTGCATCGCTTAACGTAGACGATCCAAAAAAAGTGCGGCATTGTGCATTATTTTGCCGATTCATGCATTAAATTTTCATGAACAAAAAAGCGGGCTAGAGGCCCGCTTCAGGTACTACTTATAAGACAGCCTGCGGGCTTTATTGTTCCTTGCGCTCATAGTGTCCCATCAACATGCCTGTGGCGAGCACATGGCCATCGATAGCTGCTAAAAGCTCGTCTTTATTGAGCCCTTCTGCCAAATCAAGGTCAGCGTCGATTGCATAGACGCGGAAATGGTAAGCGTGAAGATGACCATTAACCGGAGGACGTGGACCAAAGTAACCTGGACGACGAGTCCCGTTCAATCCATTAATCATGCCTTCCAGTGCAGGAACACCCATAACAACCGCATCTTTGCTCATGTTCTCAGGGAGTCCAGATGCTGTCGCTGGAATGTTGTAAGCCACCCAATGAGGGAATGGCGTCTCCATCATGCCAATTGTCACGACCTCTGGATCATCGCAAATTAGCGCCAACTGCACCGTACCTGCCGGTAAATTTGACCAGTTCAGGTCGATAGACTTATTTTCACCGTAGGCTGAGTATTCTTCAGGCACCATGCCATGGTGATCAAAGGCTGAACTAGTAACGGTAATTGATTCTGGTGCGTCGGCGCCAAATGCACTGAATGATAATGCCAGTGATGCCGCGCCTATTAAACTGGTGAGTTTCCCCATTGTTGCTGCTCCTATGCTGATACTAAATTAAACTGCTGTGCTGATTTCCGTACTCTATCCTTTTCTTACTAGCCTAGTCTATATGCGCCGGATCGATAATGCCCCTAAGCTCTAGTAACGTGGGCCGATACGGCGAGCCATACTCCTTCCTGCTTCAACCAAACATCGGTATAACGCCCTCTTTTCGGCTCTCCCTGTGGGTCTCTATACGTGGTAGTAGCATGAATAATGGCACAGCCAGAAAATAGCCGAATCTCCACGTCCTCAGCCGTTAACCCGGTAATCGCGAGAGGCTTAGCTACCTGCTCAAGAAAACCCTGCCTATCCAGAATAGAACCATCGGGATTAGAGCAGCGGAAGTCTTCGGCCAAAATTTCCTTAAATCGCCCCACATCTGATTGCTGTACAGCGTCTATATAGTCGCGATTCAGTTGCTCGAGTTCCTCATATTCAGTTCCTGACATCCTATGCCTCCTATCGATACCATCCACTATGACCGCCGTTACAGCGAGGATTCGCCCTGACCTAGTCTTAAAACTTTAGCGTCAAGCGCGCTGTATGTGCTCTCCCAAAGATCTGGCAATGTCAGCTATACCCGCATTACGATCATCGAAGGAAGCTGTCGTCTCAGTCATATAGACAGCCAGAATCAGCGGCCGTCTATTCGTAGGCCAGACTATCGCAACGTCAGCCATGGTTCCGTTCTCACCCCCGCCGGTCTTGTCGCCAATTGCCCAGCCTAAAGGCAAACCGGCACGTAATTTTGCATCACCGGTTGTATTAGAGATCATCCACTCCTGAAGTTGCCCTTTGGAGTTTTCGGAAAGCGTATCGCCTAGCAATAATTCCCTCAAAGTATACGTCATTGCATCCGGGGTTGTTGTATCTCTCTCATCGCCTATTAGGGCTTCATTGAGATCGGTCTCCCATCTATCGAGCCGGGTTATGTCATCGCCGAAGCTCCGCGCGAATTCGCTAACACCCGCCGGACCACCAATTGATTCCAGGATTTTATTTCCAGCCGTATTATCGCTAAGCGTCAACGCCGCCTCACAGATTTCACCCATCGTCATTCCCTGACCACCAAGGCGAGTCTCGGTGAGCGGAGAGTAGCTAACCAAGTCCTCCTCACGAAGGACGATCCGGCGCTGCAAGCTGTCTTCACCTCGATCGACTCGCGCGAGGAAAGCCCCAGATGCTATGACTTTAAATGTGCTACACATTGGAAAACGCTGATCGGCCTGATAACGCCAAGCTTCTCCCGCTTCTGTGTCCAGAGCAGCAAAACCCAACCTCGCACCAAGACGCTCCTCAACTTGACGAATATTTTCCAGCAAGGGAGTGGGTTCAGTTGCCGCCAAAACCACTTTAAAAGATCCGCCTGCTACACAGGCACCCAAAACCAGTTTAGAAAAATCTCGTCTACCCAATGCCATGTTTACAGCTCCAATAAAACCTACTTTACCGATTGCATTCTACACAAACTAAGCAAACTAGAGTTAGGCCGCACTAGTTCAGCCGAAGAATTCCGCCGCGTCAATCTGCCACAGCGTCAATGTGCCACATCCTCAGAATGCTTCAATAATTATAGACTGATTTCAATATTCAATTTGTAGGAGTTTAAGCCAATGGCTTTCAAGAAGAAGATTCTAGCCCGTGAAATAACACTTGTTATTGCCGCTTTAAGTGCATCTCTAGCTTTTGGTGCAGAAGGCCAGGTTGAAGAAATTCTAGTCTGGGGCAGTGTCAGCGATAGAAGTTTCGCCAATCCAAGCCCAACCAGCATTCTCACTCAGGAAGATTTCGCCGGTATCAATATTGCCACGACAGAAGACGTTGTGAAATTTGAACCCAGCGTGGTGATTCGTCGCCGCTTCATCGGCGATTCGAATGGCGTATTAGGCATGCGTGGGTCCAATATGTTTCAAACCTCACGCTCTATGGTTTTTGCTGACGGCGTGCCACTGCATTATCTACTGCAGTCGCGCTGGAACGGCGCCCCACGCTGGACCATGGTATCTGCCAGTGAGATCGCTCAGGTGGAAGTGATGTATGGACCCTTCTCTGCCGAATACGGCGGCAATTCCATGGGTGGCGTGATGGAGATCGAGACGGCTATTCCTCAAGAGAGTGAATTCCATTTCGACACGTCCTTCTACTCACAAAAATTTGATGACTACGGGTTCGATGACGCCGTGAATGGTTACAAGACGTTCATGTCCTATGGAGACAAGGTAGGCGACACCAGTTATTACCTCTCCTTCAATCGATTAGACAACCAAGCACAGCCGCAAACATTTCGCTTTGGCGGCAGGAGCAGTAGCACGACACCACTTCCTGTAACTGGCTCGTTAGTTCAGAACGATGACAGGAGCAATTCCAGAAATTGGTTCATGGACACCGGTGTTGTAGATACTCAAACCAACAACTACAAATTTAAACTAGGACATGATTTCGGTAACTGGTCGACACTACTTAACGTTGCCTATGAAGATCGCAATTCTGTAAACGATTCCGCAAATAGCTACCTACGCGATGCCGCAGGCAATCCAGTCTACCGAGGTGATGTGATAGACAATGGTCGCCAATTCTCGGTGCCAGCAAGTCGTTTCGCCGCAAGCGAACTTGAGCGACGCAGCATATCTACTGGACTCAGACTTCGGGGTCAGCTTACCGACACGATTGAAGTTGAGGCGAATATAAATCGTTTCTCTGTTCTTCGGGACGAGAATCGCAGCTCACGAGCACATCCAGAAGACCCTCTGCACACCCTTGACGGACAAGTTCGAGATTTTGGCGATACTGGCTGGAATACCGCGGAAGTAAAGGTGTACTTCGACGATCTTGGTGTACCTGGACTTGGTTTAGTGGCAGGTGTAAGACATGAGGCCTACGAACTGAATATGGATGTTTACAACTCCAGCAACTACATTGCCGGCACTAAAGACGTCTTCACCTCACGCAGCGGCGGCGAGACGGAAATATTTGCAGCTTTCGCACAATTGAATTGGCAGATTAGTGATCAGTGGGATGCGGCCTTCGGTTTGCGACGTGAAAAATTCGAGAGCAGTAATGGCTACTTCGACGATGATGATGCAAGCACTTCTTTCTTCGATGTAACACAAGTCCCCAGCCGCACTAGCAGCGAGACCTCACCAAAGTTCTCTGTCGGCTATCAAGCAAATGCAGATTGGTCATTTCGCTACTCGATTGCGAAAGCCTATCGCTTTCCTATCGTTGAAGAACTATTCAGCCAGTACGAGGCTTACAACTCTATCAGTGTGTCGAATCCGGTTCTCGCTCCAGAAGATGGCCTGCATCACAACCTGATGGCTGAGCGCGCAATTGATAACGGATATATCCGCGTAAACTACTTCACCGAAACTGTCGAAAACGCAATCGAATCGCAGTCGACCATTCTAGATGGCGGAACTTCGCTAAGAACATTCATTCCCGTAGATGAACTGAAAACCAGCGGTGTGGAATTTATCGCCAATGCGCAGGATATGTTCCTTCCAAATTTGGATATACGCTTCAATACAGTTTACACCGATTCAGAGGTCGTGAAGAATGCGCCGAATCCTTCGATAGAAGGTAACGTCTATCCACGCATGCCCAAATGGCGTAGCAACCTATTGGCAACCTATCACTTGAATAGCGCCTGGAATATCGGAGCGAACGTACAATACGCGAGCGATAGCTTCGGCAGAATCGATAACACTGACGATGAAGACAATGTTTATGGGGCACAAGATGGCTACACCCGAGTTGGATTAAAATCGACGTACCGTATTAACGAAGGCATGTCTCTAGGTTTAGGTATCGACAACCTTACTGACGAAGTCGCCTTTGTTGCCCATCCTTGGCCTGGCCGCTCCTTCTATGCAAATTTCTCCTACGACTTCTAGTCGTTTTGTAAAGGCGCCCGGAGATGGGTGCCTTTCTTTTTTTGAGATGCAAAGTAATAAAGCATCAGCACAGATTGGAAAACAACATGAAATTTACAATCACAACCCTAGCGTTAATTGCACTTCTAACTACTTCGTCAATATCAACAGCAGCAACGAACGATTGTATCGAACACAATTCTTCTAGCTCTGTCTCGATTCATTGCGCAGATGCACCTAGTGCAGCTTTTGATGAAAGCGGACGACTCTGGGTTGCATTCGTTCAGGACCAATATGTTTACGTCAGCCATTCCGACGATCTGGGGAAGAGTTACTCGACTGCAGTGGCTGTTAATCCCATTCAGGAAGATGCGGAGCACAATGGCGAGAACCGCCCCAAAATCATCGTAAATGGGGATTCTACAATTCTCGTTTCTTGGACGAAGAAAACCTCACCCCGGTTCACCGGCGAGATTCGCTTTAGTCGCTCAATTGATGGCGGCAAGACATTCTCAGCGCCTAGAACAATCAATGACGATGGACTATTTGCTGGCCATCGTTTTGAGAGCCTCTATCTAACCGAGTCCGGACACCTCTATCTAACCTGGATCGATAAGCGAGACCTAGAAGCTAGCAACGAACGTGGCGAAGACTATGCAGGTGCTGCAATCTACTATGCCGTCTCCACGGACCAAGGCGCAACATTCTCTAAGAACCACCGAGTAGCCAACAATAGTTGTGAATGTTGCCGCATAGCGATCGCACCAAGAGGCACCGAGAATATCGCAATCCTCTGGCGGCAAATTTTCGGAGTAACAACACGCGACCATGCTATAGCAGTGCTAACCCCCGAAGGAAAAACACAGGAAATGGGAAGAGCGAGCTACGACGAATGGCAGATTGATGCCTGTCCACATCACGGCCCAACAATGGTCCAGTCGGGATTATCGGATGACTATCATATGAGTTGGTTTACCAATGGCGACTTACATCAAGGCATCTACTATGCAAGATACTCCTTTGATGAAAGTCAGCCGCAACACGTATTTCGCGTCGATGGCAGTGCTGGAGCAGGACATCCTTATCTAGCGGAATATGCAGAAAGGCTCTATCTAGTATGGAAAGGCTTCGATGGTCAGAATACAAATTTGAGCCTGATTGAATCAGCAGATGAGGGCATCTCATGGACAGAGACAAAAATTCTACACACAACAACGCAAGGCTCGGATCATCCCTTGATAGTTTCAGGCCGCGATGGCCTCTATCTAAGTTGGCACACTGAAGAACTAGGATACGTCTTCGAAAAGTTTACAGAAAATGAGGAGATGCAAGCCAGTGACTACCTATAGTTTTCTCCCGAAGCCACTTATCCAAATCTTCCTTGGCAGCGTCTTCCTTTGTTGTACGTCTATTGTAACAGCCGATGAAATCAAGGCGTTTACCGCACAATCGTTCGACGAAATTAAGGCGAGCTTCGAAGGTCGAGAATTTTTGCTCGGACTTTGGTCAGTCGATTGCCCACCTTGCATGGTAGAAATGGAATTTATGGCAGAGGTGTTAACTCTCAACCCTGACATATCCTACGTACTCGTCTCCACAGATTCTATCGATCAGAAAGATTATGCAACAGAGTTCTTAGAAGATGTTGGCTTAGGGAACAAGGAGTCGTGGATGTTTGCCGACAGCTTTGTCGAACGGCTTCGCTTTAGTATCGACCCGAATTGGTACGGGGAACTACCGCGCAGTTATTTCTTCGATGTTAATCATGCTAGGCAATCACACAGCGGCATCGTGAGTGAAGAGCTACTTCAAGATTGGTTTAGCAGACTTCTAAATTTTCGTTAGGCCGGCAACACACAAAAGTGATATTGCCGACCAACACGGAAACTTCTTACTTCAAATTGGAATAGTCCGTCGCGCTCATCATGAATGTGTTCGCAGAAATCGGCACTTCGTATTTCTGTCTTAACTCCACCCACTCCGGATCAGCAAGAAAGGCATCCCAGACTTCTGTGCGATGAGCGCGGTCGCGATAGGCAAGCATCCAAACCAACGTATTCGGATCATCCAACTTCTGCCAAACCGCAATAACCTCCGCGCCATGCTTCTCAAATATTGAAACTTCCTTCTCACGGAAACGCTGATGCAAGTTATCAATGCCGCCAACGCCATCCTTTATTGGCTCTGCTGTATACATGCGAATCTCGAAACAACGAGAAGCCGAATCGACATTCCCAGAAAGATCGTCCGACAAGTGTGATGCCGGACCGCAAGGTGGCGGCGCATCAGCTGCCAAAACGAGGCTGCTGTAGCCTAGGCTGAGCGTTAGTCCGACTATTGAAATTAGATTGAATAATGTTCTGCGCATGCGTGCTTCCTTATAAGAACTTGTGGTCTACGAGCTCCTGATACTAATTTGGCTTGCCATGAATGTCCATGCCTATGGCTTCTCACTCCTGAGCTCAAAATAGTAAAGAATAGCCTCTGTTGAATAAATCCTTCGATTCTGCGCCCATTACAACGATAATAGACAAACAGATCACTGAATACCGAGCAAACACTATGTTCCGACGCTTGAAAGACTGCCACAACGTTGAAGACCTGCGCCTATTAGCGAAACAGAGGCTGCCAGGGCCCATATTTCACTATATCGATGGTGCTGCGGATGATGAGATTACCTATCGACGCAATACCTCTGCATTCGACGACTGCGACCTAGTTCCGAATGTTCTCGCAGGTGTAGAAGAAATCGACATGTCGACGACAGTGATGGGCCAGAAATTGGATATGCCGATTTTCTGCTCCCCTACCGCACTGCAAAGACTATTCCATCACGACGGCGAACGAGCTGTAGCGCGAGCCGCAGAAAAATACGGCACTATGTTTGGTGTTTCAGCATTGGGCACCGTAAGTCTTGCAGAGATAGGCGAGATGATCTCCACGCCGAAGATGTTTCAATTCTATTTCCACAAAGACCGCGCACTCAATGACGCCATGGTAGAACGCGCGAAAGCGGCGGGCTTCAACACATTAGCACTCACCGTTGACACAATTACAGGCGGTAATCGCGAACGGGATCTGTACACAGGATTTACCTCACCACCACGACTGACGCTAAAGAGTCTGTTTAGTTTCGCGACCCATCCCGGCTGGGCGATGAACTACTTCCTACGCGAACCGTTCGAACTCGCAGAGCTAAAAGATTTTATCCAGCAGGGTTCAAACGTTGCCGTATCGATAGGAGATTACTTCGCGGAAATGCTAGACCCCACTATGAACTGGTCCGATGCAGAAGCATTGCGCGCACAATGGGGTGGACCATTCTGTCTGAAAGGAATCATGAGCGTCGCAGACGCGAAGAAGGCAGTAGACATAGGCGCAGATGCAATCATGGTCTCAAATCATGGCGGCCGCCAGCTCGACGGTTCGCGATCACCTTTCGATCAAATCGCTGAGATTACCGATGCCGTGGGTGATGATATAGATGTAATACTCGATGGTGGTGTTCGACGTGGCACTCATGTACTTAAAGCACTAGCCGCAGGCGCGAAAGCCTGTTCCGGCGGTCGCATGTATTTGTATTCACTCGCAGCAGCAGGACAGCCCGGAGTTGAGCGTGCGCTGGGTAATCTGAAAACGGAGATCGAACGCGACATGAGACTTCTAGGGGTCTCAAATATTTCGCAGCTAAACAGAGAAATGTTGCGGCACCGTTAAGGTGCCGCTGGCTAGCTACTTAGAATCCAAACGGGCTATCTAACAGACCATCGATCTGCATCAAATCGACAACATTCTGCTCCAAGCCGTCATAAGCCTCTAGATCTGCGACGCGATAACAGGAACGGCGCGGGAAACGACTCCCTAATTCTATTCGAGTGAAACAAGCGATATGGTCTTCTTCGGGAGCTATTGAATTGTAGTAGGTGACCTCGGCATCGGTTGGCAGCCTCGCTTGGCCATCTGTATCGGATGCTGCACAACTGGCAAGAACAGCGGCCAATAGCAGCGAAAAAAGCAATTTTTGCATCGTCATTCTCCTAATCTCTCCTGACCTTAGGAAGGTCCTATATCAGGCTCAAGCAACACTGTGGCTCAAGTAGAGCTTTGAGACTATCGAAAGAACCTCTTTAGAGCAAGTTCCCCACGCACGAACTAACTTGAACTCTCCAAGCCAAAGGGTTAGATTGATCCCTAGTCTATACAAGGCACGAGTCGTGTTAACCCCTATAAAAACAGGCTATTTCAAGGATTTTTATCATGATCAGAGTCCTATACCACTGCGGGTCCGCAGCCATACTTATACTAGTCAGCAGCCTCTGTCTGGCTCAATCTAGCAGTGACTGGGCTCTCCCCCGAACCATTGATGGACACCCCGATCTGCAGGGTGTCTGGGAAAACAATACCATTACACCGGTAGAGCGACCAGAGGTCTTCGGCGACAAAGAAATGCTCACCGATGATGATGTAGAATTTCTACAACAGCGCATGGCCCAGATTATGGCGGAGGGAGGCGATGCATTGTTCGGTGAAGGCGTACTAGCCGCTGCGTTTAGTGGCGAGATTAATTCCTATGACCCCTCAACCGGAAACTATGATTCCCAATGGATGGTAGATAGGAAAATCCACCGCCGAACATCACAGATCATTGATCCTCCTAATGGCCAATATCCTCCACGCACCGAACAAGCTGTTGCTGCAGCACGTGATTTGGCTCAACACAGGCAGGACCACCCCGCCGACTCGTATACAGACCGCCCTCTCGGCGAGCGCTGCGTTAGTTTCGGAGCGCCGCGGCTGGGCTCTGGATATAACAGCTATTGGCAGATCGTGCAGACTCGCGACACCGTCGCAATCATTCAAGAGATGGCACACGATGTACGCATCATCCCCTTAGTAGCCAAGCCGCATATCCATGAAGACATCAAACTCTGGCATGGAGATTCACGGGGATATTGGGATGAGGATACTTTAGTAATCGAGACAACGAATTACTCGGATAAGAGCAGCACCGGACCTGAGGTTTCTCGTAAGATTAATGTTGAACGCCTCACTCGAATCGACAAGGATTCGATTCAATACCAATTCACGTCCGATGACCCAGGCAGTTTTACAGCACCCTATACTCGCGAAATCGTTCTCGACTATACAACGGACGACATCTACGAGTACGCCTGCCACGAGGGCAATTACGGAATGGCAAATATTCTTTCCGGTCATCGCGCCGAAGAGAGGCTTGCAGCGCAATCTGAAGACTAAGCACTTCAATCAAGTGCTGGGAAGATAGTCACAGTGAAAGGCAGAGAATTGCCTTTCACTGCTCAGCCTTATAGAGAATCCTTAGGGCGCAGGAATCGCATGACCGATCATTCTGCTGCCTTCGAAGACCGCAGTATCCATGACGTTTAGTTCATCAACGAAAACGAAGTCTAGAACTTGATTCTCGTTGACGTCGCGATGCAGCATCACGATGAACATCTCTCCAGTCTGTAACCCTTTGTGTACTTTGATACTCACGTTCGAATTCTTGCCATCCTTCACATATGTCGACGCAACATATTTGTCGCCATTCGGCGCACCATCTTCGAAGGGATGTATTACCAACCAACCATTACCGTCGATCTGAACTTCCGAAAAAGTGAGTGTTCCATCTTGTCGCTGCACCCCTTCAGTTGTAATCCAGTTCTTTGATCCATTACCTATAGATCTCTCAGGAGCTGCATCCGATTGTGCCTGCGCCGCAGTAAAACTCAAACCTAAAGCGGCAAGACCAGCAATCATCCCAATTATTTTTACTTTTTTCATTTGCATTCCTTTTACGAAAAACTATGTTGTCGAGCAAGCTTGTTAGCTTAGTTCCCAGATCCAGCAATCTGAATCACCACATCCCAATTAAAACGCACAAACCGATGCAGTTCGCTGATTAGAATACGCTCCTGGTCGCTATGCGCACCAAAACCAAGAGCAGCATCCTCACGATCGATAGCGGGCCCAATGCCATAACACTGTATGCCCCTATTCCTGAGATAGGCCATGTCAGTTGCGCCAGTGCTCATCGTAGGTAGGGTAATGACACCATAGTGCTTATTGATGTTTGCCTCTATCGCGCTAAATGCCGGCGTGTTCAGTCTTGCCTCACCAGGTGGTCGCGTATTGCGATCACCTAGGCTCACCTCGACTGCCGGATCATTAATTACTCGACGAATCTCATCGAGAAATGCAGGAATATCTTCATCGGGAAGTGCACGAAAATCTACACTCGCTGTTGCCTCCGATGGAATAACATTGATTCGATAGCCCGCATTGAAAATATTTGGCGACAAAGAAGAGCGCAGCATCGAAGCATGGCGCGGCTCGTTGGCCAGAAAATATTCATCCACTTCACTCGCCAAGCTTGGATCTAGTACGTCTAAATAGCGCTGCGCGGCGTCCGCTGGTGAGATCGAAGCGAGCCTCTGGAAGTATGCAGCAGTCGTCTCATTCAGACGAATCGGCGAACGCCAGTCCGCGATCGCAGCAACTGCTTTGGCAAGTCGTGTTACGGAATTTGTCTGCAGCGGCACTGAACCATGACCTGCCACGCCCGTTGCCAGCAAATCGACTCGGTAAGGTATCTTCTCAACCGTCTGAATACCGGCGTATTGCACTTCGCGGTTCACTCGCGCGACCGATCCACCCTCGGCAAGACAGAACTCTGATTCGATCTTGTCGAAGTGCTCGTTTACCATAAATTCTATGCCGTACTCGGTAGCGCCCTCCTCACCGGACTCGGCAAGAAAGATGACGTCCCTATCGAGTTGAACGTTCTGCCTTTTCAGCTCCAGCATCACCATTAATGCCGAGGCAAGGTTGTCCTTGTCATCTACCGCTCCACGTCCATACACATAGCCATCATCCACCGTTGCACTAAACGGCGGGAAGGTCCATTTCTCTGGGTCCACATTCACCACATCAGTATGGGCCATGATAAGCAAAGGCTCCTTATCGCCATTGCCCTCTAGGCGAGTGATAACATTGGGCCGGTTCGGATCCGTAGCCAACATTTCTACATCGAAGCCCTCGGCCTCAAGTACATCACGAATATATTCGGCTGCGGGCAACTCGCGACCCGGTGGGTCGCTAGTATCGAACTGCAACAGAGCACGAAAATGGCGTAGCGTCTCCTCCTCGACAGAGGACCAATCTGGCTGGCTGCCTTGCGCTAACAAGGTAGGTGACAAAAACAAAACGAAGGAAAGAAGCAGAATGCGCATGAATGACTCCACAGTAATCACGTTGATTGGCCTTAGAATAGCAGAGTTTTGAGTATTTGTGCCTCTGATCACAGCAGATGGAATTTCAGCTTGAGTCAGTAAACTAGGGGATCTAAGCTGGCCCTATTGAAGTTAGATACAAGCCAGATAAACAGCAGTAGGAGTTAGCCATGCGTAAGTTATCAAGGTATCTATTCATTCTCTGCCTCGGCATCAACAGCCAATTTATTACCGCGCAACCAGCCATATTTGAGAACAACATCCTCAACATCCCGCAAGGTGCGGCTATCGTGAATGGCGAGCCTGCCTACTACAACAATATTCAGTTGATCAGCGATATCGAAGGAAACTTCACCCTGCTTGCGGCACAGCAGAGCAATCTCGTTAGCGTCGACAGTGTCGTAGTCAACATAGCCGAATCGCTTCCTATTCAGGTGAGTCTTCGGGTGAGCGGAAATAAATCTATACCCTGTGTGAATTTGCAGGCGCCGGCGGTATTTCGAGACGGCTTCGGATTCACAGTCGCGTTAGCCGAGACGATGCTTGGGCCTGCCGAAACCTGCATCGCTGTATTGGATCCTTTTGAGACCGACATCGCTCTAGACATAACAGGTTTAGATTCGGGAAATTACACCGTAAGCGTCAATGGCATCGAAGCTAGCTTCAGTCTCTAGCAAACTGCACATTCAGCCATAGACGTGGCGCCTTATCATCGCAATAATGCAGCCTGATTAACTCATTCCCCAGAGCTACTCCCACGCTATGTCCCAAGGTAAATTTCGTCACTTCACGGTTATGGCCGTAGTTGTAGCCAATATGGTCGGCACCGGCGTGTTTACAAGCCTTGGTTTTCAGCTTTTAGATATCCGTTCCGGTTTTGTGCTGTTGGCTCTGTGGGCAGTAGGCGGTCTTGCTGCCGTCTGTGGCGCTATGACCTACGCAGAGCTAGGCGCTGCAATGCCGCGCTCTGGCGGTGAGTACAATTTCCTATCACGCATCTATCATCCTGCCGTCGGCTTCGTGTCGGGCTGGGTTTCAGCTAGCGTAGGCTTTGCTGGTCCTACGGCGCTCGCCGCTATGACTTTTGCCGCCTATGCTACATCCGTATTTGAGATAGCCGGCAACGCCTGGCTGGAGAAGGGTCTAGCCGCAGGATTAGTAATACTGCTGACTCTGGTACACGCGAGTAATCGCCGCAATAGTGGCGGTCTGCAGCTTATATTCACGATTCTGAAGGTAGGCATAATTGTCATCTTCTGCCTCGCCGCTTTCCTCGCTGTCGATACACCGCAACCTGTCACTTTCTTACCTGTCGCTGGCGATGGCGCCTTGCTGACCAGCGGCGTCTTCGCCGTTGCACTTATCTATGTAAGCTATGCCTATACGGGCTGGAATGCGGCAACCTATCTGAGTAGCGAATTAGAAAATCCACAGCGCACACTACCCTGGATTCTAATGGGCGGAACCTTGATAGTGACGGTACTCTACGTAGCGCTCAACTTCACCTTTCTCCACACCACAGCGATGGACGCCATGGCCGGCCAACTTGAAGTGGGATTTATTGCAGCCGAGACGGCCTTCGGTGAAATAGGCGGAAGATTCACTGGCTTAGTACTGGCGATGTTATTGATATCGACGGTGAGCGCTATGACCATGGCTGGCCCACGAGTTATTCAGGTAATCGGCGAAGACTTTCCCGCACTGAACGCCCTAGCAAAGAAGAACAAGAATGGCATCCCCGCAACTGCCATCTATATACAATCGGCAATAGCCTTGTTGTTTATCTTCTCGTCGACCTTCGAATCGGTGCTAGTTTTCTCTGGATTTACTCTAGCGTTAAGTAGCTTTACAACCGTTCTAGGAATTTTTGTATTACGTTGGCGACAACCGGACCTGCCCCGACCTTACAAAACCTTCTTGTACCCACTGCCACCACTAGTCTATTTGGTATTAACAGGCTGGACACTTACTTTCGTTCTGATTAGCAGGCCAGTCGAAGGACTGTTTGGGCTGGGAATTATTGCGCTAGGACTCGTCTTCTATTTCCTTTCTTCGAGGAAGAAATAGAACTGTTATTCTGCCTCATTCAGGCGATTCTGGTATCCTATCTTGTCATTGGAAAACCCAGCAGATCTATAGAAAAAGGCCGTTTCAGGGTCATCTTGCTTCGTCATTAATGCGACCTTGTAACAATTTTTACTCTCAGCCATTCTTCGCGCAAAGAGCAGCAAGCTCTTACCGATACCCTTGCCACGCTCATCCTTCGTTACAATAATGTTCTCTACTATTCCGTAGGGTCGGCCCGACCAACTCAAATTCGCACATACATTCAGCGTGCATGTACCAACGATTGTTGATCCGCGGTATGCACCGAACACCGCACCGCCAGCAGCAATAATTTTACTATAGATCGATCGCACATCGTTCTCTCGAAGCTTCTTCACCTCCGGAAACTCGAACTCATAGATTAGATCCATAGCTAGAGGCAGGTCTTTTGCAGGAACTGGCCTTATCTCAACACCAGTAGAGCGCTTCATGATAATCACATCTTGACTATTCTCATGGAGACTCTCTTTCCGGGAGATCAAAAAATTAGGAGCGGTCAATCCATCCACGGGATTAAAACCTATACTCGAGAACAGCTTTTCCTGATCGGGAAACGGCAGGCAATAGGCTTCGGCAACACCTAGTTCCATTTCAACTTTCTGCAGCAAAGCGTTAGCTATGCCTTGTCCTCTGAATTCTTGATGCACAAAAAGGCTGCGCACAACAAAAGAAGAATCTTCAAACGCTAAGCGTATCGCTCCGACTAATTCTCCATTCACTTCAGCGATGAAAGTTTGATCGTTTAGTAAATAAGCGAAGGCATGTCCCCAGATCGCATAAAGCTCCTGAATCTGAGGTAGATCAGCATCAACTGCGACTCTTGTTTTTATATTACTAACTATTTTCATTGCGCTGAAACCATTCGATAATAATTTGTAGTATACAACTCAGAATACACTAAATTGTCGCTTGCGTTTACCAAAGCTTATCCAGATTATATCCGGAAGAATGTAACAAAACTTCGCAACAACATCTCTTAACCGACGTTATCATTAGCAATCTTGCTGATTCAATACCTCAATTGTGGAACACTTCACCTCATTTGTTATAGGGCGTTATCTACCTGTGCAGGGAAATAGTACATTTAGGAAATATAGATCAAAAAAAATCTTACCTATATTGTGGGGTGTCGATGATGCCACTGAGTAGCTCGCTCATAGGCATGTGCGATACGGCAAAGACTCAGTTCTGACAATCGACTACCCAGAAACTGCACGGTGTATGGACTACCCTCATCGGAGAAACCACAGGGGACAGTTATCGCTGGAGTGCCAGCCAAGTCTGCAGGAATAGTAAACTGACCCTGAAAATTTTGAATGACTGATCTAAGCCCCTCCATATTGCCGTATTGCACTTCTTTCTCTACAGCAAAAACCGATCCGCCTGAAGGACAGATAACCGCATCCACCTCTTCTAGAGCAGACTCGTACTGCTCACTAATTTTCTGCCTGAGTTTAGTGGAATTGGCATAGTCTTGGGCGCTCATAGCCGCACCCATTCTAAGCGCATCGCCAAAGTAACCCCCGTATTCATCAGCACGGGACGGATAGGTCGCACTATGCGCCTTGTGGGCCTCGTAGGCACAGATAGGTAGCCATGCATTGCGCAGCTCCATTGGATCAGATCTGGGCATAGTAAGCGCAACGATTTCTGCGCCGAGTTTTCGAAGTACTTCAATAACCTCATGAATCGCATCCACCAAGGCTGGGTTAGATCCGTTGCTGAGGTAATGCTCATCAACTCCGATTCGCAAGCCTGTAATCTCGTCCGTCAACGAATCCGCGATCTTGGGGATCGAATCGCGAAGCGAACTAGGATCGTTGTCGTCGAAGCCAGCGATAGCTTCGAAAACGATTGCAGCATCCTTTACGGAACGGGTCATCGGGCCAACATGATCCAGTGATGCAGCGAGCTCCAACACTCCATACCGACTCACTCTCCCATAGGTAGGTTTAAGACCCACCACCCCGTTCGCCATAGCTGGATAGCGAATGGACCCTCCAGTATCGGTGCCAAGTGAGGCGAAACACAATCCCGCCGCAGTGGCCACTCCTGACCCGCTAGAAGAAACTCCTGCCCACAAATTTTCTCCCCAAGGATTTACTGGAATAGGAAAATCTCGGTGATAGCCCGATAGCGCCCCTTCGGTAAGATTCAATTTACCCAAAATTACCGCTCCAGCCTCACGCAGTTTACGCACCACCGTCGCGTCATAGCCTGGCACGAAATCACTAAGAACTTTAAGCCCACCCATCGTAGGAGTTCCAGCTGTAAAACAGAGATCTTTCACTGCTATAGGTACACCATGCAACGGACCCCTGTAGTTGCCTGCCTCTATCTCCTGCTCAGCCTCCCGCGCAGACTCTCGTGCTTGTTCGGCCATAACCGTGGCATAACTCATGAGTTGCCCGTCAATAGAGCCGATGCGAGACAGCAGTTTTTCAGTCAGCTCGACAGGAGATATCTGGCCATCATGAATCGCGTCAGCGACGCTGCAAAGACTGCGATAATGAATTGGATCTGAGTGAGATTCGCCCAACGGTATAAGCTCCTAGTTAATGCCCTTAGATTCAGACACAAGCTAGCATAATTCCAGCCCAAGCATTAGTGACGAGCGCTTTCGAGGTATTGCACATCCAAGTACCTAGCGCGATTGACCCTCATCGATAGTTGTCCTCCATTTCTTGTCAGTTTGTAACAAAAGCACTATTTCCATGCCATTTACCAGTACAATTCGGCCCGAAATAGTAACCGCGAGACATGACGACTCGCCATTAAAGACAGGCCCTTTTTTGTATGATCTTTCTTGCCCGTATCATCGACTTCATTGCTTCCACACTATCTAGAATATCTAAGCGCTCAGCAGTTCATATTGGCGCAGCTCTTCTATTGGCAGTAGCAATGCCCCACAGCCTGCTGGCTCAGGATACAGATGGCGAGAATTCCACTGTCATCTACCCCGCAGAGTATTTTTCTCAATGGGCCCCCATCACTGCCAAAGACATGCTGGACCGAATTCCAGGCCAAGATAATTCTTCACCTCGGGGCGGCGGCGGTGGCATTCCCGGTGGGGGCAATCCTTCCTCTGGAGGCCGCGGACTTGGCGGTGGAAACAGCGGTGGTAACGAGGTCCTCATCAACGGTAAGCGCACTGCAGGCAAGAATAATCAGACCAGCGACTTGTTAGCCCGAATCAGCGCAGATCAGGTAAAGGAATTTCAAATTATACGTGGCACCTCAGGCGATCTTGATGTGCGTGGTAGTGGCCAAGTTGTCAATGTGGTGCTTTTCGAAGAACTCGCTTCGAGCAGCATCTCCTATGAGGCGAATGTGCGTCGCGCACAAGACGGAGAATACGTTCCCGGTGGCGCGGCCTCGATAGGCGGCCAGAGTGGAAATTTCAATTATTTACTCAGCGCAAGTTCCCGCCCGAATTACAACAACGCAATCAACAAAGAGAACAGCCGCCTAGGTGATTACTCGATCAATGATCGAGTAATCGAAGAGAGAACGCGCGATGCAATAAACAACGAACTCAGCATGAACCTTGGTTATGACTTCGGCAGCAACAGCAGCTTTCGCGTCAATGCATTGTACGCAGTTCAGGACTCTCCTACGGACCTAGATCGCTTTACCACTAATCTGCGTGTACAACCCAATACTCTTACTACTGAGCGAGAATACCTGCCCGCGGATAGAGACAATTGGGAAATAGGCGGCGACTACGAATTTAGACGTGAAAATGGCAATCGATTCAAACTGCTAGGCATCGCAAACCAAGACAATCGCGATGCTGGTAGAGAGCGGTTTCTGCTCGACAGCAACGCAGCAGAGGAGAAGAATCTATTCTTGGATACTACTAGCGTTACCGAAGAACAGATCGTGCGTGGCTCTTACACGATGGATGTCTTCAATGGCCAGGATATCGAGTTCGGCGTTGAGCGCGCGCAGACAACACTGGATTCCTCTCTCGCACTCGGGCTTCTCATCGATGGCGGCATCACCTCAGAATCCACAGGCGGACTAACACCCCAGACCGTATCAAATGCAAATTCCACAGTTGAAGAAGTTCGCTATGAGCCCTTTATTATTCACAACTGGGTAATCAACTCGAAGATGTCTCTCGAGAGCACCCTCATCTATGAGACTTCGGAAATTTCTCAATCTGGCGACGTATCCAATACGCGCGACTTCAACTTCGTGAAACCGAAGATTGATTTTCGCTACAACCTAACACCTGCCCTTCAACTACGCGGCGGCGTAGAAAAAATCGTCAACCAACTGAGCTTTGCGGACTTCGTGGCAGTGAATGACGAAGAAGATAACGAATCAGCCACGCTGGCAGGAAACGCTTCGCTTAGGCAACAATGGCAATGGCGCTATACCTTCAACTCTGAATATCGCCTGCCTAACGATGCCGGCGTACTCACTGCCGAGCTTTTCTATGCCCAGCACGAAGATGTTATCGATCGCTTGGATGTCACCACCGATGAAACCAATCTGCGCTCGGCAAATGGCAATATAGGCGACGGTGTTGAATATGGCTTGAACTTGAATGCCAGTATTCGCATGGGCATGATCAATATGCCGAACCTGCTTGTTACCACCGGCCTGAATCTTCAAGATTCTGAAGTAACCGACCCTTTTCTGGGCATCGAAAGACGCTTTCAGAACTTCCAGCGTGGCCGTTTTACTCTCACATTCAGGCATGACATTCCCAAGCTACGAATGAACTGGGGCATGCAGTATTTCGATCGCATCGACGGTGGCATGTTCCGATACGATGTCGATGATATCGTGTTCAACGTAGGCGAGCCACGGGTGAATTTATTCTCCGAGATTCGAGATTCCCGCGGAATTACCTATCGTCTAGATTTTGGTGCTTTGACTAATGGCGCACAATGCAGAAGACGCTCACGTTTTGTGGGGCGCATCTCTGCCAATATCTTGGAAGAGATCGAGCAACGCTGCACTATTACCGGGCGGGAATTTAGCTTTAAGGTAAATGGCACTTTCTAGAAATAGCGAAAGACTATTGAACTGGCGTACTGACAGGTCTGCCGATAGTTTTTATTATGTAAACAAGGAACTTTGCTGTTTCCGTGTCGCTGGCATTTTGAGACACCATGTGAACATCATCTGGATTTTCGTAAAATGTATCGCCTGGTGACAATGTCACCTTATCTGCACCCGCTACCTGCATATTAATCGTTCCTTCCAGAACATACACAAACACATGGCCGTAATGACGATGCGGCTGAGATTCCTGCCCCGGAGCAAGGTCTATTTCCAACACCAGGATTTCCTGATTTTCTGGTAACTCGGACAACGGCAAATTCAGCAGCGGACCTTCAGCGGCCATTCCCAAAGAAGAGAAGCCAAACAAGATTACAGCAGCAGCTATACGACACAGTTGTTTCATGGTGAATCCCTATTTTCTGTTCAGTATGAATTGTCCTAGAACTAAAAAAATGCGCGATCTAAACTCCTAATCGAAATCACTCGCAGCATGGCGTTCGGCTAGCTGCATCTCTTCGGGGCCCCAAGCTCGATTGACACGTCGACCACGTTGAACCGCTGGGCGCTCTTCTATCTCTTGTGCCCAACGAATTACATTTTTATAGGAAGCAACATCGAGAAATTCTGCTGCGTCATAGATGTTGTGAAGAACGGCAGCGCCATACCAAGGATAAACAGCCATATCCGCAATGTTATATTCATCACCACACAGATAACGCCTATCTGCGAGATTTTTATCTAACAAATCCAACTGACGTTTTACCTCCATCGCATAGCGATCAATGGGATACTCCCACTTCTCTGGCGCATAGGCATAGAAGTGGCCAAAGCCGCCGCCAAGAAAAGGCCCGGCACCCATCTGCCACATCAGCCACGATAGACACTCTGCTCTTTCAGAAGGTTCTTTGGGTATGAATGCAGCGAATTTCTCAGCCAGATAGATAAGTATGGCGCCGGACTCAAATACACGCGTCGGTGGTGAAGTACTATGATCGAGCAAAGCAGGAATTTTCGAATTAGGATTAATCGCCACGAAGTCACTACCAAACTGATCGCCCTTATTAATTCGAATCAAATGCGCATCGTACTCCGCGCCCGCATGTCCCAGAGCAAGCAATTCCTCTAACAAGATAGTGACCTTCACGCCATTTGGGGTCGCAAGCGAATACAGCTGCAACGGATGCTTCCCCACAGGTAGAGCCCTTTCCTCCTGTGCTCCCGCCGTGGGTTTATTAATATTAGCGAACTGCCCGCCGGATTCAGTATTCCATGCCCATACTTTAGGGGGTGTGTACTTAGTCATCTCGCTACTTCCTTGTTAGATCAATCTCAAAATTGGTCAACGACTACATCTAGAATGCAGCCCATGAATTTATTCAATATACCTTAGTTTAAATAGAATTCCTGCCTGTCAAAAAGCACTCATCCGGCGACTATTGCGCATCGAGAAATTTCTGTTACCTTTGCTATACCAGAATCGAACTTTACGTGAGCAGACAGACAGCGATGATTAATCTACATATTGATATAGAGACAAGTGATGGCGTCATGAACACCTTCGTCACACATCCAGAAGAAGAAGGCCCTCACCCTGTGATCTTGTTTCTAATGGATGCGCCCGGCAAGCGCGAAGAACTCCACGACATGGCCAATCGCCTAGCCACGGCAGGGTATTATGTAATGCTTCCGAATCTCTACTATCGCCGAGTAAGAGAATTCAACATTCAAGAGTCTGGACGCGAAGTGATGCACGAACACATGGCCTCATTAAGCAACGCCATGGTCTGCGAAGACGTGCAGTCACTGATGAATTTTGCCGATCAGGACAGTGCTGCGAGAGACGGCAAGATAGGCTGCGTCGGCTATTGCATGAGCGGCCCCTTTGCATTTGCCGCAGCCGCGAAATTTTCCGATCGCATAGCGGCCAGCGCCTCTTTTCATGGCGTTTACCTCTACTCCGATAAGAAAGACTCTCCACATCTCGATGCAGACAAAATAATGGGAGAAATGTATTTCGGCTGCGCCGAGACTGACGAATATGCACCGAAGGAAATGGTAGACAATCTTGAGAGCTATCTTGCCGGCACTCGCATCAACTCACGCATCGAATGGTACCCAGGCACTGAACACGGCTTTGTTTTCCCAAACCGTGGTGACAAATATCACAAGGAATCCGCAGAACGACATTGGGAAAGACTGTTCGCAATGTACCACCGATGCTTGTAACGGCTATCTAGAAACGAAAACGGAGACTGCCCGTAAGCCAGTCTCCGTTTTAATTCTTTCTGCTTGTCTTGCAAATTCTAGGCAAGCACTTTTCGAAACACCTCGACCGCCTTCTGCATTTCCTCTCTGCTTCCCATAGAGATGCGACAGTGAGTTTTCTCGAACGGAGGGAAGTCTCGGCCTACCAAAATCTTGTGCTCCAAACACGCATCACGGAACTCTTTCGCTGGCCTACCGATATTCACAAAAATGTGATTTGTGTGCGAGTTTGTAGCTTCAAAGCCCATGTCATTGAATGCCGCAATCACGAAGGCACGAATCTCAGCATTCTCCTGGCGCTCCCAATCGATATGCTCCTTATCTTTGAATGCTGTTATCGCTGCGATAGCACTAAGCATATTCACATCGCCCATTCCCCATGCATCGCTGACGGCATCTAAGGTCTGCTCCTGACCTAGTGCGTAACCAACACGTAGGCCAGCCATGCCATGGGCCTTGGAAAAGGAACGCGTGATAAATACGTTCTCGAATTCCATCGCCAGTGGCAATGCTGTCTGCATTACCTCATCGGCAGCATAGTTAATGTACGCCTCATCGATGAGCATCTTCGTGTTTGGAGATTCACGCTGCACGCGGCGGATGAAGGACTCTACCGCTTCCGGTGAGTGCACGGTGCCGGTTGGATTATTCGGGTTACAGAAGTAGACCAAACCGGCTCCGACTGCAGCCTCGGCCAGACCATCCAAATCAACCCCTAGAGTAGCGCTATCTACTGGGACGCTTCTTATCTCTACACCCATTTTGCGGGCAGTTTGTTCTGCTGTCGTATAGGTAGGGCCAATTGTCGCCAACGGCTTTCCCTCGGAACAGAAAGCTCGTGCCGCGCCCACCAGCAAGGGACCGGAACCCGTAGCAAGAATTACATTGCCGGTCGTAACCCCATAGCCATCTGCCAGAGTTGCTCGCAATTCATTCACATGGTCAGGCGCATAGCCGCGCCCAACCCGCTTAGTAACGTGGGAGCGAATCGCTTCCATTGTCTTGGGGCCAGGACCGCGCGCGCTCTCATTTTGATTGAGCTGCATGATGCCGCCATCATAGACAGTGTCGTCCTCATAGCTTGAGGCAGCGTTGGCGTTTCGACTGGTTAAACCTGCACTTGAAAGAAGCCCAGCAGCACTGCCTAGGCCAATAGTTCCTACAAAACCGCGACGTGTCATTTTCATGATCTTATTTCCTCTCATTGAGAATACGGTGTAAGGCAAACTCGCTCGCTATGGAGCACTAATTTGGATTATCCGTCCTTTGACAAAAATTGGAGTTAAAAAAAGGGGTTGGAATTTAATTCCAACCCCTTGGGTTTGCTGAACTTAGACTTTGTTAACAGCGGACGCCATGGCGTCGAATACATCCTTGAGCACGAGTCGCGACGAAGCGATATTCATGCGCATATGACCTGCGCCACCTTCGCCATAATCTGAACCTGGATTCAGATACACACCAGAGTTATGCACCATCCAGTCCCGGAAGTACTGCTCAGGCGATGTCTTGCCGTGTGACATATACTGCTCTTTTGCACCGATGGATTCCATGGTCTTGCTGAAATCCAGGAAGGTCATAAACGTACCTTCGTTTCTGGTGTAGCCCACTGTAGGCATATGCTGCTTGATGTAATTCTCAGTCATGTCGTGACTATCATTAATATAGGCCAGCGCCTGGTTGAACCAATCTGCACCGTCTTTGTAGGCTGCTTCATTCGCGACCACACCTAAGGTACTTAACTCGGCAAAATGGAATTCATCCACCCTAGCCTTCAAGCGAGGATTCATAGAATAGAAATAGGCGTTCTTCATGCCAGCTAAGTTAAACGTCTTACTGACAGCGCCGAAAGTAAGACTGTTATTTACTACTGCCTTATCCGGAAGACTGGCGAAGGGTACATACTTGTGACCCGGCCTTACAAAGTCGGCGTGAATTTCATCAGACAGAACTACGATGTTGCGTTCTAGACAGAGACGGCCCACTCGGAGTAGCTCATCTTCAGTCCACACGTTTCCTGTAGGATTCTGCGGATTACATACAATCATCGCTCGAACGTCTGGTGTCATCTTTGCTTCAAGATCTTCCCAATCGGTCTCATAGCGGCCGTTGATCCGAACCATAGGGCTATCAACTGTTATTGTGCGCGAATTACGATTCATCGTGTAGAAACCGGAATAAGCAGGCGTATTAATGAGTACCTTGCCACCGGTACCTACCAGTGAACGCATAGCGGCTATCATGCCAGCATAGACACCATCGGAAATAGTGATCGCCTCATTCGGAAGATCAAGACCGTGGCGCTCGCCATTCCACTTCACAATTTGGTCACGCAGCGAATCGGTAGAGCTCATATAGCCCCAGCTGTGGTGTTCATTGCGCTCGGCTATTGCCTCGGTAATGCAAGGCGCACACTCGAAATCCATGGACGCAACGCCCATGCCGTATTTGAAAGTGCCTTCAGGGTAGCGCTTGGGTGGGGAATCCCAGCGAGACGTATTGTGATTAACACGATCATAGACTGTGTCGAAATCGTATTTGCCATTAGCCATCCTCGAGCTACTAGCTGCGGAAGCTACAGTGGAGCCCGTAGCTATGCCGCCTGTTGCGCCAGCGAATGCCGTAAGGCTGGCGTTCTTCATGAATGTTCTTCTATTTATACCTGCAGACTTGGCCATCTATTTGCCCCTGATTTTTTATTAGACCTTTCCGACAGCATATAGGAACTATGATCGGTGTAAAGTGATTCTAGGCCTCAAATAATCGGTTTCTCGAATGCGTTCGGCTTGCCACAGAGTAGTCTTACAATTTTTAGGGTTTTTCCGGCGGCTGATGCAATCACACAGCCTAAAACTCAGTGAACCCCAGTAACCGCGATAAGCACATACAAATACCAAGGAAAATAGAATAAAGTAGGCAGTTCGTTACAAAACTGGAGAGAATCCTCATGCACCGAGGACTGAATTTGGTCGCCACAGCCACTACGCTGATTCTGTTTCTGTCGTCCCCATCAATACTTGCTCAGCAAGATGATCTGAGCCCTCTCTCGGTCAGCGACTGGGACTATCAAGCGGCAGCACACTTGTTGGAACGCGCTGGTTTCGGGGGAACGCCGGATCAGATAGAAGCCTTAGCTGCCCTCACTCCTAGCAAGGCTGTGCAAAGCTTGGTGTATTTCGATCCCGACAACAACCGCCATCTCCTACCCTTTCAGCACTCCGGAATTCATGAGCCAGGACTCGAACCTTTCCCTCCTAGCCGCCCAGCTACTACAGAGCTTGCCAAACAAACTGGTGAAGCCCTTGGCGTTAAAGTAAAACCCGAAGGCAACAGGCGCCTGCAACCTGTTGTGAACAAATTTTTCTACTGGCTGCGAGCCAGCGTATTGGAAACCAATCGTGTCGCCTATTGGTGGGCAGACCGAATGGTTGCCTCTAATAATCCTCTTCAAGAAAAGATGGCCTTATTCTGGCACGGCCACTATGCAGTCAATGAGAGCAAGGTACGTGACTATCGAAAACTGTTGAATGAACTAGAACTGTTTCATGAAATGGGCACGGGAAGTTTTCGCGATCTCATGGTGGCTGTCGCGCAAGATCCAGCCATGCTGTCCTTTCTCGATGCCGGCGTGAATGTTAAGGGCGCTCCAAATGAGAACTTCGCTCGTGAGATAATGGAATTGTTCACTATGGGCGTGGGTAATTATTCAGAGACTGATATACGTGAGGCTGCCCGCGCTTTCACTGGCTGGAACTACGTGAATTTAGATTTCGTGATCAATGCAGAACAGCATGATGACGGCATCAAGAATTTCTTAGGAGAAAGTGGCAACTTCGACGGCATTGAGATTATCGATCTCATTATGGAACAGCCAGTTACTGCAGAATATATAGCTAGCAAAATTTACCGCTTCTTTGTCCGAGAAGAGTTAAGTCAAGCACTAGCCCAAGAATTGGGCAACACCTTGCGTGATGCAAACTATGACGTGGCGACACTTCTAGAGACTATCTTCCTATCTAAAGATTTCTATAGCGCACCTTCAGTAGGAAGCCAGATAAAGAGTCCAGTACAGCTGGCTGTCTCTACTTATCGAAAGCTCGGTTTAGAAGACGCACCCGGCGTCCCTGATTTCAACCGAGCAACTGGCGCCCTCAGCCAATCACTCTTTAGGCCACCCACTGTCGCCGGCTGGGCCGGTGGACGCAGCTGGATGACCCCCGGTCTCTTGCTTGAGCGAGGCAATTTCGCGCGTGACGTCTTGTTTCCAGATATTAATTTTGTACCACCGGATAGAGTCAATGGCAGCGCAGAAATTCGTAGCGTTGCCGATCGAATTCGGCAAGGACTGGATATAACTTCAGCGACCCAACCCTCCTCACTTGGCGAAGGCGGCATTATGGCAGAGTCCAATATGTTGGCCGATCGCGACGAAGAATTTAATACCCGTTATGGCAGCTTTCGCGGATGGCAGATGGCCATCGAAAGAGTCAAACCAATACCTCGCCATACGGCACGATTAAATCTCGGACAAATGCTTAGCGAGCATGGCGTAGAGAGTACTGAAGAGGCGGTGGACTATTTGCTGGCTAGATTCATGCGCGTGCAACCAGATAACAGTACTAGAAGCATGTTGATCAATTTCCTCAATGAGGATTTAGGCACAACGAGTATAAGTGAAGCACAATCTTACATGGAAGATTCTCTTCGATTGGTTCTGCATTTAATAATGAGTCAGCCTGAATATCAGTTAGGCTAATTCAAAGGAACAGTTAACTCGGAAAGTTAATGAGGCATGACGATGAAAAAAAATAGAAAAGGCAAAACACTAGATCGCCGCGAGTTGCTAGCTGGGATGGCGGGCCTAAGCGCGTTGAGTATGGTTCCACCTGCCTTCGCGCAAGCGGCTCAAGCCGCTGCTGCACAAGCTGCAGCCAATGGCAAAGTGCTGGTCATTCTCGAACTCTCCGGCGGCAACGATGGCCTGAATACGGTCGTGCCCTACGGTGACGATGCCTATTATCGACAGCGGCCCAGTATCGGCATTCCCAAAAACGAATTACGTCTGATCGACGACCACTTTGGTTTCAACCCTGGTATGGCTGGATTTGAAAGCCTCTACAAAGACGGCAAGATGGCTATCGTCCACGGCTGCGGTTACGAAAACCCGTCCTATTCTCACTTCACCTCTATGGCCTACTGGCATACCGCCGCGCCAAATAGTGGCGACGAGTATGGCTGGGTCGGCAAGCTCGCCGATTCGATAGCACCATCGGCACCTTCGAACTATTTGGTAAATATTGGCTCCAGGCAATCATTGGCGGTGAGAAGCGAGAAACATGTGCCCGTAGTGTTCGACGACCCAGACCGATTTATGCGCGAAGCCTTCGCAGCGGAGAAAGAGGCGCTAGATATCGTTCCCGATATAGGCAAGGTAGAGAATCCTTCACGGCGCTTCCTGCTGGACATCGCTCGCAGCGCCAACGATGCATCAGCCTTGGTACGTGACGCATGGTCAAAATACGACTCGCCTGTTGATTACGGCGTGAACGATATCGACCTGCAGAAGGTCGTGGCACTGCTCGATGCGGACATGCCAACGAGTCTCTATTATGTGTCCTATAGAAATAACGCCTTCGACACCCATGTGTTTCAAAACAACCTGCACCGTAGAATATTAACCTATACCTCCGATGCAGTAGCAGGCTTCATGAGAGATCTAGAACGAATCGGCCGAGCCGATGATGTAGCGCTAATGATCTTTTCGGAATTCGGTCGCCGCGTTCCCGAGAACGTGAGCCTCGGCACCGATCATGGTGCTGCGAACGCCATGTTCGTTATTGGCAATCAAGTTAAGGGAGGCCACTACGGAAAACTACCCAGCCTGACTGAATTAACTGAAGGCGACAATCTGGCTTACACCACCGATTTTCGGAAGGTCTACCAAACAATGACACAGGGCTGGCTAGGTCATGGCGAATCCGCCAGCTTGCTCGGGGGCGACTTCGGAACATTCGACTTATTCAGCTAGAAAGCAGTCAACGACTATGACTTTTGGCATCACTAAGACTATCCCCGCTTCCCGCGGTGACGAAGGACTCGAATCACTCTTCGACGGGTCTCGTGGGGAATTTGAGTTCCACATGGCGGGTAAGCCTTCAAAGCTAAAAGTGGGGGACTTCGTTTATACAATCTTCAATGATCAACTAAGGGGAAGACTGCGCATTCGCGAACTAATTGGCGGAGCCGTAAACCCCAGCTCTGGCAAACCACGAACGTTAATCCTCGTTGAATGTCCAGGCGTTAAGATTTCGAAACCAGTCGCGAGAAAGGGGCACAGAGGAACACGGTATTACGATGGAGAAGACTGGAACTAGCGCGAATAATCAAGTTTCCCCGATCTGCTTTAGCAAAATTGGATAAACTGGCAGTCCATTGCACAGAGACCAATATGCTTGACACATCTTATCTACTTATAAGCCTAGTATTCAGCTCGATTGGCCTGGGCTATTCAATCTATGGAAAGAAACAAAAACACACGGTAGCCTTTTACTCAGGTGTTTGTTTGATGTTCTATCCCTATATGGTTTATGACCCAATTCTGCTATTCCTCATCGGAGTAGCGCTCATGTTTGCACCGAAATTTATTCACCTCTAAGTCCGCAATAGAATCTCTAGCCTTAGATTATTCCATGGCAGACTAATTGTACTTACCCATAGTTTCCAAACACACATCATCATAGAATACGCACTTCAAAACCCAACAAGTATTTCGACTCACTGAAATGTAGGATTGTAATGACAGCTGCTGATACACCCTCTCCAATCATCACCCAGAAAATTGCCACCGAACTAAATGTCAAGACTCAGCAGGTAAACGCAGCCATCGCGCTACTGGATGAAGGCTCTACCGTGCCCTTTATCTCCAGGTATCGAAAAGAAGCAACCGGTGGGCTCGACGACTTACAATTGCGCGATCTGGAGTTGCGACTTCGTTACTTGCGCGAGATGGATGATCGCGTGGAGACAATAATCGCGAGCATTAAGGAGCAAGAGAAGCTAACACCTCTACTCGAGAGGCAGATTCGCAGCGCCGAGACTAAGACCGTCTTAGAAGACTTGTACCTACCCTACAAACCCAAGCGTCGCACGAAGGCCATGATCGCCATCGAGGCCGGCTTGGAGCCTTTGGCAGATAAGTTATTTGCAGACCCGACACTAATTCCTGAGGCACAGGCCACAACATTTATCGGTGAAGGGGTTGAAGATTCCAAGGCAGCGCTAGACGGCGCCCGTGACATTCTCATGGAGCGCTTTAGCGAAGATGCCGCCCTAATGGGCAAGCTGCGTAATCACCTATGGGATAACGGCGAACTCCGCTCCAGTGTTGTGGAAAAGAACAAGACAGATGCCGCCAAGTTCACGGACTACTTCGATTACAGCGAGCGCCTCAACAAGATTCCCTCCCATCGTGCTCTCGCTGTGTTTCGCGGTCGCAAGGAAGGCTTTCTGTCAGTAGAAATAGGCAGTGCAGGCGTCGAATCTGGCGCTACTGACCCTTGCGAGGGCATGGTCGCGAATCACTTCGGCATCGAGAACAAGAATCGTCCGGCTGACAAATGGTTAGCAGAGGTAGTTACCTGGACTTGGCGCATCAAGCTCGTCTATCGCCTAGAAACCGATCTACTTGGCCAGCTACGAGAACAGTCTGACGATGAGGCGATTCGCGTGTTCACCGAAAACATGAAGGCGATCCTTTTAGCGCCACCGGCGGGCAACAAAGTCACCCTCGGATTAGACCCAGGCCTGCGCACCGGTGTGAAGGTCTGTGTAGTTGACCGCACTGGCAAGTTCTTAGAAGACACAGCCATCTACCCTCATCAACCGCGAAACCAATGGGACGAATCTATTTCTGTGTTGGCGAAATTGGCAAGAAAACATGGCGTCGAACTGATAGCCATAGGCAACGGTACGGCCTCAAGGGAAACTGACAAGCTCGCTGGCGAACTGATCAAACTACACAAAGAGCTGAAACTCGACAAGGCCATGGTGAGCGAAGCTGGCGCCTCGGTGTACTCCGCATCCGATATTGCCCGAGAAGAGTTCCCCGACTTGGATGTGACCGTACGTGGCGCGATCTCCATCGCACGACGCTTACAAGATCCGCTAGCAGAACTCGTTAAATTGGACCCGAAATCTATCGGTGTCGGTCAGTATCAACACGATGTCAGTCAATTTAAATTAGGACAGAGTCTCAACACAGTAGTAGAAGACTGTGTGAACGCCGTAGGTGTCGATGTGAACATGGCTTCTGCCGCACTGCTTAAACAGGTCTCTGGTCTATCATCTTCCATAGCGACAAATATTGTCGAATACCGCAATCAGCACGGTGAGTTTAAGAACCGGCGCGATCTAAAAGCAGTGCCACGCTTTGGTGAAAAAAGTTTCGAGCAAGCAGCAGGATTTCTCCGCATCGTGAATGGTGACAATCCACTGGATGCCTCCGCGGTGCATCCTGAATCCTACAGTGTGGTCGAAAAAATTGGCTCCGCTAGCAAGAAGAAAGTCGCAGACATGATGGGAGATCGCAGCTTTCTAACAAAGCTGAATCCGGCCGACTTCACAGACGAGAAATTTGGTCTGCCCACAGTTACCGACATTTTAAGCGAGCTAGAGAAACCCGGTCGAGACCCAAGACCGGAATTCAAGACTGCAGAATTCAAAGACGGCATCGAGTCTATGAAAGATCTTAAGGCCGGAATGAAACTCGAGGGTGTGATAACCAACGTAACAAACTTCGGCGCCTTCGTTGATATCGGCGTACATCAAGACGGGCTGGTACACATCTCCGCTCTGGCAAACACCTTTGTGAAAGATCCTCATACCGTCGTGAAAACTGGCGACGTGGTAAAAGTAAAAGTCATGGAGGTAGATCTACAACGCAAGCGCATAGCTCTAACTATGCGCCTCGACGACGAGGTGCAGGCTAAGACAGACAAGGGTAGAGGAAACGACAACGAAAAGAGTAGCCGCAAACCTAGTGGTAGAACGGCTCAAGCTCGACAGCCTGCAGCCAAACCTGCCGCGCCGGCCATGGGTACTTTTGGCGCCTTGCTTCAGGACGCCGCCAAGGCCAAGAAGTAACAGCAATTAGCCGGGGCGATTCAAGGTGAAGAGTGAATCGCCATCAACACGCGTGTAGTCGTTATAACCCAACCTGCCTATAACCAACATCTTCGCCACATCCACCAGACCCTCATCGGTGATGAAGTCATCGTTGATATGAATTCCTATCACTTCGCCAAAGATGACTCGGTAAGCATCGGCGTCGGTCCAACCTGGAATGTCTACACTTTTAAGATAACGGCATTCCAGATGTACTGGGGCCTCCTTGATACGCGGAGCCCCCACCAGATTGGATGAGATCGCAGTCAAGTTTGAAAGGCTGATCTCATCTTCTTCTGGAGGCAAATTCTTCGAAGACTTATTCATCTGCTCGCGCGTATCCCAGGTTGCGATATTACAGACAAACTCGCCAGTCGCCTCGATATTGCGTATCGAGTCCTTCATGCCATCGGAAGCCGAGCCTACACCACCAGAGAACATAACAGTTGGTGGACTATAGCTCACAGCATTGAAAAAACTGTAAGGCGCTAGATTGTGTGTGCCCTGCTTATCCGCGGAACTGATCCAGCCAATAGGCCTCGGAATAACCAGGCTATTGAAAGGGTTCTTTGGCAGACCGTGATTTTTCTTCTTAGGTTCGTAAAACATCGCCTATTACTCTGTTAGCGCTTTACAGCTATCGCCTGAATTTCGAAATTCGCATCGAACAGCAGACTACCAGCCCCGATGAATGCGCGCGCAGGAAATTCCTGTGTGAAGTAGCTGCGATACACATCGTTGAATACCTGATAGAGAGTCAAATCGGAACAGAAAATTTGCACATACGTCAGATCATCCATTGTCATGCCAGCATCTTCTAGCTGCGCCTTAATGCCATCAAGTACATTGCGAGCCTCGGCAGCAGGGTCGGCTGGAACCTGGCCATTCTCAAGACCCAAAGTACCAGAGATGTAGAGTGTATCGTCGGTTAATACAGCACCGCTAAAAGGCGATACATCAGCCTGCGAGGCGTGATTGGGATTGATGTAAGCTCTTTCTTGAGCACAGGCGGTCATAGTCGTGAATGCAGTTAGCACTAGCGCAGCGGGAAGTAAATTTCTCATGTTCAGCATTTTTATCTTTCTCCTGTAAAAATCCTGTCCCGAGCATGACCGACAATTTACAATGGTGCAAGCCGTAGCAAAGACGTACAAACATTGCTGCCCTCATATGAATAACAGGGAAGAGAAACAATCCAATGATTCTAGTAACCGGTAGTATCAAGTTTGAATCGAAAGAAGAGCTAGAGAATGTGAGCCAAGCCCTCATTGGCCGGGCACAGCGCAGCAGAAAAGATGCTGGGTGTATTACTTATGTGTTCTCTAGGAGTCTAGAAGATCCAAGCGAAATAATTCTTACCGAGAAGTGGGAGAGTGCCGAGTTACTGCAGGCACATTTAGAGATTCCTGACGAGGAATTTGCTGTGCTACTGACTACGGCAAAGATCGCTTCGGCAACAATAGTTTCAAATACATCCAGCGAAGAACAGGTATTGATGCAACGCTAGCTCAGGGCCTTTTAAAAAAGACCCTTAGGTTCTTTCTACTAGGTTTGCTGTCTAGGGCTCCAGTCCAAGCTGCTCTAGACGGCGAGCGCCACCCAATATTCCCGTCATCCCATAATTGCCTTCATGACAGGCATATTCATAAATTTCTTCGTTGATTCTTGAGAGCGCATATTCACCAGAAAACTCAGCGGTGAATACCGTTGGATCATTCACTGTAAAACCATAGATCATCTTGTTATTAGAATCGCGTCTAAAAGTTTCGATGATGGTGAGATTCTCGGTTGGCACGCCATACAAGGTCTGCCAATTATTGAAGTGCTTCGTTTCAACAACTAGTGTATTCCCTTCCCAGCGACCGATTGAATCGCCCATCCATTTCCTCTGCACCGCCGCTGCCGGGTTGTGCTCATCGGTGATCCTAATAATACGCGTATCGTGGGCCATTTCGGTGGTAATGCTGATATATCCAGGAGACTGATTGAACTGTAGGTGGCTATTGTAAATGCTAGGTCGCATGACCGGACTGCCAAAATTTCCATTCAGTAGGCAACGCTCGCCCAGACCACGGCCCTCGGGACCATCGCTGTTGCGACCACGTCGGTTAGCTGGACGCGCATTCATTCTCTCGTTAAAACCCGCGACACGTTCCGGCATACGCCCGTTCGCGGGGTTCGTTATAGCTGAAGTACGAAATTCACCATCAATGGTTGGAATAAATTTAGCATCCTCGCGCCAGAACAAATCGTAGTTACCCAGAGATGGTAGAGCTTCTCCTACCTCTGGCGCTGCACGATCAGGGCTCAAGGGTTCGTTGGCTGCATCGAATTTCTGTTGTACCGCACCTTCCAGCACAAGTGCTTCTTCTTCCGTGTAGGCCCGCTTCTCACCCAGTTCTACCGCCCTCTCAAAAGGCATAATCGTGGCGTGTTTCCAGACGCCATGAAAATTAGGCACACCCCATTCAGTCTTGGGGACCACGTAGTCCTGCGCCGCAGCGGTTGTGGCACTAAGGCCAATTATAAGCAGGGGGAAAAGGATTCTCATTTTGATTCTCCGTTTAGAGTCGTCATTAGGTGAACAAATTGAATAGATGGGATTGAACAGAATATACAGGAATTTTGACTGATTGCCTCACGCAATCAATTTTCTAGCAGCAGCATAAGTATGAAACTCTCTGTGGTGTAAGTCCGGCAAGGACGCACTTACAACTGTGATAAATCAGTCCCGTTCCTCCACAATCGCTGTTATATTGTATGCCGCTTGGAGGTGGCCAATGGCCGCTCCCCCAGAATCAGAAAAATTCATTTTTTAACAACGAGGCACTACATGTCAGTAAATTCTACCTACCTACAAATGCTTTCCACCGTCACTGAGTCAGGAGAGCTACGCCTAGAGCTAAAAGAACAAGAAACTCCTACTCTCAACGCCGATCAAGTCTTAGTTAGGATCGAAGCAACACCAATAAACCCTTCCGACCTAGGCGTAATGTTCGGTTTTACTGACATGAGTGCCGCCACTTCGACTGGCAGCGACGGTGATACTGTTCTGACAGCACCTGTTTCAGAGCAGGGCATGAGAGTCATGAAGGCTCGAGTAGGTCAGGCGCTGCCAGTGGGTAACGAAGGCGCGGGCACCGTGATCGCAACTGGAGACAGTGACGCAGCCAAAGCCTTAGACGGCAAGATCGTTGCTGTAGCTGGGGGCCAGATGTATGGGCAATATCGGTGCATAGAAGCTGCCTCTTGCCTGCCTCTGTTAGAAGGTCATACCGCTAAGGATGGCGCATCAAGTTTCGTGAACCCAATGACGGTTCTGTCCATGATCGAGACAATGAGAATGGAGAATCACACCGCTCTCGTGCACACCGCCGCGGCGTCCAATCTTGGTCAGATGCTAAACCGAATCTGTCAGGCCGAAGGCGTAGATCTAGTCAATATTGTGCGTAAAGAAGAGCAAGTCGCCATACTCAAAGACATGGGCGCTAAATATGTAGTTAACAGCAGCTCTGATACTTTCATGGCCGAGCTAACTGATGCCATTCATGAGACAGGCGCAACCTTAGCCTTTGATGCAACCGGTGGTGGCATGCTCGCTTCGAATATATTGACTTGCATGGAAGCTGCTGCGGCAAGAACGCCAGGCGCCTACAGCATCTATGGTTCGATCAAGCACAAGCAAGTCTATCTCTATGGTGGACTCGATACCTCCGCTACAACACTAAACCGCGGCTATGGCATGGCTTGGGGAGTCGGTGGTTGGTTGCTACCAAATTTTCTTGCCAAGGCAGGAATGGAAGTAGCCGGGCGCCTGCGCGCTAGAGTTGCTAAAGAGCTTACAACTAGTTTCGCGAGTAACTACACCAACGAAATTTCTCTAAGCGAAGCTTTGGATGCAGATATAATGAAGCAGTACTACGCCAAGCACACTGGCGAGAAGTTTCTGATCTGTCCGCAGAAATAGACTAACGCGTTATATGCGCTTAAAAAAAGGCCGGTGGAACTAACTAGTTCCACCGGCCTTTTTTGTGAATGTTATTCTTGGAATTAGAACTAGCTAGTCGACATACTCAGCATAGGCCTGCAGCAACCAGTCACGCGTGTTGTCATTGGCCGGAGCAAACCCATCTGCTGGCTCACTAGCAATCATCTCCGCTACAGACAAGCCCTGCACCTTTGCTCTAACTAGATTGCCACGGATCACAACTAGCATGTTGCGAAATTCCAGCAGATCACTTCTAGTTGCCAGTTGTCCATGACCGGGAATGATAATGGTATCGTCATTAATAATAGCCGCAATATTCATCAACGCATCGATCATGCCATCGGCTGTTCCGCCGTTGTCTCTATCAATAAAGGGCAGCCCATAACGAACAAACATATCACCGGTATGAATAACGTTAGCCTCGTGAAAATAGACCTGCGCATCGCCGTCAGTATGTCCATCACCCGTATTGATAATATCTATGGCATTACCGTTTAGATAGAACCGCATCGACTCTTCGAAAGTAATCTTAGGCAAGCCCGCCGCCTCATACGCTTCTTGCACTCGACCACTTCCGGAAAGAACCTGCGTGCTCTCCATTCGCTTGCGTGCATTGTCCTGTGCCACGATGTAGGCACCCGCCCTGCCAAAATTTGTGTTGCCATCAGTGTGGTCGTAGTGGAAATGGGAATTCATCACAAATGTCACCGGTGTATCTGTAAGCTCGGCGATAGCGGCTTGGATCTTATTCGTCAACGGACCAAACTGATCATCGATTATAATCGTGCCATCGCCACCAATAGATAAGCCGATATTGCCACCGCTGCCTTGTAGCATATAGATGCCATCGCGCACTGGCACTGTGGTGATCTCGATGTTATCGAAATCTTGAGCGGTAGCTATCAGCGGGAATAGTGCAACCGCGAACAACCCCAAACGCACTGCTTTACGAGGGAAGATAATTGAGCTCATTTAATTTTCTCTTTGTATTAGTTTATCAAGTTTGCACCGCAGTGCGGCTTGTGAATCAACGAACATCCTTCTGTAACCCTTCCTTAAACTGCCTAGATTTTTCGACATAAATTTCTGCGCTGCGCAGAAGCTGCGCTTGCTGCTCTTCGGACAAAGTCTTAACCACCTTCGCGGGCGACCCCATCACTAAAGATCCATCGGGGATTTCCTTTCCCTCGGTAACGAGACTGTTCGCACCAATCAAACAGTTCTTCCCGATCTTTGCTCCATTTAGCACGACAGCGTTAATCCCAATCAAGGAATTATCCCCAATGGTACAACCATGCAACATGACCTTATGGCCTATAGTCACGTTCTTGCCTATCGTGAGGGGAAATTTGGGGTCGGTGTGTAGCACTGAGCAATCTTGCACATTGGAATTTTCACCAATAGTAATACGCTCATTGTCGCCGCGCACCACCGCGTTAAACCAGACACTGGCGTTATTCTCCAGCCTGACATTGCCTATAACATCTGCACTAGGGGCAACGAAGAAATCCTCCCCCGCGATATCGACCTGCATCTCTCCTAAGCTGTACAACATGCTTCTATTCCTTTATTTGGGTCGGTCTTTTGATTTTGATTTACTAGCGCGGCTCGAGACGCAGAAAGTACCTTGGTGGAAAGCCAGTTCGAAAACGAAACTCGAAATCAAAACTATAAATTTCACCGATGCGCTCTTCCTCTGCTCCCTCTAGAGGAACAGCAAGGTAGAGTTCGAATGAATCTTTGCCGGGCATTTTAACTTCCACGTTCGGATTATCGAGCGCTTGCTTATACCATGCACGCGGCCAATGATTAGCGGCAATATAATTGCTGCCATCTATCTGCTCCAAGCGAAGCACGCGTTGGTGGCGCTCATTGCCATCGCTAAATGTGGCAATGACTAAAGAGGTGCTGCCCTGTGGCTGATTAACGCCCAATTGCACTTCGAAATTGACGACATAGGCAACGTAGGCTAAAAACACTACACCTACGGCGATGAGCGACCATTTTGTAACTTTCTTATTATTCATTGCGCCCCCTTAATCAAAGGAAAAGAACCCAAGAAGTTTTCGCTTAGGGCAACCGAAATACATACAAAGTATTGCCAGCCGCACGCTGTCGAATCTCTGGCGTGTGGCGTCGATAGTTGACGCCTTCTCCTGCCGCGATAGCAATGTATTGCACACCATCCACGCTATAGCTAACCGGAAAGCCTCCGGCCGTTGAATTAAGAACCTGCTCCCAGAGAATGTCACCATTGTCGGCATCAAAGGCGCGGAAACGTCTCGCATCATCGGATACAAAGACCAACCCACCGCCGGTTGTTAGAACAGATCCACCAATGCCCGCACGCTGTCGATAGGTCCAGCGAGTTTCCCCGGTCGCCACATCTATGGAGGTAAATTGTCCGACTTGACCAGTGTCTTCAGGCCCGGCTTCTGCACGGCTTCTGGCGGAAGCATGGTGTAGACCTACAGTTGGCTCCACTGGCCTTAATGCAAAGTTCATACAAGTATTGTTAGTTGGTGTGTACAGCGAATTGGTTTGTGGACTGTAGCCAACCGAGTTCCAATTGATGCCCCCCTGGGTAGTTGGACACACGAGTTTCTGTTGGCCGATCTCGGTAATGTGGATCTCGGGATTGGTAATGCCTTTACGTCCTTCTACATCCACGCCGACGATGACATTCTGAAAGTTAGTCTCAGTCGCCCATAGAAAATCTCCTGTCGCTGCATCCAACGTCCAGACGATACCAGGCTTTCCTGGAACACCTGTTATGACTTTTCTACGTTCACTAGAATCTATGTTTGGATTCATCCACGAGACCGCATCGGCATCGGGTGTTACTTCAGTCTCTACAATCAGCCGCTCAAAAGGGTGGTCCTGATCCCAATTACCTCCAGGGATATGCTGAAAGTACCAGGAAATCTCGCCGGTCTCTGCATCCAGAGCCAAGGTAGAATTAGTGTATAAGACATCGCCACCTCTAGTGCCCCGTTGCACTTCGCCCCAGGGGATCGGCACTGCCACACCTATAAAAATAAGATTCAGATCGGGATCGAAACTCGCTGGCATCCACGCCGACCCACCTCGGCGCTGTTCGTTAGGCACATCACCCCAGCTTTCCCAGTTAGGTTCACCAATTTTAGGTACCGTGTTAGTGCGCCACAGCTCTTCCCCGGTGTCGGCATCGTGGGCGGTAATCCAGCAACTGGTATTAATGTAGTAACAACCGGACATGCCCGTTATCACCTTGCCATTAAATACTTGGGGTCCGCCGGAATAGTGCTGACCTACTGTCCAATCGCCAATTTTCTTCTCCCAAGTCACTTCACCGCTGGTGGCATTCAAGGAAACAATGAAGGCATCTCGCGTGGCGACAATGAGCTGGTCTTTATATAGAGTGCCGTTGCGATTCGCGCAGGACAGAGGAGCCACATGATCAACGGTTTCTCTTCTGTATTCCCACAATGGCGTACCATCTGTGGCATCAACCGCCTCGATGAAATCACAGGCCTGGGGCAGAAACATAATGCCATCATGTACTAGCGGCGTGGTCTCCTGCTTGCCCGGCTCCATGGTCCAAGACCAAGCTAAGCGCAGGCTGTCCACATTGTCCTTATTAATCTGATCCAGTTGACTATAGGCCCAATGATTGGGAGTGCCACGCCACATTAACCAGTCACCCGCAGGTGGATTCGCCAACTCTTCCAGCGTGACTGGGGTGTAGCTGTCCAGCAGTGCCTGCGGCTGCGCAATGGCTACGGAAGTGCTTAGCAGCAACGTTGCGCCTGCTAGGTGTAGAGCACGATTAAAGGGACTGAGGACTGGCATAGTGTATTCCTTCTTATTGTTAAACACGTCTTGGGACACGTTTTTGGCCGAATTCGGTTCCAGCAGGCTCAGATTAACAAACTTCTACTGAAAATAGACCCATCCGCTGCTAATATCCGCCGATGGAATCAATACAGCAACCCAAGCAAGACGACCTAAACCAGCTGGTATCCCTGCTGGATCAGGCGCATAAATCTCTGGCTCAGCACTGGTTGGGGGATGAATTCGTTATTGATCTGCTATTGGCTAGCATTATTGCCAGAGGCCATGTGCTAGTTGTGGATGTTCCCGGTGTCGGCAAGACAACACTAGCCAAAGGCTTGGCACAGATACTTGGTCTAGATTTTAATCGCATTCAATTTACCAACGACATTCTGCCGGCAGATATATTAGGTGGCAGCATCTATAACGCCAGTGAAGCCAAGTTTACTTTCTCACCCGGACCAATTTTTACTGACTTCCTACTGGCAGACGAAATCAATCGTGCGCCAACACGGAGTCAATCTGCATTCCTTCAGGCGATGGAAGAAGGCTATGTAGCAGCCGATGGCGTGAACCAACCCCTTTCAAGTTTGTTTACCGTGATCGCCACTCAGAACCCAATTGATTTCGATAGCACCAACCCATTGCCTGAGGCGCAGCTAGACAGGTTCCTCACCTCTATCAGCTTAGGCTATCCCGATGTTAATGCGGAATTACATCTTCTCGGTGAATACGGCGAAACAGCAAAGCGTGATCCTGTGGCGGTCTTAGATAAAAATTCAGTCGCAGCCCTACGTGATGCCTGCGAAAAAGTTCACCTGCACGCAGATCTCGCGCGCTATATCGTGACGCTCGCAAGGGCAACCCGCGAAGATCCAAACATCAAGCTCGGCATCTCTCCTCGCGGCTCGATGCATTTAGCGACAGCCTGCAAGGGCTATGCTCTAGTAAAAGGTAGGCAACAGGTAATTGCCGAAGACATACAGCAGCTCGTTCCACCGGTTTGGAACCACCGCATTCTTCCACGGCACGGTCGTGATAACGACAGCACGCAAGCCCATGAACTGATGCAGAACATTGTCGCAAGTGTTCCGGTGCCGAGATAAGCCACATGTATTCCGGGGTCAGGATAAAACTATTCCCCCAAGCCATGAATTCTGACAGATCTATAAATAGTTTTATGCTGATGCCGGCTCTTCGAGTTACGGTGCTTTTCTATGAGTGAATTAGCCGACCGTCCCGTTCGAGTATCCAACGAGATCTTCCTTCTTCACTGGTGGAGATTGATTCGTTGGTTCTCAAACTTACGCCTCGTTCCACGCTGGTCGGAACACCGTGCAAAATTACTGTTACGCCTATTCCGTCGCCTGTACTACGACGGCTTAACACGAACCGGAAAAATCATCCTCATCTGCTCACTATCCATCTTCTTTTTTAGTTACAGAGCAAGTAGTGGCTTTCTGCTATTCACTAGCGCCTTTGGCGTAGGTCTATTGTTATGGAGCATGTTACTCGGCTATATATGCAGGCCTAAGGTATCGATACAACGTGAAACACCGAAAACTTCGGTCGCAGGTCAGCCACTCTCTTCACAGGTGAAAGTAACAAACAACGGCCGCTTCAATCTCTACAATTTTTCCCTACGTGAGATGGTTGTACCCTATGGTCGCTGGCCCAAGGAATGGTCTCGCCCACACCAACAGAACCTTCCCGCAGGACAGAGCACCACAATATCGGTTCTTTGCGAGCCGCAGAGGCGCGGCATACTAAACCTCTCGGGCCTTGCCGTGCAGACGTATTTCCCTTTCTTCCTAACGCGATTTACGACTAGGAAAGCCGTACCCACAGAAGTTTATGTGCTACCCGAAACACTAAAAGTAGCAATACCCTCTCTACGCAACATTGCTGACCAAGCGAGTAAACGGTTAACCCTCGGTAGTGAGAGCACACGCAAGGGCCCCTCTTTAGACTATGCCTATTCTCGCCCCTATCAGACCGGTGACTCGATGCGCCGCTTGGATCATCGCGCCAGTAGTCGCTATGGCGAACCGATGAGCAAAGTGTTCGAAGGCGTCGAGCAAATACGACGAGACAAGGTTTATCTTATCGTAGACCTAAGCCTTGCCGACTTTAAGGCCTGGCAGCGTCGGCCCATCGATGAGGATCCCTTAGATGAGCGCTTATCGCTGGCTGTGGAGATTGGTCGCTCGGCGCAGAACGAGGGCTTTAGTTTAGCGGCTCTGGCTCTTGGTGCGAACTGGCACACCCTAGAAGAACCCCATCAATTTTTCCAATACATAGCCACTTGCAAGCCAGAACGCGGTTACTCCGAAGAACTCAATACACTCCCAGAATCGGTTCTAATGGATGAAGGTATCCATGTGCTGGTTCTAGGGCGCTGGAACAAGAAAGCAGAAGCACTTGTCGATCGCTGGCAGCGCGCCGGCATCCTCGTCTTGGTCTTTCTTATCAAAGAGACTGCAGATGATGGTGGCAGTCTTCCAGAAGGTAGTCATTTTGTTGAAATAACCTCGTCACTCACGCCGCAAGTAGCTGCGGGCTCAAAGAAAAAGATGAAGGAAAGGCTTAAGGAAAAACTAACTAGATTCTCGAAGAAGAGTGTGAACTAATGCCTCTGGGACAGATCTTCCTCACAATATTCCTCGCATTAGAGTCCTTGCATCTAGGGCTGTCTATGGAACTAAATGCCGTCATTTGGTTAGGCATGGGTCTGAGCGTTCTAGGTGCGCTGAAGTTAGTGCAGGTAGAGCGACCTACCTGGGGCCTGTCATTCGTCCTTCTAGCAACCGGCGGCTTTCTCGGCAGTCAAGTTCTAGAAGACTGGGCGCTCGAAGGTTCTTGGGCACAGACTAACGGTCTAGGTGCGGGCCTTGTACTTAGCTTACTCACCTACCAGCTATGGCTATTTGCATCTGGAGAAAAAAGCGGCACGCACCTAGCGTTGAATAGAAATTCGCAAACGATTCTCGTGTTGGGATTGCTGCTGACCTTACTCATCTCGCCACCGCAGCAAACAGTTGTACAGCTATTTGGCGTACCCGTTGCCCTACTCAGCATAGCTGCAATTTTACTTGCCAGCCTCACCCTCATGGCAGACCGCTGTGCTGATTATTTATTCTCTCGATTCCTCTTGCTACTACCGTTGTTCCTGATTGTTCCATTGTTAGGCCTGATACTGAGCGTTGGGCAAGGGCCCGTCGTTGCCGCGCTAGGGGGCATGTTTTCAAGTAACAACAATAGCTTTACACCGACAGGATTCTCTCCGAGACAGCAGCTGCGCGCCTCGGCATTTCTGCAACCCTCCAACCGGGCAGTCATGCGCGCGACCACTGAGAGTCGCCCCAGTCGATACCTAGCAGGAAACAGACTCGTTGAACTAGACGAAGAATTAGTTTGGAATCCGATAGAACGGCCCCTGTCGGCCCTCACATTATTGGATGCCTCTATCGAAGATACTGGTCAGCTGCGCTATGAGATGAGTAATCATCAGTTTCCAAGCGACAATATCCCTCCACAAAGAATCGATGTGCAAAGCCTTTCCAGAAACAATTTTGTATTTATGAGCCCTAACACTAGTCACCTGATCGGTCGCTTCGAAGCCCTTACTCATAATGCGGCGGATGTTTGGTCCCCTGTTTACGATCGCGGTGCCGATAGACGCTGGGAAATTCAAACTAGCAACGAATCGATACCCGACACATTCAACGAGATCAATCTTCAGCTACCCTCATTCTGGGATACGCGCCTGCAAGAAAAGAGTGCTAATTTTCTTGCAGGCGATGAACAGCAAACCGTCTACAACATTCTGGACCATTTCATTGCACGGGGTTATTCATTAGAAACAAATTTCAATCCAGACCAACCCTTTCACGATTTCTTTCTGAACGATCAAGCTGCCTACTGCTTCTGGTTTGCGACAGGCGCTACTCTGGCACTGCGCGCCAACGACATTCCCGCACGCATAGTCGGCGGCTATGTTATTCATGAGCAACTATCCGCGGATATGTGGTTAGTTAGAGAACGTGATGCTCACAGTTGGGTCGAGTGGCAGGACACAGAAGGCTATTGGCACACTATCGACCCAACACCGCCGAGTATTACAAGCTTCTTCGGTGGGTATGAGTCGAGCCCATTCAGCGTCTTGTATCACCGCGTAGCCGGGCAATGGCAAAAGTTAATCGATGCTGTACTCGCAAATGAACTCATGACTGACTTCGTTCGCTATGGCGGTTTGTTGATTCTCTTGTTCCTGTTCGTGCGGGAATATCGACGCATTCGCGGACGACAGGAGAAAGCTGATTCCCGCACTGTGCGCTGGCAGAAGGTCTGGCAACGTTTCCTGAATTCCGCAAACCTACCGTCGAACGAATCTTGGACAGCGAGCACCTATGCCCAAAACCTACCTGAAGAATGGTCTTCGGAGCGAGTAAGAGCCACCAAGGCATTCCTACAAAGCTATACTCTACGGCGCTTTTCCGATGGTGATGAGAAAGCCATCGAAGAAGTAGAGCAATCACTGGAAGTATGTTTACAAGCCATAGCCAAATAAGGCCTTAGAAGCATAGCTTTTGCGCGCCAGAACTTTTAATCTTTGCCTCAGCCGTTTAAATTTATTCAGGAGAAGCATACGATGCGAACATTCTACAAATTATCGGAATATCTAGGCCTACTCTTTGTAGGGTTCTCTACAGTACTAGCAAGCTCTCTCATCCAGGCAGCCGACAACGATTGGGTTACTCTTATTGACGGCACTGAGGGCATGGAGAATTTTAACATTGTCGGCGACGCGAATTGGTCTGCTGAACATAACGCTATTCAGGCAACCGAGGGTAGCGGCACTTCCTTCTTGGTTACCAAGAAAAATTACAGCGACTTTTCCTTGCGCGTCGAATTCTGGGCGAGCGAAGATTCAAATAGCGGCATTTACATGCGCTGTGAGGATGCAAATCAAATTACCGATCGCACTTGTTATGAGGCGAATATTTACGATCAACGCGGCGATCCTTCCTTCGGTACCGGCGCAATCGTTCACATCGCCCCTGTAGATGAGCCTAGACCAACAGTAGGAGGCAAGTGGAATGTACTCGTCATTACTTTAGACGGTAATCATTTGGTGGTTGATCTTAATAACAAGCGAACAGTAGATGTACGGGATGATCTACTTGCAAGCGGACCGATTGCCCTGCAACGCGCCCTAGGAACCCTTCGCTTTCGTAAGGTCGCAATTAAAGAACTGTAAAAAAAAGGCGGAGAGAGATCAACATCTCCTCCGCCTTTTCTTCGACAAGCTTGAATCTATTGTTCTGCCATTTCCTTCATTGCTGCTAGCGCACCTTCAAACATGCCACGTCTTCTCGCAACATTAGCATCCTTCGCAGCCTGATCTTCCAAATTCGATACATCTAGCATCAACGTATACAACAACTTGCTGCTGTTCGCGCCGGTAGGGCGAGCTTCCAAGAAACCGTGGTAATGATCATAGAAACCCTCTGCCGGGGCAGGTTGCGTATAACCATAAGACAGCTCAGTTTCGGCTACGAGTATTTCCAAAATTCTGCCATCCAAAAGAGACCGAACCGTACCTAGAGCGCCATCACCGGAGGTGATCTGGCAATCTAAGCCAAGCCATTCACTAATGTCGCAGTAACCACCTACTTTTGACCAAACTTCTGCAGCTGGCTTATCGACATCGATTTCCATTTCGATCGCAACGTATTCCTGGGCAAATGAAGTAGAAGCAATGAGGCTTGGCAGTGCCAAGAGAGTCAAAATAAAGCGTTTCATGTGTATATCCTTTATTGTGGTTGTTTATGTATTTGTTAGTGTTATTTGCTAGCTGAAATCTATCGATTTACAGACAGGATAACCAGTTAGTTAGCTTCCGTCATATAAATTCTCTGATTGACGATATCCACAGTTATGAGCACCTCCTCCAGTATTTCCTCTCCTATCGAGCCAATCGTTAGAAATTCTGCCTCCGACACGGAATTCTCAGGTATGGGACCTCGACCTGCATAATGGTCATAAGGGACCTCTAATAAGGGAATATTGGTTTCTACGTTACGCAGAGAAAACCCGCCTATCTCGAGTGAACCGACGTATTCGATAAAGAAATCCGACGCCTCGAGCTGCGAATTGTCACCAAGAAACTCGGCATCGGTGAGGCCCAAGTCCTCTCCGGTAGCCCTATCGAGCAACAATTCCCCATTGTATTCACTGTCGATACGCAGCCATGTCTCATATCCATCTACTGAGGCCTGAACTACGAACTCATCCAAGGCGACACTGTTATGGAAGCTGACGCCAGCCGCCTCACCAAAATCTAGAGACTCGCTCTGTAGAGTACAAACCTCACTGTCATCGAAATTGACCTGCAACACAGCGTTCATATCCGCTGCCGAGATTACTGCCACTAAGCCATCGCCTTCAACACTCGATAACGGCTGACATTCACCTGCCGCTGCATAGGTCAGCTGCCCCAAGGCGAGGCCACAGCTAAGCAATAGAACTGCTATTTTTTTCATAGAAATAGGTCTTATGACTCATTGATTCGATTACTCGAGAGCAAGATTACAACAGAAACTCGTTCAGCAATAGATCGGCGGATAAATTTGGAGATTCCCCACGGGAACACAAACGCTCCAGCATGGTGCACTAGCACACTATTGGTACAAGCTAGCTCGCCATCTTGCTAAAAACCTGTAGTGCCTGGCAATCAGATTTGATTCAGCATTTGCTGATCTTATGTTTTCAGGCTAGTTAATGCCTGTCCCGAGAGCACGGCCCAGGACTTTCCGCTTCATTTGCTTGTGTAGAGTCAACAGTCTTACTTAAACAAGACATTGGCACAGGGATTGCTAATTACAGGATACAGCTTTTGCCGTCGCAAACTAATCCCAACGTTTTGCAATATCTCGCTTTGATTAGCATAAGCCCACTTAGGATCAAGATTCAATGCCTATCCAACATAGAGGCTTGCGTACATTCTGTACAGCAGCCGAGCATCTTAGTTTCAAGAAAGCAGCAAATGAATTGTGCCTCACCCCTAGCGCGGTGAGCCATCAGATCAGCGATCTCGAGGAAGACTTGGGCACGAAGCTCTTCAAGCGACTCACACGTTCGATTTCACTTACTCAGGATGGCTCTCACCTGTATCAAGAAATTAACCCCTATCTCAGGGCAATCGATGATGCGACCAGTAAGATTCGTAAACAGAAGGCACTACACCCAGTGCTAGTGCAGATGCCTGAATTCTTCGCTAGCGAATTGCTAATGCCACGTATGAGTAGCTTCTCCGACACCTACCCCGACATTGATTTACAGATAGAGGGCCAAGGCATAACAGACGAACTCAATCCCGCCGCCGACATTAACATTGTTTTGTCACGCAAGACTCCAAACGCAGTCAAGGTAGCGAAGCTGTTCCCCATTCGTTACGTCCCAGCCTGCAGCGCGCAACAAAAAGAACAATGGGAGATGGAGGGAATTACTGAGCTCGACGCCATAAAAAAAGCAACGATACTGCTCCATAAGGCAAGACCGAATGCATGGGAACAGTGGGCAGAAAATGCTGGAGTAACTAACTTACGACCTAAGAAAATCATCTATGTCGATAGCATGTTTGCCCTTTCACGCGCAGCGGAGCAGAGCGTGGGCATCGCTCTCATGCCATTGCCGGTAAGTCAGGACTGGTTCGACTCAGGGTCTTTGGTTGCATTGCACGAATTTCATCTCATTACAGAAGATTATTATTGGCTGGCATTGAATGGAAACAGTAACAGAAATATTTCACTCGTTTTCTGGCGCTGGCTTCTAGAGATATTCAATCAAGAAGGGAAATTATGAGCACGGGAATAGATGACGAGTATTCACGCATTACATTAGGAAGCATACTTTGTCACAGGGAACTCCGATCCTTACTATAGACACAAATCGAAAGACAGGCGGCTAAACAAATCCAACATTCTTCTTGATAGATACAGTGTTAGAAATGTTGAGAAAGCTTTTAACACAAAACAAATTTCAGCCAGTGTGTCATCCGATTCTAAAACTCAATTTTAATCTATTTCGCCAATTAATTAAGGATCAATCATGAAACGTTTCTCACACTCCAAGCTTGCACTAATCGCACTTACACTAGCTTCTTCTTTTGCAACTTCGGGAGCTCTTGCCGACTATCGCTTAACCGCCTTCAGTAACACCATCGGTTTCAAGGCACTAGTTAGCGAAGATATTTCTGCTACGAAAGCCACATTTGCTTCTCGTAGCCTTAAGAGAATGGACTACTTCGAAGCGAACAATCTTTGTGTCGCGCAAATTCTTCTTGAAGAGTTTGAAGCAGCAATCACAAGTTGCAGCAGCGCTCTTGAAAAAGCAGAGGACTCCTCGGAACTCACTATCCAGAAAGAGAAAGTAGCTCTTGCATCCGTTTACTCTAACTTAGCAGTTGCTAAAGCGATAACCGGTGACACCGCTGGCGCAAGCATCGATCTCGAGATGGCGTTATCACTGAATCAGAAAGACGGTAATGCGAGCATTAACTATGACCTGATAAGCACCAATCTAATTGCTGGAAGTTAATTCTAGGCCACTGAACTAAACGAAGAACAACTCTCCTTGGCTGAACCACTATTACTCTAATCCAGTACTAGTGAATTCAGCCTTTTTTAATGTCCCACAAAAAAACGGGCTCAGCTTTTGTACTGAACCCGCTCTAGTAACTGCATTTTTTGCTCTAGTACTTAGCGTGCCGCTCGACCTAGATAGACTTGGAATGTTCTCTCCACGAAGTCATCAACACCTGGAATGAAGAGAACGGCCAAGATTGTGGCAATAACGGCAACGGCTGTGAAAATGTAAAAATTCTTCATGATTCTTACCTTCTAATAGTTGAGGCGACTTAACTGCGCGGAGCAGCCTCGAATACCCACACATCGCCTGCTTCAACTGCGGCACGGGTTGTGGCAGATGGATACTTTCCAGTAATCGTTGCAGTGAGGCCGTCGAGCACATCGCCTGATCGTATGCGCGTAAGTTGACGTTCATAGCGCACTCCATTAATACGAATCACTGCTCGACCATCGCGCTCGGCCTGAATCGGCCACTGCTTCCAGATTCGCCCGATTGGGTTTCCCATATAGCCCGACCAGACATATATCTTATTCTCATACTCAGCAATCCAGATGCGACGAGATTGTGCAGGATTTAGTAACTGCATTTCTATGGTTGGAATCTCGCTCACGAAGCTCCAATCTGGATCAGGGCCCGAATGCAACTCACCAGCTACGAGCGGTCCGCCGGAGAACACCCGATTAGGGCCATCCTCAAAGCGTTGCTTCGCACCCGCAGTAGCGACAGCTGCAATTGGAATCAACAATAAACAAATCACTACGATGACTACTCTACGAAATAATTTCATAACTCTCTCTATCCGGTTGCGAATACACTTACTGTGCATATAAAAATGGGGTCAGAGTAATAACTACTCAAACCCCATTAGTCTCTCCCTAATCCTATTCTTACTGCGCTTCGGATTCTGCCATTGCATCCTGAACCCTTGCGCCGCGCAATATATTCACCATGCCATAGTTACCTTCATGACAAGCGTACTCGTAGAGCAGGCCTGCCACTTTAGTCATAGGCACGATGGCCGTAAATTTATCGGTGTAAGTTGATGGATCATCGACCGTGAACTCATAGTCAACTGTGAAAGAACCTCGACGAGTGAACCGCTCTGTTAGCACCTTGTCTAATGAGGTTCCCGCTTGCCCAAAACTCGAAGCCAAACCATTGAAGTTGCGCGTCTCGACGACGAGTGTGTCGCCATCCCAATAGCCCCGCGAATCACCCATCCAAAGTCGCACCTCATCATCAAGTGAACCCATCTCACTCGGCGCATCAACAAGAGGAACAACACGCGCATCATGAATCATTTCTGTCAGGATGACTGCAGTATCCTTTGTCTGAAAAATTTGCACATTATTATTGTACAAGCTCGGCACAAACGGAGGTCCCGCATTGAAGCCGATCAAGCATCGCTCCGAAAGCCCTCTATCCTCCGGGCCATCCGTTCCAATACCTCCAGCTGAGATTCGTACCGGACGCGACTCGCCAGTAGTATCACCACCATATACACCTTGGTTTGCTATCGCACCTTCTTTCAGCGCTGGTAGTTTACCGTTGGTAGGATAGACAATATGTGAGGTACGCATATCGCCACCGATACCAGCATTCTCCACCCAAAAATCATTGTAGGAACCGTCCACTCCTTCGACTGCTATGGCACCATCATTAGATGCATCTCTTGCAGCTCGCTGTTCTGCTATTTCTCTGACTTCTTCAGGAGACAGAAATTCCCGATCGCCAAAACGAGAAGGACGCTGCATAGGTGTATTGGAAGAGAAATTCCAGACTCCCTGTAGATCCGGCTGACCCCACTCCGTGCGCGGAACGACATAGTCGTCGGCAGCGAAGACAATAGAGGAAAAGGCACAGCCAATAGCTAGTGCGCTAAGACTTGGGAACATTATTATTGCTTTTTTCATGGGTAGCTCCGCGGATAATTTGATCGGAATGGCTGCAAGGTAGCTTATTCACCAGAGCAGCACAATTCATTAATGGCTACAAAATGTAGCTTGGTACTTGCCTGCGTCTATTGCGCTAGAAACAACCTAGTTCACTTAATAGTTTCGCTGAGGGCCTAGGGCTTCTATCGGGAAACAGATCGAGACTACTCATCAATTCGATCTGTTGAAGATCCGCCTGATGATCACAGAAGCGATCAGTCTGAGAAAGGCCCTCTGTAAACACAAATGCGGCGATGCCACTGTCGGCAACCACTATTTTGAAATATGCAGCTGGATTTAGATTCGCGCTATTGATAGAGGTACTTAACGGCTCACCAATCAGAAACAGAGGACCGCTGAGCACACCTAAAGAATTCTCGTCAGTTACTATTCGATTTAGCGTCTGTTCCAACTGCAACCAGGGCCCACGCCGCAGTGGAGTAGGCATCGTTACCATGTTGCTGAGATTATTGAGTTCTCTCCAGTAAGGCGTCTTCGCAAAGCTAGTCATGGGCGCAAGGCGGGCACGTTCTTCGGCATTGCCAAGCGGCTCATTGAATCCACCGTAAGGACTCCCAGCACCGCTGATTTCTGCCAAGGAAAACCCCAAAGCTTCAGCTTCGGCTAGTTCTTCGATGCCAGACATACGCACTAGCTCATCTGGCTGCCAGAAACGCGGCAATAAGGACGCGACACCTATCGCCTCCTTGGTCAATCGGTAGGCAACCCAATCCGCCATGCCAGTGTCACCGTTAAGTCCAGCAGCATACAGATTGTGGATAACCACATTCGCTCGCGTTGCGGCAAGGCTAGAAGAATAACTAGGGCAGCTGCCCTGACAGTGAGCGATTGCGACGTTCTGGGCATGTAGTGCAAACGACAGCAACAGGCTGAACGCGGCGGCTAGCAATGTTAGCGCTTTGGGTACGATGGTCCGGCAATTGAATCTATTCAGCATAAGGACTCAGTTTTCTGTGAATTAGCCTTTTCTGGCATGAGCTAGGCAACAAGAATAACACCTACCTCACTCCAGCCCAAAACCCTTGTTTTATCTTATAACAATGATCTAAGCTGATGAGCCGCCTAATATAGGCGCGAATCAAGAGACGCCAGCAAGAATGTCTACGCATTTACATTGAGTCAGGAAGAGAGATAGGAGAAATTGATGCTCATTACCGAAAAATCGAATACTACTAGTTACAAACTGCGTATTAGCCTTATGGGGCTTGGTTTAGCCTTGATTGCCGCCTGTAGCCCCGCTGTGGACAACGCATCAACCGTCACTACCGCAGCGGCTCCCCAAGCACCGGCAGCTGCATTAGAGATGGCCTCACCGGAATCCGTAGGTATGGATTCCGCTCGTCTCGATAGGATTACCCAAGCCATGCAAGGCTATGTAGACGAGGGCTTATTGGCAGGTGTGATCACCATGGCCGCGCGAGACAACAAAATTGTGCACTTCGAATCCGTAGGCTATCGCGATTTAGAAGCCCAAGCTGCGATGAGCAACGACGCACTGTTTCGTATCTATTCCATGAGTAAGCCTATTACTGGCGTCGCCTTAATGATTCTCTATGAGGAGGGCAAATTCCGCCTAGCTGATCCAGTTGAGAAATATTTGCCAGAGCTAAAGGATCTGCAGGTGTTTGCAGGCACTGACGATAATGGCAACATCATCACAGAACCACAGAATCACAAAATGACGATACGAGAATTGATGAGCCACACCGGCGGACTCTCCTATGGAATATTCGCGCAGTCACCCGTAGATACGCAATACGTCGAGGCGGGCTTATTGGACACTGGCGACACACTGGAAGAATTCACTGCCAAGCTCGGACAGATTCCACTGAAGCATCAGCCTGGATCAACATGGGAATACAGCGTGTCGGTAGATGTGCAGGGCTATCTCGTTGAGAAACTGGCGGGCCAATCATTCGGCAGCTTCCTTGAAGAACGTATCTTCAATCCACTTAGAATGACCGACACAGATTTTCATGTACCCGAAGAGAAAGTCTCGCGCTTCGCTCAGGTCTATGGCTATGACGACGCTGGAAAGCTGGAAGCAGGAGAAGGCTTTGCAGATGCAAATTTCTTAGTCGACCCTGTCTTTGAATCCGGCGGTGGCGGCTTAGTTTCTACTGCTATGGATTATATGCGCTTCAGTCAGATGGTATTGAATGGTGGTGAGCTAGATGGTGTAAGAATACTAGCGCCACTTACTGTGGATTTAATGCACCGCGACCAGACACCTAAAACTATGGCTGGCAGCGTATTAGGTGCTCGAGGCACTGGGTTCGGACTAGATTTCGCTGTGATAGACGATCCAGTAGAAGCCGAGTCCTACTCTACTGGAGAATTTTACTGGGGCGGCGCTGCCGGCACCTGGTTCTGGATAGACCCGGTGGAGAATCTAGTATTTGTCGGAATGATTCAGCAGTTTGGAAACAAGCTGCCAAATGTGCGCGCCGCTTCGAAGCGTTTGCTGTATCAAGCTATTCTCGATCCATACGGCATCTAATTTTCAACTGACTCTCTATCACTCGAGCTCACTCATGCTATCCACATGAATGAGCTCGAGGGCTTTACCCCTCCTGCCAGTAACCTCAATAAGGGTTGATCTCCTGCTCCAACTTAACGTAGCTTAACTCTCCTCAGACAGAGCCACTGCTGACTCTTACCAAGGACATTTTGATGCACCGATTTACCAAGCTATGCGCACTTTTTTCGACCTTACTTCTTGTCGCCTGCGGTGAGCAGGCCACTACCCCAATCGTCGACAATAGTAACGACGATTATCCCATTCGACCCGCCCTAGACCAGCTTAGCCAAGCCGAGGCGATAGCACGCAAGGCCCGTGTATCGGATATTTCCTACATTATGGACATAGACCTTGTCAGTCTCACAGATTCCTATCAGGGTAGCGTAACCGCGAATTTCACCCTTACTGACATCGACAAACCACTGGAGATCGACTTCACCGGCGGTACTGTAAATGGCATCATAGTAAACGGCGAGGCGCTAGAACCCGACTACAATGGTTACTTCGTCACACTCTCCCCTGCAGCCTTAATAGCCGGACGCAATGAAGTCCTCATAGAATACTCTCATCCCTATGATCAGGATGGCACCGGCCTACACCGATTCGTAGATCCGGAAGATGATCGAACCTACTTGTACACCTATCTGTGGCCCTACTACTCGAATCGTCTATTTCCAAATTTCGATCAACCGAACCTGAAGGCAAGTTATGAGCTCACTGTTCGCGCCGCGGCGGACTGGCAAGTAGTCTCATCTACAACTGAGGAATCAGTGATCGAGGATGGCAACTCGAAAATTTGGCATTTCCCACAGTCGGAAAAATTCTCCAGTTACATCTTCTCTCTACATGCCGGTCCGTACCAGATATGGGAAGACATGGCAGGCGAAGTGCCGATTAGACTGATGGCGCGGCAATCGCTCTCCGAGTATGTCGCTGTTGACGAATGGATGGCATATACCAAATCAGGTTTGGCTCACTACCGCGACTATTTCGACATCCCTTACCCATTTGCGAAATACGACCAAGTTATCGTTCCTGACTTCTTAATCGGCGCGATGGAGAACGTGGCTGCCGTAACTTTCTCTGAAAGCTATGTCGATCGCGGCGCATCCAATCGATTCAATAGCCAGCGACGTGCCGGAACTATTCTGCACGAGATGGCACATATGTGGTTCGGCGATCTGGTCACGATGAACTGGTGGAATGGCCTATGGTTGAATGAGAGCTTCGCGACGCTGATGTCTTCCATTGCCGTATCAGAGGCAACTGAATTTGACGATCTATGGCATGATTTTTATCTGTCCGAAAACTTAACTGCAATCGCTGCCGACAATGCCATTTCTACGCATCCCATCGAAGTGCCTGTAGTTAGCACAAATGATTTCTTTAATGTCTTCGATGCCATCACCTATGACAAAGGCGCATCTGTTCTAAACCAATTGTCCCACTATATAGGCCGCGAAGATTTTCGGCTGGGGGTTTCAAATTATTTGAAAGAAAATTCTTGGGAGAACACCGAGCTTGACGACTTCATGAGCTCGCTATCACAACAATCCGGAATAGACCTAGATCCATGGGCTGAGGACTGGATGTATCAGGCGGGAGTAAACACTATCGAGGCGCGCTTTAGCTGTGACTCGAATGGTATCAGTAGCTTCGCTATTTTACAGACAGTCCCAGATGACCATCCAACCTTAAGAAACCAGCGGGTCCAGCTAGGGCTCTTTACTACTGCAGACAACGGCAGCATCGAACTCGACATTGCAATTCCGATTGAAATACTCGGCGCCGAGACCCAAGTCCCCAACGCCATAGGCCTTGCCTGCCCTGATCTAGCGCTACCTAACTACGAAGGCTGGGGCTATACAGAGGTGAGCCTCGATGAAGTCAGCATGGACACCATCATCAATGATGGTGCATTAGAACGCATCGAAGATCCTCTCATGCGCTCCATGATCTGGACCGCTTTATTCGATGCGCCGGGCAATGGCCAGATGGAAAACTCCACCCTATTAGCGGCTTTAATCGCCTCACTACCGCTGGAAAACAATGATCGAATCATTCGTCAGAGCCTAGGTAGTTTAGTCAGTAATTTAAACCTACTCGAACGACTAGGCGGCGAATACTCGAATGAGCTCGCGGAGTATGGCCCGCAAGCCGAACAGCAGCTCTGGCAACTAATCAATGCTGGGTCTACCGCTGCTAGCGAAAGCCAATCCGTTAGCACATTAAACCTCAGACTATCCCGCTATATCGGCCTCGCACGCAGCTCCCAGGCGTTAGAAAATCTTGCTAGCTTGTTAGAGGGTGACGTCGCTATTTCCGGACTCAGCCTGGGACAGAATCAACGTTGGAATATAATTCAACGGTTTACCGCTAGAGACTACGACAATGCCCGCGAGTTATTGGCTGCAGAACGTCAGCGCGACCCTTCTGATGCAGGTAGGCGAGCCGCCATCGCTGCGGAAGCCGCGCTTCCCGACTTAGCCATCAAACAGGAATGGGTAGCTCGAATCCTCGATACCGAAAACCCGTTGCCACTGTCCAATCTGCGTGCAGCTATGGGAGCGATATTTCCAACGGGGCAAGAAGAATTGCAGTTGGCGTTGCTGCCGCAACTAACAAGCAACTTGCCAGAGCTAGGCCTCAGCCGAGACAATTATTTTCAACAAACCTATGGCCGCGATTTATTTTCAGGCATCTGTGAACAACAGGGCTTGGAAATTCTAAGCGCTGCGATTGAGGATAGCGACGCTATTGGCGCCACCTTGTATCGCTTCATGAGTGAGAACGAGCAGAGCGCCACTCAGTGTCTCCAGCTGAAAAATTGAGGCTCATGTTATAGACGCTTGCCCTGAGATCATGACAAAATCTTTAACACACTTAGTCAACTAGCCACCAACATCGAGGCCACATACATCATGCCGACACCACTGCGCAGAACCTTAGTCGCAACCAGTCTCTTGCTAGGCTGTTTGTCTTTTAACTTTTCAGTTGCCGATGAAATTCCAACCGGCAAGGCTGAAGATGTTGGCATGTCATCTGAACGACTGCTGCGAATTAACACAGCGATGCAACGACACATTGATGCCGGTGATATTCAGGGGGCCGTTACCATGGTAGCCCGGCGCGGCAAGCTCGTTCACTTTGAAACTCATGGACTATTGGATGTAGATGCAGGCCGTCCCATGCAGGAAGATTCATTGTTCATCATGATGAGCTCTACCAAGCCACTGCTTGGCGTGGCGACAATGATGATGATCGAAGAAGGCTTGATTCGTCCCGAAGACCCTGTCTCCAAATACATACCCGAATTTGCTGACATGCAGGTAGCAGTTCTCAAAGATTCCATTACCGAGAACATCAGCCCCTACTCTGTTGATCCACGAAACGCGCCTGAACACCGACTAGTCCCTGCGCAACGTGACATCACCATCCATGATTTACTTACGCACACATCCGGCTTGGCTAGCGGCGGTCTCGGCACAGCAGTATCTGAGCGTCCACAACGCGATGGCGACTCGACACTCGCGAGTATCATTCCTCAGTACGGTTCTTATGCTTTGGATTTTCAACCTGGTGCTCGCTGGACTTACAGCCCAGGTGTTGGATTAGATGTGGTCTCTCACATCATTGAAATTGTTTCGGGCAAACCCTTCGACGAATTTATTGACGAGAGAATATTGCAGCCGCTAGGCATGGATAACACTTACTTCAATGTACCCGCGGAATACAAAAGCCGACGCGTCAATATTGTCGATCGCGATATGTCTCCCTTCCTAGATCGGCCACCTACAAATTACTTCTCTGCTTCCGGCGGACTAACTAGCAGCGCCGAAGACTACCTGCGCTTCGAGCAGATGCTGCTTAATGGTGGAGAACTGTTCGGCAACCGTCTGCTAAGCCCACGCTCGGTACGAATGATGTCCAGCAATCAGATCGGTGATTTGTACAAGAGTTTTTCTCGTCAGCAAGAAGGCATGGGGTTTGGCTATACAGTAGCTGTAACCCTAGATCCTATTACTTCGAACGCTAGGCGCAGTGCAGGCGCGTTCGGCTGGGGTGGCGCCTTTGGCACGCGTTCCTGGACTGACCCAGAAGAAGAATTGACTGCAGTGATTATGCTGCAACAAGCATTCGGACCAGCGCAATATGATTTCGAGAACGCTGTTCAACAGGCAATTATTGATTAGAGAAACCTTTCTGGTGTGGTGGCCGATGAGTTAATTCTAATCGGTTGCCGCGCACGCAGAGATTGGACTTGCGGCATATTAGCTTCTATTCTGTTCCCATGAATTCAGCTGACATGAGAGCGCAATGAAAAAAATCCATCTACTTACCTTGGTCCCCTTTTGTCTAAGCGGTCCTAGCCTCGCCCAAAACCTAATTAGCGATACGCTTACCCGTGCTCAATCAAGCGATGGCCAATACATAAGCTGGCAAGAACACATCATCGACGACCCTGAGATAGCCGGCTTCGCACTCAGTGGAAGCGACGGTTTAGTCCTGGGTGATATTGATCGCGATGGTTATGAGGACATCGTGTCTGTCCACGAATCCGATGCCGAGTATGACTCTGCGAGTCACACACCAGGCTTCGTTCCACCCCCAGAAGGCACTGTAAGAATTGCCTTTGGCTCAGCCGATCCTCAGCAGTGGGTAAACATCACCATAGCCGAAGGCACCGACGCGCCTGCGCCAGAAGACGCCGTCGTTGTTGACCTTAATGGCGATGACTACCTCGATGTTGTAGTCGCTGCAGAGCAGTCGCATCTTATCTACCTACAGAATCCAGGATTAAATGCGCGCACAGCCATCTGGCCTAGGCTTATTCTGCCGATGACGCAGGGGCGCGGCTCCTACATTCGTGTCTTCGCCGCAGACTTCGATGGAGACGGCGTACCCGAACTCACTGCCCCTAACAAGGGAGCACAATCACCAGGACCTGAAGACTTCGCCCGTTCAACCCCCGTGGAACTGTATAAACTAGAAGGAGATCCACTATCGGGCGGCAACTGGCAACGCAGTGAACTCGGTAGCTACAGCGTTCCCCAGAATGCAGAACCGGTGGACTTGGACGGCGATGGTGACATGGATATCGTAGTCGGGGCGCGAGGGGATGCCCGATTGGTCTATTTCGAAAATCTAGGCACTGGCTCTCTAGAGTTTGCAGAACACGCGATTGGTATCTTTGGCGGAAGCATGGGCGGATTCAACCTCGAATATACCGACCTTAACGACGATGGCAGGCTCGACATCCTCGGCATGAATAACAACGGCCAATTCATTTGGATTGAGCAGCCCGAGAACATAGACAATACCTGGAACGCCTACACCATAGGCAGCATTCTTCCCGACGGACTGGTCGGCATGGAGATAGCAGATATCGATAACGATGGTGACACCGATGTCATGGTAGGCAGCTATAGCCGAGGTCCTCGCACTGGTGATGGTGATGTCAATTCTTCAGATGCACTAGGTCGACTCGCCTGGTTCGAAAACCCCGGCGCGGCGAAATCGGAATGGACACGTCATGATATTTCCAGACGCAAGCGCGGCATGTTCGACAAATTCATAGCACGGGACGTCGACGGCGATGGAGACATGGATTTTTTGGGCACACGCGGAAATAGTGCGCCCTTCGATGGCGTATTCTGGCTCGAACAAGTTAGAAGCAATACGCCACGCAAAAATTTCCAACCGGCGCGAGCAGAAGAGAGTGACGAGATAGCCCTGCCCTGATTCTCCGAATCGCAACGCAAAAACTAGAATAAAAAAAAGCCGCTTGTCCGAAGACAAGCGGCGGGAAAAATCCATTCTCTCGAATGGAGAGAGAGTACTTATGCAGTGGAAGGCTCAGATGTAGAGTTAGCAGACGAAGCTGCAGCATTGGAATCCTCTTCAACTACAAATTCAACAGCGTCTTTGATCGCGTCCAAACGAGTAGCGAAATTATCACCGTGTGATAAGCAATACTCATTGTTAAGACCTTTCAACATCGCCCGAACTTCATCGTTCATGCCCGATACGTAAACTTCTTTATTCGCGGAATGAGCGTCACTGCCAATCGTTTCCATGGCTCTCGCCGCCGAGACATCTACATGAGTCACCCGACTAAAATCCAGAACCATCGCCGACTTACCCTTCGACTTCTCTCGCACCTGATGTCCAACATCAGCCGCGGCGCCGAAACTCAGAGGACCACCAAAGTCGAAAAGAGTGACTTTGTTTCCTGCCTTTTTAAGCAATGCCTCTTCTTCAGCAGTGAGATCTACGGATAGTCCTTGGTTAGTCACATCACCCAGTGCCGCAAGTTGCGCATCGGCTATTTGCTTTACGAAGGCTAGTGCCGCCATTACCACACCGGCTAGAACTGCTGTAATCAAGTCTACAAATACTGTTAAGAAAACAACTAGTACCATAAGGCCCAGATCCCAACGTGGTCCTTTGTGCGCGCGCTTCAAATAAGCGAAATCGATGATGTCGTAACCAGTCTTAACCAGTAATCCTGCTAACACAGCGTGGGGAATCTGCGAGGCAAGAGGGCCTAGTGAAACCACAACAGCCAACAGCAAAAGACTGTGAATCATTCCGGACATCTTAGTTAAACCGCCGGTGCGAATATTTACAGCCGTTCGCATCGTCGCACCTGCTCCAGGAACACCGCCGAATAATCCAGCTACTGTATTGCCTATACCCTGACCGATAAGTTCTCTATTTGAGTCATGTCTAGTGCGAGTCATATTGTCAGCGACTAGAGAGGTAAGCAGACTGTCAATCGCGCCTAGGATGGCAAGAATGAATGCCGCTTCTACAACAATAAAGAGCGAATCCTGACTGAAAGAAGGCATGATGAAGCCAGGTAAACCGGTTGGGATGTCTCCCAGAATTGGCGCACCACCCACCACTACGCTACCAACGGTTCCAATTACCAAAGCGGCTAAGGGTGCTGGAACAAATTTTCCCCAAGTTTTTGGCCACTTAAAAACGATTAGCAATGTTAGCAAACCCAAGGCAAGTGCCACGAAATTAGGATCCATGATCGATCCAGGTATCGCTGCCAACGCAGGAATTGTTCCGCCACCTTCTGGCTCATGTCCAAACAGACGACTAAACTGCAATGCAACAATGATACAGCCGATGCCGCTCATGAATCCCGATATCACGGGGTACGGAACGAGGCGGATATATTGTCCGAAACGCAAAACGCCGAACAGAATCTGTATTATTCCCGCTAACACCACAACGGCAAAAACCAGCTCAGGCGAGCCATTTAGAGTCGCGTATACACCCGCGAACACAACTACCATAGGACCTGTAGGCCCGGAAATTTGCGATCCTGTGCCACCGAAAAGCGCAGCGAAGAAGCCTACGATGATCGCACCATAGAGGCCGGCGATAGGACCGGCACCCGACGCCTCGCCAAAGGCAAGTGCCAAAGGCAGCGCGATAACACCGGCGGTAAGACCACCGAATAAATCACCACGAAGGTTTTTAGTGTGAATACCAAGCATTCTGATCACCTATGTAAATTATTTATGGAATTAAAAAAAATAATGACGCTGGGGTATAAGGACCCCAGCATCAAGTCAAAAAAATATTTAAGCTGTTTTTAACTCTGCTGCCGCAGCCATTTCCTGAATTAGTCCTGCGTATCGCTCTTCTACTGGAACGAATTCCTTCTTCTCCTCGCAGTAGGCGTTTACAGTACCGTGCTCGATATCATATACCCAGCCGTGTAAATCTACTGCGCCAGTGGCCAAAGGACTGAGCACTGCTGGATGAGTACGTAGATGCTGCATCTGTAGTAATACATTTTCTTCTGTTACATGGCCCAGCTCAGCAATAGTTGCCTGGCCGTGCTTAGCCTTAACTATATCGACGGCACCTCTGGAATGATCCAGCCATTCTTGAACGTGAGGTAGTCCATCTAGACCCGCAGTATTAAGCGCACCCTTCATGGCACCGCAGTCCGTATGACCGCAGACAACTATGTGCCTAACACCCAATGCTGCAACAGCAAACTCGATGGATGCCGTTACACCACCAGCCTGTTTTGCGTGTGGCGGAACGATATTGCCAGCATTACGTATAATGAATAGATCACCTGGCTCAGTTTGAGTAACCATATTGGGGTCGATGCGAGAGTCCGCACAAGTAATGAATAGCACTTCGGGGCTCTGACCGTTGGCCAAGTCGGCGAAGAGTTGCTTGCGCTCTGCAAAATCCGACGACTTAAAACGCAAAAATCCTGAGATAACTTTTTCCATTACTAAACTCCTAAAACCTGATTATTGATTACATTTGTTGATGGCTTGAATTCTAGAGTGTAGGCAGTGATAATTGTTAGTAGTATTTATTTATATTGTTATTATATTTACTTATCACTAATAATACGGGTTTTGCATGGAAATCATAGACCGCCTGAGCTTGAAACAGATTCGCTACTTCGCCACGATTGCTGAGACCGGAAGTTTTCGGCAAGCGGCCTTCCGCTTGGATGTTACCCAGCCTGCCCTGAGCAATCAGATCGCGATCTTGGAGAAATTGCTCGACCTGCAGCTGTTCGAACGCAGCAAGAACGGCACGACCACTACGGTTGAGGGCCGCGAACTGCTATTGAATGCCAAGCGGATACTCGAGGAAATACACGGATTCGCGAGTAAGTCCCGAACCCTTTCTGGCGGGGGTATGGGCACCTACAAACTCGGCGTAACTCCAACCCTGGGGCCTTATTTGTTGCCACATATCCTAAGCCCCATTCATGCTCAGCATCAAGACCTCAAGCTGTATGTGCGCGAGGAAGCGCCAAGCGATCTCGAGGCGGGGCTTCTAGACAGAAGGCATGATCTGATATTAAGCACACAGCCAATCATGTCAAAAGAGCTGACGGTATTTCAACTATTTCGAGAGCCGCTCAAATTTGCAGTATCGATGGATCACAGGTTGGCACGCAAGGCCCGGCTCAATCGCATGGACCTACTAGGTGAGCAAGTACTTACTATCAGTGAACATCATTTATTTCATAGGCAGATCGTCGAACTCTGCGAAAAAGTTGGCGCGGAAGTACGCCGTGACTTCGAAGGCACTAGCCTAGACACGCTGAGACAGATGGTTGTAATGGGTATGGGAACCGCCTTCCTGCCAGCCCTCTATGTTAAGTCTGAGATCCGCGAGGAGAATGAACTGCGCATCGCAGATGTAGAGGGAGTAAACGTGGTGCGAAACCACGTTCTAGTATGGAGGATAACGTCACCGGAGAAATCCTTCTACCGGGAGCTCGCGCATGAGATTCGACACATAGTAGAGAAGAACCTCAGCGATGTGGTTATACCCATCAAGAGCGACAGGTAACCACCCTTACCATAAGCCGGTACTAGAGAATACGCTGCTTCGCTGTGTCATATTCAGTTCTCAATCGCGCCACTAAATCTGCCACGGGTGATATTGTCTTGATCGCATTGATGCCCTGCCCACAGCCCCAGATATCTTTCCATGCCTTGGATTTACTGCTGCCGCCAGAGCCGAAATTCATCTTTGATGGATCGCTCTCGGGTAAGTCGTCAGGATCCATGCCTGCTGCCTCGATGGAGGGCTTCAGATAGTTTCCGTGAACACCCGTGAAAAGGTTTGTGTAGACGATGTCACTAGCTGCATAGTCAACCAACGCCTGCTTATAAGCCAAGTCTGCATTTGCCTCCTCGGTAGCGATGAATGCAGAACCTAAGTAGGCGAGATCGGCACCCATTGCCTGGGCGGCGAGCACACCATCACCGGTCGATATAGCGCCGGATAGCAATATCGGTCCATCGAACCATTCCCGTACTTCTTGAATAAAAGCCATAGGCGATAAAGTGCCAGCATGTCCACCGGCGCCTGCTGCTACACAGATCAGCCCATCGGCACCCTTCTCAATAGCTTTGTGCGCAAACCGGTTGTTGATAACGTCATGTAGGCATATGCCGCCATAGGAATGAATCGCCTCGAATACTTCGGGCCGGGCACCCAGAGATGTAATAACAACTGGCACCTTGTGCTTCACACACATCTCAACATCATGCATAAGCCTGTCATTAGAATTGTGCACGATTTGATTTACTGCATAGGGCGCGGCTGGGTTATCGGGATTCGCCTGATTGTGGGCATCCAACTCCTCAGTGATTCGTGTGAGCCATTGGTCCAAGACCTCGGCAGGTCGCGCATTCAACGCGGGAAAAGAGCCGACCACACCAGCCTTACACTGCGCAATCACAAGATCGGGAGTGGAGATGATGAATAACGGTGCCCCAACTACAGGTAGCGAGAGTTTTCCTCGCAGAGTTTCTGGTAAAGCCATGGATAATTCCTTCACTGGTGTTGATTTCGAATCTAAATATTTATCGGTAAATTATTTTTTTCTCTCGAACGCTTTGTCTATTGCTCGCTCTACCGCCGCGTGCGCGCCCGTTTCTAACAAGGTGCCGTGAGCCGCTAGCAAGCAATCAAACTTGAGCTCCAACAATCTTCTGAACTCTCCCTCCAGACTCTCGCCTTCCGGGGTCTGATACTTCAGCCAGATAGGCCCTACAAGTGTAGTTCGAGGAAAGCCAATAAAAGGCATTAGTATCTTCGCTAGAATATTGTTGTAACTATAATTGCCGTAATGCTGAATCGCATCGCAGGTAAATAAAACCCCTCTTCCGCGACTTATGAGCAGGGCGCACTCTGGCTGCGTTGTTCCTGCAAATTCGAAAATCTCCCCATTATCGAATGGAAGTGGCGCTAGACTATCAAGCTCTTTGTCGATCTTGGGCTCTGTGTAAGTAGTGCCCCCCGACTGAGCCCACATCTGAGCTCCATATTTCTCAACATAGTAGGGATCGTCGACACCATGGAAGAAACCCAAACGAATAACGTGCTTGATCTTCCCTAGCTTCTCAATCTGCGCTTCCACCTTCGCATTAACGCGCACAGGATTAATCAGAGATAGCTCATCGCCGTTCCTAATAATTCCCATATTTCGCGTAATACGAACCAGAGGGTTCATCTTGATACTGCCACGAAGCATAAAAAGGTCTTCGGCAATTTCTTCTACATTTCCGTGAGGATAAATAGGCGTGTTGGTAGTCATATATATCTTCTTAATTTTTCGATCTAGCAATTATATCGATTGCCCAAGCTTACTCGATTCCTGCGCCGTGCACACCTACTCTTAAAGTCTCAGAAGTAGTTAGAACACAGCTCTATTGTTACCTCTCAATTGAAAACCTATCTTCCTAAAACTCTTATTCTGCGACTAGCTTACGCACCCAGCCATCGGCTTTCGTTAACAGATACAGCTCTCCAGCGGCGTCGATGCCAAGTCTTAAATCTGCTCGCTTGCCACCACCATAAGTATTCTCAATACCCACAGCTTCAGCAATATTTACCTCACTTTCACCTAGGCGAATGCGCAGCTCCTGAATGCCGCCTGGCTTGTCTGCCTGCAAGCCTTGCCTTTCAGCGTAGAAAACGCGACCCGTCACCATATCGCTAAACACAATTTTTCCTGCGAGCTGAGGTATTCCTGCTCCACGGTATACAAAGACACTACCAACGGCATTGCCTTCGTCATGATCAAATTGAAGAGCAGGGTATGTAAATTCTTCAGTATCATTCGGCCTAGGGTAAACGGAATTCGGCCTCACATTCCCGATGCCGAAAGCGGTCGCAAACGTACCTTCCCGCACACGCCAGCCATAGTTCGCCCCGCTGACGCCAATATTAATTTCCTCCACCTGATTTTGCCCGATGTCCGCGATGTACATAGTGCCGTCAGCATCGAATGAAAAGTGTTGCGGATGACGCAGGCCGTAAGCCCAAATTTCAGGAGCCACGCCGACTCTATCTACAAAGGGGTTGTCTTGAGGTATCGAGTAAGAAGTGCGGCGATCGTAATTGAGCGGATCTATTCGAATTATTGAGGACATTGGTGTAGCTAATGATTGCCCGTTCTCATTCGGGTCGTTAGCCGCACCGCCATCGCCGAGACTGGCGAAGAGCAGACCATAATCTGAATCAGCGGAAGTCGCCGCAGTATTAAACGCCAAAGTACCAATGTTATGATTTTGCGCGAACTGACCGATACGAAATATCTCTCGCGATGTTCCCGAAAAAATGCTGGCACTTGCATCCGTAGCCGTCCATTCGCGTATTACGCTCTCGTGACTATCCGAGTTGTCATCTAAGTAATTTGCTACACCGCTGTCTGAACTGGCGCTAAACGCCGTATAAAACTTCCCATACCCAGGGCGACCCATTTGCGCGAACTGTGGATGAAAGGCGAAACCTGCCAGACCAGTTTCATTAGGATACATCGAATCATCGAAGCCGACCCCCGCATCGCGAATATCCAGAAACGCATCAAGCGTGTTTGCGGCTTCATCATAAATGTAGAGCACACCACGCAGCTCATTGATGACGAGCCTCCCCGATCCATCCGGAATTGGCTGCATGTATTGCAAGCGTGCATAGGCATTATTAGTCAGGGGGACGTCATTCGAATCGAGCGTCTGTGGAAGCCGCAGAAATTCTTGCGCAATCACAACGATCTCGCCCTTATCAATCCTCTGAGGAATAGGATCAACAAGGGCGCTAGGAGGGGACTCCGCTGCGAAGGCGAAGCTTGTTAAACAAAAATACGCAGAACTAAAAGCAAGACCTGTCTTCATATTCTGCCCCCCTTACCTTAGCTAATTTTAGTTAGGTAATCTAAACGCAACCAAGCCGGCAGGAAAATCTGTGCGCGAGCTGCCGATCTGCACGACAATATACTGTTTGCCCTGATGCAAGTAAGTCATCATGCCGTACTGACCCGGCGCAGGCAGCGGTACGCTACCGACAATCTCACCAGTAAACTTGTCTCTCGCATTCAAGGTTAGTGGCGCGTCGGGAATAAATTGCACCATACCTTCACTTAAAGCGCGGGTCTGCACAAGAAGATCATCCATCACCATCTGTATGGACCAACCCACGCCTCCTGTCTCTGGCACATCCACACCTTCCAAGAGGGGATGGCTCTTAATCGAATCGGGAGTTGGACCAACGGCCATAGACCAAGCCTTATCACCGCTATTCATCTGATAAGCCGTAAGCTGATTATCCATAGGTTTAAATATACGCAGACCGTCTATTGTCGGAAGTCCTCCGCCACCGCCGGGCAACCAAGCGGCGACCGTCTTGCCAGTAGTCGGCGTACTATTTGGAGTCGCACCACCATCACCGGGAATCGGATATCTTGGATTATCTCTATCGACACCATTGGTCGGTCGCATGAAACCCGGAGCAAAACAATTACGCGCGTGGGACGCAAACATTAAACCGGTGCTTGGATCGGCAACCGGCTGATGTGGAATCACATTGCCGCCGCCAATACAGCCAATGTTATTGATGTACTCATTGTCATGGCCTTGCGGAAGAGCCGGCACATACAGACCACCAGCGCGATAACCATTGAGAATCACCAACGCCTGCTCTTTCAACTCCGGCGTATAGTCGATGACGAAATCTTCCGTCAAGCCATCGGTGACGATCGGATCAACCGGTTCCGGCCAGGTAGGAAAGGGCTGCGTCGGCGCCGTGTAATTTCCGGGCACCTGAGTCTGAAAAACCTCACGATCTTCGATCGGCCAGATGGGCTCGCCGGTTTCACGATTGAAGGCAAACACGAGACCCTGTTTGGTATTCTGAACCAATGCAGGAATGGACTGCCCGTCCACAGTTAAGTCCATCAGAATTGGGGGTGTAGGTAGATCGTAGTTCCACTGATCGCTGCGATGAATCTGATAGTGCCAACGGCGCTCACCGGTTTGCACATCTAGCGCCAACACACTGCCGCCAAACAAGTTGTAACCTGGGCGATGGCCCGCGTAGGCCTGCACCGTCGATGCATTTGTCACCATATACACAAGGCCAAGCTCTGGATCGGCAGAAGCAGGTGCCCAGGTCGAGATGTCCCCAGACCATTGCCAGGCATCATTTTCCCAGGTCTCGTGCCCTACTTCACCCGGCCTAGGTATGGAGTGGAACTTCCAAAGAAATTCTCCGGTAGCAGCATCGAAACCCATGATGTCACCCGGCACATTTTCAATGCGAGTCTGGCCGTAGCTGGGCTGATGTCCGACCAAGACAACTACCACACCGTTAACAACGATAGGCGGAGCAGAAGCAGTGACCATGCCTAGCTCGCGGGGTATGCCGTAATCTGCATCGTAACTGCCGCCAGCAACGACATAGTCTTGCCAAGGGCCCCAGTCTTCAACCAGTTTGGGAATTAGATCGATGACGCCGGTTTGCTCAAAGCCATCCAAGTCAGGAGGTGTTCCCCAATTCTCCAAGGGTCTGCCGGTCTTGGCATCTAGCGCCCACAGAAAGAAACCCGGCGTCGTGATATAGACAACGCCTCTACCGTTTACCTCAGCATGGGCAACGCCTTTACCGTATGCCTGCCGGGGTGAACGCTGGTGACGAATCGTAGCTGGCTCGCGAAAAGTCCATAAATTCTCCCCTGTAGCAGGGTCCATCGCAATAACCTGCCGCCGCGGGGTCGCTACAGTATATAAAATACCATCCACGTAGGTCGGCGTGGAGCGCGAGAAGTAATCCAGATTTGGACCAAAATTATCGCTGCGCCAAATCCAAGCCTGTTCGAGCTCGGAGAAGTTCGAGGCATTGATCTGATTCAGCGGCGAGTAGCGGGTATTGCCTGCATCACCACCGAGATAGCGCCATTCGCCGTTCTCCGTGCCGGTTAGACCTTGTGCCATTAGCTGGCTGGAAAACAATAGAAAAATTGAGGTAAAGAAGAACGCGGAGGTTCTCAGGATTTTGATTGATGAGAGCATGAATTTTGACCCTATTATGCTGCCGGCTTAGCACTTACAAAGAAGAGGGCCTGCCACAGTCTATTATTGGAAGTTGGGTTTAGCTAAGCACTAGACTAAAAGCTAATGCGCTCGAAGTCCACGCCCCTCGCTCATTGGCGGTGGCAACGCCATGATCCGGGCCGAATTGACCGTATAAATCTTGCGATACTGCACTGGGTGTCAGTATTATGTGCGTCTAAGCCAGATACCTCTGTCTTTCTATCTGGCATCTAACTATTCACCAAATTCTCTATCCCCTATCTAGTTAACCGGGTGGCCAAACAATGTTTACCATGAAGCTAAATCAAGAATCTGCGCAATTCATTCGCCGAGCTCTAACACCTCTCATAATCTTTGCTGCAATTGGCACAAGCTCCATCGCCGATGAAGGCATGTGGCAGCCACATCAACTGCCCGATCTGAGCGATCAACTACGGCAGCTAGGCCTCGAAATCAATCCAGAGAACCTCAGTCGCCTCGATCAGTTTCCAATGAATGCCGTCGTCAGCTTGGGTGGCTGCAGTGCCTCGTTCGTGTCGCCTCAGGGATTGGTAGTAACCAACCATCACTGCGTCTATGGCTCTGTGCAGTACAACAGCACACCGGACAACAATCTACTCGTCGACGGCTTCTTAGCGAAGCAGCTCCGCGAAGAGATTCCAACTGCGCCAGGTACCCGCGTGTATGTCACTGAAGAGGTAACGGACGTTACTGCAAGCGTGTTGGCAGGCGTAACTTCTTCAACTTCTGGAATAGATCGTTACAAAATGATCGAGGCGAATCGAAAGTCACTGATAGCGGACTGCGAATCATCGGGCAATCATCGCTGCGGAGTCTCCTCGTTTCACCAGGGCTTGGAATATTTCCTGATTAAACGCTTGGAAGTTCGTGATGTGCGACTCGTCTATGCGCCCGCAACAAGCATCGGAAAATACGGTGGCGATATCGATAACTGGCAGTGGCCGCGTCACACCGGCGACTTTGGTTTCTATCGAGCTTACGTAGGAACAGACGGGCAACCCGCGGAGTACAACGAGGACAATGTGCCCTACTCTCCTGCAAGCTTTTTAGAAGTTAGCGCAAAGGGTGTAGAAGATGGCGACTTTGTTATGGGCGTAGGCTACCCCGGCGGCACAAACCGCTACCGCACAACCGCCGAAATCGAGAATGAATTTGAATGGTACTACCCCGAGGCGCGCGGTTTTCGTGAGGACATAATCAGCATCATCAATGAAAATTCCGTAGAAGGAAGTGCAGCGCGCATCGCCTATGAAAACACACTCGCCAGCCTGAACAACTACTCAAAGAACTTTCAGTCCATGGTAGAGAGCTATGGGAAGAGCGACTTCATAGATAGACGCAAAACAGCGGAAGCTGATCTTGCCGAGTGGATTAACAGCGATTCACAAAGACGCGAACAGTATGCCCCCGCGATAGGCCAGCTAGGAGCTCTAATAGACTCAAACCATGCAACACGCGAACGCGATCTTGTGCGCAGCTATATGGGCTATGCAACTTTGCCTAGTGCTGCGCATCGCCTGTATCGCTTAGCTATGGAGAAGCAGAAGCCTGATGCAGAAAGAGAGCCCGGTTACCAAGAGCGCGACTTAAGACGCTTGCGACAATCGATGCAAGCCATTAGCAGACGCTTCGACGAGACCGTGGACAAAGCCACGCTTAGTTACTTGCTTTCTCGCTACGCCGAACTGCCCGAGCAGCATCGATCTCAAGCAACAGATTCCTTCTTCGGTATTTCTAGTAACTTCGATCAGGGTCAGGTGGAGCAGATTATCGAGGACAGCTATGCACAAACATCACTGGATGACGAGGAGACGCGACTAGCATGGCTAGACAGCTCCATAGAAGAATTTGAGAACAGCGACGACCCATTGATTAGTTACGCGGTGGCTTCCTATGCTGAGCGCATGGCACTCGAACTCGAAAGCAAAGAACTACGGGGTCAATTTCAGCGCTGGCGCCCAGAGTATATGGAAGCTGTTATTGCTTATAACCGCAGTCTAGGCCAACCGATATACGCCGATGCCAATAGCTCACTGCGCGTCACATTTGGTCAAGTACGCGGTAATCAACCGAAAGACGGCCTAATCAACCAGCCATTTACCTCTCTGGAAGGGATTCTCGGCAAAGACACCGGCATCGAGCCCTTTAATGCTCCTGCGAAGCAGTTAGATCTTATACGTGCAGGACAGTATGGCGATTATGTCTTGCCATCATTAAGCACAGTGCCGGTGAACTTCCTGAGCACACTGGACATCACCGGCGGCAATTCCGGCACAGCCACCATGAACAGTAAAGCACAACTTGTTGGGCTGCTGTTCGATGGTGTCTACGAAAGTATCATTGGCGACTGGGATTTTGACGACGCAAAGAATCGTGCAATCTCAGTAGACGCTCGCTATATGCTTTGGGTGATGGAATATATGGATGGCGCGACCAATCTCTTAGAAGAAATGACAATCGTTCAATAATTAGAAATATAACGAGATAGACTATGAAGAAAATTATTCAGATTCCGTTCGTTCTTGTCCTCTCACTGGTAATTACCTCCTGTATTGGCAATGGCAAATCAGTACGCGCCGGTCTGTCACGCGCCATCGCCCCAATCACGTTAGGAGTTGCGCGCAACCAATATGAGCAAGCCTTCTTCGATATTCCAATAGATTATAATTGGGTTGCGCTCACAATCGACGACTCGCCGAATGGCGATTCAACACAGCGAATTCTCGACTTGCTGGGCGCAACTCCAGGAAACCCCCATGCAACGTTCTTCGTGGATGGTCAACGAAGCATAAAAGATCTACAGCTTCTGCATACTATTAAAGATAGCGGCCATGAACTAGCAAACCATGGTTTCGGTACCGCACCCTCTTCCGCAATGGGACTAACGGAATTTATCGTGAACGTCGAAAAAACTCATTCTATGCTTAGTAATTTCTGGACCGAATCTGACATGAAATGGTATCGCCCGAGCGACGGGGGTTTTACCGATCAGCAAGCGACGTATTTGAAGGATGAGAGAGGTTATGAAATAGCGCTAGGCAATGCTTACCCCTTCGATTACCGAGACAACAATGTGCAAGCGGCAGTCGGCCACATCAAACGCTTCGTAAAGCCTGGCGCAATCATCATTCTGCACGATGGCGCCGAACAAGGTGAACGAACAACACAGATACTTGAGCAGGTACTACCTTGGCTTCAAGAAAACGGCTACTCGGTGAAAACCCTGTCAGAACTCTTCGCGAGAAAGAATAGCGAATGAGCATTATTAAACAAATATTCCAAATATTAGCGAGTCTCTTGACTTTCACTCTAAGCACCAACATCCATGGCCAGGAATCTTCAGCTCATTATATGGCGAACGAAGGATTAATGGTGGAGCATGGCGACACCAAGATTTTGTTCGACCCGCTGTTTCGAAATGACTATGGCCAGTACATGTTGCTGCCTGAAGAAATGGAAGAAGCACTCTTCGCAGGCGCAGCTCCCTATGACGGCATAGATGCCGTTTTTGTTAGCCATCATCATGGCGACCATTTTTCACCAGCTGATATGGTTCGACTATTAAGAGAACAACCCGATATAAAACTGTATGCACCAAATCAAGCCGTAATCGCTATGCGCAGCGAGAGCAGCAACAATGACGCCGCTATTTATGAGCGCGTTACTGCGGTGAGTCTTGAATACAAAGATTCCCCAGTAACATTGAATATGGAAGGATTGCTAATCGAGGCAGTGCGTATTCCACATTCCGGCTGGCCGACGGGAAGGCTAGATATAGAAAATATCGTTTGGCGTGTAACGTTAAACGATGACACAACGGTGCTGCACATGGGAGACGCCGATCCAAACGATGTGCATTTCGCACAGGACGCAGAGCACTGGAATCGTAACAATCCACATATGGCATTCCCGCCGTATTGGTTCTTCAGCTCAACAAGCGGGCGGAATATATTGAACAACAGAATCAAAGCGAAGAGAAATGTAGGAGTCCACGTGCCTGTCTCGATTTCTGCGGACCCGTTACTGCGGCCAGTTGAGTTACGCGGCTTTGATCTATTTACCCTACCAGGCGAGACTAGAACGATTCCAGCAAAAGATTAGTTTGCAGCTGCGGCGTCGGCCTCTTCTACACGGCCCGCTCGGAGAATTCCTGCCATCGCATAATTGCCGGAATGGCAGGCAAATTCATAGATGTTGTCTTCCACGCTGGTCATCGAAGACTGCCCTACTATCTTGTCGGTGAAGGTGGTTGGATCGTCAACTGTAAATTCATATTCCAGAACTCCCTCAGCAGTCGGTGTAAAACGCTCGATGAGCAGCCTGTCCTTCGCGTTGCCATAGGCAATACCCCGCAGACTTAAACTACCAACCTTATCGCTGAAATTACGCGACTCGACAACCAATGTATTGCCATCCCAGTAGCCGCGGGAATCTCCCGACCACTGCTGAATTGCACTGTCGATATGAGGCTTTTCATCTAGGCTAACTATGCGCGCATCCCAGCCCATCTCAATCAAAAGCACTACATGATCGGCATTCTGGAAAATCTGAATATGATTATTGTAGAAACCGGTTAACAACGGAGGGCCTGATACAAACACCAAACAACGCTCCGAGAGGCCCCGATCTTCGGGTCCAGTACGCCCGATACCACCATGGGTATAGCGCACCGGACGCGACTCACCGAAATCAACGTCTGTAGTTATGTCTCCACCCAACTGCACATGGACTCCGTCTTGAACCGGAGGAATTCTCCCATTGGCCGGATGAGTAATCAGCGACGTTCTGCCACTCGCCTGCAATTCATTCCTGTCATTCCAGTAGCCGTTGTACGCACCAATTACGCGACTTGGATAGGCTCCTGGACTTCCGCCAGCTTGAGTGGGTCGTGCGTTAAGCGTGGCTCTGTCCACGTCTTGCAGAAATTCGATCTCGCCAAACCTCTCCGGGCGCTGCAGGGGAGTGCGTGACGAAAAGTTCCACACACCACGCAGATCGGGCTGGCCATGCTCAGTAAGTGGCGGTTGATAATCCTGTGCCAATGCAGGCAAGGCTAGCGAAAGAAGTACCGCGCCACATAGTGCGAGGCCACTAAGAAGAACACGGTTCATTGCACACCCTCTTTGTTGACGACACCCAGCTGGCGTTAAGGCTTTGCCTGCAGCATAGTCACGAGTGCCTGCGCATGTGCCGCAGCCTCAAGACCTAGGGGCGTTAAATAGCCCCCATCTTCAAGCGTAATGATGTTCTGCGCAAATAAACGCTGGGCCGCGGCGATGCGCGCGGGGGCAGCCTCATGGTGGATCTTTATGCCACCCTGTGCGCTGTCTAGATTAAATAGATTGAGGAGTTCTAGGTCTTCAAGAAATTCGCTGCTTAAGCTCATGGTAGGTCTCTTCTGGCTTGTTATTCCGTGGATAGCATAGCACGTGATCCGTTGATTTTTTCCATAGAATGGAGAAAACCCATTATCGCGAGATTCGAGATAGCAGCTTCCTCCGGGAAGTCTGCATACAGCCAATCAAGTCACCCTAAGCGGGCTGCAACTTAGCGAACACCTAACACAAGCGGATGCCATGGATCTGGCTTTTGGTCTGACGGGTCAATAGCTTAGACGGAACGTAAGCTATTCCTGCGCCATCGCCTTTTTGAAACCATCTCGCCCCATAAGGCTTGCTAGATAACGCTGGCAATTCGGTTTGTAGTGCTCACTTAAGCCGAGTGAAATCCCCATAAATAGAGCGTAGCCCACGGCGATATCTGCAATAGTAAAACGATTAGCGCAAAGAAATTCTTTGCCTTCTAGCGCGGATTCAACACCGCGTAATCGAGAAAAATACCACTTCGTATAATCTTCCACCACTTGAGGAATTCTTCTCTCTTGCGGTTCCAATTTGGTATATCGCAGCACCAGAGTCTGCGGAAACGTCAACGTAGCATCACTACGATACAACCAGTTTAGATACTCACCATACTCTTGGTCATCCGTTCGAATCGCAAGCGATGTCGGCCCATATTTATCGACAAGGTAGTGGCAGATTGCTGTCGATTCCGTAAGTGTTAGCTCGCCATCTTTGAGACTAGGCACCGTGCCTAATGGGTTAATATCTAGATAGCCCGCATGTTCAAATCTGGGCGGAAATGCCATCGTGACCAACTCATAGTCCAGACCCATCTCTTCTAACGTCCAAAGTGGCCGCAGGGAACGGGAGTTTTTACAGTGATAGAGTTGCATTTTTATCAATACTCCTAGGAGATTATTAGTCTTTTCTATCCATTACTTTTTGCACACACCCACAACCAACTAACCTCATTTTCCGGACGATACCAGCGCACTAATCTTTCCACGCTTAGTCCTGAATTTTCCACTAGTGCGATCGCTTGATCCTTGCTATAACCAATAGTCCACTCTGTATCTTCAGCACCATCATCTACCTGCTCATTAATGTCACTGAGCAGATTGAAGACTACCTTGCCTTCTGGTTTTAGTGCTGTCGCCACTTGTTTGAGAATGCCGGCAGCGAACTCTCTATGAATATGTTGGAAGACTGTAAAGATGTAAACCAGGTCTAGCGACCTATCATTAATAGACACGGGAATAGAGTCCGCTTCATTCACGCAAAACTCAATATTTTTCATGTTCTTTAAATTTTTTCTCGCCTCTTCTATAACAACCGAAGAGATGTCAGATGCAATCACTTGTGCATACTGCTTCGCCATCCAACCCGTCGTGCGTCCAAAACCACAACCCAAGTCTAACGCAACGCCACTGGATGGTAAGTCAAACATTTTGTAAAGCCATTCAGATTCTGTGCGCTTGACGCTACGCTCCAACTCTTGCGAATAGCCAAAAGGCATCGAAATTTCATCTTGCCGGAAATCTAACTCTAAAAGCTTCGTATCCATAACTCGCTCATCCGCCGATGGCGCCTGACCGAAGTGATCCGAGTAGTCAGCATGGTGGCGGAAGTAACCTTCCCTCTGCATCTTCTCCCACATAGATTTGAAATAGTCGCTCTTCATAAACTTTTATATCCTAGCAAGCCAATAGTCGCTCTCTGATTCTACGCCAAAATTCACACTGCATATTAACTCTATCGGCACATCCTCGCGTGCACATTTAACATTGAGCAACTCTTTCCCAGTAAGTCTCCAATAGCTGGCGGCAAGCAATTGTGCATGGGTAGATAAGAAACCGTTATCGACGGCGGGCTTTCCTGCTTTGCGCATAGTAATAGGCTGTTCCTGCGCGCCGAACTATCTAGTGAATTAACGAAGTACTGTATCAAGGGTCAGTCTAATACGAGCTTGCGGTTTTTCAAAGACGCGCTCCATGTTGTTTGATCTACTAATTCAAAGTACTCTGCTCCTGTATTTAATTGCACAAGAAAAGGGAACACCTATGACAAGCTGCACACGCCTCAGCTGGAAAGCTTTGAAGCACACATTTTTATTTGTAGTACTGGGCACTCTGATTGCCTGCACCACGACCATCAATGGCAACATTTCAATCAGTTCTGGATCGGCCCTGGCAATGGTGTCCCCGGAAGCTGTTGGTATGGATTCGGAGCGCTTGAATCGTGTTAAGAACGCCATGCAGGGACTCGTAGACGAAGGCCTGCTAGCTGGAGCCGTTACTATCGCAGCGCGCGATAACAAGGTGATGCACTTCGAATCCGTAGGCTATCGCGACTTAGAATCCCGAGCAGTAATGACGAATGACACGCTATTTCGTATTTATTCGATGTCGAAGCCTGTAACAGGCGTTGCCTTGATGTCCCTCTATGAGGAAGGTAAGTTCAAGCTTTCCGACCCTGTCGAACAGTACATTCCCGAAATGGCAAATTTGCAGGTCTACACTGGCACCAATGCTGATGGCAGCATGATGACCACCGATGCCAATCACAAAATGACTATACGCGAATTGATGAGCCATACAGGCGGTCTAAGCTATGGCATTTTCTCTCAATCCCCTGTTGATACTGCCTACTTAGAAGCCGGTATAGGCGATGCTGCCGCCGCGGGTATTCTTCCCCCAAATGAGTCTGGCCAAGACTTTGTTAGAAAGCTGGGGCAGATTCCATTGAAGAGCCAGCCAGGATCACAATGGGAGTACTCGGTATCTGTAGACGTGCAGGGTTATTTGGTCGAGGTATTATCCGGTCAGAAGTTCAGTGAATTCTTGGAAGAACGAATTTTTTCTCCACTAGACATGCATGACACCGCCTTCTTCGTGCCAGAGGAAAAACTAAATCGTTTCTCTCAGATGTACGTCTATGGGGAGGATGGAGCATTGACTCCTAGCGAGATGTTTCCAGGCGCTGATTTTACAAACCCTCCGGCTTTCGAATCAGGAGGCGCTGGTCTCATCTCTTCTGCCTCCGACTATATGCGCTTCTCTCAGATGCTTCTCAATGGCGGGGAACTGGATGGGGCACGCATTCTCGCACCTCTAACAGTCGCCCTGATGCATCGTGACCAAACTCCTAAAGCTATGGCAGAATCCGGACTAGACCAGACAGGCACTGCATTTGGTTTGGACTTCGCGGTAATTCTAGACCCGGTCGAAGCAGAGAGTTATTCCAAAGGAGAATACTACTGGGGTGGTGCTGCAGGTACTTGGTTCTGGATCGACCCCGTTGAAGACATCGTCTTCGTGGGCATGATTCAAGCAGCTGGCGCGCTAACACCGGATGTTCGCGGCACATCTCGTCGCTTGTTGTATCAGGCGATCATGGAGCCCAAGGGCATCTAAGCCTGATTAAAATGCTACTAGTTAGACACACTATGACTCGTACATCTGTATAATAGAAAAACAGGGTTAGAGGGGCTTTGATTCACCCCTCTAACCACTTGTTACTACTAGTTACTATCCCCCGTTGACAGTAAGAATATCTGAGTCAACAGCATCGATAACTTTCTCTACGGTATTGCCGATTACCGCCGCCTTGATTCCTTCTCGCGCTGCTGTTCCAACGATCACGATGTTGGCAGCTATCTGATTCGAAACTTCCGGAATAACTGATTCTGGGGAACCCTCTACCGCATGGGCTCGACTGTTTTCAATTCCTGCTTTTTCTGCGAGATCACCAGGGTAGACGAAATTATCGGAATTAGGGTAAGCGGTCACGGCATGCAAACTACTACCCGGAATATTCGCCACTAAAGCGTGCCCGTATTCCAGCACTTGTTCGTTCAACCTATTGTGCAAGTCATCTTCGCTACGCATATCAACTGCCACGAGAATTTTTGCACCAGCCTCGATGCTATCATTCTTAACCAGATACACTGGACAATGTGAATTGCGTAGTAGCGTCCAATCGGATGTCTTGAGTAATCTTCGTCCGGTACCGCTATGGGAACTCGCGGCCTTTACAATCAGATCTGCACCGGCGCGCTCAGCAGCAGGAGCGATTGCACCACGCCATTCCCTTGTCCACTCGACTTCTACTGTAACTTCGTTCCCTGCAATCCTGATTGGCGCCACCAGAGACTCAACCCAAGCACGATGCCGCGACAATTCGGCCCGCTGCAACGCGTCTGCATCGACATTATCGGTTGTTGCATATACAGCCTCGTATATATGCAAAGCTACTGAAGAATCTTGACTGGCTATCCATTCCGCCCGAGTGAGTGCGGTTTGCTTATCCGTCGTTGGATCTATAACAGCGAATATTTTTCGTATCTTTGACACTAGAACTTCTCCCTTTCAATTTGCCATTCTGGTAAATAAGTTCAGTGTAAAGTCGAACGCAGAGGAAGGGCTTGACTAGGATCAACTAATGGGAGATAGCGCCTACTTTTAGCACCGAACCAACAGGAATACGGCGCTTCAAGAGAATCGATGCAACAGCTAAGTGGTAGAAACTCGAAATGCCATGTAAGCAATGTAGCCAATAACAAACAGCACACCGAACTGACGATTCATAATTCCTTTACCAAAAATGAATACAGGAATCAGAAATACTGCGAAGAGTAGCGAAACCAAAATATCTAGTCCGCCGCCTACGGGAACCATCAGCGGATTAACTAATGCACTGATCGGCAATACAAAGAGACCATTGAATATGTTTGAGCCGATCACGTTACCTACACAAAGGTCGGCCTCGCCCTTCATTGCAGCGAATATCGAGGTTATCAATTCCGGCAGGCTCGTACCTATCGCTATCACCAGCATACCAATTATCACCGGCGGCACGCCCATGGATTCTGCAAGACTTGAACCGTGCACGATTGTTAACTGTCCACCTATCGCCAACCCCACAATGCCGCCACCTACTAATAACCAGTTAGTTCCTTTCGCTGCATGGGAAACTATATCCAGGCCATCGAAAGTAGCGACTAGTGGGTCGTGATCTTGACGAATAAAGTCAGTCACTGTTAGATAAATAAAGATCCCGAACAGCAACAACATAATCAGACCATCGGAGCGGTCAATGAACGGTATTTCACCGCGCAGCAGCGGATCCATAGTCATAGATAGGAGAACGGTTGTACCTAATAACAACAGAGGAAGTTCTCTGCGAATAATTTTACCCTGCAGCGACATGGGAGTGATGATAGCGGCCGAACCAAGAACGAGGCCGAGATTAGCGAGATTGGATCCAGTAATATTGCCGAAAGCGAGCTCTGTCTGACCTTCTAGTGCGCCCAGCACATTGACCACCAGTTCCGGCGCGCTGGTACCAAAGGCGACAACCGTTAGCCCAACCACGAGAGGTGGAACGCCGTAACCCTCCGCTATACCCGATGCTCCACGCACCATGGCAGCACCGCCAGCAAGCAACAGAATAAGGCCTAGCATGAGTAGTAACAGTATAATTGCGGACCTCCCCCTTATAACCAGCCGTAGGTGCTCCACCTTAAGCATAGCAAAGTAACAGCTATGGCGCCTGAATTGTCTTACCGGCCGCCCAACAAACTTCATATTTAGCTGAACTCAAAGAGTGGGGTACACTAACAATCAACACCCCAGTAAAAATATGAGATTTTTAGCTTCATGCCCGAGAGAACTGAACTAGACCTGCAATTCATTCGTGAGCAATATCCACCAAACCATTGGGATTGGGCATTTTTCGAGAACGCTGGTGGCGCATACGTGCCTAACTCGGTTATCGAGCGAATCAGCTCCTACATGACCCAGACACAGGTACAGCCGGGCTATCCCTTTCCAGAATCCACCGACGCGGCGAAACGAATGAATCTCGGTCATCAACTGATGGCAGAATTCGTTGGCGCAGATATCGAAGAGATCACTATAGGAGCATCTACTTCTTTCAACGTCTATGTTCTCGCCCAAGCACTTAGGCACCTTTGGAAGATCGGCGATGAAATAATCGTCGCGACACTCAACCACGAGGCAAATTCCGGACCTTGGAGACGACTTGAAGAATTTGGTTTAAAAATAATCGAGTGGCCTATTGAATCCGACGCCGCCGAGCTCAGCCTAGATACACTCAAGCAATTACTAAATGAAAAGACCCAGCTAGTAGCATTTCCTCACGTCTCCAACGTAGCCGGAAATGTAAATGATGTTGCTGGCATCACAAAACTTGCCCATTCAGTAGATGCATTGGTTTGTGTAGATGGCGTGGCCTATGCGCCTCATCGCGCTCTGAAAGTGAAAGAGTGGGATGTCGATTTCTACCTGTTCAGCTTCTATAAAGTTTTTGGTCCGCACATGGGTTGTCTCTATGGCAAACGAGACATTCTGGAAAAAGCGAAGGGACAATATCACTATTTTTTTGTAGAAAACGATCTTTTACACAAGATGAATCCAGCAGGACCAAATCACGAATCGATCGCGTCCTTAGTCGGTATCGCTGACTATTTCGATACCTTATATGCGCACCACTTCGACAGAATTGAATCGTCGTTTTTCACACGCAGCCAAGCACTGTATGGAAAATTCGCCGAGCACGAACAGGTTCTTGCAAAGAAGTTTCTAGACTTTATTAATTCTCGAGACGACCTGAGATTGATCGGCAGCAATGAGAACGACAAGTCTATTCGTGTTGCTACATTTTCATTTACATCAAATACGATGAGTTCCGAACAGATCGCCAGAGCTGTTTCTAAAGACAAAGTTGCTATTAGCTCTGGTCACTTCTACGCCAAGCGCTTATTAGAGAGCCTGGGAATAGAAAATTCCTCAGACGGTGTCGTGCGCTGCTCTATGGCACACTACAACACCATTGATGAAGTGGACAATTTAATTCATTCCCTAGATCGAGTTCTAGGTTAGACCTTACGCACAATCTTTCACGAGAGAAATATTCACATGATTAAACTTGATGACCCCACTTTGTTCAGAACCGAAAACTACGTTAATGGGAAATGGGTTGGTGGCTCCGGCGAGCATATAGAGGTATTTAATCCAGCCAATGGCACTCTAGTCGCGAAGACGGTTGACGGCAATGCCGATAATACGCGCGATGCTGTAGAAGCTGCCGCTACGGCATTTAAAAGTTGGAGCAAGATACCCGCAAAGGAACGCGCCTCTTACTTACGAAAATGGCATGACCTGATTCTAGAAAATGCCGATGACCTCGGCGCGCTGATGACTGCCGAACAAGGCAAGCCCCTCAATGAAGCAATAGGCGAAGTTAAGTACGGCGCTGGTTTTATTGAGTTCTATGCCGAAGAATGTAAACGAGTAATGGGAGACATCATTCCCACAGTCGCAAATGATAGACGACTGCAAGTATACAAACAGCCGGTCGGTGTCGTTGGCTGCATCACCCCATGGAATTTCCCTAACGCAATGATCACTCGCAAGGCAGCACCTGCAATGGCCGCAGGCTGTACCGTAGTCATCAAGCCCGATGCTGGCACTCCCCTGTCCGCACTCGCCCTCTGTGAACTCGCGCAACGCGCCGGCATTCCCCCCGGAGTATTCAACGTCGTCGTGGGCAGCGATGCACAAGCTATAGGCGAAGTGCTCACGCAGCACAAGAAAATAGGCAAGTTTACTTTTACCGGCTCGACGGCTGTTGGGAAAATATTGATGGCGCAGTGTGCCTCCACAGTAAAAAAAGTTTCTCTCGAATTAGGCGGCAACGCACCCTTCATCGTATTCGATGATGCAGACATCGATGAGGCAGTCACGCATTGTGTGTCGACGAAATTTCGTAACTGTGGCCAAACTTGTGTATGCACCAATCGCATCTTCGTTCACGAAAAAATCGCAGCCGAATTTACTGAGAAGCTACAGCAAAGCATCTACGCACTAAAGGTTGCGGACGGTTTCGAAGAGGGGGCTGAAATCGGCCCTCTAATTAATAATCAGGCACTGGAGAAGATGGAAGCGCTAATGGCGGATGCGATAGACAAGGGAGCGCAGGTATTGCTGGGAGGCACTCGACACGCGTTAGGACAGAATTTTTTCCAACCTACTCTGCTTAGCAACATAAGTGACTCCATGCGACTAGCCAACGAAGAAATATTTGGACCGATAGCAGCAGTGCAGACGTTTGCTACCGAAAATGAAGTCATCGGGAAGGCCAACGCAACAGATTACGGCCTCGCTGCCTATTTCTTTACGCGCGATATTGGGCGCGTTATGCGCGTGTCGGAAGAACTGGAGTACGGCATCGTCTGCTCAAACTCTGGAGTGTTTTCTACCGAGGTAGCACCTTTCGGCGGATGGAAGCAATCAGGCATAGGTTCTGAGGGAGGCAAGGAAGGAATTGCCGACTTCTATGAAACGAAGTTTCATTCCCTTGGCGGCATTTAGAGATCGTCGGTCAATGCCGTGATATTTAAGGAGCCAAACTTAACCGGATCAGAATCCGGCTCGAGTGTCGCTTCTATGTTCTAATTTGTTCCAGCAACTAACAGACTCGAAAGAACAAGGACTCCCGCACTGGACCTAAGTAGCTAAATTGAAATTTGGCGCGAATTAGGTCTCTATCTTCTAACCCTATGAAGGAAGCCGAGAGCCTTTTAGCAGGAATGCTAACCACCGCATATAGTCCTGCCTGACCTTGCGGACCAAAATCCATAGGCACAAGACAAAGATCTATTCGCGATAGTTAATACGCAGACCATTAAGAAAATTCCTAAGAATTTGATCTTTGCATTCACGATAGTGCTTGTGATCTGGCCGCCTAAAGAACGCACTAAGCT
>CAJXRP010000002.1 GCA_913060495.1 uncultured Gammaproteobacteria bacterium | reverse complement strand
AGAAACTCCCCATCTCGTCGTTTCTGGGATGGAATTTATTTGCACGTAGCTAGAATTAGGAAGAGACACACACATAGAAACTCCCCATCTCGTCGTTTCTGGGATGGAATTTATTTGCACGTAGCTAGAATTAGGATAAGCAAAAAATGACATTCAACATCAATGAACTCTTTTCCGTGTCTGGCAAAGTGGCGATAGTCACAGGTGGCTCAAGAGGTATCGGCAAGATGATTGCCGAAGGCTATGTTGCCAACGGCGTAAAAACGTATATCACTGCGCGTAAAGCAGAGGCTTGTGAAGCTACAGCGAGGGAGCTATCGGCGCAGGGTGAATGCATAGCAATTCCAGCGGATCTTTCTACCAAAGAGGGAAGAGACTCCTTCGTGAATGAAATTAGAAAGCGTGAACAGAAGATCGACATATTGGTAAATAATGCAGGCGCTGCTTGGGGCGCTCCCTTCGAAGAATATCCAGACGAAGGCTATGACAAGGTCATGGACATAAATGTGAAGGCGATATTCACGCTGACTCGCGACCTAATGCCATTACTTTGTAAAGATTCTAGCCCTGAAGAGCCGAGCAGAGTCATCAATATAGGGTCTATAGACGGACTACGGGTTTCTACTATGGATAACTTTGCCTACGGAGCGAGTAAGGCCGCCGTGCACTTTCTTACGAAAAACTTGGCGGTACGGTTAGCGCCTAAGGGGCTTACCGTGAATGCGATCGCACCAGGCGCATTTGAGAGTCAGATGATGGATCACACGCTGAGTAAATTCCGTGACAAGATAGAAGAAGAGAATCCCCTCGGTCGAATAGGTAGTCCAACTGATATGGCAGGACTTGCGCTATTTTTGGCCTCTAATGCCTCCAAATACATGACAGGTCAGGTAATAGCTATCGATGGCGGGCGCAACTTGGGCTCCCGCTAGGCTTCATTCATTTCGGGGCACTTCCATGGAGCGGAATTCTCGGTTTGTCGCGAAACCCCTTCATTGTCGTGCGCTTCAATGGTACTTTTACGGCTCTCTATTATTCATCGAAACGAGTAAGCCGTGAATTCAGTCAAACTTCCCAAAATCGTCGTTATCTGTGTCGCCTTCGTCAGCGGATTTTGCATCATGACGGTCGAGATGTTGGGTGCGCGCATCATGGCGCCGTATTTTGGTGGTAGCATTTCCGTATGGGGCAGTCTCATTACCGTTTTTATGTTGGCGTTGTCGGTGGGCTATCTAGTCGGTGGTCGGCTGTCTACACGAAATCCCAACCCTAAGACATTCGCGCTGTTTTTTATCGGTGCAGCAATTTTCTCAATACCTATTATTGTCTTCGCCGATGCGATTATGCGGCCAATATTTTTGACGATTGAAGACCCTCGCTATGGGTCACTGCTCGCCTCTGTCTTTCTGTATTTTATTCCTACGAGCATTCTAGGCATGATTTCTCCCTATTCTGTTCGCCTGATGGTGGACTCCCATGAGCACAGCGGTCATATGGCGGGTTTACTGTTTTTTGTTTCTACGATTGGTAGTGCAGGTGGGACGCTCGCAACTAGCTTCTATTTTGTTTTGTGGTTCGATGTGAATCAGATTCTCTGGGGTGCGGTTGCTGTATTGTTGCTGGCAGGCTCAGTAATACTTCTGATTAACTATCTCCTGCAGAATAGCGCTACAGACACTCGGGTTTCAGGCTATGAAAAACAAACTTAGGTTACTACTTCCATTTCTTTCAATCTGTGGATTGCTTGCAGTTACGCAGTCTCTTGTTGCGGCGGAAGTGATTCATGAAGAAAAGTCGTTGTATCGCGATATCAATGTCGTGCAAACGGGCGATAGACGTTGTCTGATATTCAATGTGCATCGAGGGGATAGAAATCAAACCTGCGTCGATGTGAATAACCGTGATGAGTTGATATTTAGCTATACCAAGATGAGTTTCGCTGGATTGCTTTTGACTCCAGAGCCGAAGAAGATTCTAATTGCAGGGCTAGGCGGAGGCACTCTTCCTCTAGCATTCAATGATCTATTTCCCGATGCGCAGATCGATGTGGTCGAGGTTGATCAAGCAGTAGTGAATGTCGCGAAGGAATTTTTCTTTTTTGAAGAGAACGCGAACATGAGCGTTTCGGTCAACGACGCTAGGGTGTTCGTGAAGCGGGCCGGTATTCTTGGAGAGAAGTACGACTTCATAATCCTAGATGCTTTCGGTGGTGACTACATACCTGAACATTTGCTGACCCAAGAGTTCCTTGGAGAGATTAAGCAGATTATGACGGAAGATGCAGTGTTGGTTGCGAATACGTTCTCTACAAGTCGATTTTATGATCATGAATCGGTAACGTATCAGCGTGTCTTTGGAGAGTTCTTCAACTTCAAGTTACCCAATAGTGGTAATCGCTTGATAATTACGCAGTTAGACCCGTTACCACCTCGTGGAAACCTAACTACACGAGCGCAGTCTCTAGCGCCTTCGCTGGAAAAATATGGAGTGCCATTGCTCGAGTACCCTAATCGACTATCTACGCGTGTTGATTGGGATATGAGTCGTCGTGTTCTTACCGATCAATATGCCCCGGCGAATTTACTGCAGGGCAATTAGAAAAGAACTTGCTTTGGTTTGTAAAGCTAGGGGTCGAAGGTGGTTTGCTTAAGTGCCCTTGGTGAGGATCTGTCGAAGACTTTCGATATCGAGTAGCTCTATCTCTCTATTGTTAACGCTTATTAGGCCTTTCTTCTGCAAGGAAGTGAAGATGCGGCTAACGGTTTCAACAGTCAGTCCCAAATATTCCCCGATATCACCGCGAGTCATCGAGAGCAAGAATCGAGATGGGGACAAGGATACGCGAGCATAACGGCTCGACAGGCCTAGAAGAAAGGATGCAGTGCGTTCCTCGGCGGTATAGCTACTGAGAAGTGTATGCACCTGTTGGTCTTTCGCTATCTCATTGCCCATTATCGCAAAGAAATGATGTTGGAGGCTGGGCAATTCCTGGCTGAGTTTTTCCAGCTGTGAAAAGGGAATTTCGCAGATAGAAGAATGCTCGAGTGCGGATGTGGAATTTGCGTATTTTTTGCTTGAGATTCCATCCATGCCGATAATCTCGCCTGGCAGATAGAATCCTGTAACTCGACCCTGACCGCTGTCGCTTAAAAAATAAGACTTAAAGCTACCTGAGCGAACGGCATAAACCGACTTAAATTCATCACTCTGACGGTACAGGTGATCGCCTTTCTTGAAGGGACGGTTTCTTTCTACTATGGCGTCAAGTTGATGTATGTCGGACTTGTTTAGAGCGATAGGAAGACAGAGTTCGTTTAGGCGGCAACTGGAGCAAGATACGGAGGAATTATGGGGGCAAATCTTATGCACGGTCGCGCTTGGGCGGGTAGGAATTATATCCTCCTGTGCGGCGAGTCGGCGTGCTTCAAGTTCTTCGTTCGTTGCTACTGGATTGGCCACTTTTTATGCTCTCGTTAATTCGGGTTCGAACCGAATCGTGTCTCTATACGAGAATTGTGCCACTAAACGGATGGCTATACAATTTGAATATGGTGTTTCGAGCGGACAGCCAAGAACCATGCCGCTGGGAATCCCTTGGCATGGTTGTCGTAATCTTAATATGTGAACGATCAATACTGCAATTCTTTGCAGCTAAATAGTTCTCGTTCTCGTTTCCTTATTCGTCGCCTACGTAGACGGTTAGTACATCACAGGTTGCACCATGTAATACCTTGATGGCGGTAGACCCGAGTAGAATTTTCCAGCCTGAATGTCCGTGACTACCGATGACTATAGCGTCGGCATTAACCTCAGCGGCGAGATTTCTAACTTCTGGCCCAGGTGCGCCCAATAGCGTGTGTACTTTTGTTTCATCTATACCTAGTCGCTTAGCGATTTCTTTCAGCTTCTGGTCAGCCATTGCAATCGCTTCTTGCTGAAGCTCATTAATGTTAACGGCATAGATGTCCATGCTATACGCCGCAGCAACTGGCTCCACGACATGGGCGAGATGGATGTTGCTGTTGCTACCGTTTGCTGCAGCTACTGCCTTGTCGATTACTTTTAGGGAGTCTTTAGATAAGTCTACCGCTACTAGTATGTTTTTATACATGATGTTTTTTCCTCAGCTCTCCTCGAGCCTAAACTATGGGACGTGATTCTATAACTCTATTGCACCCTTTATCTTCGGGTAGTCCCTTGATGTATGTCAAGCAGGGAACGATAGTAGAAAAAAGCGTAAATCTACTTGTGCACTAATAGGCGGGAAAGGGAACTGAACTGTCTAGGGCTTATTTTTGCTGTATTAGGTTGCCGCAATATTTGCAGTGACGAGCATCTAAATCATGCCCAGTTGCTTTGCAGCTCGTGCATTCGCTGTCCTGAGTTTTAGGTATTTTGCCGCGATCCTGTACCTGTTGCATAAGTTCAGCACCGATTATGCCGGTTGGAACTGCAATGATGGCGTAACCACAAATCATTGCGATTGCTGCAACGAATTGCCCAAGGGGGGTTTGCGGTGCGATATCACCATAGCCTACGGTGGTGATGGTAACGATAGCCCAATAGATAGATTCCGGAATGCTATCAAAACCATTCTCTCCACCCTCTATGATGAACATCAGAGCGCCGAAAATGATGATGAGGGTGACTACTGAAAACAGGAACACAAATATCTTTCGACGTGCTTGCAGCAGCGCGGCGTAAAGCATATTCGCCTCACCCATATAGCGCATAAGTTTCAAGATTCTAAATACGCGCAGGACGCGCATGATGCGCACAACGATGAGGTATACCGCAGACGGGTAAAAGAGGGCGATATAAGTTGGCAGCAAAGAGAGCAGATCAACCACGCCGTAGAAACTAAATATGTAGCGACGCTTGTCGGGAGTGCTATATAAACGCAGCACATATTCGATGGTAAACAGCACCGTGAACATCAGTTCGAATTGATAGAGTAGTTCGCCGTAGCGCGCATGCATAGAAGCTATCGAATCGAGAAGTACCGCTGAGACGCTGATGACTATCAGTACGATAAGCAGGATATCGAACCACCTGCCAGCCCTCGATTCGTAACCGAAAATCACATCATAGACTTTCTTCTGTGCTTTGCTTTGACTATTCAATGCTGATCTACTGTGCGTCCTTGATCATATTGCGAGCGATGATAATTTGCTGTATCTGACTCGTGCCTTCGTATAGGCGGAACAAGCGAACATCGCGATAGAACCTCTCTACAGCATACTCTGACATGTAGCCTGCACCACCATGAATTTGGACGGCACGGTCGGCAACTCGGCCAACCATTTCCGTGGCAAACAATTTACACGCCGAAGATTCGGTGCTGACATTTTCGCCATTATCTCGTTTACGGGCCGTTTCTAAAATCATACATTCGGCAGCATAAGTTTCTGTTTGAGAATCGGCAAGCATCGCCTGGATGAGTTGTTGGTCAGACAGGGGTACCCCGAACTGTTTACGTTGCATTGCATAGTCCAGCGCGTCTTTGATAAGACGCTTAGCGACACCGACGCTGACACCCGATATGTGCAAGCGACCGCGGTCCAGAACCTGCATTGCAGTGATAAAGCCAGTGCCTTCCTCGCCAATAATGTTCTCGGCGGGAACGCGACAGTCTTCGAAGATGACGTCACAAGTCATGGAGCCAGATTGACCCATTTTTTTGTCGATGGGGCCTAGCGTGATGCCGGGTGATCCCTTTTCCACTATAAACGATGAGATGCCCCGAGCCCCTTTGATGTCAGGATTGGTTCGCGCCATAACATTGAACGTGTCGGCAACTGCTGCGTTGGTGATATAGCGTTTCGTTCCATTTAGAATGTACTCATCGCCGTCGCGTCTTGCGGTGGTTCTCAGAGACGCCGCATCTGAGCCTGCTTCCGGCTCTGTCAGGCAGAAACAACTTACCCATTCACCGCTCGCATATTTGGGCAGATATTTTTGTTTTTGTGCCTCAGTGCCGGCAAAAACGATGGCAGCAGAGCCGATGCCGTTATTTGTTCCTAGGATGGAGCGAAAAGCAGGGGAGGTATGGCCTAGGGCCATCGAGACGAGGAGTTCTTCCTCCATTGTCAGTCCCAAGCCGCCATATTCTTCTGGGATGGTCAGGCCGAATAAGCCTAGGTTTTTCATCTCTTCGAGTAGGGCCTCGGGTAGTTTGCCCTCTTCGGCCATTTGGTTCTCGGCGGGAATTAATCTTTCGCTCACGAAGCGCTCGATTATATCTACCAGCTGTTTGAGTGTTTCTGGGTCTCGTATCATTGGGTTTTTGCCTGAATTTCCGAATTAGCGTTGTTGCCGAAATCTGAGCTTTTTGCCTTGTTATTGCGTGCTTGTCGCAGGGCTAGAAGGCTCAGGTGATATCGGCTTTAAGCTAGCATAATTGTCTATGTGATGCGACTGCATGCGGCGCAATTACTGGAGTTAGGCTCAATACCCTAGCCTTAATGGCTATGCTAGAATGTTTGGCCTTGCCTCTGCAATGCAGGTGTTTTTTGTTGCAGATCGAGGTTTGGTGTTGGATTCAGGGGGAGTCCAAGGCCGCTATCGCGAAGGACTGGCTTAAATATCTACAAGGCCGGGCTAGAGCATGTCGCCTACTTAACAAATTATGAGTAATGCGAGAAAGAAATTCAGTACTGATTTCCATTTTAAGAATTTCCCCCACCTACAAAAACAGAGTGAGAGTGAAACATGTCTGATAATTCTCAGCGAGATGCCTTTATTTATGACGGTGGTCGTACCGCCTTTGGTCGACATGCGGGAGGACTTTCTCCGGTTCGTCCAGATGATCTATTGGCACACGCAATCAAATCCGTTGTTGAGCGCAATGCCTTCGAAGCTGCAGCCTATGAAGATGTAATTATGGGTAATACCAATGGTGCCGGGGAGGATTGCCGCAATGTTGCGCGTTTTGCCGCACTTCGAGCAGGTATGCCAACGTCTGTTGCAGGACTCACGGTGAATAGGCTTTGCGGTTCGGGTTTGGCAGCAACGTTAGATGCGGCTAGAGGTGTTAAAGCAGGCGAGGGTGAATTATTTCTCGCCGGTGGCGTTGAGTCTATGAGTAGAGCGCCAATCGTTATGTCCAAGGCGCAGACAGCGTTCGATCGTGGGCAGCAAATCGCAGACAGCACACTAGGTGCAAGATTTACAAACCCTGCCTATGCAGCCGAGTTTGGTAACGACACAATGCCGCAGACGGCGGATAATATTGCGAGTGATCTGGATATTACTAGAGAGGAGAGCGATGTTTTCGCCGCTGCGTCTCAGACCAAATACGAGGCAGCCCGAGCCGACGGTTTCTTCAAAGATGAGATCATTGCTATCGATGTACCCCAGGGTCGAAAGAAGCCTGATCTAACAGTCGATGCAGATGAGCATCCACGACCGTCTTCTTCAGTAGAAGTACTTTCGGGGCTGCGTTCGATATTTCCAGATGGTGTAGTTACAGCAGGCAGCGCGAGTGGCATCAATGACGGCGCAGCAGCACTTATAGTGGGCAGCGCCGCTATAGGCGAAAAATATTCGGTTAAGCCACGCGTGCGTATCATCGCCGGCGCTGTTGCTGGTGTTGAGCCGCGGGTCATGGGGCTTGGTCCCGTGTTCGCAATTCGCAAGGCGCTGGCGCGCGCGAACCTAGAACTGAAAGACATGGATATTATTGAGATTAACGAGGCATTTTCAGCGCAGGTTCTTGGCTGTTTGAAAATGTTGGAAGTTGATTTTAGTGACTCCCGCGTAAATCCAAACGGTGGTGCGATAGCCTTGGGTCATCCACTAGGAGCCTCGGGCGCGAGAATCGCGATCACTGCGATGCGTCAATTAGAAAGAACCGGTGGCCGCTATGCAGCCATCAGTCTCTGTATTGGAATCGGTCAGGGCGTCGCCGCGATTCTTGAGAGAGTTGATTGAATCAGCAATTAAAAATTGAGCAGTACTTCTTACAAGCAAAATAGCAATACAGGAATTAAACATGTCGAATGTCGTTAGTTATGAATTAGTTGGAAATATTGGCGTAATAAGTGTTAACAGCCCACCAGTAAACGCGCTTTCACAAGCAGTACGTGAAGGTATCCTAAATGCGGTGAATGCTGCGCAGGAAGATGCATCCGAAGCTGTGGTGCTCCGCTGTGACGGTCGTACCTTTATTGCTGGTGCAGATATCACTGAGTTTGGTAAGCCGCCGATGGAGCCCGGTCTACCCGAAGTGCTCTCGGCTATAGAGAATTCATCGATACCAGTAATCGCCGCGATTCATGGCACGGCGCTAGGCGGAGGCTTTGAAGTTGCCCTTGCCTGTCACTACCGTTGTGCTATTGCCTCGGCAAAAGTTGGTCTGCCCGAGGTTAAGTTGGGCTTACTTCCAGGTGCCGGCGGAACACAGCGTGTGCCGCGCATAGCAGGAGTGCAGGCTGCACTTGATATGATTACCAGCGGCAACCCGATTGCCGCAGGCAAGGCTAATGGCATGGGTCTGGTGGACGAGATCGTCGAAGGTGATGACCTGCAGGCGGCGGCAGTTAAGTATGCGGGTGAATTAGTCACCGCTGGTGCCCCACTGAAAAGAATTCGTGATATTACTATCGACCCAGCAACGATTGAGCCTGGCTTCTTCGATGCAGCTAGAAAGAAGCTAGCCAAGCGTGCCCGTGGTCAGATAGCTCCAGACAAGATCGTGTCTTGCATAGAGGCGGCGGTTAATTTGCCAATGGATGAAGGCTTGGAGCGTGAGCGAGAATTGTTCCGCGAATTGGTTATGTCTCCAGAGTCGGCAGCTATGCGGCATATCTTTTTCGCCGAGCGACAGGCTGCGAAGATTAAGGATCTGCCTAAAGATACTCCCCTTAGAGATATCAAGAAAGTTGCCATCATCGGCGGTGGAACCATGGGTGGCGGCATTGCAATGTGCTTCGCGAATGTAGGCATTCCAGTTGTCATGGTAGAAATAAATGACGAAGCGCTTGAGCGTGGCATGAACATCATTCGCAAGAACTACAGCATTACCGTCCAGAAGGGGAAGCTCCCTGCAGACAAGATGGAGCAGTTGATCAGCACAATTTCGGGTACAACAGATTACGCAGATTTGGCTGATGTGGATCTCGTTATCGAAGCTGTCTTCGAAAACCTGGAATTGAAGAAAGAAATTTTTGCGAAACTGGATGCTGTTTGTAAGCCAGGTGCAATCTTAGCTACAAACACCTCCTATCAGGATGTGGATGCTATCGCTGCTGCGACTAACCGTCCACAGGATGTGTTGGGACTGCACTTCTTTAGCCCAGCTAATGTGATGAAACTATTGGAGATCGTGCGCGGCGAGAAGACAGCCGACGATGCCCTAGCTACGTCTATGAAAATTGGCAAGAAGATTGGCAAGGTCTGTGCACTTTCGAGAGTGTGTTACGGCTTCATTGGTAATCGCATGCTTGGTGGTTACGGCCGCGAAGCGCAGATGCTATTGATGGATGGCTGCACCCCAGCACAAGTTGATTCGGCATTAGAAAAATTCGGTATGGCAATGGGCCCCTTGGCCATGGGTGACCTAGCAGGTTTGGATGTTGGCTATAAGGCACGCGAGGGGCGTACGGATTTACCAGACGATCCAAAGCTCTATCGCATGGGTACGTTGCTAGTTGAGATGGGTCGATTTGGTCAGAAGACTGGCTCTGGCTTTTATAAATACGACCCCGAGACCAGACGTCGCCTATCAGACCCTGAAGTTGAGTCGATGATTAAAGAAGAAGCTGCGAAGTTAAATCTCGAGCAGCGAGATATTTCCGATGACGAAATTTTACAGCGTTGTCTCTACCCGTTAATCAATGAAGGCGCACTGATTCTCGAAGAGGGGATCGCTCAGCGTCCTAGTGATATTGATGTTGTCTACGTGTTTGGGTATGCATTCCCAGCAGCTAAAGGCGGGCCGATGCACTATGCCGATCAGGTCGGACTGAAGAAAGTCTACGATAAAATCTGTGAATTCAGAGAGCGCGACGGTGAGATGTATTGGAAGCCGGCTCCGCTTCTGGAAAAGCTAGCGAAAGAAGGTAAGACTTTCGCTGAATGGGGCCGGGAAAACGGATAGAACTCTCGTTAAGAGAGTTAATTCCCATTTTTCACTCACATGAATTTATAGAAGAGGCTACAACATGATTTCATATCAAACCGCTTCCCCAGGTGCGACTCTGGTAGAAGTAGAGTCAGAGACGCCAACACCTCAAGGTACCGAAGTGTTGGTTAAGACAATTGCCTGCGGTGTATGTCACTCCGATATACACATGCATGACGGTGTTTTTAATCTCGGCAACGATAAGCAGCTTCAAGTTGGTCGAGAGGGCATGGTGCTGGGTCATGAGATTTTTGGTGAAGTGGTTGCTGTAGGTCCTGATGCTCAGGGTGTAGAAGTTGGCGATCGGCGAGTAGTCTATCCTTGGATAGGCTGTGGCGAATGTGCGACGTGTAAGCGCGGTGAAGAACAGCTCTGCACACCTGGTCGCGCGCTGGGTATTGTAGTTCACGGTGGTTTTGCTGATCACGTGATGATTCCTCACGGCCGTTACTTGTTCGATAAAGGTGATGTGCCTGACTCTTTGGCCGCCACTTATGCCTGCTCCGGTCTCACCGCCTACGCTGCGCTAAAGAAAGTGGGTGAGTTACACGCTGATGATGCTGTTGTCATCATCGGTGCTGGCGGCGTTGGTATGATGGCAATTCAGATCGCGATCTCATCTATGGGTATCGACCCGATCGTGGTGGATATTGATGAGTCGAAGTTAGCAGCAGCGCGGGAACTCGGTGTGACGCGAACATTCAATTCTTCCGATCCACAGACTTCGAAAGAGCTACGTAAAGTAACCGGTGGTGCGTACGCGGTGCTGGATTTTGTAGGCGCAGAAGCGTCGGTGAATTACGGTCTGGGCTGCCTGCGTAAGGGGGGCATGTTAGTCATCATCGGCCTGTACGGCGGGGCACTGAACATACCTATTCCTTTCCTGCCAATGAATGCACGAGTGATTCAAGGCAGTTATGTAGGAACGCCGCAAGATATGGCTGAGCTCATGGAGTTAGTGCGAGCGGGTAAGATCGCTCCAATCGAGATCCAAGAACGACCGTTGTCTGAGGTTTCTGAGGCTTTAGCGGACCTCAAGGCAGGCAAAGTACAGGGACGTCAAGTTCTGGTTACTGCTTAGCCTTGAGCCAAGTAGAAATAATTTTATTGAATGATTGAATAGATAGGAGGGCGCCTTGCAGTCCCTACAAGAATTTAGAATCGAGACCCGAACTTGGTTGGAGCAAAACTGTCCAGCGTCCATGCGAACCTCAATGGTGCAAGAGGAAGTTGTTTGGGGAGGACGCAATGTGTCTTTCACAAATCCGGAAAGTGAGGTTTGGCTGCAACGTATGGCAGAGAAGGGTTGGACTTGCCCTACTTGGCCCTCTGAGTACGGTGGTGGTGGCCTAGAGAAGGATCAGGCGATCGTATTGGGTGAGGAATTGGCTCGCATTAATGCTAGGCCAGCACTGAACAGTTTCGGAATCAGCATGTTGGGTCCGGTGTTGTTGGAATATGGCAATCATCAACAAAAGCTGGAACATATCCCGAAGATTGTACGCGGCGAAATTCGCTGGTGTCAGGGCTATTCCGAGCCGGGTTCTGGCTCGGATCTCGCAAGTCTTTCTACCAAGGCAGAGTTGCAGGGAGACAACTATCTCATCAATGGCTCCAAGGTGTGGACTTCCTATGCTGACAAAGCCGATTGGATATTCTGTCTCGTGCGCACCGACTTCGAAGTCCCGAAACATTCAGGCATTAGTTTTATTTTATTCGATATGGCTAGCGAAGGCGTATCAACTAAACCGATTCAGTTGATCAGCGGGTCGTCGCCATTCTGCGAAACATTTTTTGATGACGTGAAAGTGCCGGCAACTAACTTGGTGGGTCGTTTGAACGAAGGTTGGACCATAGCCAAGCGTCTATTGCAGCACGAACGTACGATGATTTCTGGTTTCGGCTTAAGTGCCGGTCAATCCGATAACGGTGGAACCACATCAACTATTTCCAGCTTGGAAGGTGCCGCTATGCACTACCGTGGCGATAGCGACAAACTATCAGATCCGGTGCTGCGCGATCAGATTGCGCAATTCAAGATTGATGCGGATGCCTTCGCTCATACTTCAAAACGTTCCGTAGAAGAGTCCAAGCAGGGGCAGGGGCCAAATGCCACTTCCTCTATGCTGAAAAATTATGGCTGTGAGTTGAACAAGCGACGCTACGAATTAATGTTGCAGGCAATCGGAAGTCAAGGTTTAGGGTGGGAAGGTGAAGGCTTTAGTGATGAGGAATTGCAATTGACTCGCGAATGGCTGCGTTCGAAGGCGAATTCTATCGAGGGCGGCACATCGGAAGTGCAACTAAATGTAATTGCCAAGCGCGTGCTGGGCTTACCCGACATCCTAAGTCTGGCGCAAAAATAATCGCCTAGACGGAACAATTTTGTAAGGAAAATTTGAAAAATGGCTTTAGTGTTAAGTGAAGACCAGCAGTTATTAAAAGACTCGGCAAAGAGTTTCTGCGAGCAGAATGCACCAGTTTCAGTGCTGCGCAGACTGCGTGACAGCAAAGATGAGCAAGGCTACGACCAGGCAATATGGTCTCAGATGATTGAGCTTGGTTGGGCAGGCATGGCAGTGCCAGAAGCTTATGGCGGGTTCGATTTTGGCTATGGTGGGCTCGGTGTTGTCTTAGAAGAAACGGGAAAGACACTAGTCAGCTCCCCGTTAATATCTACTGTGTTAATCGGCGCAACAGCTATTGCACAGCTTGGTAATGAAACACAAAAGCAAGATTTGCTTCCGAAGATAGTCAGCGGGGAGTTACTTACAGCGTTAGCACTGGATGAACACACGAGTCATAATCCAAGCAAGATAGCGACTACCGCAACAAAAGTTTCTGATGGTTATAGCCTGAATGGCAGCAAGACGTTTGTCCTAGATGGCCATATTGCGAATATGCTAATTGTCGTTGCACGAACCTCTTCAGACACTAGCAGTGAGCAAGGAATATCGCTGTTTCTTGTAGATACGAATACTGAAGGGCTTAACGTTACACGTACCATCATGGTGGATAGCCGCAATTCTTCAAATGTTCAGTTCGACAATGTAGTCGTTGCCGAAGATGCACTTCTCGGAGAGTTAGATAAGGGTTTCGGCGGGCTGGATTCGGTGCTGGATATTGTGCGAATTGGAATCGCTGCCGAAATGTTAGGCAGTATGCAGGCTGTCTTCGAAAGTATCCTAGAGTTTCTAAAACAGCGTGAGCAATTTGGTGTGTTGATAGGTTCCTTTCAGGGGCTGCAGCATCGTGCCGCAGAGATGTACAGTGAGATAGAACTCTGTAAATCCGCTGTTCGTGCCGCTCTGTCTGCTCTGGATGATCCTGATATGACTCAGACTGAAATTGCAGTACTTGCAAGCATGACTAAGGCGAAGCTTTCAGAGGTGTTTTTTCTAGTAAGTAATGAAGGCATACAGATGCACGGCGGCATAGGCATGACCGACGAATTCGATGTGGGTTTTTACATCAAGCGTGCACGGGTTGCTCAGCAATTCTTGGGTGATGCCTCATTTCACCGAGATCGATACGCAACTCTGAGCGGGTTTTGAGATCAAATAAATATTAGCGAGAACTTTTTCCGATTAGGAGTTTGAAAATGTCCGTGAAGCTTCGCAAATTTTACGAAACTGGCGAGAAGGTCAATGATGCACCTTTGGTTTGTGTCTTCGAAAATTTCTTAAGCGAAAGTGAAATCGAACATATGCTCGTTGCTGCAGAACCAAAACTTGAGCAGGCACTTGTCAGCTCAGAAAAATCCGGTGTTAAGAGTTCCGGGCGCTCTGGCAGTAATTGCTGGATTCCCCATGACTATGATGCTGTGATCGAGAAATTGTCTCTGCGCATTGCCGAAATCGTTGGCAATAGTCTCGAGTATGCCGAGTCCTTACAGGTGGTTTATTATGGAGAGAGCGAACATTATGCTCCCCATTACGATGCTTGGGATAAGGATACAGAGCGAGGTCAGCGTTGCATGGAAAAGGGCGGTCAGCGCATGATCACCTGCCTGTTCTATCTAAATGATGTAGAAGAGGGCGGAGGGACATCCTTTCCAAATTTGGATATGGAAATTAGAGCTAAGAAAGGGCGAATGGTAGTGTTTCATAATTGCCAAGAAGGCAGCACAGTTTGTCACCCAGACAGCCTGCATGGTGGAATGCCCATTATTAAAGGCGAGAAGTGGGCCTGCAATCTTTGGTTTCGAGAATTGCCCTATCTAACTTCTGGAGCTGTCTCCGCTACTCCCCCGAAATACAGTCGCGTTATCTAATGAGATGAATCATGCCGTTGTTAATTGTTGGTGTTGTACTAGCGATATTGGTGTATGTGCCAAGCTTTTGGGTGCGCCATATTATGTCCAAACACAGCAAGGAGATAACTGACTTGCCGGGCACAGGGGCTGAGCTGGCAAAGCATTTGATAGAGCGTTTTGAGCTGACTGGTATCACTGTCGAAGAGACGGCGCCGAATACCGATCATTTTGATCCTTCGGGACCTGCTGTGCGTTTAAGTCCAGACAACTACAACGGCAGATCACTCACCGCTGTGGCGGTAGCGGCCCACGAAGTTGGTCATGCGATACAGTTTCACCGGCGCGAGAAAATATTTGAGTTACGCAAACGTTATCTTCCTCTAGCTACTCGGCTCAAGCAGATTGGCGTTGTCATTATGCTAATGATTCCCTTTCTAGCACTACTTCTTCGTGCGCCGCTGTTGATAGGTGGTGTTCTTGCTATAAGTTTGCTGCTTCAGCTTGCCGGTGCCTTTGCCTATTTAATTATTCTTCCGGAGGAATGGGATGCGAGTTTTAACAAGGCGTTGCCTGTATTAATTCAGGGCGAATACGTAGGGCCGGAACAAATGCCTGCTATTCGGCAAGTATTGAAGGCAGCGGCACTAACCTATTTCGCAGCTGCATTGGCCAATGTTCTTCACGTCGGTCGTTGGTTTATGTTACTAAGGCGCTAACAAAGGAGTAGAAAATGGATGACCCTCTGAATGTATTCGACGAAGAATTAGAGCCTTGTGGCACAGACCCCGTCACAGGCTTCTATCGAGATGGCTGTTGTAATACCAGCGATGATGATCCGGGTTCACACACGGTATGTGTACAGGTCGACGAGCGATTCCTGCAATATTCGCGCTTTCGCGGCAACGACCTTTCCACGCCTATGCCTGACTTTGGATTTCCGGGCCTCAACCCTGGCGATAGCTGGTGTCTTTGTGCAGCACGTTGGTTGGAAGCCTATGAGCAGGATATGGCCCCTAAGGTTTACTTAACGCGCACCCACAAGCGTGCCCTCGAAATAGTTAGCCTCGACAAGCTGAAAGAGTCCGCAGTAGATCTTAATTAGTGATCACTGAATTCCATCGCTGCCTCGTTGAGAGTTCGCTTTATGAGACCGGTTTACTGAGTGGTTGGTGCGGGGCGGTGGGGCAGGATTCTCATCGAAATCACAGTAGATATGTGGCTATATCTAATCTCAACAATTAGGAAAAAAACATTCTTTCCCGAGTCTAGGAGTGATGCCAAATGATTGAAATCCCACAGAATTCAACTATTTATGCGGTGACAATGTTGTTCGCAGGCATTGGTATTCCTATTATGGCAGCGCTAAACGCGGGGCTAGGAACAAAGCTACAGAGCCCAGCACTGGCCGCGGGGATTTTATTTCTAGTTGCCATGATTGCATCGCTTTCCTACCTATTACTGGTGGAGGGGATACCCACCACTATCTCTGCGCCATCGACGCCTTTTTACTATTATCTAGGTGGCCTATTCGTCGTCTTCTATGTGTTGAGCGTGACTTGGATTGCTCCCCGCTTTGGCATCGGCAATGCAGTTTCTTTTGTGTTGCTTGGGCAGTTATTGTCTATGGCGACCATAGATCAGTTTGGCCTAATGGGCGCGCCGCAGACGTCGCTGACGCTATCTAGGCTCATGGGTTTGCTATTCATGGCAATTGGCGTTTTTCTGGTTGTGCGGAAGTAGTATGCTGGTCTGATTGGTAGTTCCAGAACAAATCCCTATCCTCAGTCTGAAGGAAATGTAATGAGTAGAAAAATAATAACAATGCTCGCCTCGCTAGTTTTGCTCATCTCCACTCTGAGTATTGGCTTGAGCCAGGCAATTGCCGCTGAAGACCTTGCAGATTCCTATCTTTTAATGCATTCGGAATCAGATGGCGTACTGTCGGCTAGAGATTTGGTTTTTACTAATGTGGACACGGGTGCCGAGGTTTGGATACGAGACTTATTGAGTCTCGGTAGAGCTGGGTCGAGAAAATATATTATGCAGCAACTGCCCGCTGGTGAATATTATCTGAGCAGTATTTATCCTACGGTCAGCATTAAAGACAATGCGCCTCGTATCGCGGTTGATGAAGACAAGGGAGTCATTACGATTCTTGCGGGCACGATCAACTATATCGGTGATTTTCTTTTCGAGAGCAGAGAGACAGGCAGAGGAGTGGAAAGTAGTTTTGGCTATGAGCCAAATTCAAATACGCTCATAGCAGCGCTTACTGCTGAACGTGAGCTATTCGAACGCATGGATGTCTCAATATCGATCGCGGGCAATGCGCCTGTGCCGGTGGATAAAAAACTGCTTGGTCTATAAGGCGTTCATTAAAGGCTGAATATGATTTTTTTTACATTCTTGGAAGCAGCCGTAAAGCTAGGAATCCCCATGGTTGTCCTCAGCTGGATTATCTTTACCTGGCTCTATGGTGACGGCGACTTGGACCGAAAGGCGGATAGGAAATCTACCGGCAAGCAAGTCAAATTAATGAAGAAGTCCTTCAAGAAAAAGAAGGATGGTGGTGCCGCGAACTACATGGTCGAAAAGTGGATGTGGTTTGGCAGCGGTTTTTACGGGCTCGCAGGTCTTTGGACATTCGCGGTTATCGAAATTACTGACGTCTTACGCGTCCTGTTCAATCCATCAACGATCCTAGATGCGTTCGAAAATGGTTTTGTATCTGCATTGATAGAAATTGCACTGAATCAACTGTCGAATTTAGTGGCGGCCTTCGTTTGGTTTGGTTATTGGGGAGACGGTGGCGTTATCATTTGGGTATTAGTGGCCTATGGGGGCTACTGGATCGGTGTAGAGATGGCGCGAAGAGGCAATGATCTGCCTATCCAAGAATTTTTACACAAGCTAGCCTCTAGGCTATTCAATCGGAAATAATCAGGTCGCGGTCTATATCAACACCTAGGCCCGGCCCGCTTGGCATAGCCATGAACCCCTCGGCATCTACACTAGGTGCATTTTCCATAACGGCAAAGCCATTCGTGTAGGGTGAGATGGGAGGGTCGTTGAGAATTTCAATCCACGGACAGTGCGGCCAAGTGCCGATCATGTGCAGTTGCGCTACGGTGCCAAGCTGACCACCGCCATGATGAGGAATAACCAGCTTATGGTTCGCCAGAGCCAGAGCCGCAACAGCACGTAGACCTTGTACCCCCTCAGTCACCAGTATTTCCGGCTGCAGAATATCGTAGACGCCGCGTTCGAGTATCGCTTGAAATTCGTGCACGCCTTGATTGTTTTCGCCACCCGCTAGAGGAATGTCCACCATGCGATTTAACTCGCTTAAGCCATCGAAGTCGTATCGCTTGAGTGGTTCTTCCAGCCAGTACACGTCCAAGTCTTTTAATGCCCTAGCTGTGTCCAATGCACGGGTAAAATCCCACTGTACTCCAGGTTGCCAGATGCCGCTGGATTGAGCTTGGTTGGCATCGGTCATTATCGTAAAGTCATCGCCGACAGCATCTCTTACTAGCTCGATAGTGCGGATGTCTTCCTTCATATCCAGATGATGGAGACGGATTTTTATGCCCTTCCAGCCCTCAGCCTTCAGTTTGGCGGCGGTGTCTGCGCGTTCTTCCGGCGTAGATAGTTGAATCATGCTGGCGTAGGCAGGCACTTTGTCTTTATGTGCGCCCCATAGTTTGTAAAGCGGTTGACCTGTCACCTTTCCTACGATATCCCAAAGCGCGATCTCTATGCAGCCAACATCGCGCCAGTTATTCGCCGCCCCATTCGTGTAGCGCATCTGGTGACCGAGCGTCTCGTTGTCGAACGGGTCCTGGCCGACCAGTATTTGTTTCATGCGATTGATGCTGGCGGGGTTCATCCCCGGAGCAATGCCGGTAATACCCTGATCGGTCAATATTTCTGTAAAGCTGCCTCCACCGATTCGGCGCATATAGGGGCGCCCCGGTGCCCACGCCGACTCCATGATTCCTGTCTCGCCGAGAGTGCGTAGCCTGTGCACACGAATATCGGTAATGCGCGGGCGTTCATTCTGGGCCAAGGCCACGCCGGGCATAGAGAGCGAGGCCAGTGCGGCGGCGCTAGAAGATAAGCCGGAAAGAAATTGTCTACGCTTCATGGGGAATCCTGCTTGGTAGGTTTATGTCTGACTAGAATTCGTCATAGCCTTCAGTCAATTCTATATAGCCTCCCCAAGGATCTGTGATAAAGGCAATCTTCAATCCTATCGCAGGTATGTCGCGAAACGGCACATCGAACTCAATGCCTTTTGCAGCCAGCTCATTGCAAAAAGCCTCAAGGTCATCGAATTCAAAACCGATGTGATCCAGTGCGGCACCGCGGGTTGGTAGTCGGGGAGAGTTAGAATTGCCGAAGCTAATGTTCATGCCGGGTGCATTTGTCGTGGTCTGAATAGAACCACGAGGTTTAACCTCGAGTGAGAAAATATCGGTATACCATGCGAGCATCTCTTCATAGTCGGGTGAGATGAAATGAATATGGTAGCCTGTGATCTCTTCGGACAGCCCCTGATCTTCTTGCATCTCAACATACACATTGCCAGGCAGCATTATGTAAGCATTAGTCTGCCCCTCTGCACCTATAAATACACGGCCGACCTCCAGGCCATCCGCACGCCATTTAGCGAGGAAGCGATCCATATTGCGCACCTTAAAACCAAAATGATCCATTATGGTTTCCTGCATCGCCAGGGTCGGCTCACGCTCTGTTAATGCAACGAGCATATTCGGTAGGCGAACTGCAGTTAGAGGACCTTTTTCCACGACCACGCCATTGAAGTGTTCAACCCAAATTTCTTTGTGACGTTCCATATCTACGACATTGAGATGAACATGGCCATAGGTTAAGCCCGCTGGGTTTGGGGTTGCGAGTTGCGCTTGAGCTGAGGGAGCTAGTGTTAGCACGAGTAGTAGAGCGAATAAACGATGCATGGTGTTTGTTCCTTTTTATTGTTTGCGCTTCTTTGAGTCAGAATAATATCTTGTGATCTTAGAGTCTATGCATTCAGACCTGTCTTTAGGTCGAATCAGTGTTTACCAGATGTCGGCTAACAACTCATAAGAACGCCGCCTAGCTTGTGCGTCATGGGTGATAGTCACTAACATGATTTCATCAGCCTGAAATTCTTCGGCGAGACTTAGCAGTTTTTCTTTAACTTGTTCCGGTGAGCCAACGGCGCGTTTCCCTCTGTTTTCTTCTAGAGTTCGTAATTCGCCAGCCGAGTAAGGATAGGCCCTTGCTTCCTGCACGCTTGGAAAGGGCCCGGGATTGCCTTGTAATAGCCGGCAATACCAAAGGTCACGACTGCGCGACAAACGAATTGCCTCTTCCTCTGTTTCAGCGGTGATGCTGAAAAGAGTTAGGCAGGTCCACGGCGCATCCAGATTTGGGCCCGGATCAAAGCGCTCTCGATAGATGTCGAAAATATCTGGTCGTATATTAGGGTTAATAAAATAGGCGAAGTTATAGGGTAGGCCAGTCAGCGCTGCCAATACTGCACTGTCTTCACTCGAGCCTAGCATCCACATCTGAGGCGGTGTGGAAACTTTTGGAAAGGCACGAGCCTTCTCCATTCCCGGTGTGCGCGGATCGCTATCGTTGAGTAATGCCTGCAGGTCGACGACCATATTGGGAAAATGTTCAGCGCCAACCCGAGAGCCATAGCGAATCGCAGACGCAGTAAAAGGATCAGTACCGGGTGCTCGGCCTACGCCTAGATCCATTCGATTGGGATACAGGGTTTGGAGAATCTTAAAGTTTTCGGCGACCTTGTACGGGCTATAGTAGGGCAGCATGACCCCGCCAGAGCCAAGGCGTATTTGCTTGGTTTCTGCGCCTAGCCTTCCTAGCAGCACTTCCGGCGAACAGCCAGCAAGCGCATCGGAGGCATGATGCTCCGCTACCCAATAGCGATGATAGCCGAGCTGATCACAAAGCCTAGCCAGCTCGATTGTTTCTTGTAGCGCTGCAGCCGGATTTGAGCCGTTCTTAACGGGGGATTGGTCTAGGGCAGAGAGGCGTATTTGATTGTTCATGTTTACCGCTTAGAGCTGAATTTTAGGAACCGAATACTACGCTGATTATGCGGCCTTCACAAAGTGTGAAATATGGTAACAGATTAGCGGGATATGCCTAAAATTAGGGCGCTCTGCAACAATTAGGGGCTAAAAACTTTAGTAACTAAAGTTGTTCTGGTTTACTATCGTATGTCGCTCCAAATGGAGTGGTTAATTATGAAATTTACTGACTAAATTTAAATAAAAAGACAATTCTTAATAAGATTTTTTAATACTCGAAAGGGGAGTAAGAATGCGCAAAACATTTCCTAGTAAGCGCAAGGCGATTACCATTGGTGTAGTCCTTGCAGGCCTAGCGGCCCCGGTAGTTGCACAAGATGGAGACATTGAAGAGGTCGTAGTAACCGGCTCATTCATTCGTGGCTCCGCTCTTGATGCACCATCACCGGTACAAGTCGTCGACAGAGCAAGTATCGAGGCACAGGGTGCCGCGATAATTTGGGATGTCATCAAAAATCTGGAAGTGAACTCCGGTTCATTCGCAAACCCAGGTGCGGGTGAGCGTTCCCAGACAGAGGGTACAGCGCAGGTAAACTTGCGTAACCTCGGTGAGAATTCCACGCTCACTCTGATCAACGGCAAGCGAATGGCTCCAGCGGCCGCGACCACAACCACAGGTGGTGAATTCGTAAACATAAACAATATTCCCTTGGTGATGACTGACCGGGTTGAGGTATTAACCGACGGTGGTTCAGCTCTGTATGGTGCCGACGCCGTTGCCGGTGTAGTTAACATCATCATGCGTACCGACTTCGAAGGTTTAGAGGTTTACGGTGACGTGCAGAACGTTGAAAGCGCAGGCAGCGCTTTCGATAAGACAGTCAGTGGTATTTGGGGCTGGGCTAGTGACGACGGCGATACCCATCTTGTGATATCGGCAGAACGCTTCGAGCGAGACAGGATTGCGGCCTCCAGTGCGAACTTCATCGATGAGAATACGCAATTTACTGCAGGTATTTCGAGTATCACTTCCCCTGTGGCCATTCCTCAGTTCGGAGCACAAGCTAACCCTGCATATCTGAGAACGGATATCATGGCGGACAATGCCGCGAATGGTGGAACCGCGGCAGCCGTCTGGTCCGACCCTTTGTGCACAACTCAATCGGGGCGTACCGGCATCCCTTACTTCGTGGGAAATCTCCGCGAAAATCGCGGGGAGCGCGGCGGTACCTGTAACGAAGACACGGAACGTTTTAACTTCATCGCGCGCGATGCCGAGCGCAGCAGCTTCGCGATGGCATTCGACCACACCTTCAGTGAGTCAGCGGAGTTCTATTCCTTCGCCAACTATTCGGAAAATGAAGTTATTCTGCAGGGTGGTGGCCTGAATAATACGGGTGGCTCTGCCACGACCCGCGGGCCGACAATATTTTTTGCTGCACCTGGATCTACAGCAGGTAATCCGGCTCTTGCTCCATTCGGCCTGGGTAACGTTAACGTGGCCTCAACAATGGAATTGGGTTATTACGCGCCCTTTGCCGGGCTTACTCGACCAACCGCAGCGGACATAACAAATGCACCGAACGCCCTCGCCAATGGTGGCCTCAACGTGGCTTTCGTGGGTAACCCTAGAGACGGTATTCCAAGAGACGGCTTGCGCGAGAACACCACACAGACCAATTCGACTCTGATTCAAGCTGGCCTGCGTGGTGATTTCGATTTTCAGGATCGTCCCTGGAACTATGATGTCAGTGTTTCCTGGAGTGCTACCAGTAATGAGCAGTCCTATGTCACCTTCAATCGTGAGAATTCAGAATTGGCGGCGAATGGCTTAGGCGGACCAGGCTGTACTCCTAACGGTAGAGAAGACTTCGACTATGCTTCAGCTGGTGCGTTCCCTGGCGCAGCTGGATTTGGTGTGCCGTCAGCGTGGGACTTCTTCGGTGGCTATAACCAAACATTCTTTCCGGGCTACGTACTAACAACCCGTGAGAATACATCGCTGGCATTGACCAGTAACAATCAGGGACAGGGTGGTTGTCAGTTCTACAATCCTTTCCTGACTCAGTTCACAAACCCTGACGTGGCAAATGATCCTGCCTTGCTGGACTGGATGACGGAGCGAGTGCTTCGTGCCGACAAGCGTAACAAGCTGATGGTTTTTGATGCCTTGGTAGGTGGTGAACTTTTCGACATGGCTGGCGGAGCGGCGGCTGTTGCCTTCGGTGCTCAGTACCGTGAGCGCAACACCACATCCAGAGCGCCTACGCTGAATGATCCGGGTCTGCCTAATCGCATTCTTGGTTACGATGCGGCCGGTGTACCGAATGAGTTCCATTTGGTAGAGAATAACTTCGACTGTGCGGCCTGTGCCTTCAACTTCGACAATACCCGTGATACTTCGGCGGCGTTTTTCGAATTGTCTCTACCGTTCCTAGAGAATGTAGAGACTCAGATCGCGGTTCGTTATGAGGATTACGGCGGCAATATCGGTAGCGAAGTATCGCCGAAGTTTGCAGCTAGCTGGCGTCCAATGGATACACTAATCCTGCGCGGTTCATTCTCGCAGTCGTTCAGAGCTCCTAATATAGACATCATCGAACAGGGTCTGGAATCGAGCAGCGTTAGATTTCTCGATCCTATCTCTAACCAGCGAGTTCGAGCTGGCCTAGTTCCTGCGACAGCAGAGAACGGTGAAAGTGAATTCACTTACACTCTGGGCGGACCTGCGCCGAATGTTGGTAACGAGTCTGCGAATACCTTCAGTGCCGGATTCATCTGGACGCCTGAGGGCCGCCTCGATGGTCTTAGCGTGCAAGCTGACTTCTGGCGCTTTGAGGTGAGTGACCGTGTATTGCCACAGCCTGCTATCTCGGCAGTGCAGCCTGAGCTCGATCTGTTCAATTCGGTTGTTGGTGATCCGAACAATTACATATTGAATGACTCGATCTCGGCAGACTCGCCTGTTTTGGACGTGGCTTGTGACCCGAACGCGTTGGAATCTCAATTCGGTAGGGAATCGGCTGAGCGTCTAAACTGTGTGGTGAATCCTACACTCTACACAACAGCTAACCAGGGCCAGGGTATTAGCCGGTCATTTCGAAATGAGAATGCCAGCTTGATCACTCTGACTCTTGCCGCAATTAACGCGGGTGAGATCGAAGCTGATGGTGTTGATGTGAAGCTTGGTTATAACTGGGATAACGACTGGGGCCGATTCCGCGCCAGTATCGATTACACGCATGTTAACCAATATAAGCTGATCGGTGTTCCGGGTCTTGAGCAAGGTCTTCTGGGTACGGGCGTACTTGACGCTGCCGGTACGACTGGTGATGGCCTGCTCGTGCGTTCACTGCCGGATAACAAGGGTAATTTCACTCTTTCATGGCAGCGCGAGCGTCACGGCATGACCTTGATCAACCGTCACATCGGCTCCTATCAGGATCTGGCGTATGACCAAGTGATTTCCCAAGCGAATGAATTGGTGACGTCTCTAGCTAAGCGTACGATAAGCAGCTACGACACCTGGGATCTCCAGTATCGTTACTCCCATGATTGGGGCAACGCTAATCTAGGTACTACCAATTTCACCATTGGTGTTCTGGATATGTTCAACGAAACAGTGCCTTTCCGTGAAACTACGGGCGGCACCCTTCGTTACGACGCAACGGTTTTCGATCCTCGCGGTCGTCGACTGTATGCACGAGCGTTATGGTCGTTCTAATTACCGGTTAGATCGGTAATTAAAAAAAACGGCGATGAGCAATCATCGCCGTTTTTTTATGTCTCGAGAAAAGGAAAGCAAATGGACGGGCCGCTCAGAATAGTCGCCGGTCCACAACAGTTACTATTAATCGACTATGGCTTGATAAATACCGCTGCGTAGCTTCGCATAATCGTCCAAGCCAGTGGCGGGAATGATCTGAGTTAGGTAGACGACTACTAGCTCTTCCTGTGGATCTACCCAATAGGTTGAGTGATAGGCTCCACCCCAACCGTATTCGCCGACGGAACCGAGACTTCCTCTTGCTCCTAAGTCAGTTACCACTGAAAAGCCTAGGCCGAATCCAGTGCCATCTCGAAACGGTATGTCACCGAGGTGATTGCTTGTCATTAGCTCGATGGTTTTTCGTGAGAGGATTCGTTCTCCATCTAATTCGCCGCCGTTAAGAGTCATCTGTAGGAACTTCGCATAGTCGTTAGCAGTAGACAACAATCCGGCGCCACCGGAGAAGCTCACTCTGGGGCCATTGTCGTACATGCCTTGGCTTTGCATGCCATTGTTCTCGGGTCGTGCTTCAATGCCGCCGCCCACTTTAGGACGATACACCGTGGCAAGTCGGCCACGTTTATCTTCGGGCAGATAGAAGTGGGTATCATCCATGCCCAGTGGTTCGAAGATCTCTTGCTTGAGAAAGCTGTTTAGATCCATCCCGCTAGCCTTCTCCACAACCGCGCCGAGGATGTCGGTGTTATAACCATAGATCCAGCGTTCTCCAGGATGCTCATCGAGGGGTAGCGACGCCATGCGCGCAATAGTATCGCCCACTGGTTCATTTCGATCGGCGAAGTACCAGCCCTGAAAACCTGCTTCTGCCCATTTCTCGGCGGCGGGTCCGCTGCCGTAACTCATGCCACCGGTATGGGTGAGTAAGTTGCGAAGAGTGATAGAGCGCTTCGCAGGCTCAAGACCATAACCTCCATTTTCATTGGCTACGGCAACTTGCATGTCGGCCCATTCGGGAATGTAGCGTTCCAGATTGTGACTAATATCCAATGCGCCACGCTCATGCAAAATCATGATGGCGCTGCTAACGATCGCCTTAGTTTGCGAGGCAATACGAAACATCGTGTCATCCTGCATGGGAATACCGGCCTCGATATCTTGCATGCCGTTTGCACTGGAGTAGGCGATCCTGCCATTGCGCAACACTATGACGACTTGTCCTGCTAATTGATCATTGTCGACGTAAGACTTAAGCACCGCATCCAGACGTTCTAGACGCTCTGAAGACATGCCAAGCCTTTCAGGGCGCGCGCGATCGAGGTCGGCCGCGATGCTAGCACTGGCGAGGATTAAGAGAAGAGTGGGAGCGAAGAGGCGAATTAATAGTTTCTGCATGAAGATATTCTCTCTAGTTATTATGTTGAAGACTAAAAATGAAAAGCATTTGTGGCAAGGTAGCCTGACAGGCCGTTGCTGTAAAGATTATCGGGCCTGCTATAGACCCTTGCAAGCAATGCTGCGGTGATAGATTTGCTTTCGGCGGAAGGCCTTAATCCTTTGATAAATAACAATTAAAATAGGATACTCATGCATTCGAATGAGTTATGGGTTGACATCATTTTGGTGCTGGCGCATTATCCTGCCCCTATGAACACACGATTCTATTTCTGGTGGCCTGAATCTACAGGTAGCCAGGAGAACAACATCTAAGTTTTTCCCCGACGGCCGCCAAGAGTTGTGGCGGTCTATTGCTTCAAAAAATACCCCTCGCCATAGCTCTTACCGTCCAAACGGATTAAGAGGAATTGGTAATGCCAATCAGTAATCACATTCAATATCGCTGCGCTAGCGGTGTACAGGTTCGTCGCCTGACTTCGCAGTTGGACTATGCCTCGGCTATCGATACGCTTGCAGATTCGCTGGACGTATCTCCCGGTGTCTTGCTTGCTTCTAGCTTCGAATTTCCTGGTCGCTACACGCGTTGGGATATCGGTTTCGTTAATCCTCCTTTAAAAATCACTGGCAAGGACAGCAGCTTGGAGATTGCTGCATTGAATGTTCGTGGTGAAATTTTGCTGCCAGAAATACACCGTGCTTTAGAGAATTGTGTCGCAATTGCATCTATGGATGCGCAGCAGAAATTCATTCTGGTAACGGTGAGCGACGACCCGGAAGAGTTTGCAGAAGAGATGCGTAGTAGGAAGGCGAGTCTATTCTCCGTGCTCAGAGAAATCGTAGCTTGCTTCTCTAGTCCTAACGACCCTTATCTGGGATTGTTCGGTGCTTTCGGTTACGACCTGACATTCCAATTCGAAGACGTCATCCGCCATCAATCGCGCAGTGACGACGACAGAGATCTTGTGCTGTATTTGCCCGATCAGATCATCGTGGCTGATCATCGCATCGAAAAAACATTTTGTTATAACTACGAGTTTGTCTGCAGAGCATGGAATTCTGATGACTTCTCCGAGACCACCGGTGGATTTCGCCGTAGCGGCCCACAGGCTAAATATGTACCTGCAACAGAAGTTAAGAAAGCTTGCGATCATATTGAAGGTGAATATGCGCAGCAGGTGGAGAAGGCGTTGGACTATTTTCGCCGTGGAGATTTGTTCGAGGTGGTTCCGGGACAGGTTTTCTTCGAGCCTTGTAAAGACAGCCCCGCAGCAGTATTTAAACGACTCAAACAGAGTAACCCGTCACCCTATGGCGCGCTGATGAATCTCGGCGAGCAAGAATACTTAGTTGCCGCCTCGCCGGAGATGTTCGTTCGGGTAGAGGGTTCTCAGATCGAGACTTGTCCCATTTCCGGCACTATAAAACGTGGTATCGATGCTATTGATGATGCGAATCAGATAAAGACGCTACTTAACTCCGACAAGGATGAGTCGGAATTGTCGATGTGTACCGATGTGGATCGTAACGACAAGTCGCGAGTGTGTGAGCCCGGTTCGGTTCGCGTAGTAGGGCGCAGGCAGATCGAAATGTATTCGCGGCTTATACACACTGTTGATCATGTGAAGGGAATGCTGAAGCCAGAATTCGACGCCCTAGATGGATTCTTGGCACACACCTGGGCGGTGACTGTAACCGGCGCGCCGAAACTAGCCGCCATGCAGTTCATTGAACAGAACGAGAAATCACAGCGTCACTGGTACGGTGGGGCACTCGGTCATATTGGCTTCGATGGTAATCTAAATACCGGCCTCACCCTAAGGACGATCCGCATCAAGAATGGCGTAGCAGAGGTGCGGGCTGGGGCTACCTTGCTGATCGATTCTGATCCCGTAGAGGAGGAGTTGGAGACGCGTCTGAAAGCCTCGGCTCTGATCGATTCCATTCGTGGTATCTCTAAGTCAGCTTTAAGCGGCGCGGATAGAGTGTTCAGTAGTACCGAGGGTGCCGGTATTCAGGCGCTGATGGTCGATCATCAAGATTCCTTCGTGCACAATCTTGGCACTTACTTTAGGCAATGTGGCGTCGATGTGCTTACTCTACGGCCAGCGGCGGCGCGTAAGTATTTGGCAAACAACAGCGTGGATTTGGTGATTCTCTCGCCAGGCCCGTCTACTCCTAAACACTTTTCCATGAATGAGACTATCGAAGCGGCGTTATCCAACTCTACCCCGATATTTGGAGTCTGCCTGGGGCTACAGGGGCTTGTTGAATACTTCGGTGGGGATCTAGAGGAGTTAGGCCATCCAATGCATGGTAAGCAGTCGGATGTGAACCATGATTCAAGCGAGTTGTTTGCAGGCATCGAATCGCCGTTCGCTGCCGGGCGCTATCATTCACTCGTAGCGAAGTCGGTCCCAGATTGTCTTAATGTTACAGCGAAAACAGAGGATGGGAATGTAATGGCGATTGCCCATACAAGCCTGCCTATTCGCGCTGTGCAGTTTCATCCGGAATCGATAATGAGTCTACAGAATGCGGCTGGGCACGCGCTCATTCGCAATGCTGTCAGATTGGTAGCGCAGCAAAAGTTGCTGGCAGAGGCCATGTAGGAGGTGAGTTTTACAAATTATCTTCGAACCAGAGAGCGAGACGGCGGCCTGCGAGGGCGAGCCGCAGTCGTGCGTGATACTCCATTGTGGCGACATAGTTCTCGTCCAAATTGAACTCACGCAGTCGTTCACTGGAATTGTCGGTACGTGCAATCGTCGATTTCATTTCCTCGGTATAGACCGTGTTGAGTAACAGCGCTCTACTCTCCTGCATCCAGAGCGACCAATCCCCGTCGTCTTGCTCATCCATTCTCTCCAGCGTCGTAGAATGTTGTTCGAGCACCGCCTCGAGGTTGGCGTTCACACCGCTGCTGCTTATGGCTCTGTCCCAGCGTGCGTGTAAATTTCTGTCATCGGTTGCGATGCCATTGCCGCCACGATCTCCATTCGAAAATCGCTGCGTGGAATAGAGCGAGCCCACGTGTAGAGGCTGATGAATATCACCAACTAGATGCAGGACCCAACACAGAGCTACTGCGCGCTGCGGCATGGGAGTTTTTTCACCGGCGAGTAGGGCCGTATTGAAGTCCAGGGCGTTCATTACATTGTCTACACGCGCTGCCGAGCTAGTGTCGATGATCGCTAGACCTGCAATATCATCGAAGGGTGCTACGCCAATGTAGGTATTGCCCTGACTGTCGGCTCGGCCGCGCAGCCATGCACCATCGATGTAATGCCAGTTGGCACGGTTGTATTTCTCTCGTTCAGTCTCCGGTAGACCTCGCGTGATATCTGGCCAGAATGCGGCCTGACCCAATAGCCAACGTCTTCGACCTTCTTCACTACCACGGGTAATCGACGCGGGCATCTGCTCGATAAAGTCCTGTTGGTAGCGTGGATGTTGTTGCAGGATTCGAATTAGCTCAGTCTTTGAACCGTCACTTAGGTAGTGAGCTGCTATGGCCGCTGACAGACGATGGCCGACGGAGTCCCAGGCTAGAGCGCTTTGCATGAACAGCGATGCCAAAGATGTGAATAGAGCGACTAGAAGGTATTTACGGGGGCGTATCATGAGTTGCTACTCGTAACGATGGAGACTCACAGTGTAAACTTTTGACGATGCTGGGCTAGATCATACTTCCAGCCACTCAGCTTTAACATCGTCTGCCTGGAGCAAGCTTTCTGGTGTTCCTTCGTAGACAATCTTGCCGTGGCCCATTACATAGAGACGGTTAGAAATCTTCAGTGCTATGGATAGTTTCTGCTCCACTAACAAGATAGATACACCGCGATTGGCGATTTCCTGCAGTAGATTGGCAAGTTGCTCGACGATCTTGGGAGCGAGCCCCTCGGTAGGTTCGTCTATCATTATCATGTCAGGGTCGCCCATCAGCGTTCGACACATACACAGCATCTGCTGTTCGCCGCCGCTTAGTGCACCGCCTTGAACATCGGCGCGTTCTGCAAGATTTGGGAACATGCTAAACATCTCATCGATATTCCAGCGGCCCTGTGGCGTGTTTGTTTTCATGCCTAGGGTAAGGTTCTGCCGGACAGTAAGTGTGGGGAAAATGTCGCGATTCTCGGGAACGTACCCCAGTCCGAGGTGCGCGATTTCAAAGCTCTTCTTTCCTGCTATCTCATTCCCTTTGAATTGGATAGAGCCATGAGGCTCGACTTCTCCCATAATAGTTTTGACAGTTGTGGAGCGGCCTACACCGTTTCGCCCGAGCAGGCTGACGATTTCGCCCTCGGCAACGTTAAAGTTGACTCCTTGCAGAATGTGGCTCTTGCCATAGAAGGCATGAAGATCGCTAACTTTAAGCATTGTGTGCCTCGCCGAGATACGCTTCTTGGACCTTGGGGTTAGCGCGGATATTTTTTGGCTTGTCTGTTGCGATAATTTCGCCATATACAAGAACTGAGATGCGATCCGCCACATCGAATACGATATTCATATCGTGCTCGACCATGATCAAGGTCTTACCTTCGGTAATTTTGCGGATTAGCTCGACCGCATTCTCGGCTTCGCTATGGCTCATACCTGCAACCGGCTCATCCAGCATAATTAGCTCTGCGCCGCTGGCAACGGCAACACCTAACTCCAGCGCTCGCTGCTCTGCATAGGCTAGTTCTCCGGAAGGAAACTTTGCCTTGTCAGCTAGACCGATCTGTTCGAGTACGTGCATGGCCTCATCATTCAATTCTGTTTGTCGGCCTAGCAGGTGCCAGAAGGAATAGCCGTACCCCTTCGACCAGAACAGGGCGCAGCGAATATTCTCGAATACGCTCATGCGCTGGAATATATTAGTCACTTGAAAACTGCGCGCGAGTCCCATGCGAGCAATCTCATAGGGCGGCTTGTTCTCTATCTGTTGTTCTTTGAAGTGTATGCTGCCGGCGCTCACGTTATAGCGCCCGCTGATGAGGTGGAATAGTGTCGACTTTCCGGCTCCATTGGGTCCGATGATTGCGTGCTTCTCGCCCTCGACTATATCGAGTGAGACGCCGCGGATAATTTCCGTGATACCAAAGTTCTTCGTTACATCTTTAAGGGAGAGTAGGGCCATGCTCTAAGACTCCTCTTCCTTGGGAATCGCGTTGGCGGTCTCCCATGCGTCATTTAGTTGATTAAAAGACCGTTTTACTGCATAGAAGGCACCACCGGCAATGGCAAGGATAACGATCCAGGTAACTGGGCTCGCAGGATTCAATGCAAATCCTAGGTAGTGAAAAACTTCGTCTTCTGTATGACTCATCTCAATAAGTGCAATAGCGCATAGCGCGAATAGCAATGCAGGTATACCGGTGATTATGTAGGGCTTGATAAGCATCTTCATGTTGCCGCGAACCCAGGCGAGCTGATGCATCATGATGAAACCGGCAAAGCCTCGTGGCAGAAACATCACGGTTAGTAAAAACATGATGCCCAGATAGAGCATCCAAAGTTCGGAATAGTTGCTTAGCAGTGAATTCATCAGCGTCAGTACCACTGCGCCGATTATCGGGCCGATGAAATAGCCTAGGCCACCGATGTAGGCCATCAGCAGTACACGACCAGAGGTTGCCGCATTTAAATTTTCCTCGGTGATGAACTCATAGTTGAGGGCAAATAGTCCGCCTGCAATTCCTGCAAACATGCCGGATGCGCAGAAGGAGATGAAGCGAACCTTTCTCGAACTATAGCCGATGAACTCGGCGCGCTCAGGATTGTCGCGCACGGCATTAGCCATTCTTCCCGCTGGAGTCTGCGTAAACAGCCACATAAACAGCGTGGCAATGAAGGCCCAAACGGCTGCAACATAATAGATCTCGATGTTCTGTGCAAAGTCGAAGCCGAAAAATGTTGGTCCGAAGGTGCGGTCACCACTGATGCCAGCCTCGCCGCCGAAGAAGCTGGAGAAGATAAGCGAAGAAGCTGCAATGAGTTCGCCGATGCCAAGTGAAATCATCGCGAATACTGTGCCGGCCTTGCGCGTGGAGAAGCTGCCAATAAATATTCCAGCAAGGAGACCGAAGAGACCTCCTATCAATGGAATCCAAAGAATGGAGAACACCATTGTCTCGTATTCGATGAGCATTAACGCGTGTACCGAGAGAAAGCCTCCCAGCCCAAAGTAGACCGCATGTCCGAAGGAAAGCATGCCACCCTGGCCGAGTAACATGTTGTAGCTAAGAGCGAATACGATAGCTATCGCCATTTGATTCAGTATGGAGATCGCAAGTATGGAGTCGAATAGTAGCGGAAGCCCCAGTAGTGCAATCAGAAAGGCGATCCAGATCGATGATTTTTTTAATAGCGCCATCATTCTTCTCGCTTCCCCAACAACCCGGTCGGCCTGAAGATCAGTACTAGAACCAGCAACAGATAGGGCAACACTGGTGCAATCTGTGGAAGATTCATCGTCCAGAGATCGTTCAGCGGATGACCTCGATCGAAGGAGATGCCTAGCAAACTGAGCAGGTCAGGCATGCCAACATCGGAGGCGATCGCATAGGACTGCAATAGACCGATTAGCAAGGAAGCAATAAATGCACCGGCTAACGAGCCTAGCCCGCCGATAATCACTATTACAAACACGATACTGCCCAACACGGTTGCCATCCCAGGGAACGTAGTCAGTACCGGCCCTGCTATAACTCCAGCGAGGCCAGCGAGTGCTGTGCCTACACCGAACACTCCCATAAATATCAGAGGAACGTTGTGGCCGAGGTTCGAAACAGTTTGCGGGTGGGTGATCGCCGCTTGAATAATAATACCGACTCTACTCTTTGTGAGTACGTAGTAAAGCGCGATAAAGATGCCTATGGAGATTGCCATCATGAAACCACGATAGGCAGAGAATTCTTGTCCGAAGAGGGTGAACAATGGGAAGTCTAAGAGATCGGGAGTTTGATAATTCTTCGTGTCGCGACCCCAGAAGAACTGTATGGATTCCTCTATGAGAAATGCGAGCCCGAAGGTAAACACGAGTTCGGCAACGTGGCCGGAGGCATGGACTTTTCTTAGGCCGTAGCGTTCGACAAGAGCGCCGAGCGTGCCGACGATGAGGGGGGCGAAAATAAGTCCGGTCCAGAATCCGAAATAGAGACTGAGGGAATAGGCGAAATAGGCGCCTAGCATGTAGAAGCTGGCATGAGCAAAATTCAGCACACCCATCATGCTGAAAATTAGTGTTAGTCCGCTGGCCAACATGAATAATAAGAATCCAGTAACAAGGCCGTTCAGGGTGGCAAAAATGAATACTTCTAACATGCTGGCCTTAGTTTTTAACTGGTTCCATGTGTCTGATTCTAGTCTTGGGCTGGAAAAATCTCAACGCCGGGGACGTCTCATCTGACAACTAGACTCGACAATAGTTTCCTCTAGAGGAACCTGATACTCGGTAACTAAACCGTAACCCGAGTTGTCTGCATCGAATTCGACGCCTTCATCGGTATGCACTGAAATGCTGAGTTGTTGAAAAATTTGATGGTCTTCGCCGCGCATCCAAATTTCTTCGCCTCCAAGCGTGGTGAAACGCATGTCTTCCAGAGCGAGGGCGATGTCGTAAGGGTCTGTGCTCTGCGTCTCTTCCATGGCTTTCACTACCATCTGCAGGGCGTTGACTATGCGTGGCTGAGTTATATCATTATTGGGGTGCGCTATTTTGAAATCACGGTTGAACTGCTTTCGCTCTTCGGTTGGAAGAGGGTTAGCTACACCGTTGTGTATTAGCCTGATCTTCCCTTTGCCACTCTCACCAAGAGTAGCGGTAATGCCATCGTAAGCGGCATAGAAAGTGTAGATAGGTATGTCTAGCCCCGAGTCGATTATGGACCGAGCCAGGGAAACCATGTCAGCACCAAAATTCCCGGTAATAACAGCATCGGCACCGGAAGAAACGATCTTGGTTACATAGGGCGTAAAATCCTTCACCTGACCTATAGGGTGGAATTCATTACCAACTATCTCAATGTCTGGACGTTTCTCATTCAACAATTTGATGGTGGTGTCTGATACTACCTGGCCGAATGAATAGTCCTGACCGATGATGTACATGCTCTTGATGTTAGGATCGGCGGCAATATAGTCGGTAAGGATGTTTAGCTTCATGTTCGCGTGTGCATCGAAACGAAAATGCCAGAAGCTGCAGTTGTCTTCTGTAAGGATTGGATCTACTGCAGAATAATTAATCTGCAAGACTTCCTGCCCTGGGTTTCGCCTGTTATGACGAGAGATAGTTTGATTCAGCGTGTTAGCGACGGCGGAACTATTGCCCTGAAAAATTATTTGAATCTCTTCACTAATTGCTCGGCGAAATTGCAATTGGGTTTCGTTCGGACTTTGCTTATTATCGAGAGGGACGACTTCAATCATGCGCCCTCCTAAAATCCCGCCCTTGGAGTTGTAGAAGTAGTCGACTGCGAACTCTAAAATTGTTTTACCGGTATTGCCAACTGATGCAAAAGTTCCAGAAAGCGGATCCATGAAGGCGATTCGCACCGGTTCCTGTGCAGAGCTCGTGCTATTTAGGACGAGTAGTGAGGCGAGGCCGGTAACGGCCATCAGCTTGCGAAGTGGGCTAGATAAGCGGGTAAAGAATTGAATTTTTTTCATAAGCAATGCAGTTCTTTTATCAGTTATTGTTTGGCTAGCAGTTACGCGAGAAGCAGCGAATATCGACAGTAACCTAGTCATCAGCGCGAATCAAGATTTCCGCCACGCTATAGGATAAAGGGATAGAATTCTGTGCTAATATTTATTTTAATTCCATTAAAATCAATTGCTTGTGACTTGCTGCTGTCATAGAGATGGGAACCGAATATACTTCCCAGCTAAGCGCTTAGCTTGCCCCAATTTGGCGACCTAATTGGTAGTCTTAACCTGTATATAACTAGCTGAATGTCTAATGGTTAAAATCCCAGATTCTGAGATCGAATTTGCTGCTATTCGTGCCAGCGGACCCGGTGGCCAGAATGTAAATAAGGTGTCCACGGCGGTGCAGCTGAGATTCGATGTGCGCCGCTCTAGTCTCGCCCGTGAAATAAAGGAGCGAGTGTTGGCTCATGCTGATAGCCGGATCAATAGCGAGGGTTGCGTGGTCATTAAGGCGCAACGTTTTAGAAGCCAAGAAAAGAACAAGCAGGATGCGGTAGAGCGTTTAGAAAAATTGGTGGCAGCGGCCACTCATGTCGACAAGAGAAGAATTGCGACAAGGCCGGGTAGGGCGTCGAAAGAAAGGCGAATAAAGCAGAAGAAAAAAACCGGTGATAAAAAAGTGGGAAGAGGTGCGGTGCGTTCCTATGATTAATGAAAAGATTCATAGCTAAAGGAATTGTCGATGACCATCAATCGTGTCTCGCACATAACTGTTTATGTTACAGACCAGGAGAAAGCCCTAGCCTGGTATCAAGAGAAATTGGGTTTTGAAGTGTGCATGGATAATGATGCCGTGGTGCCCGGAATGCGATGGTTAACGGTCTGCCCCGCGGGGAACACGGCAACGCAATTCGTCTTGATGCTGGTGCGTGAAGAATCAGACAAGAGTAGAGTGGGCAGCAATCTAATGACGGTCCTGAGTAGTACCGATTGTATAGGTGATATGGCGCGATTGGCGCGAGAGGGTGTCGATATTGTTGGGCCGCCGGAAGAGGTGCCATGGGGTATTTCTGGAGTCATTAGTGATCTGTATGGAAATCCCTATAACCTTGTTGGCCCGGGCTAAATTAAAGTCCCTAAGAAATTCCAAAGATGAATGAAATGTATTCTCTTCTAAAAGTCATCAGTTTTTCCTTATTAGTGTGTCTTTCTCCCTTGGTGCATGCCGCAGAGGGTATCGAGGATGCCGATGCGAGCTTCAGTTATATATCCAGTACTCTGCAGGCTTTTCGCGGTAGCGGTAGGTTGGTAAACAATCCGGGAATAGATGGTTCGGATTTAGAGCACTTCATCGCACTTCTTGATGAGGCACAGCTGAGCTTTAGCGACGAGTTTGATAGTGAAAGTGCGATGTGCAAGTTTTATAGAGATCCGCAGAATAGCCGGATGACAATCGAGGAGAGAGCGGAGTTAAGTTTTAGTTTTCTGCGTGATCTTGCCGACAGAATTGCGCTTTATATTTCTACGAATGAAGAATTTAAGAATGAAGTGCAGGATCAGTTTGGTCGAATCGTTCTAGATAATATCAATGGGATAAAAGTAGAGTCGGTGAGCAATCAGCGACTGCCATCATCTGCTTTCGATGAGGCAGCCACGATTAGCTTTCTTGATGCGATGTGTACTTAGTGCTGTTTAGTAAACTTCAAACAGTCCAGCAGCACCCATTCCACCGCCTACACACATCGTACAAACAACGTACTTAGCGCCGCGTCGCTTGCCTTCGATCAGAGCGTGTCCAACCATTCGCGCACCGCTCATGCCGAAAGGGTGTCCGATTGAGATGGCGCCGCCATTTACGTTGAGTAGCTCATCAGGTATGCCAAGTTGATCGCGGCAATAGATTACCTGTACCGCAAACGCCTCATTCAATTCCCAAAGTCCGATGTCGTCCATCTTCAAGTTGTTGCGTTCTAGCAATTTGGGTACAGCGTAGATTGGGCCGATACCCATCTCGTCAGGCTCTAAGCCAGCAACGGCCATGCCGCGGTAGGCGCCGAGCGGCTGCAAGCCCTTCTGCTCTGCCAATTTACTATCCATAAGTACCGAAGCAGATGCACCATCAGATAATTGGCTAGCATTACCCGCGCTAATCACTCCGCCTTCAAAAACTGGCCGCAAGCCTTTCAGGCCTTCCAGCGTCGTTGTAGGTCGGTTACCTTCATCTTTCTCAAGCAGGGTTTCGTGGACGCTCTGCTCCTTGGTTTCCTTGTCCATGAACAACATCTTAGAAGCCATAGGCACGATCTCATCGTCAAAGGCGCCGGCCTGTTGTGCCGCTGCGGTACGCATTTGCGATTGCAGGGAGTATTCGTCCTGTTGGTCACGGGAAACGTTGTAGCGCTTAGAGACGATCTCGGCTGTCTCTATCATGGACATATAGGCAGCTGGTGATTTCGCCAGTACGTTTGGATCTTGTGCGCGATAGGTATTGCGGTGCTCATTCGATACAAGAGAGATCGAATCCAAACCACCACCAACAACAATAGGCATGCCATCGGTGATGATCTGCTTCGCCGCTGTAGCGATTGCCATCATGCCGGAGGCGCATTGTCGGTCTATGCTCATGCCGGCAACAGAACTCGGTAATCCTGCGGCAACACCAGCCGTGCGGCCTATGTTGTAGCCTGAAGAACCTTGCTGCATGGCGCAGCCGATTACTACGTCATCGACTTCACCGGGATCAATGCCGGCGCGTTCAACGGCAGCAGCAATCGCATGCGCTCCCAGTGTAGGGGCGTCGGTGTCATTGAAGGCGCCTCTATAAGCTTTGCCTATTGGGGTGCGTGCTGTTGATACAATTACTGCTTCTCTGGTCATTCTACTCTTCCTCTGTCCATCTATTTAAAAGTTTGTGCAGCAATGCTGCAGCTATCTTGAAACTATTTTCTCTCACAAATTAATGCGGTGATCTCGTCGATCGAGCTCAGAGCCAGTTGCGACATTTCCTCATCCGTACGATCTTGAATCGGGTGTGCAACGAATACGCTCGCCGGTGAGATGCCTAGGGATTTCCCCTGTGCCGCCGCGGCATCGATAAATTCTCTCGAGGCAACGAAGCCTGAAGGAAGTCCTCTGCTTTCTAAGTCCATGATGTCATGCAAACTGCACGAGGTACATGAGCCTCAGTCGGCTAGTCCTTCGATTACTGCGTCGCACTCGACGCTAATTTGCTGCGTCAGTTCTGTCGGTGCGATTCGAGTAAAGGTGGGCTTGGAATAGCGTTTCACCTTCGCGCCAGCTGCTTCAAGATGCTTCTGAACTTCATCTAGAAACTCTTTGCCGCGTGGCTTGGAGATATCCAACAAGCCAACGGTCAAGCCGGCGATGCTCTCTAGTCTGGGTAACAACTGCCGCGCTGCAGTCTGCAGCTCTGCCGTCGGATCCAGAAGGGTGGTAGTACTTTGCATAGTGTACCTCGTCGTTTTCGGTTTCAGTTTACTATTTGTAATTCGCTTGTAGCTTACAAGTTTTCGTTAAATTTTCTGCGATGTTAATTGGCTGCCACGTTCGCCAGAGGCAACCCAGCCGCCAATGATGGCGGAGAACATTCCCGCGGTGCCGCCGGTGGTAACAATGTGCAGGCCATCCTCTCTAAACTTATCTAGCATCTTGTCTTTAAGCTTTACAGGCATGCCCTCGGCTATGTCATCAGCACCGCGAATTATCTCGGAGCCAGGTGTCTTTAGTTCTTCATACAGGGCCTTACGTAATTCGGCTTTGCTCCAGCCGCCTTCGCGGAATACGCGGCGATGTTCTGGGCAGACCACGAGGATAGCATCCGCCATTCCAAATAGTTTTGTATGTGCCACGCTACGCAGGCTCATTGCCATGCTCTTAGCTAATGACTCTGGTGTGCGGGACTGCTGATCGAGCACCGGTTGCAATCCGTCGCCGGCGAATAGGCTGACAACAGAATCTTTACGCTGAAAACCGCGATCCATAGAGAGGCTTAACCAGTTGTCATCGCTCTCGTCTTCGGCAAAGCAGTACGTGTATTTTCCTGGGTTACCCATGCACGCACGGTCGATACCGCCGGGTACGCCGCCGCCTACGTTGCGAATTATCAGCTGCAACGCTCTGCCTATTGTGGCATTTGCACGGTTACCCTGACCTAGAGCATTTATGCCAGAGTTCATGCCGATCTGTTTTGTAATCGGACCGTTGACAACCATGACCGGCGAAGAGAAGTAAGTTGTGCAGAGCAGCCCATGCATGCAGAAGCGATCTTGCAAGGCAGCCTCGACGCTGGCGATAACAACGGGGAAGTATTCGGGTTTACAGCCGGCCATTACGGCATTTATGGCAATTTTCTCGATCGTGCAAGGCACATTATCAGGTGGTGCATTACCTACAATCTCGGATGCCTCACGTTCGCTGCCACTTAGCATACGCATAACACGAAGAGGTGTAGGCGGCACTACCGGTAGGCCGTCGCTCCAACCGCGGTCGTAGCATGCCTCCATAATGTCCTCAGCTTCTGCCAACTCAACATGGCGAGCCTGCAAAATCTGTTCGCCGAAGCGCAGCGCTAATACTTCACTCATGCCAGGGTCCTGGGTCTTGGATCCACAGCCGGGTTTGAAATCCACAAGCTCGGCGCCTAGCTCTTCTATACCCGTGAAGCTCTGCCACTGGCCCTTGTCCCAGCCATAAATTCGAGCCTCTTCAGAATGCACATCGTTCTTATCGTTAAGACGAATTAGGGTTGGAACCACTTCGATCTCGCGTTTATAAGAATATTCGAGGCTAGAATCGTCGACTACGCAGTCTAGATTCGGCGGAAATGAGGGGTCGTCCTGTACGTAGACGCTCAAGGAAAGCGATGTGTTTTCCGCTAGAGATCGAATAACAGGTTCGATTACTGTGCAAGTAGGGCAGTCTTTTTTAACAACCAAGACATAATTCACTGGCTGGGTTTCAAGTGTGGGGTTCAATACAGGGTTTCCTTGGTTCAGTCAGTATTTTGAGAGGGTTGGTTTCGGCTCACGGGGGTTCTAGTAGATAAACCCTAGAGTTGATATGCCTATAAGCACATTGATGATCATGAATACGGAAGATGTCCTCGACATAACCTTCCACAACTGCGGTCCCTTGTAGGCAGCGCGCACGCCAATCAGCAGGACAACTGTGTAGGCCATCATCGCAGCAACCATAATTAGATAGGACGCCCAGCGCTCTTCGTCGACTGCCCGGGATCCAAACACTGCAAATAGGCCAGCGCCGATAAAATACAGCGCCCAGTAGGTCGTAGCGAGGCCGTAGTCGCCTGCTAACATCTTGGTAAAGAAGGACTTTTCGTTTGCTGGCTCGCTGTTCATTGCTTGTTCTACGTCACTCATATAACCACTCTCAATAGGACGCTAAGTGTAACGCAGGCCGCCTAAATTAAGAAATCCCGTGGGCAGCAAGCGCAGGCGCTCAGATAAGCGTGTCAGAGGCAGAATGGCCTACAATTTGTCACAAATGAGGCGTGAAGCTTCTTCTATAATCCGGAATTCAACAATTTGTAACGATTTCGGGTCAAAAAGCGGCCGTAGCCGATATCCTGAATTCAGATTCCTTTAGTGACATTGCTAGTCCCAGCGTCACCAAGCCACAATGAGACCCTAACTATGTGCAGAAACTACCTTTCTTCAGGCAATATCCTGACCCGCATTGCCACACTCATTCTGCTATTGATCATGGGCCAGGTCACGAACGCTCAGGACAACGTCGGCGATGACTCTACGGTGCTCTACCCAGCGTCTTACTTCACAGAGTTCAATCCGGTTACCGCGCAGGATATGTTGGATCGAATTCCCGGCGTCGGATCGGCTACAGGTGGTGGAAGTTTCGGTGGAGGACCACGTCAGGGAGGCGGCAACGGTGGCAGGGGACTTGGCAGCGGCAGTGGCGGCAGCCAGGTTCTAATTAACGGCAAGCGCACGGCTGGAAAGAACAATCAGGCGAGTGGTCAGATGGACCGTATCACCGCCGATCAAGTCGACTATATCGAAATCATTCGCGGCACCTCGGGGGATCTCGATGTGCGCGGCAGTGGTCAGGTGGTAAATGTAGTGTTGTTCGAGCAGCTCTCCTCAAACAACCTCAGCTATGAAGTGAATATGGATCGTTATCTGGATGGCAATACTCAGCCGGGTGGCTCGCTCTCTTATAGTGGTCAGAGTGGTGCGTTTGAATATGTGCTAAGCGCTACTGCGGAGCCTCGCTACGATCATCGCCTCAGCAAGGAGAGCAGTATCCTTGGGGATTTTTCTGTGAACGATGAGGTGCGTGAAGAGAGAACGCGAGAACAGACTAGCTACGATTACAGTGTAAATCTTGGCTATGAGATAAGCCCAAAGAGCAGTGTGCGATTAAATGCGCTGTATTCACAGAACGATAATCCAACGGATGTGATGCGCTACACCACGAACCTGCGAGTCTCGCCTAATACAACTTACACCGAGCGCGAAGAGCTTCCGGGTGAGCGGGATAACTGGGAGATCGGTGGCGACTACGAGTACCTGACTGACAGTGGTAGTCGTTTCAAGGTTCTCTTTATTAGTAATCGTAACAACCGAGCTTCGACGCGTGAACGATACGAAGTGTTTGCGGGTGGCGGCGAGTCCAAGGATCTCTTTCTCGACTCTGCAAGCATCACCACAGAACGCATCGTACGTGGCTCCTATACCATGGGGATTTTCGATGGACAGGATATCGAGTTTGGTGCGGAGCGCGCACAGACGACGCTGGACTCGAGCCTAGCGCTAGGTTTGCCTAGCGCTACAGGAACTCCGTCAGCTGCCTTTGGCGGATTGGTGCCTCAGACACTTACGAATGCGAATTCTACGGTGGAAGAGATTCGCTACGAGCCCTTCCTTATTCATAACTGGATAATTAATTCCCGTGTATCGCTGGAAAGTACCTTATTGTATGAGCTATCTGAGATAAGCCAGTCTGGCGACGTTAACAGGAAGCGCGACTTTGACTTCGTGAAACCGAAGGTAGATTTACGCTATAACTTAACGCCACAGCTGCAGCTTCGGGGTTCTATCGAGAAGGTTGTTAGGCAGCTGAGCTTCAGTGACTTCGTCGCGGTGAATGATGATCAGGACAACGATTCCAACACGCTGTTTGGTAACGAGAACCTGCGTCAGGAGTGGTTCTGGAAGTACGATATAAATGCCCAGTATCGTTTGCCGAACGACGTCGGCGTGGTGGATGCGAATATCTACTATCATAAGCACTACGACAAGATTGACCGAATTGATGTTTCTCCCTCTGAAGACGATTTGCAGTCGGCCAATGGCAATATCGGTGAGGGTGACATGTACGGCATGACGATCAGCGGAAGTATTCGTATGCGCATGATTAATTTGCCGAACCTGCTAGTGACATCGCGGCTGAATGTACAGGATTCTAATATCAGGGATCCCTTCCTAGGTATTGATCGCCGTTTCGCGCGCATGGGGCGCGGTCGTTTCAATTTGGGATTTCGTCACGATGTGCCGCAGTGGAACATGAACTATGGACTTGAGTGGAGCAACCGTTTTGATAGCAATGAGAAGGTCTACGATATTGATGACGTAGCGGACTTTATTGGTGAGCCGAATACGAATGCTTTCGTACAGTTCGTAGATTCTCGGGGCACTACCTACCGCTTCGATGCGAGAAATGCGACCAGCAACTTACAGTGCCGCGAGAGGCAGCGCTTTATTGGACGTGTTGCCTCTGGAATATTGGAAGAGATAGAAGATCAATGTGCCACGTCCGGGCGTGTAGTATCGCTGAAAATCAATGGTACTTTTTAAACTAATTTACTCTCGTAGCTGATTCAGTTTGAGTCCTGAAAACCCGCCACCCGGCGGGTTTTTGCATCTAGGGCTATTCAAGTGGAGATATCCAATCAAATGCTTCGACAGCAATATAGTAAAGTCTTATGATTGCCTCTAAGAAAAACGAATCAGGTCGTTACACGTGGACATTAGCAAAGAAATTGACAGTCAGCCTCTCGAGCGTGCTTTTAGCTTTAGCAACGAGAAGGACAGGGCGCTGTATGGCTTGAAAGGCATTCTGGCGGGTGTTGTCGTAGATCAGCGTCTCAATGAGATGGAGTTACTGTTTCTCGATTCCTGGCTACAATCGCAAGAACATCTTTCCGAAGACGAGAATGTTTTAGCTATTCTCACTCAGGTGGGCGAAATCTTAGAAGATGGGAAAATTAGTCCTGATGAGTTGCAACAGATGCAGGCGAGCATCAATCAGATCATCACCGACAAAAACTCCGAAACCCTCGAAAGTGTTGGCCATATCGAAGAACTGATCGGTTTTCTTACTGGAACCGCCTCTGATGGGGTGCTGAATGATCAGGAGATAACCGGAATTTCTTCCTGGCTTGAGAGCAACGAATCGGTGCGCGAGATATGGCCGGCGAGTGTTATCGTGCAACGCTTAGCTGTCATACTCGAAGACGGAATCATCACCGATGAAGAGCGTGAAGATCTATTGGCTACGGTGCGCCAAGTTACCGGCACGGATACTGATGAGTCTGGTCTGAGTTATGAGGCGTCCACAGAAGTCTGGGAGGATTCGGTAGACAGTCTGAAGCTGGCGGGATCGATATTCTGCCTAACCGGTGATTTCGTTAGCGGTGACAGAGAATCGGTGGATACCATGCTGTGCTGTCTGGGTGCCGAGACTAATTCCAGCGTGAACAAGAGCGTGGACTACTTAGTGATAGGGACCTTAGCCAGTCGTGATTGGTTGTACACTAGTCATGGCCGAAAGATAGAGAAAGCCTTGCTGCTGAAGCGCGCGGGTAGCGATATTAAGATTATCACTGAGCGTACACTGCTAAAGTACACGCGCTAACTAAGCCCTGCATCTCCCCTAGCAGCTCTACAATTTCTTACCTGGTTTCATTGCTGCCGACTAGCGGCCCATTAGGCCTTTGATCGCTGCCGGAATATCGGCAGGAAATACTATAAATTTCGAATTGTCGGAATCCGAGAGATTTTGCAGCGAGCTAATGTACTTCTCACCTAGTAGATAGACCACAGGCATTTCTTTGTCGCCGATCGCCTCAGTAACAAGACTGATAGAGCGCTTGCTGGCTTCGGCTAGAATTACCTGTCCCTCCGCCTCGCGCTTCGATGCCTCGAGCATACCTTCAGCCTGTAAGATTGCCGCTTGTTTGTCGCCATCTGCCCGTGTAACTGTTGCTCTTCGGGCTCGCTCTGCGGCGGCCTGTTCTTCCATTGCGCTCTGCATAGTGCCGGATGGGTTGATGTCCTGGATTTCTACGGTCTTTAGGGTAATGCCCCAATCTGCGATGTCATCGGAAATTGCAGCCTTCAGCTTCGCCTTGATGTGATCTCTGGATGAGAGGGCGTCGTCTAGGCTCATCTCGCCGACGATGGAGCGCAAGGACGTTTGGACTAAGGTTTGAATTGCTATGACATAGTTCTCTACACCGTAGACGGCTTTTTCCGGTGAAACGATATTGATGTAGGCGACCGCGTTGGTGATAAGCACGGCATTGTCTTTGGTGATAACTTCTTGAGAGGGAATATCGAGCACGATATCTTTTGTCGTGACTTTGAAGGCGACACTGTCCACATAGGGGATTATGAAATTTAACCCGGGTTTTAGCGAACTGTGGTACTTACCCAGTCGTTGCACAACCCACTTGAAACCTTGCGGAACTTGGCGAACGCCTTGGGCGAGAGTAATGAATAGGAAAGCAGCGACCGTGATGGCCAGTAATGTTCCAACTTCCATTGTAATTCTCCTTGGCTAAAAGTTTGAACTCGTAGAATAGAGTTCCTTATGTCTTTGCGATTTATGCTTTGGCGACTATAAGTGAGTTACCGGATAGATCGATCACGCTGACCCTATCTCCGGCAGTCAATTTGTCTTCGGATATGATGAGCCATTCATCTGACCCCAGAAGGGGAGCTGGGAACCGAAGCATGCCGAATTTATCACCATTCGGAGGATCCAGTACCTGTCCAATTTGCCCTAACAGTGCTTCTCTGGATAAGCCTGCCTTCGTATTATCTCGTGACAGTGGCTTAACAAACTTGAACCAGCCAACGGCGAACATCAATGAGGAAAAACCCCAAATTACTATCTGTGCCGCCTCGGACATGTTGGGGATAACCAGCATCGCTATGCCTACACTGAGTGCAGCGGCGCCGAACCAGAATATGAAAAAGGAGCCGAGAAAAATTTCGCTGAGCATGAGAATGAGGCCCAGTATGATCCAGTGCCAATATAGAAGTTCAAACTCCATAGTGGTTCTCCTAATTGTTATCCAAGAGCGTGCCAAGATAGCGTCTCTGGGAATGGGTGTTTTCACGCATCTGCGCGCAATCTACGTCCTTATACTGATCTGTTTTAATCATCGAGTAAATAGACAGGGTAGGGTATTCATCCAATTTCAAGCTCGAAAATCCGGGGATGCTGAAAATCCGCTTCTATTAAGGCTTATAGCGGATCACTCCCACTGAAATAGTCTTGCGATTCTGTCAGAATAGTACCTCCTTAGAGCAATACTCCGTGTAAGCCGCTATGTCCATGAATTCTCGATTATCCGCTCCTCACCAGCATATGGGGGGCGAAGGCTCAGCTTTGCACTTTGCTGCTGCAAATGGCTATCCACCGGGTGCCTATCGAGCGTTCTTGAAACCGTTTGCCGAGAATCATGAAGTCGTTGCCAGCTTGCATCGCCCCCTATGGGAATCTCCGCCGGAGCTCGATACATTTCAATCATGGGACGTATTTGGTGAGGATATTTGCGAATTAGTTAGCGAGCTCCAACAGCCAGTTGTTAGTGTGGGTCATTCGATGGGCACGGCTGCAATACTAATGGCCGCAGTACAGCGCCCAGAACTGTTTAAGTCTCTGGTACTCATCGAACCGGTGCTAGTGCCGCGTCGTTATCTTCTTGGCCTCCGCTTCTTCAGACGATTTCGGCCGGAGGTTATTCCGCTAGTAAAAAGGACGCTTACTCGCGTTGATCGATTCTCCAGCCGACAGGAAGCCTTTGAGCACTACCGCCCGAAACGGGTGTTTCGGCAGATTAGCGATGCAGTGCTGTGGGACTACGTCCAGCACGGAACCAGAGAGATTGAACCGGGTGTCTTTACGCTTGCCTACAGTAGAGAGTGGGAGGCACGCTGTTACACTCTCGTTCACAATCTCTGGCGCTTACTGCCGCAGCTTCGCGTGCCTACTTTGGCAATTCGCGCACAGGATTCCAATACCCTTGCTGTTTCCTCCTGGAATAAGTGGCAGTCGATGTCTTCAAATGTTGATTTCATCGAGATCGAAGACGTGGGTCATCTTCTGCCTTTTGAGAAACCGGACCAACTTGCTAGCACCATTCTTAGTTGGATAGAGTCTTAGCGAGCATCTGCCGATTTTATTTTTTCTCTGAATAAATCTTTCCTCTCTTGTAAACCGACCACTTAGCTACGCGTTCTACTGAGTAACGGCAGCAGCACTGGACTCGAAATTCAGTCCGAATGCCACATCTTATGTAGAGGAGACTAGATAATGCTGAGACTCTCTCGGTTAGTACTCATCATGTTGGGATTCTTTTTGATAGCACCGGCAGTCTACGGGCAGGATGCGGAAGACGCCGAGGGGCTGGATGTGGGGCAGGCGCAGCAACGCGAAGCCCGACGTGAAGAAAGGCAGCGGCAAATTGAATCTCTAAGCGATGAACAGCGCCAAGCGCTTCGCGAGCGTAAGCGCATACGTCAGGCGCGTGGAACTGGGCAGCGCGGCCAACGTCCACAGCGTAGGCGGCCTCCTACTAGTCCTCCTCAAGTTTCAGAGGAAGCAGAAAGCGAGTAGCAGACACAGCAGTAAAGCTTCTCTCCATTAGCTGGCCACAACGACTCGGTAGTACTTGGCAGGGCTCCATGCTCTGCTTTTTTTTTGCCTTTTTTCAGTAAAAAGTCCCTCGTCCATTCTCCTGCCTCTGGCAATGTCTATTCGAACTGTGGTTCCCGGAGAAAATAGACCGATATTTTTTTAAATCTCTTGTTAACCCTTTCGTCGGAAGTACACTCTAATCTACAGAACAAGCAAAAAGGGCCGAAAAAGGCCGAAGAGCATCAATTTTGGGGGTTTTCCTTGTTGAAGGAAACTGAAGAAGAGCTGGTTAGATCAGCGCAAGCGGGCAATATAGCCGCGTTTGAGAGGCTCGTTCGCCTGCTGGAAGGCCAGATGCTGGCTGTAGCTGCGGGTTTTGCCCATACACCGGATGATGCGAATGATATCTATCAGGATGCGATGCTGGCAGCGTTCAGGGCATTGCCGAAGTTTAAGTTGGAGAGCAAATTCAGTACTTGGTTGCATAAGATCGTTGTCAATACAGCGCTGTCGAATCGGCGCAAGCTGAAGCGGACTTGGGAGAAACTGGCGATAATTCAGAGCGAGTACGAACACGAAGAGACTTACATAGAAAGCAGATCGCCAGAATCCTCAACTCTAGATAGCGAGCTGAATACACAGATTAACAAGGCCATGTTGAAACTTAGCGACAACGAACGAATAGCATTTGTGCTCTGTCATCAACAAGGTTTCAAGATTAGAGAAGCAGCAGAAGTTATGGGCTGCACGGATAGTTCGGTGAAGGTTGTGCTGTTTAGGGCACGAAATAAACTGAAAGAAATATTGCGGGAATATCACTAGTTAGGAAAAAAGTTATGACTATTCCAGAAAATACAGAGCAATTACAGCTGCGCATTATCTCCTACTTATATGGAGATCTAGATGCTGCAGAGGTGCGCCAGTTTGAGAAAGATCTGGAGACTAATTCTCAATTACGGCAACTGTTGGAAGACGAGCAGCGTTTGGATAGTGCAATTCCTATCGGCACGCAGCCTTCACTGACTGCCGACCGTCTACAAGGCAATCGCTGGCTATTGCATCAGAATCTGCAGAAGCAAAGTCGCAGTCTGTTCTCGTTCCGACAATGGTTGGATGGCTTGGCTGAGAGGCCGCTCACTGTTGCCTTTCAGGGCGCGGCCATGGCAATGACCTTCGTGCTTGGTATCTATGTTGCCTCGCCGGCAACCTCGCCTGATTCGACAGTGGTCGAAGGTTTGGTTGCTTCTACTGTTGATGCGAACTTTACACCTCTTCAATTGGTTAACAACGAAGACTATGAAATCTACCAGCTTAAGGTAAATGGCTATGACGCTACTACCGGTGATATTGACCTGTCTTTCTCTCTTGCGTCAGAGACACGTATCAGCGGCAACGTTGCCGACCAAAATATTCATGGCCTTATGGCAGTAGCGCTCCAGAATGACATAAGTAGTGCATCGCGACTCGATGCGATAGACGCGCTGCAACCGGTATCTGCTGGTAATGAGGTATATCAGGCGCTTATTCATGTGCTCAAGAATGATCGCAACCCTGGCGTGCGTTATCAGGCTGTGCGCTCCTTAGTTGCTTTGGCTCATGAAGAGGATGTGCGAGAGGCACTGCGTAATGCGCTTAATGACGATGTGAATCAAGGCGTTAGGCTGGAAGCGTTTCAGGCTTTGGCTGCCTATCCTGAGGAAGAGACCTTGCAAATTTTTCGTCAAAAAATGAATGTGGATAGCAATGAATTCATCCGCGCACAATCCAAAATGATAGTAGAGCAATCAGACAGCGCGGTGATCTGATCGTTAGGTCTACGTAAACCAAATTGTAAATCCGTACACAAGCGTACGCTTACGAAGATGCACTAAAGAGGAAACACCATGACATATAATCTAACAGCAACATTAAGATCGGCGGTTTTGCCGTTGCTAATTGCTTTCACGGCTAGCGTGCAAGCGGCCAGCGATGATATCGATCGTGAGTTCGAAGTGCTTGCTAACGGCACGCTCAACATTGAGAGTGACTCAGGCTCTATCGATGTTAACACTTGGGACCAAAACCTCGTCAGAGTGCGTGTGCGAAATGCCAGCGGCTTCGAAGTGGATATTGATCAGAGCGGAAATGATGTAACTGTAGTCGCGGATTCTCGAGGCAGTTTATTCGGCATGCGTCGCTCTAGTATCGGATTCTCGGTAGACGTTCCCGTGCAATATAACGTGAGGCTAAATACGGGTGGTGGCAATATCACTGTCGAAGATTTATCTGGCGAAGTTGAGGCGGACACGAGCGGCGGCAACATCGAGATCGGTGTGGTTACCGGCGGTGATATTCATGCCGATACTTCAGGCGGAAATATCGAGGTTCGCGGTGCTACTGGCGACGTCGAAGTAGACACATCTGGCGGAAATATCACCATAGGCGATGTGCTGGGTGATGTACTAGCCGATACCTCCGGTGGACGCATTCGTATAGGTGATGTGCAAGGCGATATCGAAGCGGATACCTCTGGAGGCAGTATAGAAGTGGGCGAGAGCACTGGTCGGGTGCGTCTCGATACCTCGGGTGGAAGCATTCGAGCAGCATGGGCTATGGGTTCGATCGTTGCTGATACTTCTGGGGGAAACATTCATCTAGCTGGTAGCGACACGAGTGTTAAAGCCGACACGAGCGGCGGCAACATCGAGATCGATGCAGCGAATGGTCCAGTCGAGGCGGATACCTCTGGTGGTAATATCACGGTACTCAATGCTATAGGTGCAGTTCACGCAGATACTTCGGGTGGCAGAATAGAGGTAGAGATAACCACTACGACAGGGCGTGTTGATGGAAATATAGAACTAGATACCTCGGGTGGGGATATCACACTGCGAGTTCCATCCGACTTTCAAGCGAGCATCAGAGCGAATCTAGAAGTATCCAGAAGGTCTCGCGGTGATTATCGCATCTATACTGACTTTCCGCTGACTATTCAGGAAGACGATGGAGACATCGTAGGCAGGGGTGATATTAATGGCGGCGGCGATCGGGTGACACTGCGAACTAACAATAGTGATATTTATATTCAAAGTGTTAGTAACTAGCCAGCCAGTTAGTTCTTTGAACTGCAATAGGCACAAAAAAGGGGATCAATTTGATCCCCTTTTTTGTGTGTTCAATATTTTTGAATCCCGTTTCTAAACCCAGGTTGTTTGAATGAGTTCTTCTGGGATCTTGTCTTTGATCTTCTCATGCAGCTGCGGCAGCTTTGACCAATGCAGACCCTGTTTGTAATGGTGTGCAGTATGATAGCCGAGGTTACCGGTAAATAAGTTATACCAGCGATTGGTGTTGTTAAACGATGCCTCGAATTCGTTCTCTGTATTCAAGCCTGCATGATGATCGTAGGTTGCCCAGGCTGTCATGAATAGACCTGAAAACAGCGGAAGCACGAATAGGAATAATGCAGGCATTGGTTTATACACCACCAAGCCTGCGATAAGTATGAATGTAATTATGGAAAAGAGAATGAAATCTCGCTGTTCTTTAGGGTGCTTCTTACCTACTAGATAACCGCGGTAGTAGGCAGTCACTGTGATCATAAGGCTATATTCCAGCTCGCCCATTTTCGTGCCGTTATCCCGCTTCCAGCGACTTTCGTCTTTTGTCTGGTCGAGGAAATGTTTGTGATGCCCGTAATTATGGTGCAGTACCCAGAGATTGGTTGTTACGCCAGTGTGCAGTGCATAGAAGAATTCTAGTATTCGATTGGGTATTACGGTTTTGAATGTAGGGGCGTGCTGGTGATGATGATTCCAGGCACAGATCTGCGACTTGGGAATTATCATCGCGAAAAAATAGATACCCAGTACGTAGGGATTGCTAACTAGGAAATAGAGAGCAAAATCCAATGCACTAAGGGAGAGGATGAAGAATACCGGCCAGCGGTCTGCGGAATTTTTAAACACTTCTAAGACTACTTAATACTTATCTCTATTCGATGGATGGACATGCTAGATGGCCAATGTGGGACGCAGATTAGCACATTTTTTGGCCGGATTGCAGTAGCTAGAGTGCCTAGGATTTGATTTGAGTCAGCTTAGTGGGCCGGAGCTCAAATAAATCGGTGGTAGCCACATCAGGCAGCTGAGCAAAAGGGAGCTAGTTAGTAGCAAAAGTAGGCTGCTAGCGGCGAAGTGGGGAAGCATGATGCGGGGTTTAAAAAGGTAAACCCCGGCGAGTAAAGTGCAGATGCTGACCATCTTGCGCTTAGCTTCGAGCCAGCGCTCGTATACTAAATAAGCTATTGATTTTAAATAATAAATAGCAAATAAGGCGGCGAATTCTGCACCGACTACGTCGGCTAACAAAACAATTTCTAGTGCAAATGGCGCCATCACCAGGATGATCATGATGTAGAGAATTTTCTTCAATAGTGCACGATCTAGCTTCATTGGCTGTCTATTCATACCTCAGAGCATCGATAGGATCTAGATTAGCCGCTTTGGCCGCCGGTAATATGCCGAAGAGCACCCCAACGAAGCCGGAAAATCCTAATGCGAGGGCGATGGACCAGAGCGGAATGCTCGCAGGTGGAAATGAGGGGATGCTACTGGATATCAGCGTGCCTAGGCCATAGCCAATCGCTAAGCCGATTAATCCACCCAGTAGAGACAGCAGAAGTGCCTCGATAAGGAACTGCATGAGTATGTGGTGGCGTTTCGCGCCGATTGCCTTGCAGATACCAATTTCTCGGGTGCGCTCGGTGACTGAAACTAACATTATGTTCATGATGCCGATGCCACCTACCAGCAGCGAGATGCTCACGATGCCTCCGATGACGAGTGTGACCATGTTGATCACCGTATCGAATGTTTCCATCAATTGCTCGGCTGTCTGTATCTGAAAATCGTCGTCCTCGTCACTGTCTAAATCATGGGCGTTGCGTAGTAGGGTACTAAGCTGCTGGCTTACATTCTCTACGGTTGCAGATTCACTCAGGCTCAACTGAATCTGAATATCGGTACGGCTCTGATTGCCTAGTAGGCTGCGCATGGTGTTATAGGGCACCAGCACGATATCGTCCTGACTCTGGCCCATGATGTCTCCCTTGGCTTCCATCAGGCCGACAATCTTGAACCATTCGCCACCGATTTCCACGTACTCATTAACTGGATTATCCGGCAGGCTGAGGTTTTCCCGAACTTTGTCGCCGATGACGGCGACTCTTCGGCGTGTCAGATTGTCACTCTGCGCAAGAAACCGACCGACAGACATATAGTTTTGCGAGACTTCCTGAAAGGCATAAGTGGTTCCCATGATCCTGCTAAAGGCTGTCTGTGATCCGAATTTGATCTGCGATGAGCGATCCGCGTAGAGGATGGGAGTTATCGATGCAACTCCTTCTGCGCGTCTCTCGATCAGCTCCATATCTTCTGGCGTGAGCCGAGCACGGATTCCCTTCATCTGATCTTCGAAGGGAGTATAGGATTGGATGGTGAGACTGTTGGAGCCTAGGGAGGCGAAAGTATCGCCGATAAAAGAACTCATTCCCTGCGTGACTGATACCACGGCTATAACACTGGCGACACCGATTACAATGCCTAGCGTCGTCAGGAAGCTGCGTAGCCCATGGGCGTAGATCGATACTAAGGCTGAGCGCGAACTCTCTATGAGTGCAAAAAACATTAGTTAGTCACCGTCGCAGAACTGGTGGTGCTGTCGTTAAATACTTTGCCATCTTTCATTTCCACCACACGGTGGCAATGCTTTGCGATTTCATCTTCGTGGGTCACGACTATCAGTGTATGCCCCTCGGCGTGCAGCTCATCAAACAATTGCATGATCTCGATGGTGGTCTGTGAGTCCAGGTTTCCAGTGGGTTCGTCGGCAAGCAGAATAGATGGGTGGGTAACGAGCGCGCGAGCGATGGCAACCCGTTGCCGCTGGCCGCCAGAAAGTTGGTTGGGAAGGTGGTCGGTGCGATCGCCCAAGCCTACGCGCTGCAGTGCTTCCATCGCCATTTCCTTGCGCTTGCGATAGCCGATGCTGCGATACACTAACGGCTGCATCACATTGCCAAGAGCCGTGGCACGGGGCAACAAATTAAAACTTTGGAAAATAAAACCGATCTCAAGGTTTCTGATCTCGGAGAGTTCATTCGCGTCAAGGCTTTCGACGTTCTTGCCATTCAAGTGGTATTGCCCACTACTGGGTCTATCTAGGCAGCCTAGAATATTCAGCATGGTCGACTTGCCGGATCCCGATGAGCCAATGAAGGCGAGGTAATCATTTTCTATGACATCAATATCGATTCCATCAAGTGCCTTTACGACCTGGTCTCCCATCTCGTAGTACTTGGTAATGCCGTTAAGTTCGATAAGTGCCATAGTAGTTTTATTCAGCTTACTGAAGTTCGATGCGAGTGGTGTCGATCCTGTCGCCCTCTAGTAGATGACGGAGTTCCTGATCGGGACCAACTATTATTTCGATGTCGTCATCGATATCACTCATCAACTCCTGGTATTCGTCGTCGGAGATGCCGACTTCTATCTTCGTCTTTCTAGCGATGCCGTCATCGTTCACGAATACAAAATACTCGCTACGCAGCGCGGAGCGATCTTCCTCGAAGATCACAGCTTGAATAGGTACGGCTATTACTTCTTGATCTTGGCGTGTGAATATCTCGGCGCGGCAGGACATTCCGGGGCGAAGTACTACGTCGCCAGGATCGGTGATTTCGATTTTAACTGTGAAGCTAAGGCCCTGTCGGCCCGGGGCTACTTTTGCCGTGTTTGCTATATAGCGGACGACTCCCTGCATGGGTTGGTCAGGATAGGCGATAGCAACAATCTCTGTGCGTTGACCAATTTCTATAGTGGCTACATCAGCCTCATCCACGAGCACCTCTGTATAGATGCTCGCCGGGTTCGCGATGGTCATTAGTGAAGAGCCGGGGATATTTGTTGAGCTGGCGATGGCTGTTTCGCCCACTTTTATATCTAGGCTAGTGATAACGCCTTCTATTGGGGAAACAATCTTCGTCTTGCTTAGGTTGTCATTCACCTGGTCTAGTTGTGCGCGAGCTTGTGTAAGTCGTTCTGTAGAAGATTTCAAATCGATGCGAGCGAGGTCTAGTTGATTCTTGATAGTGTCGAACTCATCGTCACCGATCATCTTGCGCAGGTGCAGGCTCTTACTGCGTTCGAATTGTCGGGACAGGTTCTCGATACGAACTTCCTGCCTCTCTATGTCGATGGTATTAATACGCTCGGCGGCCTCGGACTGTTCCAGTCCAGCGATGAAGTTCTTGTCATCTACCTGCAGAAGCAATTGACCCTCGATGACAGTGTCGCCTTCCTCAACGAACAGCTGAGAGACTTTTCCGATAACTTCGGAACTGAGCATGACCTCTTCCTCGTGAGCGAGAAAACCCGAGGCGAGAATTGATGGGCTAATTACGCGCTGCGATAGAGTCGATACATTGACCTCCTTCGCGTCGTTACCAAAAAATGCCCGGTTAATAAACGGTAGGGCAATTACAGACCCTGCAATGAGCACGACCAATATCAATTTCTTTGCATTCATAGTACGAGTCCATGTTCCTGAAAGTCATCAGACAAGTGATAAACCGAATAATTCACAACGTTATAACGGTTGTCGATTCTCAGAGTTACCATTTATAGGTTGGAAGCTAACATAATTGGGGTCAAGCGAGTGCGAAAGACACTCCAATCAACATTATTACTGCGTAGGGGGCCAAAACTACCGCCAAAGCTTTGAGTATGCTGCACTCGATCCACTGTTTGTATCCCATTACTGTCAGTGCCAGGCTCCACATCATGGTCAAATTGATGTTCTGGAAAACTGTCATAAGAGAACTGTTGTTGGACTGAAGGCCTAAATTGGCAAGGGTTAGCGGATCTAGATCGTATGCTGCTAATTGCCCATTAGGGCTTAAGGAGAGGGTGACTATCATTCCTACAACAGAGAGTATGTAAGGTAGTCCTGTCCAAAGCACGAGTGAGAACCAATGGCCGAATTTTTGACCGCTGCCACTGATGGCCGAAGTTAGACTGAAATAGCCAGCTTGCAAGATATAGACGATGAGTATGCCGAAGGCACTGCCTAAAGTGCTTATCAATCTGAATGTTGACTGCGACATCGATGTCATTTGTTCACGTGCGGCTTCGGTTTGCTCTTCAGTAAGATCTCGTACTGAAAGCGTGTCGTCGATATACCAATCGAAGTCCACAACAGTGAAATACCAAAACATTACAGCGGCGGTGCTAAGGACTATAACGGCCAGAGGAAATAGCTTGCTAGGACGCAGCCGTAGCTCATTGAATGCTTCAGTAGGAGAGGTCAGTATATTAATGGCTATATCGAACATGCCAGCAGGCATGCTCTTTTCTGCTTGATTCGTATCAGTCACGGCTGTGTCCTTCTTCATGAAGTTCAGAGGCGCCAATGTCGGTCTTTTTGTGTATGCCGACTGATAGTTTTAACTGGCAATTCTATAAGTTGCCACTAGTATAGGGGGCATATCGAAGCGCTTTCAAGTAAATAGCGGTACTCATGGGTAAAACATTGATTTTCGGGTAAGGTTGAAAACTACTGCATCAAGGGAAGAGATTCGATTTGCTGAAAAGCTAAAGGTGCTAGAAGAAATCGCTGCCCTTACTAGATAGTCAAAGAGCAGCAGTCCATCCAGTCTATTCTACCGCCTTCTCCACGGCTTGCTTGAACGCGGGTCTAGCAAGGTTCCGCTCCAAATAGTCATTCAAACTCCCATAAGAATCCAGTAAGCCTAAACGCTTCGCTAGCGAAACAACGTAGGTCACACCAAAATCTGCCGCCGTAAAATTCTCACCCATTATGTATTCATTGTCGCCTAACTGATTTGCGATATGGCTGAGGTGTAGAGCTGTTTCTCGTTCGCTATAAGGAGTTAGGGTTATGTGAGGTTCATTTGAGCGTAGCAACAACATCTTCACCAACAGTGGGCAGAACACCGAGCCTTCCGGATAGTGCAGCCACTGAGTGAAGTTCGCCCAGTTGGCGATATCGTCTCTCGAAGGCGAGAATTTATTCTGCGTATCAAACTTTTCTAACAGATAGGTAGTGATAGAGCTGGACTCAGAGAGTATGAGGTCTCCGTCTTCGATTACTGGGGATTTGCCGAGAGGATGAACTGCCTTGAGCTCGACGGGGGCGAGAAATGTTTCAGGATGTCTGTGGTAAACTTTGAGATCGTATTCAATCCCAAGCTCTTCTAGCTGCCACACAGTAAAAAGTGAACGGCCAATGCGTAAATGGTGAAGTAAAATCATAGTAAATGCCTTGTTCTATAGCTTCGCTTAGTATTTGGATGGTCTCATGTTGTTTCATCCGACGCCATGCCGAGTGCTATCTAACTAGATTTTCAACTACGCAATTTTCAGAACTATGAAGAACCCCGAATCCATAAGCTATAGCTACCTACTCGAAAAAGCCTGGCCTATCATTCTTGCGAATGCCGCTGTGCCGCTGCTTGGTCTTGTTGATACTGCCGTTATTGGCAACGTAGGCAGTGTCACCGACTTGGGTGCCATAGCCTTTGGAGCGTTAATATTTTCCTTCGTCTACTGGAGTTTTGGTTTTCTGCGCATGGGGACTACAGGTTCTGTTGCCCAGGCCTTGGGGGCAGGTGATCAGGTAGAAATTCGCGCGATTCTGGGCAGGGCGCTGGTATTGGCCGTCGGGCTTGGTCTATTGCTGATAGCGATACAGTTGCCGATCCGGCTTGTTGCTCTGTCTTTGTTGGATGGTAGTGCTCCCGTTGAAGAAGTCACCCAGCAGTACTTTAATATTCGTATATGGGGTGCACCTGCCACCCTAGCTACATTTGCCTTGATGGGTGTGTTGATTGGCTTGGGTAATAGCCGTCAGCTGCTGCTGGTACAGCTGTTTCTTAACGGGCTTAATATTGGCCTGGATATCTACTTTGCAGGAGTTCTAGGCTGGGGTGCCGCGGGCATTGCTTTAGGTACTGTCATCGCTGAATGGTCTACGGTGATATTTGCTGTCTGGCTTATCGTGCGTGAGTTAGATTCTCGTCGTACGCCCGGTAGCGAATTTTGGCCGCGGTCTCGCGTGCTGGATTCCGCCTCATTTAGAAAAATGTTGGCAGCGAATAGAGATATCATGATTCGCACGCTAGTCCTGGTCTTCTCTTTTGGTTTTTTTATTAATCAGAGTGCGCAGTTCGGCGATGTTGTGCTCGCCGCGAATCACATCTTGTTGCAGCTTATCTCTTTCGCGGCGTTTTTCCTCGACGGATATGCATTTGTTGTCGAATCTTTGGTTGGCTCTTCTGTGGGCGCGAAGCGTCGAGACTCTTTTGATGTTGCGGTAAAGCGCTCGAGTATTCTCGCGCTTGTGACTGCGGCTGCATTGGCGTTGTTGCTACTGCTTTTTGGAAATGAAGCGGTGGCTTTGCTCACCGACATCGAGCCGGTTCAAGATGCGGCGCGCAGTTCGGTATTCCTAGCGGCAATCTACATCTTCTTTTCCTTTGCCGCATTCCAGTTGGATGGAATATTTATCGGCGCGTCGTTTACGCGTCAAATGCGTAATGCTGCCATTCTCTCCATCGCAGTTTTTCTGCTTGCGTGGTGGGTACTAATGGATAGATTTGGGGTAAACGGGCTGTGGTGGGCAATGATAATTTATGTGGCTGCTCGAGCGGATGCGCTACTATTATTTTATCCTGCCCTGCGGAAGTCGATCGATGCTGAGCAGGAACGCTAGTGTAGAAACTTGTCGTGGTCTTCGGGAAGCATGTGGGGGTCGAGATGCAGTTTGTTCAAGCGCATGCCGTGTAGTTCCACGGTGCCTTGAGATCGGGCCTCGCCGGTTGATGTGAACTCGAAGCTGTAACGCCTTCTTAGTCGCATCAAGCCCTCGCTGTCGCGCACCGGCCAAACGCCTTTCAAGACCATGGTCTGATCCAAGAGTTGCAGGTTCTGTTCTTTGCAGAGTCTGTATACGTGGGTCATGGCAAGACTCTTAACTTTGTCGCCGCCCCACCAGAAGCCGATGAAGGCCGCGATCACAGTACTCCAAATGAGAAAAGACAGAGTCACAATAGATTCCATTTGTGTAGCGGGAAAGGTTTGATTAGGGCAGGTCTGCAGTAGTCGCTTTGCCTACCTGTATAGCACAGACAATTAATCCGCCGCAGATTTTGCGGCGTGCTCTGAATAACGTTTAATGTGAGGTGCAAGTATTTCCAATGCGGTTTGATTGCAAGGGGGCATCTCGGCGTCGCTTAGCTTTAGTGGAGTAACGCGGTCTCCCCAGCGTATAAGAGCAGCTCCCCAAGTAAGTCCAGCGCCAAAAGTAGCAGAAAGCACATAATCTCCGGGCTTGATTCGGTTCTCTTCTAACGACTCGGTGAGTGCTACCGGGATAGTGCCCGCAGAAGTATTGCCGTATTTGTGAACATTGACGAAAACCTTTTCCTGCGGAATGCCTACTCGCTTGGCGAGGGCATCGAGGATGCGTTTGTTCGCCTGATGAGGCACAACAAGGTTTACCTCATCGAGGCTCACGCCGGTCTCTTCCAAAACGTCCAGACAGGCTTGTGACATCGCCTTTACTGCTCGCTTGAAGACTTCCTGCCCTTCGAAATTCCAACCAACGTACAAGAATTCGTCGCTCAATCGGCTATAGGCTGAGCCGAGATTAGTAATTTGGATGGCGTATTTTGCATCGGCTTCACAACCGATCTTAGCCGCTAGAAGGCCGACCTCTTTGTCGGTAGCTTCTATGACTACAGCGCCACATGCATCGCCAAATAAAACCGCAACGTCGCGTCTAGCCCAGTTCATGTAATGGGAAATAAATTCACCACCGATAACCAATACTTTTTTGTGCGCGCCGGTGCGGATGAGGTTCGTGCCAATGTGCAGGCCGTAAAGGAAGCCGGTGCAGGCAGAGTTGATGTCAATCGATGCGGCATTGCGGGCGCCAATGGCGTCTTGCACCAATGAGGCAGTGTTAGGGCAGAGGCTGTCGTTGGTCAGGCTGCCGAGTAGGATGAGATCCAGCTCCATAGGATCCATGTCGGCCGCCGCTAGTGCGTGCTTCGCCGCCACAATTGCCATGTCCGAAAAGTTAGTATGGCAGATACGACGCTCGCGTATGCCGGTTCTGGACTCGATCCATTCGTCGGAAGTGTCGATGAAAGTGGCAAGATCATCATTGCTGAGTACCGCAGGTGGTACACATTTTCCCCATCCGGTAATTTCAGCGTGCTTCATGGTGATTCTCCAAGCTCTCGATGCCTTGCAATTCGGTTCTCGAGGATCGAATTGGCAAAAAGTGAATTATTTTGAAATAGATTCGGTTAAACCCTTTCTTGTTATATTGACCGCTGGAAATTAATCTTTACTGCGTGAAACATTGTTTTGGTGTGATCGGGGTAGCGTGTCATAGTTGCTCGCAGCATACTTCATTTTTTCAGGCCATGATAGCCTCCAGCCCAGTGAGTGGGCAGCTTCCAGCACTTTAACTAGAGAATGAGAAAGTCGTCACACACAGATAGGGTAATTAACTTGAATCCATTGCTAAAAACATTCGCTGGCATCTTACTGATGCTTCCACTTCATGCTCTAGCGGATTTCGATCACGGTGACTGGGATCGTCTGCTTCGAGAACATGTAAGAGTGATCGATGGTGGAGTTGCCACACAGCTTGATTATTCGGGAATGGCAGCAGACCGGCGGGAGTTGCAGATCTATCTTGCCGGGATTGCCGAAGTACCGCGCAGTACTTTCGATAGCTGGTCCACGCCAGCTCAGCTAGCCTTCTTGATCAACGCCTACAATGCTTACACTGTGGATGTGATTCTGCAGGAATACCCCGATATCGATTCCATCAGGGATATCGGTTTTTTCTTATCCTCTGCATGGAATCAGAATTTCGCGAAGCTATTCGGTGAGCCAGTAACCCTCGATGATATCGAACATGGAATGATCCGTGGTTGGGGGCTCTACAATGAGCCTCGGATTCACTTCGCCGTGAATTGTGCTGCCATTGGATGTCCAGCACTTCGTGGCGAGGCGTTTGTGAGTGACAAGTTGGAGATGCAACTGGAGGACAGCACGAAAAAGTTCTTAAGTGACCGAAGCCGTAACTATTTCGATAATGGGCGCATGTATATTTCGAGCATCTTCGATTGGTACGAAGAAGATTTTGAGAAGGGTTGGGGTGGAGTCGACTCGGTGGCCGAATTTTTGGCTGCCTATGGGGCTGAGTTGAACGTTGACGAAGCGACCACAAATAAGCTTCTGGCTGATGACATTCGCATTCGTCATCTCAAATATGACTGGGGTCTGAACGATACTCCGTAAGTATTGGGGAGGGTGACTCCAATACTGATTATGCTAAACTCGACGGCGGAAGAGTATCATCCCCGGTGGGGTGCCCGGACTTCAAACCCGGTGAAGTCTGTTAATGACAGGCTTGGTGGGTTCGACTCCTGCCTCTTCCGCCAACTCGACTTTCTTTTAGCGCCCAACAAAATCTTAAACTTCTTAGAACACTATAAAAAAACACATATTTCGTCTTTTGTTGTCCAGTGCCATCTTGTCTTATCTAGTAACTAATGTAACACGCATCCGAGAGGAGTCGAATCGTGGGCAATACGGCAGCTCTTTTGGGCGACACACAGGTCAAGAGAGCCAAATCTAAGGACAAGGAATGCAACTTGTCAGACCCTGGCGGTTTGCAGCTCAAAATTAAGCCCAGTGGCTCTTTCAGGAGCTAATGATATTGCTACTCAACAAAGAGAGTTGAAATCAATCTTTGATGAGGGCCTAATGTCAGAAAATGAATATAGCGCAGCAGAGCGAGAGTATTGGGTCTTTGAGGACGAACTAATTGACACATAACAATTAATTCAAAAAGGGTGGGCATAGCTAGTATCGGGTTTTAGAAGCAAGAAGCTCAGAGCTTAGTGCAGTTGTAAATTTCGGTAGCTAATGCGCTCCTGCTATCTTCAGCCTGTACTGCGCCAAGCAAGGTAGACCTTCCCATCTTGCCAGAGGTTGAATCAATATATATAAGTTTAGAGCCTAGCGAATCTAAACAACTAACTTTCCCATCTAAGGCTTCCGAGCAATCTAGCAGCCTCTCCTCTTCCAACATTCTATAGCTGGAATATTCGCCGCCTAATCTGAGTAGAACACGTGTAGGCTCTACACTAACCTGTTTCCAAGCGCCGTTCTCCCAAATAAGCTGTGTTCCTGCCAGCTGCTGACAAGTCCAAATCTGTTTCTCTTGCGCTGTGACTAGAGGTGATAGGAGTAGGAGGATTAGTGTTGTTAGTTTTTTAATTGATGCGTCCTAGTTAATCACAGTCTTTATAGTCTGAATTGAAACAACGCGTGGCAATCTCTTGTCCTCGGGAGAGCTGGTCTGGCGTTAGTGATCTTGCCAATATGTCTCTATTCGTTCGACCCCTTTCGTGGTCCTGAGCTGCTGCTAGTGAATACCATGCATAAGCCTTTATTAGGCTCTGAGTAACACCTTGTTCGAAGTAGTACATAGAGCCTACTTCTTCCTGAGCGCTTGCATCCCCTTGCTCAGCTGCTAACCGATACCACTTATATGCTTCGGCATAATCCTGAGCAACACCTTTTCCGAAGGAGAAAAAAGAGCCTAAGCTCCACTGACCGTTTGCATCCCCTTGATCAGCTGCTAACCGATACCACTTATATGCTTCGGCATAATCCTGATAAACACCGTCTCCGAACTCGTACTTAAAGCCTAAGTTGGACTGAGCGGCTGCATCCCCTTGTTCAGCCCTAGCCATAACAGCTTTAAAGCTCATATCCTCTTCGGCAGCCATAGCTGATGTGGAAGATAGGAATATGGCGAAAAATATTGTTAGTAGCCGTGGGATTAAGTAATTAACGGTAACGATAGTGCCGCTCCCTATGGTTATTATTAGGATGCTGTCACAGAGATTAGTTTGGATTTTTACGGGGGTCAATTGAATAATCGATAAGAGGAGGGTAGTTAAAGCCTTTCCCTTGGATATATAGGTATTTGTTAGCGCGGACATACGCTCCCTATGCTTGAAAAAGAGGCATTGGCAGGTACACTTAGGCCAAATTATTATATTCCTTGAATTCAGGGAATAGGCTTCTGATTTGGAATGACTCATGCGATTAATCATCTTAGTGCTGCTACTCACAATCTCATCCTTGGCCACAGCTCAAACAGATAATGGGTTGACCACCGCTGAGGTTGTTGAGCATCTCGACGCAAATGAAGCGATGGTTGCATCGGCTTATGAATTATGGATAACGATACTCTTTGGTTGGTTGACGGCAAGTTATTTGGTTGGACATAAGCTAACGCAGGCTCAATTCTGGATGGCAGTTATAAGCTATTCGTTAGTTTATATGTCCCTTGTAGCTCAGGTACTCGTTCTATCAATGGTCAACATACAATGGATGGAGCAAATCAATTTTTATTACCTGAGGACGGCTAGCGATTATTGGGTCCTAGCTGGGCGAGTCGGTTTGCCATTGTTTCTGTTCATTGTCAGTTTGTACTTTGCACACAGTATTCGCAGGGGTAAGAATCAAGCTCAGATAGCTATTGATTAGCTATTTCCAAGAAGTAGGACTTGGGAGCTGCATAAGCCGTTGACTTTGGCCTAATGTAACACGAACCGAGTTTTTATACTAAAATAGTATTATAAAACAATAAGATAGAAATAAAATTCGACTCCTGCCTCTCCGCCAACTCGCTTTATTGAAAGACATAATTGGCGCATTCAATATGCAAGAAATGGAAGCGACTTTAGATGTCAATTTCCCAGCCTTTGTTCACGGAGTGCTTACAACAGAGAATTGCATCAATGGAATTAAGTAGGTTGGAATATTGGATTTCTAAGACCATTTCTGTATCTACCTTCAACTTACGTTTAACTAAGCTGCTTGGCAAATTCTCTATAGTTTAATAACTTTTTTCTCTTAGCTAGGTAAGAGCAGGATCTAATCAGCACTAGGTAACGAAGCAACAATCTGCTTAGCATCGCTACCGTCCACCTCAACAACTTTAAACCGTTCATCGATGTAGTCGCGGAACATATCGGAAAAGCCTATTTGACCGGCTTTCCACCACGTTCTCATGCCAGGATACTTAAACCAAAAATCCGCTCCCTCTTGCCAGGTTTTGGCGGTTACAGCGTCTACCTCGTTGTCCCAGATTTTCTTAAACCCCATCTCAATCGTCACCATGGTGGTGGTGAGATAAAGACTGTACCGGGCCCATTGGTGAGCGGGAACTCGGGCTCCCGACAAACAGCGCCAAACAATAGATGCCAACTCGGGGTTGTCTGTTACTTGATACATTATTTCGGTTCGCTTCGCAGTTAACAAAGCCATAGACTCCCGTTGCGATTGTTTTGTGCTTCTGCGTACCTCAGATGTCAGATAGATTAAAGATAAAATAACGCCTATTCCACTGATTACTTCTGCTACAAATGCTGCCTGTTCTAGATCCATGCCTTTTCCGCTAATTCCAACTTTGTAATTTGTTAATCGATAAACAATTGCTGCTACCTAGCTACTCATCAGCGGCCACAGTTCCATTTGTTCCAAGTGGCGTGCCGTCTCCATTCATGCCCATAGACTCATAACGTCGCCATCCAGCTAAGATGCCTACTAGGCCATGATTGCCCTCGTGACAGGCATACTCATAAACAGGGTCGGCCGAAACCTGCAGAGGAAATTTGGCGGACCAGGGAATATCCCATGACAGTGGGTCTTCAACGGTGAAGTCATATTCCAGCATTTCTTCGTTAATGCGACTTATACGCTCGGTCACCCTGGCCTGCTCAGAAATACCCTCTTCATTGTAGTGGTGATAGAAGTCTTTCGTTTCTATAACGAGCGTATCACCCTCCCAGTGGGCGACGGAATTGCCTTCCCATAATAATTGTTTCGTTTCTCGCGCATCTGCGATGGGTATGATGCGTGCTGAATGCACCATCTCGTTGAGAATCATGATTTGATTCGCGGTTTGTACTATTTGCATATTGTTATTGTAACCACCGGGGACAATCGGCGGCCCAGCAACGAAGCCGGTAAGACATCTATCGACTGTGGTGCGACCTTCAGGTCCTGCGCTTTCAAACAACATTTGCTGTCGAGCCTCACGGCGTTCCGTGCCAGCTGCATTCAAGGGTGGGCGTCTACCATTGGGAGGATCGTAGATAAGCGATGTTCGATAGTCGCCTAGGGCATTGGTGCCTCTCTCGTACCAGAAATTATTGTAGGAAATCACCCCTGGTGGATAACCCGCGCCGCCTACTGAGTCGATAATTAGATCGCGATTCTGTCGGCGTAATTCGAATTGTTCCCATTCGGCGACTTCTGCTGCGGTCAGAGTCGCTTTATCTGCGAGTTCCGGCGGACGATTCAGTGGCGTCAGTGTTCTGAAAGTGTAGGTACCCTGAATGTCGGGTTGGCCATATTCCGTGCGCGGGTTAGCGCTATCTTGCGCCATTAGGGCAGGCGCTAGCAGGAGTAAGCCAAAGCCAAAGTAGGGTGTGCTAAGAATTCGTTGAAGCATCGTGTTCTCCAAATCATTGTCGGATTAACGGTTGGATGGCGATAGTACGAATTCAAATTAACTCTGCATGCACAAAACTTCAAGGGAATTCCGTATCATCACCAGGTAGGCCGGTCTCTGCTCAGTTCGATCTGAAGCCTGATACTGGCTGCAGGCTTTTATCAATCCGGCTGTTGTAGGCTCCAGTCCTGATGATGCCAGTCCCTATGAATTGGCCACAAATGAGGAAACCGTCTTTTTCTTGCCGGGATTCCTTGCTATTGTTGCGGCTTCGATTTTTCCTGAGAGAAGGGTTTTGGTTTCATGGTAAATATACTATTCATCGAGCATGACGGTAACGAGCATCCTGTAGAGGTATCAACAGGGGGGTCTGTAATGCAGGCGGCTGTAACCAATGGCGTGCCGGGCATCGATGCAGACTGTGGCGGTTCTTGCTCTTGTGCTACCTGTCATGTCTATATAAAAGAAGAGTGGCTAGGGAAGGTGGGGGAGCTAAGCCCCACCGAGGAAGCGATGCTCAGCTTGAGCACCGATCGCAAAGATAACTCTCGTCTGTCTTGCCAGATTCCGGTGACTGAGGAGTTAGATGGCTTGGTTGTTACCACGCCTGAGTTTCAGTTCTAATTTTTTGAGCGAGTGATTTAAAACTCAATCAATATCCTGTGGGGGGATGGCAGTATGAGCGATGTGTCGAGTGGCCAAGTGCCTAAGCAAAGCAAGTGGAGCATGGTAGGAAAGGATCCCTATTCCATGTCAATCGAGAAGATCGATCTATCCCATCCTGGTATATGGAGGGCGAATGAATTTTTGCCTTTCATGGAACGCCTGCGCGCTGAGTCACCAGTTCATTACTGCCCAGAGTCCGCGGTTGGCCCGTATTGGTCGATTATGAAGTACAAGGATATTATGGAGGTGGATACGTCACCGCATATTTATTCTTCCGAACCAACTATCGGCATTGTCGATAGCTTTGAAGAGTTCACGCTCCCCGCTTTTATATCCATGGATCCGCCGAAACACGACGAGCAACGCCGCGTTGTTCAGGATGTGGTCGCTCCCTCGAATTTGAAAAATCTAGAAGGCCTGATTCGGCAGAGAGTATGCACAATCCTCGATGATTTGCCGATCGACGAAGAATTCGATTGGGTTGAGCGTGTCTCAATCGAGCTCACCACGCAGATGCTCGCCACACTGTTCGATTTTCCATTTGAGGACCGAAGCAAGCTAACCCGCTGGTCGGATGCGGCGACGGCAATTCCCGGCGGGGGAGTCGTTAGTGATCAGATGGAACGCTGGGAGGCACTACAGGAATGCTTCGCGTATTTTATCCGTCTTTGGAACGAGCGTGTTAACGAAAAGCCGGGCAACGACTTAATCTCTATGCTTGCCCACGGTGCAGCCACGCGCAATATGCCGCAGGAGGAATACCTAGGCAATGTGCTTCTTCTGATAGTCGGCGGAAACGACACAACACGAAACTCCATCTCCGGTGGTGTGCTCGCTTTGAATGAGAATCCAGCTGAGTACGACAAGCTGCGTGCGAAACCTGTGCTGATTCGCAACATGGTGTCTGAGATTATTCGCTGGCAGACACCACTAGCGTATATGCGCCGCACCGCACTTGTGGATACAGAGCTAGGTGGCAAGCAGATCAAGGCAGGCGACAAGGTCGTCATGTGGTATGCCTCGGGTAATCGTGATGACGAAGTCATCGAGCGAGCGAATGAGTTCCTCATCGACAGGCCAAATGCGCGGCAACACCTTTCCTTCGGATTCGGTTTGCATCGCTGTATGGGAAATAGATTAGCTGAGATGCAGCTGAACATAGTGTGGGAAGAAATTATGAAACGCTTTCACAAGGTGGAAGTGGTTGGTGAGCCTGAGCGCGTGTACTCGAGTTTCGTAAAGGGCTATATGACTTTGCCAGTGAAGCTGCAGCCGCTGGACTAATCCGGTTCAACAAGATAGAACAGGCAGTCTTTGCGGGCGATTTCTGGATTTCCGGTCACCATGAATAGTTTGATTTTTCTGCGCGGGTACAGCTCGCCATCACGAAGCTCGAAGTAATCTGAGATTCGCTCCTCTCCAGAGTTGTCTCTTACGCTCAATGTTTTTGCTAGGCCGCCAGAGACAAAGCCGAGACGCGTTGCCGAGTCAACATAGCCGAAATTGTAGTTCTCCACACTAGGCAAAAGCGTCACACCATCTTCGATCAGGCTGTGGTCTCCATAGGCAATATCTTTATCTTCATGCAGTTCCAGGCGCATCGGATTGTGGAAAAACTCCAATGTCATATCACCGTGCTGCTTCGACAAAACATCGTCCAGTGTGAGATAGCGACTTAGGCCTTCCGTCGCGAGAATATTCGATTCTGAATCTTGGGCTCCACCACACTCTATTGTGACCGTCGGCATCATGGCGTCGCTGATTTCCATCAGCGAACCGAGTTTCAAGTCTGTCACGATCATGCGGTGGGTGAAGAGTGAGACCAATGCGTCGTGGCGTTCATCCATGAAAGTAGTAACGCCGAATGAAGGGCTGGAGCCGGAGGTGTTGTGTATGTCGATGACGCATTCAGGCTGCAGTTGTTGAAGTTTCTCGAGGAGGTTTTTCGCTACCAGTTCTGGTTCCGAATCACCGAAGGGTTCCGTGAAGCAACGATTCATGTCTTTGTGCTGGGGAAGCATTCGATAGATAAACCCCGGTGATTGCCTCGCGGCGTCTACATTAAGAATGAAGAAATGCAGATCGACTACAGGTTTGAGCTCGCGCTTGAGCAGGGCAAAAATTGCAAATAACCCCGAGGGCTCGTTGCCATGCATTAGTGTTACTGCTGCTCGCGAGCGCGAAGAATCACTACCTTTGAGGTGTATGTGTGTGGGGCCGGGCAACGCCTTGAGAAATTCGACGGCGGAGTTTCCGATGTCTGCTGCTTTCGGGTTGCTCCAGGTGAATATGTTCCCGACTTCGCTTGCCGATCCTTCGGCTATATCTGTGGTTATTTCCACTGGGCAACCGGTTTATTTGCTGCGCTGTTGCTCTGATACTGTTTGAACATTTCGGTTAGAGCCTCACGTTTGTGCATTTCTTTACGGAGCTCGGCGAGTTTGTTTAGCTGCCACTGAGCGCCAGTCTGCCCGGTGGCGAGCCGCTCTTCGATGACGCGAATAAGTGGTTCATAGTCGCTGCCGACAAAGCCCATGGCAGCTAGTTGCTCTGGAACTTGAGGTAGCAAGTCTTTAAGTATTTCAGGCACAGTTTTGTACTCTGGCTGACTCTGAGTCAGGGACGGCCAGAATAGTTCTGCAGAGAGCCCCTTCTGAGCCGCACGATAAAAGTTCGCTATCGCATAGGTAAAGGGGATAGCCGGCAAGAGTTGTTTGATGCTCGGCTGCATTAGCTTGGCGAGCCCTATTGCCAGCGCTGCATTTGCGAGCATATCTGTGATGCTAGGGCCTGCTGGGAAGGCGCGCAGTTCAATACGCAGGTGACCTGCACCTGTTGGGTCATATACAGGTCTATTCCACAGCCAAACGGAACCTTGATGAAGACGCATCTCATGCAAGCTAGGTGTGCCACCAGCCTTGGCTATCGCTATGGAATCTTCTTCGGAGCAATCCGGCAGAATAGGGCGGTAGAGTAGGGCGGCTTCTGCAAATAATTCGTAAGCGCTCTCGCGTATCCAGTTATTTCCAAAGTTTACTCGCGCAGGAATAGGGTTCAATGAATCCTCTGGGCGGCAATCAATAGACTGTTTAAAGAGGGGGATGCGTGTCTCTTGCCAAAGACGATGGCCGAACAAGGTCGGTGAGTTCGCAGCCATGGCTACCACTAGCGGCGTGACCAACTGCATCGCGTTATAAAAATCGGCGAACTCGGCGGCGGGCACTCGAAGGTGTATCTGAAAAGAAGTGTTAGCGCCCTCAAGCGTAACGTCATCCATGGCGAGCTGAAGTTTCTCTTCGCCTTCTATCGCGATGGTAAACGGACCGCCGCGTATGTCTGTAAGTTCCTTGGTAAGCGCCTCGAATCTTGGGAGCTTGGTCATCGCGTGGTAACCGGTGTCGGATTGCTCGAGGGTGGGTAGAATGCCGATAGGTACGACTTGGCCGCCCCAATCCGCAGCTGCGCCATTTATCTTGTCCATGGCTGCTAGCGCTTCCTTCTCAGTTGCGGCGAAGCAATTATCTTTAATTAGCGAAGGATTAAAATTGTACTCAAGGTTGTAGCGATTCAATTCTAGAGTAAGTTGCGGATCGTTGAGTTTAGCGATGATTTCTTGATTGATGTGCAGAGGCCTGCAGTCTTTGTCGACGATGTACAATTCGAGTTCGGCGCCGAATGAGAGTTCTCCCTCGCCGAAGTCTGGTCGCGCTAAAACTATTTCAAGCGCCTTCAGATTGTCACGCAGGCGGGTCCCGAAATGTTCAAAGTCGCTTGCGGTAAAGTCTGTCTTGTCTATCTCTAGACCCATTTCGTCGCCCTACTTAGCAGTCAATTTATGATTTCCTGTTCGGTTTAGACTAGCAGTTTTATCCAGTCTTGGAAAATCGACTGGATCAAAGCCTTGCCGTATTTTTTCTTTTTTCTTCAGGCCTTTTACTACTTCCCGAATATGTTTTCTTTGTTTGTGCGAACGAAGCGGCTATTGCCGTCTCTGCGTGTAAAGCCAACGCTGTCAAAATATTCGAGGATCTCGATGCAGAGGTTTCGCCCTATTTTTGATGCGTCGCGAAACTGAATAACTGAGAATCCGCTGCCCTCACTTTCGGCTTCTAGTAACTGTTCTATAAAGCCGGCAAGAGTCATGATGGTTTCGGGCAGGTAGTAGCGGTTTTCCGCAATCTTGATCAGCGTGCCAGCTTTGGCCGACTCGCGCAGGATTCGCTCCAGTGTCATTAGTGGAATATTTGTCATCTCCACCAATTCGCGTGTGCGCGGTGGCACGTAGCCTGCCTTCAATAATAAGGGGCGTACTTGCTCTAGGAAGGCTTCTTCTTCTGCGCTCAGCGAGGCCTTGTGGCTAGGTAGATGGAGAAGCGTGCCGGTGCGCTTGATTGTGTTCGAGTCTAACAGGCTCTGTAGGATGCCGTGGAACAGCAGGTGGGAGCTAGCGAAGTCGACCCCGTGGCTGAGGGCAGGCTCGCTAATACCTTGTTGATTGGCTTGTTGTTGGTGAAAATTCTTGATGAAACTCAGAATATTGCTGGAGTATTCGTCATAGTAATTTTTATGCAGTAGTACGGGTAGTGAGGATTTTTCCAAGTTGAGAGAGTGAAAGCCTACATTCTCTTGTTCTAGATTAGCGAGTAATTTTTCTATAGCAATATCGCTGATGTTCCGACAGCTTGAAAATTCTTGTAGCTTGACACCGTCGACTTGCGCTTTGAGAAGCTGCTTTAGTGACTCAAAGGCGCCATGTTGCATTGCTTTAAGTTGTGCGAGTCGTGATTCGCTGCTGCGTTTACGCTTCGGTATAAAAATATCGATAACGCTGCCGCCGCCTAGTGTATGTTGTGATGCTGGGTCGCGTATGATGAATCGATCGTCGTGATGGGCAATCATTTGGTCGAGGCATTTTATCTGATATAGGCTCTCTCCCAGGTGTCTAATATTAACCACGTGATGAGAGGCGCCGATGTGCAGATGGTATTGCGCACTGCTCTGCAATGTAAAGTCCGGGTCTATGAAATTTATTGTTGTATCTAGGCGATTGACCGGATGAAAGAGTTTCTCATCGACTAGCCAGTCACCTCTGCTTACAAGCTTGTGGTCCAGGCTTACATTCATTGCGGCGCGCTGGCCTTTGTGGACTTCGCTAAGCTCAGTCTTGTCCAATCTAGCGCTTCGCAGTTTGGTTAGTTCGCCAGTTGCGGTGTGCTTAAGGCTGTTGCCTGTCTTGATCGAGCCTGCACGGACGCTACCGGTTAATACTGTACCGATTCCCTTGGCGACGAAGCTTCTGTCGATCAAATAACGGAAGTACTGGTCCTCATTACTGTTCTTCTTTAGGGCGCTGTCATCCTTGAACTGATTCTGCAGATAGTCGCTGAGCTCGCTTATGCCCTCACCACTCTCATTCGAGAGGGCAAAGATAGGCGCGTCCTTTAGGCTGGTGGTGGCTTGGAGCTGTCTGATTTCTTTGGTGACAGTTTGCACGCGATCGGGTTCGCAGCGATCGGTCTTTGTCAGCGCTATAGCGCCGCGTGAAACTGCTAACAGATCGAGTATCGCAAGATGCTCTCGTGTTTGCGGCATGATGCCATCGTCGGCGGCGATAACTAGTAATGCACCGTCAACCGCTCCCACGCCGGCCAGCATATTGTTGATGAAATCAATATGGCCGGGGACATCGACGAAGCCCAGCGTGTTGTCACATTCCTGTCCATCGATGACGCTGGCGAAGTGATGGTAGGCGTAGCCAGGAACGATGGTCAGGCCACGATTCTTTTCTTCTGCGAGAGTATCGGTATTGGTGCCGGTGATATTGGCGACCAATGAGGTCTTGCCGTGATCGACGTGACCGGCAGTGGCAAATATGAGAGAGCGGGAATTTTTCTCTGAGGCTTCAGGCATAACTAAAGGGCACAACGGAGAACCTGTGAGAGGTTAGCTAATGATCGAAGGGCTCAGTATAGGCTAGTGCTGCTCAGCTGTCAGGTCGAGCCGCTTCGATTGAACTTGATGATAAAAAAGATCATCGTGGCGAATATTAGCGCAGCCAATATGAAGCCTGCGTTGAGAATGCCGGTGCTCATGTTCACAATTCCGTAACCAATCGAGCCGGACAGAAGCGCATAGTAGAAGAACGGTAGCAGGGTCTTGCGTATTACTGCGCCTTCTTTACCAACTAAGCCTACGACAGCCGACGCGGCAACCACGTTGTGAACACAGATGATGTTGCCAGAAGCTCCACCTACGGCTTGCAAGGCAACGATCCATGTTGGGTCTGCCATGATGCGTTCGCCCACACCAAACTGGAATAGAGAGAACATCATATTGCTCACAGTGTTGCTGCCTGCGACGAAGGCGCCGAGTCCGCCGATAAAGGTGGAGAAGAAGGGCCACGCTGAGCCGGTAAGATTAGCAACTCCCTCGGCAAGCACGAGTGGCATCTGTTCATAACCCGCAGCACCGCCGCTGGAATTGATGAAAACCTGAACCATAGGAACGGTGAACACGAGTGCCATTGAAGCGGGGACTAGTGTTTTCAAGGATTTACCGAAAGCGATCTTGTATTCCGATGGTTTTAAGCTATGTAGGCCCATGGTGATGAGTGAGACGATAATGAATATTGTGCCAGGCGACCAGAACGGCTGGAAAGAAGCAGTAATGTCGCTACCGAAAATTTGTCCCCATGACCAAGTTGTTAGGATGCCCGGTCCACGCAAGACTGGTTCTAGATTGAAATAGGGTAGGCGAGTTATAACCAATAAGCCGGCGACAAATAAGTAGGGCGACCAGGCTCGGACAATGCCCATGATTGGAACGCTCTCATCTTCGGCTTCCAGTTTCATATTGCCAGTCCATTCTTCATCCCAGTTCTCTTTGTCGTCGAAGTCCCAGATTTCATCTTCTTTCGGTAATAGAAAACCAGCCTTTGCTGCGCTGACGACAACGCTGAGTCCGACCAGACCACCGATAAGCGATGGGAATTCGGGTCTGAAATAGGTGGCTACTAAGAGGTAGGGGACGGTCATGGCGAAGGCCGCGAATAAGGCAAACTTCCATACCTTAAAGCCTTCGGAGAACGTTCTGTTCTTGCCGAAGAAGCGAGTCATTATTGCTACGACTAGAAGTGGAATAAAAGTGCCGGCAATCGCGTGGATCAATGCGATCTTCGTCGCGATGAACGCTAGGAATTGGTCCCACTCCGCGAATCCCAATTGGGCAGCATAGGCTGCCATCTCTGGGTCTGCTGAAAGTCCTGTGTTTACGCCGACCATGATCGGAGTGCCCATGGCGCCGAATGATACTGGAGTGCTTTGAATAATCATGCCGGCGACTACCGCTGCCATCGCCGGAAAACCCAGTCCGACCATTAGCGGCACGGCCACCGCGGCAGGCGTTCCGAAGCCTGCTGAGCCTTCGATGAAGGAGCCGAATAGCCAGGCGATGATAATTACTTGAATGCGGCGATCCGGTGTGATGTCTGAGAAGCCTTGGCGAATGGCGCGAATGGCACCGCTTTGCTGCAGTGTATTAAGCAGCAAGATTGCGCCAAAGATAATATAAATGAGCGTAGCGGCTACCCAGAGGCCGTTAGCACTCGCAGCAAGCACCTTATTGACGGGCACCTGCCAGACGAAAAAAGCGAGTGCAGCCGCCACCACATAGGCGATTGGCATAGCGCGGCTTGCAGGCCAGCGTAGTAATACCAGAAAAACAGCAACGGAAATGATAGGCAGAAGCGATAGAAGGGCGAGGATTCCAGTGCTCATAATAGTTATTCTTCTTAGGAGTGAGCGATGTTTCGCAGCTTAGCAGATAATCCAGAATCTGAGAAACCCATTTGTTTAAAGGCATATCCTACGGGGACAAGAGCGCTGATTAGTGGAATAATGGGGGCCGCTGCCCAATTTCGCGGGCGCAAAACTCACCCTCAGAAGGAGCCAAACTATGGAAATTTCAACGATTGTGGTGCTAGTAATTGTTGCTGTCCTATTCTTCTATATTGTTGGTATTTATAACCAGTTAGTTAGCCTCAAGAATCGTTACCAGAATGCCTTTGCGCAGATCGAGGTCCAGCTTAAGCGTCGCTATGACTTGATTCCTAATTTAGTGGAGACGGCGAAGGCGTATATGGAGCATGAAAAAGGAACTCTAGAGGCTGTTATTTCCGCGCGTAACTCTGCTGCTGCAGGCTTGGCTGCCGCCGCATCCGATCCCGGCAACGCTGCAGCGATGCAGGAGCTTATGGGTCAAGAGGGCGCGCTCGCCGGTGCGATGAGCCGTTTCAATGTGGTTATGGAAGCCTACCCAGATTTGAAAGCTAATCAGACTATGATGCAGCTGAGTGAAGAGCTCACTACAACGGAGAACAAGGTGGCGTTTTCTAGGCAGGCTTTCAACGACCAAGTCATGGCCTACAACATCTATCGTCAGTCTTTCCCGCCTGTCGCTGTGGCTGGGTTCTTCGGTCATGGCAGCGATGCAAGCCTGCTCGAATTTGAAGATAGCGAAGCGATACAGGCGGCGCCAAAGGTCTCTTTCTAACATCGATTAGGGTTTCCCCTTGGTTGTTATACAGAAAGATAATTTTGGATTTATAGGTTAGCGACGCTCACGATGAATTTCTTTGAATCGCAAGATACGGCTAAGCGTAATACAGGAAGATTAATTTTCCTGTTCGCTCTAGCGGTATTATCTCTAATTGTAATTACCAATCTTCTGGTGATGGCGCTGTTTTCTTTCGGCGGCACCGCCATGACGAGCATGGCGTTCACGTCCAGCTTTCATTTTGATCCGCTCCAATTTTTAGTTATCGGAGCAATCGTTAGTTCGGTAGTGTTGTTCGGCAGCCTCTATAAAATTAGTTCTCTTTCCGGTGGCGGTGCCCGTATCGCCGAAATGATGAACGGGCGCTTGCTGGTCTCTGGCTCTCAAGACCCGGCACAGAGACGCATTCTGAATATCGTTGAAGAAATGGCAATTGCCTCTGGTACGCCGATTCCTCCGGTGTACCTAATGGAGGAAAGTGGCATCAATGCCTTCGCGGCAGGCTACTCGCCTAGCGACGCTATAGTGGCAGTCACGCGAGGTGCTATCGACACACTGAGTCGCGATCAACTACAGGGCGTTATTGCACACGAGTTCAGCCATATCCTGCACGGTGACATGCGTATTAACATTCGTCTGATTGGCGTATTACACGGCATTATGGTGTTGGGGATTATTGGTTATCACCTGCTTAGAAGTGGGCGTTATAGTCGCCGCTCAAAAGATTCCGGTGGGATCGTGTTTCTCGGCCTAGGTTTAGTCATCGTGGGGTTCGTAGGTACATTTTTTGGCAACTTGATAAAGGCTGCTGTGAGTAGGCAGCGCGAATACTTGGCGGATGCCTCCGCGGTGCAATTTACCCGCAACCCAGATGGCATAGGTCAGGCGTTGATGCAGATCGCACGCAATCAAGATCGATCCTATCTGCAGAATCCGAAGAGCGCAGAAATTAGCCACGCTCTGTTTGAAGAGGGGCAGGTTACGGCGCTTAGTCGTCTGTATGCGACTCATCCACCCCTGAACGATCGCATACTCGCTATCTTGCCTCGCTGGAGGGGTGACTATGATGAAAGCGAATGGGATCGATCGGCGCTTGCAGCAACCGAAGCCGAGGAGCAGCAGAAGGCGCCTTCTGGAGCGAGTCAGCAGGAGAAGGCGGCGGCGATACTAACTGGAGCGACCGGTGTACTTTTGGCAGATGCTGTGATCAATCAAGTGGGGAATCCAGATAGCAAGCATTTAGATTACGCAGATGCACTAGTGAAACAGATTCCGCAACTGTTCCTCGATGCTGCGCGAGAACCTTCTGGAGCGCGAGCGATCGTTTATTTTCTGGTGCTGAGCAAAGACGAGTCGGTTCGAGTCAAGCAGCTGCAAGTATTACAAGGCAGCGCAGATGTCGGTGTGTTCGAGGAGTTGCAGAGAGTATACCAGTCTGAGCAAGTCGTGGCTGCCGAACAGCGCCTGGCCTTGATAACCATCGCCTTGTCGAGCTTGCGTCAGTTGTCGCAGAGTCAGTATCAATTGTTCAGGTCTAACTTCAAAACACTTGTGGAGATAGATAAGAAAGTCAGTTTGCTAGAATGGTCTCTGCAAAAAATAGTGATGCACAGCTTAGATGCCGTATTCAAGAAAGGGGCGGCACCGTATTTTGGAAAGAAAAATCTGAAGAGCTGTGTGCAATCCATTTCCGTATTGCTTTCGATACTTACTCATTCAACTGTTCAAGATGGAAAGACTAGCAAGGAGACTTTCGCAGCGGGTGCCGATGCATTGAAGTTGCCATTGCAGCTTCTTGAAGTGAGCAAGATTGATTTCGATACCTTGAACAATGCCTTGGATGATCTTGCAGATCTAAAACCCCTGCAGAAACCGGCCTTACTAAAAGCCTGTGTTTGTTGTATTACTGCCGATGGTAAGATTCAGCCAATAGAGGTGGAGCTGCTGCGAGCCGTTGCGGCGACTATCGACTGTCCAGTTCCGCCTTTGCTTGCGGGCTAAACTGCCTGCTTGGTTGGTCACTAAATAAGACAATCGACAGCATCTAGCAATATGTGCAGACACAAGCCGATGCCGAGCGCTCGAGTCTTTGGGTGCACTAACAGCATGACGTAGAGGAATATAGGAATGGGCGTGTGTAGAGGATGAAAGCCGATGCTGCAGCGCTCGGCATCATAGATTGGATCGGCTAACAGATGGTCGATATCAATCAGCAGCCCGGCAAGCATCAGGGCATAGTTTTTCAACCATGCTTTCTTATAGATGCCTGCGGAAAAAGGCAGCGGTACTAGGAAATGAAAAATAATGTGTAAGATATTTTGTGCGCCCTATGCCGCTAGTCTTTCTGCTCTTGAAATTAGAACGTGCCTCGCATCTTGAAGGCAACGCTAACTCCGTTAGTGTAGCAGTTCTGTTCGATCTCTCGCACATCGTTGTCTCTTACATAGCCATTGTAACGATAGCGAATGCCGCAGGGGTTGTGATTGTCGATATTGTTTGCTTCTAGTCGGTAGGTAATGCCCGCGTAGCCAACTTTCTCCACAAAGGCTGTTATTAGATCCGGTCTAACGAAATCAAATTCGGTATTTACATCGAAGCCTCGACGTCCATCTTTAATCAACAGCAGCCAATTGAAACCGTAACTCAGATTGAGCGCAGTGACATCGTGTCTATAGCCCAGCCGCAGCCCGCCCCTATCGAAGGGGGCGAAGCCATGCTCTCTGGGAGTGAAGGGGTCGTCATCAAATTCAGATTCCTGTAGCGTCAATACGCCAGTCAGCAACGCGGATGGGAGATTGAGAAAGCCCAGTCTGATGCTGGTGTTTAGAATCAGGCCATAGGCTTGCCCGGGCCCAACATTGCCGTTTGTTGACTGTAAATTGTCAATGCTGGGTGAGATGTCGATCTTGCCGATTTTGTTATCGAAATCATAATAGAAATAGCGCGCGTTAATCGCGCCACCATCATTAGGTAGGCGATAGTCCAATCCAAACTCGGCTCTCAGACTCTCTTCGGGTTCTAGCGATGGGTTGCCAGCAAAAGTGTCTTGGTCGTCGTCGTTATTGTTAGTGTTCTGAGAAAAGTCGCCGAAGCTCAGCTGCGAAACAACCTTCTCGAATGACGCCTTAGCCTGCAGCGAATTACTTATGTTGAAACGGAAATCGAATTTGGGTTTTACGAAATTGAAATCACGTTTATTGCTTAAGTCTCCACTCTGTGTGATTTCGGACCACTCCGCAACGAGAGAGCTTTCCAGAGACATACGCGAATTGATCTGCCAGTTGTGTATGACAAAAGGTTCGAAGCGTACTTCCTCTACCGTTGAGTTTGCATTCGGTAGGGGTCTGGAAGTCAGTCCATTATAGAGCGGGTTTCCCGGTGTGGAGGACGGCACGGCTATCAGCAAATTTGAGTCTAGAATGGTTTGCGCGGCCTCGATGCCAAATTCCAAGCCCTGATTGGCGGTTAAATTCGCAATGTAAGAAGAGCGAACGATGCGTTCCTGATAGCGGCTCGATGTGTCGAGATAGAGAATGGGGCTCTCCGCGCCGCCGACGGTAGCCGCCCTGAAACGCTGTCTTAGCGTTGCTTTGTCCTCTTTGTTGACGATGAATAATGCTTTGATGCGATTGCCATTCTCGAACCCGTGTTGAAAGTCGCCACCAATTTCCCAGTTTTCTTTGTTGGAGGGGAGTGTTTCTCGATCATGATAGGAGAATGGAGTCGTGCTATTGAAGTCAGTAAACACTCGAAACACATTATTCTCGGGTTCGCTTTCGTTATAGAGTAGATTGAGTGCGAATCTGTCACGGTTGCTGGGACTGTAAGTAATGTTCGCGTTAACTTCATATTGCGTCTCATCGATAATGCGATCCCAGTCAATGTATTCGTTCAGGGATAGATCAGGATAGAGGCTTTCTTCGAAGTTTTCTTGATGGGTATAGGTATTTTTTATCTGGCCGTTCAGCAAGTAGGACCAGGCACCTGTTTGCCGACTCCAGGAGATTGAGCCGGCAGGATTGCTTGTGCCATCTTCGTGGTGATTAAGAGTCAATTCGGAGGCGATGGTGGAGCGGGACTGAGACTCTAACAGAACGATATTCACGATTTGACCAGAGTTCTGCACGTCCAGGTCGCTGGAAGTGCCGCGTATTATTTCGATGTAGTCGACTTCATCGGCAGAGATTCTCGCGAGCTGGCTGTCCGCTTCGCTAGCTTTGCCAGCCAGGCGTTTACCATCAATCAAAATTGGCGATTCAGAGCCTAGCCCGCGGTCGCCATCACTTGCTAGCGTGCCGCTTCCGGCACGAATCAGTTCGATGCCGGGCACACGGTCCAGCATGTCGTTAATCGTAGTCGGAGAAAATTGTGCAAAGTAAGAGGCGGGAAAGGTTATTGTAGTGTTATCGTCCTCCGAATCTTGCGCATGGGCAAAATTGCTGGCGCAGAGTAGTGTTAGGAGAATGAGGCCTAGGAGCCGGTTCTTTGTATAGCGCATATTTACCATGCTCAACTATCCTATTTTCGAATTATTGTTGTAGAGCCACTGCTGGATCAATACTGCTTGCACGAAAGCGATTTTGATCTTAAAGTGATCACTCAAAGAATGTCAACGAGCTGCTACAATTTGTAAGAATTCACTTAGTGATTACGCTAACTGATTGTGACTATCGAGACTGCGGAACGGATTGATGCCTGACATATTACACTTCGACGTAAATGAAGCGCTGGACCAGATGCTCAAACTATTCTGGCAGCAAGGCTTCAAGGCGACGACAACAAAGCAGTTAGCGACGAGTGCTAGTCTATCGGAGGGCTCGTTGTTCAATACTTTCGGTAGCAAGCGGGAAGTGTATATCCAGTCTTTGCAGCGTTATCGCGAGCACTCTCAGTTTTTGTTTGAATTGATCGAGAAAGACGAGTCCCCGATTCGTGGCTTCAGGAAGTACTGGGATGCTATCGCTGCGCGAGCCGTAGATAAGTCACGAACAAATGGCTGTATGATCACTAATGCCACCATAGAACAATCGCAAGACGCTAAAATAGCTGAGTTCATCGATTCTGTTCATAGTGATAATGAGAAATTTTTTAAGAAGCAATTGGATCGAGCAGTTAAAGTTGGCGAGCTCAAGCCAGAAATTGACACGAAGGCTTATGCTCAGTTTTTTCAGCACAGCGTGCAAGGCATTCGAGTATTGTCTAGAATTAACCCCAGCAAGCAGAAGATGCGTAATGTTGTTAACACGGCAATGAGCGTATTGGATCCACATTTAGCGAGCACTTAGTTTATTTTATTTAAGCATTGAGAATATTTGGCCAATGAAACGAAGCGGTGTGATTGGTGCGGGCATTGTTGGATTAGCAACTGCCCTATCCCTGCAGGAGAGTGGCCGTCAGGTAGTATTAATAGATCGATTGCTACCCGGTGAAGGCACTAGTTCAGGTAATGCTGGGATCATTTCCACCGGAGCGGTGCATCCGGAATCGATGCCGGGTATGTGGAAGGAAATTCCTGCGATGACGTTGAATTGGATGGCGCCAGTGCGGCTGCGGCCAAGCTATCTTTTCGAATTTCTTCCTTGGCTTGTTCGTTTCTTGCGCAATGGCAATGTGCAAACAGCCGAGCAGGCCTCTATTGCAATCTCCGCGCTGTCCGCCTCAGCACTAGAGCATTTCCAGCCGCTGCTCTCCAAGGCAGGTGCGCAACAGTTAATTCGACAGCATGGCACACTCTATGTCTATGAAACCAAGGCTGAGTTCGCTAAGGCTAAAGAAGAGTGTGCGTATCGTGATCGTAGGGGTGTTGTCTATCAATTGCTCGATGGAGTAGCGCTTCATAAACTGGAGCCTAGCCTTAGCGTCAACCTCGCTGGCGCTATTCTCACGCCAAACTCGGCGCACACAATTTCTCCATTGGCTCTGTCGCAAAAGTTTTTTGAATTGTTTAGTCAGCAGGGCGGTGAATACATTCAGGAACAGGTGAGTGGCTTTACTTGTGATGGTAGCACCGTTGCAGCGATTCAGGCCGAGCAGGAAATAGATGTCGACGAGGTCTTCGTCACAGCCGGTGCCTATTCGGGGGTCTTGGCAAAGCAGTTAGGAAGTAAGGTTCCCTTGGATACTGAGCGGGGATATCACCTGATGTTGCCCCGCCCCGGCATGGACTTGCACCATAATTTGATTTTTCCTGTGCGTGGATTCGCAGCAACCTCGATGCAGGACGGTTTGCGTCTCGCTGGCACAGTTGAGTTCGCTGGACTAGACGCAGCGCCGGATTATTCCAGAGCAGAGCATCTGGCTAAATGCGCGGCCAATGTGTTGCCCGGTCTGCAAACTAAAGAGGGTGTATGTTGGATGGGGTTTCGTCCTAGCGTTCCAGACTCAATCCCGGTGATTTCAGCTTCGCCTCATTACCAGAATGTCTTTTTTGGGTTTGGTCATGGCCATCTGGGGCTGACTCAGTCGGCGATAACAGGCGCCATACTGGCTGCCTTGGCGGGTGACAAAGAAACGCCGGTGGATTGCGAGCCCTACCGGATCGATAGGCGTTGGTAGTTTCGTCAAATTAGAGACGAAGAGAGTAATTAAATTTTTTAAGCCTCTAGTCTGCGAATAGTTTGTTATTCTTTCGGTCTCGCAAGAATGCATAATTGAATGATCTACACCGGATAATGGTATGGCTGACCAGCAAGAACCTTCCTTCGTATTTACTCACCGTGTCGCGCAAGCAGCTGACACAGAATCCATACGACAACTGATGCAGGCATCGATAGCCGAAAACATGAAGGCTTTTCTGTCGGCTAGTGAGATCGAGGCGGCGAAGGAAACGATGGGCGTGGACAAAACGCTGATCGAGGATGGAACCTATTTTTTGATAGAGACAGTTCATGAGGGAAGGCTAGTGCTGGTAGGTTGCGGTGGTTGGGGAAAGCGCAAGACCTTGTACGGTGGTGACCACACGGTTGGCCGCGATGATAGCCTCAGTAGTCCATCAACTGACGCCGCACGTATACGGGCGATGTATACTCACCCCCAGTGGACGCGAAAGGGTATAGGTACTTTGTTGCTGGAGCTAGGCGAGGAAGCAGCGCGAAAGGCGGGGTTTATGACCATCGAGCTAGGCTCAACTGTTCCAGGTGAGCCTCTGTATCGGGTTCGTGGCTATGTCGAAGTGGATCGCAAGGTTGATACAGCTGCCAATGGGTCTGAAAACACGGTAATAAAGATGGTAAAGCCGCTGATATGAAAGCCTATAGATCAATGCTTATAGACTAATTGTTTGGAATATACGGGGCCTGAAGTAATTACTAGCAATTTGTTCTCACTTCTCTTTGTTCAAGCTGGGTGGGTGGGCTAGTATTGCACGCTCTCGAAACGTAGTTCAAAGTGCTGCAATCATAATAATAAGTTATTTCATATGATCGAAACAGATGCTTCTTACAGTTTAATTGCGGGCTTTTTTATAGTCTTCCTGACCCTCATGCCTACCTTAGGGCTGCGGGTTGACTATCTGAGTTCGCATAAACCTTACCTTGCATGGGCGTGTGCCGCGGGGCTTATTGCAGTCGCGAGACAGATTCCAGATGTCCTGCTCGCCTTTTCCCCACAGTCTAACCTGAACTATCTGGCATCATCCTGCCTGCAATTTCTTGCATCCTGGGTTTTTCTCGGGTCTCTAATGAGAATGAAGGGAGAACTAGTAAGGCAGGAGAAGGCTGTGTTGGCTGTTTTGGTTGCTGCCTGGATTTGTGCAGCAGCCTATCTTGCATTTATTGGCCTGCCGCAGACTGTTACCGTTTGGTATTTCATTTCTATTCCGACAATCCTTGTAAGCTTGCTAATTTTTCTGCAACTGTTTCGAGTTAGTTTGAAATCATCTACGAGCAGAGTTCTCCTGCTTATTAGTAGCGTTGTATTGTTGATTCTTCGTCTAGGAATCCCTATTTCAAGTTCGATGGAGATAGTCTACCTCCTCTATTTTCTTGAGCTCATGTTGTTTCCGGCATTGTTGTCTGCGCTTCATCTGTTCGAGGTTCAATCAACACATGAAAAAGTGAAGGCGTTGCTGCGTCGCCGAATTCAGTCGGAAGCAAATGTGCAGTTTATACTGGACTATTCGATGGATATTATAGTCGCGGTAAACAGTGCTGGCCTGCTTACTACTTGGAATAAGGGAGCTGAGGCGAAGTTTGGCTATACCCCTGAACAGGCTATCGGGAAGGTGCACATAGATGATTTCTTTGTCGATAATTACTTTCACAAGGATGTTGAAGAGTACAAAGAATTTGATTCATGGATGGAAGACGCTGAGGGTGAAACCATTGGCGTGAGAGTTCGTATTAAAACGATCAATGAAGGTGAAAAAACTTACACGATTTATATGCTTAGAGACCTGTCAGCGATAGGTGAGGCAGCCGAATATTTTGCCGAGTAAGATTGAGGGAAGACGGCAGAGAATAGATCATTCTGCGAGCATTCGTTGGTCTTTCATCATTTGTATCTTAAGTTAGCAGCAACTCAGGATTACTCCGCACTCCAGCCATGGAGAAGCCACGCAGAACGAAATAAGCTATCGGCTGATTGTAAAACCTTTGATTTCAGACGTGATGAAAGGTCAGGTGTTGATTTCATGAAGAGTGTAACGATTTCTGCTGCGGCGACTGAATTGTGCCCCTGCAGTGTCGAGCCCAGCCAGCGCCCCGGAAAGAAAATATCCCCAGTCTCCTGAATCTCTGTGATCATGTTCAATGCTGGTGCTATCAAATCGATAGATTCCTCTGCACGTAGTGGATGATGGATGTTATTCAATCCTGCTATTACCCAGGCCTCACGGTCGCGATTCGATTCCAGCTTAAGTGTTTCGAAAAAGTTAGCCCGAAGCAATGGGTCGGCCGAGAGGGAGTCGCGCACAAATTTGAATCGTGCATGTCGGTCAGGATTTTCGATGCGCTCTTGCTGCTCTGTTAGGATTGCTTCGGCATTGGCGACACCTTTTATGGCAAGCCCACTAGCTAAGGCTATTTGGTCTAATTCGGAGAGCGGTAAGTCGGCTACCTGCTCATCGCCTGTCCACAACCTCTGTAATCGAGCGACCCCTTCATCGGTGATAGCGAGGTTTCGATAGGCAGAGTAGAAGGAGGATCGGCCCGAACGAGACCTTTCGCTCATCACTTGTGTCCAAAGTAAGTTTTCAACTTCGGAGCTCCAGCCTCGCCGGTCGACATTGCTTAGATAGTTCCAGTAGACAGCACTGGTATAACTGATAACTCGGGAAACGACTAGCTCATCTTGCTCGATTGCTAGTGCTTCAAGCGCGGCTTGCATAAACAAATTAGGAGCGAGACGCCCTTCCAAGAGCTGATCCCACAAAGTGACCCAAGTTGCCCCACGCAGCAGCGGGGTGGCTAATTCGTTCAAGTGAGCGAGCAGATAGGCTTGGCTAGGTGCGTCTAGAATGAACGCGCCATATTCGACACCGCTACCATTCGGCAAGATAAACTCTGCATTCCCTAGGCCGGGCAGGCGCTGTGCCTCTACCCCTAACTCTATGGTTACTGGGGCGTTTGCTTGGATCGAACCTATACGCATCTCTAGTGTCTGTGGCCATATGCGCCCTAGTCCCGCAGGGTCTTGTTGCTCAACAACGACATCGCCGCCCTCTCTGACGACGCTGATGGTTGGCCGATCTGCTTCTTCTACCCATACCTGACTCCATGCGGCGAGGTCTTGCTCAGATCGCGTATCGAGTATGGTAATCAAATCGGGCCAGGTAGCGTTGCCGTAGGCATAAGTACTTAGATACTCGCGCATACCATCGCGAAATAACTCTTCTCCTACGCGATTCTCTAGATGACGCATCACGATGGGCGCCTTCTGATAAATGATTGCCCCGTAAAGAGTGCCAGCGAATCGTAAGTTATCTAGAGGCTGCCGAATTGGATTTGCGCCATCTGTACGATCTACGGAGTAGGCCGTCGGATGATGCGCTGTTAGAAAGCGGAGTTCGTGGTCAACCTTGGGGAAAGAGGGGTTCACAATTTTTGCCGCCATAAAATTGGCGAACACTTCCTTGGTCCAAACATCGTCGAACCAATTCATGGTAACGAGATCCCCGAACCACATATGTGCTGTCTCGTGTGCGATAAGCGAGGCGCGACTTAGCACCTGATTCTGAGTGGCAGTCTCATCCAGAAAGATGCTCGCTTGACGGTAGAGAATTCCGCCGGGATGCTCCATGCCGCCATACTGAAACGACGGGATCAGCACGAAGTCGAACTTCTGAAACGGGTAGTCGATCTGCGTGTAGTCCTCTAACCAGTCTAGCGTCGTGGCATGTAGCTGAAATATTTCATCGCGATTACGCGCAACTTTGTCTGCATCAGTCTCACGGTGATACATGTTAAAAGTGCGGCCATTAATCACCGCAGTTTCTCTCTCGAATATGCCTGCCGCTACTGCAAACAAGTAGCTAGGCATCGGCTCGGTCTCGAGAAAGGTGAAATGTGTACGGCCATTCTGCGTACTTGCAGAAGCCTCTGGTCCATTCGCTATCACCTTCCATTGCTCTGGCACAGTCACGTCCCAGGTAACCTTTGCTTTTAGGTTGGGCTGATCGAACAAGGGAAGAGAAAAATGCGCGCGGTCTGGTACAAACAACGCGTAGAGAAAATTTTCGCGACGATTAAAGGCTTCATCGCCCGCATCGAAAGTTAGGTCTATGCGATTCTCTCCCTTTTTCAGCGCAGCAGCAGGAATGACAATATGGTCATTCAGCGGTTGCCAGTTCGCAGCTACGTTGTTTACCAAGACGGAATGCACCCTCTGTTCTGGCAAGAGGAAGTCTACAGTTAGGGGCTGTGCGCTTGGGTCATCCCAATCAAGAGTAATACTGGACATGCCAGTAATGGCTTCTATGGGCGAAGATGGAATTTCCAGCGCAAAGTGATAGCGCAGATCGGAGAGGGTGTCGCTGCGAAGCTCCGCAAGTTCCCAAGGGATGCCCTGATCGGTGGGAGCTATCTTTGTGGCGCAACTCACTACTGTGGTTGCGAGCAGGACGCCTAGAGTGAGTATCTTTAACATTTTGCCCGCAGCACATTTGTGGTTAATTGCAGAAGAGGGGATGTTATCAAAGATAGCGGGGGCGGGGTGTCATCCTAGTGAATTTTCTACAGAGAGCGCCTTTGCAGAATTAGCTAGCATTCTGCTGGGCACGCATCTAGGTCGAGGCAACTTCTGCTTCTCTGTTGCGCTTTAGTTTTTCGAGCCAGCGCAGGAAGCGGCGCAGCGCAAGTGCAAGGCCAGTCCATACCATGAGTATGGCAGCGAATGATGCTATGCCTGCTATTGTCTGCCCAGCTATACCCAGTGCTTCGCCGGTGTGCAGAAACCGTACCCAACGTCTTGCCTGCGCACCTGCTGTTTGGCTGGTGAAAGGGGCCCACTTAACGACATCGCCGTCGCTGACATCCAGTGTGAGCACATGGCGTTTCTGCGGTTGCCCGCCGTCACCCTCATCTAGCGTCAAGCTTGCAGTGTTGGCTTCTGCGGCGGGTATGGCGAGAGTAATCGTGCGCCAGTCATCACTGTATGTTTTTGCAGTGCTTACTAAGTCGGCATAAGGTAGTCGGCTTACAGGTGCGGGCTCTGTTGTTTCAGCGCTGGCAGATCTTCCTCTTACGGGAGGCTCTTCGCCGGCAAGTCGATAGACAAGATTGTTGGCCCAAGAGTAGTTGAAGACGGTAGCCGTAGAAATGATTACCACAAGCGGAATAGCGGCCCAAAAACCGAACACATGGTGCCAGTTAAAGTCCCGCGCATTGGCATTGATGTTCGATGTGTTGAACCACAGACGCGCACGTATCGTTGCCCAGACATAGATTTTTGGAAGCCAAAGATAGATGCCGCTGAGCACTAAGAAGAGGAACATTAGATTGGCAGCACCCGTAACAACCCGTGCCGAGCTGCGACTATCACCTGTCATGTTGAACCAGCGGTGCCAGCCACGCACAGTTGAGAAGAAGGCGCTGAAGGAATCAGAATGTGGTTGGTAGGCCTGACCAGTATAGGGATTGAGATATTTGGTTTGGCTACGACCTTGTCGGAGCATGGCAGGGGCGGTCGAGTCTGAACTTAACATCAAGCTGGTAGGCTCGAACCCCTCAAGATTCTGGCTAGCCGCAATAAGCTGGTCGGCGGTCATCATCTGCTGACCCGCTTCAGACTCGGCGTAGTAGCTGCGGTCTTCCCAGACTTGAACTTGTCGTTCGTAGGTTAGAATAACGCCAGTTACGGACATCATTAGAACTACTAGGCCAGCGCTCACGCCGCAGGCTAAGTGAAGCCAGAAGATCGATTTTCTAAACATCATGGACCACTAAAATATAATACAAATACGAATCATTCTCATTCTATAAGAAACGGTGCTGGATTGTCACCCTTTAAGTTCTGCTATTTGTAGTGCTGGTATTAGTTGGCAGGCTAAGCTGATGGAAATCGAAGAAGAAAGTGCTGCATGATTAGTCGAGAAGGACACCGGCAATCTAGCAACTCAAAGAGGTGTCTAGCTTGCCAAATTATGGTGTCCCGGATCTCTAGTTGTTGTTTATTTGCTCTCGGCATCTTGTTCTAGCCGGCGTTCACCGGCAAGAATTCCAGGCAGGGCATGATTGCCTTCGTGGCAGGAGTATTCATACATTCCCTCTGATGGGCGCATTGGCATCTCGCCGGTCCAGGGTTGTGTGTAGAGATCAGGATCATCGATGGTAAAGGAATACAGAATTTGATCGTCAGCAGTTCGAGTAAACCTCTCTGTAACAATCGTATTGACTGATGGGCTAATGCCATAGCCATTAACTATTTCCCACTGGTTGAAATTCTTAGTCACCACCAAGAGCGTGTCATCTTCGTAATAACCTATCGAATCACCTAACCACTTGTCATAGGGCAAGTCACGGTGCTCCTGGTCGATTTTGACTATTCGCGCATCGTGCACCATCTCCACAACTAGAACGACATGATCTGGGCTCTGCACGATCTGCATGTTGTTGTTGTAGACGCTGCTCAGGAAGGGGGTGCTAGAGGAAAACGCTTTCAGGCAGCGATCGGACAAGGCTCGGCCTTCGGGGCCGTCACTACGACCTAGTGAGGCGGGAAATGCATACACGCTATTGGCTAGTTGCCGGCGGGTTGCCGATGCCTGTTCTTTAAAAGGGATTTTGCCATTGGCGGGGTCGACGATGATGGAAGTTCGATACTTTCCATCGATGAGAGCCAGTGATTCACCAATGCTGAAGTAGATTGGATCGTATCCGCCTACATTGGTCTCATCGTCGCGCCTGTTTGTACCGAAATTTTGATAGTCATCCAGAATTTGATCGGTGGGCTCCAAAGTGTCCAACATAACCGCTTCATCAATTTCTAGGCCGGCCTCTTCATAGTGAGCTGGGCGCTGCAAGCCAGTGCGGGTTTCGTAGCTCCAGATTCCCTGTAAATCTGGCACGCCAAAGCTAAGTTGTGGGGGGGTGTAATCGCCCCCCTGAGCAAACGCAAGTGAGTTAAATGATAGTAGCAGCACGCCCGAGAGAGATAGGGACTTGGAATTTTTGCATTTACGCATGTCATGCTCCAGCGATTTAGATAGCCATTGTTTTAATTCGATGTTTTTGATTTTACGGCTAACGTGGGTGTTATTACCAATAGAAGTGTCAATTAAGTCAATCGGATTGGAGTAGCTAATTGAGATGATGCCAAGTGGAAGTGAAAAAGCTAGGGCTGAACTGAAACCGGGAGAACTAATTACTAGTTCTCCCGGTTGGTTTAGCTATTACGCAGCTTCGCCTGCGCCGCAGCCAATCTGGCTATTGGCACACGTGGTGGTGAGCAGCTCACGTAGTTCAACCCAACACGATGGCAGAAATCGATAGAATTTGGGTCGCCTGCGTGTTCGCCACAGATGCCGAGTTTAATATCCGGCTTGGTAAAGCGCCCGCGTTCGACTGCGAATTCCATGAGTTTGCCCACGCCGCGTTGATCGATGCTGGCGAACGGGTTTTTGTTGTAGATTTCTTTGCTTTGATACTCGTCATAGAACAAGCCCATGTCGTCGCGGCTTAAGCCGAGAGCTGTTTGGGTAAGATCATTGGTGCCGAAGCTAAAGAAGTCTGCTTCTTTGGCGATTTCATCGGCGGTTATGGCAGCACGTGGCACTTCGATCATGGTGCCGACTAAGTAGTTGAAGCGAACTTTGCGTTTCTTCATTACTTCTTTCGCAACGCGATGCACGATGGCGAGCTGGTCTGCCAATTCTTCGCGGAAGCCCACCAGAGGAATCATAATTTCTGGCTTTACCTTGATCTTCTTCTTGCCCTTCAGAACCTGTGCGGTCGCTTCGAAGATTGCTCGGCTCTGCATCTCTGTAATCTCAGGGTAGATGATGCCCAGACGGCAGCCACGGCAGCCGAGCATGGGGTTCTCTTCGTGCAGAGACTTAATGCGATCGATAACGAAATCGAGAGGCACGTCTAGTCTCTCTGCCAATTGGCGTCTTACCACATCATCCTGGGGTAGAAATTCGTGTAGCGGTGGATCCAGTAAACGTATGGTTACTGGTCGGCCGTTCATAGCTTTGAATATGCCTACAAAATCCTTCTTCTGAAAAGGCAGCAACTTCTTCAAGGCAGAGCGGCGCTGCACTTCATCAGCGGCGAGGATCATCTGACGCATGTAGTCAATGCGATCACCTTCGAAGAACATATGCTCAGTACGGCACAGTCCGATACCTTCGGCGCCGAATGCCACGGCCTGACTCGCCATGTTCGGTGTGTCGGCATTGGTTCGTATATTCATTGAACGATGCTTGTCTGCCCATTTCATGACAGTCTGAAACAGTTCGTATGTGTAGCTCTTGGCTGGCTTTAAGCTGCCGTCTAGCACGCGTTTCACTTCAGAATCGGTGCTCGCGATCATGCCTTTGTAGATGGCGCCGGTGGTGCCATCGATGGAGATGTAATCACCTTCATTGAGGACAGTCTTGCCCGCAGTTAAGGTTTTCTTCTCGTAGTTGATCTTGATGTCGCTGGCACCACAGACACAAACCTTGCCCAATTGACGGGCAACGAGTGCGGCGTGCGAAGAAACGCCGCCGCGCGAGGTGAGAATACCTTGTGAGTGCAGCATGCCCTTGAGGTCATCAGGTGAGGTCTCTGTGCGGCAAAGCACTACCTTCTTGCCCTCGCGTGTTGCTTTCTCGGCTTGGGCAGCTGTGAATGCGATGCGTCCGGTTGCGCCGCCAGGGCCTGCAGGCAGGCCAGTAGCGATAACTGTCGCGGCCTTCAGCGCCTTCGGATCGAAAACTGGCACCAGCAGCGAATCGATAGACTCGGCGGGTATCTTCAATAACGCCGTCTCTACGTTCATTAGCCGTTCTTTCTGCATCTCTACGGCGATTCTTACCGCAGCCAAGCCTGTGCGCTTACCGTTTCGAGTTTGCAGAATGAATAGCTTCTTCTTCTCGATGGTGAATTCGAAGTCCTGCATGTCTTTAAAATGCTTCTCCAGCTTGGAGCGAACCTTCTCGAGGTCCTTGAAGCTCTTAGGCATTTCCTTGGCAAGCTTGCTGATGGCGTTTGGTGTGCGTAGGCCGGCTACCACATCCTCGCCTTGGGCGTTGATCAGATATTCACCGTAGAAAAGCTTCTCGCCATTGGCTGGGTCGCGAGTGAAGGCGACACCGGTTGCGCTGTCATTGCCTGCGTTGCCGAATACCATAGCCTGGACATTGACTGCAGTGCCCCATTCGGCGGGAATGCCGTATTCCTGACGATAAAGAATGGCGCGCTCGTTTCTCCAAGAGCCGAACACGGCGCTAATGGCTCCCCAAAGTTGTTGCATGACATCCTGTGGGAATGCGCTGCGTGTGCGCTTGTGAATCAGCGTCTTGTATTGGGTCACTAGAGTCTGCAGGTTTTCTGTGGTCAGCTCGTTATCGTTAGCAATGTGCAGCTTATTTTTGAGTTTCTCTAAAATAAGATGGAAGGGGTCTTCCTCTTCTTCATTGCGTGACGTAACGCCCATCACCACGCCGCCGTACATCTGAATGAAGCGGCGGTAACAGTCCCACGCAAATTGCGGGTTATTTGATACCTCAGCCAAGCCTTCGACGGTATCGTCGTTCAGGCCGAGGTTTAAGATAGTGTCCATCATGCCAGGCATGGAATCTCGAGCACCGGATCGAACTGAGACAAGCAATGGATTTTTGCGACCACCGAATTTCTTGCCCAGCTGTCTTTCAACACTCTTCACTGAGCTCTCAACAGACGGCCGAAGGGAGGCAGGATAACGCTGCTGGTGATCATAGTAGTAGGTGCAGACTTCGGTGCTGATGGTGAAACCAGGAGGAACCGGTAGGCCTATAGAGGCCATTTCGGCTAGGTTCGCGCCCTTGCCACCGAGAAGCTCACGCATAGTCGTGTTGCCATCAGTCTTTTTGCCGAATTCGTAGACGAATTTCTTGCTCTTGGGTGATTTTTTGGTCGTATTGGGTTTCTTGGTCTGAGTTCTGCTCATAGCGCGAAAAATACCTTGTTTCTTATTTAAAGCTACACCGTTTTTCCCCCAACCCACGAGGGGAAGGGACGTTCGTCGGGGCAGCCTAGGGGGACTGTCTGCAGGACAGTGCCGATAGTGCTTTCAGCGAAAGCTAGCTGCTCGATTTATGCACAGATAGGACGCCAAATTGCCGTCCTGTGCGGGTAGGGGAGAATAATGCACTTGCACGTCAAAATCCAGCATGGATGGCATACCCGCGAACATAGCCAAGCCCGAGGATTAGGACCTAGCTTATGTGCGAGATTGAGGAGCGCGCAGCAAACAATTGTGATGCTTCAAAGAGAGCGCCACAGCCTGCGTAAACAGCCTAAATAGCTATGCGCGGGCCAGCTGACGTTGTCTGGACGCCATCTTTAAGCGTAGTCTGCGTTGACGATTCTGAACGACTGCAACCCAGTATTTCGGAACACAAGCAAGACAATCCCAAGGAGTTGTGTACCCAACCTTGATTGTTTCATGACTTTCATCGCCGACCATCAAGTTTGGTGCTCCCTCATAAACTGGAACTGACTTAATTAGCCCATGCAAAGCTTGTATATTTTTGTTTTTTGAATTGCTCATCAGCAATACATATTTTTTTCTTGATGTAATTACATTTCGTGCCATATGAAACCAAATTTTAAACTGCTGTTTTGGTGTTTTAATTGATGGGCCAATCCATAGACCATTGACTTCAAGCATGTCATCTTGATTATTCTTAAAAAAATCGTTTGAATTTTTTATTTTATCAGGAACAAACATAAGGCTTCTGTATCCGGGGCTGGTGACGATCATGTAGCCGGCCACCAATTTGTCGTGTAAGAAAACTCCTATAACTTGGCTATTTTCGACATAATCTAAAGGTAACCTGACCCCTCCGGTAACTTCAAATTTCTCTATAAAAAGCTCTGTTTCAGTTCTAGTTTCGATCTCTCTAAATGCTAACTTTTCCATTTTGTAATCCTCGGTATAAACATTCCTACTCGTTGACGATATTCAAAATACTCTTTTGAATGCTCGCTGCTCAAAATAACCTTCTCTTCGTCTCTTGCGGACATTAAGTAAAAAGTTAGCAAATAGAATAATGTAATCCAGAGGAAAACGGAATTGAATAAAATAGTAGTTGAAGCCCATATAAGGATGTATGAAGTATAGAAAGGATGGCGCACTATTGCATAGGGCCCTGATGTGAGGAGCTTTCCCACATTTTTACTAAACGCGAAATCCAGGTTTCTTGCAGTCAAAATTGCCCACCAAAATAGGCATAGGGATGTTAAAAGAGCGGCCAGCCAGACGCTGGAAGCAAGTGCAGTGCTTTCGGGAGCGATATAAAACAGATATAGACTTGTGAGAATTTGGATGGCAACAACAGGATCGTATAAGCGAACCCAAAGTGTAATTTCTGTTGCCTGAGTGCTAAAAAACCGAAATCGAGCCCATATTAGGCTCAGAATTATCGTTATATAGGTTGCGATTGCTAGGTATGTAATTGTATTCACTGGGAGTTATGGCTAAAGATTAGTTGGTGTAAGCCGTCAATCAGATTGCGGTATAGTGTTTTCTTTGAGTGATTTCTACGGTTTGCCGTATTTTGGCTAAAACAGTTAAGAGTCTTCTGCATTAAGTCTAATTTTCCAAAAAATGGCAATCGTGGCTACTTATGCCTCCATGCCTGATTGCACGTGAGAATAGCGAGTGAATAATACAGCTTTTAGTGGCGATAAGTACTCAGTTTATTGCAATGATCATATAGAAGAATTTCGCACCGAATTGGGCCAAGTTGCATCGAAAGCTTTAAGGGGCTGGGTGGGAAGGTCTGGCGCTATCTTGTTGGCGCTTTCTTCTATCATAAATTACAGCGATGCCTTGGCCAAAGACAATTTGTATGCAGTGTACATGCTGTTTACATATGCCATTCCCATAGTTCTTTTGGTTTTATTTCCATTGATAACCCTAGTTGCTACTGAGTTAAATAAGAGAAGTGCTTTGGTTTTAGACTTTCTGTCTTTTTCAGGATTGATGGGCTTCTGTGCTGTTCTATTTATTTATTCTCTGGGTGCTAGCACTGATGAAGAGCTTCAAGAATTATTTGAAACCGTATTTGGGCAAATAGGTTTTATCTTGATGTTGGGTACAGCATTTTCTTACAAGTCTAAATATTTTTACACTTTTCTTAGAAATATCGCTTTTACTTTAGCTGTTGCAGTAATCATTAATTCAATTGGTGCTGCTGCGAATCAAATTTATTTCATACTTCTTGTTCAGGGCATGTTGGGCGGGACTATGGTTAGCTGGGTTTTCTTTGATGCCGTGCGCACACGATTCTATTTGAAATCAACCGATGCAGATACTCGCCAACACCTATACAACCAATTATCAAAGCTGGTTTATCCCCATCAGTTAGAGCGGATAAAATTGGGAGACGAGCTCGAGAACACCATGCCATTGAAAGAGGGCAAGGCCATTATCAATGTATTTGATGTGCAGCGCTCCGGTGAGATTCGCCATGAAAAGACGCAAGATTTTTTCATGGGTATTTTTCAATCGTTTCTACAAGTGTGTATGAAGGGCTATGAGCACAATCCGCTCAGGTCTCGGGCTTTTAGATTGAAAGAGACGGGCGACGGATTTATTAGTGCTGTCGGCTACCCCTTTCTGCCGATTGATTCTCGATCTCTAGCGGATAGCGCAGTGTCCACTGCATTGACTATGTTTGAAGCCTTTAACTTTGAAGTTAAGAAGTTTAACTACTCTCGGCCAATAAAAGGCGCGATGGGCTTGGCCTACAATTCGGTACAGGGTACGTTCCAAAGTGGTGGTATCCGTTCATACGATTTGTTTGGGGACGCACTAATACAGGCGGCAAAGTATGAGGAGCTTAGGAAGCAGCCGGTGCTCTGGGATATTTTTTGCGAGCATGCGCGCGAACGGGGCTTAAAGGATTTCAATATTTTGATCGTTCAGGAGTTTGTCTATAATTCTCTTAGTCCGTCCTATCGAGATTTATTCACGGAAATCGACTTGGCTGATAAGCGCCTAGTGGAGAAAGACTTTCATCTGATGTACGACAATGAGGCAAAATACATCTACTTCCATTTGTTGGAATAGGCGTATAGGCACTTACTCTGATTCACTCTGTACCGTGATTGCGGGGATTCCCTGTGAGTCCACTTGTGTCTTCACTTGAATAGGCCGGCAGCATACTTGGCAATCTTCAATATACTCTTGTTCGGGGATAGAGCAGTCTACGAGAAGTTGTATTGGCTCACCGCAGGATGGGCAATAGCTCTCTACACTTTCCTGAAGTAGCATCTCAAACCACCTCGGTAAGAAGGGGTTTGTCAGCAAAATAGGCGTCTAGATTATCTATCACTAGCTGACCCATAGCTCTTCTTGTTTCTATAGTTGCGCTTCCGATGTGCGGTAATAACACTATGTTATCCATTTCGAGTAGTTCTTCCGGAACATTGGGTTCGTCTGCATACACATCTAAGCCTGCTGCGAAGATATGCCGCTCCTGCAAGGCGTATGCGAGTGCTGTTTCATCGACGCTGGAGCCCCGACCAACATTGATGAAAATCCCCGAGGGGCCTAGCTTTTTTAATATATCTGCGTTGATGGCGTTCCTAGTATCTTCACCGCCTGGCAGCATACAGAGCAATATGTCAGCTGTCTCAGCTAGACCAGCGATGCTGGAATAATAGCTGTAGGGCAGGTCTTTTGGGCTTCGGTTGTGATAAGCAATCTTCAGGCCGAAAGTGAGAGCCCGATTGGCAATTTCTTCGCCAATTCGACCGCAACCTAGTATTCCGAGAGTTTTGCCTGCTAAACCCATGCCGAATGGGAATGGGCCTTGAGACCATTCCTTTTTGCGGACAAAGCGGTCGGCTTGAACAATGTTTCGGGTGGTTGCCAACACAAGAGCGATAGCTATGTCAGCGACAGCATCGTTAAGCACATCCGGTGTATTGCTTACGCGAATGTTTCGGCTGCGGGTTATTTCAAAATTTACGGCATCTACACCCACGCCGAAGCAAGAAACCATCTTGAGTGAATCTAGTTCATAGACCATTTCATCAAGCATCCAAGAGGCGGTAGCTATAGCTTCACATTTCCCCTGCAGTTTCTGGATGGTATTGTTCTTTTCATCGGATGACAGGTTCCATAGATGATGTGTCTCGAATTTCTCATCCAATTTTTGAATGGTTTCAGGATGGAAACGATTTGCTATGAGTACAGACGGTTTAGTGGTCATAGGAATATCTTTTAGCTATGCATTCAGCGATTAAGTGTATTCATTTGAATGCTTGATGTGCAATAGAATCTTTTTATTTCTCAATTGGTTGCAACCGTACGATATATTGCATAGATTAGAGATCCTTGGATCAAATGCGCAATTGCTGCAGCGCTCTCAGTCTCAAAACTTCAATACTCACTGCCTATCCTAGCTGGCTTATAATTTGAAAAACCATCTTCAAAATCTTCCGTCAATTGACAAGCTCCTTCAATCAGATTCGCTTTCGTCTCAGATAGCTAAATTCGGACATAAAAGTGTCAAGGATGAGTCGAGGCGTCAGATCAATAGCTTGAGAGAGGCTTTGTTGCAAAAAGAAGTCAACGCCTTGGCTTGGATGTCTACGTCTGATTTCTTCGAAGAGTTTTGTCTGCAGATTTCCAAAGCAGTTCAGGGCCAGTTTTCTAGCACCTTGATACCGGTTTTCAATCTAACGGGTACTGTTGTGCATACGAATCTTGGCCGGGCTAGCCTCCCCGCAGAGGCGGTTGAATCCATGGTCACTGCCGCGACCCATGCTACCAACCTGGAATACGATCTAAGTAGTGGTAAGCGCGGCGATAGAGACTCGCACTTAGAGCGCGCTATTTGTGAGATGACAGGAGCAGAGGCGGCAACGGTTGTGAATAACAACGCGGCCGCTGTGTTGTTGGTGCTTAATACCTTGGCGTTGAACAAGGAAGTCATTATCTCTCGCGGTGAGCTTGTTGAGATAGGTGGCGCCTTCCGCATTCCCGATGTGATGGAGAGTGCGCACTGTACATTACGTGAAATAGGCACCACCAATCGAACCCATTTGAAAGACTATGCCGCTGCCATTAGTGACGATACCGGTCTATTGATGAAGGTACATACTAGCAACTACGAGATAAGAGGCTTCACCAATTCTGTGCCTGAGTCTGAATTGAGTAAGTTGGCGCAGGAAAGGGACATTCCCTTTGTATCGGATTTAGGAAGTGGCTCACTAGTAGATCTGCGGCAATTTAATCTGCCGTATGAGCCCACTGTTAGCGATACCGTCGAAATGGGTGCCGATCTAATTACCTTCAGTGGCGATAAGCTGCTTGGTGGTCCCCAGGCGGGCATCATAGTGGGCAAACGTGAGTTGATAGAGCGAGTAAAGAGCAATCCGCTGAAGCGTGCCCTCAGGGTCGACAAAATCACCTTGGCCGCACTGTTAGCGGTAATCAATATCTACAAAGACCCAGACCGCTTGGAGTCACGCCTGCCTATGTTGGCAGATCTCGCAAGGCCTGTTGCCGAAATCGAGAAAATTGCTGCAAGAGTGATTGTCCCCATAAGCGAGAGACTTGTAGAGAAGGCCGTTGTGACCATGCAGACCTGCAAAAGCCAGATTGGCAGCGGGGCACTGCCTTTGGATCTGATGGAGAGTCGCGCGTTGTGTATTACTCCGATTGCCGAGAAGGGCAAGACTGATGAGGCCTTGCAACGCTTATCTTCGGCTTTTCGTGCATTGCCGAAACCGGTTATAGGGCGGGTCTCCGACGGTCGACTATTATTCGATCTACGCTGTCTGCGCGATGTAGATGAATTCCTCGGTCAGCTGGATGATTTGTCTGGCTTAGATTAACTGCCGCTACTTATCTTCAAACAATTTGCAGTGATCGCTGGCTGATAGCTAGTTGGCTAGGTATTATTCTGAATCAAATCAATCAGCAGCTTCTTTCGTAAGAAATAACCAGAAGATAAGGAACAGCCAATGTTTAGTCACGTAATGCTCGGCGCCAGTGACGTCGAAAAATCCAAGACCTTTTATGATGCCATTTTAGGCGCACTAGGCTACGAGCCAGGCGTTATGGACGACAAGGGTCGCGTATTCTGGATGAATAAGACTGGCATATTCTCAATAAGTAAGCCTATTGATGGCGAGCCTGCCTGCAATGGCAACGGCAGCACATTAGGCTTTAGCGCGGCGAGCACTGAGGCGGCGAATGCCTGGCATGCTGCCGGTCTAGCGAATGGCGGCACAGACTGCGAGGATCCACCAGGCGCGCGCGAGGGTACTACGGGCTCCCTTTACCTAGCGTATTTGCGTGACCCATCCGGCAATAAGATATGTGCTCTGCATAGAATCTAAATCGATAAATCTAGATAAGACAAAGAGATAGTGCAGCATGGAAATGGAAGAGTTAAACGAGTGGGTCAATGCCTATATTGAAGTTCACGAAAGCGAAAATTCGTCGAATGAGAATCACCCTTGTTATTGGGCGATTGAAAAATTCGCGGATATGGAAATGGACCATCCAGATCTAAACTGGGCAGCCATGCTGCAGATTATCTCCTTAACCACATCCGATATTGTGGTGCACCATCTTGCCGCAGGACCTTTGGAAGAGTTGGTTGAATTGCATGGCGTGGAATACATCGACAAGATTGAAACCGCGGCACAAAGCAACTTGAACTTTCGGTTATTACTGCGCGAACTCATAGAGACTACCGACAAGAACATCTGGGCTCGGATTCTTCGGGCTAGATCGGACGACTGATTGGAGTTAAGAGAACACTAACGACTTAAGATAGAAACGCTTTCAGTTGTTAGTGTCTTTTTTATTTTAATGAATAGGAAGGCGCGCCGCTCTAGAATTGCAGTCCACACTTAGTATCTCTAAGGCATGGGAATTCTTGGTCTTTTAGCCTTCGAAGCATGTGACAAATACCCTGGATAGTTCACCAAGGCTCTGCTGATTCTCTGCATAGGTTTTTTCGTAATCTCTTGCGATCGAAAGGCTATGGCATGAATGTATTGCCGCGGCGAAGCGTGAGCTCTCACAAGCGGCATAAAGCAGAAATCCTATTTTTAGGCTTAATCAGTAGGCAGGCTCTGATAGACCCCAAAATGCACATAAGGTGCGACAGATCGCTGTCCGCGACTCACGTTGCTAGGCACTTGGTGTTTAACTGGAGTTAGGCTCTTCAGATAAGCTGCTACAGCAAATGCGTCTTCCTCGGTGATGTTTACGAAAGCTGGCCAGGGCATTACGGGAAGACTTCTTGAGCTGTGATCGGTAGTACCAACTCTAATCATTTGAACTAGTCTGTTCATGGTCCAACTTCCTAGACCCGTCTCCATGTCCGGTGTCAGATTCGGCGGGTACACAATGCCTGGGAAGTCGTCAATGAATGGGCTCGAGTATGCGATACCCGTGCCGGAGCCCGCTAGTAGGCGAGACTGATTGACGTTGCCCACGAGTGCGCCATCGGTATGACAGCTACCGCACCCCAATAGACCAACCATGTATCTGCCGCGTTGCAATTGCTCGGTAGAATAGTTGGGTGAGGGTATGGCCTCAGGCATAGCGAAGATGGTGGCTGGGTCGAGCTGCTCAAAGTCAGCTAGAGGATTGTAACCGCTGCGGTTATCAGCACAGCCTACTGCGAAAATCAGTAGATAGCTTACTAACAATAATTTGCCTAGTGTTTTCATGAAAACCTCTCCGTAATATTGCTATCAGTTTATCTTATTTAAGCACAGAGATGTTCGCGTGGCGTTGATTTGCAGCAAAATATATTGCTCGGAAATTTCGATTTACTTTAGCTCAAGAGGTTAATAGCTTGACCCCCTCGATGAGTTTGACTAAGGTTACGCCACCTGCATCAGGTGCCAATTCTGGAAGAGATTTCACATTGGTTAAACGGGAAGTTCGGTGAGAAACCGACGCTGCCCCCGCAACGGTAAGCTTGCTCGAATTAAGATTCACGAGCAGGTGAGCCCGATACCGGCCTGAAACAGACTACGTCATTGCTATGCAATGTCAAAACGATGCAGCGGAGGGCTCATCGGTAGTCGGTTTCTTGCCTAGGCATCCTACCTGCTACTTCTTGTCTCTCCCTCATGAAATTTTATTTTCATCGAGGATTTAATAATGAAACTAGTTACCAACTCATCACTCTTGATGGGTGTTTGTCTGAGCGTGTCTGCAGTGCAGGCCCAAGCACAAAGTGACAACGCTCCTGAAGAAATAATTGTCGCGGCCAATCGTATTGAGCAATCGCTCAGCACAGTATTGGCAGCGACTACAGTCATAAACAAAGAAGCTATTCGGCAGTCTTCTGCACAAAATCTAGCTGGTTTGCTAGCCGGCGTGCCCGGCATGCAGTTTTCACCTTCCGGCGGGCAGGGCGCACAAACTAGTTTATTCATGCGCGGTACCGAGTCGGACCATACGTTGATTCTGGTGGATGGTGTGCAGATGACGACTAATAGCGGGCCAGCAGGGCGATTAGAATTTATTCCTCTGGATCAGATCGAGCGCATTGAAATTGTGCGTGGCCCACGGTCCAGCGTGTACGGCTCGGAAGCTATCGGTGGCGTGATAAACATAATTACCAAACCTAATGTTCAGGAAGACTTCAGTGGTTCGGTAAGCTTGATGGCGGGCACTGAGAATAGCAGTAACGCGAATATTGGTCTGCAAGGGCGAGTCGGGAATACTGCTCTTTCACTAAATGCGTCTAGCCGCGAAACAGATGGCATCGACAATAGCGAACGCGGAAGCGCAGATGATGACGGTTATGAAAATGATTCGTTCTCTCTGTCTCTCTCTCATCAGTTCGGTGAGAGGTTTAGCTTGTCCTCTACTTATTCTAGTTTTGATGCGGAATCGGACTACGACGATGGAGTGGTGGATACAGATAGCCAGCAAATCAGCACTACAGTCTCGGCTGCGTTTACTGAGCAGTGGGACTCGAGCCTCATCTTTGAGCAATTCGAAGAAGACAACATGGATGCTGGTGCATTCGGGCTGACCAACAGTAGCACTGAGAACACCAAGCTTAGCTGGCAGAACACCTATACCTTCGATGCTAGCAATCTATTGTCTTTTGGTGTCGATCATCAAGAGCAGGAGCTGCGTTACTCCACCTTCGGTGCGCTGCAGACGGATACCTCGCGGGACAACGACGGCGTGTACGCAGTTTACATTCGCGAGACCGGTCCCTTGGACTTTACACTTTCACTACGCAACGATGACAACGAGCGCTTCGGCAATCACAGCACTGGCAGTATCGCCATTGGTAGTAATTTTAGCGAGTCGGTGCGTGCCTGGGTGAGTTATGGCACAGCATTTAAGGCGCCGAATCTTATCGACCTGTATGTGGATTTTCCTTCCTTCTTTTTCTTTGCGAACCCGAATCTCAAGCCAGAAACTGCAGAGAGTCTGGAATTGAGCTTGCAGGCTGATGCTTTGGGCGCGACTTGGCAGTTCAATGTATTTCGCAACGACATCGATGACTTGATCTCCAGCGATGCGACATTTACCTCATTGGCGAATATCCAAGAGGCTCGAATCGATGGCATGGAGGCGACCGTCAGTTCGTCCGTAGCTGGTTGGCAATTGGATGCGGCTCTCACTTTACTGGATCACGAGAACCGCGGTACTGGGGTCAATTTATTGAGAAGACCCGAACAGACACTCTCCTTGAATGTTGCTAGAGAGTTCGGCGCGTTCGACTTCGCTGTAAATTTATTGGCACAAAACGAGCACTTGGATATCGATCCGGTTAGCTTTGGCAGCTCGACAGTTGGTGGCTTCGGCGTGGTGAATCTAATAGCCGGTTATCGAATCAATGATGAGATTGGTCTGCGGCTGCGAATTGGGAATCTATTCGATAAGGAATATCAGATTGTTGATGGCTTCAATACTCAGGATCGCACGGCACAACTTTCGCTGAACTATACGTTCTAACAATTCTAGGAGTCTGCTTATGTTGAAACTTATATCAGCGAATAAGGAAGTTTGGTTTCTACTGGGAATAGTGGCGATCAGTGCGGTATTGCCTCATCCGGCGAATGTAACTCCTATTGGTGCTCTCGGTCTGTTTGCAGGAGCTCATATTCGTCAACAGGGTTTTCTGTTGCTGCCAGTTGCAGCGGCTCTGTTTGCCGACCTGACAACGATAGGTGTGTACAGCGTATTGATCATGTTCTTCGTGTATACAGGACATCTAGTGTCGGCGCTATGTGGTCGTTATTTAGTGCGGGACCGAGCACTGTCGACTCAATTGCCTATCGCAGTTGTCGCGGCGTCCCTAGGTTTCTATCTGATTTCCAATATAGGCAACTGGTGGGTCTATCAGCCGCATACTTGGGCCGGGATAGTCGAGTGCTATACCTTGGGGCTGCCTTACCTAGTTCGGACTCTCTTTGGGAACATGCTCTATAGCTCACTGTTCTTCGGTGTTTTCGCGTTTCTGCAACAGCTGTCTTCGAGACAAAATGTCACAGAGCGCAGCTGATATCCGAGTAGTCTCTTTGCTGCCTAGCGCGACAGAAATTGTCTGTGCGCTGGGTTTGCAGAAGTACCTGGTAGGCGTCAGTCACGAATGTGACTTTCCTGTTGGAGTGGCAGACTTGCCTCTTGTTACTAATACTGCAATTCCTAAGGGGCTGGATAGCAAAGCCATCGATGAGAAAGTACGCGAGTTATTGCAAACAGATGCGGCGCTTTATCACCTGAACGTGGATGCTCTGTTAGCACTTAAGCCTACTCATATTGTTACGCAGGCGCTGTGCGATGTTTGCGCAGTGTCCGCAGCTGAGGTGGAAGAGGTTGCTTGTCGTTTGCCCGGCAACCCCCAGATCGTAAACTTAGAACCCATGAGTCTTCAGCAGGTACTGGATACTTTTACCTTGCTTGGCAGCGCGACACAACGAGAGTCAGAGGCGGCTAGTGTGGTGCAAGTATTGCAGGCCCGAGTTGATACTATCGCTGAGCGCTCGGCTGCAATAGAAGATAAATCTAGGCCTCGTGTAGCAATGTTGGAATGGATTGACCCGCTGTTCAATGCTGGACACTGGACGCCTGAATTGGTCGCTATGGCCGGTGGCATAGATTGTCTAGGCAATCTTAAGCAGCCATCTGTCAGCCTTACAGAAAATGCTTTGCTTGAGGCTCAGCCTGATGTGCTATTTGTAGCTCTGTGTGGTTTCGATCTGGCGCGTACCGAGCTAGACCTGCCTCTACTGGAGCGCTTGCCCGGGTGGGCTGATCTGCCCTGTGTTCGAAATGGGCGAGTCTACTATACTGACGGTAATGCCTATTTTAGCAGGGCAGGGCCACGGCTTGTGGAGAGTCTAGAGATTCTTGCGCAGGCCCTGCATCCAGAGGTGCATCCAGCTTCTCTCAGTGGAGGCATTGCCAAAGTCTGGAAATAGCTAACTAACTGTTAAATATCAGTATTATCTATAGAGGTATACGGCTGCACAGCTGTGCGAATAGAGCTATACTGCCACCTGTCTAAGACAGAATTGATCCTCGGGAGATAAGCGATGAAACCGTGTTTATTTAAGAAGATAGTTCAAATGCTATTCGCTCTAGTTGTCGTCAATATCTCAATGTCTGTGCCTGTTTTCGCCCAATCGGAAACTAACGAGACGCAGCAGCAACCCTCGAGCGATGCTAAGACCCCAGAAATATTGTTGAATGACCTCGAGCAGAATGAGCGTGCTCTGTACGCGCTGTTCAACACGCTTAATAGCTCAGATGAGAACGATGTAATCTGTTCAGCTATAACTGTCGAGAAGATAGAAACAAAGACTCAGCTTTGTGAGCCCGTTTTTCTAGAAGGGATCAGGCAAGAAGTCGATGCAGAGCTCGCAAAAAATGCCAAAGCACAAACAAGCTTCTTTGGACGCATTCGAAATACATTTCAGTCGCCTGAAGAACGCGCAGAGCGGCTGCTTCGAAACAAGGCTAGCGTTCGAGTCCAGGACTTACAAAAAGAGATAGAGTCGCTGGCTATTGTTCATCCGAATCTGTTCGCGCAATTAATGACAATCGGTGAGATACAACGCGAATATTTGCAATTGATTCAGGTTGAGCGACGTAGCAGCAGTTACCTTATGCGCCAGAATGAAGCGTTTCATAGTCACAATGTCTCTCAGCCTTCTAGGCCGCAACTCACGCTTTCTGCGCCGCAGCCGGGCTATACTCAACCTACCTTGAATTATGGATATCGAGGTCCACTTGCGCGTTAGTTGCAGGAATTGTCAGATCACACTATTGAATTAAAAAAATAATGCACTGTAATATCGAAAACAATCTAGGGAGCTCAAAATGTTGAGAACAACGAGAAATACAGTCGCCGCGGCGATGCTGGTGATTTTGGCAGCCTGTGCTGCTGGCAATTCCAATCCCTTTGCAGGAACTTGGGACACGATGGCAACCACCCCATTAGGAGATCAGTCTTCCGTATGGACAATCCTTGATGACGGCACTGGCATCATGTCTAGTGATCAGGGCGAACAGCCTGTCGATGGCATAGTTGTAGATGGCAACAATGTAAGCTTCGATCTCGATGTTGATGCTGGCGGGCAGTTTTTGACCCTACGTTTTAGTGGAGTAGTAGAAGGCGATTCCCTGATCGGAGCATTCGCTAGTGATTTTGGTGATTTTAATGTGACTGGAACTCGGCAGTAGCAAAGTCTTCGTGAATAAATGAATAGGAGCACGGCCTCTTAGCAAGGTGTGCTCCTTTTTTATTTCCATTCTTAGGCTTGTAATAAGATGGATATTCGCCTTATCTATGTGGAATTCAGCAGAACTCTAAATGCCATCATCTGACATCACCTCACTCATACCCATAGCGCTTGCCTTGGGACTTTCATTATATACCCGCAATGTAATCGTCGGTCTCTTCACGGGTGTGTTCGTGGGAGTGCTAATGCTAAATGGACCCAATCCATTAGCTGGTGCTGGCATCATGGTGAAAGAGCATCTTATTCCAGAGCTTACCGATAGCTATAATGCTGGCGTGCTAATTCTGCTAGCTTTTATTGGTGGCTTCGTTGCGCTGGTTGAAAACAGTGGCGGCGGCACAGCTTTTGCTGCTTCTATTAATCGCTGGGTTAAGTCGCGCCTTCAGGCTCAGATTGCGGCCTGGTTTGGTGGTATTGCGATCTTTTTTTCAGATCTCGGTACCCCGTTGATCGTCGGCCCAGTGTTCAGGCCGCTGATGGATAGGTTGCGAATTTCGAGGCAGAAGCTCGCCTTTATCATCGACTCAACGTCTTCTCCTGTCGCTATCCTCGTGCCATTTATTGGTTGGGGTGTGTATATCATGAGTTTGATCTATCAGGAATATGAGGCGCTAGGTATTCAAGAGAGTGAGTTCACCGCCTTCATCCGAACCATCCCTTTTCAATTCTATGCTTGGCTCGCCGTGATGATGGTGCCACTACTCACGTTCCTGCGCTTCGATTTCGGCGCGATGGCCAGAGCAGAGCAGGCTGCCCAACGCGACGAGGATGAGCATTCGACAGCTGCCGAACAGGGTGAGAGTCAGATTCAGTTCCAAGCCTTTACGCATCCAAATGCGAAACCAATTTTGGTATGGGCCCCACTTATCGTTCTGGCGCTAGTTTTGGGAATCATGCTGGTGCCGTTGGGCTTTCCCTTCGCACAAGTCTCTGGCACAGATTTTCGAGCAGGGCTTTCTACGGCGTATCTCGCCGCTGCCACGCTACTGATAGTTCTGATGGCCGCGCTTAAGGTGCGTGAGGTTCTGAGTAGCGTTGAGGTTTATCTCAAGGGCATGACTGGGATGACTCTGGTCGCTGTGACGCTGCTTCTGGCTTGGGCGCTTAGCGACATAGGGAAAATGTTAGGTGCGGCAGAATATATTGCCGCAGTAGCTCAGGCTGGTCTGCCTTATTGGTTGTTGCCTGCAGTAGTCTTTATTTTGTCAGCCATAATTTCTTTTGCAACGGGTTCATCCTGGGGAACGTTTGCGATTATGTTGCCACTAGTCATACCGACGGCGGTGGCAATTGATGCGCCGTTACATGTTTGCATGGGGGCTGTGCTGTCGGGTGGATTGTTCGGCGATCATAGCTCGCCAATTTCGGAGACAACAATTCTTTCTTCCACAGGGGCTAGTTGTTCGCAGATAGATCACTTTCGTACTCAACTACCGTATGCGCTATTCAACGGTGCTATAAGCTTAAGCGCATTTGTTGTAGCGGGTGTGACGGGGTCAGCACTGATAATTTTTCTTGCAGTAGCGGCGCAGATCGCGGGACTTTTCGTAATACGGCGCATGCAGAGCACTAACTAGATAATTCGAGTAGTGAGTTTGTGCTATTTTAGAAACGTGGAGTAGACTAGTTTTTAATTCAAGCTAACCCGAGAAAATGCGAGGCAACACCATGAAACTATTGAAGTGTACATTGATGGCTTTAGCGCTGCTGTCGACACCGGCGCTTGCGCAAACAGCCGGTGCGCCACTAGCACCTAAAGACGCTGCGGTGGACATGTCCTTAGCTGAGCTTGAGGCTGCCGCGCAGCACTTAAAGGATGCCGGCATATCCACCAAGCGCATGCTCGAAGGTGGTATCTTTAGTGTCAACGTCCGGCATATCCAAGGTGCAGAGACGGCACTTCAACACGGCCGTATCAGCGAGATCTGGGTTATTCGTGAGGGATCTGGAATCGTGGCTACCGGTGGCGAGTTGATAGATAAGGAAGCGGGGGCTGGCGTTGGGGAATTTAGAGGAAGCGCGATTCGTGGTGGGCATGAGCGCCTGATACAGGCGGGTGATGTTGTTTTTGTTCCGCCGGGTGTGCCACATGGCATCAAGCAAACCGATTCAATCGTGTATCTAAATTTACGTTTCGAGTTGAGAGACGAAGACTAGTGAGGCAGGGTCCTATGCGTTCTGTTGTTCAACAATACTTCGCCCTCTTGGTTTGGTTAGTGGTGGGGCTGAGTAGCACAGCTGTCAACGCCGCTGAGATTGATGTGGCAGCAGTGCGCGCGGCTATGCGTGTAGAAGGCAGATTGGCAGATGACATTGCTAGAGATAGCCGTAGCTTACCCGAGGCGGTGATTCCACTATTGCATATCGAACAGGGGGCTAAAGTCGTAGATATATTTGGTAGTGGGGGCTATTACAGCGAGCTCCTCGCAGCTGTGGTGGGGGAAGGTGGAGAAGTCTGGTTACACAACAACGATGGTTTCGAGGCTTGGGGTATTAACGGGCTTAGTGATCGCTTCGATAAACGAGACCCCGGAAACATCAAGCGTCATACCCGCAGCGGCATTAATCTCGATCTAGGTGAAGATACTATGGATGGTGCCGTCATCGTCATGGCGCTACACGATATCTACGTCATTCCTAAGCGCTATAACGGCGAAGAGTATGTGCCGGTGGGCAGGCCCGCGAACGCGACTTATTTTCTCGAACAGATTTATGCTGCACTAAAGCCTGGTTCCCGTTTCGTTGTAGTGGAGCACGCGGGGGACCCATCGCTGGGCAGTGAGGAGGTGTTCGATCTGCATCGCATGGTCGAGGCTATGGCGCGCAGCGAAGTCGAGAGTGTAGGGTTTCGCTTCAAAGAAAGTAGCGATGCTCTGCGAAACCCGATCGACGATCGTTCCATGATCGTCTTTGATTCGGACATAAAAGGTCAGACAGATCGTTTTGTCCTAAGTTTTGAAAAACCCGCTAATTAATCGTACTAGACTTCAAGCTTTTGGATCATTATGCTTCGTTTCACTATGAAAAAATCAATCGTACTTTCCGTAATCTCAGTTCTAGCCTTTGCTTGTGCAACGAGTAGTTTTGCCCAAGGAACAAGTGATACAGGCGTTCCCCAGTCTGTTCGAGACATGATTCTGCGTAGCCAGGCAGACACTCAATTCGAACAGACGGCGCGAGTGCAGATGGATGTGCAGTATGGTGACTTTCTCAGGTCGATAGCCACTCAGCCTACGAAGCGCAGGCAAGTTGAGGCGGTTCTAGTGGAATTGTTAAGTGAGCGCGCGGAACTGAGTTTGAAGGTCGCGCAGAATCAAGCTTCAACAAGTGAGCTTAAGGCAATCAGCGACTATGAATATGTTCGCTCTCGACTCGAGCCTTTGCTAAGCGTAGTGGAACTTGCTGTGATCGATGCGCAGCGTGGTGGGGCGACAGATGAGCAGCTGAAGAGCGGTTACGCCGAAGAACTGTCGCGCACGACTGGCAGTCTAAATGAAGCCGACAAGGATTTGGTCCTAGAGACAATCGTAAAACATATTCGCATGGCGCAAGGTGATAGCGGTCGAATGGATGCGCAGAATGTTGACGAACTGATTCAAAAACAGAGTGCTTCGTTTATGCATGCCAGAATGGAAATGGATGCCTTGTTCGATGAGCAAAAGCTACAGCAAGTTGATCAATTCATGGGTCGCCTCAATAACAATCTTTACCGAAATCGCTCGATGTCGGATCAATAGAATTGGATTCATTTCCAGATAGAGACGTGTTCGTTTTACAAGTGCTGCTATGGACGATAGATTCTAGCCATAACTAAATTGTAAAAAAGGCTGACAAAGTCAGCCTTTAGAAAATTGCCAGGGAAGTGAATCTCTAGTTAGGCAACACAACAGCGTCAATTACATGAATCACACCATTCGAAGTTTCGATATCAGCCATCACTACTGTGGCGTTGTCTACCTTTACGCCGTCAGTAGCATCTACGCTAATCTTGCTGCCTTGCACAGTATCAACTTCAGCTGTCTTGCCAGCGATGTCGGCAGACATGATCTTTCCAGATACGACATGGTAGGTAAGTATGGCAATCAGCTGGTCCTTGTTCTCCGGCTTTAGCAGGTTCTCTACTGTGCCTTCAGGTAAGGCGGCAAATGCTTCATCTGTTGGGGCGAACACAGTGAACGGGCCTTCGCCTTTAAGTGTGTCTACTAGCCCTGCCGCCTCTACTGCAGCAACTAGCGTTGAGAATGAGCCTGCAGCTATCGCAGTTTCTACTATGTCATCAGCCTTAGCGCTCACACTTGCAAGTGCTAGGGGTAATAGGGCTAGGGCGGCGATCAAATTTCGTTTTACGATGTTCATGTTTTCTCCAGGAAAGCGATGATTGATAATAAATTGAATAAAAGTTTAATTAAAAAGGTAACACCTCTACAAACGGGGACATTCCACATCCGGTTCACTTATTAGGCGAAAATATAAAATAGATTCATAACTGAGCCAAAGTTGATTTATTGACGTGCCGCGTTATTCCTTAATAGGATTGCTACTAATTTTGTGATGCTAGTGGAGGTTCGAAAGAGTTGCAGAATGAGGGCGTATGAGTAGAAATATTTTTTGGATGGTTGCGCGTCTATCACTTCGGCTTGACCGTTTTTGGTTTTAATCAGCGTCTTCTTCTCTGTTTTTTTGTGATCAACTTACGTCTCAATCGCTGTACATAATCACATGGGTTCCTGCGTCCATAGTTTCTTGCTCAGTTCGTTGATACCTTGGCTCTACAGCAACACATTCTCTAGCTCATGGTGGAGTTAGGGGCCATTGATATGGCTCGACTATCATTCCTGTCCATGTCATAAATGTGGATGTCGGGTTCTGTTTGACCGAACAGCCAAAAATTATAATAAATGAATGAGGAGTTCGAAATGAAAAAGCGAAGACTAATGCTGCCATTGCTGGCAGTAGCTGGAACTATTGTTTTCTCAGCCCCGGTCATTAATGCGGTGGTTTCGATTTATCCCACAGGTACAACCATTTATCAGCCGGATAAGACTTGGAATGGCTATACACTACTAGACACGGCAGATGGCAATGGAGCTGCTCTTATTGATATGAATGGCACTGTTCTCAGGCGTTGGCCTGAATTGTCAGGCATGGGGCCATTTCGGTTATATCCCGGTGGCTATGTAATGGGTGGTGATGAATTTAGGAATCCCTATCAGGAGTCTGTTGCGCTAGTTGAGTTCGACTGGGACGGTAACGAAATTTGGCGCTTTGATCGTATCGATATGGTGGCTGCGCCGACGAGCAGTGATGAAGGTGAGGGTGAAGCTGAAGGCCAAGCGGCACAGGGTGATGACGCGCCAGCTGTCTGGACTGCGCGTCAGCATCATGATTGGCAAAGAGAAGGTAACCCTGTTGGATATTACTCTCCTGATTTGACGCCCAATGCAACAAGCGGCAATACCCTGATTCTTAGCCATAAGAACGTGATAAACCTGGATGTTTCAGATAAACGGCTCGAGGATGATTATATCTACGAAGTCTCCTGGGAGGGCGAAGTCCTCTGGGAATGGTCGGCAAGTGATCACATAGATGAGATGGGTTTTTCGCAAGATGCACGTAATGCGATCTATAGATCCGTAGGCTTCAATGAAGCGAGACAGAGTGCGGACTGGCTGCATGTTAATTCGGCAACCTACTTAGGGCCGAATAAGTGGTATGACGCAGGTGATGAGCGGTTCCACCCGGAGCACATCATGATCAGCAGTCGCACAGCGAACATAGTCGCTATCATCGCTCGGGACGGTAGCATCGTCTGGCGGATGGGTCCGGATTATACGGAGTCAAAGCCCTTGGCTGAGCTCGGCCAGATTATTGGTCAGCATAATCCGCACATCATTCCCCAGGGTCTTCCAGGTGCAGGCAATTTGCTGGTGTTCGACAATGGCGGTCACGGTGGCTATGGAAGTGCGAATCCTGCACGGCCAGATGGCACTAACGCTATGACGCGAGACAGTTCTCGAGTATTGGAAATCAACCCGGTGACATTTGAGGTGGTTTGGGAATATTCGATCGGTCCAGGTACCGAAAGCTTTCAGTTCTATAGCTGGTATGTGAGTAACGCTCAGCGCCTGCCTAATGGCAACACTATGATCAACGAAGGAATGAATGGTCGAATCTTCGAACTAACGGAAGAGAAGGAGCTGGTTTGGGAATTCGTGAGTCCATTTTTTAGCGACGATAACACACCCAGTCATAGAGTCTATCGGGCTTATCGAGTTCCCTATGCGTGGATACCTCAGCTGGATACGCCTAGAGAAAGAGCTGTGATACCTCCCGCTTTAGGTGAATTCAGGATACCTGCAGAGCCATAGATATCTAATTTGCTGGTCGAACCCCGTCTTTGTTTGTGGTGAAACAGAGATGGGGTTGCTGCTTTCCAATGAAAAGGTCATGCACTGCTAGTTGTTCAGCCTCTAGATCTGTAGTTTTTTGTGACACTCCCTAGTTTATTTTGCCATTTTTCCTAGCTAAGCTATTAATATAGCTGATAATTATTTTTATTCCCCTATTTTCATCATGATCTGGCTGAGACATTATGTCGCATAGGCATGGGGCATCTTATAAAATAGCCTCCTTTACATAGACTCGTCCTGACTGATGGTTGGGATACACCGGAGAAAATTATGCGCAAGCTCTCGCTGCTATCACAATTCGCCTTAACTGGACTATGCACTCTATTGTTGCTGCGTCCGAACGTGGTTATGGCCGATAGCCCTGTGTTGAATCAGCTCTTCCCGGAGATGGTGAATCTATTGCATGCTCACGATGTGTTGCATGCTCGCGTGTTTGAGGAAATCGAGGCGACAAACGAAGCTCCATCGGCTGCAATCGGAAAGCGCCTCTTAATGGAGCAGCTGGAGGAATTGGCTGAAGCAACGGCGTCTCATTATCACTCCGCAGGCGATCATTTGGCTATGCTAGGACCTCATCGCGTTTTCGAAAGCCGTGCGGTGCCAGGTATCATTGTTACCATTAATCGTGAACAGTCAGCCGAGCAGGCTGCAGAGGCTCTAACGGAGAGTGGCACATTGCCAGCAGTAGCCGTAGAGACATTGAAGCGTGGTCGCGAATTCGTGGAAGAGCTGTTAGAGATTTATTTGGATGATTCCTATGATGACAAGAAGGTCGCTGTCGATGCAGCCGTCGAGCGCTACCTGAGCGACGACAAACACTCCGTTGCTTCTCTGCCAAAGTCTGATGAATTGCTAGCGGATCACCCCTATGCCTATTCCTACCGTGTTGGCTTTCCGCAGTTGAGTGGTTTAACTTGGGCTTCGCAATGGCTAAAGATCGCGACTCTGGAAGTAGTGGCAACCGCTGGAGATCAAGAAGCTAAGATTCGTGATGTCGAGAACGTGTTGCAATACTACAAAGAGAAAACAACTCGCCTACACGGCAGCCTGGTTTCTTTGCCTTCAGATATTCCAACCATCCCAGTCATAGCGCCTAATTTCTACACCTTCCATCCCGAGGCTTCTGCTATCGTGGATAACATCGAAGCATTGAAGGTTGTGATAGGCGATGTCTTGGCCTACCCCGAATTGATGGGCCGCCCGGAAGCAATCGAAGCCATGGTCGCTGACTACACTAATAAGGATGAGTACTTATTTAGCCACCGTGATTACTTGATCTCTGTGTTGCGCGGCGGCATCTACAATGCCGGTGGGCCAGCAAGGGGCGGAATGGAAAGGCCGGATCGTAACTACTCTCGCGACCGTCAGGAAAACCCACATATCAGTAAATTTCCGATGCCACAGTAGTGTCTAGAAATTAAATATTTGCAACAACAAAGGAAGTTTGCGGTGACAGTATTCAGAAGTTTAGCCACGTTCACAATGGCGCTAGGAACAAGCGTGTTAATGACTCAAGCCTTTGGGTCTTTGGATAGAGTAGGAGATTTTGCGCTGCTCGATGACCGTGGTGAATTTCATCAGATCAGCCGTTATCAGCACCGTAAGGCGGTAGTGATGATGTCTTATCATCCAAGCTGTGCCAATATTTCTGAGAGCGTGAACTACCTTTCCCAGTTGAATGCGAAGTATGCCGACCAAGACGTGGAATTTTTGCTGCTTGATTCATCCGGTGTGGGTAGGGTTGAAGCGAATGAGCGGGGCTTGGAATTCCCACTTCTCGATGACGCTTCTCAACTGGTGAGTGCGGCGCTGCAGATTGAGCAGGGCGGAGAAGTTATCGTCTTCAATCCAGAGCGGCTCTCCTTATTCTATCGTGGCGCAGCCAACCAATCTTTGGATGTAACCCTGCAGACATTGCTTGATGGTGATGTCGATGACACGATTGAGAACGCTGTTTCTGGGTGTGCCATAGCGTATCCAATGCGTGACAAGTTGCTAGCAAGCCCTCCCGATTACACAACCGAAGTTGCACCGATTATTATAGCCAACTGTTCCGAATGTCATCGCTGGGGTGGCGCGGGTCCATTTGCTCTGGACAGTTATGTTTCGCTTTTAGGTTGGTCGCCGATGATTCGGGAGGTGGTGCTTAATAAGCGCATGCCGCCCATGCAAGTCGACCCGATGATAGGTCATACCAATAGTGCGCAATATTTGTCCGCTGAAACGCTTCAGACCTTAGTGCACTGGATGGATGCAGGAGCGCCTAGAGGCGATAACCCTGTTGATCCATTAGAGCTCGTACCCACTGAGAAGATCTTCGAATGGGAGCTGGGCGAGCCTGATTATATCGTTGAGACGCCAGCGAATGAGATTGCCGCTGTTGGGATACAAGATTATCTTTACACAGAAACGACACTTCCATTCGATCGTGATGTTTGGGTGCGTGGGTTTCAATACAACCCTGGCAAAGAGACTGTTCTTCACCATCTTATGACATTTATTTCACCAGCAGATGAAGATTTCTGGGGAGACGAGGCCGAGAACGAGGTCAGCACACGTCGCTTCTTGGGTAGTTTTATTCCTGGCAACAATCCCGCTACTGTCTTTGAAGAAGGCACGGGTATCCTCATCCCTAAGGGACATAAGTTGTCACTGCAGTTTCACTATGTGACAAATGGCCTGGCCACCACGGATGAAACCTCCATAGGCTTGTATTTTTATGACGAGCCGCCGGAAAAGGAATTACTGACGAAGGCGATCTCACCTCGTTTCGTGATTGAGCCTTATGACCCGAATCATGCCATGGAGGCTAGCTATCAGTTTGAAAAGCCGGTGGTTGTTACGAGCGTTCGGCCCCGAATGAATTTTCGCGGTAAGAAGATGAAGTTTGCCGTTCAGACGGCAGCTGGCTCTCAGCGTGACGTCCTCAGCGTTCCTGCCTACAATTACGGCTGGCAGCCGCACTATCATTTGAGTGAGGCGCTGACCTTAGATGCTGGTGAGAGTATTCAGGTGAGTGGTGCTTTCGATAATTCCTATTCGAACCCGTTTAACCCTGACCCTAGTGAAGAGGTAACGTTCGGCTTAGAGAGCTACGATGAAATGTTCACGGGCTATGTAACGTACTACGAGAAATAGGCTCTTCTGCTGACTACCTCGTTAGGGATAGCAGCAGAAGAGTAGTAGGGCGAATTACTGTCTGTTCTAATAGTCAGCTGTCGTCGACCGAGAGGGTCCAGCTGTGCGGCTTTTGATTTTCGTCATCTGCTTTCCGCAGCAAATTTCTGAATGCACCATATTGTCGCCACAGGGGCAGGGCTTTTCGTAGACAAGCTCTGCGCCGCAACTGTCGCAATGATATCGGTCTCCTGATTCTCTAGACATGACTCACTCCTATTTGCGTATTGTGGAACTTCAGTTTATTGGGCTAGCGATTATCGCTGTGGCAATTGATGCAACCACCGGAAATACGACCCGCCATGTAGTAGCGCGGCACGTTTCTTTCGGCATCCATTCTTGCTCTGCGCACATCGCTTAGAAACCTGTCCATGTCATCCTGCAGAAACGGGTGTCTTACCGCTAGGTCAGTTTCCTGGATGAAGCCTCCAATGCGTTCGATATTTTGAATGCTGTCTACGATCTGGCGTTGAAAGCTTGGTCGGTCAACATAAGCGTCAAGCAAGGCCATATCGAGTTGCTGCAATTCGAATGCAAGTTGGTGCATATTCGAGCGCAGGTCCTCTCCATCGATATAGTCGAAGGGTGGCGGGTTCGCTATCTGTGGAAAGCTATCTGAATTCGTGCTGCACCCAGCTAATGCGAAAACAGCGATTAGAGAAATGACAGCTTTGAGGGCTGGCTTACTATTTTGACTCTTCATGAGAATTACTCCTTTTTCCAATGTATAAGAATATGGTAGCACGACCCGCAGGGTTCAAGCTTGATTCTAGTCAGTATTTTTACTCTAAATCAGTCAGTAGTTAGGGGTTTAACTCTCACGCCTAGATTAAAAAATATCAGCGATAATAGCGATGCTATTAACATCATGATCAGCAGAGGATAGACAGTTCCGTTAAAGATTACGGCAACCAATTGTGCGGCAATGCCAGAGAAGAACATCTGTAGAAAGCCTGTTAGGCCGGATGCGCTACCTGCAAATTTTGGGAATTGGTTAATTGCTGCTGCCTGGGCATTTGGTAGGGTGATTCCATTGCCTAGTACCGCCAAGGCAACCGGAGCGAACAGGGCGATTGGTTGGTGAAATCCCATGAGCTGCAATGCAATAGCGAGAGATATTCCTCCTACACCTATGCTTGCGCCAATACTGATCATACGGTTCAGTTCCATCGACCTACCGAAGTGCCGCGCGAAGTAGTTCCCTGCCATAAATCCCATGGGGATCATTACGAAATAGTATCCGTATTCAGTAGGAGGGCGTTCTAAAACCGTAACCATGATCTCTGGTGCGGCAGAGATAAAGCTGAAGAAGACTACCGATACGAAAGTTACGCAGAAGGCATAGCCACAGAATGCGCGTGACCGAAATAGCAGAACGTAGTTGCTAAGCATGGCGGCAACGCCTGTGAAGGGCACCGGTTCCTTGAGTGTTTCTGGCAGGCTTTGGAGGAGTAGTAAAAAGATCACAATACAGGCGATGGCAATTAGCACGAATACGTACTCCCAGCCAAGGCGTAGCATCAGCTCGCCGCCCAAAGCAGGCGAGAGCATAGGTATCACTACCATAACCATGACCAGTGTCGCGATGACGCGGGCAGCCTCCTGTGCGCCGTATACATCACGCACTATAGCGCGTGCCAGAACGAGACCCACGGCTCCACCGAAGGCCTGCACGATCCTTCCCAGAATAAGTAATTCGATGGTATTCGCTAGGAAACAGAATATCGACCCAATGAGAGTGATCGAGAGGCCAAGTAACATGACAGGCTTGCGTCCGTACTTATCGGATAGAGGTCCATAAAATAGAGTGCCTAAGGCAATGGCTAGCATCGAGAGGCTGAGGGTCAGCTGTGCGACTTCGGTGCTTACTTCGAAGGTTTCTTTAATTACCGGCAGAGCGGGTAACAAGATTTGCATGGAAGCGGGTCCGAGTGCGGACGTGGCTGCAAGCAAGACGATGAGAGTCTTTGATAATGATGTGCGAGTAGGCAAAATTATTTTCCATCAACGGCGTGAACATTGATGAGACCCTAGGCAGTCAGAAACTGCGAGTATTGAATTAGCGATCCAGTACAGCTTCTCGATTGCGTTGCAGAGAACGGTCGTTTTGCGAGCTGAGGATAACGCTTGATCCCATCAAGATGGAGCGCTGAGCCTGACTAATCTCGTAACCTAAACCGAAGGTTTGGGTATGAAACATCTGTGTCAGTTGTTGAGCATTCCACTTGCTGCTCTCACTTTCGGCAGCGGCCATAGTGTAGCACGACAGGATGGTGCCTGTTCTTGTTTTAAGGCAGATCGATAGGTCGGGGGAGGCACTAACTTCCAAGCCCAGACCGTTCGCATCCTGAGAAAATCGTGGTGAAGCGGCGAGGTAGTCTGCTACCTGTTCTGAAAACTCTGCCCCATCATTGCTGATATCTACCGGTAGGCTTATAGCAAGCCGGCGCAATATGCTGGGATCTTGCTGGTAGGCGGTTTCAAAGAGGGTCAGCGCCTCTCCATAGTCATTGCGTAGCCAGGCAGCTTTTCCCATCTGTGCAGCCACTCGAGCGCGCAGCAATACTTCCTGTGTGGGTAGCTGGCTTAGAGCCGCAGCGCCTTCGCGCAAAATCGCGGCGCGATCATTGTCTAGTGCTGCTACCTCTGTCTTGTAGGCGTGATAATAGCCTGCATTGAGCATAAAGGCCCCGTTGCTGTTTGCCTGTTCAATAATGTTACTCATGACTCCCGTACCGATGCTGCCGATAATTTCGGGCTCGATCCATTCGGGGATATGTACATCCAGTGGTGCATAAGGGCGTAATCGATTCTGTAGTACATCGAATTCGGCGAATAGCGCTGCTGCTCGGCGCTCCGAACGCCATGCGCTGACTTGAAAGCTGAGGGCATCCACGCGTGCAGACAGAGAATCAAAGAAGTCCATGGTGGAGATCTTCTCTAGTTGAATCTGGTATTCGAGTCGGTTGGCCATCATATTGATCAGGGCGGCCATGGAGTCTTTCTGGGCATCGTCGGCGCTATAGGAGCCATTGCGGTCGGGTTGGTTTAGCGCGGTTGTGGTGAGCTTGATCGCGTCTTCGCTATATCCCGCGAGCAGGAAAAAGCTTGCGGTAACGAGGAAGTGTTCAGCACGATTCATCACGTTGACTATCGGTTCCTGGGCTTCGCGCCACACCAGCATGCGATCCAGTGCCTCGCGAGATTCATCGAAGCGGCCTTGATTCATCAGTAAATACAATTTGTAGATCCATGGGTTCGCCACGCTATCTGCATTAAGGTAGCGAGTCGCACGGTTGAGATACTCTTCTGCCTCATCCATTCGTAATAGGCTTAGGGATACTTCCGCTGCGTTGCTTAAGTAGACCGTGTCGTAGTCACTCACCGAATCGGCGAAATCTTCGTCCTCGCTGACTGCTCGGTCGCATGCTGTTAAGGACTCGATGGGTTGTAGGCTGGCTAAGTCGGCTGCGCAGATAGTGTTCCAGGCACGGGCCCGCTCTCGTTCGTTGTCGCTATTTTGTAGAACTAGATTCGCACTATCGCGAGCCGCATCGTATTGCTTGAGTTTAATGAGCGGCCAGCCGCGGAAGGATTCGACATCTTGGCCGTAGACTTCCTCTACCCGATCTAGATATTCCAAAGAGCGGAGTTGGTCACCCATGAGTTGATGTACATAAGACAGCTGGCTCAGTGTTAGGTAATGCCATTGTAGATTGCCCGACTCTAATGCCTCGGGTATGTCGTTGTAGTTAGTTAGTTCTTCCGCGCGATTTAGGTGGAACAGTGCCCTAGGCATATTGCCTTCGATGGTCAGTAGGACTTCAGCGAGAGCAAATTGTGCTGCTGGGGAGTTCGGCTCTTGGCGCACCCATTGCTCGCTTAGTTCACGAGCTTTCACATTTAGATCAAGATTCAATGCGTCGCAAACAGCAAGTGCTTTCGGGTCGCTAACATCGGCGAAGCCGAAGCAAAGTTGGCGCTGAGCCTGAGGTATCTCAATGCTTTCGAGGGAGAGAGAGTCGTCTTGGGCAGAGGCGTTGCCGGCACTGATGAGAATCGTAAGCAAGCTGAGACCGGCGAGCGTATGCCGCGGCCATAGCTTAAGTTTCCCATTGTACATTAGGCTAGCGTGCCTCGTGCTAGTTGTTCCATAGGTCCGCGCATGGCATCGACAAGTACTTTGTTCAAGTCTGCCACCCCTGGAGCCAGTTCGATACGATGGCCTAAGACGCGAGGTAATAGTAGTTCGATGTCTGCGGCGCTCACATAGTCTCTACCGCGTAATGCGGCGGCAACCTGCAGGGCAGGGAGCATAAGTACCATGCTCCGTGTGGAGTTGCCTTGTAGAACTCTTTCGTCCTCGCGTAGGTTCCTAGAAATGTCGACGAGAGCAGACTTGATGCTGCTACTGATTGTGACTGCTGCGTCGATCTGCTCTCTGGCGAATAAGACCTCATCGCGAGTTACTGTAATTTTTTCCTGCTTTAGATCTCTTCGCTGTTTGTATGTGTCGAGAACATCCAATTCGGATTCACGATCGATGTGATCCATAGTTATCTTAAATAGGAAGCGGTCTAGTTGCGGCGTTGGTAGTGGATAGGTGCCTACGAGGTCCAGCGGGTTCTGCGTGGCAATCACGAAGAACAAAGCGTCGAGATGATAGGTGATGTTGTCGACGGTAACTTGCTTCTCACCCATTGCTTCAAGCATGGCGGACTGAACTTTTGGCGAAGTTCTATTAATCTCATCGGCGAGAACCACGTGGGCAAACAGAGGGCCATGTCGAAAGTGGAAAGCGTTGCTGTTGCTATCGAATACCGGTACGCCGGTAACATCCGAAGGCAGTAGGTCTGGAGTAAATTGGATGCGGCGGAAGGGCAGGATGAAATCTGCACGATTCTTATCACTGCCATCGTCGACGATCGCCTCACCTAGCGCTTTCGCAAGTGTGGTCTTGCCTGAGCCTGGAAAATCTTCGAGCAGCACATGCCCATCAGCGACTAACGCGATGAGGGTTAGTTCAATCACATCATCACGGCCAAGAACCTGCTGTTTTACGGCAGAGCTCAGTCTGTTTAAAACGTCAACGGCTGCGTCTATTTTAGTAGTATTACTTGTTTCCTCAGTATCGCTGACCGGCATTGGTTCAGTAACTTCGGTGATACTGTCAGGCGTCATAATTTGCTCCGCTTGTTTGTGTGCGTTGGTGTCTTATGTATAGAGTTACGAGGGCTATTTGCTGAGCAGCCAAGAAAAAGGATTGATCCAAGCGAGGATTCGTTTCCACGTCTGTGTGTTGCGTCCTATCTCTTGCGCAATGGTGCTGCGCAGCTCTGCCCACTTTGCAGCATCCAGATTGTTCTTGTTCTGTGAGCCTAGGGCTAGCGCTAGATGATTGTCCGTTAGCTTTTGCATACTTGGCGCCACCTCTTCAACACGTTGCGCAAACTGCTCGCGACTCTCACCGAATTGTCGATGCAAACCAACGGCGGCTAATTGATCTAACATCGCGCGATAACTCAGTCGGTACTGTTTGTCTGTTGCCGCTCGTGATGGAATCCAGATGCGATAGAACTTGATGGTATAGGCACTAAGCAAGGTGGCTAATACAAGCGCATACAATACATTCAGGATCAGTTGCAGGTTAATCGAAGAGGTCTGTTGCGACTCTAGAAAGTCATCGAAAGACGCATCGTTGCGAAGCATGTCACCCAAGAGTTGCTGCAAATTGTTTTGTGGGTCCGTGGTCATATCCACCAGCGTTTGTTGTGGTGCTGGGTCAACAATCACCCAGCCAATATCGCGAAAATAGATTTCAGGCCAGGCATGACCATGTACTGCTTGAATCAATAGCGATGAACCACCAGCCTTATTGCTGGCTGGAACGGAATAGCCAATACCCACTCGGGCTGGGATGCCTAGGCTACGAAACATATAGGTGGCAGCGAAGGAAAAATGCATGCAGTAACCGGTTAGGTCTCCAAACAAGAATGAGCCGGCAGGGTCTGTCTCGTAGGCATGCTCGTTCTTTAGGCTGTAGATTCCATTCTCATCTAGATAAGTCTTTACCGCCCAAGCCTTCGCGAAGGGGTCGTCGGTGAATTCGGGTTTTAGATCGGCGATCAGGCTCTCGGCGAGTTCGCCGTAGCGAGGATCGTCAGGGAGTTCTAAATACTCATCCCAGACCTCTTGTGACCAATCGGCTCTGCCTAATTCACGGCCAAGAAGGTAGTTGAAGTCGTACTCCGGTGCTTGGGAGTAAGAATCGTAAGTGCGCTTGAAACGCAGATTGTTAGGATTGGCTGTGTTCTCATAGGCAATCGGGCTTTCCAAACCAAACGGTGTGCGATGGGAAATCAACATGCCAATACTTGCACGAACCGGTGTGCGCTGGTCTTCGGCTTTGGGTAATTGGCTAGCTTCGATGCGCGAACTAGTGAAGTTCTTAATAAGGTCCTGGTCCATGTCACTACGCGTCGTAAAATCGAGCATAGTGCCGTTGAATTGTGAGTAGGCTGATTCGCGGAAATAATAGGAGCCGTTCAAGGGTTCGTAGTCATCTCGAAAAACGACGACTGCTACCGGTGCCTCTTTGTCGTCAGCATTGTTGTCGCTATCTCGGAACGGGTTCTCCTGTTGGCTGCTGTTGCCTGCTTGTTCTTGACCTGTAAGTCCAAGATCGTCTGTTAGTTGTGGTGTCGGTAATCCAAACAGGCGGACATAAAATAGCAATGAGAAACACAAGAGTCCTAAAACGGTAAAGTGATAGGGCAAGCGTCGGTGGTTATTCTCGATCATTAACAGGGCTGCGAGAGAGAGCACTGCTCCGCACCCAAACGCCATTAGAATCGAAGAGGGATCAATGCCTCGAGTCAACGCATAGTCGCCGATAACAAAAGGGCGGTGAATCATGCCATTTCGATGTGCGGACAAGGTAATTACAAAAGCGATAGCTACGAAGAGTATTTCAATGACAGAGCCATAGTTCGTACGTTGAGCGAGAACGCGCAAACAAACTGTAAGTGATGCGCTGATTGCAAACCACTTGATGAACTCGGCAGCATTGAAGGAAAAGATCGGCGATGCGAGATCCGAGAAGAACGCAGTGCTGGTAACAATCGATGCGAGTAGCAAGCCTAAGAGTAAAAAGCTGAGGCTCAGTAGATTGATGGTGAAAGTGCGTAGCCGCTTCATGGGGGATCGATGAATGCCGAGGTCGATCAGATAGCAGGCAAATAGACAGCCAATGAAGGAGGCGACGGAACCGCTGACGACGGTGAGGGACAGGCTCAGAACCCAATAACTGCTGGCGATAATTGCCGCGCGTAGGCTGGTTGGTAAGAAATGCTGTGTTTTTGCTGCGTTCATAGCTGCCTTGTTGCCTGTTCTTTTCGTTGCCTTTGCAAGAATTTTATCTATAATCTCTTAATATTCAGAGAGTTACACCTTTCTAAGGTTCTGGTCGAAACTGAGTCCTGTTTTTCTGTCCACAACTGTCGTTGATTCTACTAGTTGCCCCAGAGCGGTCAATAACTTAAGTAGATCGGCCCTAGAGCCGCCAAACTCATTATCTTTCTCGCTAGCTGGATCTTCTTGCAATAGCAGACGTTGCCATAGTTTCAGCTGCTCGGTCTCATTGAAGCCATCTGTTGCAAGCACTAGGGAGAAACGGCCGGGGAAGCGCGAGATAGTCTTCTTGAGTTGTTCAAACCAAGGGGCGAATTCGGCGGCCGCAAATACAATGCAGTGAGCACCAGACTGACCGACGCTCTGCGTTAAGAATTCATCGAGGCCATAGCCTAAGGGTTTATCAATTGCTCTGGACTTAGCAATGGCATCTAACGCGGCGGGGAGCGTGCTCGCAGGAGTCTCTGAGCCATCGGCAGAGAAAGCCCAATCATCACCAAGAGCGCCGGTCTCTAATGCAACACGAGCAACGGCGGCAGCGGCCTCATCGTTGTCACTGCTAAGTAGATAGGCAACAGTACGGTTACTGTGAAAGACGCTCTTCTCGGCGAGCCTGACGTTCAGCTGTCGATTGCGGGCATACACCTTCCACATGATATTGCGCACCGAGTCTCCTGGTACATAGGGACGGATTTCCATGCGGTCGCCATCGGGGTCGCCGGAAGGGTTCGGTATACCATCTTCTGCAGTTAACGAGCGCAGAAGCGGAAGAGGTTTCACAGTATTAATTCTTGGCAGTGCGCTGCAGGAGATATCTTGTTTCTGTTGCCAGGAATAGCGACAGAAACCGAGCACATCGGAGACAGTGAAAAGGCGCGCTACATGATCAGTCTTGCAGCGCTTTTCCGGCACGATTTCTTCGAAGAGTTTACCGTCGGCGGCGACTCTAATACGTGTTTCAACGAAATCGGGATAGATTACTCGCCAGCTCAGTTTGACTAAGGGGAAGTAATTTAGTGCGGGGAGCAGGAAGCCGGTTTCGTTCGGATAGCCTGCTTCGACTTTTATAGGTTCGATGCTGCTGGCGAGTTGATCGAGACTCATGCTTACTCGGCGCTGAATGAAGATGCCGCTGATTATGCAGCAGAATAAACTAAATATTAGGATTGAGAGGGCGCAGATAGCCAGTGAGAAGACAACGAGATCCATAGCGCCATAGCCATACACGCGCAGAGCATACGCTGTTAATAGCAGGGTTATTAATCCTTGCAGCGTCAGGGGGAACAGTGCGATCAAACGCCTGCTAAGGGATATCAGCAATGAACTGTTTGGATTAAATTGAATTTTAAGTCCGGATTGCATGGCTCGGCTGCAGCTTGTGAATGCATGGTTGCGTGAAGCTAGCTGTGACGCTCTGGCGAAACCTTTTGACTAAGACCTGAGCGCTTGCTTAATCTTACACAGAATAGCTCTAACTAGTAGAGTAAAACAGCGGCCGTGACTACTTGTTGCATTTCACCCAGGACGCTGGAATGGCTATGTTTATCTCCTGAGATAGCGCGGGCTAGGCGTTAACTATTGTCATGCCTTGCTCGTTGTATCTAGTGCCTTTGACTTGGTCGGCTAAGGCATCCAGCGTGTCGATCACGTCAGGGCTTAGGCTTAGCTCCATCGAGGCAAGATTGGTTTTTAGGTTGGCAAGTTTTGTGGTGCCGGCAATTGGAAAGACATTCTCTTGCTTTGCGATTACCCACGCTAAGGCAATTTCAGCAGAGCTGACGCCTAGTGATTTGCCAAGATCCAGTATCTCGTCGACGAGTGCGAGGTTTGCAGCGTAGGCATCTCCACTAAAGCGAGGCTGCATGGAGCCTCGGAAATCAGTCTCAGAGATAGCGCTATCCCGCTTAAAGCTGCCGGTTAGCATGCCGCGACCTAATGGAGAATAAGCTACGAGGCTCGTGCCTGTTTCACGACAGACGGGTAATACGTCCTGCTCAATCTCGCGGCTGAAGATAGAGTATTCGGATTGCACTGCGGTTATCGGATGTATAGCTTGAGCTCGGCGCAGTGTGGCACCAGAAACTTCCGATAGGCCTATTGCGCCAATTTTTCCCTCGGTGACTAGCTTTGCCATCTCGGTGACAGTTTCTTCGATGGGTGTGTTGGGGTCGACTCTATGCAGATAGTAAAGATCGATGTGATCTGTTTGCAGTCGACGCAGAGATCCCTCAGCTGCCTTTCTGCAGTTTTCCTTAGAGCCATCTAAGCCTAGTGGGGCGCCTGTATCAGGATCGCGTCGGAAGCCAAATTTGGTGGCAATGCGAACCTTGTCGCGCCTGTCGTTGAAGGCCTTTCCTAGCAGGGTTTCATTGCGACCAACTCCATAGGCCTCGGCGGTGTCGAAGTGGTTCACGCCCAGATCGATCGCTTCATGTAGAAGATTAATGGCAGCTGACTCTTCCGCTGGCGGGCCATAAAATTCGGAGAGGCCCATGCAGCCGAGACCAATCTGAGTGAGCATGATGTCTGTCTGAGCTAATTGTTTTTCTGCCATTGGTATTCTCTTTATCTGGTTTTTCTTTCTGCTGTTGAAGCAGAGTATCTGCCGCTAACGGTTAACTCTATTCTCTATAAGCTGCTCGACGACTGCGGGGTCGGCAAGCGTTGAAGTATCGCCTAGGTTCTCTAGTTCGTTAGAGGCAATCTTACGCAGGATGCGGCGCATGATCTTTCCAGATCGAGTCTTAGGGAGCCCAGCAGCGAATTGAACGACCTCTGGTCTGGCAAATGCGCCGATTTCCTTGGCAACAAATTTCAGCAGTTCTGCGCGTAGCTCTTCGCTGGGCTCAGTGCCAGTCATTAGGCTGACATAGGCATAGATACCCTGACCCTTAATGTCGTGTGGATAGCCGACGACCGCCGCTTCCGCGACGGCTGGGTGCAGCACTAGGGCACTTTCAATCTCGGCGGTACCGAGTCGGTGTCCCGATACATTGATGACATCGTCGACACGCCCCGTCACCCAGTAATAGCCATCGTCATCGCGGCGTGCGCTATCGCCAGTGAAGTAATAGCCGGGATAGGTTGTAAAATAGGTGTCGATGCAACGCTGATGATCGCCGTATACACTTCGAATCTGACTGGGCCAGCTGTTACAGAGAACGAGGTTGCCTGTGGCAGCGCCTTCTATCTCATTGCCGTCAGCATCGAGTAGCGCGGCCTTGACTCCGAAAAATGGTGTTGCAGCAGAGCCAGGTTTTAGGTCGGTTACCCCAGGTAAAGGTGTGATCATTATTGCGCCGGTTTCGGTTTGCCACCAGGTATCAACGATAGGGCAGCGCGCATCACCAACCACATGGTAGTACCACTCCCAGGCTTCTGGGTTTATTGGTTCGCCTACAGAGCCTAACAACCGTAACGAGGATCGAGATGTCTTGTTAACTGGTTCATCGCCAGCGGACATCAGTGCGCGGATAGCGGTAGGTGCGGTGTAGAAAATATTTACCTGGTGTTTGTCGATGACCTGCCAAAAGCGTGATGCATCTGGATAGGTCGGTACGCCTTCGAACATTAATGTTATGGCGCCATTTGCTAGTGGGCCATAGACGATGTAAGAGTGTCCTGTGACCCAACCTACATCGGCAGTGCACCAGTAGACATCGCCCTCGTGGTAATCGAAGACGTATTTGTGAGTAATGCTTGCGCCTAGCAGATAGCCAGCGGTCGTGTGCAGAACGCCCTTCGGTTTTCCAGTCGAACCAGAGGTGTATAGGATAAACAGGGGGTCTTCTGCGTCCATGAGTTCCGGTTCACATTCGCTGTCTGCGGCTTCGGTAGCCTTGTGATAGCAAACATCACGCTCTTCATGCCAGGGGACTACCACATTGGTGCGGCGTACCACGAACACTGAATGTACATTCGGGCAGTGCTCGAGAGCCTCATCGACGTTTGCCTTTAGGGGAATCGTGCGTCCGCCACGGACACCCTCGTCGGCGGTAATAACCGTCTGGCAGTCAGAGTCCAAGATCCGATCTTTTATTGATTCTGGAGAGAAGCCGCCAAAAACGACAGAGTGAACGGCGCCGATGCGTGCGCAGGCGAGCATCGCATACGCTGCCTCGGGAACCATTGGCATATAGATACAGACCCGGTCGCCCTTGCTGACACCTCTGCTTTTAAGAGCGTTAGAAAGTTTGCAAACCTCCTGGTGTAATTGGCGGTAGCTTATCTTCTTGTCTACTTCAGGGTCGTCACCTTCCCAGATGATCGCAGTTTGTTCGGCATGCCGTTCGAGGTGGCGATCGATACAATTGTAGGCAACATTCAGTTTGGCGCCTTCAAACCATTTCGAGTCGGCCTTAGCAAACCCACCGCTGCTGACTTTCTTCCAGGGCTCGTGCCAGTGCAATAAGTTTCCAGCCTGTTCGGCCCAGAAGTCTTCTGGCGCTTCTATAGAGTGCTGATACATCTTCTGGAAGCTATCTTTATTGAGATAAGTGTTGTCAGTGGCGCTGTCTGAAACGGGATAGATCTTGTCTTCTGACATGGGGTAGTTCCTTATCTGCTAGTGACTAGCTGTGCTAATGCGGTTGAGGCTGCTGGATATGGCGCTAGGGCCTGTAAAAATAGTGGTCAATTAGTATGCCTCAAAGCAACTTTACGGGCAACCGGCAGGCGCTGCAGCCCTTTATCGGCGCGGCGCTAGCTGAATAGAAAGCTTGCTTGCTGGAATCTAACTGAGTTGAAAACGGATGTTGTCGATCAGTCGGCTCTTGCCGATGAAGACGGCGCCAAGGATCGCGATATGTCGAGTCTCGGTGGAGGCAGCTTGTAGTGTGTCAGCATCGCAAATTTGCAGGTAGTCAGGCTCAAGGGAGGCTTTCTGCAGTTCTTTCTTGGCGGCTTGCTCGAGCTGTTGGAATTCTATGTTGCCTTGTTCAATCTTCTTGGCACAACTCTGCAGGCATCGATACAAGCCTGCAGCCTGCTCTCTCTGCTCTTGGCTCAGATAATTGTTGCGAGAGCTCATAGCTAGGCCGCTCTTCTCACGATGGGTCTCTATGCCGTGAATCGCGATATCGAGTGCAAGGTCTTTTGTGAGTTTTCGAATGACTAGGAATTGCTGATAATCTTTTAGTCCAAAGAACGCAGCGTCAGGTTGAACGATATTGAATAGCTTTGTTACGACAGTGGCTACGCCTTCGAAATGCCCCGGCCTGCTATTGCCGCAAAATTTTTCAGTTAGACCTGGCACTTGTATCGATGTCTGCTGTTCTAGACCATTGCCATAAATTTCTTTGATGGTGGGTAGGAATAAACAATCGCAATTTTCAGAGCGCAGGCTTTCTCGGTCAGCTTCGAGAGTTCTTGGGTAGGCATCTAGATCTTCATTCTCTCCGAACTGCAGCGGATTGACAAAAATACTGCAGACGATGAAGTCGTAGCGATCTCTTGCTTGGCGTATTAGTTGCAGATGGCCTTCGTGGAGATTGCCCATGGTAGGAACCAGAGCAATAGACTTACCCTGTGATCGCGCAGTTCGCAGGATTTGCCGTAGGTCCTTGATTTTTTTTTGAGTTTGCATCGCGGTGAGCTAGTTGAAGCAATGCTCGTCTGCTGGAAATGACTGAGACTTAACCGCCTGGACATAGTCTTCTATGGCGCCGGGTATCCCATTCTTTGAATCAAGCAAGAAATTTTTCACAAACTTCGGCGATATCGGCGAGACACCCAGTACGTCATGTAGAACCATGATTTGTGCAGTAGTGTCGGGGCCGGCGCCAATGCCTATCACTGGAATATCCAAGGAATCGGTAACAGCCTTGCCTAGGCTGCGCGGTACACACTCAAGCAGCAGAGTGCTGGCGCCAGCGTCTTCCAGAAGTTTCGCCTCTGCCATTATGGCATCAGCTTGTTCGGTGTCGCGTCCCTGTACATGAAAGCCGCCGATTCGATTAACAGATTGCGGCGTTAGCCCCATATGTGCGCAGACGGGGATGCCGCGTTCAGCAAGCAATTTGGTTGTATTCTCGATCCATGCGCCGCCTTCGAGCTTTACCATGTGTGCACCGGCACGCATCAGCGCGGCAGCATTCTCTAGGGTTTGCGTCTCTGAGGAATAGCTCATGAAGGGTAGGTCGGCCACTAGCAGCGCGCCCTTGTTGCCGCGCTTAACGCACTGCATATGGTAGATCATGTCATCCATCGTTACCGGGAGCGTGCTGTCATGTCCTTGCAACACCATACCTAAGGAGTCACCGACAAGAATTAATTCAACTCCGGCATCGCCAAGGATTGAGGCGAAGCAGGCATCATAGGCAGTGAGACAGGCAAATTTTTCACCACGCTTCTTGATGTTGAATAGTGTGGTGAGGGTGACATTTTTGTTGTGTGTTTGAGTGCTCATGGCTGCTTCTGCTAGCTAAAACCTATTGAATCAGTCGGGAAGGGGATAGTAAGGCTAGAAATGAGAGTATTCAAGCCAAAATGGAATATAGTTCTTGGTAAAAGAGTTATTGCGAATTCGAATAATTCAGGGCTTGCTGTAAGCGTTCCTTTGGCTCTCCTTTCACTACGCTATGGTCAAGTTCATATTCCTTAAGTTTTTGAAGATACAAATCGAATAACTCATTGCGGTTATGTGGGTTCTCGCGAAGTTGATCGGCTTCCCAGGGGATATTGAAATCACACAAAAAGTAATATCGAGTAGAGGTTCTCTGCTTGATGCTATTTTCAAAAGTGTTAACTATCCAAGAGTCACAACACCCGTACTTAACTTCGCTCCAGATCATAATCACCAATAGATCTGTGTCGCAAATTATTCTCTGGGGATAATGAGAGAGGGCTAGCTGTTCCTGTCTGTGTTGTTGCTTGGCTATCTCCAATAGGTCCTGTTGCTGGTAAGACTCTCTTCCTTCTAAGTAGTCTCTGGATGCTTCCGGCACAAGAGGTTGTTTCCAATAATTAGAAAGCTGGTGTGCGAGAGTGGTTTTCCCAGAAGATTCAGGACCCGTGGTAACTAGTATTTCAGTGCTCATTCGATTAGATCTTATGTCGTGCTTAGTAAGCTATGAAGGTGATTTCTAGATAGCTGGTTGTTAAAAGGCTGTAGAAATATAGCTGTTTATAAAAGTATGTGCTAGCTGCATGAATTTTGCGATCAGCCTTCTGTGAAAATATCTTCCTAACTATTGGCTCAGCTGATGTTATACTCCTCACAGTTCCTTAGGGGTGGTCAATTGATCTGAGATTCTGGTGCGCCAGTCAACCCTAGAACCTGATCCGGTTAATACCGGCGTAGGAAAAGGATGCACACCACATCTCATCACACGTCCAAATAATACCGGGTCTCTTAAATTAATTTTTGGAGAGACTCATGTCTATTACTCGTTACATATCCTATTTTTCCTTCCTGTTACCTGCTTTTTTGAGCCTCACGTCGGGCCCAGCTGGCGCTGCAGAAAATACTATCGAAGAAATTGTCGTTAGCGCAGATTTTAGAGCTAGAAGCGAGCTCGATACTGTTGGCAGTATCTCTGTGATGACGGAAGCGGCAATTAAATCTAGAGCGGCTCAACATTTCGAAGAGCTGGCGAATGCTATTCCGAATGTTAACTATGCTTCTGGTTCGAGCCGCGCACGCTTCTTTCAGATTCGTGGTATTGGTGAACGTAGTCAATTTGTCGCGCCTATTAATCCCTCGGTTGGCTTTCTGGTGGACAATGTAGACTTTAGCGGGGCGGCAACCATTGCCACGATGATGGACGTCGAACAGGTTGAAGTGCTACGGGGGCCGCAGGGAACGAGGTACGGTGCGAATGCACTTGCTGGCCTGATTAACGTTAAGACTCATGATCCAGAAGATCAATTTGCAGCGAATCTTAAACTCGGTGCTGCGGATTACAATACAGAAACAATGTCAGCAATGATTACCGGGCCGCTGACCGAAGCCGTTAGCGGGCGATTGGCTGTGGGGAGTCATCGATCCGATGGATACTATGAGAACGGGTATCTGGGTACCAAAGAAAATAATGCCCAAGACGAGATATCTATTCGAGGAAAGCTGCGGGCAGAAATGTCGGAAAGCTGGACGCTCGACCTTACTCTATCCCATGTAGATGTGGACAACGGTTACGATGCCTTTACTCTGGATAATTCACGTACCACACTTTCTGACGAGCCAGGGCAGGACCGACAAGAATCCCTCGCGCTAGCAATAGACAGTAGTTGGCAGCTGAATGATTTTGATCTAGAACTCATTGTGGGTCTAGCTGATTCTGATATGGAGTATGGTTACGACGAGGACTGGACTTTTGCGGGAATACATCCGGATGGTTATATGTCGAGCGATAGCTATATTCGCGATCGAGAAACCCGGAGTTTTGAACTAAGGTTTCTATCGAATGAGAGTAGTCGGCTGTTCTCCGACTCAACCGACTGGCTGTTCGGTGTTTACACGCTGAACAGTGCTGAGTCATTGAGGAGAGACTACACCTTTTTGACATCAAGCTTCCGCAGCAATTACGACTTCGATACCGCTGCAGTCTTCTTTCAGCTGGATTCAGCGCTCAGTGAAAAACTGACCCTAGAAACAGGCCTAAGAGTCGAGAGGCGCGACACAAGCTACACAGATTCGGAGTTGCTGAGTTTCTCTCCAGCGGAAACTCTCTGGGGTGGTCGAATCGCACTCAAGTATCTGCTTAATTCGAATACTATGGCCTATGCTAGCGTTGCACGGGGTTATAAGGCCGGTGGCTTTAACACCGACGGTACATTGGATGCAGGTTTGCGGGAATTCGGTGAAGAATTTTTGCTTGAATATGAATTAGGTGTGAAATCCAATCTGTTAGAGAACAGATTGCATCTGAAGGCAGCTTTGTTTCACGATGACAGGCACGAGCAGCAAGTAAAGAGCTCCACCGGAAGAATTCGTGCCGATGGAAGTACAGAGTTTATTGATTTCATAGGTAACGCGGCTGAAGGGACGAACAATGGTATGGAGTTTGAAGCGGTTTGGTATCCTTCAGAGCGGCTGGGTCTAACAGCCAGCATAGGCTTGCTGGATGCGACCTTCGATTCTTTTTTAAATTCTGAAAATCAGGATCTATCGGGGCGTGATCAAGCTCATGCGCCTGGGTATATGGGGCATCTTGCTGCCGACTACAATTTGGGCGCTTGGTCTCTTTCCGTTTCTCTCGATGCCAAGGACGATTTCTATTTTTCCGACAGTCATAACATACAAAGTGATCCCTATGAGTTGCTGAATATGAATCTCAGCTATGCTGGCGATCGCTGGAGTCTTAGTTTTTGGGGTCGCAATCTTACTAATAAAGATTATGCTGTCAGAGGATTCTTCTTTGGAGAATTCGGTAATGATCCAAGAAAGGGCTATGCACCGGAACCCTATCTTCAATTCGGTGAACCCCGAGTGATCGGAATCAGTTATGAGGTACAGTTATGAAAGCTTCAGTTGATATAAGTCTCTATCCTTTGGCAGATGAATATATTCCTGCAATTAAGGAGTTTATTGAGAGGGTGCAACTCTATCCAGAGGTAGCGATAGTGCGCAATGATCTCTCGACACAGTTGTATGGTGATTATGATCAAGTAATGGATATTTTGAAGGTCGAAGTAAAGCTAAGTTGGGAGAAGTACGGGAAGAGCATTTTTGTTATCAAGTTGTTAAGAGACGACCTTCGGGGTCTGGCTAGTGATTGATTTTTTCAACACTGTTGCTGAGCAATTCCTGCGTAACTCGTTGTTGGAGTTAACGGCAGTAGTGTTCGCGATTGCCTATCTAGTTCTAGCGGTTAGGGAAAATATTCTTTGCTGGTATGCGGCCAGTGTTTCTACCATTATTTTCTTGTACATTTTTTGGGATGTTAGGCTCTACATGGAGTCGGGCCTGCAGGTGTACTATCTTGCCATGGCTGGCTTCGGCTGGTATCAGTGGCGACGTGCTAATGACGGTTCGACGAGCCTGCAGATCTCTGTGTGGAGCACGGGGCAGCATGTAATAGCCTTAGCTCTTATTGCGCTGCTTACTCTTGTTTCTGGATATCTTCTGAGCGCTGGAACTGATGCTCAGCTGCCGTATTTGGATTCATTTACGACCTGGGCTAGCGTCGTCACTACCTTCATGGTGGCGCGGAAGGTGTTGGAAAATTGGATCTATTGGTTGGTGATAGATTCTATTTCAATCTATCTCTACATCGACCGTGAGTTGTATTTCACCTCGATGCTATTTGCTGTGTACATAGTCATCATCTTCTTTGGATGGTTCTCGTGGTCAAAAACCTATCGTCAAAATATGCAGGCCCCGGTAACCTAAGAAAATGGTAGGGAAGTGAGGTTTATTTCATCACTCACAAGAGCGATGCCGTGTCAGGGATCCATGAATCCTGAGAATTTCACACCGGACAACAATGCGATATCTCGATGCCAAGTGGCTAGATCTTTTTTATTGAATAAATTCAAAGATTCGTGACCGCATGCCCTCGCCATCACCTGCATAAGTTCAACAGATGCTTCAAAAAAGTTTTGAAGTTGTGCAGCTGATTTTCCCACGTCGAGGCGTTGTCGCAGATCAGCTTTCTGTGTTGCTATGCCTGCGGGACAATTATTTGTGTTGCACATGCGTGCGGCTACACAGCCTATAGCTTGCATGGCGCTATTTGAAATCGCGACTCCATCAGCTCCCAAAGCCATTGCCTTAACAAAATCCATAGGTGTGCGCAGTCCCCCGGTAACGATAAGTGTTACATCGTCGCTAACCCCTTGATCATCTAAGTAGCGACGTGCTCGTGCTAGGGCAGGAATGGTGGGGACGCTTATGTGATCGCGGAACATTTCGGGTGCGGCACCGGTGCCACCTCCGCGCCCATCTAATATGATGTAGTCAGCGCTAGCATCTAATGCAAATTGGATATCTTCTTCGATATGATTGGCGCTAAGTTTAAAACCTATAGGGATTCCTCCAGTCACCTCGCGCACGCGATCCGCAAACTTTTTGTAATCCGCAGCTGTGTGTAAGTTTGTAAACGTCGGTGGTGATATTGCAGGTTCGCCCTCGGGAATGCCCCGTACTTCTGAAATTTTGCCGATATTCTTGTTTCCTGGGAGATGACCCCCTGTTCCCGTTTTTGCGCCTTGCCCGCCTTTGAAATGAAAGGCCTGAACGTCTTTCAGTTTGGTTTCATCATAGCCAAATTGAGCGCTCGCCAATTCATAGAAATAGCGTGAGTTTGCAGCCTGTTCTTCTGGCAACATCCCACCCTCGCCTGAACAGATTCCAGTGCCGGCAAGCTCGGCTCCTTTGGACAGGGCCAGTTTCGCCTCTTCGGACAATGCCCCAAAACTCATGTCGGAGACAAATAGAGGGATCTTCAGCTTCAGCGGCTTCATGGCTCGCTTGCCAATAACCAGTTCCGTGTCTACAGCAACACCTTCGAGCAATGGCTTGGTCGCCATCTGCGCTGTCATGACTTGAATGTCATCCCAATGGGGTAGTAAGTGACGGGGAACCCCCATGGACGTCATAGGGCCATGGTGTCCCATCTTAGACAATCCTTCTCGCGCCAGCTGATGGATAAACTCAACTGTAGGCTCCTCTTCAGTAGCGCTCGCCAGAGGAATTTTGTCTAGGTCAGTTTGAATGCCGGGGCCTTCTTTGCCCACTGCCTTTGCATCAAACTGCTTATGGGTGCCATCACAAAAAGGTAAGTTCGCTGAGTGCTTACACTGACATAGATAAGCATCGCCAGAGCTCTCGGCTGTAAATGGCTTCGGTTTGAATTCGGTTCCAGCATGGGATCCGTCACAGAAGGGTTGCTTGTTAGAGCGCCCGCAGGTGCAGAAGTAGTATTCTTCGCCTTCGGTAATGTCGACTTTTGTGGGTTTGTTATCTGCGATTGTAGGGTTCATTGGTTGATTCCAGAATTTTTAGGAGGGGAGGGGCCATTTAAAAATGGGACTAAGGCGCTAGGTCCTCGGCGTGTGGATGCCTGAAGTGTCATACATACTGTCCGGCAGCATTGCCTGAGGACCAGGCCCACTGGAAATTGAAGCCGCCAAGGTGGCCACTGACATCGAGTACTTCGCCGATAAAAAATAAGCCAGGTTGCTGAATGGCTTCCATCGTTTTCGAGCTAATGCCATCGGTGTCCACTCCGCCCAGAGTGACTTCTGCGGTGCGATAGCCTTCGGTGGCCGATGGTTTGAGCATCCATTGATTGAGCTGTCGTCCAATCGATTTGAGTTGTTGGTCAGTGAATTCGGCTAGGCTTGTCTCCGCCTGAGCAGGCCACCACAGCTTCTGTAATTCAGCTACTAAAGCCTTGCTCAGCTTTTGTTGTAAGACTGTTTTTAGCAGGCTCTTACCCTTTGTGAGCTTTGCTTCACAGAGCCATTGATCAGCCGCTATGTCGGGTAGTAGGTTAATCGAGATTGATTCGCCGGGATTCCAGAAGCTCGAAATTTGCAGAATCGCTGGTCCGCTGATGCCGCGATGAGTAAATAACAGGCTTTCGCTGAACTGTTGCCCATTACAGCTGACTTCAACTTCTGCTGATAATCCACTAAGACGTTCGCAGACTGCCTTGAAACTATCGCTAAACATAAACGGCACCAGTCCGGCACGGCGCTCGGTAAGTTTCAGTGAAAACTGGCGAGCAATGTCATAACCCATGCCACTGCCACCAAGGCTTGGAATAGACAGCGCACCTGTGGCAACGACAAGCGATTCGCATTGCAGAGTGTGGCTCTGCTTCGGCTCATTTTTGCCTGTTGAAAGCTGTAACTGATAGCGTTCTGGCTGGGTGTCGGTTGCAGTTTGTATGCTGGTGATACTGTTAATTTCACAATGGCTCCAGATGCTCACGCCCGCTAGTTCACATTCGCTCTGCAGCATTGCTAGAATTTGCTTCGCAGAATCTTTGCAGAACAGTTGCTGCTGCTTGCGCTCTTCATAGTCGATCCCGTGTTGTTCAACTAGCTTAATAAAGTCCCACTGGGTATAGCGCTTGAGTGCAGATTTGCAGAAGTGTGGGTTTGCAGATAGAAAATTTTCGGGTTCTATACTGTAGTTGGTGAAATTACAGCGCCCACCGCCCGACATCAGGATCTTCTTGCCAATCTTGTTTGATTTTTCAAGCACTAGCACCTGTCGGCCACGCTTGGCGGCGGTTAGTGCGCACATTAAGCCTGCGGCGCCCCCACCGAGCACAATTACACTAGTCATATTTGGGGTATGTCCGATTTCTTGATGCCTGCTTGGGTGCGTATTTCTTGTATTACACGGCTAGCTAATAAAAACTGGGCAATATAATAGCTTGTCATGATGAGCCAGTCGGCAGCAGGAATCTCCATCACAAATCGATTAATGGCAATGATGGAATCTGACAGAATAAAGATGGCTGCACCGAGGGTTACGCCTTTGATAGTGGAAGTGTTGGCGCTTAGCCCCATAAACGTGATTACGAAGAGATAGGCGATAACAGGAAGCCGCATCTCGCCAGCATAATTCCACATGATAGCTGCCATCACTATGCTGACACATCCAAGTCCAAGGCTTATTGGGTAATTTGCTGACCAGCTGCTGTGATATCTCAGAAACAGGGTGCCGTAGAGAAATTGAGCAAGCAAAAATGAGCAAAGCCCCGGTACGAATAGACCTATTTCGAGAAGTACATCACCGCCCATGCTGAACAGAAGCGCGAATAACAAATGAGCGTTCAGGGAGTTGAGCCCCGCGTTAATGGCGAGAAAACTCAAGAAAAGAATGGGGGCTATTTTCAGTAAGGCGGATATTTCTATTGGCATTGCTGGTGCTGCTAAGAGATAAGCCAGGCAAAGAAAACCAAAGAAAAGGCTTGTTCTGTTTGTGGGGTTGTTCACCGGGGTTCTCCATTGTCCGCTTTGGGTTGTTAGCAGACGTTAGAAGCAAGTGCTAATGCCATAGTTGAGTATATGCCAGCTCTTAAAAAAGTGGCTCTAAATAAGCGAAGGTCGGGGGTTAAAGTAGTGTGTCCCTGCGCCTGTCGACATTATCTGTTTAACTAACTGCTGGTAGTCATCTTCGTTGCTAGCGAGATCGATCTCTTCGCTATTTACTATCAGCAATGGCGACTTATCATAATAGTGAAAGAATTCCGCATAGGCTTCGTTCAAGTTTTCCAGATAAGTAAGCTCGATTAGTTGTTCGGCGTTGATTCCGCGTTTCTGAATTCTATCCAACAGTACATTGGTAGGTGCCTGCAGATAGATGACCAGATCCGGTTGGGGCGCGTCGATGGTGAGGTGGCGATAGACGTTTAGGTAGAGTTGGAATTCATCCGGTTCTAGGTTCTGCTGTGCGAATAGCTGGTCTTTGTCTATAAGGAAGTCGGCAACTCTCACTGGCTCGAATAGGTCGTTCTGTCGGAGATCTTGTATCTGTTGTGCGCGTTGGAAGAGGAAGAATAATTGAGTGGAAAGCGCGTGTTGTTTCGGGTTTTGATAGAAGCGATCGAGAAATGGATTATCCTCGCTTTTCTCCAGCAATAACTCGTAGTTGAAGGAGTCAGCTAGGCGCTTTGTGAGAGTTGTCTTGCCGACACCGATAGGGCCCTCGACAGCAATATAGCGCGGGGCAACCCTGCTGAAATCACTTTGAGTCATAGCTGGCTCCCTAGCTTTCAGTCTTTGGTTTCGGCCTGCGTCTGCGACGCTTCTTCTTCGGTGCTTCGTTATCCCTTCTGACCTGTTCTATATTCAAGCTTGTGTCACCAAGCTGGAATTGCGTCCACCATTCGCCTCGGCCTCCTAGATCTTCCCCAGCCTCTTCGCGTAACAACAGGAAATCGTATGCAGCCCTGAAGCGTGGATGACTAAATGAGCCTTCGACACTGCGCTTATTATCACGCATGAGTCGAGATTGGAGCTCCCAAATTTCCTTCGCCGCTATAGTGAAGCGCTTAGGTACGGCGGTGTATTGAATTTGCTCCATCAGCACTTCCTGTGCCGCTTGTTGGAATAGCTGATGTTGATTGCCTTCGCTCGACTTCTGAGACTCTAAGCGTAGCTGCAGCACTGGCCAGAGCAGGGCAGCGAATAGAAAGGCAGGAGTTACCGATTTGCCTTCTGCGAGGCGTCCATCTGTGTTTCTTAGTGCCAGTTCTACCAGCTTACAAGGTGGGCCGGAGAGTTTGTCCAGCGCGCGGAAGGTGGGTGCGAAGAGATAGGCGCCAGGACGGTAGAGTCTTAGTAATTCGAAGGTCTTTACAGCGTCGCCGCCGGTCATCAGTTTTATGGTTTCGTCGAATAGACGTGCCGTCGAAATAGATTCTAATAGATGGGCCAATTCATTAATTGGCTTTTCTGTGTTTTCTTCTATGGTGAAGCCTAGTTTTGCAGCAAAACGAATTGCCCGCAGCATTCTTACAGGATCTTCTTTATAGCGCTCAGCTGGATCGCCTATCATGCGGATCTGCTTAGATTTCAAATCATCTAGGCCAGTGCTGAAGTCGAGAATACGGAACTTGTCAATCGTGTAGTAAAGAGCGTTGATGGTGAAGTCGCGCCGCAGAGCGTCTTCATCGATGTTGCCGTAGACATTGTCCCTTAGAATCATTCCAGCGGTTGAATGGGCAGATGCCTGGTTTTGAATGCGCCGTCTGGGAACATTGTCGTCGATTTTATTTTCCGAATCATGAGGCGCACGAAATGTTGTGACCTCGATAATCTCTCTTCCAAAGCGCAGATGAATTATCTTGAAGCGGCGACCGATGATTCGTGCATTTCGAAACAGGGACTTAAGTTGTTCCGGCGTCGCGTCGGTTGCTATGTCGAAATCTTTGGGGCTTTTGCCAAGTAATAGGTCGCGTACGCCGCCGCCAACCAGAAATCCATGGTATCCAGCCTCAGCGAGCTTATACAGAACCCTTACGGCATTCGGTGATATTTGCTTGCGCGAGATCGGGTGATGATCGCGCTCCACAATGGTTGCGTTCTCGATACCGGCAAGATCAGAAACTGAGCTAGGTTGATTCATTGTTGCTCGGACTCCGGTGCGCCGTTTGAGAGCGAAGCGAAGTTTGGTCTGGGGTGGTTAGAGGAGTTAATCACGGCTTATGTTCTTCATTGGCACAACTGTAAAGTGGAAGGATACAGGAGGGTAGTATGCGTCGGCTTTATAAGCCCCTCAACGGAATAGGAGAAAATAAACATCAGTGGGCATGATACACGGAACGAGAGAAAACTGCAGGCACGGCGCAGACTGAATAGGGGGTTCATTATTCTAGGGGGAATTGGGTGATTCGTGGGATATTATTAGGGGGTGAAAACCACCCCCCAATTGGAAGCTAGATCTTATTATTATTGTTATCTAATTATTTATTATTTTTATTAAGTGCGTACCCACATCGGTACTGCATAAGTATTAAGGTGGTAATTATGAAGTTAGATGACAATCGTCAAATCCAGACTACACCCCGACCTTTTTATTATTTAGTGCACTAACCTTAGTTTTTAACTCAGTAATGCTATTTTTGTTTTTATTAAGATTTATTATTATTGTTTATTGTTATTATTATGCTCTAAAGGTTGCACTTACTGTGCCAAGCTAGATAAGTCTATATTTATCAGAGGGATAGCATTTGTCGGATTAATGCTTAGACCCTATATCCCCACTTCTGTTACTGATATTCCCTGATTAGTTGGGTAGTTGGGTAGCGGTAACAAATAATATCGTGGCATAAGTGCCTAAGCACTGCTGGCGAAAGCCCTATTATTTCGGATTAATTGCTAATCAGCCTCCGTGAATTCGCGGCTGTTCAGGGGTGTGGCTGGATCTCGATACGGGGCTTAGTGCTTCTTCTTGCGGGGGATGCCGAAACGCTGGCGACGCTCCCAAAGACACTTACGGCTTATGCCTAATTTCTTCGCGAGCTGTGTCTCATTCATGATGTCTTGATGTTCAAGAACGAAGCGCTGAAAGTAGTCTTCCAAAGAAAGCTCTTCGATAGGTTCCGGAGTGCTCTGGGAGTTCTGTAATCCTGACCTCTGGGAGGACATTGGCTTCTCTTCCTCGTCAATAGCAAGAAGTTCTTCTGAAATCTCCAATTCTTCGGCCAATACAACGGCACGTTCTATGGCATTTTCAAGTTCACGCACATTTCCCGGCCAGCCATAATTGAATATAGCGCGCTTGGCACCATCGCTGAGGCTGAGCATCTTAGTCTTAAGGCGCTTACAGGTGCGTTGCAGGATGGCTTCGCCCAATTCCAGTATATCGTCGCCACGGTCTCTGAGCGGCGGGATCAGGAGTGTCATTACATTGATGCGGTAATAGAGGTCTTCACGGAAGTGGCCATCTACTACTAGTTGCTTTAGATCGCGATGGGTGGCGACGACTAGGCGTACATCTACTTTCTTAGATTGTACAGAGCCGACTTTGCGAATCTCATTTTCTTGTAGAACTCTTAGCAGTCTGGCCTGAGCCTCAAGAGGTAGCTCGCCGATTTCGTCGAGGAATAGCGTGCTGCCATTAGCCGCTTCGACTAAGCCAGTTCTGGTTGCAGTGGCGCCGGTAAATGCCCCCTTCTCGTGGCCGAATAGTTCAGACTCAATTAGGTTTTCGGGAATCGCTGCACAATTAACAGAAATCATTTCCTGTGCATGGCGATTGCTTAAATTGTGAATTGCTCGAGCAACAAGTTCTTTTCCCGTTCCCGATTCGCCATTGATTAAGACAGTAGAATTGGTAAGAGCAACCTTACGTATTCGCCGAAATAATTCCATCATCTGCGGGCAGCTACCGATCATTCCATGAACAGGAGGCTCAAATTCTTCAGAGGCATCAGCAGATTGGCGCGGTGCTTTCGCGTGTTCGCGAATTACCTTGGCAACGGACTCAATTAATTCGTTGTGTTCAAATGGTTTGGCGATGTAGTCGACAGCACCAAGCTTCATCGAATCGATAGCAGAGCGGATGCTGGAGTAGCTGGTCATGATCAGAACCGGCGTGGTGGTTGCCTTGATCAGATCCGTTCCAGGAGCGCCAGGCAAACGCAGGTCGCTGATAATAACGTCGAAGTCGTCCATGTCGAAATTGTCTATAGACTCTTTGACGGTTCCCGCTTCGCTGACTTTGTATTCGTGGCGTTCTAGTAATCGCTTTAAGGCAGTTCGAATAACTACCTCATCTTCTACTACTAAAACTTGATTCATTGCTGTCATGTGACTACTTAATTCTGTTGTTGCGGTGTCTAGTAAGTTGCTGCTGTGTCAATAGTCCGTCTGCATTACTGCGTGGCGGAATCGCTATGGTAGCAAGGAAACCGCAGTAATACCCGCGTGCCGCCAGTGTCTTCATTTGCGGGGCTGATTATATCAATATCACCACCTAAGTCTTCAACTATACTGAAAACAAGGGAAAGCCCCAATCCAGTGCCTTCTCCCGCCTCTTTGGTAGTGAAGAAGGGGTCGAATACGCGGTCTTTTATCGCAACGGGAATGCCAATTCCTTCGTCGACAACAGCGATTTCGACTATCTCTCCTTTTATCACTGTCTGCAAGAGAACTTCGCCATTTGCTTGACTTGCATCACGGGCGTTGTTGATTAGATTGATTAATACCTGCAGGAGGCGCTGTGAGTCGCCAAGTACTTTTGCATTCGGGTCACATTCAATACGCAGGTTTAACTCTTTGCTCTTTCTATCCAGTGATACGAGAGTCTGAGCTTGGTCCATGCATTCGCTAATAGTTACTATCTCGCTTTCGTATTGAGTCTTATTGGTTCCGGCGTGCGCGAAATTAACCAATGACTGCAAAATTGTCGATGTACGATCTGTTTGTTCGACAATTTGTTCGGCTAGGTTTAGCAGTTCTTTATCTTCGTATTCGTCTCGAATGGTTTGTGCGAGGCAGGCGATGCCGGTGATAGGGTTTCCGATTTCATGAGCTACGCCAGCAGCCAGCCTGCCAATAGAGGCGAGTCTCTCACTGTGGGTAAGTCCTGCTTCCAAAATTTCTGTTTCGGTGATGTCTTCCAGCAGAATGATGACTCCTTCGTGTAGGGAGTCTGGGTCGCTGGTTTTTTCTATAACGGCCTTGTGCAGGTTGACGGTTTTCTTCTGATCATCAAGTTCAAACGCATACTTATAAGAATGACTGGCGTCGTCATCGACAAAATTTGCGAATAGGCTTAGCCAAGGTTCCGATAGATCGATAAGTTGTGAGCCAACCACGTCGGCGCTGTTCAGCTGTGTGAACTGTTCCATCGCTCTATTCCACATTATGACTTCGTTGTCGGTGCTGAGCGAGCAGACCCCCAAGGGTAGGTCGAGTAGGATTTGACGATGGTAGCGCCTTAGATTGTCGAGATCGGCCGCCATCCCAGATAGGTTGCTGCGATACGCTTCAATACGGTTCTCGATTACATTCAGATCCGAACTGCCGTGCTCCGAGACGATGCTATAGGGAAGATAGCCATCGATAATCTCTCGAGCAATAGATGGGCCGAGTAAGCCCGATAGATTCGCTTCCAGCTTCCCGCGTAGTTGTTGCATCGCGTAGGGTCGGCGATCATTCTCGCCTATATTTAGATCCTTTAATGCCTGACTTACTTCCCTATTAGCAGTTCTTTCACCCAGTGGCTTGCTGAGGCTTTTAATGAAGTCGCGCGGTGATTTCGCAACTAGACCGCTGCGCTTGCGTCGCTTAATTGTATCGAGCGTACAGATATCGGCAGAACTTCGTTCTTCATCGGTGCTGGTGCTGAATAGAGAGACCGCGACAAACAATGCACAGTTGACGATCAGTGAGAGGGCGGTTATCTCGCGCCAGTTGACGGAAATTAGAGCGAGCGGGTCAGTCTCGGACAATAGAGGCAGCATTAAGAAAAGAAACCAGATGAGTACGCCGCTGCCTAGCCCCCACAGAAATCCTTTTTTGTTTGCCGCTGGCCAGTAAAGAATGGCTACGATGCCCGGTATAAATTGCAGGCAGGCGGTGAATGCAACAATACCGATTACCTGAATGCTTATCTGTTGATCAGGCAAGTAATGGAAGAGAAAGCCAAGCCATATAATAGCGGTTATAAGAGTGCGGCGCTTCCAGAGTAGCCAGCGATAAATATCCTCGTTTGCCTTTGGTTGGTAGATAGGAAGTATCAAATGATTAAGGCACATGTTAGAGAGCGCTAGGGTGATAACGATGATTAGGCCGCTAGCTGCAGACAATCCCCCGAGATAGGCGAGTAAGCTGATCATGGGCGACTGATAGGCGGCGCCAATAACAACAGGAAAATATTCCACCTGCACGGTGCTGCCTGACTGCAAGCCAGCCCAGAGAATCGGGAGAACAGGAAGGCTGAGTAGTAAGAAATACAGAGGCAATCCCCAGCTAGCAAAAGATAGAGCGCGCTGTCCATTGTTGCCATTAAAAGTCACATAGAACATGTGTGGCATCGCGACTGCCGCTGTAAAAAATAGTAGCGTCATGACATGGAAAGAGGAAAAGTAATCAGTGTTCTTTAGGCTAGCCACCAGCTCGGGTTGTTCTTGTAACCAGCTATCGAGTCCGCCGAAGCTCCCGAAGCCTCCGTATATTGCGAAGGCCCCTACAGCTAAGAACGCTATTAGTTTCACGAGGGATTCGAAGGCAATCGCCATGACTAGACCGTCGTAATGTGTTCGCCCGGCCCTCCTAGAGGTGCCAAACAGGATCGAAAATAAAGTGATTACCAGACAGAAGCCGATCGCAAGCGAGCCTTGCTCTGCATCTGGAGATAGTAAATACGCCGTGTCTGATACAGCTCTGATTTGCAGCGCGATAAGCGGCGTAACGGCGATCAGTATGACTAAGGTGGTAACGGTGCCCGCCCAAGGAGAGCGGTAGCGAAAAGCCAAGAGATCAGCTAATGAGCTCAGCTGATAGGTGCGAGTCAGCTCCAACAAGGGTCGCAGCAATAGGGGTGAAAGAAGGAATGCCAGGGAGATGCCGATTGAGCTAGCGAGATAGCCATAGCCATCCCGTAGGGCGTTGCCGATGGAGGTATAGTAGGCCCAGACGCTGGCGAATACTCCGAGAGAGAGAACATAGACGATCGGATGGCGAACGATTTTTTCAGGAATCCAGCCCCGCTCTGTCACGAAAGCGATGCCAAAAAGGAGCGCGAGATAGCCGCTACCGAGAGCGATGATTGTGGTTAATTCAAAATTCATCGGAATCCTGTTCTCGATGAGCCCAGCTCGCGACGAGAATGACTATGAAGCCCACGAAAAAAGGGCGATACCAGGCGCCGGCGCTTTGGTTGATCCAGTCCACGCTAAGCAAAAAAATCAGATAGATGATAAGCAGGAGGACCAAGATTGATCGGGGTATGTACACAAGGGTTCCTTCGGAGTAATAACGCTTGCTGGATATTATAAGGAGCGTCTAGCCAAGTCTATGGCTACGCTATCAGCCGCATGGAAAAGTCTGGCTATTTTAGAGGCAGGCTGCCGACTTTTGCTACGGCTTGAATGTCCCAGCTCGCTATAGCCCACTGCAGTTGTGTATCCGGGCGCTCTTTTTCTATTTCCGCTGGTGGTGCTTGTCCGAGAAAGGTTAGCGCCTTGTATATTGCGTCTGATGCTCTATCAGTTTCAATCGATGGAGCAAATGCCTGCTTACTGAGTTTCTGGCCTTGCTCATCCACAATGATCGGGATGTGAGCGTAGCTCATCTCGCGGTAGTTGAGCACTCTTTGTAAATAGATTTGTCGCGGTGTTGAATCGAGTAGATCCCAGCCCCTAACGACATGAGTGATTTTCTGAAATTCATCGTCAACTACGACAGCTAGCTGGTAGGCAAATAGCTCGTCCTTGCGACGAATCACGAAATCGCCCACCTCGGCTTCGAGTTGCTGAGCGAAGTTTCCCTGAATCGCATCGTTGAAGCCTATTTCTAGTGCTTCAGTTTTCAGGCGCAGTGCAAAGGGCTTCTCTGGCGGCGTGTCGCGTTCACGACAGGAGCCGTTGTAGACCAGACCCATTTCTTTAATCTTTGGTCGAGTACAATCGCAGGGATAGCAGAGGCGCTTGTCTTTAAGCGTGTTTAGAACCTCTTCATAGGCATTTAAACGGGAGCTTTGATAGAGGACTTCACCGTCCCAATCCATGCCAAGATCTTGCAGCTGTTGCAGGATAAGCTCGGCGCTGCCAGCGGGCTCCCTAGGTGGGTCTAAGTCTTCTACGCGCATTAACCATCTACCTTGATTTGCGCGGGCATCTAGGAAGCTCGCCAATGCGGCAAGCAGTGAGCCGAAGTGCAACGGACCTGTAGGTGAGGGTGCAAAGCGACCAACGTAGCTTGATATGGTGCTTGTATCTATTTGAGAAGATGCTGATTTTTGCATATTGAGTAGTTTAGTACGGATTGGGTCCGTATTTCTCTCTCAATTAGGAATGCTGGGTTTTGAGGTGGTTCGATGGCGAGATCACCCAATGCGCTGTTTCTAGGGCAGCGCACGGGGCTACAAAGCAGCAGTTTAGCTACCGAGTTGCTTTTCCTTGATCTCGTCTAGAGTTTTACAATCGATGCACTTGTTTGCAGTGGGCCGTGCTTCTAGCCGACGGATGCCGATCTCGATTCCGCAGGACTCACAATAGCCGTAATCATCCTGAGCGATGAGTTCGATGGTGCTATCGATTTTCTTAATTAGCTTGCGCTCGCGGTCACGTGTGCGTAACTCGAGGCTAAATTCTTCTTCCTGGGTTGCGCGGTCAGCAGGATCTGGGTAGTTCGCGGCATCGTCTTGCATATGATGCACCGTGCGATCGACTTCCTGCATCAATTGCTCACGCCAGTCTAGCAGGATCGCCTTGAAGTGCTCGCGCTGTTTTTCGTTCATGTACACTTCGTTTTTCTTCGGCTTGTACGGAACGAAGTTCTTTAGAACCGGTTGTGATTCTAAGCCCTGAGAGTTAGCCATGATCGCTAATGCCTCTGTGTATCCCTATTTAGCGAATTATAGTGCAAGCCTTTAGGCAAGCTGACGCATAAATGAGGATTTTTCATTTATAAAACAAACTCTGTGGAGCAGGTATAGATAGAGTTTGATGATGGAATTTTGCATGCTTTCAATGCGTGTTGTTCGCGTTGGAAATGTGCAATTTTCAGAAAGCTCGGTAAGCTACCAGATTCTTAGGGGGGATGCTATAAAAATCAGCAGTTAGTTCGATAGGACCTCTAACCGCTCTTAAGACTATATATACCTAGCTGTCTGCAAATTCGATCTACTATAATGGCCCGCTCCTATAGCTCTATGCCCCTGCAGGAACCCTACTATGTCCAATTATCGAATGGCGGACCAAGATCCACTAGCAAAGGTGAATCCTTTTCGTGTGATGACGGTTATGGCCAGAGCGCAGCAGCTAGAATCGCAGGGTCGTCGAATCGTGCATATGGAAGTTGGTGAACCCGATTTTTCATCAGCGCAGCCAATTATAGATGCAGGAAAGAGAGCTCTTGATGACGGGCTGACTAAATACACGGCCGCATCGGGGCTGGGTGAGTTAAGAGAATGCCTGTCTGCGTACTATCGAGAAAACTACGACGTTGAGGTTGGCGCGAACCGCATATTGATCACGCCGGGTGCAAGTGGCGGTCTCAGTCTTTTAGCGAACCTATTGGTGCGTTCTGGCGATGGTGTCCTGCTCAGTGATCCTGCCTACCCCTGCGTGCGTAACTTTATCCATATGATGTCAGCGCAGCCGCAGCTAATTCCGGTGGGGATCGAGCAGAATTTTCAGCCTACGGTAGATCAGTTGGATCAATATTGCACGGCCAATACCAGTGGTCTCTGGCTGGCATCTCCCAACAATCCTACCGGCACAATATTGGAACGATCGAAGTTGAAGGCGGCTTGTGATTGGGCCGCATCGAAACGGAAACACCTGTTGGTTGATGAGATCTATCATGGCCTGCACTACGTTGATGATCTGCCTAGCGTTTTGGAGCTGGATCAGTCGGCTTTTGTGGTCAATAGTTTCTCTAAATATTTTGGCATGACGGGTTGGCGCTTGGGCTGGATTGTTGTGCCCGAAGAGCATGTCGAAATGGCAACAATACTCGCTCAGAATATGTATATATCGGCCTCTTCTATTTCGCAATACGCGGCATTGGCGGCGTTTACCCCCGCAGCCAAACTTATCTTCGAGGAGCGCAGGGAGGCATTTCGTCTCAGAAGAGACTACTTGGCGAGAGCGCTTAAGAGTATGGGTTTTTCACTCTCGGACAATATTCAGGGAGCATTTTATATCTATGCCAATATTTCAAAGTTTTCCGATGACTGTGAAAAGTTTTGCCGTGACATGTTAGAAGATCATGGGGTCGCACTGACTCCGGGTACAGATTTTGGTGATTTTGAAAGTAAGAGTCACGTGCGTTTTGCCTTTACGACAGACATGGACAGTTTGGAGTTAGGTGTGGAGCGACTTCAGAAGGCTTTACTCTAAACCTTTATTTAGTAGTTCAACCTAAAGCACTGATTGAATCACGGAGCTCTCTCTAATGCAGCTGCAAAAGAAGTTACAGTCAGGCACATTGATTAAACGCTACAAGAGGTTTTTAGCTGACATTACAGCCGAGGGAGGTGAGTCGATAACGATTCATTGCCCTAACACAGGTTCTATGAAAAATTGCCAGCAGCCCGGTAGTAGAATCTGGTATTCCGACTCAGAAAATCCAAACAGGAAGTATGCCTGTACTTGGGAGCTTGTAGAGGTTGATAACGAGCATATTGTTGGTATCAATACTGGATTGGCGAACAAGCTAGTTCATGAAGCTGTTGAGCTGGATCGAATTGATGAGCTAAAGGGATACGATTCTATAAGGACAGAAGTGGCCTATGGAGAGCAGAAGAGTCGCATTGATTTGCTTCTAGGTGGCAAGATGAATGACCCGGATGCGCTATGCTATGTCGAAGTTAAGAATGTAAGCCTCGGTCTAGGGGAGGGGCTGGGGAGCTTTCCAGATGCTGTAACGACTCGAGGGCAGAAGCATCTGCAGGAGCTGTTACATATGCATACCTTAGGTCATCGAGCAGTGTTGCTGTTCTGCGTGCAGCACAGTGGTATACAGCGTATCAAGCCGGCAGACAATATAGATCCGGAGTATGGTCGCTTGCTTAGAGAGGTAGCATCGAAGGGTGTTGAGGTGCTCGCCTATAGAGTGCACTTCGATCTGCAAGAATCGCAAGTCACACTGCGGGAAAAAGTGCAGGTGCTTTTAGATTAGGACTGTATGTAAAACCAAAAGACAGTAGCGAGGTTCTATTGCAGAGGGGTCGAAACGCGTAGTGCCGAGTCCTCGACCATGATCATACCGTTGTCTAAGATAAACGGTATAGCCTGTAAGTGTTTGCCCTTGCAGGGTCCTGCAAGGCAGCGGCCACCCTCTATTTCAAAAAGTGCTCCGTGGGTGGAGCAGATGATCAGTGCGCCATCGGGGTCTAGGAAACGGTCTTCTTCCCACTCAAGGGGAGTGCCTAGGTGGGGGCAACGATTCCAGTACAAAAATACTTCAGCATCTTTCTTAACAGCAAACATATAGAGATTGTTAAGCTCAATTCCCTTTGAAGTGCCTTCTTCTATTTCGTCTGCATTAATAAGACTAATCATGAATCTTCCATTACTTGCTAGTTAGGCGAGGGCTTTCTCGAAATCTGCCAACAGATCCTCTATTTCCTCTATACCGATTGAAAAGCGAATCATCGAGTCAGCTATACCCATAGAGGCGCGGCGCTCGGCTCCCATCTCATAATAGATAGTATGAGCAACAGGGATAGCTAGAGAGCGGGTATCCCCTAGGTTGCTGGATGAGACTATATTGTCCATCGCATTCAAGACATCGAAGCAGTCGACACCATCGACGAGGTCGATGCTCATAATAGAGCCGAAGCCATCAAACAGTTCTTTTGCTCGGGCATGCTGCGGATGTGTGGGTAGTCCAGGGTAGTAGACTTGCTTCACCTTAGGGTGTTTCGCGCAGAAATCGGCAACCGCCTGAGCGTTGCTGCAGGCTTTATCCATGCGCAGGCTCAGGGTCTCAGAACCTACCGCCAGATGATGGGCGGCTTCCGGTCCGAGAGAGGCGCCGATGTCACGCAGACCCTTCTTTTTAACCTGTGTGATGCCCCACAACTGTGTGTCTTGGCTTTTGTAATTGTCATAGATGTTCGCAAAGCGGGTCCAGTCGTAGAGACCAGTATCGGTGATAGCGCCGCCCAGCGCGTTGCCATGGCCACCTATGAATTTTGTCAGGGAATTAACGCTGAAACTTGCACCAACTGATTTTGGCTGGAACAAGTGCGGTGAGGTCATCGTGTTGTCGACACAGAAAATTAGGTTCTGGCTTTTGCAGAGCGAGCCAATTCCGGCTAGGTCTGCAATCTGTGTGACTGGATTAGCAATAGTTTCGGCAAACACCAGTCGGGTATTTTCTTTAATCGCAGCTTTAACTTCGTTCACGTCAGTTGCGTCGACAAACGTTACCTCGATGCCTAGATTTTGGAATGTACCAAACAGGCTGTTGGTATTGCCGAATAGGAATGCGCTGGAGACGATATGATCTCCCTGCCTGAGCAGCGATAACATTGTAGATGCGATAGCCGCCATGCCAGTCGCAAAGACAGCGGTTGCGATACCACCTTCCATTGCCGTAATTCTATTCTGCAGAGCAGTAACGGTTGGGTTTAGCTGCCGGCCATAGTTATAGCCCGCCCGCTTCCCTTGAAAAACTTCAGCCAATTCTCTGGCATCTTCATAGCCATAGGCGACCGACGGATGGATGGCCTTGTGCAATACGCCGTGTTCCGGTTGGTCTCTGCGGTCGGAATGCAGATTTGTAGTGTTAAAGCCTTTTTTCGTCATGATGGCGGCTCAGCTTAGTTCAAGGGAGAAAATGTTGGCGGTGTTATACACCAGCATTCTGGAATTTGGAAGCTACGGGCAATGATAACGCCTCGTTCAGGCCTGATCTAGTTGATCTTGGCACTTCAGGCAATGACTAGCGTGGGGCTGAACTTTTAGTCGCTTGAACTGGATTGGCTCATCGCACTGGTCGCAGTAACCGAAATCCTCTACCTCCATTCGTTTTAGAGCTTTGAGGATTTTTCTCAGACTAGCCTCTGCTTTCGCGCGAGTCGATACCGCCATGCTTTGTTGCTGCATGGCATCCATGCGAGATACACGGCCTACAGCGCTTTGATCCAAGGTCACAACACCGATCGCCGACTCGGCATCAAGTAGCTGCTGTTCCAGTTGTGTTTTCTGGGAGAGCAGCAGCGAGTGCAGTTCTTCTATTTGCTTAGGCGTGAGCTGGTTCAACAGGATAATTGCCTTTGAGAGTTAACTAATTACAGAAGTGTTCTATTGCAGCAATCCAGAAAAAAGTGGTCGGCTATCGATGAGAGTCTGAATTTCAGCAAGCCGCTCCTGATATTGCGGGCTGTTTCTATCGGTGTACAAGGCGCTGAAGTCAGTTTCAGATAAGCCATCTCGATTGCTGCCTACCTCAGGCATATAGTCAGACTCATTCTGTAGATTTGCGAGTCTGCCCTGCATGATTTTTGCTGTTTCAGGGTTGTTGGTTGCAAGTTGCGCGATGGTGACGCCTACGCTATTGGCAGTAAGATCAGAAAAACTGAATCCGGAGCGATAGCGGGCATCATAAGCTTCCTTTGTTGTGGATAGCATTTGTGCGAGATCCGCGCCAGCCGAGGCAGATATTGCGGCTATTGAAACGAGATGCTGCGCTAGATCCTGGCGCCTCTGCAACCTGGCCTCTATAAAGGGGGCTGGCTCGATCTGCGCTGCCGCTTCCTCTCCGATGATTTGTGCGATTGATTCTTCATTTAGGTAAATGGCTAGAGTTTGAAAGGCAGTTCGATTCTCCGCAATTGGATCACTGCCCGCTAGAGTCTTCTCCTGTGCCGCAGCAAACATTGGTGATAGAAATGCGTTGATCGATACGGCACGAATATCGATGGGCACGGCCGCGGCAATGTTGGTGATGATCGCGTAGTAGTCGATTATGCGTTGTTGATCCTGATCGGATATAAAAAGCTGCTGCGCCTGGTTACCGATGCTGCTAATAAGATTCGGATCCCATTGCATGGAGACGGTCATTTGGTTTGGCTCGAGCTCGACACTTTCGACATTGTTGATCAACTCGCTGAAATCCTGATAAACGACGTTTCCAGTTGCGAGGTCATCTCGCAGTCGTTGCAGGGTGAATTGCAGAAATCTATTGGGCACGTCAATCTTGCCTATACGCAATGCATCCAGCGTTAGTAGATTATCATCCTCGATGAAGCCGGCCTCTACGTTCAAGTACATGGGCAGTAGGCCTGCGCTGAGTCGGACACTTAATTGTGCATTGAGATTGTGTTGGGATAGCTGGGTTTGCGCTGCCCAGTCGGAAGAGAGATTCATAATGTTAATAGCATAGCGCAGCAGCAGGTTCAGCTGCTCAGAGTTAAGCTGTAACTCATGCCGGCTCGCAAGGCCAGGAGACTGAGGGGTGCTTTCCAGTAGCAAGGTTTCAATCCGGGAAAGCTCCATAGCACTAAGCTGTTGTTCAACTACTAAGCTGGGAGAGGTTTCTATAGAAAGTAGCAGCACTATTACGGGCGCACTGAGGAGCAGCACCACAAGGGTTCGCAGCAGGAGTATAGTGAGCCTCGGGCGTGTCCCGGGTCTAGCGTCCAATGTGACTTGCTTGCTCATGATGAATTCGTATTGCTCGCTAGATTAAGCTGCCGAGATGAAAAGTATCCAGATCCTGCCGATAATAGTCGTAGACCTCGATTTTACTGACAAACAGCGTGTTTATCGCTATAAAGTATGACAAAGTCGACAGAATCTACGATTTATATAGAAAATAATTTATTAATCAAGGGCTTGGAGTTAGTATCCCTTGATTGATGAGAGTGCGCTCAATGCTAGGCACTCAGTCTGAAGGAGATTGTCATGAAAAACCGTTTACAGAAGCTTGCTGCACGCCCATTCCCGAGTGCGACTAAAATTCGAGCAGTTGTTGCCACTTTAATGCTGCTGATATTGGCGTCTTGTGTGTCTCAGGCCACGAGAGATGCAGAGATTGCTGCCATTGAAGCTGAGCGGGTGGCGATGGAGCAGGCGGCGGCGCAAGTTGTAGCGGATCAAGAGCGTGCCCGTGCTGCAGAGCTTCAGCGACAACGAGATCGAGAAGCTGCGGAGCGAGCTAGAGTTCAAGAAACCAGAAATCGACAGCTTGCAGAGGCCAGAGCCCGAGCGGATGCGGAGCGCGAAGAGCGGGAAGCGGCAGAGCAAGCGGAGCGTGAGCGCCGTGCTGCGATAGCGGCAGCTGAGGCTGAGAGACAGGATAGGCTAGATAGAATAACGGCTCTGGAACAGCAGATTGCCGCCATCGAGACAGAAGTAGGCGAAGAAGAATCGAAAGTTACTACGTTGACGCGAGCTATCGAGACCGCTGAAGAGCTTTTGACAACATTGGCTGAAGAACAGGTTAAGTACGAAGAAACTGATGAACAGGGCAATACAGTGGAGCCTCTGGCGAAGGAGTTGATAGCGGAGCTGGAGTCTCGTAAGAATGAATTAGTTCGTCAGGCAAATTCCCTCTAGGCAGCTTTGGGCTAGCATTTCGATATGAATGGTAAAGTAGTCGATTTTCAAGCAGGCAAGGAGAGCCAGCTACACAAACGCAAGGAGGCGAAACTCGACGCAATGCGTCAGGCCTTCCGGCTTGCTCGTAGCGAGACCGAGAAGGCGGACAGTAAGAGCCCTAGTGCCAACTCAGGCACTAAAAAGAAGCGCCGCAAATCTAAGAAATAACACCTCAAACGAGCCAATTTTAGGCGCCGTCCCTTGCAGAATGAAGAGGGCCAGTTATTGCTTCTCCCACAATCCTCCTAAAAGCACTGAAATATCCGTTTCATAGGGGGTTTATCGCCTTTTTTTGCGGTGTTCATTATGGTAAAGTGCGCGCCTTTAAAATAAACATTCCAATTTTTAAGGGGAAGAATCTAGATGCCAGGCATAACAATTACGGTCACTACAATCCTGTCACTGATGGGCTTGGGGATAGCCTTCTTTTATATGAAGAAGGTTGTAAGTATACCGCTTGATCTAGGGCTGGATGAAGCTCAGTCGAAGAAGCTAACCTTCATCCACGGTGCTATCGCCGATGGAGCGATGGCATTCTTGAAGCAGGAATACAAAGTCCTGACGATATTCATGGTGGTTTTTGCCGCTATTATCGCCATTCTGATTAACGATACCCATACCCCGGATATCCATGAAGGCATCTATACTGCTATCGCTTTCCTCTTCGGCGGTGCGATATCTATAGCTTCTGGCTACATTGGTATGAAGGTAGCGACTCAAGGTAATGCACGAACTACGGTTTCTGCTAAGAAAGACATTTCCGCAGCCTACGATGTAGCGATTAACTCTGGTGCTGTAATGGGATTTGCTCTTGTCGGTCTAGCGACGCTTGGTCTGGTTATCATCTATGTGGTGATGAGCACCTTGCTTGCCGATCTTGGTCCTGAGAACAATCACATCCTAATGGAAGTTATTGCTGGCTTTGGACTAGGTGGTTCAACAATCGCGCTATTTGCACGTGTTGGCGGCGGTATCTTCACTAAGGCTGCCGATGTTGGTGCTGACCTGGTGGGTAAAGTTGAGCAGGGCATCCCAGAGGATGATCCCCGTAACCCAGCAGTAATCGCCGACAACGTTGGCGACAACGTAGGTGATGTTGCCGGTATGGGCGCAGACCTTTTCGGTTCTTGTGCGGAGAGCACCTGTGCAGCGATGGTTATTAGTGCGGTAGTTTTTGCCGGTAACCCCGATGCATTGCTTTTCCCAATCTTGATCAGTGCTGTAGGTATTCCTATAGCCTTGCTGACTAAACTTATGGTTGGGGTAAAGACAGAAGAAGACGTAGCGCCAGCGTTGATGAAGTTACTAATTATCTCCAGTGCCATTATGGCAGTGGTTATGTACTTCTTCACCGTAGCTCTTATTCCTGATCAATTTGAGTTGAACGGTTCTGACTATACTAACGTCGGTGTTTACTTGTGCTTCTTGGCTGGCTTGGTTTCAGGTTTGGCGGTTGGCCTATTAACGGGCTACTACACTTCTGAGAAATTTGGCCCCGTACAGGAAGTTGCAAAGTCCTGTGAGACTGGTGTTGCTACTAACATCATCTACGGCCTTGCTCTCGGCTATAAGAGTACAGTGCTTCCTTATATCGCTATCGCGATAAGCATCTTCATCTCTTGGGAGCTTGCCGGCATGTACGGCATCGCGATTGCTTCTCTGGGTATGTTGGGCAGCCTCGTACTAACTCTTACTATCGATGCCTATGGACCAGTTGCTGATAATGCTGGCGGTATTGCGGAGATGGTGGGCTTAGAGTCAGAAGTAAGACGCAGAACTGACATTCTTGATTCTGCTGGTAATACTACTGCAGCTATTGGTAAAGGCTTTGCTATCGGCGCGGCGATTTTAACGTCTCTAGCATTGTTCGCGGCCTTCATTACTACCGCTGAGAAATTGATGGGTGAGCCTATTTCCATGAGCTTATTAGAGCCTCTGGTTTTCACTTTCCTATTTGTTGGTGCGGTATTGCCATTCTTGTTCTCGGCTATGACTATGAAGTCAGTTGGCGTAGCGGCATTCGCGATGATTGAAGAAGTACGTCATCAGTTCAAGACGATTCCAGGCATCATGGAAGGTACAGGTACTCCTGACTATGCGAAATGTGTAGCCATCTCAACTCAAGCTGCGCTAAAAGAAATGATAGCGCCTGGCGTGTTGATCATGGGCTCTCCTATCATTGTTGGCTTCCTGTTCGGTGTTGAGGCAGTTGCTGCTATGTTGATCGGTTCATTGATCACCGGTGGTGTACTCGCGATCGCTTCTTCCAACAGTGGTGGAGCTTGGGACAACGCTAAGAAATATATCGAAGCAGGTAACCACGGCGGTAAAGGCTCTGATGAGCACACTGCGGCAGTTGTTGGTGATACTGTTGGTGACCCGATGAAAGATACTTCAGGTCCTTCACTGAACATCTTGATCAAGCTATCTGCGATTCTAAGCTTGGTATTCGCACCATTCTTTGTTCAGTATGGTGGTATCTTGCTATAGGCGAGTAAAAACGGTCGAAAAAAAGGGAGTCTTTTGACTCCCTTTTTTTATGCCTGAAGATTGTTATAAGTCTCTGCGAGTTTCGAAATGAAACAGGACCCATTCGTCGTATTCTACTAATTGATTACTGTTGAGATTGGTCCACGATGTGGAGATATTTTTCACACACTGATAGATCCGAAACGAATCTGTGTTCTCAATAATAAGGTTTCGTACCGAGGGATTTAATGTGTAGTTCGATATTTCCACGAGCTTCCAGTTCTCGCTCATGGTTCTATCAATGCATTCATCGTCTGAGAGCAAGTCTATATAGTCGATATCCTTATCCGCATAGCCCCCAGAAGGAACCTCTAAACCTAAATCGATAAAGATAGATTCGGTTTGCTCCTCGCTGCCGTGCAGTTCGATGCTGTTTAAGCGAATTGGAGCCTGGCTCTGATTGAACGCGACAAGACGTAGGCCGTCATCAGTATTTTCTCCCCATGCAGAAGAATAAAATGCGAATTTGATCTCAGTCTCCTCCTGCTGTTCAGCGGTCGAATAGAAGGGGAGGGTCGCACAGCCTAGCAGTAGGGAAAAAGTGGATAGTGTAATTGTTCTTTGCATAGGCTCGATTCTATCGGGCAAGCAGCTTGTCTGTCATTCTGAATTTTCGTTGTTTGTGTCCTAGTGGGCGAGAATTGATCTTGAAGGTCTTTAAATGTAGAAATTATCCACTAATCACGCCTAATCGGCTTGGCATGCTGCGTTGGCTAGCGCATCCTTGGATTTTTCCAAGGGAATCAAAGATAATCACCAGCAATTAGATTGCCTAATTACTTTGCTGTGCCGGAGATCGATTGCCGACATGGTCGATGGAATTCATTGCGTGCTACAGCAACCAGTCGTAATCGACTAGGGAAGATAAATTGAGAAGTATTGAAAAGATTAACCACATTGTTTGTGTGGCTTCAGGCAAGGGCGGAGTTGGAAAATCTACAACCGCTGTGAACCTCGCTTTGGCGCTATCTACATTGGGGCGTAAAGTTGGCATCTTGGACGCTGATATTTATGGCCCTAGCCTACCATTGATGATGGGTGTACCGGATGGCACGCGACCAAAAATTCATGATAAGAAGTTCATGTTGCCGTTACTGGCACACGGCATCGAATGTAATTCGATGGGGTTTCTAGTCGATCAAAAGACCGCAATGGTGTGGCGGGCTCCGATGATTATTTCTGCCTTCAATCAGATGCTGAACGATACGGCTTGGTCTGAACTGGATTATTTGATTGTCGATATGCCGCCGGGTACCGGTGATATTCAGCTGAGTCTTGCTCAATCGGTTAAAGTCAGTGGGGCAGTAATCGTCACGACTCCTCAGGATGTTGCATTGTCTGATGCCCGCAAGGGAATCGAAATGTTCAAGAAGGTAGATGTGCCTATATTGGGTGTGGTGGAGAACATGAGTATGCATACCTGCACAAATTGCGGGCATGAAGAGGCTATCTTTGGCACGGGTGGGGGAGACTCGCTATCAGCCGAATACGGGGTTGATGTCATTGGCCGTTTGCCGCTAGATTTAACCATCAGAGAAACAACGGACGCAGGCAATCCTGTGGTAGCATCGAAAGCTGATCACGCTGCCACGAAAGCGTATATTGAGTTGGCCAAAAATGTTGAGCAGCAGCTGCAGGCTCAAGCACCCGCGAATAGCGAGGGGCCAAAAATTACCATAAGCGACGATTAGTAGTCGCGATAAAATTTGCGTTAAGACTGAGTGAGCATAAAACGAGTGGGGTATTACATTGGACGCGGTTAATGATTTTCTGATTTTCTTGGACGGTTTTCTGGGCAGCGCGCTTTGGTTTCCCGCTTTGCTTCTCTCCACGGGGATATTTTTTACAATCTATCTAGGCTTTCCTCAAATACGCTATTTCAAGCACGCCATCGGTGTAACCACGGGTAAGTTTGATAAAGATGGAGCCCAAGGTGACACCACACATTTTCAGGCTCTGGCGACGGCGCTTTCCGGTACCGTAGGAACTGGAAACATTGGCGGTGTGGCTCTTGCCTTGCACCTCGGTGGCCCTGCAGCGTTGTTCTGGATGTGGATGACCGCGTTCTTCGGGATGACGAGTAAGTTTGTCGAGGTGACACTCTCCCACAAATACCGCACCAAGACTGCTGATGGCACTATGGCCGGTGGCCCCATGTATTACATGGAGAAGGGGCTAAATGCGAAGTGGCTAGCTATCTTGTTTGCTATCGCTACGGTGCTGAGTTCATTTGGAACGGGAAATCTGCCGCAGATAAACAGCATCGCCGCTGGCCTGCAGAGCACATTCTCAATAGAGCCCATTATTACGGCTAGCATATTGTCGGTATTGTTGGCTCTGGTAATTATTGGTGGCATCACGCGTATCGCGAAAGTTGCCGCTACCATTGTGCCAACGATGGCGATCATTTACTTAGTAGGTGCGTTCGCAGTAATTCTGCCAAATGTCGGGAATATCATTCCTTCTTTCGTTTCAATCTTTTCTGATGCGTTCTCTGGCTCCGCCGCTGCCGGTGGCTTCCTTGGCGCTACGTTCGCCTATGCTTTCGATCGGGGTGTGAACCGAGGCTTGTACTCCAATGAGGCAGGTCAGGGCTCTGCTCCTATCGCTCACGCGGCAGCTAAAACAGATGAGCCAGCCGATGAGGGTATGGTGTCAATCCTCGAGCCTTTTATCGACACTATTGTGATCTGTACTATTACCGGACTGGTTATTCTTTCGTCGGGTGTGTGGAAGGAAAAATTCGATAACGATTTTCAGCGTGCGGACATGCGCTTTGTCGCCGGCTCCTATGAGGAGGCGAATCCCGATGACGTGACTCAACTCTTCTCCTATCTTAACGGAGATGAATCCACTGCCAGCAGTTATTCTGGCGATATAGCCCTGTCAAACGGTCGCGTAGCTGACAGTAATCAAGATTTCACGCTGCTGAGTTCGAGATCCATTGCCGAGGATGTTCTTTATTCTCGTGATGGAGAGCCGATTAACGGCGCGGTGTCGGTGTCCGAAGGTAGGCTAGATGATACTGATGTTGAGGTGTCTGGTAAGTCCTTATTGCATTCCGTTCCGCTGACGACGATGGCCTATACGAAAGGGCTGTTTGGGGATTTTGGAAAATACATAGTTTCTATCGGTCTCATGCTGTTCGCATTCTCAACCGCGATCGCCTGGTCGTACTATGGAGACCGGGCCATGACGTACTTGTTAGGGCCAAAATCGGTGTTGCCGTATCGTGTAGTCTATGTGTTGGGCTTCTTCTATGCGGCGCTGGCTGATACCACTATCGTGTGGAACGTGGCGCTGATCACGATCGTATTGATGACCGTACCGAATCTTATCGGCATGTTGTTTATGCACAAAGAGATGAAGCAGACCGTTACTAAGTACTGGGAAGAAACAGAGCACGGCAAACATAAGACTTAACAATGACAGCAACAAAAAAGGCCCAGAGTGTTCGCGCTCTGGGCCTTTTTTGTTGCTGTCATTTATAGTTTCTTTCTAGCGGGGAATCGCCTCACCTGGCAGGCGTATATTCTCTACGATTTCCTGCACCTCGGCAGGAGGTTCCGGCGTGAATCTCGCTACGATCAGTGCCACTACTAGATTTGCCACTGTGCCTAGAGAGCCTATGCCTTCAGGGGAAATTCCAAACCACCAATTATCAGCACTGTCTGCAGTCGGGTTGATAATTTTGAAGTAGATAATATAAGCCGCGGTCAAGGTAAAGCCGACTACCATGCCGGCGATGGCTCCTTCCTTATTCATGCGCTTCTGGAAAATACCCAAGACGATGGCGGGAAAGAATGAGGCCGCAGCGAGTCCGAACGCGAAGGCGACGACTTGTGCTACATAGGCAGGCGCATTGATACCGTAGTATCCGGCAATCAGCACCGCGACGAAGATCGATATGCGAGCGCAGGCGAGCTCTTGTTTTTCCGTGATCTGTGGCATGAACGTACGCTTTAACATGTCATGGGCAACAGAGGTGGAGATAACCAAGAGTAGACCCGCTGCGGTCGATAGTGCAGCGGCGAGAGCGCCGGCGACGACCAGTGCAATGACCCAGGCTGGTAGTTCAGCAATCTCTGGATTCGCCAGTACCATGATGTCTCTGTTTACATTTAGCTCGTTCGTCTCTGGGTCTCCCACATATTGAATGATGCCGTCATTGTTCTTGTCATCGAATGTGATTAGTCCGGTGTCTTCCCATTTACTGAACCACTCCGGCATCATTTCGTACTCGGCATTACTCACGGTATTGATCAAGTTGGTACGAGCGAAGGCAGCAACAGCGGGGGCAGTCGTGTAGAGGATAGCGATGAAAACCAGAGCATAGCCGGCAGACTTGCGGGCATCTCTCACATTGGGAACAGTGAAGAAGCGAATGATCACGTGGGGCAGTCCGGCAGTTCCAAACATCAACGCCGCCGTAATGAAAAATACGTCTTGTGTGCTGCGTTGGCCTTCGGTGTAGGTAGCAAAGCCTAGCTGCTCGCTAAGTCCGTCTAGACGGTCTAATAAGTAGCCTCCACCGTAAGCCTCTGTTAGCTCAGAGCCAAAACCTATTTGGGGTACGGCTTGTCCTGTCATCATAATAGAGATGAAGATAGCAGGAACCATGAATGCAAAGATCAGCACGCAATATTGTGCAACCTGCGTGTAGGTTATTCCTTTCATACCGCCGAGTACGGCGTAGAAAAATACGATAGCCATACCGATAAGCACACCAGTCGTAAAGTCGACCTCGAGGAAGCGAGAGAATACGATGCCGGCACCCTGCATCTGTCCGCACACATAAACGAAGGATACAGAGATGGCGCAGAATACGGCGATGAGTCTAGCTGTCTGTGAATAATAACGATCGCCGATAAAATCCGGGACAGTAAATTTCCCAAATTTTCTCAAGTACGGCGCTAAGAGTAAGGCGAGCAATACATAACCACCGGTCCAGCCCATCAGGTAGAAGGTGCCGTCTCGACCTAGGAATGAGATGAGGCCAGCCATAGATATGAATGAGGCTGCCGACATCCAGTCGGCTGCGGTTGCCATGCCATTAGCTAGGGGTGGTACACCGCCGCCTGCGACATAGAACTCTTTAGTCGATCCAGCGCGAGACCAGATAGCGATGCCAATGTAGAGGCTAAAAGAAAGCGCGACGAATATATAGGTCCAGATTTGAACGGACATTATGAGTTCTCCTGAGATGCTGCGTCGCTTTCATCGGAAGACTCAAGAGTGTATTTAGCGTCGAGCTTATCCATGGCTCGAATGTAAAATAGGATAAGTGCGACAAAGACGAAGATAGATCCTTGTTGAGCGATCCAGAAGCCCAGCTTAAATCCTCCAAACCGAACAGTGTCTAGTGCGTCGACAAATAGAATCCCGCAGCCGAAAGAGATAAAGAACCAGACAAAGAGTAGGGAGAGTACTAAGCGGATATTGGCTTTCCAGTAGGAATGGGCGCTGGAGTCAGACATGGGCATCCTCTTCTTTTTATTGTAGTAATGAGCGACTCGCGCTCTAGCTGAGCTCGCGTAGCCTATTAATTTGCAAAGAGTTTATCACCTAATGGGGAAACCGTATAGGCGATCCTATCTAAGAGAGGGAGCGCTTCTGGGGCTAGGATAGCAGTGCTAGGGCTAGCTAGTGATTTGCCGCTGCAGGTAATTTTGCAGTTTGTTCTTGAACTTCTCGCGACTCGATTCCGCGGCTCGATTGTGTTCGCGGTAGAGTTGGCGCATGGTTTGTCGTTCGAGCTGAGGATATTTTTCCAGAGCTGCATTGATCTCCGCATCGCCGGATTCCAATATAGCCTCGCAAAGAAGTTTAGCCGCGGACGGCTTCTTTTTCTTCCTTAGGTGGGCATTTTCCAAGTTGTCTATGGCATTGATTACCGCATCGTAGTCGAGATCACGCATCAATCTGCCGATGAATTGCAGCTGACGTCTTCGTGCCCCAAAGCTATTAGGTAATCGATTGTATTCCTCGATAGCGGATATCAATACATCGTTTAACGGTAGTTTTCTCAAGATCGCGGCGCTGTACGTAGTCAGCTTTTGCCCGAGTTGTTGTAAATCGGTAGCGTCTTGCTTGAGCCGTGTTTTGCTTGGAAGTTCTGGTTCTGTATTCGGTTCGAATTTCATAGTTTCTATAAGTAAAAAAGCTGCGCCAAGCCTAGGAACACGAAAAAACCGACAGAATCGGTGACCGTGGTCAGCGCTACAGACCCTGCAAGTGCCGGGTCTATATTGATGCGATTAAGAAAGAGTGGGAGGTAGGCTCCCGCCAGAGCTGCTACAACGAGATTAATCAGCATGGCAGCTCCTATAACAAGGCTCAGCGGCAAGTCTCCGTACCAGGCGAAGGTAATTGCTGCGATAACGACGGCCCATGCGGCTCCATTTAATCCAGCCACACCGAGCTCTCTTACCAGCAACCAGCGGCTATTGGACGAGCTGATATGCCCGAGAGCAAGACTCCTGATTACTAGCGTGAGCGTCTGTGTGCCAGCCACGCCACCCATATTGGCAACGATCGGCATGAGCACGGCGAGGTAGACAACTTGGTCGAGAGTGTCTTGAAATAGAAAAATCACACCGGAGGCCAACACGGCTGTCATTAGGTTTACGCCTAGCCACAGGGCACGACGCCTCGCGGTTTTCAGAACGGGTGCGAAGCTATCGTCTTCTTCGTCGAGACCGGCCATGCTCATCAGCGAGTGTTCGGCATTGTCTTTAATGACATCCACAACATCATCGATGGTGATTCGGCCGACAAGCTTGCCCTCTAAATCCACAACAGGAGCGGATACCCAATCGTGTCGTTCGAATAATTGAGCTACCTGAGTTGCCTCCATATCGACCGGTATGGCATCGATATCTTCGTACATGATATCTCTAACAGTTGTATTGGGATCCGAAACTAAGAGTTTTCGCAGCGGTAATATACCTAAGAACTTGTCTTCGCGGTCTACAACGAGAAGGTTGTCTGTCATCTCAGGGAGACTTTCGTGGCGTCTTAGGTAGCGAAGCACGAGTTCGAGAGTATGGCTGCGGCGCACGGTAATCGTATCCGTGTTCATCAAGCCCCCAGCTGTGTCTTCATTGAACGATAGAATGGTTTCGACACGGTGTCGATCCTGTTCATCCATCGCTCGTAGTACTTCTGCTGTCACCTGGTTCGGTAACTGCTGCAGAATATCTGCTAGGTCATCGGTCTCTAGGCCTTCGGTAAGCTCGACAACTTGCTGGGCATCTAGTTCGCTAAGAATTTCGGACTGCAGGTCCTCATTTAGATCCTGTAGGACTTCACCCTCGGCGTTTTTGTCGATTAACTGCCAGAGGACATTACGTGTCTTCGGGGGGGATGATTCGAGAAGATGGGCAATACCTGCGCTAGGCAACGATTTTAAAAGTTGCCGAACCTCATAGAGAGACCCACTGTCCAGCGCTTGATTGAGTTCAAGTGCAACAGTTTCCTGAGTTTGAGTTTCCTTGGCTTGAGACATTGTATTGCTTGGCCCTATGCTCAGTTTGAGGTTCGCGAAGTGAATGCGAATCCGGTCCAAATGGCAAACGCTAGTGGCGGGCGTTGCGTGCTGCAACGCGGGATAGCGCAATTCTACAGCCAAACGCGGGCTAATAGAACTTAAACAAGCTTAGAAGGAGAACTATGTCTGTGATTTTTCTTGGAAATAGCGGCGATCAGAGAGCGGTCTAGGGAGGCTATGGATTGCTATTCGGCTTCGTCAAAGCGGTTTTCGATCAGAGCGAGTATCGCAGACATAGCCTGTTCCTCATCGGCGCCATCGACCACTATTGAGACCTCAGTGCCTTGGACGGCTGCAAGCATCATCAATGAGAGGATGCTTTTACCATCGACCATTTTTTCATGACCGATCTGGACGGAGCTCTCAAGGCTGCCGGTTAACTCAACTAGTTTGGCCGCAGCTCGCGCATGTAATCCGGCCTTGTTAACGATTGTAGTTGTTTGTTCTAGCATGTCGTTTTTTGAATCTTGTTGCCGGGTTTGTTTACGCTATCAACCAAGATCGCGATGTCGTATTTGTACATTCTTGATCTTTGGCGAAAAGTACTGGCCTAGTTTCTCTCCAATGTAGACAGAGCGGTGCTGGCCTCCGGTGCAGCCTACAGCAACGGTGATATAACTGCGATTGTTGCTTTCATACATCGGTAGCCATTTTTCCAGATAGTCTTTTATGTCATTGAACATTTCCTGGACCTCTTCCTGAGCGTCGAGAAACTTGGCAACGTCTTCGTGAAGACCCGTGAGTGATCGAAGTGCAGTGTCCCAATAAGGGTTAGGTAGACAGCGAACATCGTAGACTAAATCAGCATCAACAGGGACGCCATTTTTGAATCCAAAAGATTGGAAGAGCAGTGCCATGCTGGTTTCGCTGTTCTCCAGTAGGCGATTTTTTACTAAGTCTCTTAATTGATGCAGAGACATATTGCTGGTATCGATAACGAGGTTTGCCATCATCGAAATCGATTCCAGCAAAGCCGATTCGATGTTGATCGCTTCGCGCAGATCGGTAGACTCATCGCTTAAAGGGTGCTTACGACGGCTCTCACTAAATCGCTTCAGCAGCGTTTGGCTGTTGGCGTCGAGGAATATTATTTCTGTGGGTAATTCTCTCGCCTGTAATTCGCTAATTATTTCAGGTGCTTGTTGTAGATCGGCGGAGATGTTTCGCGCATCAATACTGACAGCTACCTTTGGGAGATGGGTATCGTTATTGCTGATGCGGTCTGCTAGGGCTGGTAGTAAGCTAGCGGGTAGATTGTCGATACAGTAGTAGCCCCGATCCTCAAGGATGTGCAGCACTGTACTTTTTCCAGAGCCTGATCTACCGCTGATTATAGTTAGCTTCATCTTTGTTAGCCCATTTGGGATGTAGCGTAGTGGTGCACAGGAGCCTCAGGTGAATATAGAGGTTCTTAGTAAGTGATAGCGATATTGTATAAGTCTTCGCTGTCGTATGTGTGTCGCATTGTGTAGCAAAAATCTTCGTCATTAAATAGGGTGGCAAGCTCGGCGAGAGTGCGTACGTGTTCATCATTTTCTTCATGAGGGACAAGTAAGACAAACAGGATGTCTACTGGCTTGTTATCTAAGGAATCAAAGTCAACGGCTTGGTCCAGGGTTATTAACGCTCCAATAATATTCTCACAGGGGGCGAGACGGCAATGAGGAATGGCGATGCCATTTCCGAGGCCAGTCGTACCAAGTTGTTCACGAGCCATCAGTGCATCGAATACTTCGCTAGACTCTAATGAATCAATGTTTGCTGAAACGATTTCGCTGATCTTGATTAATATTCTCTTCTTGCTTACGCCTTCGATTCGGCAGTGGCAGCGTTCAGGGCTGAGTATGTCTTCCAGTTGCATTGCTGTACGTTCTCTGATTTTTGTTGATTGGTGAATGATTCTAGTAAATGTTCCGCTTCGGTTGTTTAGTTTGCCAGTCGTTTACGTTCGTTAGACGGAGGTATCGAGAGGGACTCTCGATACTTGGCTATAGTTCGTCTAGCGACGTTAATGCCTTTCTCTTCTAGCAAGGTGGTTATTTTGCTGTCACTTAGCGGTTTCTTTGTGTTCTCTGCGGCGACTAGTTTACGTATTATCGCGCGAATGGCCGTGGAGGAGCACTCTCCGCCACCCTTAGTGGATACATGGCTAGAGAAGAAGTATTTTAACTCGAAGATTCCTCTGGGCGTATGCATGTATTTCTGAGTAGTGACCCGTGAAATTGTTGATTCGTGCATGCTAACTGCTTCGGCGATGTCGTGGAGCACCAAGGGCTTCATTGCTTCTTCGCCATACTCTAGAAACCCCTTCTGGTGTTCGACTATGCGGGTAGAAACTTTCATCAATGTTTCGTTGCGGCTCTGTAGGCTCTTGATGAACCACTTGGCCTCCTGCAAATTGTTGCGCAAATAATTATTGTCGTCGCTTGTGTCGGCGCGCTTTACGAGTGAGGCATAACCGCTATTGATGCGAATTTTTGGTGCAGTCTCGGGATTTAGTTCGACTTTCCATTTTCCGGATGTGCTGTCCTTGCTCACGATAACGTCAGGAACGACATAGCTGGTTGAAGGAGGGCAGATGCTCGATCCTGGTCTCGGGTTCAAGCTTTCTATAATAGTGATGGCCTCGCTTAACTCCTTCTCCTTAAGTTTCGTGCGTCGCATGAGTAGCGCGTAGTCACGGTTACCTAAGAGATCTATATGCTCGCTGACCACAAGTTTTGCATTACTAACGGCTTTCTCAGTCTCTGGCGAATCGATCTGGGAAAGCTGCAGCATCAGGCATTCTGAAAGGTTTCTATACCCCACGCCAATAGGATCAAACTGTTGGATACGGTGAAGAACGGCGACGATCTCATCTATTTCTATCTCTAGGTCGCTATCGAAGCCGCTATGAATAGACTCTAAATCCACGGTAAGCATACCGTTGCTGTCGATTGCATCGATGAGTGCGAGGGCTATCGAATAGTCTTGCTCAGACATGTGGGTCAGGTTGAGCTGCCATAGGAGATGATCTTGCAGCGTGCCTTCAGCGCTGGTGCGAGACTCGAAGTCGGTGGAGTCGCCATCGAAGGAGTTTGATTGTGACGAATTGCCAGGGTAGATGTCATCCCAGTTGCTATCTACGCCGAGATCGTTGGGGATGTCATTCTGCCAGTCGTTGTCGTCGCTATTTAATTCGGCGTTGTCGCGGGTAGTCGTAGCAGATTCAGCATCTGTTGCCGTTTGTGGTTCTGTGGTGGTCGAGCTATCGGCGGGAGTTGGTGTTTCATCTTCTTCATTATTCTCTATCAACTCCAACATTGGGTTGGATTCGAGCGCTTGGTGAATTTCTTGCTGAAGGTCGAGAGTTGAGAGTTGCAGAAGTCGAATAGCTTGCTGCAGCTGAGGAGTCATGGTCAGTTGCTGACCTAGCTTGAGCTGTAGCGAAAGTTTCATGACGAGTGCATCTTAAGACCGAGTGGATAGTGAATGAAATTTTAAATAATTTGGAGCCGTTTTGCTAACACCAGAGCGATTGATTATAGCAAGATTCATGCCTGCTATGCATAGCCTTTTCGACAACTAATTAAGGGGTCGGTATGCGGTGAATTACTGCAATTTACTGTGAATTATTGAGGTGGGATCGGTGTTTAGATTGCTACGGCTAACAGCACAAATAGTTATATTTGAAACTGCTCTCCTAAGTAAACTTCTCTAACTTTTTCATTGGACAAAATAGCGGCGGCATTTCCTTCGGCGATGATTTGACCTTCGCTCACGATGTAGGCTTTTTCGCAAATATCCAAGGTCTCACGAACATTATGATCGGTAAGCAGTATGCCAATGTTGCGCGCCTTGAGATGTTGAATTATTTGTTTGATATCGCTCACGGAAATTGGATCTACTCCGGCGAATGGTTCGTCTAGCAAGATGAATTTAGGATCGGTTGCCAGTGTCCGTGCAATCTCTGTTCTACGGCGCTCACCACCAGAAAGGCTCATGCCTTTGTTGTGCCGAATATGTTGTATGTTGAATTCTTCTAGAAGCGATTCTAGTTTGTTTCTTTTCTCGACACTGCTTAGGTCTTTGCGAGTTTCTAAGATTGCTAATATATTGTCTTCAACGCTTAGCGTGCGAAAGATGGATGAGTCTTGCGGTAGATAAGCGAGACCGTGGTTGGCTCGTTGATGCATGGGGGCATCTGTTATGTCATTACTTCCAAGCACCACACTGCCATTGTCGGCTGCGACGAGTCCTACGATCATGTAGAAGCAAGTGGTTTTGCCCGCTCCATTGGGGCCTAGTAAGCCTACTATTTCACCTTGCTGTATAGAAATGGAGACATCGCGCACGACTTCTCGTTTCTTATAGCTTTTGGCGAGGTTCTTGGCTTCTAACATAGGTTTATCAATTCGAGGAGCTGAATGCGCCGCTACAAGGGCCTACCGTGTCGCGGATGAGGTCTTGCTCGACGATGTAAGTGATCGCCGTGCATTCAAAAATAGAAGTAGGTGATTCAATGACAGCATCTCCAACGAGTTCGACTACATTGGCGCCATCGCCTTCGTCAGTATAGAACGAGATGCTGTTACTGGAACCCTTAACTGGATCATCGCTAGAATCGAGCTGCTGTTGATAGTACACAGGAGCGCCAACCACAGTTATCTTGCGAACTTCTTCGCTACTGATGATAAATTCGATTGTGGCAGAATCGCCGCGAATTTCCATAGAGCCTCGCGTAATTACAACGTTATCGGACATCTCCATTAGGCGAATACCGTCCTTTATGCTCATGCGTGTGCTGCCGTCTGAACTGAGCACTAACTCTTGTTCTCTATCGGCTTCTAGGGAAAAAGAATTTGTAATAAACAGGCAGCTGAGAGCGATGATCAATGCCAGCATTGTTGGGAATGGTTTTTTAGTCTTTCGCTGGAGCATGTCGGCCTCTAACTTCCCGCAGGAAGGTGATTTCATCAGTTCTAAGCTTGGCAATCATCCCAATAGACGATTGCTGTAGCGCAGAAGTTACAACAGATACTGGCTGGTCAGTCTCTAAGGTTTCTGAATCCGGGTTTAGTGTTAGAAACTCGGTGGACATAACGGTTCGATTGCCGAGATCGTCGAAGCTGTAAACTTGAACATCGCCGAGTAGGTCTATTTGCTCAAGTGCCCCGTCGGCAGTCGTTTCGGTGGCAGAAATCCTGCCAGAGTTAGCTACGATATTCCAGCGTGAGTCGCCATCTTGAAACAGGCGGATAAACGGCTTCTCAAGTTCGGTGCTGTCATCGTTGTAATGAATCTGCCGCTCTGCTTGTAGTGTGTAATTTATCTTGCCTTCGGTGTCGTAAAGTATTGTATTGATGCCTTCAGAGTAAGCGTTAAAGTCTAGGTTCGAACTTGAGAGGGGAGAGTCTGTTTCATTGCTCAATGTATCGAACGAATTTATCCCGACGAACAAGGCTATCGCGATAATTCCTGGAACAATGATAAGGCCTACTCTTTGCATAATCTGTTGGTGCTTGGAATTGGGTGCAAGTAGTTGAAGCCTAACACGAATTTGTCAATTGGTGGTCCAAATTGTCGGGCGAGTTATTGCGTTCTAACGCAGAGGTGGGGCTAGTTATTGGCTTGTGCGTTCAAGATGAAATCTGTGACTTCCCGGACTGCACCTTCGCCGCCAGAACGCGTGGTGACCACGTGCACCGCATCGATTACGTCTGGGTGCCCGCCCGGAACTGAAAAGCTTAATCCAACGGCTTGCAAAACCGGCAGGTCAGGTAGGTCATCTCCCGCGTAGGCAATGGCGTTTGCGTCGATACCTGTGTTGGCAATTATTTCTCGTAGGACGTCTATCTTGTCTTCGCGGCCCTGGTAAAGGATGTCGATACCAAGGTCGGCGGCGCGTTTAGAAACGATGTTTGATTTTCGGCCAGTGATAATTCCTACTGGAATGCCTGTGCTCATTAGCATCTTAATTCCATGGCCATCTAAGCTATGGAAGGCCTTGATTTCTTCGCCGGAATTGGAGAAATAGAGTTTGCCATCTGTGAGGATGCCATCAACATCGAGTAGCAATAGTTTGATTTTGTTGGCTGACGCGATTGCTTGTTCTTTATTGCTGGTAAAAATCATGACATCCCTCCAGGTTAAACGACATTCGACTGGAGTAGGTCGTGCATTTTCAGCATTCCCTCGACAGCTTGGGACTCGCCTTTTACGATTAGTACATACACATTAGACTCTTGCATTATTCTAGCGGCTTCCGCTGCAAGTGCATTCGCGTCTATGTGTTTAAAGCTTGGTGACATGACTTCATCGATGGTGATTTCTTGTATGTTTCGGCCGGAATCTATTGTGCGTCGTAGGTCCCCGTCGGAGAAAACACCTAAAAGATTTCCGTTTTCACCTATTACAGTTGTTAGGCCAAAGCCCTTGCTGCTCATTTCAAGAAGTGCTTCGGGAAGAGGTGTACCGCTCATGACTTTTGGAATCGCATCGCCGGAGTGCATAACATCGCGCACTTTTACCAAGAGTCGTCTGCCTAGGTTCCCGCCGGGGTGAGAGATGGCAAAGTCATCGCGAGTAAATCCCCTAGCTTCCAGCAAAGCCATGGCCAATGCATCGCCAAGTACTAGCGCAGCAGTTGTGCTAGAGGTTGGTGCTAACCCGAGGGGGCAGGCTTCTTCATCTACCCTAGCGTCTAAATTTGCTGATGCGGCCTTGGCTAATTCAGATTGCTTGTCGCCTGTAAGACTAATTAAGGGGATGCCTTTTCGTTTCAGTACCGGCAGTAGAGATAGTATTTCTCCTGTGGTGCCGGAATTAGATATCGCAAGGACCACATCCTGCGGGGTAATCATGCCTATATCGCCGTGACTCGCCTCGGCTGGGTGAACATACATGGCTGGTGTTCCGGTGCTAGCAAGGGTGGCGGCTATCTTCTTGCCAATGTGACCGGATTTGCCCATTCCTATTACCACTACGCGGCCTTCACTGGACATAATGATCTCGCAGGCATTCACGAAGTCGGCATCAATCCGATTAAGCAGTTCAGAGACGGCTCGGCTTTCTATCTCAATGGTTCTAAGAGCGCTAGAAATGAGGGGGGAGTCGGAGTTCATAGTGATCAGATCATACCTTACGAGTGTGCGACAGACTACTTTGGAATGCGGCTGATTATAGTAGGTGCTGATTATAGTTGGTAGAGCATGACGCTAAACCAGCCAACATAGAGGGACATAAAAACGGCGCCGTTAAATCGGCTGATCATCTTGCCCTTCTTCACGCCTATATAGCAGAAGTAGGCCAGCATAAGGGTAAGTATGAGTACGCCGGTAAAGTCTCTATAGAGAAGGGCGGGTTCGATCGCGCCGGCTGCAAACAGACCGGGGAAAGGAAGTACTGCGAGCAAATTTAGAATGTTCGATCCAACTATATTGCCTATGGCCAGGTCGTGGTGCCCCTTTAGGACGCAGGTTACGGATGCGGCCAGTTCAGGAAGACTGGTGCCGAGTGCAACAACGGTAAGGCCGATGATCGCCGTAGAAACCCCAAGAGACTCGGCAATAGAGGTGGCCGCTGCAACCAGAGCCTCTGCGCTCAACACCAAGAGAGCGAGCCCTAATACCATGTAGGCGGCAGCTTGCAGGCTGTTTACTTCGCTTAGATTTTCGTCGTTGAGTTCAGGTTGTGATTTTGTTTTTACTTTCTTGCGGAATAGTCTGTAGCCGAAGTAGAAGGTAATAGTTATTAATACCACCGCGTCGAACACGCCAAGGAAGAGATCCAAAAATAAAGCACCAGTAACGAAAGTGACGAGAAGCAGTGCCGGGATTTCTTTGCTAATTAGTGATTCGGGTGGCTTGAGAGGGCTGATCATTGCGGCAACGCCGAGAGCCACTCCTATGTTGAACAGGTTGGAACCGAGAGCATTGCCGACAGCCAGTTCGGGTTTGTCATTGAGTGCTGAAACAGCGGAGGAAAAAATTTCAGGCGCCGATGTGCCAAACGCGACTATAGTAAGGCCGATCATCAGAGGGGAAACCCCGAAGTTTCGCGCGAGAACTGACGCGCCAAATACAAACTTGTCCGCTCCCCAGATTAAACCAATAAATCCGAGAACGATAATGACCGGGTCGAGGAACATATACGAAGTATTCTTAATGCGAAGATTAGGCGGCCAATTAGAAGATTCTTTGGAGTGCTTTGCAAGTAATAATTTATTGAACTGCTCAATTGATGTAAACTGACGCTCTGCTCTATACAGGTTCAGTCCGCATTCAGCTCATTTTGTGTATTTTGATGCTTGATGGCTATCCCGCTAGTGGATTTAGGGCTTGGCTTCGAGTAACGATTAAGGATAAGCAAATGAAATCATTGAATAAATACCTAGTTGTCTTCGCCTTGATGGGGCTGTTTCCAGTGCTCAGCTACGCTCAGCAGTTTACGGCTGTAGAGACTGCTGAGATAGGGGTTGAGAAACTGTTGAGTACGGTTCAGGAGTCCCGTGGGCTATTCCTTACAGATCGCGACGGCTACTTTCAGGAAATCGAAACTGTCCTTAGTTCAATAGTGGACTTCAATGCTGTTGCTGTGGTGGTTATGAATCGTTATGCGGCATCCGCGAACGATGCGCAGAAGGAGCGCTTTGCAGAAATTTTGAGGCAAACATTAACGCGTTTCTACGGAGCCTCTCTAGTTGCCTACGAAGGGCAAGAGCTAGCCTTCCTGCCATCAAATAATTCAGATGACGATCCGCGTGCCGATAAGGTTGTAGGCATGGAGCTGCGTGGCGGTGATTCCAATCTTCGCCTGCAGTATCAAATGTTTCTGAACGAAAATGACGAGTGGAAGCTTAAAAACTTAAGTGTTGCTGGCATCAATTTGGGCAGGCAGTATTTCACTCAGTTTTCTGCATTGATGGGTCAGAATGACAATGACATCGATGCAGTATTAGATAATTGGAAATAAGTCGGAGTATTAGATTGGACGCTAGTCAGATTACCACCCTGCTTGATGCAGAGCTTTCCGAGTGTCAGGTAACCGTCGATGGCGGTGATGGCAAATATCTTGTAACCGTAGTAGGGGATGTGTTTGAAGGATTGAACGCCGTAAAACGGCAACAAACTATCTACAAGATTTTGAACGAGCATATAAAGAGTGGAGCCATTCACGCGGTCACTATGAGCCTGATGACTGCCAGTGAAAGTCAAGCCTCCTGAATACAGTCTTCCCCACCGAGAAAACCAATGGATAAATTACTAATCAAGGGAGGCGTAAGCCTTCAGGGCGAGATTCGAATTGCAGGCGCGAAGAATTCCGCTCTGCCTATTCTTGCGTCTACTCTTCTGACTCACGAAACGGTGCAGATTTGTAATTTACCGCATTTGTTCGATATCACCACAATGATTGAGTTGCTGGCTTGCATGGGTGTGGAGCCTGTAATCGACGAGAAGCTGAACGTCGAAGTGAATAGCAGTACGATTAAGCATTTCAACGCGCCTTATGAGTTGGTTAAAACGATGCGGGCGTCTATTTTGGTGTTAGGTCCCTTATTAGCGCGTTATGGCAAGGCGGAAGTTGCCCTGCCAGGTGGTTGTGCAATCGGTAGCCGACCAGTAAATCTGCATATCTCTGCGCTAGAGGCGATGGGCGCAGACATAGTAGTGGAAGACGGTTACATCAAGGCCTCCGTCGATGGGAGATTGAAGGGCGCTCATATCTTTATGGACATGGTAACCGTGACTGGAACCGAAAATGTCATGATGGCCGCTACTCTAGCCGACGGTGAGACTATTATCGAGAACGCAGCGCGCGAGCCTGAGGTTGTAGATTTGGCTAATTGTCTGGTGGCAATGGGTGCGATTGTTTCAGGGCAGGGTAGCGACACGATTACCATCACGGGTGTAAAAGAATTGAAAGGCTGCAGCTATTCAGTCATGCCAGATAGGATCGAGACAGGCACTTACTTGATAGCCGCAGCGGCAACGCGCGGACATATTAAGGTTAAGGATACGCGACCTGATATTCTCGAAGCAGTATTGAGTAAGCTTGAACAGGCAGGAGCAGACATTACAATAGGCGAAGACTGGATCGAATTGGATATGCACGGTCAACGTCCGAAGTCGGTTTCTCTGCGCACAGCCCCCTATCCAGCCTTTCCAACGGATATGCAGGCGCAATTTACGGCGCTTAATGCGATAGCAGAGGGCACGGGCTCGATCACAGAAACGGTTTTCGAGAATCGCTTCATGCACGTGCATGAAATGAATCGAATGGGTGCCGACATAGCGGTAGAGGGAAATACCGTTATAGTGAAAGGTGTTGATGTGCTTAAAGGTGCGCCGGTGATGGCGACAGACCTGAGGGCTTCAGCTAGCCTCATCATTGCTGGTCTGGTTTGCGAAAACGAAACAGTTGTGGACCGCATTTATCACATAGATCGAGGTTATGAGTGTATTGAAGAGAAGCTTCAGCTTCTCGGTGCTAAGATTCGAAGGGTGCCTTCTTAACGGGTGTTAGCAATCTGCTGATACTGTAAAAACTATTTTAATGAATCCTATTCAAAATGAACTCTGATCAACTAGTCATAGCCCTTACCAAGGGTCGTATCTTGGATGAAGTACTGCCTTTATTTGAGCAGGCAGGCATCGTGCCCGCTGAGGATATCAGCAAGAGCCGGAAATTGATCTTCGACACCAATCGAGAGAACGTAAAACTCATGGTGATTAGAGGCAGTGATGTTCCAACCTATGTTGAATTTGGTAGTGCGGACATGGGAGTTGTAGGTAAAGATCTGCTGCTCGAATACGGTGATGAAGGTTTCTATGAGCCATTGGATCTAAAGATAGCTGCCTGCCAGATGATGACGGCGGAGCCAGTAAATGCTCAGCCAGTACAAGGTAGACTAAAAGTCGCCACGAAATTTACTAATATTGCCAAGAAGTATTTTGCAGAGCAGGGTAAACAGATCGACCTTATTAAGCTAAATGGTGCGCTCGAGTTGGCTCCGATGATGGGGCTGGCGGATGCCATCGTGGATATCGTGGATACAGGAAAAACCCTTAAGGCGAATGGTTTGGAGCCGCGTGAGTTGATCGCGCAAATCAGTTCACGGATTATTGTGAACAAGGCCTCCATGAAAATTAAGAACGCCCTGATACGAGAAATATTGGGTCAACTAGGCGATGCAGTAGACAAGAAATAAGAACACTTTCCTGAAGACAACACCCTCTGACTAGCACTATCTATCATGCCAAATAACAACATTGAACTGAATCGTCTGAATACGTCCGAGCCTGACTTTGAGGTACGCCTCGCAAAGTTGTTGCAGCGCGAAATGATAGTGTCCGATGAAGTCACTACTATCGTAAGCGATATTTTGCAGCAAGTAAGAACTCAAGGCGATGCTGCTGTGGTGGAATGTACGAATCGCTTCGATGGTTTCGGCGCAGAATCAATGGGTGACTTGCTGGTGTCGCAAGAGCAGATGCAGGAAGCATTGGCTGGGATCTCAAAAGAGCAGCACGATGCGCTGAGCCATGCTGCCGAGCGAATTCGGGTTTATCACGAGAAGCAGAAGCAGGATTCCTGGAGTTATCAAGAAGCTGACGGTTCAGTCTACGGTCAAAAAATAAGTCCGCTGAGGCGTGTCGGCGTTTACGTTCCGGGTGGTAAGGCTAACTATCCTTCATCGATGCTTATGTTGGCTATTCCAGCGCAAGTTGCTGGTGTCAAAGAAATAGTCGCCACCGTCCCCACTCTCTATGGTGAGGCAGGAAGGTTAGTGTTTGCCGCTGCAGCACTCGCCGGAGTCACGAAGCTGTACACCATTGGCGGCGCGCAGGCTATTGCTGCTCTCGCGTATGGCACAGAGACGATCGAGAAGGTAGATAAGATAGCTGGCCCAGGAAATATTTTTGTTACTGTGGCGAAGAAGTTAGTGTTTGGCGAGGTAGGCATCGACATGATCGCAGGCCCCTCCGAGCTTACGATAATTTGTGATGGCAAGACAAATCCAGATTGGATCGCGATGGATCTATTCTCTCAGGCAGAACATGACGAACAAGCGCAATCAATATTGATTGCTAGTGACGCTAGTTTTCTCGAAGAGGTAAAGAAAAGTATTGATAGACTACTGCCGACTATGCAGCGTCGGGCGATCATCGCCGAATCGATGAGTAAACGCGGTATCTTCATTCAGGTTAAGGATTTGCAGGAGGCGGCGAAGGTGAGCAATCTCATCGCGCCGGAACATTTGGAAATTTCTGTGGAAGATCCTGATGCCTTGTTGGCTTCAATCGACAATGCCGGCGCAATTTTCATGGGGCGTTACAGTGCGGAAGCGCTTGGAGATTATTGTGCTGGCCCGAGTCACGTCTTGCCGACTTCCGGTTCTGCGAAGTTCTTCTCGGCCTTGGGTGTGTATGATTTTCAGAAGCGTAGTTCAATCATCAATTGTTCTGAGGCGGGTGCACATGTCTTGGCGGGTACTGCATCGGCAATAGCACGAGACGAGCATCTTGAGGCGCACGCCCTCTCAGCCGAGTATCGCCTTAAGCCTTGATAGTTAGACGGCGGTAAAGGTCTCACCGCAATTAATTAGGGCTCGATGATAATGGCCTGGCCAAACCCCAATGTAGTTGGCAGCACGAAACTCTGCCCGTCGCGATATATCTGAATATCTATCGAATCGCCGGGTTTTTTGTTGCGAACCTCCATCATGATGTTCTGACCATCGATAACCGATGTTTCCTCGACCATTGTTATGACGTCGCCGGGAAGTATGCCTGCTCGTTCCGCTGCACCGCCTTCATCGACGCTCTCCACTAACATGCCGCGAATATTGTCTATGCCGAAGAAGAGCTGGCTCGATTGAGCGTTTAATGCCTCTCCGGTTATTACGCCCAGATAGCCAGCATTAGCCTCGACAGCCTGATCAGCCATTTCTTGAAATGCCGCGATAGCGTGACTTGATGGTGTGGCGAAACCGATGCCTTCGAAGTTGCCAGACTCTGAGAATATGGAGGAATTAATGCCGACGAGTTCGCCCCTAGAGTTAATTAGAGCGCCACCGGAATTGCCTGGATTGATTGCCGCATCGGTTTGAATGATGCCGGGATTATTCTCTGAGTTTGCAGTTAGTGCGCTGATAATTCCTAGGGAGACAGACTGGCCAATGTTGCGGGGGTAACCTATAGCGAATACGATATCGCCCACTTCTAGAGACTTTTCATCGCCTATCTGGATAGGCGTCAGGTTGTCCATGTTGATATGTAGGACGGCTAGGTCGCTAGCCTCATCCCAGGCCACAACCGTAGCCGAAATCTTTCTACTGTCGTTGAGTGTAACCTCCACATCGAAGGCATCGAAAAAAGTATCGACTACGTGAAGATTGGTCAAAATAAACCCCTTCTCGCTGACAATTACTCCAGAGCCTAGGCTTGCTCGCTCTCCGAGATAAAAGTTCACGCGGTCTTCTGAAGTTCGCTCAATTGATTCGACATTGACGTTAGTCGCGTTGATCGCAACAACGGCAGGCGCCGCTAGAGCGATAGCTTCGGAGAAGGATGGGGCGGGAGTACTTTCAGTTTCGCTAATTTGGCTGGGCGGGGGCTGACTACTAATTTGTTCAATCTGACGGTATTGAAGAATAACCAGACCTAATAAGATTCCACAGGCTACCGGCCAGCTTATATATTTGAGTAGATTACCTGTGCTGCTCATTGCTATGCCGCCTGGGTGTTATTGCCGTGTTCGACTTAAGGTCGAATCTGATGGGCATAACACTATGTTATTATTGCTGGGCAAAACCAATATACAGCGTTGCCAAGGTGGATTCCAATGCCAGTTAGCCTGAAAGAGCTTGAACTCGAACTAAAACAAGTGCTGCGGCCAGAGCAGTTCAAAGATTATTGTCCGAATGGGCTGCAAGTAGAAGGACGCAAGGAAATATCAAAACTGGTTACTGGAGTAACTGCCTGTCAGGAATTAATCGACGCGGCCATAGCTGCTAACGCGGATGCCTTGTTAGTGCATCATGGTTATTTTTGGCGGGGTGAAGACCAATCAATATCGGGAATTAAGAAGTCACGAATAGAGGCCTTGTTAAAGCATGACTTGAGCCTACTTGCCTATCACTTACCCTTGGATGTGCATCGAGAATTTGGCAACAACGTGCAGTTGGCAAAAATCTTGGGAATAGAAATTGATGGAGAATTAGGTAAGCAGAATAATCATCCCATTGGACTGACTGGGACTATCGATCAAGGCACGGATTTTGATTCGCTGAAAGCCTTAATCGCAGAAAAGCTTGACCGGCAACCCTTGGCCATAGAAGGCAATTCTAAACCAATCAAAACAATAGCCTGGTGCACCGGCGCAGCACAAAATTATATCGAACTAGCGGTAGCTGCCGGCGTAGATGCTTATATAACTGGAGAGGTTTCGGAGCCTACAGTGCATATTGCCAGAGAATCTGGGATACATTTCTTCTCGGCAGGGCATCATGCAACCGAACGCTATGGGGTTCAGGCCATAGGGGGCTATCTAGCTTCGAAGTTTGGTTTAGAGCACCAGTTTATCGATATCGATAACCCCGTGTGATTCTTGCTCGCCTGCTGGGTTAAAAAAGTGTATGACGTAGATGAAGAGGTTCTAGATAAGCTCGTCATCACGCATTAATTTCAGAACCTTCTCTAGGCATTCATCCACAGACAGCGCAGCAGTGTCTAATTCAAGCTGCACCACTTCCGGTGCACTATAGGGGAAAGATAGACCCGGTATGTCTGAGGATTCTGTTCCCTCCGCAGCGGCATAGAGCCCGCTCGGGTCTCTCTGAATGCAAGTTTCCATTGGCGGGTTTAGGTAAATAATATAGCAATTGTCTTTGCCGATAACGCTGATCGCATGCTCTCTAGAATCGGTATTTGGTGCCACGAACGAGGCGCAGCAGATCACGCCAGAGTCATTCAGGAACCTTGCTATATGGGCGCTGCGTCTTAAGTTTTCTGCGCGACCTTCTGCATCGTGTGATAAGTCCTTGCTGATGCCCAATCGCATCGTCTTGCCATCGAGCACTGTGCTAACACGTCCGCGATCAAAAAGTTTTCTTTCCAAACCGTGGGCGAGGGTGGATTTTCCTGAGCCGGACACACCAATGAACATGATCGTTGCAGGTTTTTGTCCATAACGTGCCGCGCGTTCTTCCTTGGTTACAATAATGTTGTGTGATTCATTAGGCTTGTGGCGTGGCTGTTGTTCGCAGTCGATCATGCCGGCTCCGACTGTTACATTACTGAGTCGATCAATAATAATGAAGCTGCCAGTCGCGCGATTGTCTTTGTAGCTATCGAAGCAAACCGTCTCATCGAGATTGATTTCAGCTAGGCCAATCTCATTGAGTTCGAGGCCTGGGGCAGGAGCTTTCTCGAGAGTATTCACATCGATGCGATTGTGTATCGTGTTTAGTCTGCCGCTTACGGTCTTGCTGCCAAGCTTGAAATCGAAGACATTGCCTGGCAACAGGGGGGTCTCCGCCATCCAAACTATGGTTGCATCAAAAGTGCTGTCGCTGGTTGGAATATTTTCAGGGTGGGCAAGAATGTCGCCGCGACTGACATCGATTTCATCCTCTAACGTTAGCGTTACAGCCATTTCCGCATGGGCTAACTCCAACTCTTCATCATAAGTTACGATAGATTTAATGCGACTCGTCTTCTTCGATGGCAGGACAATAACTTCGTCGCCTTTGCGGATTACGCCGGAGCCGACAGTGCCGCAAAAGCCTCTGAAGTTTAAATTCGGTCGATTGACGTATTGCACCGGGAAACGAAAATCTGAATAATTTTTATCTCCGGCGATCTCGACACTCTCTAGGAGCGGCATCAAAGCGCCGCCCTCATACCATGGCATTTCCTGACTAGGATTCACCACGTTGTCGCCGGTCAGAGCAGACATTGGAATAAAATGAAAGTTTGCGGAATCAAGATTCTCGCTGAATTCTAGGTAGTCGGCTTTAATTTTATCGAAAACCTTCTCGCTGAAGTCCACCAGATCCATCTTGTTAACGGCTACGATAATATGCTTTATGCCAAGTAGCGAGGCGATGAAGCTGTGCCGGCGGGTTTGAACCTGAACACCGTGACGAGCATCGATCAAGATGATAGCTAGATCGCAGGTTGATGCGCCTGTCGCCATATTTCTGGTGTACTGCTCGTGACCAGGGGTATCAGCGATGATGAATTTTCTCTTAGCTGTAGAGAAGTACCGGTAGGCTACATCGATGGTTATGCCTTGTTCGCGCTCTGCCTGCAAACCATCCACGAGCAGGGCGAGGTCAATCTTTCCTCCGGTGGTGCCGGACTTGACGCTGTCTGCTTCGATCGCCGCAAGTTGGTCTTCATAGATCATCTTCGAATCGTGGAGCAGTCGACCGATCAGGGTGCTTTTGCCGTCATCTACACTGCCGCAGGTTAACAAGCGCAACAACTCTTTACGTTCGTGCTGGGCCAGGTACGCGCTAATATCGGTGCTTATTAAGTCGGATTGGTGTGACATGTTTGTCTAATCTCGTTCTAAACTAAAAGGTTGTATCTAGTAGGTCTTTACTAGTAGTGCTGGCTAGAAATAGCCCCGCCTTTTTTTATCTTCCATGGAGCCACTTTTGTCTGAGTCGATGAGTCGCCCCTGTCTTTCCGAACTTGTGGCCAATAACATTTCCTGAATTATCTCAGGCAAAGTTGTTGCTGTGGATTCGACAGCGCCCGAGAGTGGATAGCAACCAAGCGTGCGAAACCGCACGGTCTTTATTTCTACCTTCTGGCCTTCTTCAATCGGCATGCGATCATCATCGACGAGAATGTCCACACCATCGATATTGACTACGGGTCTTGGCTTGGCGAAGTACAGAGGCACGATATCGATATCGTTTAGATAGATGTACTGCCAGATATCTAGTTCGGTCCAATTAGAAAGTGGAAAGACTCGAATGCTTTCGCCTTTATTAATCTTGCCATTGTAGATGTTCCAGAGTTCGGGTCTTTGATTCTTCGGATCCCAGACATGGTTCTTGTCGCGAAAGGAGAAGACTCTTTCCTTGGCGCGGGATTTTTCCTCGTCGCGCCTGGCTCCACCGAAGGCGGCGTCGAATTTGTGTTTGTTCAAGGCTTGCTTTAAAGCCTGGGTTTTCATGATGTCAGTGTGTTTCTCACTGCCATGGGTAAACGGGCCTACGCCTGCATCCACACCTTCCTGATTGGTGTGCACAATAATGTCTAAACCAAGCTTCTCAATCTGCTGATCACGAAAGGCAATCATCTCTTTAAATTTCCATGTCGTATCGACATGCATTAATGGGAAGGGGAGTTTGCCTGGATAGAATGCCTTGAGCGCTAGGTGCAACATGACCGCGGAATCTTTTCCTACGGAGTACAGCATCACTGGCTTATCGAATTCTGCTGCAACCTCGCGCATTATGTGAATGCTCTCGGCTTCGAGTTGTTTGAGATGGGTAAGATTGTATTCAGACATAAGAGCTTAATTCATAGTGGGTAGAGACTACTGCTGCGTGCTGGTAGTCTCGATGGTCGAAAAGGGTTAGACAGAGCTTTCCTGCTAGTGCTTAGGTGTATTCGCGGCTTCTTCGTCGTTCTGGGAGATAGACTTCTCTATGCCAAACTCTTCGGAAAGTGCGCCTTTCTGGCTGGGATCCTGCTTTGCAGCATAGTCTTTTGGAGGATTCAGTCCGCCAGTAGACTCTGATTCTTCATTGCTATCGAACACTGCATCGGAACCCGCTGGAAGTAATTTTCCTGCGACTTCATTGCTACACAGATCTTGAGCGCCACTCGCTAGATGCTGGTAAACCTCGCGATAGCTTTCGGTCATGTGCTGGACAAGATCGGCGGTCATGCTGAAATGATCGCTCACGTTATCCCGGTATGTAAGGTGATTGTCTTTGATGTCTCGAATCTGATTCTCTAATTCTTGCACGCGTGATGCACTGCTATTCAAGCGGCTGGAAAATACCACGCCAATTACAATTCCTACGACCAGACACGCTACTGCAGTTAACCAAATCATTTAACTAATCGCCTCTTGAATATTTTGTGATGAATGCTTCTCGGCCAGACGTTTTGCCTCTCGCCTAGTTGTGGTGAGAAACGTGTTCGTTGAGTATACCTCAGTTCATGGTTTTTTTTTAACAAACTTGTTGCTAATAGAGAGCTAGAACAACACATTGAGGCGGTTGCTAATCACCCAGAATTGGGTGCAGATAGATGAATAGAGGTTGCCATTCTTAAGCAGAGTCTGGAAACTGTGCGCTTTTTTACCGGCAAGTAATAGGTGGCGATTCTTCGCCAGATTGGAAAACAATGGGCCCATTGCAGCGATATCAGCTCGATCTAGAGAATAACGTCATAACTGCTGATGTTGCTCAGCGGGCGCTGGTGGGTCATCTGCAAAATTTGTATGAGCGGATCATGCAGATCGAACCGAAGGGTGCAGGGCTGCTAGAGAGGTTGAGGCGTCGTTTGATCGCCGCCGAGCAGGTTGCGGAGCCGATTCAAGGGCTCTACATCTGGGGTGGAGTGGGTCGGGGTAAGACTTATCTGATGGATGTGTTCTTTGAGAGCTTGCCGGGCGAATCAAAAATGCGCACACACTTTCATCGTTTCATGCAGCGGGTTCATCGCGACCTTGCGTCACTGCAGGGACAGAAAAACCCACTGGAGAAAGTCGCCGATCAGATAGCGGGTGAGTCTCGGGTTCTATGCTTTGACGAGTTTTTCGTGCGCGATATCGGTGATGCCATGATACTCGCCGGCTTGCTTGAGGCTCTGTTCAAGCGGCAAGTGATTCTGATCGCGACTTCTAATATTGAGCCTGATCGTTTGTACGAGGATGGTCTGCAGAGACAGCGCTTCCTGCCAGCAATTGCGCTCATCAAAGAACATACACAAACCGTTGAAATTCAAAGTGGAGTGGACTACCGATTGCGAAGCCTCTCACAGGCTACGCTTTATCACTGTCCCATATCAGAGGATACGGAAGCTAGATTGATGGTGTGTTTTAACGAGCTCACGCCAGACAGCTCTCACGTCCATAAAGGAGCTGGAATTGAGATTTTGGAGCGCCGAATAGACACGCAATACTGCAGCAAGGATGTGGTGTGGTTCGCCTTCGAGCAGATCTGTGAGGGCGCGCGCAGCGCCTTCGACTACGTGGAGCTCGCGAAGATATATCATGCGGTAATTCTGTCTGGCGTCCCACAGATGCAAGAAAATGCCAGTGATAGCGCGCGGCGCTTTATTAGTCTGGTGGATGAACTCTACGACAGAAGGGTAAAGCTCGTTATAGCCGCTGAAGTGCCTATTGCGGAGCTATATACCGGCGAGAAGCTGCGCTTCGAGTTCGAGCGCACGCAATCGAGGCTAATTGAGATGCAGTCCGAGGCCTATCTTGGCGATCAGCACTTAGCGTAGGTAATTCGCTCATCGCGACTAATAAAATCGTGATCCGGCCTTTGTCTTTGAGAGGCGCTGTATTCGGTAGCTTGGCAACTATTCCGCAGCCCACGAAAAATCTACATTCAGGGCCTAAATTCGCTTGAATATTGAGCATTGCTCCGGTAGTATTCGCGCTCCTTAAAGCAAAGCCTAATGACAGAATAATGAAGACTTACAGCGCAAAACCTCATGAAGTAGACCAGAAATGGCTGCTTGTAGATGCCGAAGGCCAGACTCTGGGCCGCATGGCTACTGAAATAGCGACTCGCCTTCGCGGAAAACATAAGCCCGAATACACGGCTCACGTGGATACTGGTGACTTTGTTGTTGTTATCAATGCTGACAAGGTCAGAGTAACTGGCAACAAGGCCAAAGGTAAGATCTATTACTCTCACTCTGGCTTTCCTGGTGGCTTAAAGCAATTGCCTTTCGAGAAGCTGCTAGATAAAGATCCAGAACGTGTGGTTCAGCTAGCCGTTAAGGGAATGCTCCCTAGAAGTCCTCTAGGTCGAGCAATGTTTAAGAAACTCAAAGTCTACGCAGGTACTGAGCACCCACATGGCGCACAGCAACCACAGACACTACAACTTTAAAGAGGTTCGCTTAACTCATGTCTAGCACTCAATATTACGGCACTGGCCGACGTAAGACCTCTACAGCGAGAGTCTTCCTAACTAGCGGCAGCGGCGCGATTACAATAAATAGTCGTACTCTAGACGGTTACTTCGGTCGTGAAGTAGCGCGTATGATCGTCAAGCAGCCACTTGAATTGGTGGAGATGGTTGAAAAATTCGATATTAAGATCACTGTACGTGGCGGTGGTAGTTTCGGTCAGGCCGGCGCTATCAGACACGGAATCACTCGCGCTCTGATGCAGTATGACGAAGAGCTGAAGCCTACACTGCGTAAAGCTGGCTTCGTAACACGTGATGCTCGTGAAGTTGAACGAAAGAAGGTCGGTCTACGCAAGGCGAGAAAGAAGCCGCAGTTTTCCAAGCGTTAAGACGAAAGATTCAAAAAACGCCGATTTCGTGTTCGAAATCGGCGTTTTTTTTGTCTGCAAAAATATTTTTTTCCCCCTACTATTCAACAGCATAGAATCGGTTTAGGCCGTTCCTTCACTTGCTAAAAAGTGCAAAATTGACTAGAATTCACGCGCTTTGCCGACCCTCCATGGCGGTATGGCCCAAACTCGCGATCGATGAGTCGCGTATCCCTCGATTGCAGGGGTAATTCAATTGACAAGCTTGTTCTCAAGGAGAAATTTACGGTGACTGACGACAGTGCAAATGCTGGCCGTAGACGGTTTTTAGTAGGGTCAACTTCGGTAGTAGGTGCGGCCGGTGTTGTAGGGGCTGCGGTCCCATTTGTTGGCTCTTGGAGCCCTAGTGCAAAGGCAAGAGCTGCCGGTGCGCCAGTTAGAATTGACATCAGTCGCCTGCAAGACGGCGAGATGTTAGGTCCTATCCCCGCTTGGCGTGGCAGGCCTATATTCGTCATCAAGCGCTCGGAAGAAATATTGAGCGCATTGAATGAAGATCCGGATCGTCTAACAGATCCTGATTCTCAGGAGCTTGAGCAGCCTGGCTATGCTCAGAACGAATTTCGATCACGCACACCTGATGTCATGGTTTTGGTCGGCCTGTGCCCACACCTGTTCTGTTCACCGACTCCACATATCGAGTTAAAGCCTGAGCCTTTCGATACCGAATGGCGTGGCGGGTTCTTCTGTCCTTGTCACGGCTCGCGTTTTGACCTAGCAGGACGTGTTTACAGCGGTTCGCCTTCTTCTAGAAACATGGAAGTTCCACCATACTCCTTCGAGGGTGATAGCGTCCTCGTGATTGGTATTGATGAGGAGAACGCGTAATGACTGATACAGCAAACAACGGAAACGATTCGGCCAAGCCGGGAAAATTAATGAGTGCCGCGATCGGCCTTGTTGACTGGACTGACGCGAGACTGCCTATCGTACGCACGTGGAAAACTCACATGAGTGAGTACTACGCGCCTAAGAATTTTAACTTCTGGTACTTCTTTGGTGTGCTTTCCATGGTGGTATTAGTTCTCCAGCTACTGACTGGTGTTTGGTTGACGATGAACTACACGCCGAGCGCCGAAGCGGCATTTGCCTCGGTCGAGTACATCATGCGTGACGTAGAATGGGGATGGCTATTACGCTATCTGCATTCAACCGGTGCATCGGCATTCTTCATAGTGGTCTATATGCACATGTTCCGCGGTCTAATGTATGGCTCCTATCAGAAACCGAGAGAGTTAATCTGGGTTTTCGGCATGGCTATCTATCTGGTATTGATGATGGAAGGCTTCATGGGTTACGTACTACCTTGGGGCCAGCTGTCCTACTGGGGTGCGAATGTAATCGTATCGCTAGCCGGTGCTATTCCTGTGATCGGTGATGACTTGCTTGTGTGGGTTCGAGGTGACTATCTTATCTCCGGTGCCACGCTGAACAGATTCTTTGCACTACACGTGGTGGCATTGCCAATCGTGTTGATTGCTCTGGTTGTACTTCACATACTTGCACTTCACGAAGTTGGCTCGAACAATCCAGACGGTATAGACATCAAGAAGAACAAGGGAGCGGATGGTATTCCTAAGGATGGCGTTCCATTTCATCCTTACTATACGATGTACCATGATTTGCCGGCTATAGTAGTCTTTCTGTTTGTGTTCTGTGCGATTGTATTCTTCGCGCCTGAGATGGGCGGCTACTTCTTGGAGTTGTCTAACTTCCAGGAAGCGAACTCGCTTAAGACTCCTGAGCACGTGCCTCCAGTTTGGTACTTCACGCCGTTCTACTCCATGCTGCGCGCAGTGACCTATCCCTTGTTTGGCATAGACGCAAAGTTCTGGGGCATGTTGGTTATGTTCGGTGCGATTGCGATTCTCTTTGTGCTGCCTTGGCTGGATAAAAGCCCGGTTAAGTCCATGCGTTATAAGGGAACCTATAGCCGAGTTGCTCTATTGCTCTTCGTTGTATCGTTTCTAGTATTGGGTGTGCTTGGTACACAGACGGTGAGCCCGGCAAAGACCTTGATGGCCCAGTTTATGACGCTAGTCTACTTCGCGTTCTTCTTCGCTATGCCTTGGTATACGCGCATGGAGAAAACAGGGACGCCTCCTGAGCGAGTCACGGGTCGTTTTATCTCGATTCCACAGCTCATCGGCAGCATCTTATTACTGATCTTCCTTGTAGCTGGGGCGTTGATGCTGACATCCAGCTCGGCGGAAGCTGCTGAGGCGAACCTGGATCTTGAGCACGTCGAGACTGACTTCGATGACAAAGGTTCATTGCAGCGTGGCTTCAAGACCTACATGAATTACTGTGCAAGTTGTCATGAGCTTGGCTACCAGCGTTATGCAAGAACTGCGGAAGATCTCGAAATTCCTGAGCAGATGGTTGTAGATAATCTGATATTCGATGGCTCATTGATTGGTGATCTGATTACCAATTCCATGGCAAACGAAGACTCAGAAGGCTGGTTTGGCGCAGCGCCTCCTGACCTGACGTTGATAGGTCGCGTTCGGCACCCAGATTGGTTGTACAGTTACCTGAAGGGATTTTATGCAGATGACGTAAGAGCCTTCGGTGTAAATAATAAGATATTTCCAAACGTGGCCATGCCTAATGTATTGCATGAACTGCAAGGCGATGTGGTCTGCGACTCTCATGGCGATCCAGACCCATCTCATTGCACTTTAGAGCATGTAGAGGGTACTGGCGCGTTATCTCCGGCAGAGTTTGACGAGACCGTCGCTGATCTGGTGAATTTTCTGTATTACGTGGGCGAGCCCATTCGAGCTAGACGCCAAGAGATTGGTATCTGGGTATTAGTATTTCTTGGAATCCTCTTTGTAATGACTACACTGGTAGGAAGAGAATTTGGTAAGGACTACCACTAACAAGCGTTTGTCTAGTGAAGCCGCGTCAGACGCGGCTTCAATGTAGTCGGCAAGAATATTAAAAACGAATAGATTGGATTAAAGGGATTGATATGGGCGTAGTAGCAAAAAGATCTTCAATGACATTTTACTCCGATGGCAAGAGTCATTATAGCCACCGGGTTAGAATCGTTCTGGCAGAGAAAGGTGTGACAGTCGAGACTATCGACGTGGACCCTGATAGCAAGCCCGAAGATCTGGCTTCTCTGAATCCCTACAACACGCTTCCCACATTAGTGGATAGAGATTTAGTGTTGTATGAAGCTGACATCATGATGGAATATCTTGATGAGCGGTTTCCTCATCCGCCTCTGTTTCCAGTTTACCCGGTAGCACGAGCCGAAAGCAGACTATGGATTTATCGCATCAAACAGGATTGGTGTGGCAAGGTCGATGCCATAATGGCTGGAAAGGGAACGCCTGCGGCACTTGAGAAGGCGCGTAAAGAATTGCGTGAAAGCCTGCTTTCTATAGCTCCAATTTTCGGTGAGAAGCCGTTTTTTATGAGCGATGAATTCACTATCGTTGATTGCTGTGTTGCTCCAATTCTTTGGCGTCTCCCAATCATGGGTATTGATCTGCCAAAGAACAAAACGACCAAGCCTCTCTTGGAATATCGAGATCGCCTGTTTGAAAGAGAGTCAGTTCTAGCAAGTTTCTCCGAGCAAGAAAAAGAAATGGTCTGAGCTTTACCGAGAGCGAGGAATTCACTATGACCATGAGCTCGAGTAGGCCGCATATAGTAAGGGCGCTCTACGACTGGATCATAGAGAATGACTGTACTCCCTACATTCTTGTGAATGCCTTTGCTAATGAAGTTGAGGTACCGCAGGAACACGTCAAGGATGGCCAGATCATCCTTAATATCTCTCCTTCAGCTGTTCAGAGTCTATTTATTCGTAGTGAGGCTATCGATTTTGATGGCCGCTTTGCGGGTATTCCCAAGCGAGTGTATGTGCCAATCTCGGCGGTTATGGGTATCTACGCCAAAGAGAATGGTCAAGGAATGATCTTCGATCCTGACGCAAACTTACCAAAGCCTCCGAATCCAACTGGTACCGATGATCAGCCTGATAGGAAAGGCGCGGATTCTAAGCCGTCGAGTATTAGTAAGAAGCCATCCCTGCGGGTTGTTAAATAAATCGGCTTGGGATTCGGTTCCTAATTGATGTATTCAAATACTTTAACTACTCGAGTCACGCCCGAAACATTGCGGGCTAAGCGGGCGGCGTTGTCGCCATTGCTTTGATCGATCATACCCATCAGATAGACTGCTCCGTTTTCTGTTATCACTCTTATCTGCCCTGATGGAACGCCACTGTCTGTTAGCATGAGAGTGCGTACTTTGGTTGCTATCCAAGTATCGTTGCTGCGCGCGATTAGGCTAGTCTTGCCGGCGACTTCCAGCTCATTGTGGATGCGCTTTATCTTGGTGCTAGCTTGGCTGGCAATATCGCTCGCCTTGTTTTTTAGTTCGTTCGATGCAACCTGGCCTACCAATAACACTACGCCGTTGTGGCTGATCACGTTGAAATTAGCTTTCCTAAATTCTGGTTCCTGTGATTTCATGTTAACGATCACTTTGGTTTCGATCGATTGATCTTCTACCCGTGCGCCAGCAGTCCTCTCAGTTGGGTCTTCAGAAATTCCCTGCTCGCCAGTAGTTTCAACTAGAATTGTTGTGCAGGAAGTAATAACAAGAGCCATTGCTAAGAGTAAGAGTTTTTTTAGAGACGTCAGTGTCATCATTCGTCACCTCCAAATAATTGAGTATCGATAAAATCACATAGGCAGTGGATTACTACCAAATGCACTTCTTGTATGCGTGCGGTTCGGTTGGAAGGCACACGTATTTCAATGTCCTGATCTCTAAGCAAGCCAGCCATTGTGCCGCCGTCGTTTCCGCTTAGAACCACCAGTGGCATTTCTCTCTCTTGTGCGGCGTGCATCGCAGCTGCAACATTCGCAGAGTTTCCGCTTGTTGAGATCGCTAGCAATATATCCCCGGCTTGTCCAAGTGCGCTTACCTGTTTTGAGAAAATTTCCTCGTAGCTGTAGTCGTTAGCTATTGCTGTCAGGGTTGAGCTATCGGTTGTGAGTGCCATAGCTGGCAGTCCCGGTCGCTCTTTCTCAAAACGGTTTAGTAGTTCCGCCGAAAAATGCTGGGCATCGCCGGCAGAGCCGCCGTTTCCGCAGGTCAGTATTTTGCCGTTGTTTAGGAGGCTATTCACCATAGCCTCGCCAGCTCGGTGAATAGGTTCGATCAGTACTTCAAGTGATTGCTGTTTAACGGCAATGCTGTCTTGAAAATGTTGGCTGATCCGATCTGCTAATTCCATCTAACTAATTCCATCTAAATAGTTACCTGTGAGTTGTTTCGCGAAACAAATTCGTGAAATAAAAAGTATTCTTAACTATCGGCCGCTAGCGCGTCAATATTTACCGTTTCGGGGTTGTTTCTTCAGCTTGCCCTTGCATATGACTGGAAATAGTAGGGTAAAGTTTCAGTAAAAAGCATTTTTAATCCAATCAAAGCGAAGTTCCGCTGCATGAGCAGTCACTGCCTGTGTGTGAGTTAAGCCGATCACATCGAAGCGGCAGGCGCAGGATTGCAGCCGCGGATGAGACTGGAGGTACTGCGCCGCAGTCAGGCGAATTCTTTTCTGTTTAGCCGCGGTTACGGAATCTATTGCGCCGCCGAATTGTTTGCTACGGCGATAACGAACCTCTATGAATACCAGAGTATTGGAGTCGCTCATTATTAGATCGATCTCCCCATTGCGAGATCGATAGTTCCTGCAGAGCAGCTTCAGGCCCTGGGCTTGAAGATAGCGTTCTGCCTTCGATTCTTGTTCTTTGCCAAAGGCCTGGCTATTGCTGAATCGTCCAAAATGCACGAGTACTCCACCCGCCTCTAATTGGTGGGGCCAGCCCAATCCTTTGGGGAGCCGCTCAGTCTGAGGAGGTGTCTGTACTGTCTTCCAATGTGGCTCTGCCATCGACAAAGCGGGCAACTTCGAGGCGGCGGTGAATGCGCCCGCTACCATCTATGCTGAGGATACCGGTGGCGCCGGTTAGCGAGGTGATGTCTTTCTCGCTAAATTGTTGCAGGCGTGAATATAGGCGAAAGCTATCTATGCCCATTGCTCGAAAGCGTTGCACTGGTCCCTGAGCAGGCCGCAGGCTTGATGCAGCATTGGGTTTTAAGGGATCGTAATTGCTCAATATCCAAGGCGCATCTGTAAATACAATTCCGTTCAGATCCTGATTCGCACTTTGATTGTCGAGGCCATCATAAATGGAAGGCAAGGCATAGACGGGTATGTCGCCCGCGAAATAGAAGGCGAGGGTGGGTTTAATTTGCCGACCCTCTCTTGGGTTTGCTATGAGGAAAATAAAGTCGATATCGCCTCGGCGTCGCGGCGTGAATTCTACGCTAGCCCTTGGTAGTAGTTGAACTATTCGGTCTCTGCGTAGTTCACTGGAATCGATGGCCATCAGTCGTTTTATAACATCAGCGTAGTCATTGTCTCCGGTGTACGTCGACTGTGAAACTAAATTGCCCCCTACACCAGTCCAACCGTTGATGAAGGCCTGTTGCAGGCGCTGATAATCGCTAGATTGAGGAGTGATTATCGCGGCATTCCTGTGTCCGGCTTGCCAGGCTAAATTGACTACCTGTTCGATTTCGTCTTCTGGGGCGAGCCCAAATTGCGTGAGATTTTTTGAAATACTGCTGCTTGCATCGGCATAATTGAGGGCGAGGGTAGGCACCGGCAATTCATCTAGTTGTTGCAGTTGATTGACTAGCTGTTTGTAGAGTGGCCCGATTATGAGGTCGGCACCACTGGCGACGGCGGCATCGTAGATTGGGTAGATGCTGGTTTGATTGCTGCTATCGAATACAGAGATCTTAGGCACATCGCGAGAGACGTCGAGAGCTGCATAGTAGGCACTTAGAAAGCCTTCCTGAATTGCCCTTCCGGCAGAATCTTGCAATGGCAGTATGAGTGCGATGTGTTTCGGTCGCTGTTCCCAAGTCTGCGTTAGCTTTTGCAGTTGCAGAGGCAGCTGCCTAGCGGCGGGATGCTGGCTCCATATTCTGCGCCATTGGTTGATAGCATCTAGCTGGGAGCGAATGCTGTATTGTTCGGATGTGACGACGCGTGCAAGTTCGACCCATCCCCGTGACTGATAGCTATTTGCCGTACTCGCAAAATTATCGAGCTGCGTAGGGGAGAAGCGATTTATGGCGTCCCAAATTTCATCGTGCACATTGGAGTTCGGGCTTGGGTTATTCTCATCTGTTTCCCCGAGCTGTAAGTATGTGGCTAGAGCGCGCTCGTATTGCCCACTTACCTGATAGGCCTGGCCCAGTGTAAGTAGGTAGCCTCGTCGCAAATCGGGGCGTCCTTCCAAGCCAATCTCGTCGGCCTGCGCGAGAATGTTGATCGTCTCTGCGGATCGATCGGCAAGCAAAGCAAGCTGGGCTTTAAGTAATAGGGCGCGAATTTGAATCTGCTCAGGATAGTCTGTCAGATCATCAAGGAGATTGGATTGTCTCTGGGCTCGGTCTAGGAGTTCATTATTTATTAGCGCTTCCAGCGCGAGCAGACGTAATTCGGTAGATTCCAGGCCGTTACTGTTGTTTGCCGCTCGAACCAGCTCGTCGATGGAGGCTGTTTGCGCATCAATGGTTGGGGCTGACTGTTCTGGTGGATTTGTAGACGAAGAGCATGCCTGCAATACGACTAGCAGCAGTGTTATTAAGAATTGCGCACGGTATGTGCTGGCTAATTTCATCTTTGTATCGGAGGCTTTGTCTGCTAAGTTGTGCGCTAGTTTTTAAAGACTAATACAGTTCACTTGGTACAGCAATTTATTCGCTATAGTAGTTCCCCAAATGATTCCTGCCAAAGAGATAAGTTGATTGAGAAACTTAGCCAATGAGTGATTCCGGTACGCTATATATTGTCGCTACGCCTATTGGGAATCTGGATGATATTTCCAGAAGAGCAATTGAAATTCTAAATGCCGTAGACCTAATCGCGGCAGAAGATACTCGTCACAGTCAAAAGCTGCTGCAGAGTATACAGGTCGACACTCCAGTGGTTTCTCACCACGATTTTTCTGCAGACAGCGCTATAAATCGTATCCTTGATAAACTGGAATCCGGTAGCTCGATAGCGTTGATATCGGATGCTGGAACACCGCTGATATCAGACCCTGGTTACAGGCTTGTTAGCTTGGCGCGCCAGAAAAATCTCACTGTTATTCCTATACCAGGGGCGAGTGCGCTAGTGTCAGCGCTAAGTGTTTCTGGGCTCGCTACAGATAGGTTTACTTTCGAAGGTTTTCTTCCCAGCAAGGCGACAGCGCGGCAGAAAAGGTTGTCGGGTTTGTCTGATGAGCAGCGCACTATGGTGTTCTATGAGTCGACTCACAGAATCATGGAAAGTCTTATGGATATGAGCGCCGCATTCGAAGAGCAGCGTTTGATATTTATCGGCCGAGAATTGACTAAGCGCTTCGAGTCGCATTTTCTCGGCACGGCGGCGGAATGTATTGAATGGCTTGGCGGCGATGCAAATCAACAGAAGGGTGAATTCGTCGTCATAGTAGCGGGCAGTGATGAGCAGCTTGAGGAGGCGCGCAAGCATGAGCGGGCCATGGATATTGTGCGCTTGTTGAAGTCAGAAGTTTCGATGAAGAAGGCTGTAAGTCTAGCAAGCAAGATAAGTGGTGCGCGGAAAAACTTGCTCTATGAGGCGGCATTGAAGGAGCTTGCCGAGAGCGAGGAATAGTCTGTTAACGAATATCAGTTGTAACCGGTGAGTTTCTCCTTTAGTCTTCGCTCCGAGTCAGCCGGGCAATTGCTGTCTTTAGCTCTTCGTTTATCGACTATCGATTTACGAGGAAATCGACAGAGGAAAGTCCGGGCTCCATAGAGCAGGGTGCCAGGTAACTCCTGGGGGGTGTAAACCCACGGCCAGTGCAGCAGAAAGTAAACCGCCTCAGAGCTTTCGGGTTAGGGGGTAAGGGTGAAATGGTGCGGTAAGAGCGCACCGCACGACTGGTAACAGTTCGTGGCAAGGTAAACCCCACTCGGAGCAAGGCCAAATAGGAATCCACAGATGCTGCTCGCATTGGATTCGGGTAGGCCGCTAAAGATCTGTGGTGACACAGATCGTAGATGAATAATTGTCCTCGACAGAACCCGGCTTATAGGCTGGCTCGCTTTTTTTCCCCACTACTGCAAAAACTCCTAAAGTTTCTTAATAGTTTACTTTAACTAAGATCGCTATTGAGCTGTATTTGCTCAAAATATCAAATCCTATTTCTGTCATTTAGCTACGTTTTCCCCACTTTTAGCGACAAGATCCCGCACTTTCCCTATACATATCAGGCAAATAAGGCTTGCGCGGGCGCAATAGTGCCTCTATAGTGTTGCTTTGTGGCGAAAAGTGGCAAATATTGTTGATTTGTGGGAATTGAAGGAATCAATCCCCTCTCCAGCACTACTTCCACTACTAATGGGGACAACACGTGTTTCGCGGCATAAATACTATCAATCTCGATGCAAAAGGTCGCATGGCTATGCCAGCGCGTTACCGTGAGCAGCTCATAGAGAATTGCTCGGGGCATCTGGTAGTTACTATCGACACAAACCATCGTTGTCTTTTGCTCTATCCACTTTCCGAGTGGGAGCAAATTGAACGTCAAATAGAAGCCCTTTCCAGTTTCGATCCAATGTCTCAGCGTGTCAAACACCTGCTTATCGGTCATGCCAATGATCTAGAGCTAGACGGCAGCGGTCGTATTTTACTCCCTCAAGAGCTGCGCCAATATGCGCAGTTGGAAAAGCATGTGTGTCTTATTGGTCAAGGCAAGAAGTTAGAGATATGGAGCCAAGACAATTGGAACCAGCAGCGTGATCAATGGTTAACGGAATCGACAACGGAAGGTGAGTTGCCAGATAAACTGCGGTCTTTGGCGCTCTAGGTTGAATTTATGACTGGTGAGTCGACTCACGAAACGGTATTGATGCAGGAAGCCATCGATGCGCTTTCAATCCGTAAAGATGGAATCTATGTAGACGCAACATTTGGTAGAGGTGGTCATAGTCGACTAATTCTCAAGAACTTAGGCGCTAAGGGCAGCGTTATCATTTTCGACAAAGACCCTGAGGCTATCGAAGTTGCGAACCAAATCAGAGAGCAGGATGAGCGCTTGCAGATTGCTCACGCCCCATTCGGTGACATAGAGGCGGAGTTAATTGCCAGAGGGCTTGATGATGGAGTTGATGGCATCTTGTTTGATCTGGGTGTTTCCTCTCCGCAGCTAGATAACGCAGAAAGAGGCTTTAGTTTTCTGCGGGATGGTCCGCTCGATATGCGCATGAACCCGGAGGCGGGACAAAGCGCAGAGCAATGGATCAATAGTGCAGAAGAAGCTGAAATTGCTGATGTGTTGTACCAGTACGGTGAGGAGCGACACTCTAGGCGAATGGCGCGTCGCGTCATTCTAGAGCGAGCAGAGAAGCGTATTACGACAACTGGTGAGCTTGCGGAGATTATCAAAGAGGCGAATCCAGCATGGGAGCGTGATAAGCATCCTGCTACGAGAGCGTTTCAAGGAATACGGATTTTTATCAACGACGAGCTGGGCGAATTGGAAAAAGGCTTAGAGCAAGCGTTGAAGATGCTTAAGGTGGGAGGAAGGCTTGTAGTTATTAGCTTCCACTCACTGGAGGACCGAATGGTTAAGAGGTTTATCGCTAAGCAGGCTAAGGGAGATAGTTACCCAAGAGGCCTGCCGATATCTCAGGATATGTTAAGTCCGAAATTGAATCCGATAGGAAAGAGAATCAAGGCTAGTGCGCTCGAAGTAGACCGAAACCCTAGGTCAAGAAGCGCGGTAATGCGAGTGGCAGAAAAGATCGCCCAATAGCAATACTCGATAGTGGTGAGACATGAGCGTAAAAAATAATAAAAATACGAGCAAAAGAGTATCGAAAGAACTCTCTGTCTTAGAGTGGGTGGGTGTTAAGAATCGAGGCGCCCTCGCTCTATTTGCCGCACTGACCCTTGTGCTCGGCGCTGGCTTATCGGTAGTAGCTACCACCCATGAAAATCGATTTGCCTTCAATGAACTTCAAGTGCTGCGCGATCAAGCTAACGACCTAGAAGTTGAGTGGGGTCAGCTTTTAATAGAGCAGAGTACATTCGGTGTTGAGGGTCGAATAGAGCAGAAGGCTTTCGAGCAGTTGCAGATGGAAGTGCCTGATATAGCCAAAATCGTAATGGTGGATCATGAGCAGCGCTAAACTAGCTTCATTCATAGAACAGTGGCGACTGTACCTAGTGCTATTCGCCATGTTTTTGTGCGTTCTCGCCATTGGTTGGAAGGTAAGCGCATTGCACATCGTTGAGCGTGATTTTTTGCAGAGTCAGGGTGACGCTCGAACGATCCGCACGGTACCGCTGGTCGCGAATCGAGGTGTAATCACTGATAGAAATGGTGAGCCATTAGCGGTGAGTTCGCCGGTCAAATCGATTTGGGTAAACCCTCAGGAAATTGGTGCTCAACATTCCGAAATAGCCCGCTTAGCAGTTGAGTTAGGGTTGGATACTGATTCTCTGCTCGCTTCGATAGAGAGAAACGGGAGCCGAGAATTCCTCTATGTAAAAAGACGGCTGGCACCAGCAGAGGCGGAGAGAATTTTAGATCTGGATATCGATGGGGTGTACGGGCAACAGGAATACCAAAGATTCTACCCGCAGGGTGAAGTGGCGGCTCATCTAGTAGGTTTCAGTAATGTTGATGATGTCGGACAGGAAGGATTGGAGCTTACTTATGATGAGTGGCTCAAGGGTGTGCCTGGTAGACGGCAGGTAATAAAAGACAGACGTGGCCACATCATCGAAGAGTTAAATACTATCCAAACGGCGCAGCCGGGCAAGAACCTTGAGCTGAGCATCGACTTCCGTCTGCAAAACTTGGCCTACAAAGAGCTGAAGGAAGAATTTGTTACCCGTCGCGCGAAGTCTGCCTCTATCGTGGTGTTGGATGTAGATACCGGCGAAGTTTTGGCAATGGCGAATCAGCCTTCCTATAATCCGCACAACCGTGGAAATCTCAATGATTTCAGTGTGTTGCGTAATCGCGCAATTACCGATGTATTCGAGCCAGGATCCCCGATCAAGGCCTTTACGGTGACTGCTGCATTGGAATCTGGTCTGTATACGCCAGACACAGTGATAGAGACAAGCCCCGGCTGGATGATGGTTAATGGCAAAGAAGTTCAGGATATTCTGAATTTTGGCACATTGGATCTCACTAGAGTTATTACCAAGTCCAGCAACATTGGTGCGACAAAAATTGCTTTCGAAATTGGGCCCGATTCAATTCGCAATGTTTTGGAACGTGTAGGTATGGGTCAGGTGTCCGGTACAGGCTTTCCCGGCGAGCAGGGCGGCGTGTTACCAAACCATCGAAGTTGGAGTCGCATTGAAACTGCAACTTTTTCGTTTGGCTATGGTCTCTCAACAACAGCGTTGCAACTGGCGCAGGCATATTCTGTGCTTGCCGATGACGGCATTAGGAAGCCAGTGTCCTTATTAAAATTAGATGAGGCTAGTCTGCAGGCTTTACCAAGAGAACAAGTTATCGACAAGACGATTAGTAATCAGGTGTTAGCGATGCTGGAAACAGTTGTCGACCCTGAACGTGGTGGATCGGCTCGCGATGCTAGAGTCCCTTTCTATAAGGTTGCGGGTAAAACTGGAACCGTGCACGTAGTTGGAAAATACGGCTACGAAGAAAACGTACACAATTCGCTTTTCGTTGGTCTTGCGCCTGCGAGTGATCCGAAACTAGTTATCGTGGTTATCGTCTATGAACCTAAGGGCGATGAGCACTACGGTGGTCAAGTTGCGGCGCCAGTATTTTCTAGGGTGGCGTCTGGCGCTATGAGAATTTTGAACATCGCTCCGGACGATTTGCCGGAAGACGCATCCAAAGAGTTGAGCTCGCTCTAAAATGAATACGGCAGAACAACTGAATTCAAACGGTGTCTTGCTCGACCTGATCAATGGTCTGGTTAACTTGCCCGACCCAGTTCCTCAGGCTGTGAATGTAATTGCCACTGGCATTCAAATGGACAGTCGCTTGTTGCAAAAGGGCGATCTATTTCTTGCCTGTTTCGGTAACAATCACGATGCGCGAGAGTACATCGATGCGGCAGTTGAGTTGGGCGTTGCTGCAGTATTGGCAGAGTCCGGAGGTAAATGGCAGGGTGTTCGGCTTGTCGGTGATGTTGCTGTCATAGCTGTTGATAATTTATCTGCCAAACTGGGTGAGATAGCTTCCAGATTCTATTCGCATCCGAGTCGACGATTGAGCGTCATAGGTATTACCGGCACCAACGGCAAGACTAGTTGCAGTCAATTCATTGCACAAGCACTTGCTGATTCAGGTTTTAGTTGCGGAACGATGGGAACCCTAGGCTATGGGATTTACGGCGAGTTAAAAGAAACTCAACTAACAACTCCAGACCCTGTCTTCACGCAGATGGCTTTGGCAGAGATGGCTCAGGATGGAATCGATCCTGTTGTGATGGAGGTTTCTTCTGTTGGCCTGCATCAAAAACGCGTAAAGGCAGTTAGGTTTGATACGGCGATATTTACGAATCTCACGCGTGACCACCTCGACTACCATCAAAGCATGGAAGAATACGGCAACAACAAGAAAAAACTATTTGCTAGCGAGGGATTAAGTCGGGCGATTGTAAATCTTGATGATCCCTATGCTTTGTCGGTTATAAACGCCATAGCACCGAGTGTGGATGTGTGTACCTACAGTCTTAAAAATTCTGCAGCGACTGTGTATGCCGAGTCTTTGTCGTTAACCCGGCAAGGATTTGAGGCGCGAATTGTAACTCCGATTGGTTCCGGCATCGTGAGGGGGAAGCTGTTTGGTTACTTCAATGTGAGTAACTTATTAGCGGTGATTACCACGCTAATCAATTATCTCCCGAAGAAAAAAGACGTTGATATCGAGCAGTTGTGCGAGCTTGTATCGGGGCTAAGTTCGGTTGATGGCCGCATGGAAATTATTGGAAGTAGCGAAGAGATAACCGCCGTGGTTGATTATGCCCACACTCCTGATGGTCTGCGTAGCGCCTTGAAGGGGCTTAGAGATCACTTCAGCGGAGATATTTGGTGCGTGTTTGGCTGTGGTGGCAATCGAGATAAGGGTAAGCGGCCCATCATGGGTGAGATTGCTGAGGCCTTCGCAGACCGTTTGATTATCGCAGACGATAACCCTCGCAATGAAGAGGGTGATGACATTGTTCAGCATATCCTCAGCGGCATGAGCAGGCCCGAAGAGGCGTTTATCGAGCGAGATAGAGAGAAGGCGATAGATTATGCGATCGCGAATGCGAAATCAGGAGACGTGGTTTTGGTCGCGGGTAAAGGGCACGAGACTTATCAAGATGTGTGCGGCAGTAGATTAATTTTCAGTGATGCGAATCAAGTTCGATTGGCGTTGCAAGCTAGAGAAAAACGATAGTGGGGCGGGTGCGGTGATCGGCAATATGACATTGTCCCTATTGGCTCAAGAATTAGATGGTGAATTGCTAGGTGAAGACGTGATGTTTTCCAATGTTTCTACCGATACTCGATCGCTTAACAGAGGTGATCTTTATCTGGCTTTGGTCGGGGAGAATTTCGATGGCAATAACTTCATCGATGAGGCCGCGCGCGCAGGTGCGAGTTCTGCAGTGATATCGAGGCAGTCTGCATCGCAACTGCCGGCTTTGAAAGTGGCTGATACCCATGTGGCACTGGCCAAGATAGCGAATATGAATCGTCAGCGTAGTACTGCAAAAGTAATTGCACTGACAGGTAGCCAAGGTAAAACCACAGTAAAGGAAATGCTCGCTTCGATTCTGAATAATTCAGCAGATTGTCTGGCTACCGAAGCGAATCTAAACAACACGATTGGAGTTCCGCTGACACTGTTAAAGCTCGAAGAGCAGCATGAGTATGCTGTCATCGAGATGGGGGCGAATGCTGCAGGCGAAATAGCATTTAGTGTTTCTGCTGCCGAGCCAGACATAGCGCTTATTACTGGCGCAAGTCCTACTCACATAGAGGGATTTGGTTCTCTGCAGGGAATTGTCATCGCGAAGGGTGAAATCATCGACGGCTTGAAGAGCGATGGTGTCATGGTGTTGAACGCAGACGACGCCTATATAGAGGATTGGTCTACACGAGCTACAGGAAAACGAACCGTGCGATTTAGTTACGAAAACGCAGCGGGGGATTCACAATATTTTGCTTCACAGGTGAAAGAGCAGAGTGATGGGGCTAGCAGTTTTACATTACATACGCCTCAGGGTGAGCATGCGCTGAGCATACGTTTCCTTGGTAAACATAATGTTTTGAATGCCGTCGCGGCGTCAGCTGTTGCAATGGAAGCGGGTGCGAGTCTGGCAGATATTGCAAACGGTATTGGTAAGCTAGACCCCGTTTCGGGACGGCTTTTTAGTCTGTCTGGAATGAGCGGGTGTCGACTGATAGATGATAGTTATAACGCAAGCCCTGACTCTTTTACTGCGGCAATTGATGTTTTGTCGGGGCTGCGGGGACAGAAAGTTTTAGTGATGGGCGATATGGGGGAGCTTGGTAGCGATACTGATTCAGCTCACCGCAATGTAGGCGAATATGCAGCTTCTGCAGGGCTCGATGCGCTCTGGGCAATCGGGGGAAAGTCTAAGTTGGCCGTCGATGCCTATGGCGGAAAGGGTAGACATTTCAAGAGCAAGTCAGAGCTTATCGAAGCGTTAGCGGATATTGCGAATTCAGATCTAACCATTCTTATTAAAGGTTCTCATAGCGCGAAGATGAATGAGATTGTCATGGCTCTAAAAATTGACGGAGAAACTCAATGTTAGTTTGGCTATCAGACTATCTAATTCAATTCGACAATAGCTTTTCTGTTCTTCAGTACATTACCGTACGTGGAATTTTCAGCATATTGACGGCTCTTGGTATTTCTCTGCTGATTGGTCCTACGATGATCCGGCGGTTGAATTATCATCAGATCGGACAAGTTGTTCGTGACGATGGCCCGCAGACTCATCTTAGTAAAGCTGGCACACCTACGATGGGTGGTGCGCTGATTCTTGTCAGTATCGCACTAAGCACATTGTTATGGTCGGATTTATCTAATCATTATGTATGGGTAACCTTGCTGGTTACGATGCTGTACGGCGCTATAGGATGGGTAGACGACTACCGTAAGGTCTTTCGAAAGAATACCGCAGGATTGTCCGCGCGTTGGAAGCTTTTGTGGCAAACAATAATTGGTTTAGCTGCAGCTACAACGCTGTACTACACCGCATTCAGTACGGTCGAAACTAGCTATATTGTTCCTTTTTTCAAAGATGTGTCCATCAGTATTGGTATTCTTTATATCGCATTCAGTTGCTTCTGCATTGTGGGTTTCAGTAATGCTGTGAATCTCACCGATGGTTTAGATGGTCTCGCAATTTTGCCAACAGTTATGGTTGGAGGTGCGCTTGGAGTAATCGCCTATCTGGCCGGCAACACAGTATTTTCAGACTATCTAAATATTCCTTATGTAGTGGGTTCCGGTGAGGTGGTTATTTTCGCAGGGGCTCTCGTGGGTTCCGGTCTTGGTTTTCTATGGTTCAACACCTACCCAGCACAGATATTCATGGGTGATGTTGGATCGCTCGCCCTTGGTGCGGCGCTCGCCGTTATGGCGATCATCTCTCGCCACGAGATAGTGCTGTTCATCATGGGTGGAATATTCGTTGCGGAAACGGCATCAGTAATTATTCAAGTGACTTCTTTCAAGCTGACGGGTAAGCGCGTTTTTAGAATGGCTCCGTTACATCATCATTTCGAATTGAAAGGCTGGCCCGAACCAAGAGTCATTGTTCGGTTCTGGATTATAACCGTTATGTTGGTGTTATTTGGGCTGGCCACATTGAAGTTACGCTAGGCTCAACTTGATGAGCGGACAACTGGGATTAGGCTAGATGGCGACTGAGCTGGATGACTGTCTTACCGTTATTGTTGGGCTGGGAGCTACCGGGCTTTCTTGTGTGAAATATTTCACAGTAATGGGTGAGAAAGTCAAAGTTGTAGATAGTCGTAGTGAGCCACCAGGTCTTGCAGTATTGCAAGAGCACTATCCCGATGTTGAGTGCGAGTTAGGTGATTTTAATCTGCAAACTTTTGTAACAGCGAAGCAGCTTGTGGTTAGCCCAGGCTTAAGCATTCGCGGTGTAGAGATCGAGACTGCTAGAAAAGCGGGCGTTACCATTACTGGCGATATAGATATTTTCTCCAAACAAGTAACCGCGCCAATCGTTGCGATCACAGGCTCGAATGGCAAGAGTACTGTAGTGGCAATATTGGCTGCCATATTAAAAAAGGCCGGCAAAAATTTTGGGCTTGGCGGCAACCTAGATGGCGAGAACTTTAAGCCGGCCCTCGATTTACTCGCAGAAGGTAAGAAGGATCTGTACTTGTTGGAATTATCCAGTTTCCAATTGGAAACGACGCAAAACCTAGGGGCAGAGGTTGCCACCCTTCTAAATCTAAGTGCAGATCACATGGATAGATATGAAGGAATTGATGACTATCACCGAGCGAAGCAAAGAATATTCACCGCTTGTAGACAGGTAGTTATTAATCGTGATGACAAAGAGAGTTACCCGCTTGCAGAGAATGATGCAACAGTGTGGGATTTTGGAATGGGTCGGGCTGGGGTAAACGGTCTCGGGTTACTCGAGGAAGGTGGCGATCAATACCTTGCTTATCAGCTAGAAAAGATAGTTTCGGTCTCCGAGTTAAAAGTTTTCGGTCAACACAATATTTCGAACGTACTAGCAGCAGTAGCACTAGCCATGGCAATAGACATAGACATGAATTCAATCAAGGCCGCGATCACCGAGTTCTCTGGGTTACCGCATCGTTGTCAGTGGGTGGCGAATATCGATGGAGTCGACTTTTACAATGATTCCAAAGGTACGAATGTGGGTGCAACCGTGGCGGCTATTGAAGGCCTTGGTGAACATATTACGGGACACATTGTATTGATAGCCGGCGGCATAGCTAAGGGTGCGGATTTCGCAGCACTCATGCCTGCGATGAATAAATGGGGCAAGGCGGTAATTCTTATCGGACAAGATGCTGTGAAAATGGCTGCTTATTTCGATGCGGAAGTTCAGACTTATTTCGCGAATGATATGCGCGATGCTGCACAAATAGCATTGCGGCAATCGACTGCTGGCGATGCCGTGCTGCTTTCGCCGGCGTGCGCTAGTTTCGATATGTTTGACAATTTTCAACATCGAGGCTTTGCATTTATAGAATCAGTGGAGACTTTGCAATGAGTATGGCGAAGGCAATCGCACCCATAAATGATACAGTCGAATTGATTCAGCCACGTTCAGTGAATAGCCTGTTGTTGTTCACTTTCTTGTTGTTGTTTATCGGTTTGTTGATGATGACGTCCGCCTCAGTCGAGATTGCCAGTAGTCAATATTCTGATCCCTTTTTCTTCCTTAAGCGGCAGTTAGTTTTTTCTGCTGTAGGGGTGTTTGTTCTATTGGTAACGCTTCATATTCCAGTTTCAACATGGCGTGCGCAGAGTTGGTACTTGCTAATGGGTTCGTTTGCGCTTCTGTTATTGGTGCTTGTGCCTGGCGTCGGGGAATCTGTTAAGGGAAGTACCAGAAGAATAGATTTAGTGGTTTTCGATTTACAGCCTTCCGAGTTGGCGAAGGTTTTTATTGTTGTTTATCTTGCGGCTTTTCTGGAAAGGCAGCTTGATGAGGTTCGCGAAAAATGGTCCGGTTTCTATAAGCCGTTCCTAGTTGTTGGCGCTGCAGTAGCTCTTTTTCACTTTCAGCCTGACCATGGAACTATGGTTATTCTCACACTAACTGCGCTGTGCATGATTTTTTTGGCGGGCGCAAAGTTTTATCGCATTTTGTTGATGTTGACTCTCTGTCTAGGCGGAATCGCCATGCTTGCCGTCATGAAGCCCTATGTGATCGATCGTATTACTTCTTACCTAGATCCTTGGGCGGTTGAGAATGTGACCAATGGTGGTTATCAGCAGGCGATGGCGCAGGTGGCATTTGGTCGTGGAGAATGGCTTGGTGTTGGGCTTGGGAATAGCATACAAAAACTCTACTTCTTGCCAGAGGCGCATAACGACTTCGTTCTTGCCATCGTTGGCGAAGAGTTAGGGTTGGTTGGTGTGGCTACTGTGATACTTCTGTTCTCTGCGCTTATCTATAAAGCTTTTTCGATCGGTCAGAAAGCACAGAAAGTAAATAAATTGTTTGCGGCATTTTTTGCTTACGGTCTCGGATTATTGTTTGCCGGTCAGACAATGATCAATGTAGGGGCTAGTATAAGTTTGCTTCCGGTAAAGGGATTGACGCTTCCGTTCATGAGTTATGGCGGTGCGAGCCTTATTATGAGTTTCTTTATGATTGGCTTGTTGGTGCGGATTGAATACGAGATCGATAATGACATTAATGATGTTGGTGAGGCGTAGATAGCAAGGTGTCAACTGAAAACACAACTGTGCTCATTATGGCTGCCGGAACCGGTGGACACGTATTTCCTGCGCTCTCGATAGCGCAAAAGTTACAAGAGCAAAATGTTCGAACCGAATGGATGGGCACGCATCAAGGTATGGAGAACAAGTTGCTGGAAGGTACCGGGATTCAGATTCATGCGGTCTCTGCGAAGGGTTTGAAGGGTAAAGGAATAGTCAGGCTGATTGTGGCGCCCATAATGTTGGTGCAGGCTCTGATCCAATCGATGCGAATACTTTCGAAGGTGAGGCCGGATTGCGTATTGGGAATGGGAGGTTTCGTTTCTGGCCCAGGAGGCCTTGCGGCCAAATTGACTGGTAAGAAATTGGTAATTCACGAGCAGAATGCCGTGCCGGGTTCTACCAATAAGTTGTTAGCGAAGATTGCGCATCAGGTATTCGAGGCTTTTCCTAATACCTTTCCGAAAAGCGCGAAGGTAATTCACACAGGGAATCCACTTCGAAAAGAAATAGCAGATCTTGCGCTGCTAAAGCGAGATCTTAAAGATCTGTCCAGGCCCTTACAAATACTAGTGCTGGGTGGAAGCCAAGGCGCGTTGGCGATAAACGAAGTGATACCAGAATTGCTGGCAGCTTGGCCGAAAGATAGTCGTCCAGCGGTGCGTCACCAGACAGGTGATCGGACCCTAGAGGCAACGCAGCTTAGCTATCGAGACAAGGGGCTGGATTCGTCGGAGAGTTTAGAAGTTGTGCCATTCATCGGTGATATGGCAGAGGCCTATACTTGGGCTGATCTAGTAATCTGCCGCTCCGGCGCGAGTACTGTTAGTGAGATTGCGGCGGCTGGTTTGCCTTCCATACTGGTGCCGTACCCGCATCACAGTGATCAGCAGCAAACACATAATGCGAATTGGTTGGTTCACGCAGGTGCCGCTTTTTTATTGGAGCAAAATACTTTGACTGTTGCCGCGCTTAGCGCGCTGGTGTTGGACTTGCATGAGAACCGCAAGAAATTACAGCAGATGAGTGATATCGCAAAATCCATTGCGGTTTATGACGCGGATGAAATTATTGCGCGTCGATGTTTGGAGATAGCTCATGCATAGCGCAGCCAATCGACATGTTATTCCAGAAATGAGGCGCATTAACAGACTGCATTTTGTGGGAATCGGTGGTGCCGGCATGTGCGGTGTAGCCGAAGTGTTGCTGAATCAGGGTTATAAGATCAGCGGGTCAGACCTAAAGGAATCTCCGAATACTGTACGTCTAGCGTCCATGGGTGCCGAGATATTTTTTGGACACGACGCGGCGAATGTAAAAAATGCCGATGTGGTTGTCTATTCCAGCGCTATCGATGAGCGTAACCCCGAAATCAAAGCGGCGATCAATGAATCTAAACCATTGATCGCGCGTGCGGAGATGTTGGCTGAATTGATGCGCTACCGCCATTCAATTGCAATCGCAGGTACACACGGTAAGACCACGACTACAAGCATCGTGGCATCTGTATTGGCGCAGGCAGGCTTCGATCCCACATTCGTTATTGGGGGCTTGCTGAATAGCGCAGGAACAAATGCTCGACTTGGAGAGAGTCGATATCTGGTAGCTGAGGCGGACGAAAGCGATGCCTCTTTCATGCACCTACAACCTATGGTTGCTGTTGTGACTAATATCGAAGCGGATCACATGAGCACGTACGGTGGTGACTTCGAGAATCTTAAAAAGTACTTCATCGACTTTTTGCACAATCTCCCATTCTATGGATTGGCTGTGTTGTGTATCGATGATCCGGTTGTGCGTGAGCTGTTACCACGTATATCGAGGCCGAAAATAACTTACGGCTTCTCTGAGGATGCGGATTTTAGAATTACTGAATTGAGTCAGGAGCAGCAAACAACGCAATTCGAAGTCGTTCGCAAGGAAGCAAAGGACAAGATAAAAATTATCCTGAATATGCCCGGTCGACATAATGCTTTGAACGCGACTGCGGCCATTGCCATCGCTACAGACGAGGGAATTAAGGCAAAGGATATCCAGAGTGGTATCCAGAATTTCTCTGGTGTTGGTCGTCGTTTTGATGTGCAAGGAGAATTTCCCGTAGATGGCGGGACGGTCATGCTCATTGATGACTATGGGCATCACCCTACTGAAGTTGCCGCTACCCTAAGCGCTCTGCGTGATGGGTGGCCGGAGAATAGGCTGGTCATGGTTTACCAGCCCCATCGCTACAGTCGCACTAAGGACCTGTATGAGGACTTCGTTGAGGTGTTGGGCGAGGCGGATGTCTTGCTGCTACTCGAGGTGTATTCCGCTGGAGAGAAGAAGATAGCCAGTGCGGACTCTAGAAGTCTCTGTAGAAGTATCCGATTACGCGGAAAAGTTGATCCTGTGTACGTAAAAAACGAGTCTGAAGTGCAGGGAATTTTAAGTGGATTGGTCCGCCCAGGAGACATTATTTTGACTCAGGGAGCCGGAAGTGTCGGTTCTTTGGCTAAACAATTAGCCAAATCGGGTTTCAAAGCATAATTAATTGATTTTTATAGAAGATTTTTGCATTTAGCGGTCAAGAAATAGGCAAATGAGAACGATAAATAAAGAGAAAATCATAGCAAATTGCGGACATGTCGTCGTACTTAAGGGTGGGGACTCCGTAGAGCGCGAAATTTCCCTGTTGAGTGGCGAAGCAGTCTATCAGGGGTTGCTGAGATTAGGTGTAAAGGCGAGTGTTCTGGATGTGAGCGATACAGTTGTCGCAGATCTAGAAAGACTAAAGCCGGATTTGGCCCTGATCATGTTGCACGGCCAGGGCGGTGAAGATGGCACGATTCAGGGGCTTCTGGAAATATTGAAGATTCCCTATACCGGAAGCGGTGTGCTGGCCTCGGCCTTAGCCATGGATAAGGCGAAGAGCAAACTTATTTGGCAGCGCCTGGGATTGAATACTGCTGATTTTGTCCTGTTAAGCGACGCAACGGATTGGCAGGCAGTAATAGATGATTTTGAAGTTGTAGTTGTGAAGCCAGTGAGTGGCGGTTCGAGTCTAGGCATAGCGATAGTGAAGGACGCAGTAAGTCTGCAAACGCAATTTGAGATGGCGCGCGGATTCGATTCAGAAGTAATGGCTGAGAAGTGCGTGATTGGCAAAGAATTTACGGTAGGGGTGATCGAGGATCAATTGTTGCCCGCTATTGAAATGAGCACATCGAGAGAGTTTTACGACTTCGATGCAAAGTATGTCGATGAAGATCCAGAGATTATCTGCCCGGCGCAGTTGAACGAAGAGAAACGGGTCGAGCTTAATAACTTAGTCCGGGCTGCCTTTGAAAGCCTCGATTGTGAGGGTTTGGCAAGGGTCGATGTTATGCAGGACGAAGCCGGTAAGTTTTATCTGCTAGAGCTGAACACGATCCCAGGTATGACGGATCACAGTTTTGTGCCAATTGCAGCAAAGCAGTTGGGAATCAATTTTGATGAATTATTGTTAACAGTATTAGAGCTAGAGCAAGCGGCGAACTAAGAAGATGGCAACTACAAACAGAGCAATCAGAACTGGTAGCGGCATACATTCAACTCGCCGTAATTCCAATTCGAGAAACCAGCCGCTTAAGCCAAAGTCATCTGGCAAGCGGGGGCTTTACGTGCTTGCTGCGGCATTGATATGTGTTGCTGTGGTAATGGTTCAAAACAGAGCAGGTGTCTCCGGGTTTTTAAATCGCCCAGTCAGTAAAGTTAGAATCGAAAATCAGTGGCAAAGAATAAGTGAGGCAGAGGTCAGTAAGGTGTTGGCCCCGTTTATGGGTAATGGTTTCTTCGATTTCAATGTGATCGAGGCGAAGGAAGAGCTAGAGCGTCACCCATGGATATTGCAGGCGTCGGTTACACGAATCTGGCCAGACTCTCTTTCACTGCACCTGACAGAACAAGTTGCAATAGCGAGATGGGGCAATGAGCAGTTGCTTAATCAATACGGAAAGCTATTTCAGCCGGAAAAATCACTAGAGTTAAATACCCTGCCCTTGCTTACTGGGCCTGAAGACAGTCAAGAGACTGTAATGCTGCAGTATCAGAAACTTAACCAAATTTTGTTTCCTGCGGGACTGCGGCTTTCCGGATTGAGTCTAAGCAAGCGTGGTAGTTGGGAATACTTGCTGAATGAAAAAATGCAGGTTGCTGCCGGCAGAGATGATGTGTTCGAGAAGACGCAGCGTTTTATTGATTTCTATACGAGCCAGCCATTCGAGCGATCATCTCAATTTCTTTCTATCGATTTGAGATACGGAAACGGAATAGCGGTACAAGATACCGATTCAGATTTTACAGGAGTGGCAATTCGGTGATTCAGTTCCAGCAAATAATTTTTAGTCTTTTTGAAGACCCTTGTCTGGAGAATTCGAACGATGAATGACGCGGCAAGCGAGAACATGATTGTTGGATTGGATATTGGTACTTCCAAGGTCGTGGCAATAGTCGGGGATATTAATCCGGACGGCAGTCTAGATATCGTCGGTATTGGAAGTCATCGTTCTCGTGGGCTCAAGAAAGGCACCGTGGTTAATATTGAATCAACTGTCGAGTCCATTCAGCGTGCAATCGAAGAGGCTGAACTCATGGCGGGATGCCAGATTCATTCAGTCTACGCAGGGATTGCAGGCAGTCATATCCGCAGCATGAACTCTCATGGGATCGTAGCGATTCGAGACGGCGAAGTCATGAAGGCCGATATCGAACGCGTTATCGACGCGGCGCAAGCCGTAGCCATTCCTGCCGACCAGAAAGTTCTGCACATACTGCCGCAGGAATACATCATCGATTCACAGGAAGGTGTCAAAGAGCCGCTAGGCATGTCAGGTGTTCGTCTTGAGGCGAAAGTGCATCTGGTCACCTGTGCGATTAATGCGGTGCAGAATATTGAAAAATGCATCAAGCGTTGCGGCCTAGAGACAGACGAAATTATCCTGGAGCAATTAGCTTCAGCCTATAGCGTTCTTACTGATGATGAGAAAGAGCTAGGTGTCTGTCTCGTAGATATTGGTGGGGGCACCACCGATATAGCGATTTTCACTGAAGGTGCTATCCGTCACACAGGTGTCATTCCAATTGCTGGCGACCAGGTGACGAATGATATTGCTATGGCTCTGCGAACACCGACTGAGAATGCAGAGGAAATAAAGATTAAATACGCCTGCGCTTTGACTCAATTGGCTAGTGCCGATGAGACTCTGAAGGTGCCAAGCGTCGGAGATCGAGCGCCAAGAGAGCTTTCCAGACAGGCGCTGGCCGAAGTGGTTGAGCCGCGCTATGACGAATTATTTACCTTAGTGCAAGCAGAGCTACAGCGAAGTGGGTTCGAAAGCCTGTTGGCTGCTGGCATTGTCCTAACCGGCGGCACTAGCAAAATGGAAGGCGTTGTAGATCTAGCCGAAGAAATATTCCATGCCCCTGTCCGTATCGGAGCGCCTCACAATGTCAACGGTTTAGCCGATATTGTAAGAAACCCTATTTATTCTACTGGTGTTGGATTGTTGCTATACGGCTTAAAGCAATATCAGGAAAGAGGTGGAATCGAGTCAAAGCGTGAACCACAGATTCAGATTGTGGACAGAGTAAAGAACTGGTTCCAAGGAAATTTTTAGTTTTAATCTTAGTAGTCAATAACAAATTAGCAGTCATTAACCAATACAGTAAAAGAATCATAAATTAGGGGGCTATATGTTTGAATTAGTCGAGAGCGTTGCGCAGAGCGCTGAAATTAAAGTTATAGGCGTTGGTGGTGGTGGCGGAAACGCTGTGCACCATATGATCAATAATCAGGTAGAGGGTGTCGAGTTCATTTGTGCAAATACAGATGCGCAGGCGCTGCATAACCTGAAAGCCAAGACGATATTGCAGATGGGAAGCAATATAACTAAAGGGCTTGGCGCGGGAGCTAATCCCGAGATTGGTCGGCAGGCAGCGTTGGAAGACAGGGACGAGATCGCTGAAATCTTATCTGGCGCCGATATGGTTTTTATTACAGCTGGCATGGGCGGAGGCACAGGAACAGGTGCCGCGCCTATTGTTGCCGAAGTCGCTAGGGAGATGGGCATTCTTACTGTTGCGATTGTGACCAGACCTTTCCCATTCGAAGGTAAAAAGCGTTCAAAGATTGCGGAAGAGGGAATCCAGCTACTCACAGAGCATGTGGATTCATTAATTACTATTCCGAATGAAAAGTTATTAGATGTATTGGGCAAAGAAGCCACGTTGCTGGAAGCATTTAAAGCGGCTAATGATGTGTTGTTGGGTGCGGTGAAGGGTATCGCCGATCTAATTATGAACCCAGGCATGATTAACGTGGATTTCGCCGATGTTAAAACGGTGATGTCTGAGATGGGCATGGCGATGATGGGTACCGGTGCAGCAGTAGGTGCCGATAGAGCCCGCGAGGCAGCAGAAGCGGCGATTCGTAGCCCGCTTCTAGAAGATGTGAATCTGCAAGGCGCGCGTGGAATCTTGGTGAATATCACGGCTGGAGAGAATCTGTCTCTGGGCGAGTTCTCTGAGGTAGGCGACACTATTGAAGAATTTGCTTCAGATGATGCCACTGTAGTTGTTGGTACAGTGATCGATCCAAGTCTAGAGAACGAAATGCGAGTTACTGTTGTCGCTACTGGTTTGGGTGATACTCACGCCAAGCCCACTAAAGTTGTGGATAATACTGCTCGGGAAATGACTACCGACTATCGCCAGCTCGATAAGCCAGCAGTGATGCGTAGAGGCTCTTCTCGCGCCGCAGCCGCAGCCGCTGCTGTAGTGGGTGCAGATGCAGATATGGATTATCTGGATATTCCAGCATTTCTGAGAAAGCAGGCAGACTAGTCTTTTAGGAATACCGCAGTAGGATTCCTACACGGTATTCCTCAATTTATAGGCTGGATATTTAGCTGCTTGAACGGGATCTCCCTTATTGGGTTGTGCGTTGAATTTTGCTACCATGCCAGAGTTCTGTTAAAGGTCGTCTTTGTGAGCTGAAATTGCTCCTTTTCGGGTCTAGTGTTGGTAATAACCAGTAGAGCACGAAGTACTCGTTTCAGTGATAAGGGTAAGCCCTGATCGCAATGTGACATGACACTGCATTACGAATGCTTGAGATACCCATGTTTTTCCGACTAAATTAAGACGCGAAGCCAAGACCTATGCTTAAACAAAGAACTCTGAAGAATGTTATTCGCGCCACAGGCGTTGGATTACACACCGGCGAGAAGGTCTACCTAACCCTTAGACCAGCCCCAGTTAACACTGGCATCATTTTTACCCGAATAGATTTAGATGTCCCCGTTCAGATTCCTGCCCGCGCTTCTAATGTAGGCGATACAACGCTTTCTACTTGCCTGGTTAAAGATGACGTTAGGATTTCTACTATTGAACATTTGATGTCTGCTCTGTCAGGTTTAGGTATCGACAATGCCTTTATTGATGTAAGTGCGCCAGAAGTACCTATTATGGATGGTAGTGCTGGTCCGTTTGTTTTCCTAATACAATCTGCTGGAATTGAAGAGCAGTCAGAATTAAAGCGCTTCATTAAGATAAAGAAGCCACTATATCTGGAACATGGTGACAAAGCCGTGAGCCTCGAGCCGTTTGATGGTTTTAAGGTTAGCTATACACTTCTTTACGATCACCCCGTCTATAAAAAGCATACCAAGAGCGCGACTATCGATTTCTCTAGCACCTCCTTTGTTAAGGAAGTCAGTCGTGCGCGAACTTTCGGCTTTATGCATGAGTTTGAGGAATTGCGTAATAGGAATTTGGCGCTAGGTGCGAGTATGGATAACGCCATCGCGGTAGGTGACTACAAGGTTTTAAATGAGGATGGATTGCGTTACGAAGACGAGTTCGTAAAGCATAAGATCCTTGATTCTATTGGAGATTTATACCTTCTCGGCAATAGCTTGATAGGCGAGTTCAAGGGATATAAATCTGGACATGCCCTCAATAATGCTTTATTAAGAATGCTCGAAGTTAATGAAGATGCTTGGGAAATTGTCAGTTTCGACAGCGATACAAACGTACCTATTTCCTATATGAAACCAGTATTGGCAGCCTAGCCCTGTCGTGCTATCCTAACTATCTGATTTTAATAATATAGTTGGGCGTTGAAATTTCTTGATTAGCCCCAAGTTTTATTAGGCTTACTGAGATAACGCTTACGCAATGAAAGTTATTCTAGTCGACCAGCGTCATGGTCACACTAAAACTATCGTCCTCAAGGGATGGCTGAAAGGCCTCCTTTCACTATGCCTGCTCGGCGCACCTGTTGCTCTGGGCTACTTTGGCTATGGGCTCGCGGTTTCTCAGAATAACGGCGTCTTCAGCGAAGAGTCTGCGCAAAATTGGGAACGGCAGATTCGCATACAGACCGAACAAATATCCGAAATTAAGGAACAATCAGAGCAGCAAATCGAAGCCCTAACTATGCGACTCGCCTTATTACAGGCTCGTTTAGTGCGCTTGGATGCAGTAGGGGAGCGCATTACTACCATTGCCAATTTGGATAATGGTGAATTTGACTTTAGCGATCCGATTGCTATCGGTGGTCCCTCAACCGGTATTTCAGAGTCTTACTCGGCAGCGGGTTTTATGGACGCCGTTTATCAGCTCGAGCGACAACTAGAAGATCGTCAGCAACAACTCGAAATCCTCGAAGGTTTGATGACAGATCGTAAAATTCAGTCGGACGTCTTCATCGCAGGCAGGCCTGTAGAGAAAGCCTGGATCGCTTCGCGATTCGGTCAACGTCCTGATCCGATTACTGGACGCCTAGCTTTCCATGGCGGAATCGATTTCACCACTGGCAAGTCGGGTGCTGAGATTAATACCGTGGCAGCAGGGGTAATTACCTGGTCTGGGCCTCGATCGGGCTATGGCTTGATGGTTGAGGTTAATCACGGCAACGGATTCACTACTCGCTACGCCCATTCCGAAAAGCTTTTGGTGGACGTGGGCGATATCGTAATGAAGGGCCAGAATATCGCCCTAGTAGGCTCTACTGGTCGTTCGACAGGGCCTCATGTCCATTTTGAGGTTTACAAGAACGGCAGAGTCGTCGACCCTGCCGCCTATATACACCGCACAGCAAGATAATCACCCCCCTTTCTTAGAACCAATCTAATTGGTCTCAGCCGGTCTGCTTGAGCAATGCTCATTTTGGCCGTTGGAGGCTAGCGTATTGAATCAACTATTTATTGATAGAGAAAAATGAGCATATTAAACAAAATATTAGGCAGTAGTAACTCGCGCAAGTTGAAGAAATTGCAAAAGATCGTTGGTCGTATCAGCGCGCTTGAGCCCTCTCTGGAAGCGCTTTCCGATGAAGAACTGAAAGCCAAGACGGACGAATTTAAGCAACGTTTCGACGGCGGAGAATCGACTGACGCACTGTTGCCAGAAGCATTCGCGGTTGTGCGCGAAGCGGGCAAGCGTACATTGCAGATGCGCCATTTCGATGTACAAATGATCGGCGGCATCGTATTGCACGAAGGCAGCATCTCAGAGATGAGAACAGGTGAGGGTAAGACGCTTATGGCGACCTTGCCGGCCTACCTAAATGGTCTCACCGGGAAAGGCGTTCACCTAGTTACAGTGAACGAATATCTTGCCGAGCGCGATGCGAACTGGATGCGGCCGTTGTATGAATTCCTTGGCCTTAGTGTCGGCATCATCGGTTCAGGTCAGACTCCAGAATTAAAGAAAGCCGCTTATAACTGTTCCATTACCTATGGAACCAACAACGAATTTGGTTTCGATTATCTGCGTGACAATATGGCGTTCCGTTTAGATGACAAAATGCAGAGAGAATTAAATTTCGCGATTGTCGATGAGGTAGATTCAATTCTTATCGACGAAGCGAGGACTCCGTTGATAATTTCTGGTGCTGCTGAAAACAGTTCCAAACTGTATGAAGCCATAAACCAACTAATTCCGAAGTTGGAGAAGGGCGTGAAGGCCGAAAAATCCAAAATGGAAATGATGGATAAGAGTTTTGTGCCGGAAGAGTCGGGCCATTTCACTGTCGATGAGAAGAGTCGTCAGGTCGAGCTTACCGAATATGGGCATGAATTCGTAGAGGATATTCTGATACAGAAAAAGTTGCTAGCCGAGGGAGAATCACTCTACTCTGCGACTAATTTATCTTTGCTCCATCATGTGCATGCCGGCCTAAAAGCACACAACCTTTTTAATCGAGATATCGAGTACATAGTACAGAATAAAAGTATTGTATTGATTGATGAGCACACCGGGCGAACGATGGAAGGGCGTCGTTTATCGGAGGGTCTGCACCAGGCTCTGGAGGCTAAGGAAAAATTAGAGATTCAAAGTGAAAGTCAGACTCTAGCTTCAACGACATTTCAGAACTATTTCCGCTTGTACAATAACCTGTCCGGCATGACTGGTACCGCGGATACAGAAGCCTTTGAGTTTTCGCAGATATATGGCCTGGATGTGGTTGTTATTCCTACCAATCAACCTATGGTCCGTATAGATGCAAACGATCTTATCTTTCTTTCTATGGAAGAGAAGTTAGAGGCAATCGTTCGTGATATCACTGAAATGAGTGCTAAAGGCGCTCCTGTACTTGTCGGTACAGCTTCTATCGATACATCGGAGACTCTTTCTAATTTTCTCAAGAAAGAAAAAATCGAACATGAAGTTTTGAACGCAAAATTCCACGAGCGCGAGGCAGAGATTATTGCTCAGGCAGGGCGACCTGGTGTGGTGACGATTGCAACCAACATGGCTGGACGTGGTACAGATATCGTTTTGGGCGGAAAGTGGGAGGCCGAAGTTGCCGAATTGAAAAACCCTACCGAAGCACAAATTGAGAAAATAAAAGCGGAATGGCAGTTGCGTCACGACCAGGTTATTGCGGCCGGTGGCCTGCACATCGTCGGTACCGAGCGTCATGAATCAAGACGAATTGACAACCAGCTACGCGGTCGTTCAGGGCGACAGGGTGATCCTGGGTATTCCAGATTCTACCTTTCTATGGAGGATAACCTACTCAGAATATTCGCAACTGATGGCGTGAAAAATTTCATGCGACGCTTAGGCATGGAGCGTGGAGAAGCCATAGAGCATGGCATGGTAACGAAGCAGATAGAGAAAGCTCAGCGTAAGGTCGAGGGCAGAAACTTCGATATTCGTAAGCAATTGTTGGAGTATGACAATGTGGCGAATGATCAGCGCACGATCATCTATCGTCAGCGTAATGAGCTCATGGCTAGCGATGATATTTCCGAGCTACTAAAAGACATGCGCACAGAAGTGGTTGGGCAATTTGTCGATGAGTATATTCCACCTCAGAGTGTTCCTGAGCAATGGGACGTGGAAGGATTGCAGAAAGCGATAGATACCGAGTTCTCGACTCAGCAAGATATTCAGAAATGGCTCGATGAAGATGATCAGCTTTATGAAGAGCAGCTGAAGCAAAAAATCGACGAAATACTCACAGCGGATTACGAGAAGAAATGTTTTGCAGTAGGTGAGAAGATGCGCGGTTTCGAAAAGCAAATCACACTGCAAATATTAGATGGCTTGTGGAAGGATCATCTTGCGACTATGGATCATCTGCGGCAAGGAATATTCTTGCGTAGTTATGGAGGCAAGAATCCTCGACAGGAATATAAGCGGGAAGCGTTCGCTCTGTTTCAAGACTTAATGACTAATTTGCAGCAGGAAGTTGTTAAAGTTCTAAGCCACGTAAAGATTCGACAAGAAGACGAGGTGGATGCAATTGAACAGCAACGTGAACAAGAGCGAGCGCGAGAGCGCGTGAATTTTCAGCACCAAGCCGTTTCGGCACTTGCTGAACAGCCGGCGGACAAGCCTGCAGCAGCTCAGGGCCAAGGTGAGAGAGATAAAGCGCCTCCATTTGTTCGAGAGATGGCTAAGGTGGGAAGAAACGACCCCTGTCCTTGCGGCTCGGGTAAGAAGTTTAAAGTTTGTCACGGCAAAATAGGCTAGTTGTCTGCTTATAGTAGTCTGAAAAAGTGGAAGTAGAGTAAGGATTTTGAGATGGCTGTCGGCCCAGAGAGAAATGTAAGCATCGTTCCCATTGAAGGGATTCGCTTAGCTGCAGTAGAAAGTCAAATTCGCTATGCAAATCGGCTCGATCTTGTCTTGGTTGAAATTGCCCCGGACTCTGCAACAGCGGGTGTATTTACCCAGAACGCATTCTGTGCCGCGCCGGTTAGCATAGCGAGGCAGCGACTAGAAAATAGTGCTAGCCGTTATTTCCTTATTAACACCGGGAATGCGAATGCGGGCACAGGAGTTGAAGGAGAGCTTGCGGCTTTAGCCTGCTGTGATGCCATAGCCGAAATTGCGCAAACTTCGTCTCAGCAGGTATTGCCATTCTCCACAGGGGTAATAGGCGAGCAACTGCCTTACGAAAAAATTCTTGTTGCACTACCGGCACTTTATAAAGCGTTGTCCGTTGATGCTTGGCAAACTGCAGCGCAGGGAATACTAACAACAGACACTAGGCCGAAACTCGCGTCAGCGAGTTTTACTACTAATGGTTCGCAGGCGAACATAAGTGGGTTCGCGAAGGGCTCGGGGATGATTCGCCCGAATATGGCAACGATGCTTGCTTATGTCTTTACGGATGCAAATATAACAAAGCCTCTCCTCGAAAACTTTCTCAATGTTGCTGTGAAGAATTCGTTTAACAGAATAACGGTTGATGGTGATACCTCTACCAATGATTGTTGTATGTTGGTAGCCACGGGTAAAGGCTCTGTCGTAATCACGGATACAGATAGTCAGGCGGCGTTGGATTTTCAGGCAGAATTGAATGCTGTTTTCGAGCAGTTGGCTACGGATCTGATTCGGGACGCAGAAGGTGCAAATAAGTTCATAACCATCGAGGTGCATGAAGGCGCATCGGAGCAGGAGTGTCTTGCGGTGGCTTATACAGTAGCTGAATCTCCTTTGGTTAAAACCGCTTTCTTTGCATCTGATCCCAACTGGGGAAGAATTCTGGCAGCCATAGGCCGCGCCGGCCTCGTTGATCTTGACATAGAATCTGTCACCGTAGCCTTAGGAGATACACTCATTGCGTCGAAAGGGGCTGTAGATGCTGGGTATAGCGAGAGCGCCGGACAGGCAGAGATGGATAAGGATGAAATCCGGGTTCGCATTAATCTTGGCAGAGGAAAGGCAAGTGAAAGAGTCTGGACCTCGGATCTTTCCAGTGAATATGTGCGTATTAATGCGGACTATCGCAGCTAGCACCGCCTTGTGAATAAAAACCTCACTGTGCATGTAGCTGTTGGTGTGCTTCTCAACGATAATCGAGAAGTATTGATTGCGCTGCGCCCCGTCGAATCTCATCAGGGTGGCCTTTGGGAATTTCCTGGAGGAAAAGTCGAAGCAGGCGAGTCGGTTCAACAAGCACTGAACAGAGAATTTGAAGAAGAATTAGGAATCAATGTGCAGGCCTGCACTCCGTTAATTCAGATCAGCCATGAATACAGCGACAAATCAGTAGTATTAGATGTTCGGCGTATCGAAAAATACTCTGGGATAGCGAAGGGAAGAGAAGGGCAGGCCATCGAGTGGCGTGCACTTTCCGATTTACGAGCAGCGGACTTCCCTAAAGCCAACGAGCGCATTATCACCGCACTAAACCTGCTTTAAGGCTGCTGATTGGGCTAGCGTTCTTCTTCATGAAGAATTTTCAATAAGGCCGGCAAGTAACTGATATAAATAGAGTTAGCCGGACAATAAAAACCCAAAAAATCAGCCTTTTTGATAAAGTATTCGCGCACAAGGCAGATACAGCGATGTGGAAAGCCAAAATAGCGTAGCTTGATCTAACCGGTGTTTATGTGATGCAGGTCACTGAGATTTACGCTAACTTGTTGAAAATACAGAATACTTTAGAGCATTTGTGGACAAAATGAATGCGCCCCCTCCCTTGTAGGCGGGGCTGCAGAGAAACTTCGGGAATTACTATGTTACGGAAATGGATATTGGCCAATTTAGTTGCATCGTTGCTTTTAGCGATGAATGTAGCCTTAGCGGACTCGGCCATCTTGGTCGCCGATGGTGTGCTGGTTGAGAAAAACCCCGTTGCCAATCAGGTAGTAGATGCAGTAGATGGTGACCCGAATGCGGACGCTGACGAGGAAGACGCTCCTCCCCTCATAGGGTCAGCAGTAAATGCTTCCTACGTCAGTACTGACGGTTGGGCGGTAACTGGTGCAGGTTATATAGACGCTGCAGTAGCGGTTTTTGATTTCAATACTACGGCTAGTGTAAGTCAGGCAACCCTGACACTGCCGATCGAAGAAGTCTTCGCGCAGAATGGCGTCGCACCCCTTGAAATTTACATGTATTCAGACAATGGTGAAGTTGAGATAGCAGACTATTCAATTGGTTTTGTTGCGGCCATCGCCGTGGCTGATGCCGTAGGTCTTACTCAGATTGATGTCGATGTAACAGGGCCAGTTAATGCGGCCTTAAATAGCGGTCGATACGTTGCGTTTAGAGTTAAGAGCTCAGTATTGCCGTCAGAAGTTGTGACGAACAAAATACCTGCCTGGACGGGAGTTAAATTTCGTACTAACTACTCGCTGACTTTTACACCGGGTGCTGCCCCAGCGATTGCTACGGACGCTGCCAGATTCGATGGATATACACTAGGAGTTCAGAATGTAGAGGTAGCAGGAATAGGTGAAATTGCCCTACAGATGCAAATGGTTGATGCAAACGGGCTGATCTTTAAATTGACCCATGCAGAAATCACAGGCGCTACCATCCCTGCACCTCCTTTTTCCGGTGCTGATTTGCTGAACTGTAGTGCATTTCCAGCTCCAACAGCTCCAACGGCCTCGAGTGTCGCGATTGGCGCATCAAGTTATTCTGTCAATTCTGGAATTTTGGATGTGGCGAGTGCCAATTTTAATGGTGAGCAGGTTTCCCTGCGATTGGAATTCATTGAAGGTACTAGCCCGATGCTTTTCGAAACTATTCGCATTGGCGCTGTTCAATCAGGACCGTCGGATGCAACTATCTCAGCATTGGGCGGGGGGCTTATCACCGAGTCCAGCCAAGACTTCGTGCCTCTCTGTCACGGGTGGGTGCTGATTGGTGATTCTGTGCGTAACCGAGTGGTTGAGAGAAATTTGATAACTGGTGCAACGGGTAAGACCTACAGCTTTGGTCAGATACCGGATCAATTCACAGTTGATGAAGATAACGGAGTAATCTTCATGACTGTGCACCCAGAGACGCAGAGGCTCTACAAGCTTGATCTGAATACAGGGAGCATCAGTTCTAACAGCGTCGCTCAAAATTTTGGGGATGTTACCTACAGATGGACACTGCGTGATCTGGCTCTAGGCGAAGACGGCAATGTGTTCGCCCTTATGTACGATAATATTCAAGCAGACCCAGGTGACCCTACTATACCTTTCTCGGATACCGGTCTGTGGATGGGGTTAATGAGGGAGGATGCCACTTTCTTAACTGCGAGTATACCTTTGGAAGATCCTGTTAGAATTGAATATGACGATGTTTTAGATCACGTATTTTTGGCTACAGCTTCAAACCTTGCAACTTTTGATTTTGATGCTGGAACGAATGTGCTTACTTTCGTTCCTAACACCGACATCGCGGTAGGTAGTTCCTGTACGGATTTTACGACTTCGCCAGACGGTACTAGGCTCGCCTATACGTGCCCTAATGGGAATCGCAGTGCAGTGGATTTCAGTATCGTTGACATGGCTCCAGATGATTACTTTGACTCCGACGGTGAGTGGTTCTTAGGTAGTCAGCCGGTTAGTGCGACCTTCAATAAGGAAGGTACGATTCTAATTGCTACAGATAATGAAAAGCTCTACTTATTTGATGTGATTACGCATCTGATTCTAGAAGATTTTGAGTTAGGATTATTGCCAGGGGAATCGATTAAGAAAATTCGAATATCGCTAGATGGCAATTTCATTCTGTTCTTTCTTGCCAATGAAGTGCATGCCGAAAGCAGTAAATTCTATTGGATGCCAATGCCTGCCATAACAGGAACGCCGCTCTAGATAGTGGTGCTCACGAGCAAAGATTTAGCTATTGGTCGTATTCATCTTCAATTGCTGGATAGACGGATTTTCCGGGAATGCTGTTGCGTTCGCTAGCCCATTCTCCGAAGTCGATTAGCTTGCAGCGTTTACTGCAAAAAGGCCGGTAAGTATTCTCTTCCGTCCACTCTACAAGCTTCTTACAATGCGGACAGTCGACGGTAGTAGTTTTTTTGTTCATGCTTCGGTGACCATTCCCATATATTTACTATGAAGTGCCTCAATATTTTCTCTGAGTAGTTCTAAGCTTTGTTCATTTGATACGAGGTCATCCGCGCGTTGAATTCTCTCAGTACGATCTATTTGAGAGGCAATGATTGACCTTATAATCCCCTCATCGCTTCCGTCTCTTTCTGTGGCTCTTGCGATTTGTGTTTCCTCGCTAGCATCGATGACAAGTACTCTCTCTACTAGCTTGTGTTGCTCAGTTTCTAACAGTAGTGGTGATTCCAAAATGGCATAAGGCGACTTTGCTGCATTTAACCGGCGTTCAAGTAGCTCGGCTATTAGCGGGTGTAATAAATTCTCTAACCAGTATTTTTGTTGGGGGTTTGAGAACACAATCTTGCGTAGAGCGGGCCTATCGAGATGCCCTTCGGTAGTGAGTAGGTCGCTGCCGAAGTGGGCGGCAATTTCTTGAAGCGCTGGCTGGCCTGGCTCAACGACTTCTCTTGCAAGAATATCGGCGTCGATGACTTCAATTCCCAACGCTCGGAACACTTCGGCGGCAGCAGACTTGCCGCTGCCGATTCCACCGGTAAGACCAACTACATACCTTTTTGCAGAGTTCATTCTGGCAGGGTCCGACTAATAATTGCTGAGAAGTTATTCTTAGTTAATGAAGTTGTTGATATAGAATGCACTCAGTTGAGGGCCCCATATCAACATGATAAATCCTGCGCCGGCGAGAAACGGACCGAAGGGCATTGGTACAGATTTGTCTCTACCTTGAAGTAGTATCATTCCAAGGCCAAACACAGCGCCTACTAGCGAAGACAGGATAATTATAGGCAATAGACTTTGCCAGCCCATCCATGCTCCCAGGGCGGACAGTAATTTGAAATCCCCGTAGCCCATACCATCTTTTCCAGTGGCGAGTTTAAATGCCCAATAAAAAATCCACAGCACGAGGTATCCTGCTATGGCGCCTATCACGGCATCTTTGATCGTAACCCCGAACCCAAGATCGATTGTGTTGATGAGTAAGCCAAGCCATATAAGTGGCAGGGTGATGTTATCGGGCAATAACTGATGATCAAAATCGATGAGTGTAAGAGTTATTAGTGCCCAGGTTAAGAACAGCAGGGCCAATGTAAGCCAAGTGGCGCCGAAGTAAAATGCAATTAAGCCTGAAAGAATGCCACTGACAAATTCCACGCTCGGATAGCGTATCGAAATCTTTGCTTTGCAGTTCGAACACTTACCGCCGAGAAACATATAGCTCAGAACAGGGATGTTTTCCCAGGGTCTTATTTTGTGGTTACATAAAGGGCAGTGTGAATCAGGTTTCTGCAGATTAAATACTTTAAACTTGGCAGAGGAATCATTGCTGTCAGGAGTGCTGTTTTCTATTTCGAGGTAGTCACAGCATTGCTCGCGCCAATCGCGTTGCAGCATAATAGGTAGTCGGTAGACGACTACATTGAGGAAACTTCCAACTAATAGCCCTAACACTACGCAGACGGTTAGTAGGAAGGGAGGGCTAGCAGAGAGGAGGTCGAATATTTCCATAAAAAGGCGTAGCGATTACATTACCGCGCCGAGCTGGAAGATAGGCAGATACATCGCAATCATCAAGCCACCGATCAGGATGCCCAGTACAGCCATGATCATCGGTTCCATCAAGGCGGTAAGCCCGTCTACTGCGTTATCTACCTCAGCTTCGTAGAAGACGGCACACTTATCTAACATTCCATCTAGGGCGCCTGATTCTTCTCCAATACCTACCATTTGAGTAATCATAGCCGGAAATAGGGTGGTGTTCTTGATCGCGAAGTTGAGCTGTTGTCCAGTGGTTACGTCATCTCTAATTTTTCTGGTGGCTGTAGAATAAACGATATTACCTGTGGCTCCTGCGACTGACTCCAGAGCATCCACGAGAGGTACACCAGCGGAAAAAGTTGTGGATAATGTTCGCGTAAAGCGGGCGTAGCAGGAAGAATTTAATATTGGGCCAACAATAGGAATCTTAAGTGAAATTCGGTCGACCATTTGAGCCACTTTCACAGATCGCATTTTTGCCTCTTTAAAAACGTAACCAAAGACTCCGATTCCTATCAACACTTTCCACCAGTGTGCAATAGCCAAATCAGAAAGGCCTAATACGAACAGTGTAAATGCAGGTAAATCTGCACCAAAACTAGAGAAGGTGGTTGCGAACTGAGGCACCACCTTCACGAGCAGAATTCCCGTTACAACCAGCGCAATGCAGACTACCGCGATGGGATAGTTCATCGCTTTTTTGATCTTTGACTTCAATGCCTCGGACTTTTCTTTATAGGTGGCTAAGCGATCTAGCATGGTTTCCAGTGCACCTGATTGCTCGCCGGCATCGACTAAGTTGCAAAACAGGTCATCGAAATAGCGGGGATGTTTGCGAATACAGTCGGCGAAGGTATTACCAGCTGCCACGTCGTCACGAATCTGGCCAACTAACTCGCGCATTGACGGATTTTCCAAGCTCTCCCCGACGATCTCAAAAGATTGAACAAGAGGGATGCCTGACTTCATCATGGTTGCCAGCTGACGCGTGAATACGGCAATGTCGCTAGGCTTGATTTTCTGCTTCCTTGGGGCGAATAGATCTTTTGCTTTGCGCTTAACCTTGGTCGGAGAAACTCCCTGCTTGCGCAGCTGTGCCTTGACTAGTGCTTGGCTACTACCTTGGATTTCGCCTTTAGTCTTGTTACCGTTTTTGTCGGTACCTTGCCAAGTATAGGTGGTTTGTATCGCTTCAGTAGCCATGGGGCGCCTCGCCAAGTTATCTAGTCATTAGATTTCGCTGACTATAGCACGACAGCATCGAATTTTGTATTTAAGTCAGTCTGTTAGCCTCTTCGAGGCTGGTAAGTCCCTGGGCAACTTTGAGCAGTGCGGCTGCCCGAAGATCCAGCAATCTGCGCTTTCTCATGTGCTTCCGGAACCGCTGCGTTCTTCCACCTTCCATGATAATTCGAGACAGGCTCTCCGATACAGGAACTACTTCATAAAAACCGATTCGTCCTTGAAATCCATTGCCACAATCGCTGCAGCCCTTTGCACGGAAAGTCAGAGGGTTTGGGTGCAATTCAGCAGTCAATCCTTGTTCTATGAGCGCTTTTTCAGGTATTTCCACCGCTTCTTTACAGTTTTCACAGAGTCTTCGTGCCAGTCTCTGCGCAACAATAAGGCTTATTGTGCTTGCTAGGTTATAGCGAGGAATGCCGATATCACGCAGTCGGTTGAGGCTCGCAGCGGCACTTAGTGTGTGGAGAGTGGTTAGCACTAGGTGGCCGGTTTGCGCTGCACGTACTACGATCTCCGCAGTTTCTAGATCTCTGATCTCCCCCAGCATGATAATGTCCGGATCTTGGCGCAGAATCGCACGCAGAGCACCGGAGAAGGAAGCTCCAACCTTAGCGTTTACAGCAAGTTGATTGATTCCTTTGATAGTAATTTCCACAGGATCCTCCACTGTAGAAATATTCTTCGAATTCGCATTTAGCCTGCTTAGGCCACTATAGAGAGTCAGGCTCTTTCCGCTACCCGTGGGACCTGTAACAAGAATCAGGCCCTGCTGCTTCTGCAGAGCCTTTAGGTACGCGTCCTTCTGCCGGGGCTCCATCCCTAGAGCATCTAGGTTGAGGTCGGTGTTTAAAGGATCAAGAATGCGCATCACAATCTTTTCGCCCCAAAGAGTGGGAAGACTGCTGACGCGAATATCGATAGCCCTTTTGCTAGCGAGTCGGATGCGGAATCGGCCATCCTGAGGTGCTCGCTTCTCAGCAATATTAAGGTGAGCCATGATCTTGATGCGTGAAGCAAGCCGAGCCGTGAGTTTGACAGGGGGTCTAGTCATTTCCTGCAATAGGCCATCTATGCGAAATCTGATTCGGTAGACGCTTTCATAGGGTTCGAAGTGAATATCCGAGGCGCCTAGAGCAATGGCTTCTAGCAGTAAGTTATTGATGAAGCGCACGAGAGGCGTCTCATCGAACGTATTTAGCTCTTCTGCGCTCTTGCTTCTGTCGGAGGAGTCGAATGAAATCTCATCCTCAAGTTTACTATCGATGGCCGTTTTAGTTGAATAACTACGGCTAATTAATTGTAGGTATTGATTGATGGCTGAATCCAGTTTGCTATCTTCAGCAACTATCATTTCTACTTTTAGCCCGCTATGAAAAGCTATTTCTTCTATAGCGATTAAATCCCCTGGGTAAGATGTGGCTACACACAGGCGCTTGCCGTTAGCAGAAAGAGGGAGAATTCGATGTTTCCTTACTAAGTCGGTATCAACAACATCTACCGGGCAAAGGCTGAGGTCGAATCTGTCAATATCGATGAGAGGTAACTGAAATTCATCTGAGGTGGTGACTGCTAAGGCGGATTGACCTATCAGTTTGCTGCGCACGAGGTAGTGAGCTAGGGATTTGTCTTGCCGATTAGCCTGCAGAACCGCTTGCTGAACATTCGCGTCATCAACTAGTTTTTCGGTAACTAATCGCCGCGCCAAACCGACTATTTTAACAGCCATTGAAAGGTTCTCTGTTAGAATTCTAAGTGTGTTGATTTCTTATATTGTAGGACAAGCTTTGGCTTTACCCTCAACCGAATAAAGATTGCAAAGTAGGAGTGGCGAGTCATGAGTCGATGGAAGGCGGGTTTCATACATTTATTAATTAGTCTGGCGATCTTTCTGGGATTGTTAGCGCTAATACTGCTTCTTTGGTACCCAGGAATTCTGTTTAACATTGATAGAGGTTGGGCGGGGCTACAATTAGTTATAGGAGTAGACCTTATAGCTGGCCCTCTGTTGACTCTAGTTGTGTTCAAAGCAGGTAAGCCGGGACTCTCGTTTGACCTTAGTTGTATCGCATTTTTTCAAGCTGCATGTATGGCAGTTGGGATGTGGGTTGTTTATAGCGAGCGTCCTCTAGCATTGGTGTTGGCGTATGACACGTTCTACAGTGTTAATGCAGAGGAATTTTTGCAGTATGAGCGCGACCCGCAGGTGCTGGATGGTTTTCCTGGGTCCTATCCTAAGTTGGTTTATGTCGAACTACCCGAGTCTGATATTGCCGCCGAGATTGCTTCTATCCGGGCTCAATTCATCGGAGACCCACTGTACATGCAAACTGAAAAATACAATGCTTTGCCGGTAGACGGTTTAGAAAGTATATTTAGAGGAGAGGAGTCTACGAGGCGCCGAGTATCGGAAGAGGTGCTGCGTGAGCTTGATGATTCCTGTCGGCTCAGTCTTTTCGTATCGGCAATTGTTAGCGGGTTTGTATGTTTTGACGCGGAGAGTCGGGTTTTGAGTAGTTTCTATGAAAGTGAGGGTATGCCTGCTGTTGTTGCTGAGTAACGATTCTCTAATCAGTTTGGGAGCTAACTGAAGTCGAATAAAATCTATTCCTAGCAATACCCGCCGGTGGTGCAACTACCGCTGGATATCCATTCAATTGGCGGCACTACTCCCTGAGCTGCGAGTGTGTAGGTAGTTCCTGCTAGATCTGTTCCGTCTGCCATCCAGGTTACCGTGATCACTCCGTCGACTACATCGATGCCATGTGTAGAGGCCGTCTGTGCTTGCGTAGGAGGAATGCCGTTTGTGCCGGCATCGACCTCGGTGATATCGGTGAAACGATCCGAGTGGGCCTGTACTAATATCGCGCCGCGATGGGAGCCTATGGCTAAGATTGCTTCCGAAAAGCGAGCGCGATTTCTATAGAGGTCATAAGCGGGCAGTGCTACGGAGGCAAGAATTCCAATGATGGCGACGACTATCATGAGTTCGATGAGGGTGAAGCCTGTTTGTTTGTTTTTAATCATCGGGCTTTCTTTTGTTTCCCACTAGTTTTGGGTAAGAGATAACAAGCGCAACATCAAGTTGAAATTATAAGGGATTACTAATTAGAGCAAGGGGGCTGTATTCTATGACTTCTAAGCAGAAGAGGCTTCGAAGGTTTTGAAATGCTGGCACCGCAATGTGTGTTGGGTGCCAGCTATTTCGTACTCAAGCGTGACTTGAGTTAAGTAAGCGAGGGTGATCTCCGTTCTAGCAGAAACCAGCAGTCAGACAAGTGCCGCCTTCAGTCCACTGTACAGGAGGGGTAACGCCGTTCGGAGTCAAAGTGTAAGTTGTACCAGCCAAGGCTTCGGCAACTTGAGCGCCAGAGCTTCCCTCGGTAGCCCGCCATGTCATAGTGATCACTCCACCAACGACTGACCCACCATGAGTGTCTGCAGCAGCAGTAACGTTAGCAGGAATGCCCATTACATTCTCAACCAGAGCTGCAAGATTAGCCGGGCTGCGAGTTTGTATCGCGAGCTCGACAGCTGTCTTGCGAGGGGAGGTAGCAAGAACTAGCTCAGAGAATGCTGCGCGGTTAGAGTAGTTTTGGTAAGCGGGAAGTGCTACCGCCGCTAGAATACCGATAATCGCAACAACGATCATCAGTTCGATCAGTGTAAAACCATTTTGTACTTTTTTCATTTTCTATCTCCAGTTTGGAAAGCTAACTAAGTTAAGATTCTGTCCGTAGAGTTAACAACGGGTACGCTAACTAATACATTTTCCGTGCCAGAAGTCTAAATGAAACTTAAGCTATTGATATTGCTTAATATGTTCAATATTTGTAGTAATTATCTCAACAATCCTTGCGCGTCACGAACTGACAATATGGGACTTTGCTGACAAAATTTGTCAGTAAAGTGGTTGGTTGGCAGGGAGATGACCCTTTCTTTTTGGCAAATAGTCTGTGGTAGCCTTCAAGAAAGGGCTGGATAGGGATTTAGTGCTGCCTATCGAGAGCGAACTTATCAGATCTTATACTCATAGCTTTCAGTGCATTACAGACAGCCAGGTCCAGGTTTGATTCAAATGCGTGCACATTTGAACCGCCTCCCAATTTGAATATTCTCATCAGACAAGCGATGAGCAGTGCATTGCCAATCGGTCTGTAACAGGCTTTTATCGGCAACAACAGGCCATAAAACTCTGGACTTAACTTCGGGGTTTAGGGAGATTTGGGCCGACAAATTTAAAGAGCTTCTCTATTTAAGCATGGTATTCGATTTCTTCTCATAATTTTCAAGGTCGATACACTGTATTCACCCTTGAGAATATTCTTGCCGATAGTTGCTGGTTTTTTCTGCATGAGGTACTCAATTATATCTACACCAATATTACGCAAGGGCTGGTTGGGTGGGGCTTTGCGGAGTGCTAGGAGTGCAGGCCTACTTATTGGGCTGTTAATGCGATTCAAGTATTGTAATTTGTGATAAACATCAACATTCCAAATGCGGCTGAAGTAACAGTTAAGCTGGCGTTCATTTACCCTAGCCTATAGTAGATATATATTATTAAGCAGCTGATTTATAAGAAATTAATTGTGATATTGATTTTCCCTGAAAGGCGCAGCTACTTGATATAATGACCGATGTAGTTTATGTTTACGCGGTTCCTAAATCAGCTCAATCACTAGGATGATTTAGGAAAAGAATGACAGCCGCTAGCCTGAGCTGCAGAGAATTGATCTTAAAGGATAAGCAGGCCTGAAACAGGAGTTTCACTTTCTGCTGAGGAATTAAACGATGAATAATTCGGTGAAAATAATTTTGGCATTGACTGGTCTTGCGCTAAGTCAGATTGGTATCGCTCAGGATAGAACTGTGAATGACGGCGTCTTCACTGCCGCACAGGCAGAGACTGGCAAAATCGTCTACGATACTAGTTGTAAGACATGCCACGACATGCGCTTCTACCGAGACATCCTGAAGTCTTACAATGACCAGCCAGTGCTATGGATGTGGGAGGCAATGTTAGGAACTATGCCCGCGGACAATCCTGGTTCTTTGATGCTCGATGAGTATACGGACGTTATAGCCTATATCTTGTCTGAGAATGGTTTCCCTGCAGGCGATGCTAAGTTGGATCCAGACAACGGCATGGATGTTATCAAGGTCTTGAGCCCCTAGTTCAAAGTGGGCCAAACAGTAGACCAAAAAATGCCGAACTTAGTTCGGCATTTTTTTGCACGACATTTTTCTGCAATCCAAGCTGTTGCTAGTCTGCGCAGTCCTCTAAGATTTTTCTAATTTTATTTTCATCGCGAGTCTCTAGATCAAGGTCGTAGTTGTTGGCTATTGCTTGCCACATGCCCGCATAGTCGCACTGAAATTCTTTGCGCGGAAGGTAGCGATCTGGACCGCGCTCACGCTTTTTCTTAATTTCTCGTTGCTCAACCAGCATCATGTTGAGAGGATCATTGGCAAACTGAAGTTTCTTCTCCGGCGGCCAGCGATCGCCGCCGTGGGTATGTGCATACATGAGCGGGATGACATGATCTATATCGACCTTAACGGCTACCTTGAAGAGCTTGCCGGTATATTCATCCAGCCATTCACCGGTACGAACCACACAGTTGCGTGGGTTGGTAAACCTCGGTTGAGTGCGACTAGTTAGAATCAACAATTCTTGCCGTGTTGATTGGCAGTCGTTATCAAAGTCGACTTCGAAGTTCCAATCGTCAGTATTGAAGAATTTTTCTCTAGCACGGCGATTAGTGCTGAGGTTGTCCCTGCGACTTCTCCCGATGGTGAATGTGTCTGGCATTTCGCATCCGCTAAGATGGCAATGATAAGAGCGGCCGTAGTAGTGCCCGCCATTGAGGTCAATATTCCCACCATGGCTCGACGCCAATACAGGGAAAACCAGTAATCCAATTGAGAGTAAATTTTTGCACAAGGCTTTGTATTGCATCTATTACCCCTGAGTATTCTAGACGGAAGACCGCGATGAGTCCGCGGGATCGCTGTCATTCTATCAATAGTGAAAGGTCTGTGGCCTGACAATTTTTGGTCAGCGCGCCCAAAGAAATATAGTCTACGCCAGTTTCAGCGATAGATACCAGCATATCCGCATCTATACCCCCGGAAGCCTCTAGTTTCAAGCGTCCCCCATTTAGTTCCACGGCCTTTACTGTATTGCCGTGGTCGAAGTTGTCTAGCATAACGATGTCCGCCTGTGCCGATATAGCCAGTTCAAGTTCAGTCAGGTTTTGTACCTCTATCTCGACGGGCTTGTTTGGATATAACGCTTTAGCTTTAGCTATAGCAGCATCTATGCCGCCGCAGGCGACGATATGATTTTCTTTTATCAAGAAGGCATCAAACAATCCCATGCGGTGATTGAAGCAACCTCCGATACGAACTGCATATTTTTGAGCAGAGCGCAGGCTTGGCAGGGTTTTTCTGGTGTCTAATAATTTTACCGAAGTGTGTCTAACTAGGGATGCATAATGCTGGCTTATTGTCGAAACGGCAGAAAGGGTTTGTAGGAAATTTAAGACGGTTCGCTCGGCAGTCAGAATGCTGCGGGCTGAGCCAGTTATTTGGGCGAGTGTTTGATCGGGGGTAAGTTCACCTCCCTCTTCGATGTTCCAGTTTACTCTGAGCGAGCTATCTACTTGCTGTATTACTTCGTCTGCCCAAGGTCGTCCACAAAAAACCCCAGTATCTCTGCTTATTAGTTTTGCCGAAATGGTTTTCTCTATTGGAATGAGTTCTGCGGTAATGTCGCCTGTGCCAACATCTTCTTGCAGACTAAAGGTGACGAGCTTAGCTATATCGCTGGGGACAGTAGGGGGCATTATTTTAAGACTCCGGAAAATGTCGTAGCGTCAGTTCGTTGCCGCGTTGACTGAATTCTACCTGACGCAGTGCACTCATGCCGAGCAAGATGGTCTCGCCAGTCATGCTAGCGGTGATGCTAGCGTTGACCCCCTTGAGAACTATGTTGCCTAGAGTTAATTCAGCCACTCGGGTTGAATAAACGGTGACTACTCCATTTGCTGTCGATGCGCGAGATGCACTCCCACGCTGTAGGCCAGCGGCGAGAGCAATTGATTCGGGGATAGCAACATCGGTGGCGCCAGTGTCCAATAGAAAGAGAACCGGCACATTGTTTACGGTACCGTTTGCCACGTAATGACCCTGTCTATTTTGTTGCAATACAACTTCCCGTATTCCCGAGCGTAGCTCCATCGACAATGGGTTCTGATTTGGGTTTAACTGTTGTTGTATTTGGCCTTCAAAGAAGAAGGTTAAGCCGCCTAGCCCAAGCACGAAACTAAATACAAGCATTCCTTGGCCAATGCGTTTTCCTGGTGGAGGGGTGTTTCCTGTCGTTGGGGAGGGCATTTCGAAGATTATGTCTCATCCCTCTTGGAATAGGAAGTTGTGAACTCCGTCATATTTTTTAATGGATATTGGCGAAGTAAGCGATTGAATTTACTCCAAATAGCCGTCAATTCTCAGGTATGTGACCAATGTCATGCTTTAGCTGCAGGCTGGGTGATATAAGAAATCTCGACATACCACTAACTAAATATGTGGGCTTAGCCCGAAAACAATGTCTATAGTCTCGATGGTAAACCAAGCTACTAAACTTCAGTCTGCGCATAAGGCGCTGAATGAGAAGGCTGGCTGGGCGCTAAGACAGCGGCTGCGCAAGCAGATGAATCAGCTGAGCGGCAGCTTCTTTGATGAGGTTGATGACTTCATTTTTGAGGCTGGCAAGCAAGGACAATTCACAGCAGGTAGCGACTACCTGAGTGCGATGCGAGAAATTCGTGCCAAGCAAGTCTTGTTTGAAGAAGCTTTCCTCGATGCTGCGTCGAATTATATGGAGCGTGAAAATTCTCAGTTTGATTACTCCTCCGTGTCGTCGGTGCAAGGTTCTAAGTCGTCAGTCATTTTTGAGAGTATGGAGATTGAGCTTGCTATAAGTACGATGGCGCGTAAGGCGAATAAATACTATTCGCCTTATATGAAGCAGATTGAAAGTCTTATTCCTGCAATAGAAAGTAAAAATGGTAAGCACTTGATACGCGGTAATACACTGGTCTCATCCGTATTGTTTGGATTTGTCGAGGCTCAAGACTCGATTAAAATCGATCTAGAAATCCGGTTGGTGTTTATGAAGTTATTCGAACAGCATTTTCTTATGGGAATGGAAAAGTTATTTCTAGATAGCATCAGCATTCTTAATAATATCGATAATAAACAATTCGTGGATCGGCTCTATTCATCATCATCTTCCTTTCATGTTCCCGTTGCTAGCAGTTGTACGCCAAGAGCCGCGACGACACACAATTCGGCTACTGAATTTCAACAGATTAAGCCTGATTCCAAGGTGGTTGAATTGTCAGTTAAGGATGCTTTACAAATAGTGCAATCAGCTGCGGATGTGCCTGGTTTTGTGCAACAAATGGCCGAGGAGCATTGGCGCATGGTGTTGCTGCTTATTGGTCTCAATAAAGGCGTGTCTAGTCTTGAGTGGCAAGAGGCGGAGCATGTTTTACAGTTGTTGGTAATGTGCAGTGCGAATCAGATAGAAACGAATAAATTTGATGAGACGCTGCTCATTGAGAAACTAAGTCAGGGGCTGCGACTGCTGAGAGTCTCTGTTGCTGAAGAAGAGCGTTTCATTACAGAGCTTAAGGATCATCTTTCGGGAAGGGCTAAATCATTGCTGCCTACAAATGCAGGCAGGGATACTGAGCTAGGCCCGCGCATCGCCCCGGAGGCGACAGTAAGTCCGTCGGGCGCAAGCATTCTAGATGCCGACGACTTAAACGAGATAGCGCAGCTTATAAACGGAGAGCCGGTAAATGATGAGTATGCGGAAAGCGAAGACAAGGCGCAGTTGCTCGATTGTCTTTCTACTGTAGATCGCATGGCTGTGTGCAGTTCCGTGCAGATGCTCATCAAGGGAAAGCTGCATGATTGTGTTGTTACTAAAAGTGGGTCTCAGGATGATATATTCGTTATAACTAATTCAGGCTCAAAGACGGGTGCTAGAAAGATCGCTATTACCCGCAGTCGATTAGGCTTAGCTATATCGCTTCATCGTGGAGAGATCCTGCTATCGAAAAATGCCCTTAAACCTGCTGACTGTAATATCACCGTATTCGAACGTAAGTCTTAGGTGTCTTCCCACCGCGTAGATTCGCTCGCACCCCCGTATCCTTCTACCTAATTATCAGTCATGGCTTGCATCCTCAAGCGCATTAGCATTTTGTGGTAATATCGAACGCCTGTAATGTGTTTGCCTTTTTTTGGGGCGGGCGCTATTTTGAATTTTATTCGTTCGCTGGACTGTTGCCATGGAGCTCTCTATAGCCAACGACATCTTGATAGGTGCTCAATTGTTAGAGTCGCCTAATCAGAATGCTAGGCCAGACAGCGCCGATATTGAGTTGCTGGTGATTCACAATATCAGTCTCCCTCCCGGCGAGTTCGGCACGTCTGCTATTCAGCAGTTTTTTTGCAACGAGCTGAATAGCGAATCTCATCCTTTCTATAAAGAAATAGCAGATCTCAAGGTGTCGGCTCATCTGTTGATCGATCGTGAGGGGCGGCTCACGCAGTTTGTCCCTTTTAGCAATCGGGCTTGGCATGCGGGAGAGTCGCTTTTCTGCGAGAGAGATAACTGCAATGACTACTCTATTGGAATTGAACTTGAGGGTACTGATTTCGATCCATTTACCGATAATCAGTATGCGAGTCTCGTGGGCGTGACTCAGTTATTGCTAAGTACATACCCATTGATGAGTATTGACAAAATAGTCGGGCATAGCGATATAGCGCCAGATAGAAAAACAGACCCCGGTCCTTGCTTTGACTGGGACAGGTACAAGCGGTCGCTGTCAACTTGAGTCCTTGCTTGGTCTCTAGCGGCAAGAGAAAGCGCATGCAGTAAAATGCATATTAAAGAAGGATTCGAATGAAATTTTTAGTGATTCTGATTTGTTTGATGGTCAATTATCTCTGGCTCAAAGACTTTGACCGCTTCAATGATGGCTGGTTCTTCAGGTTCAGATGCAGAATTGAAGACTGGGCTGCAGATCTCGTCAACAAAACCTCCCTCGGTTGGCTTGCGGCCTTCGTTCTCATCTACGGGCTACCTTTGCTCTCACTTGCTCTGATCTTGTTCCTTACCGCAGGCAGTGTCTTTGGGCTTGTCACCATGGTGGTGCATATACTGATTCTGCTCGTTGCCTTCGACCGGACACAGCCGGGCCAGTTGGCGAAGAATTTTCTTGAGAAGTTTCGAGGAGGTGATATGGGCGCCTGCATCGACTTCCTCAAGCAGGAATTTCATACAACTAGCCTTCCGGATGGAGATGACAAGGATGGAATTGGTAGGTATTTCAGTAAACAACTTACTTACCGCAGCTTTGAGAAAATGTTTGTTATGTTTTTTTGGTATATGTGCACAGGTGCACTAGGCATATTGTTTTCTTATATTAGCTACCAACTGCGTGATAGCCACAGAGAGCGGCAGCTACAGAAGCAAGTTGATTTCATTAGTCTGGTGCTTCAGGTATTGGAATGGGTTCCACTGAGGCTTCTAGCACTCACCTTCTCACTAGCTGGAAATTTTGTGCAGTGCTTTGAAAATGTTCGCAATTCATTCTGGCACTTCAGCATTGAGACAAGCAATGCTGACCTTCTTTATGGATATGCTGGTTGCGCGGCATCTGGCATGGTTGTAAATAGCGACGCTGAAGAGGGTGAAGAGGCAGTGCCTCAGGATAGCGAATCTATGGAAATTCAGGCGATATTGGGCTTGTTGGAGCGAAGTCAGGCCATCTGGTTGAGCGTGCTCGCTTTAATCACAATTGTGGGCTTGTAACGCCGCGTAAGAAAGAATCGTTTTGCCTTTGGTCTGCAATTTAGTAAATTAATTACTTGAGTAAGTATGTAGGGATTGTAGTATTTTGCTCTCTAGGCTTCAGTTTTTCGGCTATAGGCTTTTATATTTGGCGTGAATTTTCTTTAACTTGTTGATTTTAAATAAATAAAGCAAGATAAGGCAAGATGTGATATCCGAAAGAGTTTTGTAGTAATACTACAAGGTTCGGGAATCCAAAATAGAAAAACAGCGGGATTTGGGTTAGAATTACGCCCGCTTTGTAATTTATTTACACAAACTAGACGAGCGCTAGGCTCGTGATGGATGCGGAATCTACAAAACATGACTCAGCAAAATGACGGAAATCCAGAAGAAACCAAGGAATGGCTAGATGCCTTTCATTCGGTAGTAGATGAAGAGGGTATCGATAGAGCCCAATACCTATTAAATCGCCTTGCGGATCAAGCAAGTCTTGAAGGTGTCGTATCATCTTCGGGTTCGGTCAACACGCCTTACCGCAATACAATATCACCCACCAACGAAGATCGTATGCCGGGTGATATGTTCATGGAGAGGGAGATTCGTGGCATCATTCGCTGGAACGCTCTAGCCATGGTTATGCGAGCAAATGAGCGCGATCCAGGTATCGGCGGTCATATCTCCACCTTCTCCTCAGCGGCTACACTCTATGATGTGGGCTTTAACTACTTCTTCCGTGGACCGAACGAGGAAAACGAAGGCGACCTGATCTATTTTCAGGGGCATTCATCTCCCGGTATTTATGCACGCTCATACTTAGAAGGGCGCATGGATGAGGCTAAGCTCGATAGATTTAGGCAGGAAGTAGACGGCGATGGCCTTTCTTCCTACCCACACCCTTGGTTGATGCCTGACTACTGGCAATTCCCAACAGTATCTATGGGCCTAGGCCCGATTACAGCCATCTATCAGGCTCACGTTCTAAAATACCTAACTAGCCGCAAGCTGGTGGACAATAGCGATCGCAAGATCTGGGCATTTCTTGGTGATGGCGAGACGGATGAGCCGGAATCACTTGGTGCTATTAGCAAGGCTGGACGCGAGAAGCTGGACAATCTGATTTTCGTTATCAATTGTAATTTGCAGCGACTCGATGGTCCTGTGCGCGGCAATGGCAAAATCATTCAAGAGCTTGAAGGCGTATTCCGCGGTGCTGGCTGGAACGTTATAAAGGTGGTTTGGGGAAGGCACTGGGACAAGCTTCTGCATGCGGATAAGGACGGCATACTTCAGGCCCGTATGGATGAGGTGGTTGACGGTGAATACCAAAACTACGTTAGTCGTGGCGGAGCCTATACGCGAGAGCACTTCTTCGGAAAGAGCCCTGAGCTGCTGAAGATGGTTGAACACCTCTCCGATGATGACATCATGGCTCTAAACCGTGGTGGTCATGATCCTTACAAGGTCTATGCTGCCTATGCAGAGGCCGTGCAGAGCAATGGCAAGCCGACAGTAATTCTTGCGAAGACGGTTAAAGGCTACGCCTTCGGCGATAAGGCAGAAGCGCAGAACGATACGCATTCGGTTAAGAAGCTCGACATTGAGGGTTTGAAGAAATTTAGAAACCGCTTCGGTATTCCAATTAAAGATAAGGACCTGGAATCGGTTCCCTACTACAGGCCGGCAGAGGATAGTCTCGAGCTTACCTACATGCGCCAGATGCGCAGTAAATTAGGCGGGCCTGTTCCGCAGCGGCGCGTTGATACGATACCGCTGAAAATTCCGGACATGAGTGCCTTTGAGAACCAAACGAAGAGCAGTGGCGATAGAGAACTCTCCACCACTATGGCCTTCGTACGCATACTCGCGGCTCTATCCAGGGATAAGGAAGTGGGCAAACGTGTTGTCCCCATAGTTCCGGATGAGGCGCGTACTTTCGGCATGGAAGGTATGTTTCGCCAGATGGGTATCTACTCCTCAGTAGGGCAGCTGTACGATCCTGAGGATTCTAATCAGGTGATGTATTACCGCGAAGACAAAGAGGGACAGATGCTGGAAGAAGGCATCACTGAATCCGGCGCGTTCTCCGCGTGGCTGGGGGCTGCTACTTCTTACAGCGTTAGCAACTATCCCCTCATACCTTTCTATATTTACTACTCTATGTTTGGTTTTCAGCGAGTGGGAGATCTGTGTTGGGCAGCGGGTGATTCGCAGGCGCGAGGTTTCTTGATCGGTGCTACTGCCGGTCGCACGACACTTAACGGTGAGGGCTTGCAGCATCAGGATGGTCACAGCCATATCTTGGCATCAACGATTCCGAACTGTGTTTCTTACGATCCAGCTTATGCTTATGAGCTTGCGGTTATCGTTCAGGATGGCTTGCGTAGAATGTACAAGGAGATGGAATCCGTCTTCTACTACATCACCACTATGAATGAAAATTACCAGCAACCGGAGCTGCCGAAGGGTGCCGAAGAAGGCATCATCAAGGGCATGTATCTGCTCGAAGACGGAAGCAGTAAAGCCTATAAGACAGCAAAACCAAAATCTGATCATCGACTACGATTGCTAGGCAGTGGCACTATTCTTCTTGAAGTTAGGAAGGCCGCTGAAGTGCTTCGTTCAGACTACGGCATATCGGTTGATGTGTGGAGCGTGACTAGTTTTAATGAGTTGCGTAAAGAAGCGCTGGCTGTAACTCGTGAAAATATGTTGAACCCAAGCAAGAAGGCTAAGGTTCCTTATGTAACTGAAATGCTGGCTAAACAGAAGGGGCCAATTATTTCAGCTACGGATCATATGAAGGCGCATTCAGATCAGGTTCGAGAGTTCGTTCCTGAAACTTTTAGAGTGTTGGGTACAGACGGATTTGGTCGCAGCGACAGCCGTGAGCAGCTTCGACATTTCTTTGAGGTGGACTGTAAGTTCATCGTGCTGGCTGCGTTGACCGAATTGAAAGAAGTAGGCGTGGTTACCGCGAAGCAGATTACCGATCACATGAAGAGCAGCGGGATAGATCAGAATAAGCCAAACCCGCTAGCGCAGTAATCGAAACAGAATTGAGTTGATAACATTCAGGAGCCTTTACCGGTGTCAATTGAGAATATAAAAGTTCCAGATCTGGGTGACTCCAGTGAAGTAGAAGTAATCGAGTTGCTTGTTTCGGTTGGTCAGTCTGTGGAAGAGAATGACTCACTTTTGGTTTTGGAAAGCGACAAAGCGGCTATGGAAATCCCAGCGCCTATGGCTGGCGTAGTGAAGAGTATCTCGGTGAACCTGGGTGATCAGGTGAGTACCGGTAGTGAGATGCTCTCGCTGGAAGTTGCTGAAAGCGATGCTCAAGATGTTGTTCCGGCGAAGGAGCCAGAGGCTGCCGCCGAATCAAGCAAAGTAGAGCCAGCCGCTGAGCCTGCAAAGGTTGAAGCGCCGACCCCAGTTCCTGCAGCAGCTACTGCTACTTCTCAGACTATCGAAGTGCCAGATCTGGGCAGCGATGACGAAGTCGAGATTATCGAGATCCATATTAAAGAGAAGGACGCAGTCGAAGCCGATGATGTGTTAATTACTCTCGAATCCGATAAGGCGGCTATGGACGTGCCGGCACCTTACGCTGGCGTCATAGAATCATTATTAGTTGCTGTCGGAGACAAGGTTAAGACTGGCTCACAAATTGCAAAAATCTTGGCAGTAGCACCTCAGGCTGCACAGGAAGAGCCCCAAGCTAAACAAGAAGCGCAGCCGATTGAGAAACAAGCGGCAAGCGAGCCAGCTGCCACTCCACAGCAAGCAGAGGCAGTGCCTCAGCCCGCAGCGGCAACTGGAAATGATTCCTCGAAAAAGATCTATGCAGGCCCTGCTGTGCGAAAAATGGCCAGAGAGCTGGGCGTCAACCTCGGTCAAGTTAAAGGCAGTGGTGCGAAGTCTAGAATCCTGAAAGAGGATGTGCAGGAATTTGTTAAGAAAAAAATCAACGCTCCAGCGAGTCAGGGCGTTGCGGTATCGACTATACCGGATATAGATTTCAGCCAGTTCGGTGAAGTGGAAGAAGTGCAGCGAAGTAAGTTGCACAAACTCACCGCAATTAATATGCAGCGCAATTGGAATTCTGTTCCACATGTGGCGCAATTTAATGAAGCCGATGTGACTGATCTTGAAGAGTTCAGAGCTGAATTGAAGGGTGAGGCGGAGCGGCGCGGTGTTAAATTAACGTTCTTGCCATTCCTGTTGAAAGCTTGTGCCAAAGCTCTATTGGAATATCCGCAGTTTAATGTTTCATTACATTCTTCGGGCGAATATGTCATCCAGAAGAAGTATGTACATATCGGTATGGCCGTAGCGACTGAGGCAGGATTGGTTGTGCCAGTAATCAGAGATGTCGATCAGAAGACAATCTGGCAGATCGCGGAAGAAGTTATCGAGCTTTCCAATAAAGCGAAGAATAGAAAGCTTACCGCCGCTGAGATGCAAGGTGCTTGTTTTACTATTTCGAGTCTGGGTGCTATAGGCGGCACAGGATTTATCCCAATCGTTAATGCTCCTGAAGTGGCTATTCTCGGTGTCGGTAAAACTGATATTAAGCCTGTCTATATCGGCGGAGAATTTGTGCCGAGGAAGATTTTGCCGATCACGCTTTCGTATGATCATAAAGCGGTTAATGGCGTAGACGGTGGGTTGTTTGCTACCTATTTAGGCAAGCTGCTCGGTGATGTGAGACATTTGGCGCTATAACTAAAGGGCTAAGTTTAGTTTGAATAGCTTAGGCTGGATAGAATAGGCGGTGCTCACCGCTACTCACAGATTTTATAGGGCAGCCATAGGCCTGACTCAAGTTCTCTTCGGTGAGCACGTCGTCACTTCGTCCGACTAGTGCCTCACCACCTTCTAGTAACAAAATTATATTTTCACAGAATCTGAATGCGAGGTTGATGTCGTGGGTTGCCATGATCAAACTGGCGGAGGTCTCGGCGACTTTATTCGTAAGTACCGAGAGTAGTTTGACCTGAAACGCGACATCCAAATGATTGCTGGGTTCGTCTAGCAAGAAGAGCTGCGGAGTCTGGGCCAGCAACATGGCCAGAGCCAATCTCTGCTGTTCGCCCCCAGATAAGGTATCTACCCCACGTTCTTTTAATTGGTCCAAGTCGAAGGCGGCTAAGGCCTGCTCGGCAATATCAATGTCTTTCTTGTGGTCCCACAACAGCGATTGCGTGTGTGGATGGCGTCCGAGCATGACTGTTTCAAAAACCGTTGCCGGCAGTGCTTCAATTCCTTGCTGAAATAGTATGCCAACTTTGCTCGCCAATTCCCTCTGTTTTAGATCGTAGACGCTGGTTCCATCTAACTGAATGCTGCCATGATCTGCAGGGCGCCTTCCTATCAGGGCATGTAACAGAGTGGTTTTACCGGCTCCATTTTTCCCTAGCAATCCCCAGCGCTGATTCTCCTTAATCTGGACATTCAGATCGCGACAAAGAATCTTATCCTCAATTTGAAGGCTTAGGGACTGGATTTCCAAGTTCGCCATGCTATTTCCGTATTGTAGATCTTAGAATCAGGATAAAAGCAGGCACACCGATGACCGCGGTAACCACGCCAACGGGAAGCTGCTGTGGTGCTATTAGCGTTCGAGCGAGGCTATCTGCCAAAACCAGAAAACTACCGCCTAGCAACACACAGGAAGGTATCAATATGCGGTGGTCTCGAGCACCCACAAGTCGCAACATGTGAGGAATTATCAGCCCGACGAAACCAACAGAGCCGGCGATTGTTACGGCAGTTGCTGTAAAAACAGAAGCGGAAAAGAATAACAAGAGACGCAGTGACTGTACGTTGACTCCTAAACTCACCGCTAATAACTCGCCGCGTATGAGTACGTTCAGTGAACGGCTGACGATAAGGCCGCCAGCCAAACCTACAAGCAATAGCAAATAGTGAGCTGGATTGACGCTACTTTGGCTCAAGTCTCCCATCAGCCAAAACAACATGCTCTGCACGTTGTTGGTGGAACTCGTGGTGAGCAGAATATTGATTACGGCTCCCCAGCCTGCAGAAACGACCACGCCCGTGAGTAGTAATCTTGTAACAGACCAGTTGCCAAATTTATTGGCAATGCCAAAGACCAAGAATATAGAGAATAGGGCGCCGGCGAAGGCGGCATTTGAGAGCCAAAATCCTGTTGCTCCAAGCAGGATCGCCGAAAGAGCTCCGACCGCGGCCCCACCGGAAATACCTAAGATATAAGGGTCGGCGAGGGGGTTGCGAAGTAGCACTTGCATGATCGCGCCGGAAAGCGCCAATAAGCCGCCGGTTACAAATGCGGCCAAAGTTCGGGGGATGCGAATCTCTTGCAGTACCTGTGAATTGAGGTTGGGCTCTGCTGAAAAGATATCCTGCGCTAACTGAGTAACTGTTATATCGACGCTACCACTAAGCAGTGAGAATACGATACTAGCCACGGCAAAAACTGTTAGCGATATCAGTAGTAGTATCTGCCTCTGGGCGATCAAAAGTGATTTCCTAAAATTCTGTGGATGTGCGAGCTTTTTCAGTGAATAAGCGTCTAAAATTCAGCATTATCGTGGCTTGGTCGATCTTATCATTTAATGTGTTGCATTCACTATTAATGATAAACTGCTTACCTGCATAAGATCCCGCTTCTAGGCGGGCACCATCAAAAAATTACAATGCTGGTTGGTTTTATCCGCCGATAGATAGGAGTTGAGTTAGCGATGCCCTCGTTCGATATAGTTTCAGAAGTTGATATGCATGAATTGACTAATGCATTAGATCAGTCCAATCGAGAGGTGGGAACACGTTTCGATTTTAAGGGAAAAGATGCCTCCTTCGAATTAAGCAACGATTCTGATATCACCCTAAGTGCCGAGGCAGATTTCCAAATTCAACAGATGCTGGAGATACTCCGCTCGAAGATGGTAAAGCGTGGTGTCGATATCAAGAGCCTTAAAGAAGGTGAGGTGCAGCTAGTAGGCATGAGGGCCAATATGGTCGTTACCGTACAACAGGGCATCGAGGCAGACATTGCACGGAAGATTGTAAAGACTGTAAAAGAGGCCAAACTAAAAGTGCAAACGGCGATTCAGGGCGAGAAATTGCGAGTCACCGGCAAGAAGCGCGATGATCTTCAGCAGGTGATGGCTTTGCTTAAGGACGGTAGTTTTGGCGTTCCATTGCAGTACGATAATTTCCGCGACTAGGTACCACCTTCGTTTTGCGCCTTAGGGCAATCTAGGAATTTCATTTGTCACAGCAACTTTCATTCGCAGATTCCATTCGAGCGCTAAGAGACAGGCGCTTTCTCACGATTCTGTTGTTTGGGTTCTGTAGTGGCTTTCCCTATGTGCTGACCGGCTCTGTTCTGACGTTGTGGCTGCAGGAAACCGGGTTCTCCCGTTCTACCATTGGCTTTATTGGCGCGGTGGGAACCGTCTATGCTATCAATTGGATGTGGGCTCCATTTGTTGACAGGATAAAGCTGCCGGTTTTGAATCGGCTGTTTGGTCAACGGCGGTCTTGGATTTTGCTGTGTCAGATAGCGATTGCCGTTTTGCTGTTTGCGATGAGCCTGGGTGACCCTAGAGAGAACCTGCTTTATGTGACGATAATTGCCGTTGCCATCGCAGCATTCGGAGCAACCCTAGATATCGCTGTCGATGCTTACCGTATTACCATCTTCTCCCGCGATGAGATGGATGCGAAGATGCCGTACGCCGCTGCTATGGCTACCAGTGGATGGTGGGCAGGTTATGGTTTTATAGGCGGAGCTTTGGCATTGGCATTGGGCGGTGAAACGATCGGGCTAGATTGGCCCACGGTTTATCGCTACCTGATACTCATCTATTTTTTCATTTTTGTTTTCGTAATAGCCTCGCCAGAGCCGGTAATTGAGGAAGCAGACCTGCTAGTTGAAACTAGTAAGAAGCCTGGAAAGTCCTCAGTGGCAGACTGGTTGGCTGAATATTTTGTAAGACCCTTCAAGGAATTTTTTGATCGCTGCGGATATCGTCTGGCGTTTGCCGTATTAATATTTCTACTCGTATTCAAACTCGGAGAAGCCATGCTGGGTCGCATGTCTCTAGTTTTCTATGTAGAAGTTGGTTTTACTACCGATCAAATTAGTTTCTATCAAAAATTCTTCGGTGGATTGGTGACAGCAGCATTCTCTATTGTGGCAGCGATGGTCAATACTAGGTTCGGCGTTATCAGGGGGCTATTTGTTGCTGGTGTGGCGATGGCTGCAGCTAACTTATTGTACGCGCTAATCGCAGTGGTTGGGCCTAGTGTAAATTTACTTATGCTAACTCTAGTGATCGACAACTTCTTCGTGGCATTCTCAACGGTAGCCTTCGTTTCTTTCGTGTCCTATTTTACTAGTCGCACCTATACGGGAACGCAATACGCGCTGATGGTTTCTATATCAAATCTTGGCAGGACTACACTAGCGGCAGGCAGTGGTGCACTGGTGGATTTTTTGAACGGTGATTGGGCCTTCTTTTTCGTGTTAACCAGTCTGATGGTTATTCCAGGACTCTGCTTACTACTCTGGGTGGGAAAATTGATGAAATCGTACGCGCCTGAGAGTAATCCTCAGCCGACGTCCTGAATCCAGCCAAATTTCTTTAAAGAAAACCTTCCGTTTACAAAAACAACACCCTCTGCTTCTAGTCTACGCTTTTGCGTCCGGTATTCGCGACTGCCGCTGGGGAAAGATAATTTTCCTTGTGAGTTAGCAACTCTGTGCCAGGGAAGCTTGGTTCCGGCGGGGAGGTTCTTCATTACATGGCCTACATATCTCGCATACCCTGGCAGGCCAGCTAATCTTGCAACCTGACCGTAACTAGAGACCTTCCCTGTGGGGATCTGGTAGACGATCTGCCAGATTTTCTCTTTGTTGTTTAGCGCTGAGTCATCCATAACCAATAGTTGGCGTATCCGCTATCGTGTTAAAGTAAGTTTATTATAAATTCTACTGAGGTTAGCCGTGCGTTTTCTTTTCATCTTTTTTGTCTTGGTGCCTCTAGGTGAGATGTTGCTGTTATTTGAGGTCAGCGATCGAATCGGTTCGCTGACGACGCTTGGTATGGTAGTTGCGACTGCGGTTATAGGGGTGCAAATCCTGAAACGACAGGGGTTCGCAACATTAACTCGCGCGAACCAGAAGCTCCAATCTGGGCAGCTACCGGCACAGGAGATCGTTGAGGGTATGTTGCTCGCTGCTGCAGGCGCACTGCTGCTAACCCCCGGATTTATCACCGATACCATTGGTTTCGTCTTGTTAACAGGTCCGCTACGTAGGCAGATTGCCGGTTCTGTGGTTCGATCTGGCATGGTAAAGGCGATGGGAGGTTCAGCCTCTGGGGCCAGCTTTAACCAATGGGGTGGCCCAGGCGGTGAGCGGCGTCCAGAAGGCTCGAATGTCTACGAGGGCGACTACTATGAAGAGTCGGGTTCTCTGCCCAAAAATGGGCGAAATCCCGATGTCGATTCCGACAAAAAAGACCAATAAAAACAAATAGATACGTTCTTGCTGTTTATAGGCCCGAAAAAACCCTCTGTAAATGCCTCAGAAGCATTGAATTTCCAGCGACTATCCCCATTTAGAGGTCATCAACTAATTTGCGTGGGCGGCCTGAAATAGCAGCCTGCGCTGCAGATTGGTAATTTGAGGATGATCACATCAGCCACCGGGGCAGAGGTGATTGCTTTCAGTACTGTTAATCAAATCGTTTGATTTGGGAGAGATAAATAATGAATATCCGGCCTTTACAAGATCGCGTTGTCGTTCGACGCATGGAAGAAGAATCAACTAGCGCAGGGGGCATTGTGCTTCCAGGTTCTGCTACTGAGAAGCCAGCACAAGGTGAAGTTGTTGCTGTTGGTCCTGGCAAGCGTCAGGAAAATGGCGATACTCAGCCTGTAGACTTAAAAGTTGGTGATACGGTAGTTTTTGGAAAGTATTCCAGCAACACAGTAAAAATTGGTGACGAAGAGTTATTGATTTTGAATGAAAGCGAGATATTTGGCGTTATCGAAAAGACGAAAAAGAAGAAGTAGAGCATTAGTTTTCGACTCCAATAATTATTTAGACAAGACAGGAATTTTTAAAAATGGCTAAAGACGTAAAATTCGGTGATGCAGCTCGCCAAAAACTGTTAAAGGGCGTAAACGTTCTTGCAGATGCTGTGAAGGTAACTCTAGGACCGAAGGGTCGCAACGTTGTATTGGACAAATCTTTTGGCGCGCCTACCGTGACTAAAGATGGTGTGTCCGTAGCGAAAGAAATTGAACTTGAAGACAAGTTTGAAAACATGGGCGCGCAGATGGTTAAGGAAGTTGCATCACAGACTTCTGATGTTGCTGGCGACGGAACTACTACAGCTACCGTTCTCGCACAAAGCATCTTGAACGAAGGCTTAAAATCCGTAGCCGCTGGCATGAACCCGATGGATCTTAAGCGTGGCATCGATAAGGCGGTTGTTGCCCTTGTTGAAGAAGTTGGAAAGCTTGCTAAGCCCTGCACAAATTCCAAGGCGATCGCTCAGGTAGGTACTATCTCTGCGAACTCTGACGAGCAAGTCGGACAGATTATTGCCGAGGCGATGGACAAGGTTGGTAAGGAAGGCGTTATCACTGTTGAAGACGGATCTGGTCTCGAGAACGAGCTAGACGTCGTTGAAGGTATGCAGTTCGACCGTGGTTATTTGTCGGCTTACTTCATCAACAACCAAGAAAGTATGACTGCCGATCTAGAGGATCCATTGATTCTTCTAGTGGATAAGAAAGTATCTAATATTCGCGACATGCTTGGTCTTCTCGAAGGTGTTGCTAAGTCCGGACGTCCTCTGTTGGTTATCGCTGAAGACGTTGAAGGCGAAGCGCTAGCGACTCTCGTTGTTAACAATATGCGTGGCATCGTAAAGGTTGTAGCAGTTAAGGCTCCAGGCTTTGGCGATCGTAGAAAATCTATGCTTGAAGACATCGCTATATTGACTGGCGGTACTGTGATTTCAGAAGAAGTTGGTCTGAGTCTCGAAGGCGCGACAATCGATGATCTCGGTTCAGCCAAGCGTGTACAGATCAGCAAAGAAAACTCAACGATCATTGATGGTGCTGGCAACGGCAAGGCTATCAAGGGTCGCGTATCTCAAATTCGTGCGCAGATCGAAGAAACTTCTTCCGACTACGACCGTGAGAAATTGCAAGAACGTGTAGCTAAGCTTGCCGGTGGTGTTGCCGTGATTAAAGTAGGCGCGAGCACTGAGATGGAAATGAAAGAGAAGAAGGCTCGCGTAGAAGACGCGTTGCATTCAACTCGTGCTGCTGTTGAAGAAGGTGTTGTGCCTGGTGGCGGTGTTGCACTAGTTCGCGCATTGAAGAAAGTTGAAGGCCTTAAGGGCGACAACGACGACCAGAACGTTGGTATCGGCTTGTTGCTCAAAGCAGCAACTTCTCCTCTACGTCAGATCGTATCTAACGCAGGTGAAGAGGCTTCAGTTATCCTTGATAAAGTTAAGGCAGGTAAGGGCAACTACGGTTTCAATGCTGCAACTGGCGAATATGGAGACATGATCGCGATGGGTATTCTTGACCCTGCGAAAGTTACTCGTACTGCGATTCAGGCTGCAGGCTCTGTTGCCGGACTGATGATTACTACTGAGTGCATGGTTACTGAACTTCCGCAGGAAGGCGGTGGCGCACCTATGGGTGGTGGTATGCCTGATATGGGTGGTATGGGTGGAATGCCAGGCATGATGTAAAAAAATCGATCTCTGGGGCGGTCTTGAACCTCCCTGGCGGCGTTGGCTTAGTGCTTCCGATGCTCATGTAGGTTAACTACACTGCGCTTCGGGTCCCTAAGCCGCCTTGCCAGGAAAGTTCAATCCTCGCCCCAGAGACCGATTTTGAAGACTGGTTGATCGGAATTTCGAT
>CAJXRP010000001.1 GCA_913060495.1 uncultured Gammaproteobacteria bacterium | reverse complement strand
ATATCGGCAGGCGAGCCGTATCTGTCTGACACGCTGCTTGCCCATCCGCCTAGCTCGTCTCTGATGTCTTTAGGACACTCTACGTTTCTTAGCCTTGAGTTAAAAGAGTGTCTGAAGCTATGGCAAGTAGGCGCACCCTGCCCTAACACGGCCCTTATACGCTTGTTAACCGCTGCAGATGCCGAGGTGTTTTTGGTAGTCTGCGCTGCTTCGTCTATGTAGGACGGGAATATCCATTCCTTAAACTCTTTGCCTTCACACTCACGCGTCATGGCATTCAAGGCTACACCGACGAGCGGTATGTATCGGCGACTACTCGTAGTCTTTAATCTTCTGAATGGGTTCTTCTGCACAATGACATAAGGCGTTTCCGCGTCAAGTACAACGTCTTCGACTTTAAGTCCGCAACACTCGTTAACTCTTAGGCCTGTCTCAAGCATGAGATGCGCTAGAGATTGTATCTGCGGCTTTCTCTGCGCAATAGCTTGTCTAAGAATAGCTAGCTCTTCGGTGCTAAAGTCTTGTCTTTCTTTTGCATCTTCGCGCAATCCGGGCACGGTGAAGTCATTGAATGGATGCAACATATCAGCTTTAAGCTCATGCTCTTTTGCAACCTTGTTAAACATTGCTCTTAGAATGGTAATCCGTCTATGGAGTGTTGCGGTTTTAACGTCGCCTTTGTCTAAGTGGCAACTGACCAACCTCCTAACGTCTGCTCTTGTGTAATCGCCGGGAGGCTTGTCAGGCAAGAACTCTAGTAAGCACTTTAATGCCCGTTTAGCGTCGTTAACAAACTTTTTGTCCTCTGTACGACCGCGCAGGCTTATATAGCTATCCGCGTAAAAGGAGGCTCTGGGCCTGTATTTGCCCTGCACTAACTCCAGAGCTGCTGAGTCAACAGCTTCCATAAGACCTTCCGGTACAGCCTCACCCTTGTACCAAATAGCTTCGAACTGCTCCTTTGGCACATTAGCTCTCAGCTTGTCTTCCATGTGGTCGAGAAAATCTGTTGCTATGTCTGCAGGCGCGCTCTGATCATTTATAGCGTTTCGATACAGCCCAAAGGTATTAAGCTTCTCTAGGGCTAACTCGTAAGTTGGCTGCGCGAGAGTTTTAGGCAGTCCGCGTTCTAGACGACTAAATTCCTCTTCAAAGCGTCGGTTAAGTTCTGTTGCCAATTTAGCGGCTTTAACATCATCTTCTGTCTGCAGAGACTTGAGTATGTGGGGCTGAGCGTAGTGAGCTTTTACACTGGAAGGAACGTGTCGGCGATAGTGCCAAGTACGACGACCTTTTGGCTTAAACAGATATTTAACAGACACGTTGAATGCACCTAGAGCAAGTAAAACCATATCTTACCTCAATCACAAATATGTATACGCTTATGTATACGGTGGAGGAAGATTTTCTGCTTAGGTAATTGATTTTTATAGATATTAAATCTAGATATGGCGCGCCCGGCAGGAATCGAACCTGCAACCCCCGGCTTAGAAGGCCGGTGCTCTATCCGGTTGAGCTACGGGCGCGATTGATTTGCTGAGCTGTTTGAAACAATGCGGGCTCTGGCGAATCGGCGTGTATTTTACACGAATTCGACTGGCTGACCATTAGTAGTACGCGTATGGGTGGAATTGCTTCAATCTTTAGAGTTCTTGCCATTCAGCGGCTCGTCGAAATGGTGATGTTCATGGGGGGTTCCGGCGCAGCCTACTCCGGTGTACATCCCAGACATCACATCGTTTAGCCGGCGGTAGATTTTGGATAAACGGGCAAGCGGTCCGGTGCTTGAATCTTCCAACAAGCTGGGCTGATCCACGTTTAAGGACGATAGTGGCGTGGGAGCACCATTGATAGTTTTGGTTTTCTGCTCTGACATGGCGAGATTCTATCAACTGTTTAACATTTAACTAGCTGAGTTTAACTATATAGGGTTTAAGGATATAAGGCTTAAAAACAGGGCCGAATTACAGAATCAAACCTGCACAGCACAAGTTTTAGTTCGATTGAGGATTAAAAAAGGGGGTGACGGTAAATAATGGGGTGACTGACGGGGTTCGAACCCGCGACCACCGGAGTCACAGTCCAGGGCTCTACCAGCTGAGCTACAGTCACCATTGAACGCTAAACGGCGGTGATTCAAGGAATCGTGTGGATCCGCGCTGTTGATTCACATGCGTGAACCAACGAAATTGGTCGGGGTAGAGAGATTTGAACTCCCGACATCTTGCTCCCAAAGCAAGCGCGCTACCAGACTGCGCTATACCCCGATAATGGGTCTTACATTCTCGAAAACGCTTCGTTTTCGAGAGGACGGAATAATACTCACGTCGATGGAACCAGTCAATGCTTGATTCCATTGGTTTTCAGCTAAAGACACGATGTCGCGGGAGTTTCAGACGAAACAAACGGACTAACTAGCGCTCGATTCTCCAGCCACTGCCATCTGCAGTATCTTCCACGACAACTTTCATCGCCGTTAATTGATCTCGTATCTCATCGGCTCGCGCCCAGTCCTTGTCTGCACGGGCCTGTTTTCGGGCCGCGATAAGCTGATCTATCTCCGCTTCGTCAACATCCGTAGCAACATTGCTACGCAGAAATTCCTCAGGCGTGCTCTGTAAGATGCCTAGCAGATTGGCGAGCCGCACCAGTAAGGCACCGAGTTGATTCGCGAGATTTGGGTCAGCCTCCTTATTCTTGTTGATCTCCTTTACCATCTCGAAGAGAACACTAAACGCTTCCGGCGTATTGAAATCATCGTCCATCGCCGCGAAGAACGCCTTCTCAAAACGGCTATTGGTTAGCGACTTCGCATTCGCGACATCCAAACCTTTCAAGCAATTATAGAAACGCTCTAAGACGCTGGTGGATTGCTGCAAACTCTGCTCGGAATAATTAATCGGACTGCGATAATGACTCGCGATCAATAGATGGCGAACTACTTCGGCATCGTAGTCTTCCAGAATCTCCCGCACGGTAAAGAAATTATTTAGCGACTTTGACATCTTCTCGTTATCGACACGTAGCGGGCCATTGTGCATCCACACATTCGCGAAACGCGTCTCGGTTGCCGCTTCTGATTGCGCAACTTCGTTCTCATGATGAGGGAAAAGTAAATCCGAACCACCACCATGAATATCGAAATTGTCACCGAGGCAGCAAGTCGACATGGCTGAACATTCGATATGCCAGCCAGGTCTGCCATAACCCCAAGGAGAGTCCCAACCAACGCCATCATCTGGAGATGACTTCCATAACACAAAATCTCTGGGATCCTTCTTCAGTTCCCCTACTTCAATGCGCGCACCGTCCAACAGTTCATCCATCTTCTTTTTGGACAGTTTTCCATAATCCGGAAAATTCATGACCGAGAAATAGACATCGCCATTATCAGCCCTATAAGCCATGTCTTTTTCTATGAGCAGCTTAACCATATCGACAATTTCGCTGATGTGCCCTGTCGCACGCGGCTCTATGTCCGGTGGAAGTACTGCTAATGCAGCTTCATCCTCATGCATGGCTGCGATAAATCGATCAGTTAGATCTGAGAATAGCTCACCATTCTCACTAGCACGATTTAGAATCTTGTCATCAATGTCGGTAATGTTTCGCACGTAGTTCACTTCAAAGCCGCGCGCACGCAGATAGCGCGTCACCACATCGAAAGCCACCATCATTCTCGCATGGCCCAGATGCAGATAATCGTAGGTCGTTATCCCGCAAACATAGATGCCGATCTTACCATCATTGATTGGCTTAAATTCTTCTTTAGTTTGCGTAAGGCTGTTGTAAATAGTTAGCACGGAATACTCTTTATTTTTCTCTGTTTTCTCTTTTTGATAGGCTATCGGCCTACCATGAATCACGCAGGGTGATGGTTCGATTAAAAATGCGCGCATTCTCAGTCGACGCTTTCTCGTCAAGACAGTAGTAGCCTTCTCTCTCGAATTGATAGCGCGGTGATGCGCCCTCTTCCATTATTGCCGGTTCCGCGAGGCAAGACGTCAGCTCATTCAATGAATCTTCGTTCAGGCATTCGCGGAAATCTTCGATGTCTTTGCTTTCCGGATTCTCAACAGTAAACAATCGATCATACAGCCGCACACTCAAAGCTATCCCCTTAGTTTCGGACACCCAGTGGACTACACCTTTCACCTTGCGTCCTTCTGGTTTCTTCCCGAGCGTATCGAGATCGACACTGCAATGCAGCTCGATGATATTTCCAGCGTCATCCTTAATCACATCATCACATTTAATCACATAGGCGCCGCGCAAGCGCACCTCGCCTCCTGCAGTCAGTCGCTTGAAACCCTGCGGAGGAACCTCTTCGAAATCCGACCGATCTATCACGACTCGCTTGGTGAGAGGAACTGTGCGCCGGCCCATCTCTTCATTCTTTGGATGATTTGCCATGCTGAGATTCTCGAGATGCTCATCCGGCAGATTCGTCAATACAACGGTGAGCGGATTCAACACACACATCGCTCTGGGGCTAGTCTTGTCCAAGTCGTCTCGAATCGCGTGTTCCAACATGCCTAGATCGACGACGCTGTCGCTACGCGCCACACCAACACTCTCGCAAAAATTTCGAATGGCAGCGGCGGTAAAGCCTCTTCTGCGCATTCCGGCCAGTGTCGGCATACGTGGGTCATCCCAACCTTCCACGACATTCGTCTCTACCATCTCCTTGAGCTGACGCTTGCCGACGATGGTGTAATTTAGTTTCAACTTCGCGAATTCGGTCTGCTCAGGCAGCACATAGTCACTATCCGTGTTGGCCAAGTCACTCGCCGCTGCTATGGATGCAATATCTAGGCTATTCAGTATCCAGTCATAGAGAGGACGATGATCTTCGAACTCGAGCGTACATAGCGAGTGAGTAATGCCTTCGATCGCATCTGATAAGCAGTGGGTATAGTCGTAAGTCGGATAGATACACCACTTCGAACCGGTCTGATGATGCACTATATGCCTGATACGATACAAAACAGGATCACGCATATTGATGTTAGGCGAGGCCATGTCTATTTTCGCGCGCAGACTGCAGGCGCCATCGGCAAATTCGCCAGCTCGCATACGCGCGAATAGCTCTTTATTCTCTTCAATGGAACGATCCCTATGGGGACTATTCCGACCAGGCTCTGTTAATGAACCGCGATATTCCCGTGCCTCGGCAGCGCTTAGGTCGCAAACGTAGGCCTTGCCCGACTCGATGAGCTGGATCGCGAACTCATACAATTTTTCGAAATAGTTCGAGGAGTAACGCTCATCGCCATTCCATTGAAATCCCAACCAGGAGATATTGCTCTTGATAGCATCAACATACTCCTGACTTTCCTTTTCTGGATTTGTGTCATCGAAGCGAAGATTACAAAGGCCCGAATTCTCGGCGGCCACACCAAAGTTTAAGCAAATAGACTTTGCATGACCGATATGCAGATAGCCATTCGGCTCAGGCGGGAATCGAGTGTGCACTCTCCCACCATGCTTATTCTCCTTGAGATCATGCGCAATCTTGTTGCGAATGAAATTAGACGAAGTGCTGCTATCGTCAGCCCCATCAAGCGTGGTGCTAGCGGATTTTTGATCTGTCATTGCGAGGGTTCTTCTATCTCTGCGGTTTATGCACTTCAATCTGAAACTGAGACTGTCGTGGCGCGCGTAAAAGCCTTATTATAGCGTTTTCTGCATTGCCATAACAAAAAGTTTCCCCGGCAAGTAGGACACTGGGTTTAATTGCCTTATTTTCGGCATCTCCCTTACTCAATCTCGCCCATTTATGAGCGAGACGTAGCAGTAAGATTCAAGCTTCACTCAACAGGTAGTAGACATGATCACAATAAACACCAACTACGGCGCAATTACCGTAGAACTCGATTTCGACAAAGCACCCATTTCGGCCGCTAATTTCGTGCAGTATGCCAAGTCCGGCTTCTACGATGGCACTATCTTTCACCGTGTTATCAACGATTTCATGATTCAAGGCGGTGGTTTCGAGTCCGGCCTGAAGCAGAAAGACAATGGAACCCCCATCGAGAACGAAGCAGACAATGGCCTGAACAACCTAATCGGCACCCTGGCAATGGCAAGAACGGCAGTGCCCCACTCCGCCACATCACAGTTTTTTATCAATGTGGGCGACAATCACTTCCTGAACCACAGCAGCAAGACCGACCAAGGTTGGGGCTATGCAGTTTTTGGCAAAGTAACAGACGGCATGGACGTGGTTAACAAGCTAAAAGAATGTGAGACCACCTCAATGGGCGGCCATCAAGATGTGCCGGTGGACGAGATAATCATCGAATCAGTCGTAGTCAACGAAGAAGACTAACCTTGTCTAGCAGAATTCTGCTCATCTCTGATCTACACCTGGAACAAGATAGGCCAGATATCACAGCCGCACTGCTCGCGTTTCTCGACAGAAACGCGGACTGCTGCAGTGCGCTCTACATCCTCGGCGATCTATTTGAGGCGTGGATCGGTGATGACGATGAGACTGAACTGAACTCGACGGTAGCGGATGCGCTACATAGCTTTCATGCTGCTGGGTCAGATATTTTTATCCTCCATGGCAATCGTGACTTTTTGCTAGGCCCTGCCTATGCAGCTACCTGTGGCGCTACGCTCATTGCTGATTCCACAATTATTGACACTGCCATCGGCCCTGCCATAGTCCTGCATGGGGATGATCTGTGCTTAGATGATGTTGAATACATAAAATTTCGCGATACAGTGCGCCAAGATTCCTGGCAAAAGGATTTCCTCAGCAAATCCCTCGATGAGCGCAGAGCATTTGCCGATCAAGCTAGACAGCAAAGCCAACAAGCGACTGCCAACAAAGAAAATGCAATCATGGACGTGAATCTTCCCGCCGTTAAGCAGCGGCTGCGGGCGACTTCGCAGAATTTAATGATACATGGCCACACTCACCGACCGCATATTCACGAATTGGAACTGGACTCAGATCAGGCTCAAAGAGTAGTGCTGGGGGATTGGGACAAGCATGGATGGTTTGCTGAGATAGATGACGATGGGCTACGGCTCGAAAAATTTCCACTCTGACAGCTCAGCTATGAGCGATCTTTGCTACCGAGTTTCGTTGCTGAAAAATAACGCGCATGATGCGCCTCACTAAGTAACAGCAATTCATTCTCTATGATTTCGCACAACTGGGGCAGCGGCATACCTGCATAGCTACCCAGCGCATAGACACCATATTCCTCTAGACTCTCCACACGATTGTGCCCCTTCTTTAGCAGGTTATGCAGCCAACAATAGGCCGATAGCGATTCGTCGTAGGGAATGTGGAAACGATCCAAGCCCGCCCTCAGAAGCGGCTCCGAAAATATTCGCAGCTTATTCTCTAGAATCTGTGTACTGAGCCTCTCGATACGACTCAATACTGCCGACTTTGCCTCGGTGTCGTAGCCATTCCAATCGATCACTTCGAAAGAGTAACGCTTACAGCCACGACACACGACATCCCCCAAAGAGGTTGTAGAGCAAATTCCAAGACAGGGGGTTTTAACTACGGCCATGGTGTTAACGCGATAGTGCATGGGTTAATCGGAATACAGGCAGAGACTTTAACAAGATTGTTTCAATTGTAAACTGTCTGCAAGATTACTTCGCGCACAATCTACGGGCGCTAAAGAGCAATCACATACTCCTCAACAGCATTAGAAAGCCCTCTTTCTAGCTACGCACCAACTGGATTTTTACCTGATTTTACAGTAGACTACGCGCACTTTTTAGGCTCCTGCCCCCTCTCAAGCCGAGATGATTTGCAACACTCGTTAGCAAGGATTCCCAAGCAATAGGCAGGCCAAACCATTTGCAACATGACATCCCTGTTAAGTGATTTTTTATAATCACATCGATCACACTGTAACGCCGGTCGATTTATTTCACTAACAGCACTGAATCGAAGAGGATAGAACTTTGTTAGAAGCTTACAGAAAACACGTAGCGGAACGCGCCGAGCAAGGCATAGTCCCCAAGCCATTATCTGCAGAACAAGTTGCAGGACTTATTGAGCTATTAAAGTCACCACCCGCCGGCGAAGAAGAATTTATTCTCGATCTGCTTTCCAACCGTGTACCAGCCGGTGTTGATGAGGCCGCCTATGTTAAGGCTGGCTTTCTCTCCGCCGTAGCCAAAGGCGAAGCTAAATCGCCACTTATCGATCAGCTGCTAGCCGTCAAATTACTCGGCACAATGCTGGGCGGCTACAACATCTCGACTCTTGTGGAGCTGTTGGACTCCGACACTCTGGCCGCCGCTGCTGCCGATGAGCTTTGTCATACCCTATTAATGTTTGATGCTTTTCACGACGTAGCTGAGAAGGCTAAAGCCGGTAATTCTGAGGCACAACGCGTCCTACAGTCTTGGGCCGACGCAGAATGGTTTACCAACAAACCAGACCTCTCAGACAAGATCACTGCCGTTGTCTTTAAAGTTCCCGGAGAAACAAATACCGACGACCTTTCACCGGCACAGGACGCCTGGTCACGCCCAGACATCCCCCTACACGCTCAGGCGATGTACAAGAATCCGAGAGACGGCGTAAGCAATGCCGAAGAACAAATCAAAGAACTCGAGCTGACTGGTCATCCAGTTGCGCTTGTTGGCGATGTAATGGGAACTGGCTCGTCACGTAAATCAGCCACGAACTCAGTGTTATGGCACATCGGCGACGACATGCCTTACATCCCTAACAAGAGAGATGGGGGAATCTGCATCGGAGGCAACATTGCTCCAATTTTCTACAATACGATGGAAGATGCCGGCGCCCTGCCAATCGAGACAGTAGTCGACAATCTAAATTCCGGCGACATCATCGATATTGACGTATACACAGGCCGTATTACTAATCATGAAAGCGGCGATCTGATTTCAGAATTCGAATTGAAAACAGAAGTTTTACTCGACGAAGTTCGAGCCGGCGGTCGTATTCCATTGATTATCGGACGCGGCCTCACACAACGTGCTCGCGAAGAATTGAAGCTGGAGCCTTCGACGATATTTCGAACCCCTGTAACAGGAGCGATAACAAACAAGGGCTTTACCCTCGCACAGAAGATGGTAGGCAAAGCCTGTGGTATCGACGGCGTGCGTCCAGGAGACTACTGTGAGCCGAAGATGACCACTGTGGGCAGTCAAGATACAACTGGCCCCATGACACGTGATGAGCTGAAAGACCTAGCTTGCCTTGGCTTCTCAGCGGATCTGGTAATGCAGTCCTTCTGCCATACCGCTGCCTACCCGAAACCAGTCGACATCGAAACTCAACACACGCTTCCAGATTTCATTCAGACCCGAGGCGGCGTCTCGCTACGCGCAGGCGACGGCATTATCCACTCTTGGCTCAACAGAATGCTGTTGCCTGATACCGTAGGCACCGGAGGCGATTCTCATACCCGCTTCCCTATCGGCATTTCATTCCCAGCGGGTTCTGGTCTTGTTGCCTTCGCGGCGGCGACCGGGGTTATGCCTCTAGACATGCCAGAGTCAGTATTAGTTCGATTCAAGGGCGAGATGCAGCCAGGCATTACGCTACGCGATTTAGTCAACTCAATTCCTTATGCAGCTCTTAAGAGTGGGGATCTAACCTTGGCTAAGAAAGGTAAGAAAAATATTTTCTCCGGACGCATTCTCGAAATCGAAGGTTTACCTGACTTGAAGGTAGAACAGGCGTTCGAGATATCAGATGCCTCCGCAGAGCGCTCGGCAGGTGGATGCAGCATCCGTCTTGGCAAAGAACCCATCATGGAATACTTCAAGTCAAACATCACGCTACTGCGCTGGATGATCGACAATGGTTATCAGGATGCACGCACCCTTGAGCGGCGCGCACAAGCAATGGAAGCATGGCTAGAAAACCCTGAACTACTCGAGCCTGATGCAGATGCCGAATACCACAAGGTAATTGAGATCGACCTGAATGAAATTACTGAACCCTTGCTGGCCTGCCCTAATGATCCAGACGATGTGAAGACACTTTCCGACGTGCAAGGCACGAAGATAGACGAAGTCTTCATCGGATCTTGCATGACCAACATCGGCCACTTCCGGGCAGCTGCCGAAGTTCTGAAGCAGGTCGAAGGCGGACTTCCTACAAAGCTTTGGATCGCACCGCCTACGAAGATGGATGAACATCAACTCAGCGAAGAAGGCATCTACAATGTATTCGGCGTATCGGGTGCTAGAACCGAAATGCCAGGTTGCTCGTTATGCATGGGTAACCAAGCGCGAGTTGCTCCTAACTCAACGGTAGTATCGACTTCTACTAGAAACTTTCCTAACCGACTCGGTCAGGGAGCAAACGTTTACCTCTCATCTTCAGAGTTAGCAGCCGTCTGCTCGGCTCTAGGCAAAATCCCCACTATGGATGAGTACATGAGCTTTATGAGCAACATCAATACCATGGCCGATAGCATCTACCGCTATCTGAACTTCCATGAAATTGCTGACTTTATGGAAGCTGCTGAACGGGCGAAGAATATTCCTGTTACTAACGTGCAAGAAGTCGCCTAAAAAACGCAAACTTCGACTGAATAAAAAAGGTGGCCTAGGCCACCTTTTTTATTGCTTCACTATTTCTTCCAGCTCTATCGCCTCTATAAGCGGGAATTAGATCGTGCTCTTCTCTACGACTTCGAACAAGTCTTTCGATAACTCTTCTTGCGCCTTGATGCGCTGTAGCTGCACCTGCATTAAACCTTGACGCTGAGCACTAAACTTCCGCCACCGTGTTAGAGGTGTTAGGAGCCTAGAGGCTATTTGTGGGTTCAGCTTATCGAGAATCAAAACTTGATCCGCCAAGAATTCATAACCCTCGCCACTGACATCATGAAATCCTACATGATTCTGGCTGCAGAATGCTCCAATCAAGGAACGCACCTTATTGGGATTACGAATATCGAAGTCCTTGTGCTCAAGCAATTGCTTAACCTGAGCTAAACTTCCAGGAAGCTGACACACCGCCTGCGCGATAAACCATTGATCAACTACCAGCGGCTCATGACTCCACTGATTATAGAAACTATTTAGCGCATTGCGCTTTAAGTCGACTGCGGCCTCTGCCCCGCTATTGACGAGGCAACGTAGGCCCGACAGCTGGTCAGTCATATTGCTAGCCTGAACAAACTGCTCATTCGCCAAGGCAACCGCCTCATCCTTGTCAGCTCGCATCAGGTAGGACAGCGCTAGATTCTTAAGCGACCTTCTGGCTATCGATTCAGCGTCCGCCGCATACGCGGCATCACTGGTGTTAGCTGTATAAACGTCGAGGAACATTCCATAGAATTTATCGGCGAGTCCATTCAACAAAAATTCACGCACATGATGAATGCTTTCGACATCGGCAACCTCGGCTCTCTCAATCAAAGAACCAACTGTCGGAAGCGTAAGCAGCTGCGCCACCATGGCTTTATCTACACTAGGATCAGACAAGGTCGACTCGAGTACGCCGGCATAAGCGTCTACTAGGCTTTGCGGAAGGGTTAAATCCTTACCCGCCACCAAATCAGCCTGCAGCTCATCTATCAATCCAATGGTAAGCAACTGAGAAGCATTCCAACGGTTGAAGCCATCGCTATCGTTGACCATAAGAAATAATAGCTCAGCGCGAGAATACTCATAACGCAGCTTCACCGGCGCGCTAAAGCCGCGCAACAAAGAGGGTATTGGCTCAGACTCTATGCCCTCGAAGACGAATTGCTGCTCTTTATCAACTAGGGATAAGACCCTATCAGTTTCGTCTGTCGACGCATCATCACCGAGCAGCTTCAACGGCAAGTCTTTACCATCGCTGGCCAGCAGACCTAATCGCAACGGCACTGTTAAAGGTTTCTTGTTTGATTGCCCCGGAGTATCCGGGCAGGACTGGCTAACATGCAGAATGTAACGCTTATTAGCGGCGTCGAACTCACTTCGAACAGAGACAACAGGTGTGCCTGCTTGGTAGTACCAGTTTCGAAACTGACCTAGGTCGATGCCACTTGCATCTTCCATGGCCTTCACAAAATCCTCTGTCGTTACAGCCTGACCATCATGCCTTTCAAAGTATAAATCACTACCCGCTCTAAACTTCTCAGGCCCGAGCAACAAGGCGATCATGCGAACAACCTCTGCACCCTTCTCATAAATAGTAACGGTGTAGAAATTCGAAATTTCCATATAAGAATCAGGTCGCACCGAATGTGCCATAGGACCGCCATCTTCAGCAAACTGCACAGTCTGCAAGAATGAAACGTCCTCGACTCTCTTCACCGTGCGCGAGCCCATGTCCGCGGAAAATTCAGAATCACGATAGACCGTAAAACCTTCTTTAAGGCTTAACTGAAACCAATCTCTGCAAGTTACTCGATTGCCAGACCAATTGTGAAAATATTCATGAGCTACAACCGCTTCCACACGTTGAAAGGAAAAATCCGTAGTGGTCTTGGGGCTGGCAAGTACACAGGAGGTGTTAAATACATTCAGGCCTTTGTTTTCCATCGCGCCCATGTTGAAGTCATCGACGGCGACGATCATGAATATATCGAGATCATATTCTCGGCCATAGACCTTCTCATCCCAACGCATGGAGTTTTTCAGCGATAGCATGGCGTGATCACATTTATCGATGTCCTTTTCTTCGACGAAAATCCGCAGCTCAATCTCTCGATCGCTGCAAGTGACAAATGTATCATCAAGGCTTACGAGGTCTCCCGCCACCAGAGCAAACAGGTAGCTCGGCTTCTTAAATGGATCTTCCCAAGTTACCCAGTGCCTTTCGGGCGCTCCATCAACCACGCCACTCGCAATATTATTTCCGTTGGAAAGCAATATCGGATACTTGGCTTTTTCCGCCGTTACCGTGGTGGTGAATATAGACATGACATCGGGGCGGTCTAGATAATAAGTGATGCGACGAAAGCCTTCTGCCTCACACTGCGTGCAGAACATCTTCTTCGACTTATACAGGCCCTCCAGAGCAGTGTTATTTTGCGGCTCGATTCTTGTGTGACATTCAAACTGAAATTCTTTAAATGACGTCCCGAGCAATGAATCCAAATCGGGAATAGTTAGGCCTTCATCGTCTTTTATGTACTGCCCATCTTTAAGTAGCTGACCATTAATCAAGACTTTTTCTAGCTGCAGCAGCTGCCCGCGTAACTGCAAGCTATTGGAGTCGGCACCATCGCTACATTTAAACAGTAGCTTTGAGACAACTGTCGCATGATCCTCATAGAGATCAAAATGCAGATCTGTCGTTTCGATGGTAAATGCTGGCGGCCTATAGTCCTTCAAATAGGTAGTTCTGGCCGATGGGTTTTTCATAATCTAGTACTCTGTCTGTTTAGCTGTTAATAAAAATACACCCAGATTGAAGTCACTGGGCACTAACTTACATTTAACTGTGAAGCGCGACTTCATAGCCCGCAAAGCGGCGCATATTAATTACGCCGGAATCCAGGATCAAATATTGCCCTTTAATGCCTAACAAGGTCCCTTCCACTATCGGAGTCTTGTCGAAGTTGAGAGACGTTACTTTCTCCGGATAACTCACAACTGGATAATCAATCGATACCACGTCGACGCCATTCAGAACGCTGATTGCGAAGAACCCAAATTTGTCTTCAAGCTCTTTCAAATCTGGCTGACACTGGGCAACTAAGCGCTTCGCCTCGGCGTGCATATCTAATGGCGCGGCCTCGCCCTTGAGCATGTCTCGCCAGTTAGTCTTGTCGGCGACAAATTGTTTAAACATAACCTCCACTGCACCGGACTGCAGTCTGGTGCGAACTCGAATAATTGCGAGCGCTTGAGTCGCCCCCTGATCGATCCAGCGCGTAGGGACTTGTGTGCCCCGCGTTATGCCCACCTTAAGCCCAGACGAATTCGCCAGATAGACGATGTGGTCCTGCAAGCAAAAGCGCTCACCCCAGGCAGGGTCACGACAAGTACCCTGATCGAAGTGACACCTCTCCGGATGAATGATGCAGGAATCGCACTCGGCCAGTTTTTGAAAACAAGGATAGCAGTAGCCTGAATTGAAACTCTTGTTTGTTTTCCGGCCGCAATTCACACAATTGATGAGCCCGCTGTACTGCAAACTGATTTTCTTTTCCAGGAACGGATTAAGTGGAATCTCCTCGTCACCTAGACGCAGCTGATATTCTACGGGCTGCGCAAGCCGGGTATGCATCTTTCTTAGCGTTCCCTGCCCTATGTTCTTCATGCTTCGCTCCCTGCTGAATTGTCGGAGTCAGTATTCTCTATTATGGAAATAGTCTGCGCTTGTTCTGGAGCGGCTTTACTCTTGCAGCTAGCGGAAAGATCGAATCCCACTCTATCTTGCTCCGACAGATGTTTCGCTTCATACAATATGATCATCTGCATACAGAAATCAATCTGCTGCGGATTGAGACGGACTCCATCACCCCATTTGCCAAGCTCTACAGCAAGCTTCAAAGAGTCGTAGACATCGGAATTCATTCCATCTATTAACTGCTCTACAGATTCTGGCCTGTGCATGAAAAGCTCTTCGAAACCTTGTTGCTTGCTATCAGACATTCCATCCAACCTCTTAGTAAATTTTTCATCCAAGTTCGAATACTCAAACTTTCCCAGCTTAGCTGCCAATTGCACCACGGCCGAGCAGGAACCGATATATACCCACTGCCCCCACACCTACTATCAGGCCAGCCACTAAGCCCCCAAGGTGCGCCGCACTCGCTATCCAAGATGAGGCAACTACTTCCATTGCGATCAGTGCGATAACAAACACCACAAACATCTTGCTATTAATAAGCAAATTACTGCGCGGCATAAATGTATGCACGACCCAGGTATAACCAACCAAACCATAGACAACGCCGGACATGCCTCCGAAATTGCTGTATCCACTAGACAAATATTGTGCGGTATTTCCAACAAATGAACAAAACACTATCAGCAGGACAAATAGCCAGCGCGGTTGCGCACCCTCTAATTGACGCCCAAAATACCACAGCCACATCATATTAAAGACTAAGTGCAGCTCTCCGAAATGCAGCAGCATAGGACTCAAACTGCGCAGTATTTCCGCCGGGCTATCTATACTTGCCAACAGGGGGAGCAACCCTGAATTATCCAGCACCGGATAGAACAGAATCGCCACACGTTGCGGCTGTGTACCAAGATAACTAAACAAGGCAACTAATAAGCACGCCAAAATTAGGCTAAAACTTACCGGAGCACGGAGGAATGCCAAAATGAGTTTACGAATCAATGCAGCCGGGCTGAATAGAGGCTGCGATTTGGAAGCAGAATGTTCGTCTAGAGAGGCATCTTCATCGAAAGGCCAGCTCGCCAGAGTGTCACGAACCAGAGTCGCCTGTTGCTCACCTTCAACCCAGATCACCTGCTGGCCAGATTCCTCATTAATACGATGAGCGATACCCTGAGCCTGCATGAATCGACTAAAGCGCAACAAATTAACTTCTATGGGCAAGCTTGCCGCTCTAATCATCATCCCTGACCAAACGACTGCCCCAGCCTAACTTACTGCGACAAGCCTGATAGAAGGTGTGCTCCGGCGGATGAATGAGCTTCAAGGGTACATCTTTCTTACGCACTATAAGCTCATCACCTGCTTGAGCGGTATATAACACTTGGCCATCACAACTAACCTGCGGCTCGAGGCTCTCTTTGGAAGAAACCACAATCCGGATCTCGCTATCGCCATCTACTACTATCGGACGGTTACCCAGTGAGTGCGGATACATAGGCACCAACACAACGGCATTCAGCCCCGGATGCATGATAGGCCCGCCAGCAGAAAGCGCATAAGCCGTAGATCCAGTGGGGGTTGCAACGATAAGACCATCGGATTCCTGACTGTAGACAAACTTACCGTCAATAAAGAGCTCGAACTTTATCATCTGCGCAGCCTTGCCAGGATGCAGGACCACGTCATTCAGGGCAGATCCGAGGTGCTGATCTTCAGAGCTATCCGATGAGTTCGGCCGCGCCGCTACGTCTAGCAAGAATCTAGAGTCGACACTGTAACTACCATCTAAAACTGCAGCGATGCCCTCTTCCAATTCATCAGGAAGAATATCGGTAAGAAAGCCTAGCCGGCCGCGGTTTATACCAATCACTGGCACCTGATCGGATGCCACAAATTTAGCCACGTTTAGCATACTGCCATCGCCGCCAACCACTATCACTAGATCACAAAACTTGGACAGTTCTGCCCGCTTGCATTGCTTTTGCCCATGACCGCTAACAAGCTCTGCCGTCAGATCGTCCACAAAAACTGTAAGCTCTTTAGCACTCAAAAAATCCAACAGCCGACGCAGCGTATCCACCACTCCGGCATGGCTAGGTCGCCCCACGAGCCCTATGTTGTTGAATTCTGCCATCACTAAACCCTATGCTATTTGCTTCAAGGCTTTACAGCGCTTCTACACTGCCCCACCCATCCTACGAGCGCGCCAGTATATCACAGCGAATCACTCTCAAATCACCACATCCTTGGCTCGATAACTGCTATATCCTGGTCGCAAAGTCATCCTCATATCGAGTAGAATCCAGCTTCGCACAAATAATGATGGGTATTTCAGCGCTCATGGCCTCTAGCACGACAAGCAGCTCACTCAGTAAGAACTCACGCATAGCCATTCTTGGTCTTGGCTATGTTGGCTTACCCCTCGCCCACGCCTTCGGTAAAATCTACCCTACCGTAGGCTTCGACATCAATTCACAACGGATCGCGGAGATTAAAAAGGGCGTCGATAGTAATAATGAATTGACGGGCGATCAGCTCAAGGAAGCGCTTACTATCGAATACAGCGATGATAAAAACTGTCTCGCTGGCTGCGACTTTTTCATAATCACCGCCCCAACACCTGTCGACCAGCAGAACCAACCAGACTTGGAACCCGTTAAACAGGCAATACGCATGGTCGCCGCCAACCTCAAAAAAGGTAACACCGTTATATTCGAATCTACGGTTTATCCAGGCGCGACCGAAGAGGAATGTGTACCGCTACTCAGTGAAACATCTGGCTTGGCTTACAACACGGATTTCTATGTTGGATATAGCCCTGAACGCATCAATCCCGGAGACAGCAAACACTCCCTCACCAACATCGTTAAAGTAACTTCTGGCTCGACACCGGAAGCGGCTCAAACGGTTGACCAGCTCTACAAAAGCATCATCGAGGCAGGTACGCACCTAACAAGCAGCATCAAGGTAGCTGAGGCGGCCAAGGTTATTGAAAATACGCAACGTGATCTAAACATTGCACTAGTTAATGAGCTAGCAATCCTATTCGACAGGTTAGACATAGATACTCAGGAAGTATTGAACGCCGCAGGCAGCAAGTGGAACTTCTTGCCTTTCTCTCCCGGGCTTGTAGGCGGCCACTGCATCGGCGTGGATCCGTATTACCTTACCTATAAAGCACAGCAGGTTGGTTACCACCCCGAAGTGATTCTCGCAGGACGGCGAATCAATGATTCAATGGGTGCCTATGTGGCTGAGCGCGTCATAAAGCTAATGCTTTCGAAACGAATTCACGTAATCGATTCCAGGATTTTAGTATTAGGGCTAGCCTTCAAAGAAAACTGCTCGGATACTCGAAATACACGGGTAGTAGATATTATTGGAATTTTGCAGTCTTACCATTGCAACATCGACGTATTCGATCCCTGGGTAAATCCTGAATCATCCAAACTGCTTATCGACAATCCAGAAGAAAATTGTTATGACGCTGTTATTATTGCTGTAGCACACGACCAATTCAGAGATCTCAGCGCGGCAGGGATACGCTGTTTCGCGAAAGAGAAATCAGTAATATTTGATGTCAAACACATTTTCGAATCAGAAGAAGTAGATGGCAGCCTCTAGAAAACTAAATCAGATGGACACTATAAATTGAAAATACTCGTAACTGGTAGCGCTGGTTTTATTGGACACGCACTATCCCTACGACTTCTCGAACGCGGCGATGAAGTCATAGGCGTAGACAATCTAAACGACTACTACGATGTAGAATTGAAGAAGGCCCGACTTGCTCGGCTCGAAAATCACGAGAACTTTATAAATTTCAAAAAAGACCTCGAAGACGCTGAAGCCATTGCCTCCATATTCAAGGAACAGCAACCTCAACGAGTAGTTAATCTAGCGGCGCAGGCTGGAGTTCGCTATTCCCTTAAGAACCCGCAAGCCTATGTGAGCGCGAACCTTGAGGGTTTCGTAAACATCCTCGAAGGTTGCCGGCACAACACAGTAGAACATCTCGTCTACGCTTCCAGCAGTTCCGTCTACGGCAACAATACAGCGCTACCCTTTTCGGTACACAGCAGTGTAGACCACCCTGTTAGCCTTTATGCGGCAAGTAAAAAGGCCAACGAACTATTCGCCCATACTTATAGCCATCTTTTTTCACTTCCTACTACCGGCCTCCGATTCTTTACAGTCTACGGTCCTTGGGGTCGCCCAGATATGGCCTTGTACTTGTTTACTAAGGCGATACTCGCGGGTAAGCCAATCGACGTATTCAATAATGGAAATCACAAACGAGACTTCACTTATATCGACGACATCGTAGAGGGCGTAGTCCGCACGATCGACAAGGTCGCTACTCCAAGCAATGCGTTTGATTCAGAGAGTCCGGACCCGGCTATAAGCAATGTCCCTTACCGAATTTTCAATATTGGCGGCGGCAATCCCGTGGAGCTCATGCGCTATATAGAAACCATTGAAGACTGCGTAGGGAAGAGCTCGCTGAAAAACTTCTTGCCTATGCAGGCAGGAGACGTACCGGAGACTAGCGCCGATGTGACGGCACTGGCAGACTATGTCGGCTACAAGCCGGAAACTAAGATTGCGACTGGCATTGCGCGCTTCATCGACTGGTATCGAGATTACTACAAAGCCTAAGCAGAAAACCTGAACAAAGAAGAGAGTAATTAATAGCTCGATAGAATCAGGAGCTATTCAATACTAAGCAGGTAAGGTTCCCCAGTGTACACCAGCTCGCCACTACTCTCCGCCCAATACGCAACGTACACCACTAATTTTTGATTCGAGAATGCTTGACCGAATCGAAAACCATCGAAAATCGTAAGATGCTCAAGCTTGCGCAGTGAACGATTACCGTTGAACGCAATCAATCCTTCTGCAGTGTTATCCCACTCTTCCAATTCTGCCAATTTATTTAACTGGAAAAGCCCTTGGCCTTCGAACCCAATCAGCAAATAGATGCCACCTGGCTGACCGACGTGCCGCTCATCAATCTGCACCTGCGCTTCTAGGCTTACCGAATCATTTGCAGCCACATTCCTTGTAAAGGATAAGCCACCATCACGACTCGCTGCGATAGATATATTAGCAGTACTTGCTTCTCCTGAAAGCGTGGAGATAGCGGCACTAGGCAATTCGGGAACTTGTGAGGGAAAGTAATTCGCAATCTGGTGCCGAACAAGGTTTAGAGAACGCACTGCATCGGCGCCAAATTCATGCTCAGAATCGACACCACAATCGAATCCGAGACAGCCTTGAAGCGGATTGGAGAAGAGTGATACGCGCGTGTTCGTGTTGAACGCGCCTGGATAAGCCATTACCGTAACAAATTGACCCTCGACTCCATAACCCGTTGAAAAATTGAAGGTACCACCGCTACCATCTTCGAGATGTGAATGGCTTAGACCCATGTTATGTCCTAGTTCATGAGCAACAACTAAGTCGACAGGGCAATCCACAGCAATATGGGAATAGGCTGTGTTTCGCTCAGCGACACTACTAAAGTCTCCATTAGTGCCAAACCCACCTACCGGCGCCAAACCACAACGTCCCTCACCGGCTTGCGTTGGCCTAAACAGCATAACCAGATCAGCTCCGTAAATTCTCCTTAGATCGTCTATATCGCTAAACGCACCATCTGTCTTGGCAATGAGGTGATTGAGGGCCGTATCCATATCATCGTTGTCGTTATAATCAACTAGACCGTGATAGACCGGACGCAATGTGATTTTGACGCCGCTATCGGCATAAACCTGATTGGCAACGCTAATCAATTGGTTAATACGAGTCTGGACACCATAGGGATATATCGCAGCAGCTCCCGGGGTATAAAGAGTGAGCACATCGATCACAGAGTTACTATTGTCTACCGAACTAGGATTCGTAGCGTCGGTCGATAGCAGCATCTCATTGAAGTCACTAATGCCATCACCGTCGCTGTCCACTCGAATATCTTCCACCACATTAACAAAGCCGTCGATTCGCAGATTGCCCATGATCACGGAGCTGACTACCCTAGGCTTAGCTCGGTCATCGGTTGTGACACTATAGCTAAAGGATTTTTTCTCTCCGGGCTCAAAGTTCCCCAGCTCACAATAGATAGTTTTCTGCAAAGAAAGGCTCAACTGCTCACGGCACTCAGCAGGAGCTGCAACTAATTCGCTGTTTTCGAGAACGAAAAAAACTTCCATATATAAATTGCTATGGGATTGATTGCTTATGTTCTCAAACTCGAGGTTTACATCAATCCTGTTGCCAAGCAATACACTGTCGCTGGCAAAATTCTGAGCAACGCGGAAGTTACCGGAATCTATTTCCGGCGTGCTCACCGCAGCCTCGTCAGTCCCTACTTCCGCGGAGGGTAATTGCGAGCGCAGCGCATCAATCTGCATAGGAAGAACGGAAATTATTTCTGCCTGAGGCATCTGTAGCGTCTCGGCGTTACCGGCTTTATCGATAATGATGTAATCGTTCTGAAAATCCTGTTCGATATCGACTAGGCTCCCAGGTTTGTAGATCCAGCCCTGGTAATGCGCGCTTTCCGCATTCGCGATCGCGTACAGCTGGAAAATCTCGTCATTACTACTAAGGTGTCCGAACAGGCTGCGCTGCCCCCGAGTAAGAGTGAGTGAAAACGATCTGTCGTCTTGGCGCCCTTCTGCCCCGATTACCCGATCGCCATTCACATAGCTATCCAACATCACAACCTGTAATTGTATCTGCCGGCTGTCGGAGATTTGTACACTCAAAGAGGCGCCTAGGTGAATGCCGTCCAATTGAGCACTGTCGAGCGCTATCTGCTGCGAGATTTCCGCATAGGTTGGAGGCTCTTGCTGATTGTCGAGCTGTTGAATGGGGTAGATGAAAGCTTGTTGCCCATATACTGGAACCAGCCACAACAAGGAAAGCATAGCGAGGATCCGGCTTAACCCCCGCCTAAATAAGGCTTGCTTGATTGCTAGTAATAGAAACATGGCGACGATTAGTTAGCGGCTAGTGGTATTGCTTAACCGATTCTCTCCTTAGTCAGTTTGATCGCGAGGCTTTGCACGCATCCTAAGAGACCATTAGTTTAGCGGCTAGCACTGCGTAATGCTATCAGTGAGTCGCGCCTAGGCAGCCGCACTTTATTAGCATCATACATTCAATAAGAGAATTATCTATTTGTTTTTATTAACTTTAGTTATGAATTCCGCCGCTGTGTATCGCCACTATTTCAGTCCCCGAAGGGATAACCTTACTCTCTATCAAATCAAACAGAGCGTAGAACAGCTTGCCTGTGTAGACCGGCTCAAGGGGCAGATCGGAGAAAGTAGCGAATTCACTCAAGAATGACTTTAAGGCAGGATTGCTGCGCGCATAACCGCCACAATGATAAGCATCATCTACGCGCCAATCAGCGGTGTCGTAGCAGCCACAGGCCTGTAATTGACTTGAAATTTCAGATTGCAGATAACCATCCCCCCTCAAGACACTAACTCCCAGCACCTCAGGAGCGCTACCAGCCTCGACCTTCGACAAACCGCTCAGCAAACCTGCCATCGTGGTGCCGGTGCCACAGCACAGCGCAACCAAGCGGTTTGCAGCGCTATCCTGCCATTTCAGCAAGGAGGCGATCTCTTCGCAGCCCTTGATCGCCAAGGAATTACTTCCCCCCTCAGGCAGTAAGTGAAAGTCACCGAAACTAGCATGCAGTTCCTGTAAAAAATCTGCATCCTGCTTTCGCCGATAGTCGCTGCGACTGATTGACACCAGAGTCATCCCCTGCTGCTTGGCAAACGCAAGAACCGGGTTCAGTGGCTCTGGCATCTCTCCTCGCACGACGCCAATAGTGCGCATACCCAATAACTTCCCAGCAGCCGCTAACGCGTGAAGATGATTAGAATAGGCCCCGCCAAAGCTGAGAATTGGCAGCTCAGCTTGCTCTTGAAATTCAAGCAGGTTGTATTTCAACTTGTACCACTTGTTACCCGACAGCAGCGGATGACACTTATCGAGACGCAGAACATTCAAAGACACGCCTGTGCGTTCTAATAATCCGCAGTGCAGTGGCTCGGTAGATGGTTTGCTAATAGAAATATCTACTGGCATAGGTAGTACAAATTAAGAATGGAATTTGAGGAGGATCTTACGAGAAAAATGGCGGACCGGACGAGACTCGAACTCGCGACCTCCGGCGTGACAGGCCGGCATTCTAACCAGCTGAACTACCGGTCCGCAGCAATCTTCTTACTATGTGGTGGGTGATGAGGGATTTGAACCCCCGACATTCGCCTTGTAAGGGCGACGCTCTCCCAACTGAGCTAATCACCCATAGCACAGAGAGAGGCGCATTTTACCGACTTAGACCGACATGTCAACAACGACGGCGCTCTCAGAGGCAAACTAGTGCAAAAAAAATTACTATTTCCCTACTTACTGGTATGTGTAAAGGCCCCGTCCCAATCTTCGGGTAAAACCTTTTCCTTTAAGGTCTCGATTCGCTCTAAATATACCTTATATAACAGGGTTTCTGGCTCGTTCTGCTGCAAGGCCTTGAAAAGGCTCTCGGCACCGCCCCAGTCTTGGGAAAAATAGAAATCCAGTGCCTTGTGATAATCCGACACCCTCTGGGTAAGCTCGTCATCAGCTTTATTTAATTCACAAATAGGCTCGTAGCAATCAACCGCCTTGATCTTCCCTTTTACCTTAACCCTATCGATGTGTCGAAACAGGAAGCCATCTAAACCCTGTGTTGCGGCCTCTCCCACTAGCAGCTTTATACCGTAGAATTTCGTGAGCCCCTCGAGCCTCGAACTCAGGTTTACCGCATCACCCAACACTGTGTACGAGCGGCGATAAATCGATCCCATGTCTCCCACATTCATCATGCCAGAATTAACGCCAATGCCGATCGCGACTTCTGGATAACCTCTTTCTATGAATATCGGTCGCAGCTCCTCTACTTTCTCTAACATTAACAGAGCAGCTTTGATGGAATTTTCCCTATGCTTAAGATCCTCCAGAGGCGCCCCCCAAAAGGCCATCACCATGTCGCCTACATATTTATCAATAGTGCCATTGTTCTCAAAAATAATCTTCGTGATCGGGGTGAAGAAATCGTTCATTAATTTCTTTAGTTCGGTGGCGCTCAATGCTTCGGAAATCGTGGTGAAATCTCGAATATCACAAAAAAGAACACTCATGTCCTTACTCTCTCCCTCAAAACTATAATTTTCTGGATCGTCCAACATCGAATCAATATGAGCCGGCGGCACGTACTGATCAAACATTCCTTTGATCGTCTTACGTGTCTGACTTTCACTCAGGAATCCGTAAATCAGATTGGTCATCGTAACGAGTAAGATCAAGAGTAATAATAGAACCAGTGGAAAATCCAACTTGTAGATATCCCACATCTGAAAATTCCCCCATACAGTAGCGGTGAGCAATACGCTACCTGTTACCGCCATGGTTGCCGCGCCCATGATTGGAAATACCATCGACATAAGCAAACCCAAAGCGGTAATAACTACAAATAGAGCCCCGCTTGTCCAATCCGGTCGATAAGGAAAATAGATATTAGTAGCCGGAGTGAAGCCTGAGAAAACCGACTCAGTTGAAGCCTCACCGGAATCCACCTCCACCGTGGCAACCGAATCCAAAAGCGCGTTCAACATATTCGCGTGCACCTCTACCCCGGGATACACAATATCCAGCGGCATCGCCCGAATATCACCTAGCCCAGGCGCACTCGTGCCAACCAGTACAAGACTATTCTGCAGCTGGCTTTTCTCCTCTTCACTCAGATTGTCTCTGAGCACATCCGTGGCCGAGATATAGGGGAATGAACTGTCGTCGAATTCCGATGACGGACCAATATACGGCACAATGACTTTTGCAAATCCGTCCGTTGGTATTTCGAACCTACCAGCCTCGACGCCGACGCCAACGCCACGCACCACCTCTAGCTCACCATAGTTTTCCGTGATTAGCTCGTAGCTTTCGGCAAAGTTATAAACGCGAATCATCTCTAAAGAGAGCGTAGGAAATAAATCAGAACCGTAGCGCATCAGCAGCGGAACACGGCGTACCACACCATCCGAATCCGGCACCTGATTCATGCTGCCGCTACCAAAAGCCGCTGACTGTAGAACCTCTATATTGCCGGTGTAACCGGTCATATCAGAAACGGTAACGTCTTCTGCCAATTCAGCCCCAATATCGACGATCGACTTGGGCAGTTCGTTGTAGGCTGCAGTGGACTGTGTGGTGAAATTAATCGCTAGAACTACATCGATTCCACTTTGCATCGCATTAGCAAAATATTGGTCGGCATTAATCTGCGGCTCAATTTGAGTCAAAGTCTCATTAAAACTCGAATCAAATTGCGAGAGATCGACCGTCTGCAACAGATCTCGGATACTGCGATCTGGCTCAGGAAAAGTAATATCGAAGCCAGCCACAAGCACGCCATTATCACGCAGCTTTTCCGTTAACTGACCAACCTTAATTCGATTCCAGGGGTATTGCCCTTCTGCCTGCAAGGAACGTTCATCGAGATCGACAATAACGATCTTGTTATTAGCCGACTTGACATGTTTTGGCATGATACTGAGCCGCTGATCGTAGACCAGAAATTCGAGACGTTCGATAAAATTAGCAACGACCGTAGGCGGATTAAGCTGTAACCATAGGACAAAGCAGGTGCTAAAAATGCCCAGATAGATAGGCAGCCTCTTTCCTTCGGAGAAAAAGCGGCGAATGGGCTGTAGCCGAGATGAGAGGTTCATAGTGCGCCTGATCCGATAGGATTCACTGCGGGATTGAATGATTATATGCCAAAGGGCCTATACATAAAACGGACGAGATAGTATGTTGCGCCAATCCTAATCAGCTTCAGGCCCAGTAATGGCCAAGCACGAGCACCCTGTTATGAAAATATTCAAAGAATTCCGCTTCGAAGCAGCCCACAGGCTCCCCAACGTACCTGAGGATCACAAATGCGCTCGCCTTCATGGCCATTCCTTCCTCGTTAAGATTGAAGTCGAAGGGCCTGTTGGCACCGAAAGCGGCTGGGTAATGGATTTCTCGAAGATTTCCGATGCATTCAAGCCGATATTGGAGCGACTGGATCATTACTACCTGAATGAAATTCCGGGTCTAGAGAATCCAACGAGCGAAGTGCTAGCACGCTGGATCTGGAATGAGCTGCAACCACAGCTCACTGAATTGTCGTCTATCCAAATCCGCGAAACCTGCACCAGCGGCTGTGAATACACAGGAGACTGAAAGTTTAGCTAGCAGCGAAATTTATAGGTTCTATCTCTTCGTTCTGCAGCAGCTCTGCAGCTAGCTGTGCCTTCTCTTTTATCAGCCTCTTGCTAATCATGAATTCCTTGGGTCGAGCCACACAATCCGCAGCAATCAGCACACCTTCCTTTAAATAGAACAAGGCGAAGCTAGCATCGACTCCACCGTCAGTCGAACCCCTCATTACAACTTGATCATAATCATTATTGAGGCCGACCATCTGTAACTTAATAGTGTATTGATCCGACCAAAACCAAGGCACAGCATCATACACCTGCTCTCTCCCGCACATATTGGCAGCCGCAACGCGCCCCTGATCATTCGCATTCTGAACCGACTCTAAGCGTAATTGCCGCTGGTAGATTAAACTTGGATGCACAGTACAGTCGCCGGCAGCATACACATGCTCATCACTGGTCCGGCAATACTCATCCACTTGTATACCAGCCTCGCCCTCGATTCCAGCATTCAAGGCCAGAGCTGTATTTGCTATTACGCCTATACCAACAATTAGGAAGTCTGCTCTAAACTCTGTTCCGTCGGCACACTCAATGAGTTTCTCCTGCCCCTCTTCCCGTATCGAACTAACCTCGACTCCGGTACAAATCTCTACGCCATGAGACTCATGTAGACGCTGCATATAGCTCGACATTTCCGGACTTGTGACTCTTTGCAAAATGCGCTCGGACATCTCTAATACCGACACATCAACGCCTTGTTGCACCAATACCGCAGCTGCCTCCAAGCCGATGTAACCGCCGCCAATAACAACTGCGCGACGCCCCTTCTTAACATGGGGCGCAAGTTGGGCAATATCCGCCGCCTTACGAATATAGAATACGTTTTTCATACCGCTAGCGGGAATGAATTCGCGCACACTCGCACCGGTACACAATGCTAGCTTTTGATAGCCTAAAGTCTCACCGCTATCCAGCTGGACCTCTCGCGCTTGAACATCAATATTGCTTACTCGGGTGGATAGCAGCAGATCGATGTCATTGTCTGCGTATAACTTCGCGGGGCGCAGCTGCATGGCATCTAAATCTTTCTTTCCTGCCAGGTGCTCCTTCGACAACGGAGGGCGATGATAAGGCAGCTCAGATTCTTCACCGATTAGCTTGATCGGAGCCGTCCAACCTTCCTTACGAAGCTGCAGTGCAAGAGAAACTCCAGCATGGCTCGCGCCTACGATGATGCAATTATCACTCATAATTCGATCCTGATTTTAATTTTGTAACGGACATTAACTGGATAACTGCCAGTCTATTGCCGTCTTATTATGTGCCAATAGGTATTCATTGCTCTTAGAAAAATGATGGTTACCAAAAAAACCTCGACTCGCGGACAACGGCGAGGGATGAGGTGATTGTAGAACAAGATGACGCGCCTTATCGATCATCGCACCCTTCTTCTGGGCATAGTTTCCCCATAGAATAAAAACGATGTTGTTTGCCTCAGCATTAAGGTGGTTCACCACGCTATCGGTAAACCTTTCCCAACCCCTGCCCTGATGTGATGCGGCAAGACTCGCCTCAACTGTTAGCACGGAGTTGAGAAGTAACACTCCCTGCTGTGCCCACTCAGTGAGGCAGCCATGCTTTGGGGGCACGAAATCTATATCAGCAGACAGCTCTTTGTAGATATTGCGCAAAGAAGGTGGCACCCGGACATCTTGTTTAACAGAGAAACAGAGCCCGTGCGCCTGCCCAGGCCCGTGATAAGGATCTTGTCCTAGTATAACGACCTTTACTGCATCGAATGGCGTCGCATTAAGTGCAGCGAAAACCTCATTTGAGGCAGGATATATAGTCTTGCCTAATGCGTTCTGCTCACGCAAAAAATCGCGCAGCTCAGCCATGTAGCTAGAATTGAAATCGTCCTGCAGCTTTGCTCTCCAGGAGCTCTCCAGCTGTATCTCGCGGGATCCGGACTTAGTCTGACGCACTTATCTTTAACCTTTCGCTAGTAACAATCCGACTAGGCAGGATCTTATTGCTGACGCAGGTGTGGAAACAGCAACACATCCTTAATAGAAGCAGAGTCGGTGAACAACATAACTAAACGGTCAATACCTATGCCTTCACCAGCGGTAGGTGGCATACCGTATTCTAGAGCCGTCACATAGTCGTGATCAAAATGCATGGCCTCACTATCGCCGGAATCTTTCTGTGCCACCTGCTCCTTAAAGCGCTCCGCCTGATCTTCAGGATCGTTGAGCTCAGAGAAACCATTGGCTAACTCTCTGCCGCCGATAATCAATTCGAACCGATCTGTAATCTCAGGGTTCTCCTCATTGCATCGAGCAAGTGGTGAGACCTCAATAGGATATTCCGTAATAAAGGTAGGCTGATCAAGCTCAGCCTCTACCTTCTGATCGAATATCTCCATCAATATCTTACCCCGCGGCCAGTTCTCATCGAAATGCACATCAAGGCTGTTAGCAAGAGCCGTGACAGATTCAGTCGAGGCGAAGACAGAGTCATCGGTAACTGCACAATATTTTTTAATTGAATCGGTCACGGAGAGTCGCGCAAAAGGTTCTGCGAAATCGTATTCCGATCCCTGAAAACTAACCTTGGTGCTGCCGTTGATATCAACTGCAATCTTCCGGAACAAGTCTTCCGTCAGGTCCATTAGATCCTGATAACGCGCATAGGCTTGATAGAACTCTAACATCGTAAATTCAGGATTATGTCGCGTAGACAGACCTTCGTTCCTGAAGTTTCGATTCAACTCGAAGACGCGCTCGAAACCGCCTACCACCAAACGCTTAAGAAACAATTCCGGCGCCACACGCAGATACATATCTTGATCCAATGCATTGTGGTGAGTGATGAAAGGCCTGGCTGTCGCCCCGCCTGGAATCACCTGCATCATTGGAGTCTCTACCTCCATAAAATCCAGCGACTCAAAATATTGACGAATGAATCGCATGATTCGCGAACGAGTCTGAAAAATTTTGCGCGATTTTTCGTTAACGATCAGGTCTACATAGCGCTGCCGATAGCGCATCTCGGTATCAGTTAGTCCCTTGTGCTTGTCTGGTAATGGTCGCAGCGACTTAGTAAGCAATTCAAACTTAGAGGCACGGAGTGTCAGCTCTCCCTTTCCGGTTTTAAACATTTCACCGTGAACACCGATTATATCCCCCAGATCGAAAGACTTAATTTCCTCGGCCTGCTCCTCAAGGAACGACTTGTTGTTGATATAGATTTGCATCTGACCGCTGCCGTCCTGAAGTACGACGAACGGTCCGCGCATGCGAATTATTCTTCCAGCTATTACTGCAGTGGCCGCCAAGCTCTCTAGCTCCTCCTTTGTCTTAGCCTCGTATTTCTCGACCAGATCAGCCGACGAGTCCTCTTTAACAAATCCGTTGGGGAATGCCACGCGCTTCGCACGGATGGCTGTTAGCTTTTCTCTACGCTGAGCAATTAGCTTGTTTTCGTCCTGGTTTTCTTCAATCATTTGCCTTGAATTCCTGTATCCCTGCTTTCAATTCTATAGGTTCTATTTTTGTTGCCGTGAGTCTGGCTACAGACCCATCTTTAAACTCGCTTCGATAAATTTGTCTATATCACCATCGAGTACGGCACCGGTATTAGTCATTTCAATATTGGTACGTAAATCTTTGATGCGGGAAGCATCTAAGACATAGGAGCGTATCTGACTACCCCAACCTATATCTGCCTTCGATTCCTCAACACTCTGCATTTCTTCTTTTTGTTTCAACTCTTCCAATTCATACAGCTTTGCCTTCAGCTGCTTTATCGCTGCATCTTTATTCTTGTGTTGCGAGCGCTGACTCTGGCATTGGACCACTATGCCGCTAGGCTCATGGGTCAGACGAATAGCAGAATCTGTTTTATTGACATGCTGGCCACCTGCACCGCTTGCCCTGTAGGTGTCTATACGCACCTGCGACATATCGAGGCTTACTTCGATATCATCGTTTATCTCCGGTGATACAAACACCGAGGCAAATGAAGTATGACGTCGACTCCCCGAGTCGAATGGAGACTTACGCACTAGACGGTGCACGCCGGTTTCCGTACGCAGCCAACCAAAGGCAAATTCGCCGCTGATATGAATCGTCGCACTTTTAATGCCGGCAACATCACCGCCGGACACTTCAACTAATTCCGCCTTGAAGCCCTTGCTCTCGCCCCAGCGCAGATACATCCTGAGTAACATCTCCGCCCAATCCTGAGCCTCGGTGCCGCCAGATCCTGCTTGAATATCTAGATAGGCACTGGCCTCATCCATCTCGCCAGAAAACATGCGACGAAATTCGAGCTTTTCCAAACCGGCTTTTAGTGCATCGAGATCTTTGTTAGCCGCATCAAAGAGCTCCTCATCGGACTCCTCTTGCGCCAACGTTAGTAGCTCGGCAATGTCGGCAATACCAGAGTCCATCTGTTCGATGGTTTGCACGACAGCCTCCAGATTTGAACGTTCTTTGCCTAGGGCCTGGGCATACTGAGGTTTATCCCAAACCGTAGACTCCCCTAGCTCAAGCTCAACCTCGGTTAGCCTTTCCTTCTTGGTTTCGTAGTCAAAGATACCCCCTAAGACTATCGGTTCTGGCACCTAACTCCTTTAACAACCCAAGCTGACTGTTAATTTCCAACATCTTGCTAAATCCTTTGTACTGCCCTTATTGTCCTGCACGGGCCAAGGCTGCATTTTACCTCATTAATCGCCCAACATGGCAGCTCCGAATACCTTAGCTTCCCAGTCATCCTCGAAGCTGTTGGCTAAACTTGAAAGCGTGTAAGCTCTGCACTGACTCCAACTCAGCTTTCGATGCAACGCAAACCAGCAGAATCACCCTAGATGAAAATCGAGAACGCCAAAATAACCTGGCTTGAATCTGGCCTCCCCTACTCGACTGACTTTCAGGATATTTATTATTCGCGTGAAGATGCAATTGCAGAGAGCCAACATGTCTTTTTGCAAGCAAATAGACTCCAGCAGCGCTGGGAGCAAAGCAGCGACATAGAGGCTTTCCATATTGGCGAACTGGGTTTCGGTAGTGGACTGAACTTCCTGCAGGTAATGGAGCTCTGGCAATCCATGAATAAGCGACCAGCGCGCCTGCACTACGTCGCTTTCGAGAAATACCCTCTTAAAGCTGAGGCAATGCAGAGAATACATCAGCACTGGCCAGATCTGGCCAATCAAAGCACTGAATTACTGGAGCAATACACAGATCATAGCGAAGGATGCCATCGCCTACTCCTAGCAAACGGAATTACCCTAGACCTCTATTTTGGCGATGCCCACGAACAATTGAATCAACGCATGGCGGACGCCTGTCCAGCGATGCAATGCTGGTTTTTAGATGGCTTCTCACCGGCGAATAATAGCCAACTATGGGAAGAGTCTCTCATGCAGTTAGTAGCTAACTGCAGCGATGAGGGCACCACACTCAGCACCTACAGCGTAGCGGGTAAAGTTCGTTCCGCACTGAAGAACGCTGGCTTCGAAGTAAGCAAGATTGAAGGCTTCGGCAGAAAACGCCACAGCCTGTTCGCGTCTATTCCTGCCCCCAACACCGAAGCGGTAGAGAGTACGGCAGATGATCAGGGCCTAGCGCCGATCCCAGATTCTCCTTGGCTCATCCTGCCAAAGCAGCAATTCGCCGGAAAGAACGCCGTCATCATTGGCGCAGGACTTGCCGGCTGTAGCAGCGCATACAGTCTTGCGCAACGTGGATGGAAAGTTACTGTAGTCGACGCCGAACCTGCCCCCGCAAGTGACGCATCAGGAAATTCCCAACTGGCCCTGCGCTGTCGACTGTTTAACGCAGCCTCCCCAGAAGCACAATTCTTTTTGAACGCTTACCTTTTCGCACTCCGGCAATTCATACACTTGAAGCAGCATGCTGCCCTTAAGTGGAATCCCTGCGGTGTACTGCAATTACCGAATGCCATGAACAAGCGAAACCCTCTGCAATTGGAAAAACTACAACAGCTCTATTCAGAACAAATCGTGCGCCTACTTTCCGAAGCCGACGCCTCTACCGAAGCGGGAATCCCACTGACCGAGAAAGCCTGGTTCTTTCCATCGGGTGGAGCTGTAGACCCTACTTCTCTGTGCGAAACCTATCTCGCTCACAGCAATATAAACTGCCTGTTTTCTACTCGGATTACTGATCTGCACAGAACGGACGAAAAATGGCAGGTGGATGCGAGTCACTCACTACCGATTGACGCGGATGTCGTGGTCATCGCCAACAGTTATAGCGCTACGCAGTTTTCCCAATGCGCAGGCTTGCCTCTGCTTTCTTTGCGCGGACAGACCTCGGAGATAACCGCGAATGAGACTAGCAACAAACTGAAAAGCGTAGTCAGCGGCAGTCGCACGGTGTTCCCCGCAAACGCAGGTCGACACCTGCTCTCTGCCAGCTACGCTAATAGCTCTAACCTAGAAAAACTTGCTGCGGATACTCTTGAAAACCTAGTAGGTGCTGCCGCCAATTTCGCAGATACTGACACTCTGAGTGAAGACGTTGTCCTCGACCGCGTCTCTGTACGCTGCAACACACCCGACCGCATGCCCCTAGTTGGCATGGCGCCGAATCTAGAAATGATGCGCACCAGTTATAGCGAGCTTGCAAGAAACGCGAGGGCGAAATTTGGTTCTACAGGAGAGTATTATCCGGGGCTATATCTAAATGTGGCGCACGGATCGAATGGGCTCGCTAGCTGCCCGCTTAGTGCGGAGTTTTTGGCGAGCTTAATTGCGAAAGAAAATTTACCGCTGAGTCGCGGCATAGCTGGACGTCTGAATGCAACCCGCTTTCTAATTCAAGATTTGAAAAAACAACGCTAGCTAGCGCTCAAAGAAGGCTTGAATCAGTGCGGCCATAGATTCAACATCAGCCGTTCCGGCACTCTCTCTGATGGAGTGCATAGCAAAACTAGCAATCCCTATATCAGCGGTTGAGATGCCGAGTAGCGCCGAAGTAATAGGCCCGATAGTACTGCCGCATGCCATGTCGGAACGCATGACGAAGGATTGATGCCTAATATCCAAACGGTTGCAGATAGATTTTAATAAGGCAACAGACTCGCTATTGCTGGCATAACGTTGATTTGCATTGATCTTGATCACTGGCCCTGCATTGAGCTTCGGTGAGTGAGCCTTATCGTGCACATCGGAGAAATTAGGATGAACACCGTGGGCATTGTCCACGGAGAGAAGAACCGAATTTTGTATCGCCCTATCGAAGCTAGCAGCACTGCTCCCTTCAGCCTGATCATCAGACTCAAGCATTCTCTGCAATACAGACTTTAGGAAAGGGCCTTCTGCCCCGGAGGCTGATACCGAACCCACCTCTTCATGATCGTTGCAAACCAAGATGCTCGCAGACTCATCGCCGCTCTCAATCAAGGAATGAAGTGCAATATAGCAACTCAATAGATTGTCGAGGCGAGCACTGCAAATAAATTGTTTTCGCAGGCCGACAATTGCCGGCGGCTGAGTATCGTAGAGTAGTAATTCATGAGACAGGACTGCTTTCGCATCGAGGCAATCCCGCTCCTTCTGCAAGTGTTCGAGCAAATAGTCTTCGAAGTTGAACTTTTCATCTTCATCGAGCTGCAACAGAATAGGAGGCAGCTCTTTTTGTTTATTAATTAGGCGCCCTTCGTTTGCGGTACGATCTAGATGAATCGCGAGACTAGGAATAAATCCAACAGGGTCTTTAAGATCCACCAGGACCGAGGCCACTCCACCATCGGCATTCTGATAATTCACCCTACCAGCTATCGATAAGTCCCTATCAAACCAAGGATGAAGCAATGCCCCTCCATAGACTTCGACACCAAGCTGGGCATAACTTTGACTGGACACATCAGCGTGAGGTTTGATCTTTAAGCAGGGACTGTCGGTGTGCGCGCCCGCTATTCTAAAACCAGCATCGGGTAGATTACCGGCACCAGTCTTGAACGCAATGACTGCTGAATCATTGCGAGTCACATAATAACGCGCGTTTTTTTCTAAATTCCAGCTGTTCGATGAGTCGAGGGGCTGAAAGCCAGCTGCGTCCAACATCGTCGCCATGTTGGCAACTGCGTGGAAAGGCGTGGGGGATTGCTGCAGAAATTGCAGCAACCCTTCTTGACGTTTAGTGCTAGCCAAAATAGAACTCTATCCAGTTATTACTGGTGACTTAGTCTAGCGAATTTCCAAAATTTCTACGTCGAAGATCAACGCTGAATTGGGAGGAATAGCCGGCGTAGGTGAAGCTTCGCCATAGGCCATAGCCGCAGGTATAAATAAGCGCCACTTGTCCCCTACTGACATCAGCTGTAGGCCTTCAGTCCATCCGCTTATCACTTGAGACAAACCAAACTGTGCTGGCTCACCGCGATCAACCGAGCTATCGAATACCGTGCCATCGATCAAAGTGCCGTGGTAATGAGCGAGCACCGAATCAGTAGCTGCAGGCGAAGCACCACCCTCAGGACCGGACTCCAGAACCATATATTGCAAACCAGAAGCCAGCGTAACAACACCGTCTTGCTGTGAATTATTTGCTAGAAAATCTACGCTAGCGGCGGTGCTTGCAGCCAATGCTGCCTGCTGCTGCTCAGCCATACGCTGCTGAAACAACTGAATAGAGGCGAACATATCTTCTTCGCTCATTTTTACATCGTCGTTGATAGCATCAAGCATTCCTACGACGAAGGTATCAAGCTCTACACCTTCCAAAATCCCCTGAGCCTGAAGATTAACTCCGATATTGGCTCCGATAGAGTAAGCGATCTTCGCGTCTTCGCTTTCCAGGCCTGTATCGTCCTGGGCAAATAACTGAGCGCTTAACAAGGTGGCGAAAAAAGTTACCAGGACCCGACTCTTGCGTGTATTTATGTTCATGCTAAATTCCTTAGATTCATTGGACAATTGCCTAGATAAGGGTTTCAATCCTGTCAGCGACAAAACTTTCGCATACTAACTGGGATGCCCAATAAATGCCAGCCTGCCTGAGGCAATCAGGACCGCAAAGAAGCCAGCACGAGACTGATTCAACCAGGAATTTCGGCGCACTTATGACCATCAGCAAGCCACTCAATGTACCCAGCTATCTACCCCTATTCAGCGCCAAGGCGCTGCTCGTTACGGCAGCACTGCTTGCTTCGGCCTGCTCTCAGAACTTTACCGTTGCGGTAAATGATCAGGCCATCTTCGATCCAACAGGTAGGCTGTTTAATGGGAGCTTATCCGATGCCGACCTGCAGGGTTGTGTGAACATCGCGATGCAACAACAGAACATCCAGAACGCCGAGACACTACAGGTATTGTCCTGCGCAAACTCAGCGGTGAATGACCTGGCGAATATCGATCAACTTACCCAACTTCGATTTCTCGATGTCAGCAACAATACCGTTCGCGATCTCGCTCCCTTACAGAGACTTAGATCACTTAGCAGCTTGAATCTAGCGAACAATACAATTACCGATATTAGCCCGCTGCTAAATATGCCAAATCTAGCAACGGTGAATTTAACAGGGAATCACGAAATATCTTGCCAACAGCTGCAAGCCTTAGGTCAAAGACTAGGAAATAATCTGACGCGGCCTGAGCGCTGCAGAAGCTAGAGCACTAACTAGGCGGGCCGCTATGGAAACGGAACTCGGTGTCAGGCTGGGTAATCAATCTACCCTCTTCTTTCGCAATCAGAGCCACCTTCTCAGCAATATCGGTATCCCAATTATCCTTCGCTAGCGCAAGATAGTCTTCGAAATGGCGCGCCTCTGACTTCAATAGACTTCGATAGAATTTTTGCAACTCGGCATCCAAATGCGGAGCCAATTTCGCGAATCGCTCACAGGAACGCGCCTCTATGAACGCGCCCACGATTAGCGTATCGACAAGCTGCTCTCTTTCTTCCTTCGCTATAAGCTCGCGCAGGCCTGCCGCATAGCGTGAGGGACTTAACCTCACGTAGTTAATACCTCTATCTTGCATTATTTCGACAACCTGCTGAAAGTGCAGCAACTCTTCTCTGGCGAGCTGCGACATTTTTTTCAACAATTCGGGTTTGCCGGTGTGCCTATACATCAGATTCATAGCTGTGGCTGCAGCCTTCTTCTCACAGTTCGCGTGATCAATAAGCAGCAGATCCTGGTGCGCTAGCGCACTATTCAGCCAGGCATCCGGTGTAGCACAGGGAAGAAACTTTGTTATTTCAGCAAGCATAGGGGTTTACGTGGCGAAGGAATTAGGGGGATTTGTGATAGCTGGCACGCTGTACTAATGACGGGTCTTGTCGGGCAAGTTTTTCTTCGGCTCATCTGCCGTCACTTTTAGATCATCGCCTGCAATGTCTTCTTCAATATCTTCAGCTAACGCGGCATGACTCAGCTTCTTGGATGTCTTCGCCCCTAGAGTCTTGAGCCCTTCTACACGACGTATTAGATTTCCTGCACCAGAACTAAGTTTCTTGTGTGCATTCTCATAACTTTTCTTGCTTGAATCGATCCTTGCACCGACATCTTCAAGGTCCCCGACAAAATTTACAAACTTGTCGTACAGTGCGCCCGCCTTCTCAGCTATCTCTACTGCATTCTGATTCTGTTGATCCAGACGCCAGAGATTCTGCGCCAGCTTCAGTGTCGTTAACAGCATCGTCGGACTAACGAAAACGATATTTTTCTCGAAGGCATACTGCGACAAGCCCGGATCATTCTGAATGGCTATCGAATAGGCGGCATCAATCGGCATGAATAAAAACACATAATCTAGAGAACTGATCCCCGCTAGCTTCTGATATTCCTTGCCTGACAAAGATTTAACATGGCTACGAACAGACTGTACGTGTTGCTTAAGAAATGCCGCTTTCTGATCTTCCTCGACCTCTGAACAGTAAGAATCCCAAGCCTTCAGGGACACCTTCGAGTCGATAATAATATCCCGCGATTCAGGCAAATGAACAACGACATCCGGTTGTAACTTCCCGCCTTCTTCCGACTGTATACTCACTTGAACTTCGTATTCCCTGCCTTTAACTAGACCTGAATTTTCTAACAGAGTCTCGAGGATCATCTCGCCCCAGTTCCCCTGAGCCTTGTTGTCCCCCTTCAAGGCGTTTGTCAGATTAACTGCGTCTTCGCTTATCTGCGTATTCATCTCTTGTAGTTGCTTGATCTCTCTGGCCAGGGAGAAACGTTCCTTAGACTCTTTGTCGTAGGTTTCTTCTACACGCTTCTCGAACTGACGAATCTTATCCTGCAGTGGATTTAGTACTGTGGAGAGACTTTCCTTGTTATTGTCCGTGAGCTTCTTGCTCTTATCCTCAAAAATTTCGTTCGCGATGTTCTTAAACGCGACGCTAAGCTGCTCTTTCGATTCTTTAAGAAATTCTAAATCTTTGCCGTGTTGCTTTTGCTCCAGCTCTAAGCTGGTCTCTAGCTTAGCTTTCTGTTCACGAAGGGATTGCACTTCACTAGCTAAGGCTTCTTTCTCATGATCAGCCTTGTGCAGAGACTGCACAGCGCTACCTAACTCATCTTCTCTGGCTAGCAATTTTTCTCGCGACGATAACTCCGCGAGCTTCAATTGCTGCGACTGACGCAACACCCAGATAAGGATAGCTACCAATGTGATAGTTAAAACAGTGAGGACGATAACGACTGGGGAATTCATAATTCTCGCATTATAGTGAGCCGTCTACAGCACTGCGCTGCGGCGAAAAGATTGCGGCAAGACGAATGCTGCGGCACAGGTAAAATCTGTAGCGGCGCTTTACGTCAAGTTGTTGTTAATGACGAGCAATAACTCGGCGGTAAGCTCGGACATCTCGTCCGCTGTTTCCAATGGTTCGGCAATTACTGTGACCACACCATCCTCGTCAACGAGTCGAACACTGAAGTCTTGCTCAATAGCAGCAGCTTCTCCATCACCGCGGTTGAAAAGTCTACCTATGAATCCAGGCTCATCATCTTCGGCGCTGATACCAGAGAAACGCACATTGAGAAATGCCATTTCACGGTCATTTTCTAGGATAGCGACTCCCGCCTCATCTAGAGCTGAGCGAACCAATACCCATGCTCGCCTGTAACTGAGGCGGAGTTCCAATACTTGGTGGCCCTGCCCGTCGTCAACGATATTTGCCTTTCTCTCGGCTTCGATGCTTCCCGCAAGAAGGCTAGCGGATGAGGCCTGATAAACATCGTTTCTATCCGCTAAGTACTGTGAAAGGCTATCGAGTATCTGTCGCTCGCGATCTTCCGATGCGGACTGCTCCGGCCATGTTGTCACCAATGGCGCTGGTTCACTCCTCGGGCTCTCTACGTGAATTACATAGATCTCTGAATAACCAGAATGTAGGCCAGGCTCTATCGCAACGCGATACTTATGCCGCGTCTCCAAATTACTGTCGACTTCCAGCCAAGAGGTTTCCATGATGCCAGCGCCTGGATCCTCATATTCCAAAATAACCTGCAACTGGGTCCAGTAATCACGCACCAACGGCCATACCTGCCCGGGCGTTGCATCCAATACGATCCAACTCGTATCGGTTAGGTTTTGTATGATCACCCCTTCTCGGCCGTTTGTTTCGATGGGCTTGGGCTTAGGTATTTCATCGAAAGGCTCAGAGGAAGCTGAGAACTGCGCAGGAATGACATACAGCTCATCCAAGGTGTAGCTATCCAGTTCATCGGGAATTGCCATTAGCGGCAATACCGGCGCCTCCATGTAATCGTCCCCACGGTCACGAAACATGCCGTCGTCACCAGCTAGGTAGTTACACCCGCTGAGTAGCGTCGCTAGACTTAGGATAAATAGGGGTTTAGACATGCAACTGATTTCCTGTATTACTTGCTTCATTACAATAACTGATCCAATACATCATGCATCTATGCCAGCTTGGGCAAGGGCTTCCCGAACTTTGACGTGATATTGCTCAGCAAGTTCCACAAGCGGCAATCTTATTCCACTACCAATCTTGCCCATTGCCTGCAAAGCCCACTTCACGGGGACTGGATTTGCCTCTAAAAATAGATCCCGGTGCAATAGCTCAAGCTTCTTGTCAGCCGCGGTCGCTGCAGATTCATCCCCCGCGAGAGCATGAGCACACATCTGTGACATCAATTGAGGTGCCACGTTCGCCGTAACAGAAATAGTGCCGTCGGCTCCTGCTAATATCAGCGGCAGACTAAGCGCGTCTTCTCCGCTATAGATAGCGAGCTTTTCGCCACAGTGCTCAATTAATTCTAAGCCCCGGGCCAAGTCACCACTCGCATCTTTAATCGCTTGGATGTTCTCGAGCTCAGCTAGTCGCTTCACCGTAGCCAGCTGCAAATCACATGCTGTACGTCCTGGGACGTTATAGAGAATCTGCGGAAGATCTACGCCTTCGGCTATGAGCTTAAAGTGTTGATACAGGCCTTCCTGTGAGGGTCTGTTGTAATAAGGCGTAACGAGTAGCGCTGCATCTGCACCACACTCTTTCGCGGATTGGGTAAAATACAGCGCTTCCGCCGTATTATTTGATCCGGTTCCCGCAATAACTGGAATTCTTCCTGCAACCTGATTAACGCAATGAGCAACAAGCTCGCAATGTTCATCGGTACTGAGGGTGGCGGACTCGCCAGTAGTACCCACGATAACCACAGCATTCGTACCCGCTGCAATATGCCATTCGAGTAAGGTATTCAATCCGAGCATATCCAACGAACCGTCAGGCAGCATCGGTGTAACTATAGCAACAATACTGCCGCGTATTTGATCAAGCATGGTAATACCAGCGCAAAAATGAAGCTGCGAATTTTAGCACAGCGAAAGGACATCAACCAAAGGAGTCGCGGCGCCGCTAGGCAGCATCGCCGTCTTGATCTATTGGCTCTGCCCCAGGATGAACCTTATTCGGCCAAGCATTGATGATGGCCTTAACTAGAGTCGCCAGCGGTATGGCAAAAAATACCCCCGCAAGGCCCCAAATTCCTCCAAATACAAGAACAGCAGCGATAATCGCAACCGGATGCAGATTAACCGCCTCAGAGAAAATGACCGGCACCAACACATTGCCATCCACTAGCTGCAGCACTCCATAGGCCACCAGAGCAGTATAAAACTCACTGCCAATCCCCCATTGCACGTACGCTACTGCAGCCACCGGAATAGTAACGACCGTCGCTCCAATATAGGGAACGATCACCGAAAGCCCTACCAGCACCGAAAGCAGCAGGGCATAATTAATGCCCAAAATGACGAACATAAAATAGCTCACGCTGCCGACGATAAAAATCTCGAGCACCTTGCCGCGAATATAATTTGAAATTTGCTGATCCATCTCCAGCCAGATTCTATTCATCAAGGGACGATTACGCGGCAAAAAATTACCCGCCCAGTTAATTAGATCCGACTTATCTTTCATAACGAAGTAGACAAGAATCGGCACCAAGACGATAAATACAATCCAGGAAATGATGCTGGGGATACTGGCAAGGGAATACTCCAGCACTGATTGGCCATAACCACCCAATTCGCCGCGTACACCCGCTATAAATTCGCGAATCTGTGGCTCCGAGAAAAGGTTTGGATAATTCTCGGGCAGCAATAGCAACGATGCCTGCCACTGACTGATTAGGTTGGGTAACTCGTTAATTAGCCTGCGCAGTTGATTCCAGGCTGCAGGAAGCAAAAATAGCAACATCGACAAAAACACGCCGATGAAGATGGCATACACCAGAATAAAGGCAATCCGCGCCGAGAGACCTTGTCGTAGCAGAATTTCCACCAGGCCCTGCATAAGATAAGCGAGGATTATTGCAGTAATCAGTGGGGCTAAAACGCCACCAAATAGCAGCAAGACCGCTAAGCCAACGGTCAGCAGCAGCATGAGAATAATAGATTCCTCGTCGTGAAAATAACGATCGAGAAAATCGTGAACCAGCTTCTTCATTTCCAGATGTCTCCAGGGAGTCTCGGATCAAGTCTATGACAGCGCCCGAAGGGGCTCACAGTCAGAGTGGTTAGCGATTTGGTCAGAGACTCCCTAACCCTTCTTAATCCAGTAAAAATAGGCACTATCGTCTTTCTGAAAATCCAGAATTTGGTGATCAGTTTGATCGACAAACATATGGAAGTCCTTCTCCGAGCTCGGGTCGGTGGCTACCACCTTCAGAACCTGCATGGAATCCATGCTATTCAGAGCCAGTTTCGCCTTAAGCAACGGCATTGGGCACTGTAGGCCACTAAGATCTATCTCTATATCGGCGTTTATCTGCATCCCTGCATTTTATCAAGCTATGCGGGTGAAACACCACGAATGATATTGCCTAAAGTTACTGAAAAACTACGAATTAATTATGTTAATCTCGGTCTTAGAGTATTATTAGTGGACATTATGCACACCAGTTGTCTTAAAAAACCCCTAGTGCTGTTGCTCTCAGCAATTGCTCCTTGCTTGCTGTCTGCCCAGCCCGCCCTGCCCAGTCTCGGAGACCGTATCTCTGGTACCGTCTCTATAGAGCAGGAATTTGCTATGGGGCAGCAATTTCTCAGCAGTATCCGTCGTAGCGCCCCAACTATTTCCGATCCACTACTGAACGCTTATCTCGAGAATGTAACCTACAAGCTCGCATCCCGCAGTCAGCTTCAGGACCACCGCCTCTCCTTCGTGATCATCGATAGCGAAGCGCTAAATGCCTTTGCCGCCCCAGGGGGCATTATCGGCGTGAACACAGGCTTATTCCTTAACGCTCAGACAGAGGCGGAATTCGCCTCAGTAATGGCCCATGAGATCGCTCACGTAAGCCAGCGCCATTTCGCTCGCGGAATCGATGAGGCGCGGGCTGCAAAAATTCCCGGCATGGCTGCGCTGTTAGCTAGCGTTATAGTTATGGCGACCTCCGATGCCAGTCATGGCACCGCCGCCATAGCAGCGGTTCAGGGGCGCTCACTAGAAAACCAACTACGCTTTAGCAGAAGCAATGAAACCGAGGCTGATCGCGTAGGCCAAGATACGATGTTCAACGCGGGTTTCGACCCCGATGGCATGTCGACTCTATTCGAAAGACTCATGTCCATTAATAGATTTGGACGCCAGCCGCCGGAGTTCCTCCTATCCCACCCCTTAACGGAGTCACGGGTTTCAGGAAGCCGTGGTAGAGCGAGTCGCTACCCTAGACGGGAATACGACACTAACCTCGAATATCATATCGTGCGCGCCCGGGTGGTCGGCCACTACGCGGCCAATAAGGCCGACCTTGTGCTTGAATATGAGCGCCTGCTTGAATACAGCACGGGCGACTTTACGCGCGATGCAAATCGCTATGCCCTCGCGATCGCCTATTATGAAAACAAGCAATTTGCACAGGCCAGTGCCACTCTGGCACCACTGCTAGAGAAAGATCCAAATCGTATTAGTTATGCTGTAACTCAGGCGGAGATTCTTACTGAAGGGAATGAGTCTGGGCAGGCTATTAATTTCCTGCAGCGTCATCTCGCTATTAACCCAGGCAATCATGCACTAACGATGGCCTATGCAGACGCTCTTATAGCAGCCCGCTCTTACACTATCGCCTCCGAAGTTATGGAGCGTCACAGTCTTAGCCGACCGGACGATTTTCAGCTCTGGTTTAAACTCGCCGAAACCCAAGGTCAGGCTGGCAATATCAGCAAGGTGCACCAAGCCAGAGCGGAGTATTTTCGACTTATATCGGATTACCAAAGAGCGCGACAGCAATTGCGTGCCGCCTTGAAGATTGAGAGCGATAACGGAATCGCACCTGCGGAAGAAGCTCGCCTCAAGCAGAAGATTCAAGAGATTGAGAGATTGCAGCAAAATGCCTAGACCCGATTGCTGGCAGAACTAGCCAAGATCGAATCTCGGGCATCGCCCCTAGGCTTTACCGCGAACTTTTAGCTGATTGTTTGCTGCAAAATCCAACATCCTCTGCAGCGGAATCATCGCCTGAGCAGCAAGCTCTGGCTCTACGTGTATCTCATTGCTAGTCTCTTGCAGAGACGCGTACAAGCTTTGCAATGAATTCATCCCCATCCATGGACACTGTGCACAACTGCGGCAGGTTGCATCGTTACCGGCGGTAGGAGCGATGATGAAGGTCTTCTCCGGCGCTACTTGCTGCAACCTGTGAAAAATACCCTGATCCGTCGCTACAATGATCTCTGATTTCGTAGACTGCTTCGCGGCATTAATGATCTGAGTAGTGGAGCCGACTACGTCCGCGATCTCTAGCACCGCACTCGGCGATTCGGGATGTGCAAGTATCGCCGCATCAGGATAGAGTTTGCGCATATCAGCAAGACCCCGTGCCTTAAACTCCTCATGCACTATGCAGGCGGCATCCCACAGCAACATATCTGCCCCGGTAGTCTTCTGAATATAGGACCCCAGATGCTTATCCGGCGCCCACAATACTTTCTTACCCTGCTCCATCAAATGCTCGACCACATCTAAGGCGATGCTAGAAGTGACTACCCAATCGGCGCGAGCCTTCACCGCCGCCGAGGTATTCGCGTAAACCACCACAGTACGATCTGGATGTTGGTCGCAGAAGGCTGCGAACTTATCAGCCGGGCAGGCAATATCTAGAGAACAAGTTGCCTCCAAAGTTGGCATTAGCACAGTTTTTTCAGGACTAAGAATTTTTGCCGACTCACCCATAAACTTCACACCGGCGACAACAAGAACCTCGGCATCACAATCTTGGCCAAAACGCGCCATTTCTAAACTATCGCCTACAAACCCGCCACTTTCCTCGGCAAGGTCTTGCAGCACCGCATCGGTGTAGTAATGAGCAACCAGACGGGCATTTTTCTCCAGCAGCAATTGCTTGATATTGGCCTTGTAGGTTTTCTCAGTTTCTTCATCCAGAACATTAGGGCGCACTGCCCTGTCTAGATACTCGCGCACCAGCACACTGTCAGCAGAGAGTGCTGTAGAGTTTTCATTTGATTTGATCTGATTCATTTTCGCCAACTACGAATAACAACGAGAGAGCAGTTTACCACAGGGTGCTAATCCCGGTGATTATTGCCGGAACGTAATCCTAGGGTTAGCGACTCGGTAAACTGTTGCTTACATTAAATAAAGAAAATCGATGGGGTCTGGGACTCAGTAATCTGCTACTTAGCTCACTGAGAGAAATTGGTGGGGCGTGTGCGACTTGAACGCACGACCAATTGGTTAAAAGCCAACTGCTCTACCGACTGAGCTAACGCCCCAATGAGAGGGCGACATAGTACTATTATATTAAAAAAAGACAAGTCATGACGGGCACTTTTTGCCCTCAAACAGACGATTCTCACTATTGATAGCGAGTCGGGTCCTCTACTTCAGCATTTTTGAAGCCCCGCGACCGAAATCGGCAGCTATCACACTGACCACATGCTCTGCCTTCGGAGTCCGCTTGGTAGCAAGATACCGTTACTGCGTAGTCAACAGACAGCCCTGCTCCCGTCTTAATAATTTCCGCCTTACTTAAATCGATCAGCGGAGTTTCCAGGCTGATTACCGAACCCTCTACACCTACTTTCGTCGCCAGATTAATAAGCGTTTGAAATGCCTCAATGTACTCAGGCCGGCAATCCGGATAGCCCGAATAGTCTAAGGCATTCACCCCGATAAAAATCGCTTGTGCGTTTAGTACCTCGGCCCAGGCTAAAGCGTAAGATAAAAACACCGTGTTTCTCGCCGGCACATAGGTCACTGGAATCCCCTCGGACTCCTGCTCTGGCACTGATATGTCGTCGTCTGTAAGCGCAGAGCCGCCAATGGTGCCCATATTGAGCTCGATGATCTTGTGATCCAAGACATTGCCACTTGCCGCCACGAGTCGCGCCGCATCAAGCTCACTACTGGACTTCTGCCCGTAGTCAAAGCTCAGCGCATAACAATCGAAACCGCGATCTCTGGCGATGGCAAGGCATGTTGCCGAATCTAAGCCGCCGGAGACCAAAACTACTGCTACATTTTTCTTAAGTGCTGTCATACCTAAACGTCGCGGCTCACACGCCTGCGACGGAACCCCATATCTGTTTATGTAATTGCATCTGCATACGAATTTTCAGTTTGTCCCTCAAAATCCATTCGGCTAGCTGTGCTGGCCCTATTTCCTCGAACGAAGGTGAAAAGAGGACTTCGTTTACCTTAGCCCCCAGATCATATTGATCCAGTTTCGCTTTAGACCACAGATAGTCATTCTCATCGCAGATCACGAACTTTACTTGGTCGCTTGGCTTAAGGAACGGGATGTTCTCATAACGGTTCTTATCAGCTTCTTTCGACGCTGGCGTCTTTAGATCCATGACAATCGAAACTCTTTTATCAACCTGTTCGATCGGCATCGCGCCACTGGTCTCTAAGGAAACCTTATAACCCGCATCACATAGCAGCTCCATCAACTGCAGGCAATTTGGCTGCGCCAATGGCTCGCCTCCTGTTACCGTGACGTAGTCGCAAGCATATTCATCTAACACTGCTTTTATGGCGTCCAGCTCCATCAGCTCTCCACCATCGAATGCATAGGCTGTATCGCAGTATTGGCAGCGAAGTGGGCAGCCCGTCAGACGCACGAAGACAGTAGGAATGCCCACTGTTTTGGATTCGCCCTGTAGCGAATGAAATATCTCAGTAATACGTAGCGTGTTTTTGGAGCTCATGCCTGACGTCTCGTTGAAGTAGTAACTGCGGCTGTCCAACCACGCGCAGTGCACTTCGCACCGCTAACATCCGAGTCTTATCTGCAGTTTGATTTAATAGTTAGTCGAGGGATAGTAGCCGGGTATCCGCTAGGTTAGCGACACCGGTATTAGGAAATCTTCTTCTTATGTCACTTAGTAGCCGTCTGGCTTCAGAGATGTTTCCCATGCCTTCATAGGCCAGCGCCAACCCGTAGAGAGCATCGGGAAGCTTTGCCGAGTCTTGATGCTGATTTATGATCACCTCATAAGATTCTACCGCCTCGCTATACCGATTCAGATAGAGATAGGCCTGCCCTTTCCAATAATGTCCGTTGGCTACAAAACGCCCTTCAGGATAGATACTCAAGTACTGATCGAACTCGGCGATCGAGAGATCGAAGTTACTTTTGATTACTGAGTCGTAGGCCATCTGGTAAAGCTGCTGTTCGCTGAGTACAGCTGGCTCCAATGTACCCCTGCCTATGTTTCGCGTTGCCGGCCTAGTACTAGGAACCGTTGCAGGTGACGATGTTGGTGTAGGCGAGATTGAGCCTGGGCGAGTAGTAGATATTGATCGTTGGTTTAGCGGTTGTGCATTGTTGATTGGCGGCGCTGAAGAATTGTTGCCGGGAGTTGTTCTATTAGCAACAATTGGCGCAGCGCTAGAGGCGCTGGTTTCGAGGCTACTCAATCTATCATCGACATTGGTGTAGCGACTGAGTGAATCGCGCTGCATTTTGCGCAGCTCGAAGCTCTGTTCTTCAACCATCGCTCTTAGAGACTGCACCTCGGCCTGGAGATCACCAATCTGATCCAGTAGCAGAGACAAGGCATCATTATTACTAGAGGAGGCTGGAGCTGAATTGACAGAACGAGACTGCCCAGGAGTAAAAGGCTGTGATTCGACTACAGAACCAACCCCTTGGGCTACGACGGACGAACAGAGCAGGCTTGCACAAAAGAAAATATGCAGCTTACGCGTTGCAGCCTTCAGGGTGTAATTCATAGTTTGTTACTACCACCTAATTTAAAGCTTATCGAGTAACGACTTCTACGCGACGGTTACGGCTATAAGCGCTATCGCTTTGGCCAGCTTGTGCAGGTCTCTCTTCGCCGTAGCTAACTACTTCAACTTGTGAACGCGAAGCGCCATTCACGATGAGATAGTTAAGAATGCTATTTGCACGACGCTCGCCCAAGGCAAGGTTGTACTCGCGTGTTCCGCGCTCATCCGCGTGGCCTTCTAGGCGAATTCGCATGCTGGAATTAGCTGCAAGGTTTCGCGCATGGAAAGAAAGAGTCTCACGGTCTGCCGGCTTAAACTCGGCAACATCAAAGTCAAAGTAGAACACAGTCTGGCGCAGTGCATTTTGAGCTCGAATCTCTTCTTGAGACAGCTGCCCAGAAGTAGAGCCAGGGTTAGTGCGCGCGGAGCTGTTCGACGAACCGCTTCCTGCAGAACCTTCGCCGCCCATTCCACCTTCTTCGGTGTCACTGGTTGAACTACATGCCACTAAGGCAAATAGTGAAATTGCCATTAGGCCCATTTTTATTGTTTGTATGCTTTGCTTTGCCACTCTTTGAGTCCTCCAAAGACTTAAATCGTTATCAAAAAAAATCTGCTGAACACTGCTATTTTACTGCTTAATTTAAGAACGGAGACCATGCTGGCTCCCGCACATCGCCCTGCGAGGATGGTAAACGGAACCTCACTGCTCCGTCAATGGATACGGCATCTAGCACCCCTCTTCCATTGAATTTCGTACCATACATTATCATGCTGCCGTTAGGCGCAATACTAGGCGATTCGTCTAATGAGGTATTCGTCAAAGTTATGACTCTCAATGTTTCAATATTGAGCACCGCTATTTGATAATTCGGGTCCTGACGCGTCTCGCGGCGTACATGCACAAGATTCACGCCATCCGGCAAAAACTTGGCATTTAGACACTGAAAACAGTCGTAAGTCAGGCGCTCCACCTCAAAAGAACTGGCTCCCAGCGCGATCTGATAGATCTGCGGCTGCCCGGTGCGCTCTGACATAAATACAATAGACCTACTATCGGCAGTCCAGCTCGGCTCTGTATCAATTAATGGATGATCTGTGACCCGAATCAGCTGGTTAGTGGCGAGATCTTGAACATAGATATCCGGGCTACCGTCTTTAGATAGCACCATCGCCAGTTTAGTTCCATCCGGCGACCATTCTGGCGAGCTATTTAAATTTGGGTAGTTAGTAATCTGCTGCCTATCACCCGTAGCAATATTCTGAATATAGATTCGCGGCAGATCCGTCTCGAAAGAAACATAGGCGACATCTCTTCCAGTCGGCGACCAACTAGGCGACATAATAGGCTCTACAGACTCCAATAAAATCTGCGCCCGCTGCCCATCGTAGTCTGCCTTCTCTAAGCGAAAATTGGTTCTCTCAGGACTTATGTAATCGGCAACCACATACACTATTTCTGTAGTGAAGGCGCCACGTGTACCGGTTACCTGCTCAAAGACCACGTTACTTATCTCGTGTGCGATGTCACGAAGCTGAGTTACGCTGCCGGTGAGAACCTCTCCTGCAAGCTTCACCTCACGGTTAATGTCGAAAAACTCATACTGCACCTGAACCAGTTGACTGCCGGGGGTTATATCGATTTTACCAACCAACAAATAATCCTGAGCCAGAATGCGCCAATCGCGATAAAAAACTTCCTGCTCTTCGCTAGGCAGACTGAGCATGTTTGATCGAGACAGCGGACTGAAATCCCCTACCTGCTCCAAGTCATTCATAACGATCTGCGAAATGTCTTCACTTAACACACCGTTTCCCCGCAAGGAAAAAGGCACAACAGCGATAGGAATCGGATTATCCGAACCCTGGGTAATCTGAATACTCAGCTCCGCATTCACGGTAAACGATAATAGGCACAAACTGCCTGCTAGAAAGCTATGTAGCGATTTGCGTAGGTTCAATTCAGTAAATCCTCGGGTTGGAATATCAGCGAAAGTGATCTGAAGTTCTCATTAAACACATTAGTTGGTAGTGCCTGTAATTCTCTAAACGGAGCGGCGCTGTAAACAGCATTCTCAGCCGACCTATCAAATGCTGGGTCGCCGCTGGACTCGGTAATAACTGCATCAACCAGCTCACCTGTCGGCAACATCCTAATCTGCAAGATTGCTCGCATGCCATTTCTGGCACTGGGCGGCCTTGACCAGACACTCTGCACAGCCTGTTGAATTATCGACATGCCGCTCTGCACCATTTCGAATTCTGAGCTGGCGAGTTCGGCAGCCGCTGCATCTGCAGCCTCCTGCTGTCGCTCCCTATCGCGAATCTCTTGTTGTCGCTGCGCCTCTGCCAGCTCGCGCTGCCTGCGTTGCTCATCCTCGCGGTCTTGCTGTTCTTCGCGTTCTCGGACAAGTCGTTCGGTATCTAATCTTTCCTGTTCCTGCCGCTGCCGGAGCGACGCTAATTCGCGCGCCTTTCTTTGCTCCTCTGCCCTCGCTTCTGCCTGTTCTTGCTCGCGCCGCTGTTGATCCGCCTCGGCAGCTTGCTGCGCGACTTCCCTCTCTCTAACTCTCTGTTGTTGCTGCCGCCGCTCCACTCGCTTGCGCTCGTTTGCGACTTGCGGATTCTCTTGAATCAGTAACACCTTAACAACCGTAGGCTGAACTAATTCCAAAGCCTCAGGCCCTTTGGTGCTTTGTAGATATAGCAGCAACGCCAAAATCACGCTGTGAAAAGTCACGGCAACCACTAGCGATAATGGATAGCCGTTGTAGATCACAACATTGTTGAAAGCGCCTTTCATTCGGCAGCCTTGGCTATATCTCGCCGAGGGGCTGAGTAATGAAATTAGGGTTCGCCACCCCGGCCGCCTGCAACGTTGTTATCAGATTAACCATGGCGCCCCAGCCCGCTTCGGTATCACCCTCCACTAGAACTTGTATGCTCGGATTTGCAGTGGTGACGATAGCCACCTGCTGACCTAAGGTTTCCAAAGTCACCGGTGATCGATCCTCGCCAGTTGCCCCGACGCTGATGAAATAGTCTCCCTCAGCCGTAAGAGAAACAACCAGAGTTTCCAGGTTCTCATCAATTGCCAATGGCTCGTTATTCGCCTCGGGCAATTCCACCTCGATGCCCTGATTAAGCAAGGGTGCGGTCACCATAAAAACTACCAGCAGCACCAGCATGACGTCGATAAAGGGCACGACGTTAATCTCACCCATTGGCTTCCGCTTCTTACGGACAATTGTTTCCATCAAGCAAACCTATTCATTTGCAGCGCTTAATCACTGTGTATCTGACGATGCAGAATACTCGAAAATTCATCGGTAAAAGTAACGTAGCTGCTGGTGATGTTGTCGACATTCGCTGAATAGCGGTTGTATACAACCACCGCTGGAATCGCTACGAACAGACCCATGGCGGTTGCGATAAGCGCCTCAGCAATATCGGGGGCTATGACTTGCATCGTTACCTGGGCCTGACTGGCGAGCCCGATAAACGAATTCATGATTCCTATTACTGTGCCAAACAGACCTATATAAACTGACACTGAGGCGACGGTTGCGAGAAACGGCAGATGCTTCTCCAGTTTCTCTTCTTCTCTGGAATAGGCTACGCGCATCGCTCGCTGCGCGCCCTCCATTATCGCTTCCTTATCCATGGTTGGCTGTTGGCGCAGACGCATAAACTCTTTAAAGCCAGCACGAAAGATATTCTCCATACCAACTACAGGAATATCTTCCTTCTGCATCTGGCTGCCTTCTTTATATAGCTGACTGAGATCCATGCCCGACCAGAAACGGTGCTCAAAACTCAGCACTCCCTTAGTGGCGGCCGAGAGCACCATCGCGCGCTGAAATATCATCACCCAGGAAACTATTGATAGCCCAAGCAAGGTAAGCAGTACTAACTGCACTGGCAGGCTCGCTTCCAAAATTAACAGAGTCGGCGTAATCCCTTCGTTCACTATCTTTCTCCAAATTGGGCATCTGTTCTAGACAACCCACAATCGAGCAGCGGCAACAGCCTAGCTCGATGTAGTAAATTCCCGCGGAGTGAATCTCCGCAACCTATGACTTTGACAAGCAAATCCCATAGGAAATCCGCGACATCAAAGGGATTATTCGGCCAAAACGCCAAATAGTTTTGTGAAATTGCATTTAACTCACTAAATGTAACCATTGAGAGGTAAATCGGGTCATTGCGGGGATGAATAATGGCCAAATCGTGGCAAGGCAGCTGTTACCAGAGCATGCCTCAACACGAGCATCTAAACGAGGGTTCTAGCTAATCCTGATCCGCTTGGGCCTGGCCCTGCCCATAGATGTCAGCCATCTGCTCGGAGGGCTTGATGCCAAAATGACGGTAGGCAAACTGCGTCACCACTCGTCCGCGCGGGGTGCGCATGATGAAGCCCTGCTGTATTAGATAAGGCTCCAGAACATCCTCAATCGTGTCGCGCTCTTCGCTAATCGCAGCGGCAAGACTGTCGATTCCAACGGGGCCTCCTTCAAACTTCTCGATCATGGTCATCAATAGACGTCTGTCCATGTGGTCGAAGCCATTTTTATCGATACTCAGCATATCTAGAGCCAAGCCCGCCGTTTCCGAATTCACTTCGCCATTCGCCTTCACTTCGGAATAGTCTCTAACTCGGCGCAATAATCGATTCGCGATACGCGGCGTGCCGCGCGACCGCTTAGCGATCTCTGCAGCACCGGATTCGTCGCTCTTCGTACCGAGGATTGTTGCTGAGCGACTCACGATATGGGTTAACTCATCTACCGAATAGAACTCCAGGCGCTGGATGATGCCGAATCGATCTCGCAGCGGTGAGGTGAGCAAGCCGGCGCGAGTTGTTGCGCCAACCAAGGTAAAGGGCGGAAGATCCAATTTGATCGAGCGTGCCGACGGACCTTCCCCGATCATGATATCTAACTGATAATCCTCCATCGCAGGATAGAGTATCTCTTCAATCACCGGGCTCAATCGATGAATTTCATCGATAAATAACACATCGCCCTCTTCGAGGTTCGTTAACATTGCCGCTAGATCGCCAGCTTTTTCTAACACCGGACCCGACGTCGTTTTTATCGAAACCTGAAGCTCGTTCGCTATGATGTTGGCAAGCGTGGTCTTTCCCAGCCCCGGAGGACCGAAGATCAGCGTATGATCGAGCGGCTCATTTCGGGCACGCGCTGCACTGATAAAGATATCCATCTGCTCTTTGACTTCGCTCTGCCCAACATAGTCGGTCAGCACCAGAGGTCGTATAGCACGATCTCCTGAATCTTCTATCAAGGCCGCGTCGGGCGAGATGAGTCTATCTTCTTCCATTCTAATTCTGTTTCCGTTTCGATCTCTTGATCACTTTCTAACTAAGCGGCTTAACCCATACTCTTTAGCGAAGCTCGAATAAGCGCTTCGGAATCTACTATTTCTGGATTCGCCTTTAATACTTGAGCGATTGCATGGGCTGCCTGCTGAGGCTTATACCCAAGAGAAATTAATGCCGTTTCTGCGTCATTGCTGATTGAAGCCCCCGCCGCTGCCGACACCTCTGAACTATCCGTTTCGGCGGCGCCACCCCAGTCCTTGAGACGATCACGCATCTCTATCAACAAGCGCTCTGCAGTCTTCTTGCCAATGCCGGGCATCTTCACCATCGCATTGATATCGTTGTTACGTACCGCCCGCACAAATTCGTCGGCCTCCATGCTGGAGAGAATGCCCAGAGCCATCTTCGGACCCACGCCATTGATCTTAATTAGCGAACGGAACATCGACTTGTCTTTCTCTTCAAAAAAACCATAGAGCAGTTGTGCGTCTTCGCGCACGACAAAATGGGTATGCAACGTTAACTCTTTTCCTACTTCGGGCAGTTGGTAGAGCGTGCTCATCGGCACCTGCACTTCATAACAGATACCGGCCACATCAATCTGAATTTCCGGAGGCTTCTTGTCGACGAGAACGCCGCGTATTCTTCCTATCACCTGAATCTCTTCCTGCTATATGATTTTGCACCGGCCATGCGAATCAGACTGGCTTCGGTATTGGCATGGCAGATAGCCACTGCGAGTGCATCTGCTGCATCTTCGGCTATGTTATCACTTATCGACAGCAGCGCTTTAACCATATGCTGTACTTGCAACTTATCGGCGCCGCCGGCTCCGACCACGGCCTGTTTGACTTTGCGTGCCGTGTATTCCGCAACAGGGAGATCATGTGAGAGGCAGGCGACCATGGCACTACCCCTTGCCTGGCCCAGCTTCAATGCGGACGCTGCATTCTTCCCCATAAATACGTCTTCGACTGCCGCCTGCTGAGGAGAGTACTCCTCTATCACCAGGCAGATTTCCGAGAAAATGATTTTTAGACGTTCTGGCAGAGAGTCGCCGCTGGTTTTGACGCAGCCGCAGTGGATGTATTCCAGCTTATTACCGACAGAGTTTATAAGACCGTAGCCCGTGATACGGGAACCAGGATCGATGCCGAGAATAATGGCCATTTTGTTCCTTAGTCGGAGTTATCAAGAACAGGCAACGATTGATAACTATCGATGACCGCTTCGATGTTCGCCTATTCCCTAGAGTTGGGCGGCTATCTCGTCGGAGATATTGGCATTGTGGTAGACATTCTGAACATCGTCCAAGTCTTCCATAAGGTCAATTAGCTTTACTAGTGTTTCGGCAGAACTGAGATCGAGATCAGCTTCTGTCGACGCTAGCATAGTCATCTCAGCAGAAGCGGCAATGAGCTCTGCGGCCGTAAGAGCATCTTGCACCGCTCCGAAGGTTTCCAATGTCGTCATCACGTCGATGCTTCCATCTTCATTCGTCACAATGTCATGGGCGCCAGCGTCTAGCGCTACCTCCATGATCTTCTCTTCGCTACTGCCTGTTGGAAAACTGACAATGCCGGTTTTCTCAAATAGGTAGGCAACAGAGCCATTCGTTCCTAGGGTGCCACCGAATTTTGTGAAGGCGTGACGCACCTCCGCTACTGTGCGGTTCTTATTGTCCGTTAGTGTTTCGACGAGCACGGCAGTTCCGCCCGGGCCATAACCCTCGTAACTCAGCTCTTCTAAGTTATCGCTCTCCGCCGTACCGGCACCACGTGCGACCGCGCGATCAATGGTGTCGCGAGTCATGTTCGCGGCTAGCGCCTTATCGACTGTAGCGCGCAGACTTGGATTATCTGCCACGTCACCACCGCCTGCTTTCGCCGCAACAGTTAGCTCGCGAATTATCTTCGTAAAAATCTTACCGCGCTTTGCATCCTGCCCCGCTTTGCGGTGCTTGATGTTGGCCCATTTACTATGACCTGCCATAACAGCCTAACTCCCGATCTTATGATTCTTGTCTACGTTATTGTTCGCCTACAATTTATAGCAACTTCTTTTATCAATTCTTAGGACTGCTTCGGCGCAGCCTGCTCTCGTAACCTGATATTGAGCTCCTTGAGCTGCTTCGCTGAAACATTACCCGGCGCGTCTGTCAGTGGGCAAGCCGCCGACTGCGTCTTAGGAAAGGCAATAACATCGCGAATCGATGTTGCCCCTGTCATCAACATAATCAGCCTGTCTAGACCGAAGGCAATACCACCATGAGGAGGACAACCGAAGCTCAACGCTTCTAGCAAGAAGCCGAACTTCTCCTGAGCTTCTTCTTCGCCTATGCCTAGCACCTCGAAAACAGACTGCTGCATCTCAGGCTTGTTAATACGAATCGAACCACCACCAAGCTCGGTGCCGTTTAACACCATGTCATAGGCTCTCGAGAGCGCGGCAAGCGGATTAGCTGCAAGCTCTTTGGCATCACAAGAGGGCGCCGTAAACGGATGGTGCAACGACGTCAGACTGCCGTCACTGGCTGTTTCAAACATTGGAAAGTCGACAACCCACAGCGGCGCCCAGCCTTCTTTTATCTGACCTAGGTCTTCTGCAACCTTGACTCGTAGCGCACCCAATGCCTCATTAACCACCTTGGCCTTGTCTGCACCGAAGAAAATGATATCTCCAGTCTGCGCTTCTAACTTCCTCATCAACGCATGCACGGTGTCATCTGGCATGAATTTCAAGATCGGTGATTGCAGCCCTTCTAAGCCCGCATCAATGTCGTTCACCTTAACCCAAGCCAAACCCTTCGCACCGTAGATAGAAACAAACTTCGTATACGCATCTATTACTTTGCGGCTGATGCTCGCGCCCTGAGGAACACGTAGCGCAACAACACGGCTCTGCTCATCGTTCGCCGGGCCACTAAACACCTTAAATTCTACGTCTTTCATTAGATCCGCAATATCTACAAGTTCCAAGTCAATCCTTAGGTCCGGCTTATCGGAACCGAAACGGTCCATGGCTTCTGCGTGAGCCATGCGCGGGAAAGTGCCTAGATCAACATCTAAATACTTCTTAAACACCTGGCTAATCAACTGCTCCATAACAGTCATGATTTGCTCTTCATCCATGAATGAAGTCTCGACGTCTATCTGCGTGAACTCAGGCTGACGGTCAGCGCGCAGGTCTTCGTCTCTAAAACATTTAGCAATCTGGTAGTAACGATCCATGCCCGCGGCCATTAGAATCTGTTTAAACAGTTGCGGCGATTGCGGCAGCGCGAAAAACTTGTTCGGATGAGTTCTGCTAGGTACTAAATAGTCACGAGCACCCTCTGGAGTTGCTTTAGTGAGCAACGGAGTCTCCACATCGATGAAACCGTTGTCGTCTAAGAAGTTACGCACTGTATTGGTTACTTTCGAGCGAAAGCGCAGTCTTTCGGTCATTTCCGGGCGACGTAGATCGATGTAGCGATAACGCAGTCGAATATCTTCGCCCACCTCAGAATGCTCGTCCAAATGTATAGGCGGTGTTTCAGCTGCATTGAGTATTTCTAGCTGCTTGCCCAGCACTTCGATCTTGCCCGTTCCCATATCATTGTTATCGGTGCCTTCCGGACGCAAACGAACTATGCCAGTCACCCTGACTACGAACTCATTACGCACGCCTTCGGCAATGGCGAAACTTTCTACGGTATCTGGGTCGTAGACAACCTGAGAAATTCCCTCTCTATCCCTCACGTCGAGGAAGATCACTCCACCGTGATCGCGGCGACGGTGAACCCACCCACATAGTTGGACTTCCTGATCCACAAATGATTCGTTTAGTTCACCGCAATAGTTACTGCGCATAGCATTGTCCTGTTTAAATACTTTCTGTATGTTGATCCGCTTCTAAAGCGGAATATCTAGTGGCGACCAGCCGAGTAGAGGCTGGCGCCTAATTTATTGACTAACTAGAAGAGGTTTTTGAAGACGTCTTTTTGCTGTCTTTGCTCTTATTCTTTGCAGTTTCCTTGCCGGTGGCAGATTTCCCGCTGTCTTTACCCGAAGATGAGTCAGCTTTACCAGCAGCGGACTTTTCAGAATTGCCTTTACTTGGAGCGGCGGACTCGGATTCGGCAAGCTGCTTCTTGTTACCCGTCTTGAAGTCCGTCTCGTACCAGCCGCCACCTTTTAAGCGAAAGCTCGCCGCCGAAACCAGCTTGTTTAAAGCGGGCTTTCCACAAGCAGGACAATCCAGTAATGGCTTCTCGCTCATCTTCTGCAGAGCCTCCAGCTGGTGCTCGCATTTCTTGCACTGGTATTCGTAAATCGGCATCGAACTTCTTTCCTTGGACTCAAATATCGCCGCTGAGACCGATTATCCAGTCCAGACCCGCGACTTAGCTGAGCGAGAGCTGCTAAAAGCCGGCGATTATACCTTATATGGATTTTCTCTCGCACCTATCTTTACGTTCTCTTTCCCTCTCTTTCGGCTCTTTTCACCTCCCATTGACTCCTATGGCGTACTTCTTACCTTAGTCCTGACATTTCATGGCCGTTTTATGCCTATTTCTTAGAGAATTCACAGTTTTAGATAGCACGGCTATTCTCTGATCTCTGCTCCTAGGCAAAGCGCCTTATCATCGTTTAAGCGAAAACTTGCTTCCAGTTAAAAGGATTATCCATACCTCCACTCATTCGGGGCCACCGGATTTCTAACAAAGGAATTGATCTAGCAGCTCTCACTGCTCAATTCTTCCGCCAAGCCGGAAACAGAATAGACGCTAAATATTCCACTCAGTGTCCATCATTATTTTTATAGCCAACAAGGCAGGGCCAAAAGATAAATTACGGCCACAGCTTTTAGATTTGATTCAATTTGAGAATCTACATTTTCACCCTGAAAAATCTTCAGGCTGAAACTCTGAACCGAAACTAAAACTAGCACTGAAGTAGTTTGACAAAGCAAATCTTTTATGTGGCAAATATTCCCAATTTTATGTACCTACTCGCGAGCTAATCTGTAATTTTGACCCTTTAATTACCGGTATATTGATAAACCGTAAGCTTACGCAGGAAAGTTGCTATATTTACTTGCTAGCGCTATGTGAATGATTTATAAATACACCCCCTGAGAGACAGCGGAATTTTAATTCTGGAGCAGAAACCAGAATTAACTCGTAAAACCAAGTCTCACTACTCGGAACAAGATTTTAAAAAGCATTAATCTTAGAACGAATTCTACTTAACTTATAATTTATAACTGAAAGAGAGCGGGCATGGCTGTTAAAAAATCACCAAAGAAAGCTGCAAAAAAAACTAGCGCTGTAAAAACACGCAAAACTCCAGCTATTCAAAAGAAGTACACAAAGACTGAAATCCTAAACGAGATTTCAGAGAACACATCAATCAGCAAGAAAGAAGTTGCTGCTGTTTTGGAAGAGCTAGGTGTTCTAATCGAACGCCACGTGAAGAAGCGCGCAGTTGGCGAATTCACACTACCAGGTTTGTTGAAGATCAAATCTGTGCAGCGTCCAGCACGTCCTGCTCGCAAGAACGTTCCTAATCCTTTCCGCCCTGGCGAGATGATGGACATTCCGCGCAAGCCTGCTAGCACACGCGTTAAGGTACTACCTCTTAAGAAGCTCAAAGAATTTGCCCTATAATAAGGCAGAAGCAGAGACTTCTAGATCCTGGTGTTGATAGAGCCCTAGCCGTAACAGCTAGCTCTGAACCAGAGATACTATAGAGAACCATAAGAAAGGCAGCCTTAGGCTGCCTTTCTTACATTTTGCAGTAGCTGATTTAGCAAAGTGTCATTTGCCAAAATAGTCTAAAATATTCGTCATACACCCAAAATTGGATCAAACATGCGAGCGAGTAAATACCTAATAGCGACAGTTAAGGAGACTCCTTCCGATGCTGAGATAGTTAGCCATCAACTGATGTTACGAGCCGGCCTAATCCGTAAACTCGCGAGTGGGCTGTATACGTGGCTGCCGCTAGGGCTACGCGTGCTTCAGAAAGTCAGCCAGATCGTTCGTGAAGAGATGAATAAATCCGATGGCATGGAGATATCTATGCCTGTAGTTCAGCCCGCTGAACTCTGGCAGGAATCTGGGCGCTGGGAACACATGGGCCCTGAACTCGCCCGCTTCAAGGATCGCCATGACCGCGACTTCTGCCTGGGCCCGACTCACGAGGAGGTAATCACCGACCTTGTGCGCAATGAATACAGCAGTTACCGCCAGCTGCCAGCGAATATTTATCAGATACAAACCAAGTTTCGAGATGAACGGCGTCCACGTTTTGGTGTCATGCGCTCTCGAGAGTTCATCATGAAAGACGCCTACTCGTTTCACGCCAGTCAGGCTTGTTTAGATGAAACCTACGCGATCATGCATCAGACCTACTGCAACATCTTTGATCGCCTAGGCTTGAATTACCGTCCAGTAATCGCCGATTCCGGCAATATTGGCGGCAGTACGTCACATGAATTTCACGTGCTCGCAGATAGCGGTGAGGATGAAATCGTTTTTAGCAGCGAATCTGACTACGCGGCCAATATAGAGCTCGCTGTTGGCGCGCCAGCGCCTATCGATGAGGAAGATGACGTCGAGCCGAAATCTCGCGAACTGGTAGACACGGATCAGGCGCATACCATCGAAGAGGTAGCGGCTAAACTAGAAGTCTCGCCGCAGCGAATTTTGAAGACACTATTCGTACACGCTGCTAACGACAAGGGAGAGCGCAGTAATGATTTAGTCGCACTGCTGCTGCGTGGCGACCAAGAGCTGAATGAAACCAAAGTTTCAAAAATCAGCGGGCTCGCCTCACCTCTTGAATTTGCGGCCGATGAGCTGATTCAGAAAAAAGTGGAATGCCCTGTTGGCACACTAGGGCCTGTTGGCCTCTCCGATTTAGGCATACGCTGCATCGCTGACAATAGCACTAGCGAGATGCACAACTTTGTCTGTGGCGCGAACAAGCCCGGCCATCATTTCATCAACGCAAATTGGGACGATGACTGTAGCCCCGACGCCATCATGGACATACGCAAGGTTCGCGAAGGCGATATCAGCCCCGATGGCAAGGGAACCTTATCAATCAAACGTGGCATCGAAGTCGGTCATATTTTTCAGTTGGGCACCAAATACAGTGAAGCTCTTAACGCTAAGGTACTCGATGAGAACGGCAAGGCTGTAATCATGCCCATGGGCTGCTATGGCATCGGTGTAACGCGAGTCGTCGCTGCCTGCATCGAACAAAACCACGATGCACATGGAATCATCTGGCCCAGCGCAATCGCTCCCTTTCAGCTCGTTATCATTCAGATCGATGCCCACAAGTCGGAAAAAATCGCCGAGTTTGGCAACAGCCTTTACGAGCAGGCGCAGAAGCTTGGTGTAGAAGTATTGCTGGACGACCGCGACAAGAAAACCAGTCCCGGCGTAAAGTTCGCCGATTCTGAGCTCATGGGTATACCCCATCGACTAGTCGTTTCACCACGGTCTCTAGCGGACGGAATGATCGAATACAAGAATCGCGTAGCCGAAGAGAAGCAACTGATCGAAACAGACGCTATCGCTTCTTTTCTGGAAAATTTGTTCAGCTAAGCGGCTGAGCAAGTTCGATCTAGACCAATGCCACCACGCCCTGCCAATTCTGTGTCGGGGCAACAGAGAAATGTCGGCGTATAACGTATACTAGCTGGCATCATTCTGCGAAACACACCTTATGAGCCTTTCAATTACAAGCCTGCAGAACCTCATTACACAGGTCAAAGCCAGCATCAATGGCTACCTCTGGCAGCCTGATAGCGCTCAATTACCGGTATGGGAACGAACAGCTGTCAGAAGCAGCCAGATTTTCGTGGCGATCATCCGCGACCTATTGCAGGGGCAGCTCTCCCTGCGTGCCATGAGCCTAGTTTTCACAACGGTAATTGGCTTCTTTCCCCTGCTTGCACTCACTTTCACAGTACTGAAAGGTTTAGGGGTGCACAATGCCCTAGAGCCCGCACTACTGACCTTACTGCAACCCCTCGGGGCTGAGGCGGAAACATTTACAGCGGAAATTCTGGGCTATGTGGATGCTATTCAAGTTGAACTGATCGGTATCACCAGTGTCGGCTTGCTGCTCTACTTCGTCTTGGACATGATGCGTAAGATAGAATCTTCCTTCAATTACATCTGGTCAGTCCGACAAGGCCGGTCGTGGGCGAGCCGCGTCAGTGAATATCTTTTCGCCGTGATAGTGAGCCCGCTGCTGCTGTTCCTGTCGATCACCATAAGCTCCTCGGTCAACACGAATTTTTTCAGCAACCTTTTAGAGAATCTAAGCTACGGTATTTTTATTATCGAGTTTGTGGCTTTTATCGCGCCAATACTTTTAATGTCCCTCGCCTTCGCGTTTGCCTATAGCTTCCTCCCAAATACACGGGTGCAGTTTGCTTCAGCCTTTATTGGCGGGCTCGTCACAACCATTATCTGGAAGCTAATGGGCTCGGTCTTTCAGGACTTCTTTATCGCCTCTGCACGAGAGTCTATCTATCTCGCCTTCGCTTCCGTCGTAGCGGTGATGTTCTTCGTCTATATAGGTTGGCTTGTCGCTCTTATAGGTAGCAGCATCGCCTACTATCACCAGTATCCATCTAAGACGCGAGCAATACGTGGCGAGAATAATCTCAGCATTGCGCAGCATGAAGAACTGGGACTGTCAGTTGCAGCGGCGATAATCAATCGCTTCAATGCGGGCCTTGCTCCATTAGACGAGGTAGAACTTGCGCAGACTCTAAGCGGCCATCCAATAGTGATCGAGGATTCACTGCTAGCGCTGGAGAAAATAGGACTCATCAGCAGAACTGCAGATGAACCACCCTGCTACTTACCGACAAAATCCGTGGCGAGTTGCACTTTGTATGATGTGTGGAAAGCACTACGCAGCTACAATGCAGATACACTGAAGTCAGCGACTACAAACGATCAACTCCTAGTGAAAGATTTTTACAAAGTTCTCGATGAGACAGTTAAGCAGGAGTTGGGAGATAAGAAATTTTCAGATGGAACAGTGCAACAGGCAGACTCCGGAGGAGACATTAAGTGACTAAAATTCGCATCTACCACAACCCTGAATGCTCTAAATCCCGAGCAGCTTTAGCCCTTCTCGAAGAGAACGATGTCAGCCCAGAAATCATCTATTACCTGGAGACGCCACCAAGCATCGAAGAACTAAAATCGCTGCTAGAAAAACTGGGCCTACAACTGCAAGACATCATTCGACACAGCGAAGATGATTTCGAAGAGCTTGGCCTCGGTGACGAAACACTCAGTCAGGAGATAGTCCTGGATCTGCTGCAGAAGCATCCACATCTGTTACAACGCCCCATCGTGGTTAAGGGTGACAAGGCGATTATCGCGAGGCCGCCCGAAGATGTCCTCGGCATGATTGAAAAGGGAAAGGGAGAATAACGAATGGATTCGTCTTACGTGTTAGTGCTGTTTTACAGCCGCTACGGCGCAACGGAAAAAATGGCACAACTGCTTGCTCGTGGTATCGAGCAGGTGTCTGGCATGGAGGCGAGGGTTCGCACAGTGCCCTCCGTCTCAGCTAATTCAGAAGCCACAGAAGCTGAAGTGCCTAACGAGGGCGCAGTCTACTGCAGCGAAGAAGATTTAAAGAACTGCAGCGGCCTCATCATCGGCAGCCCTACGCGCTTTGGCAATATGGCGGCTGCACTTAAGTATTTCCTGGATGGAACCGGTGCAATTTGGGCATCTGGCTCACTGATAGACAAACCAGTCGCTACATTTACCTCAACCTCTTCACTGCATGGCGGGCAAGAGACCACATTGTTAACCATGGCTATTCCACTGATCCATCACGGCATGGTGTTCTGCGGCATTCCCTATTCCGAAGCAGCACTGAATACCACAACTACCGGTGGCACTCCCTATGGCGCGAGCCATGTCGCTGGAGCAAAAGGCAACAATTCGATTAGCGATGAAGAGGCAACTCTTTGCGCAGCATTGGGCAAACGCGTGGCTTCAATCGCGCAAAAACTAAAGAGCTAGTTAAAGAATATGACATCGAGCAACACCCTACCCCCATCTATCGAGCTATTGCGCAAGTCGACTCTCGTTGCCTATTACGCCTTGCTGGCCTACTTTGTGGTTAGCGCGGTGATGGTGTTTGGAGAGTTTCGTCCTGCGAGCTTGGTGATCTGGGTCATCCAAGTCACTCCCTTACTGATATTCGCGCGCGGTCTGCACTATGCGAACCTGCGAACCTATGGCTGGGTGTCATTCGCCATCCTCTTGTATTTCATGCACGGGGTTTTGGTCGCATTCGAGCCAGGGCGATTCTGGCTGGGACTGGTCGAGGCCACGCTGTGCACGGTGATCTTCGTGCTAATGATATTGTTTATTCGGAAATATCGAGATCACTACAACGTACCTCTGTAGCAGTTCTGATTCCTTAGCTAATATTTCTGACAGACTCGCTTCACCAACCTAGCGTGGACTTCACTAACGGCACGGTAAGCTTTCGTTGCTGCTGCAGGGAGCTGTGATCCAACTCATCTAATATCCCCATTAGAGCTGACAGGTTTCGCTCCGCTCTCAATAAAATAAATTCCCCCACCGCATCCGGCAAGTCAAAACCCCGCTGCCTTGCGCGTAACTGTAGCGCTGACAATTTATCTTCATCGCTTAGCTCGAAGAGTTGAAACAACAAGCCTGATTGCAGGCGCGAATGTAAATCGGGCAATTGGATTTGCAATTGTTGAGCGGCCATATGGCCTGCAACAAGTAATTGGGTGCCAGTCTGTCGCATCGCATTGAACGCAGTGAACAGCGCTGCTTCCCACTCAACATCACCGGCAATATTTTCGATGTCATCGATGCAAACTAAAGAAAGGGACTCTGCCCCCTCTAGAATTTGTGGCGCAAACTGCTCGCGATCTGCTAACGGCACATAGATGGCCCCGCGCCCTTCGGCGGTGGCCTTGTTGCAAGACGCCTGCAAAAGGTGACTGAGCCCGGGTGAGCCATTGCCCCAGATATAGAGAAACGGTTCTTCCCCGCCTGCGGCGAGCGCACTCACCAGAGATTGATTTACATCGCTTACGAAGAAGTTTTCGAATTGCGCGTCGTCATTAAGACCAACGCCCAGCGTTAGCTGATCAGCATTAGAAATTGGCATTGGCTATCGGGTCCAGCGGTAATGCAACAACGTCGAGAGGCTGCTGTCTTCTAGAGTGTTGTTGATTGGTAAGAGGTCACGATCTAGCGCTATCTGTTCATACAGTTGTCGCGTATCACCCACCAAACCTAATCGCAGCTCGATCCTCTCACCGTCAACCTCCGCCGTGGTCACTGTATCTACCAGACCGAGGTTTTCTACGTAGTTGAGCAAGGAAGAATAGGCATTCAGATCCTTGATACCATCAATGCGAAGCCGAATAGTTTCACCTTCGATCGATTCAGGAAGGATAGCGAAATAGCCAGCGAGTCGCGTGGTAATTCGATTCAGAGGATCGTACAAATACGATTGGAGTTCACTATCGAAGCCGTCGAACACATCCGCTTCTTCCTGAAACTGAAACTGCCAAAGACCTACTAGTTCACCACTAGCGGTAAAATGCAGGCGGCCGGCTAAGATGCTGTCCGCTCCATAACGCGCACTTGCTCCAGAAATAGCTGCTTCATCGAGATTCCAGGCAATATTTTCGGTGAGCGCTCTGCGATCCTCGAAATCCAGAACAGGAAAGATGATAGGCAATCCGCGAGCTAGAGCAAAATCCTGCATCACCTTAACAATTTCAGGATTGCTATCGGCGGTCAAAAATTCACGGTCTCCCGATGAGCTCTGCAACACCATCCAGACCAATACACTAGGCCTATTGCCGTCCCAAACAGGTATATTCGCTTCCGCTAGCAATTCGTCGATAAGCCCTGCCGCGAAGTTAACTGAAATAATGCGCTGTTCAGCCGTATAGAATTGCTCCGTGTCGGCGTCTCCAGAGGCTGTATTGTCTTCGAGAGGCAGCTGAATGGATTCACTGATATAGCTGGTGGCCTCAACGTAATTCTGTGCCTGGGCTATAGCTCTCTCAATACTCGGGTTCTCCAACCAACGTGGATCTCCGCTAACTTTCACAACTACGGCGGCTAACGCCTCCTTAAAAGCCCTATTACGCTCAGCCTCGCCATCATTGATGACGGGTATTTGCTGACTATATAGCCCCGTGACCTGCAGCGCTAAACTAGGCTGCAAGCTAATCAACGGCAGTGCCATCAGCAGGGAAACTAGGGTGATTTTTTTCAGTTGCGCAATCATGGGCGAATAATACTGTAAATTGCTCCACAGGGGTTAATTCCCGCGTGGCTGTTTGCCTCTAGCCTTAGCTACCTGCAAGCTATCAGCGGAAGTTGTTCGCTAGGGACAGTAGGACATTTAGTCACTGACGTGAGCACCGCATCTTGATAAAATGTGCGACTAAATTAGCGCTCCAGATACAATCTCGCTCCCAGTGAGCAGCCAAGGAAACATGCGATGACATCAGGCGATGAAAACAACAAGCCCGCCTCTAACTCTAGTCCATCTTTAAGCTACCGTGATGCAGGCGTCGATATCGATGCTGGCAACGCCTTAGTCGATGAAATAAAGGCCGTAACCCGCAAGACCAACCGACCAGAAGTTCTCTCCGAACTAGGCGGCTTTGGCGCCATGTGTGAGATTCCAAGCGGTTATAAACAGCCGGTCTTAGTCTCAGCAACCGACGGCGTCGGCACGAAATTAAAATTAGCCATGGAAATGGGCAAGCACGACACAATCGGCATAGACCTCGTAGCCATGTGCGTGAACGACCTCATCGTCTGTGGTGCAGAGCCGCTGTTCTTCCTGGACTACTACGCAACCGGCGGCCTAAACGTCGCGAGTGCGATTCAGGTTGTTACCGGAATTGGTGCTGGATGCGAACTAGCTGGCTGCGCACTTATTGGTGGCGAGACTGCCGAGATGCCGGGCATGTATTCCGGCGAAGACTATGACCTCGCTGGATTCTCGGTCGGTGTAGTCGAAAAATCAAAGATAATCGATCAATCGAAGGTCGCCATCGGCGATAACTTGATCGGACTGAGCTCCTCTGGCCCCCACTCCAATGGCTACTCACTGATCCGCAAGATCATCGAGGTCAGCGGCGCTAAGCTAGATCAAGCTTTTGGTGAAAGCACGTTGGGTGAAACATTACTCGAGCCAACTAAGATTTATGTGAAGACAATCGCCGCGTTAGCCGAATCTGTGGACATTCATGCACTCGCCCATATAACCGGCGGAGGCATTACCGAAAATCTTCCCCGGGTACTACCAGAATCTGCTCAGGCACAGATTCGAGCCGATGCTTGGAACCGACCAGAAATTTTTAACTGGCTACAGGAGAACGGCGGTGTTGCAGACTCTGAAATGTTGAGAACCTTCAACTGTGGAATCGGCATGATCCTCTGCGTTTCAGCAGAGCAAACCCAGCAGGCACTCGAGGTTCTTAACAAGGATTCCGAGCAGGCATTTCTCCTAGGCAGTGTTGCTAGTCGCGAAAGTGACGAAGACGCCTCCGTAGTTATGCTCTAACGCTATAAAGCCAAGTCATGCACAACAATCATCGCTCAGTGGTAGTTCTAATCTCCGGAAACGGGAGCAATTTACAAGCTCTCATGGATTTTAGTAACGCTGGAAACTATAGAATCAGCGGTGTTATCTCTAACAAGTCAGACGCCTATGGCCTGCAGCGAGCAGAACAAAGCAATATACCTACTACGGTAGTCGACCACCGGCAATATGAGAGTCGCGATCTGTTCGATCAGGCACTCAGCCAAGCAATAGACGAATACGAACCCGGCCTCATTATACTCGCTGGATTCATGCGCATACTCGGTGCCGATTTTGTTAAACGCTACCAAGGTAAAATTCTCAATATCCACCCTTCTCTATTGCCAGATTATCCTGGCACTAACACTCATCAGAGGGTGCTTGATGCAGGCGAAAAAATGCACGGCGTGTCTGTGCATTTCGTAACAGAAGAACTCGATGGTGGGCCGGTAATTGCTCAAGAGTCTATTGCTGTCGAGTCATCTGATGATGCCGAAAGTCTCGCGACAAAAATTCACGAAAAGGAACATGTGCTGTATCCCACAGTTGCGTCTTGGTTTGCCGACGGTCGATTACGACTCGATGGCAACGACGCCTTCCTGGACGAGCAGCTGCTGCCGGAAACCGGCGAGCAAATTGACGCCTCATGAACAGTAAAGCGATAGCACTATTATTCGCTTTCCTCTTCAATAGCTTCGCTAACATCTGCTACTCACAGAGCACAGCCTTGCTGGAATATAGTGCCGAGTACAAAGCCAGCGCCAACGGCCTAGGGGCGACAGCAAGCCGCAAGCTTACCAAGCTAGATGAAAATTCGTATCGCCTAAGCAATTCATTAGAGGCGAGCCTTGCAGGACAGACTCTCGCAAAGCTAGAACAGGCCAGCGAACTTAGCCTCCAAGACAATCGGGTCATTCCACTCAATTATACCTACCAGCTCAGCGGCGTAAGTCGGGCGAGTCACGCCATCTTCTTTAATTGGGACGCAGCAGTAGCGCTAAGCACAGAAGATGACGAAACTTGGCAGTTGCAACTCGAAGAAGGAGTGCTGGATCAACTCAGCTATCAGCTGGCGATAAGAAAGGCGCTAATCGACAACATCGAGGACAAGACTACTTTTTCCTTCGCCATCGTCGATGGCGATGCCATTGAGACCCAAGAGTATCGGGTAATCGGTGAAGAGATTATTACTACTCCCCTAGGCGAGCTAAGCACCCTAAAACTAGAAAGAGTCCGCGAAGCCACGGACGAACGTGTAACGGAGATTTGGCTAGCTGTGGAATGGGGTTTTCTACTCGCTCGAATAGAACAGATCAACAGATCAGGCTTGCGGATTAGCTTAGAATTGAAATCGGCCGAGCTAGACGGGAATACCGTCAGCGGAAATAACTAACGACTATACCTATACCTATACCGACGCCGATTTGTTTGTGGCCGCTGCATCCGAACCTTCGACGTCTTCCTCAGAGCTTGAAGATGAATCAGGCTCTTGAGGTTTCTGCAGCTTGTACTTGCGCATTTTTTCAACCAAGGTCGTTCTACCCAATTGCAGCCTATCAGCCGCCCTAGCGACTACTCCGCTGCTATCAGACAGAGCCTTCTCGATAAGGTCCTTCTCCAAATTTGCGAGATATTCTTTTAGATCGATTCCACTTAGAGGCAACAAGCCACTTGTCGAATCTAACGGCGATGCGTCTTTTTGTGCCGAGCGCTTGGGAAGCGGAACCACGCTTACATCCGAATTGATAGGACTCAAGGACGCAGTAACGTTGTTATCGGATTCTCCACGAAATTTTTCGGGCAAATCTTCAACACCTACAATGCCGTGAGGATAGAGAATAGCCATACGCTCTACTAGGTTTGCAAGCTCTCTCACATTACCCGGCCAGTCGTAATAACTTAATGACTTAATGGCTGCAGAATTGAAGCGAATAGAACCACGCTTCTCAGATTCCATAATGGTAATCAATTCATTCAGCAGCAAAGGAATATCTTCGGGTCGCTCCCGTAGCGAGGGCATCTCGATAGGAAAGACATTGATGCGATAGTAGAGATCTTGTCGAAAGTCACCAGACTCAATCATCTCTTCTAGGTCTTTATGGGTTGCGGCTAGAATTCTGACATCGGCTTGTAGGGTGTGCACGCCACCAACCCGTTCAAAGCTTCGCTCCTGCAAGACTCGTAGTAATTTTACTTGCATGCTCAATGGCATGTCGCCAATTTCATCGAGGAACAGCGTTCCCCCATCGGCTAATTCGAATCGACCAGCCCTGGATGCAATCGCACCAGTAAAGGCGCCCTTCTCATGGCCAAACAATTCACTCTCGAGAAGTTCACGGGGAATCGCACCGCAGTTTATAGGAATAAAGGGCTTGTCTGACCTGTTCGAATTCAAATGCAGGTTTCTCGCGACTACTTCCTTTCCCGTTCCTGATTCGCCTGTAATCAACACACTCACTTCTTTGTTCGCGACCTGCCCCATCATATAGCGCACTTTCTGCAGTGCATCGCTCTCACCGACAAGGCTGCGAAACATATTGAAATCTCGCACACTGTCGAAGTCACGGAGCCTGTTGAAATGCTCATAAAATATTTTGGCTTTATGTAGGGCGTCTAACAAAGGTTGATAGCTTAACTGTGCGGGCAACTGGCCGGTAATACAGGACAGCAACTCAGAATCAAGATCATTAAGAAGATGCTGGTTACCCACCAGGATAAAAGGCAAGCCCCTTTCCCAGGAGTGCAACTCCTGAATCAAAGCTGGCAATTCCATCTCGTTGCAATTCGCGATTATCGCAGCCGAAAACTGAGAACTTTTTAGCCCAGACTCTGCGACCTGAGATTTCCAAGCAGTAGAATTGGATGGTGTGATTGATTCACCGAGAAACGCGAGCACCGTTCTAAGATTTTGACTGGACTCGTCATCATCATCGATTAGTAAAATTTGGGCGTTTTCAATCATTATGATCGACTCGGGGCACTAGGAATTGAGTACTAAAACTAGATCCCGAGAACGCAACTACAAAGGCTGATTTGCAGCTTCCATCCGCCGAGATTTAAGCCTCAATTAGACCCGCTAGGGGATCATTAGTCAAACGCACACGCCGCAGTAAACGGATTTATTCCTGATGTAAATGACGGCGAGTAGAAGAGGAGTTTACGAGGACTAAGAAGATTTGATCAGGAGCACATTCGGTCTAGCGTCACTCTTAATCTGGCATGAGATTCTCCACCAAAGCTGGCAGTTGAAACTTCAGCTGCCGTTGAAGGCTGTTCACTTATTGAGGCGATGCTAGTGCTACCGAAATCAAACTGGCTACACCCCTTGCCTTTGCTTTGTAGCATCGCCTCCCAAATTAGCGCATGCAACACTGGCCTGTCGATTGAGCGGGATACCCTGTCTGCAGATACAAGATAACAGCTTGCATTGTTGTGAACGAACAGACCGCTTGAAACCGGCTCGTTGTTATAGCGAGCCTGCAGCATGAAGCCATTGTCTTTCTTAATCAGCTCTTCGTAAGTGAGCCTGTCTTCAGTGTTGTCGATAAGCGAAACATCGAAAGACTCACTACTTATGATTTCAATATCTAGATTCCGTCTGCCCCATTCAACCATGCCTCTACAACTTTTCGTCAGGCCCCGATGTAAAGCACGTTTCGAATTTGATAGATCTACGATCTGCGTTTGTTGCACAACCGGTATCGCACCTTTTGCTAGCAGCACTTGAGTAACCGGCGACATAACACCGCAGCTTACTGGGTCCAGATAGTCGATAGTGTATGGTTGAATCTCTTCTATCAGATGGGTGATGTGTTCTTGCAGTAGACGAATGGCTTCGGGACGAAAACTGTTTGTCGAGGCCTGCATCGTAGCTTGGTTCACATGGCTTAAGGCTTCACGCCCAAAATAACCTATGCATTTGCGGCCCTGCTCGTCCAAATGCATCGTGAGACTGCAACCAAAGACGGGCTCTTCAGCCGCCATAACCAAGAAGGACCGATCCGTAAACTCTGCTATGCCGCGGCTCGCTAGTTGCGATTCTGAGCGCATCTGCATGTAAATTGGATTCTGTACCGGATCGTTCGAGCACAGTTTGTCCCAGTGCTGGAAGAAATTTGAATCTGAGGTTTCAATTACGGCGTGCATTCTTTTGTTCTCTTTATTAATTTTGTTGAGAAAGAACTGCCTACTTTATGCATTTCACTCTGTGGCACTGGACAGCAATCCAATTAACGCTCCACCAATCACTGCACGCTTCTTTACCAAGATAACGCAATTTATTCACATTTAGTAATTCTGCTGCCTACTAGTAGACCCCGTTACCCTTGTGTTGGTAATAGAGTGATATTGTCGAAGCCAAATGTCGATTAATTTAGCGGGTATTTTGGGGTAAAAATTGCAGCGGCTATTAAATGATTCAGCTACAGGCCACGTATTATCTAGCGCTTCCTTATTTGTGACGGGAAAGACCGAGAGCATTCCTAGAAGTTCTGGCTATCTAAATCTTTTGGGTAAAAATTGCTTGATTGTTACTCGAAAAAAGAAAATAGAAGGCGAATTGTGACGTGGCTCCCACAAATCTACGGATAAGGCCTGTTAGGTTTGTCTGTCGCCAGTAATGCAGCTGCCTAAGCAATCTGCTCTGCGGTACAATCCCCCTACTATCATTAGCTAGCCAGAACTCTCTTTGAACAAAGAAACATCTGAATTCAATTGGGACTATCCCAACCCCCACATTAAACGTCTTCGCGTAGCCGCGACTGATATTGACGGCATGGGCCATGCTAATAACGCCTGTTATGTGGTCTGGTGCGAGCAATGCGCCTGGAGCCATTCGAAATCCTTAGGCTTAACGATGACAGACTATCAACGTCTCGATCGAGGCGTAGCTATTCACAAGGCGAGCTATGAATACTTCCTACCAACCTTTGAGAACGAGGAACTATTGATCGCCACCTGGCTAACCGCCTGCGATGGCAAACTGCGTCTCGAGCGCCGCTTCCAGATGATTAGCCTGAGCACCGGAAAAACCGTCCAGCGAGGCCACTGGCAGCTCATCTGTGTAGCGCTTAGCAGCGGCAAAGCGACGAGATTACCTGAAGAGTTTATTAAGTATTACGGTAAGGCCGTGATCGATATTGAGTAGAACGTTCCAGCAATTCCGCCAAAATTTCACCCCCGCTTAGAGCGGTGATTCTCGACAATCGCTGAGATTCACAAGCTAATTTAGAGAATTATTCAAAAATTTCGCACAAATTTGGGCGTGGGATTTGCAGCGCTTACGCGATAGTGAATACTTCGCGGGTGTATAAAAAATGCCGGATACGCGCCCTCACCCTCCTTATTTATTATTAATTAACAACAAGTTACAACCCTTGAGCCAGAAGAAGGCCTAGTCAGAGCAACGCTGCCAAGCCACTCATCCCCGCCCTTAAAGATATCAATTCAGCTGACGTTATAGATTAGGCTCGCAGCAAGTGCAGCCTACCAGGCCTTAGGCGAGCTAATGTGAAATAACTAATCAGGGATTGAGAAGAATTACTTTCGTGAAAAAAATTACTTCAGCAGCAAACCCTTCTGGCGATCACCAGAACACTAGTCAAGAGATGCTCAGATCTGTGGTTACTCAGCTACAAGCCCGTATCCCTAGCGCCCCTAGTGCCGTTCTTGAAACCCAAGAGCCGGATATCGATCTGAACGAACTGCGCGCTGCTATCGATGAACTCCCCGAATTGAACGCAACCAAGGTGGTCGCCCTACATCGGCGAATCGTCAACGGTGACTACAAGGTGGACTCCGAACGTCTCGCCGCAAAGTTAATCGAGTTGGAGTCCTCTCTGGACTCTGAATAGCCTGAAAAGCCTGAAAAGAGCCCCATCTAAGACCAACTCAACGGCGGCTCCAATTGCTTGAGCCTAACCAAGTCTTCTGGCCTATCTACATCCCACAGCGTATCTAACAGCCTGTAATTCAGATCATTAACCCTGAGGGCCTCTAAGGTTCGCGCCATCACTTGATCAGTTCCCCATGGGATATCCTCAAAGACAGCCGTTAGCGGTCGCGTCATGCCCACCAGCACATAACCCCCATCCTCCGCTGGACCGAGGACTACATCAACGCCAGAGTTCAGGGCTAGCAACGCCTGATCTAGATAACCCTCAGTCAGTGCTGGGCAGTCGGTGCCTATAAGAATGACGCTTTCAAGCTCCTCATCACGCAGAGTCTGCTGAATAGCGCCATCCATTCTAGCCCCTAAATCCTGCCCTTTCTGTAGGTATATATTTGTTTTATTACAAAGAGATAGAAAGCTTTCATGAGAAAGATTCGAAGTAACCCATAGATCCCACTCAGCAAGCTTCCCGCGATTAAGAAGCGCCCCAAGCCGGCCAAGCATCGCCTCGTATACAGCGAGCGCCTGCTGCGGACCAATCTCGACCGCTAAGCGGGACTTAACCTGCCCGAGTAGCGGCTCCCGAGCAAATACCACGATTCTAGACCGTGGGTGACTGGCAGGTGGCACAGCGACAGGATTAGCAGTGGTTTTGTGATCAGTCATGATTGGGATAGTACATCTCACGCAGCCGCAGGGGTTCTACGCCAATAAAATAGAGGAAACGTAGCTTCCACATCAGCAATATAGTCGGAATCAGCCCATTCTGCTCCCAGCGCCGGCTAGAAGTGGTTGCTAGCCCCGCTGGCCGAACGGCTAGGCCACGACGGCGCAGCAGTTTACTGATGGCGATGTCCTCCATCAATGGAAGCTCTGGAAACCCACCCACTTCTCGAAACAGCTTCCGCTCCACGAACAATGCTTGATCGCCGGTAGCGACCGAAGTGAGACGGGCTCGCCAGCTCATCATCCTAGCCACTATACGAAACGCCAGCCTAGGCTTACTAAGCTTAACGTCGAACCAGCCCCAGCGACCGTCTTGGGCTGACAGAGCTTCGCAAATACGTTCATCCGCATCTATGGGCAGTTCAGTATCCGCGTGGAGAAATAACAGAATTTCGCCCTTCGCTACTGAAGCTCCGTGGTTCATCTGCATACTGCGCCCAGCAGCGCTAAGCGCACAGCTGTCCACAAGGCCTTTGCTCTGCTGCACCGTTCCATCAGTGCTGCCACCATCGATGACGATAAGCTCATGCCCTTTTGCCCGATAGCACTGTAGACGCTGCAATAGCTCGCGTATGAGCCCAGCTTCGTTGCGCACAGGTATGATGAGACTTATCGTCTTCAAATTCGCTAATTCTCGTCTATCGAAAGCTCGCATTCACTATGCTAGCTAATTGAATTTACGACATTTTATGCTAATCGGGGCAGTTCCGCTGCAGCTTCTTGCGCGCTGAAGCGCTATTTTGGTCCAAATACGGCAGCGTCAGCGTAGTAATCAATAGAATAGCTGAATTAGCATTATTTCAGCTTATTGAGCGGTATGTGATGCAGGACTCAAACCCCTAGAAGAGCGAGGTATATGCTTCGCAAATCTGCCTCTGAAGGTGGACTCGTTTAGAGCAATTTCAGGCTTTGAAAATAGTGCTTATTCGATCTTGTATTAGACAGACTCTTGGTTTTTAATACGCGGCCGATAGAAGCGGTATGCAGCGCAAACCCTGAGCTACAGGAAGCTGCAAGCATTACTCAAAATATTTCATCTCGACATATCTGCCAAAAGGCAGGTGGAATAGAAACAGTGGATTCAAAGAATTTTTACATCGTAGCAAGCGCACCAAACGAACCAAGCTTGCAGGTTAAAATATCAGGCCCCTACCTGACTAAACAGGCCGCCCAGGCAGATCTGTCGGCCGCGATCATTGAGGCCAAGGATATCGACCCCAGCGCCGCGAACTACGAATACCGCATAGACAAAATCGAGAGCCGCAAGCCCGGCGTTATCCAGCACATGGCATCTCACGCCTAACAATCCAGCTATACAATCAGTCTCGCAACAAGCGGCGCAGAACTCCCTTAAACTAGCCCCTCCCCAATTATGGGTGTACACTTTGCACAGATACTTCTAGTTTTAACCGCTTACTTTATTGCCCAACTCAGTCCATGCACATCGAGCTTCGCAATAGAAACTGACTCACTGCCTATTAGATAGGCATAACACTGCTACTCCGGCCCGCTATTCATTACCTGTTTTTGAACGTGGGGTCTCTGTAGCCACCATAGAGCGACAGATAGCTAGACCTAAGAGAGGTTCTCGTGAAAAAACTAAGCGCACTACATCACATCAGCATTATCGAATCCCGCGGCACCAATTGCGCATGGGTACGCATCAAATACGATAGCAAGAGTTTCCAACAGTCCTTCCCCTTCAAGAAATTTGGCGGCAAGACAAAAGCCATAGCTGCAGCAAAAAAGAAGAGAGACATCGAAGGCAAAAAAATCTACGGCAGCAATTGGCCGTATGCAAAATTTAGCCCACGTAAGGTTTCCCCACTTAACAGCTCCGGCGAGATTGGAGTTAGCTACTCAGAAAAAGATCATTCCTGGGTTGCAACTTGGCAGGAAGGCAAAGGCGTGAAGAGAAAGCAGAAGAATGCGTACTTCTCTATTAATAAGTACGGCGATGATCAAGCTAAGGCGAAAGCTATAAAGGCGCGGCGCAGTGCTGTGCGAGCAAACAAGATTGCTTAGGCACATCTAGCAAAGCAATCTATTTTTTAGATTGCTTTGGCTTTTCTTTTGATTCGAGTCTCTCGGTGGCTTTAGCCTCATCCAACATGGTCCGAATGCGCTTGGCCTCTTCCTCGCTCAACCCTCGATACTCCAGAAGCGCCATCATCAGCTTTTCAGGATTCCCCCCACAAGCCTTATCCACCATATCCAAAACTCGCTGGCCTAGGCTTTCCTCTCGCGGAACAACGGCACAGTACACGTAGCTGCGCCCTTCAACGCGATGCGTTATCCAGCCCTTCTCTTCCATTCTCTCCATCAGGGTTCTAACAGTGTTGCGAGCGACCGGCCTGCGCTGATTAATTAGCTGAGCAATCTCCATTACAGTGGATTCTGCTTTGTCCCAAACAAGCTCCATTAGCTCTCTCTCACTGCGAGAGAGAGGGATTTTATCTTCTACATTCACCTTAGGCATAACCGCTCAACTTCTAGTATTAATTTTAAGTGACAGAATTTCATGCCGCTTCAGGCTGCTCAGCTTCATCCAGCTTTCGAAAAACAGCTCGTAAGTTCTCCCAATCCCTAGGCGTATTGAACATTAAAATCATTTCTTTTGTTACATCAAGCGCCTGATCCCAATTCTCAAGCGTGAAATGCAAACCAACAAGGTAGGAATAGTCTTCACGAACCAACTCAGCGCCTTCTTCAGCCTTCAGCTCCATATAGGAGAGCCATGTTGGCAACGCGTCATCGAACTGTTCGAGCTGATAATGCGCATAGGAAAGACCGTGGGAGACTACTCTATCTTTAGCCGCAGAAGCTGCCTGCCACTCTTCATAATAACGGATCGATTCTGACCAATTTTGTCGAGCAGCATGCAGCTGGCCCAAAGATCGCAGCACGCGCTGATGCATATCTGGACGCATAAGCCGAACTTCTAACATCTGCTCAAACACATCAATCGCATCTGTGTAGCTTTCTTGACTCAAATAATAGTTCGTAAAGAAATTCAAGAGCGTCAGTTTCTCAGTGTCATTCATTCTCTCGAAACGCTCTTCATAAAGCGCATCTAACTCCTGCTTGGCTCCTTCCCAATCAGGCTGGGAATCTTCTACTCCTACCATCAAATCTTGTATCTCAGAAATTTTAGCCTGTATCTGTGGCCCAAGAGTTGGATAGATAATATTGTCTGGAGACTGACTTTGCGATGTTGCTACATTCTCATTAGGCTGACTCACATCATCTTGAGCCGTTACCTGACAAGCCGATACCGCAAGCGCAGCTGTTACTACCGATACATTGAGCAATATTTTAGATCTTTGACTAAGACGCATAAATTTCTCCCGTTTCTGATTCAATAAGTCAGCAATTCGTTGTTCGAGATTCCAGTTACCTCCTACCACCCCTAGACCAATGTACGCGGAGCTTGTTTTATCGCTCTGCGCTGCGCGCAAAGATTGATTAATGTTTAATCTGAACAGGACTTCTCCATAGTCGCTCGCGCGCTCTTTTGACAGCACATAGTTATCACATATCTCCTCTCGCGAGCGCGCGATCATCTTGTCCATGTAATGCACAAGTGGGTGAAACCAAAAGAGGCATAGAATTACTTTCTGCAAAAAGTTGAAGAGACAATCCTTGCGAGTCACATGGGCCATCTCATGACGTAGAATTGCTCGAATATCGTTTTCACTGAAACGCTCGAAGAAGTGATGTGGCAGCAACAATATAGGGTTTATGATGCCAACCAGTGCGGGAGAATCAATCTCTGCAGACTCACGAGACTTAAAAACCGCTCCATCAAACCCGCTGTGACTCACAATAGAATTTAACAGCTGGCTCTCCTCTACTTTCAGTGATTTTGATCGGCGCACTATACAATCAGCATTGTGCAGACTCCTCAGCAGCCCAAAAGTAGAAACCAGAAAACCGCTTAGCCAGAGAATCTGAACAATCAAAGATAGAGGTAGATTGATGATTGATAGAAGTACGCTATTGAAAGCAGATTCGGTTAAATCGTTCGCTACTGTCGGAACGCTAACTACAGCACCGTTTGAACCCGCAGCTACACCCATCGACTCTTGCATAAGCACACTATCTAACTGCGGCAGCAGATAATCAAAATAGCCAAGTGGCGCCGCTACTTGCAAGACCAACAAACCAGCGTTTCTTGACTGGACGGCTAGGGATAAAACACACAGCAGAGATAACGACAGTAAGCTGGTGTAGAGAATCGAATAACGAACCACTGCATTATTTCTGAAGAAAGATGACAGAACCAAGGAGAAGAGTGAAAAAAACGTAAGCTGAAGCAGCAGATTGGCAAGAACAAAATTGCCTTCTAAAGCCCAGGAATTAATACCTGTAAGCATACCTATCCCCCAACCCTGTTACTTCAATCTCTTATAAACTACATTTGTAGTGCATATTGGCTACATTTGTAGTTCCTGTCAACAAAAAAAATCTCAGCGACCTGAGATTAGATTGATTTATGAGTTTACCGGCATAATACGGCCAGTGTATCCGGCACTAACTTACCGCACCGGCGAGGATCCCCAAATCTGAGCCGTGTCCAACAAATTGCTGTAAACGAGGCTCGCATCGAAATTCAATCTGTCTACGCCATAAACTTCAAACAGCGCCTCGAATCCAGCGACCGCCTCGTCCGTATCACTTTCTATCGACACCAGAAGGTCGTTCAGGGAAGCCGTCTCCGACAGCGCTTGCGCAGTATGCATCAATCCAGCATCACGCATACCAGCGATCATAATCACTTGCGTGTCTGTGCTTGCCGGAAACGTTGAGAACATTCCATAGTCGCGAAATGGATCACCTTCCTCCGGCAAACCTGCGTCGCTGGTGTAATACTCCGCCGTTTTAGTATTGAACAGCTCATCGTAGCTGCGACCAATTCGCAATCCAGAACCTGCGAACGTCATGCTGGTCAGTTTTTCTAAGGCACTGATATAACCAATATAGACAATGTGATTACTGCGAATGTCGGCGGTGGTTAGATCGGACATCATGGTAATGTTTACAGCCTTACCACTCTTCTGCAGGATTGGCACAATCTTAGCCAGGGCGTAGGCACTTCCCTCAGGCATATAACTTAAATCCAGATCCAAATAATTTTCCGTGTGTTCGATATCGCTGAACTGTAGATCTTCCAAATCGCTACGCGAGTTCACATTAAACTCGCGCACCATACGCGCAACATTGCCGTTAGCATTTAGCTCGCCGAATATGTAGTAGTCGCCCATTACAATCAGCAGCGGCTTGTCGTCACTCAATACCGCCTCCCAAACAGGGTGAGCCGCGACGAATTCCGCCGGCGGCCTGCCCGCTTCGCTCTGTTGGCTGAACATATATACAAGATTCGCAGAAAGCAGAATAACGAAGGCGACTAACAAGGAGTTACTCACACCGAACTTGGCGATTGAAAAGCCTGAGGACTTAACTATCGGAGCAGTAGCAATGACTGCTAGAGAATAGCTTCCCTTAGGGATCACTAGTTTGTAGGCAGCATCCAATTCATTTTGCTCGTAATAGGCGCTAAGCTTTTTACGCAGCTGATGCGCATAGACACGCACCGATGAGTCCGCAGACACATCGAAGTCACTACCCTTGCCCAACACATCCGTAGCCAGATCAATCTCTTTCGGCTGCCGGTTTTGAACAGAGCACTTAGCGAGATACTCCAACATCGCCGAATAGTGCTTCGACCTACCTAATATGCCGCTGGATATAATACGCCGGCACAACTCGTCAAGCTCAGAGGAGCTGAACACGTCCTGTGTAGAGAGGGTGGCTTGTGTGGGCTTATCGTCAGTAGTCATTGTCTGGGGAATGCTGCAAGTTGCTGTGTTGGTTGCTATATCGAAAGTATATCAGCTTTAATCCTGGCAAAAAGATTAGGCTTAATTTCTCTTGCAAGCCCGATTAGGCAAACGGACCTGCTAAATACCCAGCTGTCTTATAACTTTTCCCGACAATTCCAAACATGCTTAATGGAGTCGGAATCAATAATGGATAGCAAGTAAGAGCAGAGAGGGAGTTAGATAGGAAAAAGCCAGAGTTATGCCTAGCTTTTGAGCAGAGAGGCCTTCAGCTTGTCATTAAACTCGATATTGCCCTCGGTGACATACTGCTCGTGATTACGCTCGATATAACGCAAATCATAGAGATAGTTGACCATCACCCCATAGGATTGATCCAGCCCCTTCTCGCTTAAGTCTGCCGAGGCATGGATCTGATGCACCTGCGCCCCATTACCTAGGTGGAATCGAGCGACAGGGTCTAAGGGATACTTCCCCTTCTTCGCTAACAGTAGATAGTTCAACACTAGCTTGCGTATGGCCTCCTCATTCTCGGCAACATTGTCCGCGACGATGTCGAGAGAGCGCATCTGCATCTTCAGCTCGACCAGATCGGTATTGTCTGTATCTATATCGCTATTCAGCCAACGCTTAAAGCCAGGAATCGGAGATAGCGTTACAAACTGCTTAATAGACGGAAAGTCCGCCTTCAGCTCCTGCACCACCTGCTTAATAAGAAAATTACCAAAAGAGATATTCTTCAGGCCAGGCTGACAATTGCTGATACTATAGAACGTAGCAGTTGTAAATTTTGATGGATCGACATCGCCTTCCGCCGTGTCATTCAATATCGAATCGATAGAGCCAGGAATCTCATTACTCAGCGCCACCTCAACAAAGATAAGCGGCTCATCCGTCAGTGCCGGATGAAAGAAAGCGAAACAACGCCGGTTCGGCCTATCCACACGACTACGCAGATCGTCCCAATCCTTAATAGCGTGTACCGCTTCGTAGCGAATGATGCGATTGAGGATAGCTGCCGAGGTAGACCAGTCTATGGTCTGCAACAGCAGGAAGCCCCGACTGAACCAGGAACGAAACAGGTGCATGAAGTTTTCGTCGACAGCAGACAACTCGGGGTGATCACGCAGCAGACCGAGCAGGTCTTTACGCATGCCCACGAGATCATGTGTTGCTCCCGGGGTTTGATTCAGCCGCCGAAGCAATTCTACGCGGCGCGGTTCCGCCGCATGGTAGAGCCGATTTAGATTGGTGCTGCTGGGATCTGTATCGAAGGTATCGAATGCCAGCTTAACGCTGGCTGGCGCAGCATTGAAGTTTTGTTCTATGTTGAAGAAAAACTCCTTCTTACCTTCATCGCCCAGACCTTTATACACATCCAGCAACTCACGCGCGGCGACGATGGCAGACACCTCGCCTGTATTACCCATGAGGCTATTTAACAAGTCATCTATATCGGGAGTACCGCTCTTGGAGAAACGGTCGCGCTGACGAGCTACAAGACCGCCTAGGAAGTCCTGGAATTTATTGAAGGCCAAAATCTAGTTTCCCAATTATATTTTTAATGAAATAGAAATTTATCATATTTGCTGCGAGCGCACTCTATCTCTGCAATCCGGAAATAACCTGCTCGGCGGCTACGTCCACTGAGAATAAATTTTCAGCAAGCGACTTACACCGACTAGAGATACCCTTGTCACCCCGCACCTTATCTATCAACTCTAAAGCCAAACCGGAGACCTGATCAGCCGATGTCTCCGTAATTACACACCCCACCCGCTCCACTCGAATGAGCTCTACCAAATCATTGCCCGGGTTTATCACCGAGAGTACCGGCAACCCAGCCTGCATATAGGGCAGAAACTTTCCTGGGATGTTGTGTGATTTGTGCTTTTGATCGAGGGCTAAGAGACCTGCCTTACATTGGCTATATAGCCCCGGAATCTCTTCAGCATCTATCTCATCATAGAAAAGCACATTGGCTAGCTCCAACCTCTTTGCCTCATCCCGAAGTCGAGTTGATTCACTACCTCGACCTACAAATACAAAGCCTATATCCGCTCTATCACGCAATGACTCCGCCAACCTCAATAAGGAATCCATGCCCTGAGCAACTCCCATGTTTCCAGCGTAGACAAATAAAAATCTATCGCGAAGCGCCGATTGACTAAGATCAATACTACAAGCGCTTTGGGGAGACTTGGCAATCCAGTTATTCAGCACTTCGAGACGACGGTCTCGCCGCTTCAACCATTTCTGAAAATAGACCTCATTCCCTTGAGTTTGAATACCAATTACATCAGCCAAACTGTACTGATATTTAGCAATTATTTTGAAGAAGCTGTAAGGAATGCCCCGCCCCATCAAGCCCATATCTACTGCCCATTCTGGAAAAATATCGCGGACAATCAAATAACTTCGACAGGCATTCTTCTTTTTCAGAGAAGCGACAATAGGCCCCAGAAAGACAGTCGGAGAATACCAGACGATACCATCCCACTCCTCAAGAGCAATGGGGCTACTCTTAAGGTTTCGGAGCATAGCAAAGGGCATTAAGAATTCGTTTATTGTCCTTCGCGCATAGCCTACACCTTTCGTTCTTGGAGCACGCAGTCTTAGAACAGAAAATGTATCAAACTTTTCGAGCTCCCAGGGGCAAGCTAAATCGGGAGAAGAAACAAGCACGGTGATTTCGTGACCCATCCTGCCTATCTGTCTGGCTAAATCACGTAACTGGACGGCACCTGAAGTGCGTAGCGGTGGAAATGTATCGGCTATTAGCGCAATACGCATTTAGAGAATATTCCTAATACTTCTTCCACACGACTCTATTCACATAATCAGTATAGCTGTGAATAATTCGAACGACTTTGTCGGAAACGTTTGGGGAACTATAATCTGCTACCAATTCCATAGTACGGTCTTCGCCCCTGGATTGTTCTGACAAGATGAGCAATCCTTGGCGAACTCTCTGGACGCTCAATCCAACCATCATCACCGCCGCCTCTTCCATCCCTTCTGGTCGCTCGTGTGTCTCTCTCAGGTTTAAAGCTGGAAAGTTTAGAATCGATGATTCTTCGCTGATAGTTCCGCTATCTGACAGAGAAGCCTTAGCCTCAGTTTGTAATTTCACATAGTCAAAGAAGCCTAGGGGTTTCAAAAGCTGAACTAGAGGATTGAACTCAACTTCCGACGCATCTATTTTGGATTGAGTCCGGGGATGTGTGGACACAATCACAGGCAAGCCATACTCCTCTGCAAGACCATTAATCACTTCAACTAGTTTGCCAAAATTGAGATCCGATTCAATGTTCTCTTCGCGATGCGCACTGACGAGGAAATAATCGAAGTTCTTTAGCTGTAGACGAGCCAACACATCTGATGCCGCAATTTTTTCTCGATAAAAATTGAGCACCTCAAACATTGGACTGCCCGTCGTAATCACCAAATCTGGAGGCAGCCCCTCTCGAAGCAGATACTCTCGTGCAATTGAGCTATAGGTAAGGTTCACATCCGCCGTGTGATCCACTATACGACGATTAATCTCCTCAGGAACACGCTGGTCAAAACACCTATTTCCAGCCTCCATATGAAAAACGGGTATCTTCCGCCTTTTGGCTGGTATCACCGCTAGGCAACTATTCGTATCTCCCAAGACCAATAAGGCATCAGGCGCCACAGACTCGAGCACCTGATCGACTGCAATTATGATATTGCCTATTGTATGAGATGCGCTGTGGCTATTGTTTGCGCAATTCAGGAAATGATCAGGTTTTCGAATTTGCAGATCATCAAAGAAAACCTGATTTAGCTCATAATCGTAATTCTGACCAGTATGAACAAGTATGTGTTCACAATACTCATCCAGCTTGTCTATTACCCTCGACAAACGAATTATTTCAGGTCTTGTACCAACAATCGTAAGCACTCTAAGCTTTTTCATATCACTGTACTCGCTATCGTGTCTGGTGCAGCTTTATCGAATATTTCGTTGGCCCACAACATTACTACCAATTCAGAATCGCCAATATTCTTTATATCGTGTGCCCAGCCAGGTATTGTCTCAACTATCCGTGGCTTCTCACCAGAAACCACTAGCTCATATTTTTCATCGTTTAACATATGGCGGAATCCGAACTTCGCTTGTCCGCTAATAACGAGGAACTTCTCAGTTTTGGAGTGATGATAGTGTCCACCTCTAGTTGTTCCAGGCTTCGCTGTAAAATAGGAAAACTGGCCACTGTCCTTCGTCTTTAAAACCTCGACGAACGAGCCTCGATCATCATCATGAGAATGTAATTCATAAGAAAATTGCTCGGCACGAAGATAACTAATATACGTTGCATACAAGGCTCGCGTTAAACCAGTCCCTACTTGCTCTGTAACCAGAGACTCCCTGCTAGATTTGAACGCCTCTAATTGCTCAGCCAGCGCCGCCAAGGTGATTTGGTATTGCTGGTCGACTTGCGGAAAAACAACACCCTCAAATTCATCATCCATCACGACCATGAAGTTATCAACTACGTCGTCAATGTAATTTAATGTAAGTTCAGCACTGGCGTCATTGATTTGAATTGGAATATTCTGGGAAATGTTATTGCAGAATGTCGCAACGACAGAATTGTAATTGGGTTTGCACCACTTACCGAAAACGTTAGGAAGCCTGAAGATCGCAACTGGACTAGCAGTATCGCTGGAATACTTCTGCAAAACTTCTTCGGCCTTAAGCTTGCTGGCGCCATATGGATTATCCTGCAACACCTGACTAGAGGATGCGAAAATAATCTTTGTCCTACTCTTGCAAGCAGTTAATGCCTCGCAGAGTTCACGAGTTAGCCCGAGGTTTACCTTATCAAAATCCTGAAGTTTTTTAGGTCTGTTCTCACCAGCCAGATGAATGACTATATCAACCTCTTTAACCAAATTGTCCAAATCTGAAGTAACGTTATCCCGCCCATAGAGAAACACCTGAATTGCAGGTTGCTCAGCAAGTCGCAGCAAAAGGTTTTTACCGATAAACCCCTCATGACCGGTGATTAGAACCTTCATATTATTGTTCTGGTTCAGAATAGCTGCCAGCCAGCACTTCTTGAATAAAAGGTAGCTGTTTTAGCATTAGCTTCATTTCTTCCACACCGAGTTGGTCTGTATTTTCAGAATTGTAGTCTGTAGCATCCGATATTTTTGGATCCCCCTGCTCAATATACTTACCGTAATTCAAATCTCTTAAATCAGGCGGTATGCGGTAGTAGTCCCCCATATCCTCCGCAGATACCATTTCTTCACGGCTCAATAGAGCCTCGTAGCGTTTCTCGCCATGACGAGTACCAATTACATTCACCGGGTGATCAGGCTTGTCCAGCAGTTGCTTGATCGCGGCGATCAGAGTTTCAATCGTTGCCGCAGGGGCTTTCTGAACAAGAATATCTCCTGAGGAGCCATTTTCGAATGCATACATGACCAAGTCTATTGCGTCATCCAATGTCATCATGAATCGTGTCATTGTAGGGTCCGTCAATGACACCGGCTTGCCCTGATAAATCTGCTTTACAAATAGTGGGATAACAGATCCCCTGGTAGCCATTACATTTCCATAGCGCGTTGCACAAATTACTGTCGATGAGCTAAGTCTTGATTTGGCGACAACTATTTTTTCCATCATCGCCTTTGAAATACCCATAGCATTGATAGGATATACGGCCTTATCTGTACTTAGGGCGATAAGCTTCTGCACATTAGAATTTATTGCCGCCTCGAGCACGTTCTCTGTCCCGAGAATATTTGTCTTTACAGCTTCCAGAGGGTAAAACTCACAAGCCGGCACTTGTTTAAGTGCAGCTGCGTGGAACACATAGTCTACCCCCCGCATGGCATTAAGCACCGATTGATAATCCCGAACATCACCCAGGTAGAATTTGATCTTGCTGTCCTGATATTTACAACGCATATCGTCTTGCTTTTTCTCATCACGGCTAAATATTCGAATCTCTTTCAAGTCCGACTGTAGGAACCGATCCAGCACGGCGCTGCCGAAAGAGCCCGTTCCACCCGTAATAAGTAATATTTTGTCTTTAAACATCCGATTCCCAATAAGTAGTTACGATGTTATTTCATACATCTTGTGCGGTGGCTGTATGCTTATGAGCAATTTCGCCCAAGAATTCAAACGTTTCATCGGCGCAACGACTCCAAGAATACTGGCTTGCCAGCTGCTGAGCATTTTCTGCCAGCTTTCGTCTTAAAGATACTGAATCGATTAGCTTTTTAATAGCTTCAAAAATTTCAACTTCGTCCGTTGGCTCAAAATACACACCAGCATCTCCCAAGATATCTAGCATCGGACTGCGTCTGGAACATGCAATCGGCAATCCCGAAGCCATCCCTTCCATCAATATATTAGGCATATTTTCACAGCTGGAAGCGAATATGCAAATATCCGCTTCTCGGTATTTTGCTGGCAGCAATTCATGCTCACAAGGGCCTGCGTAATTCCAGAACTCCCCCTCAAGTGAAAACTTCCTGACATATCTCTCCAGCTTACGGTGCGCGCTTATTCGCGCCGGGCCGAGCAACTCGAGAGTTACAGGGTAGCCTTCATTCCTTAGCAATTTCACTGCGTGTATTACCTTCCACTGATGCTTGTAAAAGTCGATCATTGAAACGTAAATTAATTTTAGAGGCGAGTGTGCTGAATCAGGACTCGGGAACCGAGGCTCAACAGCAGGCGCGTTGAAGAATGCCGCATCAATACCGTGGGGAATCACTCTTACTGCACTCTCTGTGCTACCTATTATTTCCAGGATATTTTTCGCAGCAAAGTCGGTTAGAAAGATCAGTCCGCTAGCCCTGTTATACGTCAATGATTGCAGCACTCGCAGCAACAATAACTTTAACGTCATCAGCGTAGCCCCGAAGCGAAGTAATTCACGATATTGAAAGGGCAGAAGATTTCTGCTCATAGTGATAAAGGGCCTAAAACTACCCAGATATGAACCACCTGGAACAAACAGTAGTTGGCAGTTTTCGATCTTAAGCGCTAGCGGGAGCTTAATCATCTTCCAATGGCTTCTTGCCACAATACCTTTCTGTAGCAACGGGTGTCGACGCTTAACCAGCCACTCCCTGCCTTCAAGAACATCTAGAGTGGAATCGCTTGCCCATACTATGACTCTTTCAAACCCATAGTTTTTTGGCTCTACATGGAGCAACAAATTTCTGAGATGGGTAAGTCCCCCGCCAGAACTGATGTTGGAGGCATCGATACCAAGAATCATTTGACTGCACTACCACGGAGCACTAGATAACCTTCTCTGAATATTTAGACATAAGTAATCTCGCAGCCTTCTGAATATCTTTGATTCGTCTTCACACTCTGGTGAGTATCATAATCGTGCGAGACACCTATTTGACTTTATCCTGAAAAATTGTTGAAACAATCGTTTCTCCACGCAGAAAAAAACTAGCTGCGCGCAGAAACAGATCACGATCCTTAAGTAGCACTCTCCCTAAGAGGCGCGAGAAAAGCATCGGGTCTCTATCAGCTAGGGAGTCCTTAATTTCACTTTTAAATTCTAGTATGTCAAAAAGGCGCCGCCCTGCGAGCTCCTCTGTAAAGCTTCGCCGAAAAACCTCAAACTCTGCTTCGGTATTTAACTCTTCTACAGGGTCCGGAAGACCAGCCTCTCTGTGATAGTGACTGTACAGAGCAATGCGAGAATCTACTAGCTGTAGACTACCCTTCGCGCTATGTGAAATCTGTTCGGCATGCTTTCGAATATAAAGTAGAGCTTCTGGGACACAAGCTATCTCACCATGCTCCACAAATCTTAACCAGAGATCATAGTCCTGCGCTCGCTTAAAGAATGCTCTGTACCCGGCAAGTTTCTCAAAAATTTCTCGAGCGAACAAAGCCGAAGAATGCGAAAAAAAGCCCTGCTTCAACATAAGACGCTTCAGTAGCCGATCATGATCGCTAGGCAGTGAATAACACGCGCCCAGCTCACCCTTCTCATCAATTAGTTGATGTCCCGTTCCGAGCAATTTTATCGCAGGATTATTCCCCACCGTCTCAAGCTGTAGCGCGAAGCGGTCCTTGTGTGCGATATCGTCAGCGTCAATCCGCGCAATCCAGTCTCCTGTTGCATGCGCCGCCCCATAATTTAAAGATTTTGTCAAACCGGAATTGGGCTTATCGAGCACTTTCACCCTACAGTCATCACGGGCAAATTCAGCAATGATTGAAAGACTATTGTCTGTGCTACCATCATTAACAATAAGAAACTCAAAATCCTGAAAGCTTTGCTTCTGTATACTCTCAATCGCAGCACGCACGTAACTCTCCCCATTATAGACAGACATTAATACACTGAGCGGTATTGGGGTAGAATTTGATCGAGGGGGCGCGACTGTCACAGCGACTCCAGAATTTCCCGTCTTCTCAATCGAGTGCAATGGCACATATTAACTGTCTGAGCTCGACGCAGACACCACACCTAACTTGAGTAGTTCTGCCCCAAGATGTTTCTGACCCTCGATTGTCAGATGAAGCTCATCAAAGAATAGCGCCCTACCCGCATCGTTATAGAGTTGACAGTGCTGATTGTCGACACAAAAGAGAGCCTTCTTGTCTATGAAATTGTCCGTTCCGAATATGCCTTTAAGCGCTGTATTGTGAAGGGTAGTATCCTGAACCGCTTGGGCAAAGAAGCTCTCTATCTCCCGCTCGTGGTAATACCGAGCATATAAATAGCTCAGAGTAGAAGCGTTAAAAAACCTAAAACTCCCCAGAACCTTGACATCGCTAGTACGTTCAAGCTCTCGCAGGATACCTGCTAGCTCGTAAAAACTTTCCTCGCTTGCAAAATCAGAGGCAAAAATAACCTGACGGCTACTCCGACTAGCCGCCCTAATGTGTTCGCGCCTAGATGTGCAATCTGCAGCTATGAGACTAGCTTCCTGTAAGCAGGACAAATCCAGCTCCAATAATTGCGCGCCGACACCCACAGAGCGAAGACTAAGAACGAGATCCTTTGCCATGGAATCACCAATGACTAGCGGTTCAGAATTGGAACTTCCTAATGAAAGTTCATTCCAGCCGTTTTCGGCATTACGAGCAACCTCCTCGAAATAGGAGACATAATAAGGCTGCCTGGCTTCTGGCAAATTGTTAACTTTCAGTTCTTCAAAGCCATAAAGCAGATGCCCTGCCACACCGAACCCGACCAACGGGAAGGTCAATACAAAAATCCATACAATAAAACTATTCGTCTTCAGAATACGCCGGTAACGTATAGGAGCCTCAATAGCGAAGTAGGTCGCAATTGAGAGCGCAAAAATCAGCAGCAGCATCCCGGCAGGGATCCAGAAATTGCCTGCAACTTCCATCGCAATGAAGTTCTGACGAAAAATTGCGATCACCGGTTGATGCCAGAGATAGAGGCTGTAAGAAAGCACGCCGATGCCGATCAACACCTTTGTTTGCAGCAACCGATTAACAAGAGATTGCCGGTCAAGCAGATATAGAAGTATTGCAGCGCAAGAGCTGGCGATAAACGCACCGAAGTAAAAGCGCGCATCATCAATGAAGATATAGGCAAGCATAAGCAACAAAAAGGAGGACGCTGATATGATATTAACTGTGATATTCTTTAGCTCTAGCAATGACTGTTTCTGCAGCAGAAACCACACTAGGCAACCAAGGCCAAGCTCCCATGCTCGCATTGGTAGAAGATAGAAACGAGCCGTGGTGCTGCCACCGAATGCGCCAAGAAACAAAAGAACGCTGATAGCAGTCAGCACCAGCAGGCTAGCAACAATAAGCCTCTCCCGAAATCTGTAGAGCAGCACTACCAACAGCGGATAGAAAATATAAAACTGCTCTTCAACTGCCAGACTCCAAGTATGAAGCAACGGTTTCAGGTCCGAGCTTACAGAAAAATAGTCGCCCGCCTCCACCAACAGCAGAATATTCTGCACAAAGAAAACCGTTCCAACGATACTCTGCGCCATATCTCGCGCCAGAAGGGGTGCCTGGAAAAAAAACATATAGATCATACATACAAAGAGCACCGTATATAGCGCTGGTAGGATTCTCCGCGCTCGTCGCTCATAGAAGTTTCGCAGAGTGAAGCGGCCAGACTTGATCTGTTCCGAAATAATGCTTGTGATCAGATAGCCGCTGATAACGAAGAAAACATCGACACCAAGAAAACCGCCGCCAAAAGAGGAAATGCCCATGTGGTAAAAAATCACCGGCAAGATCGAGACTGATCTCAAGCCGTCTATTTGCGGTTTGTATTTCATAGCAAACTATAGAGGCACTTTACTAATTTGCGGGAAGGACCGAGACATCACCAAGCAACTCTTTTAGAGCAGACTGGCGCCACGACTGATCTGCTCGTGACACAAGATGCAATCTGCGAGTCTAAATTTCTAGACAAGGATAGCAAGGTATCAAAATCATAGTGTGCGCCTGTACGAGGGAGCATTGCCAGTCGTCAGACTTTCTTGCCCGACAGTTTTTGTCGCATGCTGACGCGCAACCCCTGTGCTAGACGCAGAACAGTGCCCGGAATAAGATAGAGCAAGAACGTTGGAAGATGACTAGGGTTCGTTCTAACGAAACCCCACAATGTCAGAGCATGCTCTTTCCTGAATTCCCCGCCCATAAGCTTATGCACCTTCACATATTTAAGGAAATGTCTTGCAAACATACCTGCAATTATCTGTTGTCGAGAATTCTTGTCATGCTCAAGAGACTGATGGTCGTCAATTAGAGTCAGAAGACTTATAAAGTTGGCGAGGTAATTTCTATAGAATCCCGGCTTATGTTCGAGGTTGTTAATCCGACACTTGTTCTCTACATAGGGCTCTGCAACGCAATAGGATTTTTGCTGAGTGGTAACATCGAGAAAAACACCATATTGCGAATAGAGCGTATCAAAATACTGCTCGGCGTTGGCACGAAGCCACGCAGCACGATCAAAGACTAAGCTGGATATAAAGTTGGGGTACTCCTGCAGCAGGAGCGCCGCCTCACTGCCGGGACTAAATAGCCGGTCCTCATAAACAGTATAATCTCGCTCTTTCGAAATTTTGTTCGTAGCCCGATTCACAATGGCGTAGTTGACATAGATAAACCCAAGATCATCATGCTCAGCCAACACCTCCCTCACCTTCTCAACGGCTCCAGGGCGAATAAGGTCATCATCCCCGACTATCCAGACATAGTCCCCAACAGCCTCTTCGAAGCATCTGTTGAAATTACGATCATACCCAAGATTTTCACTGTTTCTGAAGTATCGTACGTGAGTGTATTTCGACTGAAAATCTTCTACAATCTGCGCCGTCGCATCGGTCGAGCAGTTGTCGAGCACTACAATCTCACAATTAGAATCACATTCGCTTTGTACGCTCTCCAGAGTCTCTAGGATCGTCTGCGCGCCGTTGTAAACTGGAATGGTGAAACTCAATGAACAGTCAGTCATGAGAAATTGAATGCGATGCTTTTGCTTTAAGGCCTCGCCAGAAAGCCTTATAGGCTATCGCTCCTCGGAGGAGCAGAACTGGGGCATAGGAGATTAACCGCAGCGACCGCAAGAACCTGTCCGGCACACCGAGCGCCTTCAACTCTTTGATGATTGCGCGAATATCAGCCCCGGCTACCTTGTATTTTGCAAAGCTGCGATAGACGGAAAGGTACTTCTCCAGCGCAAGGCTCGCTAGTTCGCGATCTGTTTTCTCAATCGCTTTCGCCACCTTCACCTGATCGAAGATAAAGGTTTTAACTCGGAGATCTAGGTTCTCGTTAAAATGACTACCCTGACCTATCGAACAGCGCTTATAGGCAATACGCCCTTCTATGAAAACCACACCGCCTGCTCTAGCGGCCATCCAAGCAGCATATTTATTGGTGTAATTATTATCTAGGAATGCCCCGCGCTCCTGAAAAGACCGAAGAATATTCTGTCGAAGATAAATATTGGAAGTGATGAAGCTAAAGAGACTATCGAACCTGTCAAATCTGGCCTGGATGTCGTTGATGCGATAATCAACTGTCTCCGTTGGGGTATCCCTAAGATCGATCTCATCGGTCGTATGGAAGTCCTGGCGATCCATAACCAGGTGATTGGGAGAAGTCTCATCAAGAAGCAGAACAATATCCCTGATCGTCCCTCTTGGCACAAGATCATCATCGCCATAGCACCAAAAATACACCCCACGGCACCGAGCTATGAGTTTAAAAATATTTTTCGAGACATCAATCGTCGGATCATTTTTCTCATATGAAAAATTTCTCACGCCCTCATAGGCTTTCAGTAATTCAAAAGTATGATCCGATGAGCCATTGTCGATTACAACTATTTCCATCCGGTCATCCTGTCTCAGGGAATCTGTTTCACCCAACAGATAGTCCAGCGTCTCTTTGAGATAATCGCTGCGGTTATAGGTGGTAATCGCTATTGAAAGATGGGGTTTTTTCAATATGCGCAAACCTTAGCTCTCATCCAGATTTGCCATATAAGAAATAATATCTTCCGAGACAAGAGTTTTGGCAGAGCCTGTCTCCTCATGATCCTGTTTATACCAATTTATTGTTTTTTCAACCGCTGTCTCAAAAGACCAGACCGGGGCCCATCCAATATCGCTATGAGCCTTGTCCCAGACAAGACTTAATAAGGCAGCTTCATGAGGGGCACTCCCTTCTGAGGCATTTATCCATGAGCCCTCCCAGTGAGCCAAGCAAACCTCCACTAGGTCTCTCACATTTCTGTTTGCTGAACTTTCCGGGCCAAAATTATATGCACTACAAAAACGATGGAGAAAGACTTCATCCTTGTTTTCCAATGCATGGTAGATCTTTGCCGCAAGACTCATATATCCCGAGAGGGGTTCAAGTACGTGCTGCCATGGCCGCGTTGCCGACGGGTTACGCACATTAATTGGCTCGCCCGCGGCAAGGCTTTTAATAGCATCAGGTATGATCCGGTCTTTTGCCCAGTCTCCCCCCCCGATCACATTGCCAGCCCGTGCTGAGGCAATACCAAATGACGGCAGGACATCGCCGCCCGTGTTAAAGAAAGACTGACGATAGGAATTGGTGGCAATCTCAGCGCAGGCTTTGCTAGCACTGTAAGGATCATAGCCTCCTAACGGGTCAACTTCCCGATAACCCTGCACCTTCTCTTTGTTTTCATAACACTTGTCGGTTGTAACAATCACAACAGAACAAATTTTTCCTCGCCTCCTGTAGAGATCCTTAAGCGAGCGAAGCGCTTCTAGCACGTTAACCGTCCCCAGCAAATTGGTTTGATACGTCCCAAGCGGGTCATCATAGGACTGCCTGACTAGGGATTGCGCAGCAAGATGAAAAACATAATCTGGCTCGCAGTCGGCAATCGCAGCGCTGAGCTGTTCGCCATTCCTGATATCTGCGGCTACATGAGTGATAGAGTCTTCGATACCAAGCTGATGAAATAGTTTCTGATCTTTTGTCGGCGGTAACGCGATACCGGTCACTTTCGCACCAAGACTCAGCAGCCATGCTGTGAGCCATGAGCCCTTGAAACCAGTATGCCCAGTCACAAGAACCTTTTTACCTTGAAATGAGGAAAAGTGATTTTTCATTAGGTTCAGAGCCTGTGTTGCGGTTTCTCAAATTGTTCTGCATCAGCCCACAGGGCTATGCCGCCAAATATCTCGTCGGTCTCGCTATTTTCAGCAGAATCGAGCGAGGCCGCTAGCATATTTGCAACTACCGAAACGCGCGGGTCAAAACTATTTGCCACCTGAATTTCTTCAAATGGCTCTCTAAGAGAAAGCAATTTTCCCTCGCCTTGCGCAAAGATGCAAAACTCTTCTTCCTCAGATTTGCTATCAACCTCAATGGAAACCCGGGGCAGATCAGTGCCCTCGAATTGCGCCTTCCATTTATAGGGCTCATCCTCGCCGCACCAGTACAATTCTGATTGCGCCGCATTACGATACCCTTGACGATAAAGTAGGGCGATCAGGTGAATACCATAGTATCGAAGCGCCCCACCTCCGCTACTATGAAGTGATTTCCAGTTATTTTTCCCAACCCGGTAATGATGTGCAAGAAACCGCCAATTTAACTCTACCTCATCAGCCGTCACAGCTTTAAGGTCCAGCGCTTTCGCCCAAGGTGTGTGCAGTAGAGTGTAGCCAACCGTAACCTGCTTTTGCTGAGACAGGATATTATCGACCAGCTCTTTAGCCTTAATCGGAGTGGTAGCAAGCGGCTTCTCAAGATACAGGCTTTTGACTCTTGGGTAGTCCAAACATTTTTGAACAAGCATGCTCTGACTCGCGGGAGGAACTGCGAAGATCACCCTCTCAGCAAGCTCTAGCGCATCCTCAGCCGAACTTACCCAATTGATTCTATCAACCAGTCCGACCAACTCTGCCCGCCCCTCAACAACCGCTCTATATTTCTCAGGCAGAACAATAGGCTGCCCCACCAACTCGATCAGAGCTGGGAGATAGCCATATAAACCAAAGCCTGAACCAAAAATCGTAAACATTGAAAATTCCGGTTAACTGCTTGGCCGACGATCCCTACGATGCAGCAGCATGCGAGCAACACAGTGGATCATTGTTGAGGGAAATCGGTCGCCCGCTAGAGGGCTCCCGATCAGAAATCCGAGTCTTCGACAATATCTATTACCTTCCCTCGAAACCCTGCGGAGCTAAGATAAGCGGAAATTTCTTTCGAGATATGCCAAGCAAAATTTAGAATGACATCCTCCTCTCCACCTTTGAGGGTTTCATCGTCAGCCACAATCGGAATTCTAGTCCCTGGCAGATAATGACCGACTTTCATAGAGCCCGGCTTTTCATAGACAAGAGCGATATGATCCTTATTAAGCCCAAGCAGCTTGACCAGAATGGCTGCCCGTCCCGGAAAAGCCTTGGCCCTGATCGCCCCCCTTTGCGCTACTAATTCATCAAGTTGAGCTTTCTTATTTTTGATCCAGGTGTCCATTCTCTGCTCCATCCCTCGGAATTTTTCCAAGGTCTTTGCCTCGCGTACTAGCACCGCTTTAATGCTGGCATCCATGGCCGGATCATCAATCGAATTGCCACCCATAAACACACGGATATTCCCACCATAGCGTGAGGGAAACTCAAGGCGGGAGATGCTTAACCCGAGCGTCTCTGCCATGAATTTGAATGAAGTAACACTGTAGGTACGGGGATGCTCATGATAGAACGTATCAAACTGATTGCTGTTGAGCACCGTGTCCAGGTAATGATTTTCGACGACGACAACTGTAGCTTCCTTCAAAAGGAGTTTCACAGCTGCAAGCAGCGACTCTAAATCTTCAATATGCGCAAACACATTGGTGAAGACTATAAAGTCCGGCTTCTCCTGTTCGGCAATTTTTCCCGCCAATTCAGGCGTGAAAAATTCACGGTATACGGTGTGCCCGGCCTCTTTAGCGTCTTCTGCAGCGCCAGTTGGCTCAACACCGACTGTGCGACAACCCCGATCTCTGAAAAACCCTAGCAGACTGCCATCATTGCAGCCTACATCCAAAACCAGCTTGCCATCCATAGGCCCGCTGAATTCGCCACACTTTTCGACAAGATCTTTCATGCCATTCAACACGTCGGCGGTAAACCTTGATCGATAGTGGTAGCTCGAAGGAAACAGATCTACTTTGGGCACCTGGAAGGCCTGATGAGCAGTTTTACACCTGTCGCACAATAAAATTTCGATGGGATATTCACAGCAGACCCGGTCAGAACCCACCTCAACCAAGTCATCACACATTGGATGACCCCCGAGGTCGAGAACAGGAATGAGTTCGCCGTTGCCGCATACTTCGCAAGAATGCATTTTTTCCATTTTAGGGGTCCTGATTGATCCTTTTTGTTGCGTTACCAAATTTTCCATGGTGCCTGCCCCGACTGCCATGCTTCTTCCAAAAATCTATGTTCCCGCAGCGTATCCATTGCCTGCCAAAATCCTCGGTGACGATAGGCAGAAAACTCACCTGTACGAGCAAGCTGTTCCATCGGGCTTTTCTCCCAGACGGTCGTATCATCCTCAATAAAATCTATAACCTTGGGTGAAAGCACAAAAAAGCCCCCATTTATCCAGCCACCATCGCCTGCCGGCTTTTCCTGAAACCGCTCAATGATATTGTCATGCAATTCTATGGAGCCAAAACGCCCCTGGGGCTGCACTGCCGTCACTGTCGCCAGCTTCCCATTCTCTTGGTGAAACTCGATAAGCCGCTTTACATCAATATCCGAGACGCCATCACCATAAGTGAAACAGAAATCTTCATCATCGAGAAAATGAGCCACCCGCTTTAACCGTCCGCCGGTCATAGTCTCTTCACCGGTGTCCACTAGAGTAACCTTCCAGTGTTCTGCATTTTGTTGATGAACATGCATCTCATTATTCTGCATATCAAACGTCACATCCGACATATGCAAAAAATAATTGGAGAAATATTCCTTGATCATATAGCCCTTATAGCCACAACAGATGATGAACTCATTTATTCCATGATGAGAATAGATCTTCATGATGTGCCATAAAATTGGCTTTCCACCGACCTCGATCATTGGCTTGGGCTTGAGGTTGGTTTCCTCTGATATACGGGTACCTAAACCCCCAGCTAAAATTACAGCTTTCATACTTTCTCCCTTAACCGGAATGAAGCAACAGCGTCTTGATATTTTATAGAGATTGAAGGTCCAGCAAGTAGCGCAGACGAGAATTTTCTTTATTCTTCAGCTCATCAAAACAACCATGCTCGACCATCTTACCTTCCTCAATCACGCAAACAGTATCAACATTTTTTATAGTCGCCAGACGATGCGCGATGATCACCACGGTCACTTCACCATGAAGCCTATCAATACTTTTCTGGATTTCTAGTTCAGATAGGGTATCGAGCGCGCTAGTGGCCTCATCGAGTATCAGCAGCAACGGTTTACGAAACAGTTCTCGTGCGATAAACAGCCGCTGGCGCTGCCCGCCAGACAATCTCAACCCCCGCTCACCAATTTCAGTGTCATACCCCTGCGGCAGGCTCTTTATGAATTCTGAAAGGTTGGCTTTGTCTGCCGCCTCTTCAATGGCTTGGAGTAACACCTCATCACTACGGTAATCTCCAGCCCAAAGACAGATGTTATTAGCGATCGTTTCATCAAAAACCACTGTCTCTTGAGAAACATAACCGATCTGGTTTCTCCATGATGACAGGGCAATCTCCCGGCTGTCGATGCCATCTATTGAGAGAGTACCGGATGAAGGCCTAAGGGAAAGAGTAAGTAAATCAGCGATCGTTGACTTGCCAGCCCCTGAGGGACCGATTATCGCCATCGTACTTCTAACAGCAATGACAAGGTCGAGATCACTAATGATTTTCGAATTATTGTTATAGCCAAAGCTAATACCCTTCAATTCAATTTTTTCACTCAACTTATCGATTTGCTGATTACCAGATTTTTCGCGATTCTCCTGCTGCCGGATTAATTCTTCGTTAATTAGCTCTATGCTACCTATATATTCAAGCGCCCCCTGCAGATAGCCCTGAACACCCAACATAGAATTCATCGCTCGATAAAATAACAGAACAGAGACGAGTATCGGCGCCAGCGGCTGTTCAAAATAAAACAGTTGAACCGCAAGAATGGCGACGATGAGCGCTACTGCTATTGGCTCTCTTGCAGCAAGCGTAAAACCTGCGGCTGCATGGGTTTGAAACTCATAATTCGCCAACCGGTCGATAGACAGATTTATCTGTTTGCCGATTGGCTCAATCTGTGAGGTCGCGTTGAGATACTTAAAGGATTGCATCGCCTGGATGAGAAGCTTGGAAAGCACGCCATTTTCATGGGCAAGGCTGCGGGACAAATCCCTTACGAATGAATTCAGCCACTGGAAAAGCAACATAAGAATAATCCCGACGGCAAGAGCCATCAGCCCAAACCGCCAAGCGATGAAAAATGCAAATGTTAGATAGACAAAAGCATTGATAGCCTGAGCACTCACTTGGGTAAGATAGAAAAATGACTGCAGAGATCTGTTTGCCTGCTCATTAACAAGATTAACGAAATATCCGGTATCGCGACCGGCATAATATTCATAATCCATATGGCTGTAGCTTTTAAACAGGACACTCTTAAGCTTGGTCAGCAACTGCCCTCGCAGATGAGCGTTATAGCTCAGCCCGAGAAAAGTAATCACGCCCTTCAAAAGGAAAGCAATGGCAATAGTGATCAACACCATCTCGGTTGAACCACCATATCCAAGCACGAGCAAAAAGTCGTTTGCAATGCTGCTGAAGCCGTCAAGCTCTGCCTCATCGGTCGCCACGTCCTGCATTTCAGGCTGACCAAGATTGCTTAGCAATGGCAGCAGCATGATGATGCCGAAGCCTTCACTCAACGCCGCGACCGCGGTGAAGAAAAGAGCGATATACATCCGCCTTCCAAGAAATTTTTGGAATATCAGGATATAACTAGGCAGATCTTTTAAAGGGTTAGACGTCATCTCTTTGGTTTATTCAGACCTAGAATTCGCTAGCTGCGAAACGGCTCTTCGCGGGGCGAAATGCATTTTGGGGAGTATAGTGATTTCGATGTTGTTGATGAGACTCATACTTCTTTCATATAGACAATTGTTCTTAGAAATTTTCACCTTTGGATAGCTGGGCATGGAGTTGAGTTCTAGCCTTAAACTTTTGATGATCAGCGGCTAAGTGACTGGTACTGAGGGCATCTGCTCATTATCTCAAAGCAGATTCTAAAGGATACATGCTAAAGGCTATGACGCTGCCTCATCTTGAAGCTGAGCAATCTCCTCTTTTATCTGCTCGTACTCATCCATCTTGCGCCTTAGGAAGCGCACGGTCACTCGCGTTTTTTCCTCTGCCCCGGACGGTGTCAATAGGTACAAATAACTCGCCTTATTTGAGCTCTGACTGAAGTTTCTAGCCTTCACCCAGCCTTTGTCCGTGAGTGCGCGAAGGCAGTAATTTAACTTACCGAGACTAATTCCCAGAGACTTCGACAGAGCACGCTGCGTCTGGGAAGGGTCCTCCTCTATCGATTTCAATAATTTATAGGTGATTTCATCTTGCATAAGCCACACTCCAGACGGTCTGGATTTAGAGAATAATTAACGGATATCAAGTGATTTGTTGAGGAATAGCTAATACTTTCAGGATACTAAGAATTAAGAATTAAATATGAAAATGGATTCTTGAACTCACCCGAACTGCGGAAGCTGCAAGTCCTGCCTCAACAAAGTCGTACGGGTAGGCTTGCCTACAACGTTGAGAAGCACCGCCACCCTATCGGCGCCACGCTCAGACTCGAATAGGCAGCGATAACCGGCAAATGGGCCTTGCTCGATTTCGACACTGTCTCCTTGGACCCACGTTTTTGGCGTAACCATTTGTAAATGATCGGAATTTTCGTTTTCTTGTAGAGCCGCAATCAGACTATCAGGAACTTGCTGTGGCTCGCCGCCAAACTTAACTAGGCTTGCGACGCCCCGGGTAGAACGAAGAGGCGCCCAGTTATCCGATTCAAGGTCGAAATTTAGAAAGATGTAACGAGGAAAATACGGCTCTATAACCGAAACCAGCTGGCTTTTGCGCCGCTTTGTAATAGCGACGCTAGGGCAATAGGCTTCGAAGCCCTGCCTAGCGAGGTTCTCTACAGCTACTTGCTCTTGTCGCGGCTTTGTGTAAACAACAAACCAAGCCCTGCTTAAAGACTTCGAGTCATTTTTAAAATCTTGTGTTAAAACAGAAAGTTGGCTCATGTAATTACCGTGACATTTAGCTATTCTGGAGCTGATTTATTAGACTTCAGACACGCTACCGCCAATAAGATCACCCAATTGGGAGCCTTCTGGATTGGACAGAAATCTTCGCCCAAAGTACGCATAAAACTAACTTAGAGTGTACCGCCCCCTTACTATTGTTCAAGCCATGAACGCCTTTATTAACCGCAATCTTCCCCTATTCGCCACACACCCTCGTCTAATATCGCCGTAACACCCTATAATGCGCGACAAGCTGGGCTGATATTCCCCGACTTAGACAGGAATCACATGAAAATAACGATCTTCGGTACAGGCTACGTCGGCCTAGTGACAGGAGCATGCCTCTCCGAGGTTGGGCACTCCGTGCTATGCATGGACGTCGATAGCAGCAAAATTAGCAGCCTGAGGGCTGGCCAAATGCCAATCTATGAACCCGGCCTCGAATCCATCGTTAGATCCAACATCGATGCCGGCACGCTTCATTTCACCGATGACTTGGAAGAAGCCGTTGCCTTCAGTGAACTAATCCTTGTGGCAGTAGGCACCCCACCCGAAGAAGACGGCTCAGCAGACCTAAGCCGAGTGTTAACCGTCGCCTCTAACATCGGGAAATATATGGAAAATTCCAAAACTGTTGTAATCAAATCAACAGTGCCGGTGGGCACCTCCGACAAGGTGCTCAATCACATCGGGGCAGAATTGAGCGCACGAAACCTCGAATTGCGGTTTACTGTCGCCTCAAATCCGGAATTCCTCAAGGAAGGGGCCGCCGTTGCTGACTTCATGAAGCCTGACCGTATCGTGGTTGGAACTAATTCTACTGCGGCGAAAGCCCTATTAAAGCGCCTCTACGCCCCTTTCAATCGAAACTCAGACCGCATGCTCTATATGGACATTCGTTCAGCGGAGCTCACCAAGTATGCAGCTAACGCAATGCTCGCCACAAAAATTAGCTTTATCAATGAGATAGCTAATCTAGCAGAGAAGCTCGGTGCCGATGTCGAGCAGGTTCGCCAAGGAATTGGCTCCGACCCGCGCATCGGCTATCAGTTTATCTACCCTGGTTGTGGATATGGGGGCTCCTGCTTTCCCAAAGACGTCCGCGCATTGAGCAAGACTGCTAATGAGCATGGATGTGAAATGGGGGTTCTGGACGCCGTCTATGCCACCAACTTTGCGCAGAAAAAACGCCTATTTTCTATTATAAATCAACATTTTAAGAGCGATATCAAAGGTAAGAAATTTGCATTATGGGGGCTAGCATTCAAACCGAAGACCGATGATATGCGCGACGCGCCTAGCCGTGTATTAATGGAAGCCTTGTGGTCTGCTGGCGCAAGCGTACAGGCATTCGACCCCGAAGCGATGGAAGTAGCGGCAAACCTCTACCCCAATCAAGAAGCGTTATCTTTAGTGAATGCGCGAGACGATGCCCTGCATGAAGCCGATGCCCTAGTGATCTGCACAGAGTGGCAGCATTTTCGAGCCCCCGACTTCGAGCTAATTAAGTCTACACTTAAGGAACCTGTGATATTTGACGGCAGAAACCTGTATGACCCTGCCCTTATGGAAAAGCTAGGCATCACCTACTACGGCATAGGGCGTGGGGCCTCAATTCAAGAGTGAAATCAGGCATAGCCAGCCAGTTTAGGAATTCAAGTTAGAAAAGTCATTATTGTTGACAATTTAAATTGTAATCGGCGATATTTTCGGTAGAATTGCAATTATTCTTTAACATTGTCAACAATACAATGAATCAACAGAGCGCACTACCTCCCTCCACCTTAGCCGACAACATCTTCGAACAACTGCGTACCGCGATTGTGAAAGGCGAGCTTCCCCCTGGCTCCAAGGTCAACGAACCCCATCTCAGCAAACAATACGGCATCAGTCGCGGCCCTTTACGTGAAGCAATTCGTCGCTTAGAGGGCTGCAAACTTGTCGAGATCACCGCCAATGTTGGCGCGAAGGTTATTTCTCTAAATAGCAAGCAAGCTATTGAAATATATGAGATTAGAGAATCTCTCGAAGGGCTTGCTTGTCGCCTAGCTGCACACAAGGCCAGCCAACAAGACTGCAATAATTTGCGCGAGCTACTGGCGAACCATGAGCGGCAGATCCAATCCGAGAACGGCCAGGCGTACTACCAGAAGGAAGGGGATTTAGATTTTCACTACCTGATAGTCCAACTTAGCGGCAATGCTCGACTATTTAATCTACTCTGCGATGAGTTATATCACCTGCTACGCCTCTATCGTGTGCAGACAAGCAGCTCACCCTCTCGCCCCGTGCAGGCCTTCAAGGAACATCATCAGATCGTCGATGCCATCGAGAATAGCGATGGTGAGATGGCGGAACTGTTAATGCGACGCCACATCGCGAGTGCAAAAGCGACGCTAATGCAGCAATTAGAATCTGAGAAATTACAGCCAAATCAATAGATTAAAAAACCTTATTAAGGAGAAAAATATGAGCGCACTATCCCCTGGAGCTCGCTTTCGCAAGGCCTTGGAAGAGAACGACCCACTGCAGCTTGTGGGCACTATCAACGCCTATTGCGCGATGCTGGCCGAGGATTCTGGACATAAAGCCATCTACCTCTCTGGCGGCGGCGTGGCGAACGCGTCCTATGGCCTTCCAGACCTAGGAATTACCAGCCTTAACGACGTTGTTCATGACGTAGAGCGCATCTGCAACGCAAGCGACTTGCCCCTGCTGGTGGATATCGACACTGGCTGGGGTGGCGCTTTTAATATTGCGCGTACTATCAAGAATATGGAGCGTGCAGGCGCTGCAGCGGTGCATATTGAGGATCAAGTATCGCAGAAGCGCTGTGGACACCGTCCGAACAAGGCTATTGTAAGCAAGTCGGAGATGGCAGATCGGGTTAAAGCCGCAGTCGACGCTAAGACCGACAGCGATTTCGTAATCATGGCAAGAACTGACGCGCTAGCGGTCGAAGGCATGGATTCTGCAATCGAACGAGCTGTAGCCTGTGTCGAGGCCGGTGCCGATGCGATCTTTCCAGAGGCTATGCTGGAATTAGACCAATATCGCCAGTTTGTCGAAGCGGTCAAAGTGCCCGTACTTGCGAACATCACCGAATTCGGTGCTACTCCGCTGTTTAACTGCGCTGAACTGGCCGAGAATGGCGTTGCCATGGTGCTATACCCGCTTAGCGCCTTCCGCGCGATGAGCAAGGCCGCGCTGGATGTGTATCAAACCATCGCGATCAATGGCGATCAGAAGGCCTGCATAGATAAGATGCAAACCAGGAATCAGCTCTACGAGGTACTTGGTTATCATGGCTATGAGGAGAAGCTGGACGCGCTGTTTGAGAGCGAGAAATAGAGACTTTTATTAATAAAATCATGGTGTAAGAGAGCTAAATCACCGTTACTTTCTCCAAATAGTCGCTAGCAGCAACAAAGCTACATGGCACGGAGAAAATGGTGCTACAAACACAGAATCAATCAGATTAATTAAGCTGGAGAGCAAGAATGGCAGAGAAGAAACTATCAGGCGCGGGCCTAAGAGGCCAAGTGGCGGGCGAGACGGCCCTCTGTACTGTAGGCAAGACTGGAACCGGCCTCACCTATCGCGGCTATGACATCAGTGAATTAGCTGAGAATGCAAAGTTCGAAGAGGTGGCACACCTACTCCTTAAAGGCCACCTTCCCAAGCAGCAAGAACTTGATAATTATACAAATAAAATCAAATCACTACGAGAGCTACCTCAGGCATTAAAAGATGTTCTTGAGCGCATCCCTGCAAGCGCACACCCCATGGACGTGATGCGAACTGGCTGCTCGATGCTGGGCAATCTGGAGACAGAGACAGACTTCTCTCAACAGGACGACGCCATCGATCGCCTGCTAGCAGCACTGCCTTCAATCATCTGCTATTGGTATGTGTTCTCACACGAGGGAAAACGAATCGAAACAGCATTAGATGACGAGTCTATTGGCGCCCACTTTCTGCATATGCTCAGCGGCGAGACCCCTAGCGAGTTATTTAGCCAGGTAATGAACGTATCGCTCATTCTGTACGCAGAGCACGAATTCAACGCCTCTACCTTCACGGCCAGAGTCTGCGCTTCCACACTCTCCGACATGCACTCTTGCATCACGGCGGCTATCGGCTCTCTTCGCGGGCCCTTGCACGGCGGCGCTAATGAGGCAGCCATGGATATGATCGAGAATTGGACCAGTGCGGACCAAGCAGAGCAAGAAATCATGGGCATGCTAGCGCGCAAGGACAAGATCATGGGCTTTGGCCATGCCATCTACAGTGAATCGGACCCACGCAACACCATTATTAAGCTGTGGGCTGAGAAGCTGGCGGCTGAGGTGGGCGATACCACGCTCTACCCAGTATCCGTGCGCTGCGAGGAGGTAATGTGGCGCGAGAAGAAGCTGTTCTGCAACGCCGATTTCTTTCATGCGTCTGCTTACCACTTCATGGGCATCCCTACGAAGCTGTTTACTCCCATCTTCGTGATGTCCAGGCTTACCGGCTGGGCGGCCCACGTTAAGGAGCAGCGCGCTAATAACCGCATCATCCGTCCTAGCGCCGACTACACCGGTCCAGAGACCAGCGAATGGGTAGACATAGCCGATCGCTAGCACTGCATTTACATTATATAAACAATTTATTTATTTGATTTACAAGGAAATTTAAGTGTCAAACAACGTAGAAATCAACGCCCGCCCTGAGCCAGATCAGGTACTCGTCGACATCGCAGATTACATCTGTGACTATGAAATCAACTCCACCGAGGCCTACGATACGGCTCGCAACTGCCTAATGGATACCCTCGGCTGCGGCCTACTCGCGCTGCGCTTCCCTGAATGCACCAAATTACTCGGCCCCCTCGTCGAAGGCACCGTGGTTCCTAATGGCGCGCGGGTTCCTGGCACTCAATTTAGACTGGATCCGGCCAAGGCAGCCTGGGATATAGGCTGTATCGTGCGCTGGCTGGACTATAACGACACCTGGCTGGCAGCGGAATGGGGCCACCCCTCTGACAATCTAGGCGCGATCCTCGCCGTTGCCGACTTCCTGTCACAGCAGAATGTTGCTGCCGGTAAGCCGCCTCTCACCATGCATGATGTGTTGACGGCAATGATCAAAGCCCATGAAATACAAGGGGTTTTGGCTCTAGAGAACAGCTTCAACCGCGTAGGACTCTGTCATGTTCTGCTGGTTCGCGTCGCATCGACGGCGGTAGCCACACAGATGCTAGGCGGTACTCGTGAGCAGATTATCGACGCCCTGTCTCAGGCTTGGGTGGATGGCTCTAGCCTGCGTACTTACAGGCATTCACCGAATGCTGGGCCGCGCAAGTCTTGGGCGGCAGGTGACGCAACCTCACGCGCCGTGCGTCTCGCGGACATCACGATGCGCGGCGAGATCGGTTATCCGAGCGTGCTCACCGCACCTACCTGGGGCTTTTACGATGTTTCTTTTAAGGGAAAACCCTTTGAATTTACAAGAGCTTATGAAAGCTATGTAATGGAGAATATTCTATTTAAGATATCCTTCCCTGCAGAGTTCCATTCCCAGACTGCTGCCGAAGCTGCGGTTCAGCTGCACGATCAGGTTAAGGACCGTCTGCAGGATATTGAGAAGATCGTAATCAATACTCATGAATCTGCAATACGCATCATCAGCAAGAGTGGACCATTGAATAACCCTGCCGACCGCGATCATTGCCTGCAGTATATGACTGCCGTGCCTCTGGCCTTCGGTAATCTGGTTGCCGAACACTACGAGGACAGTTTTCACGCAGCTAATCCAATCATCGACGAGCTGCGCGAGAAGATGGAGATACACGAGAACCCAACCTACACGAAGGAATACCTGGAGCCCGAGAAGCGCTCTATCGCTAACGCTATGCAGGTCTTCTTCAAGGACGGCAGCAGCACGGAACAGGTAGAGATCAACTACCCTGTCGGTCACCGCCGCCGTCGCGAGGAAGGTATTCCGCTTCTAGAGGAAAAGTTCAAGGCTAATCTAGCGACACGCTTCCCTGCCAAGCGCAGCGCCAAGATCTTTGAGCTATGCAAGGATCAGAAGCAGCTCGAACAAACAGCGGTGAACGACTTTATGGATCTTTTAGTGATATAGGGCTTTGTATAATCTAAATAACTATCTGTTTTTAAAGTATTTATAGATTAAAGTATCGGAGATGAAGGTTGTGCCAGACAAGGGCTCAGCCTTCATCTTCGACTCATTGAGCTCACCGAGAAGGCAGCAATAAGGATATACCCCTTCCGAGCCCAACCCCTGCCAGAGCAAACTTTTCAGTGACGCAGCATGATTAACTCAGGCGCTACAAAACAGCCACATCTCACCCACTTCATCTCGCAAAGCCCCTAGAATCAATCCCTTCAGCTTCGAAGCCCTAAACGCCAAAACTCCTCAAACCCCAAAAATCGCGCACTGATCATGACACTCAGATTAAGCATACTTTGCAAAGAGAGAGCCTTTCTTGCACCAACTCCCCTTCCCGGAGCACTGCCTTCCCGCTGCTAATAATGCACAAATTTCAAAAAACCGAAGAGATACAGGGCTAATTATTCAGGATCTAGGCAGGGATTCAACCAAGATCACATTAGAGGGTTACTAGTTAATCTTCTAGTTTTAGATTTCTTTTAAAGTATAACTATCTGTTTTATATAATTTATTATTTTACTAGATTCCCACAAAGCTTCAGGCAGCTGCTTTCAATTCCACCCAAAATTAGTTTCAAACAATACGGCTTGAAACCTCTCAAGCCATCCCCATATTTGAATCTGTAGCGAGTGCTCAAGAGAGGCTTGCACAACGCCCGATCGATTTGATGGGCAACTAAACTTAAATACATATTGCTTAAAAGCAAGGATATGACTATGCGTACATTAGACTTTTCACCCCTATACCGCTCCACTGTGGGCTTTGACCACCTGTCTTCGCTGCTGGATTCTGTAAATCGCGGCGACGCCAATCAGACTAGCTACCCTCCTTACAACATCGAGCTGATAGATAAGGATCAATACCAAATTACTATGGCCATAGCCGGCTTTCAGGAAGCCGAGCTGGACATCCAGACCGAGAAGGGAACCTTAACGGTAATCGGCCAGAAGGCTGGCGAAGAAGCCAATGCCCGCAATTACTTGCATCAAGGCATCGCTGCACGCAATTTCGAGCGACGCTTTCAGCTAGCGGACCACGTTGAGGTTACTGGTGCCCGCATGGCCCACGGCCTGCTCTATATCGATCTGGTGCGCGAGATCCCTGAGGCCATGAAGCCGAAGAAGATCACTATCGGCAACGAGACTGCAGCACTTATTGATGTGAACAAGCAAAACGCCGCCTAGCTTTAAGCCTTAGTTAATCGAATAGAATCAGGGCGTTATGGCGCATGCATGACGTCCTGATTCGCTTCTTTGCAGGTACAGAGCTCATCGAACCTTAAATCCCCTCTCAGCGGGCAAGCTTATTCGCCGATTTATGTAGCTTGGTGTAAACCATTTTGGGACTTTGAGCGTTTAATAAAGCAATAGAGGATCACTTAGAGTGATTCAAAGCAGGATGGATTCGCAGCAAAACTAACTATGAAACTTCTTAACAAAATCACACAAAAAATGAGCGAGGCTTTCATGCATTATGTCTGCATGCGCTCCAACTTCAGAAGCATGATCTTAAAGGGGCGCTTACCGCAACAGTATACTGATCTGTGCATGGTCAATTGCTGCCCCTCCAAGGCCTGAGGAACTACTAATCGAGCTTGTGAACTACTAGCCCGCTCTTCAGCTTGGGCTCAAACCAAGTAGACTTAGGTGGCATCACCTCGTCTGCGTCGGCGATCGACATCAAGCTTTCGATAGATGTTGGGAATAGAGCAAATGCCGCTGCCCAATCTCCTGTATCCACCCTTCTCTCAAGCTCCGCCAAACCTCTTATTCCACCAACGAAGTCGACACGCTTATCTGTGCGCTGGTCTTTGATATCGAGTAACGGCGTGAACACGTGGTCCTGCAGGATACTTACATCTAAGCTGCTTACCGGATCCGCCTCATCGATTTGCGCGAGTAGATTGTCATTACTCTTTAACTTGTACCATTGCTTATCAAGGTAGAGCGCAAACTCTCTAGCGGCAGCTGGCTTGGCTGCACTCAAATCGGTTTTCTCAATATCGAAGTTACCGCTCAGCTTCTCCAAGAATGTTGTGCTATCGGCGCCCTGCAAATCTTTCACGATTCTGTTGTAGTCAAGAATCTGCATTTGATTATCAGGAAAGAGCACGACGAGGAAATAGTTATAAGCCTCGCTACCGGTATGATCGGGGTTTTGCTTTTGACGCAGATGCTTCACCCGCGAGGCGGCAGCAGAACGATGATGACCGTCAGCGACATAGAGATGCTTAATCTCGGAAAATGCAGATTCGATATCTGCGGACAGGGTTACGTCTTCCACAACCCAGAATACATGTCGAGTGCCGTCTTCGGCCTCAAAGTCATACTCCGCATCCGTAGCCATAACCTTGGCGATCAGAGCATCTACTTCAGCATGAGCCTTATAGGTGAGAAACACCGGGCCAACTTGCGCATCTAGAGCAACCATGTGGTTGACCCTGTCGTCTTCTTTCACCGGACGCGTGAACTCATGCTTCTTGATTAGGTTGTTCTCGTAGGCATCCACCGAGGCAGCGGCGACTAGGCCCACCTGCTCGTGCTCTCCCATGACTTGCTTGTAGACGTACAGCCGTTCTTCGCTGTCCTGCTTTAGCGTGCCTTCTTCTTGAAACCGATCCAGGTTTTCCCTGCCCTTTTCATATACAGACTGATCGTGCACATCGACCGATACATCCATATCCACTTCCGGCTTGTTGATGTGCAGGAAGCTAAGGGGATTATCTTTCGCGAGCTCGAACGCCTCTTCTCTGTTGAGAACATCATAGGGATGAGAGGCAACTTTCGCCGCAAGCTCTCTGCTCGGTCGAAGGCCCCGAAAGGGTTTAATCAATTTCATTGTCGATTCCAATTGTGTGCGCGTTTAACTAGGAGTGAGGCTATCACTGCCTAACATTTTTCACTTACTTGCTAGCAAATACATATTCACCCTGCCAATCTGGAGCAGGAGGATTTTCCTTAAATTTTTCTATCCTATCTAGAAACACTTGATAGAGCTGGCTATTGTCGCATTTTATTCGCAGTTGAGAAAACTGCTGTTCTGCCGCTTCCCAATTTTGCGAGCGGTACGCGTTTAACGCTTGCGCATAGGCGGCAACTTCCGCCTTTATCGAATCGCTTAACTCACCCTCGACTCCCAATAATTCGAAGATGCGAACCGCCTGCGACTTGCCCGCCACGCAGACAATATCCAGTTCACGGTAGGCAAAATTTGGCGCTTCGTCTCGGCTAGCCTCGCTGACGATGTTAGAGACATTATACAGCCGCGTAAGACCTTCCAAGCGCGCCGACAGATTTACCGTGTCGCCAATTACAGAATAATTCATGCGGTTGCTGGAACCCAGATTACCGGCCACTACGACGCCGGTAGTGATGCCCACACAAGCTGATAGTCCAGAATCCATCTCTTCCAATGCCTGGGTAATCTCCATGAGAGCCGCCATCGCATTCGCAGTGTCATGCTCTCCTTTGATGGGCACTCCAAACAAAGCCATCACCGCGTCGCCGTTGTATTTGTCCACCACCCCCTGATGAGACTCGACGATGTCACTAATAGTGCTGAGCACTATATTCAAGGCCGTTAGCACTTCCTTCGGGGGCAGCCCTTCACAGAACGTAGTAAAGCCACGGATGTCGGAAAACAGAATAGTGGCAACACGTTCTTCGCCGCCAAGTTCGATGGGGTTGTTTAGCAACTGCTCCGCGATCTGATGAGAAACAACCTTGCCCAACAGGTCGCGGACCTTTTCCTTCTCCGCAAGACCTCGCGCCATGGAATTAACAGAGTCGGCGAGCACACCGATCTCATCACGAGACTCAACGGCAACAGATTTATCGTAGTCGCCCTCCTCGATCTTCTTTACCACCCCGACCAATCTGGATAAGGGTGTAGCAATCGAGCGCGCCAAAAAGAGCACAGCCAAAAGGCTAACCACCAGCACGAGCAAATAGAACTGAATAAGCAGAGACCTGAACTGAACGACGTTCTCACTATTCTCTTGGTAGGAACGCTGGATCACTGCAAACACCTGAAGCACTCCCCCCTCCTGTCCGTAGAGTCGGCGAAGCAATGAGGTATAGTCCTGCGACATCGCTCTGATTCGCTGCAAGCTAGCCAGCTGCGCATCACCAAATAGCATCTGCTCAGCGAGCAAAGATTGATCGGAGCGCGTCAACGTCGAAACGATAACTTCAAGATCTGGGTTTTCGGAGCCGCTCATTTGCTCCAGCTTTACGATGCTCACTTCAGACAGTGTTGTTTCTTTAACCTGCTCAACAAATTCTTGGTCTAGAGCGAAACCCCCAACGATCCAAGCCACCTGCCGCGGCAAATAGAGCGGCACTGTAATCACCTGAAAGGGTAGACCGTCGATGGTGATGATCATTTCTGCGTGACCGTCTTCATCTGCGTCGGCTGCATTCAATAGCTGCAGCCAAGAACCTTCCAGCAGATCCATACCCTGAGTTTCGGTGTCGATAATGACCCGACCATCGAGATCGGTGATGAGCAACATGTCGGCGCTATCAAAGGAGCGATCCATCACGTTGAGTGCTGCATCGAAAAGAGTAGCGGGGTCGTTCGCAGCAAACGCGGCGCGGAAACCAAAATCCCAAGTCAGGCTGTTAGTAATAGCCTGAAGAGTCAGAGCTTGCTGATCTCTGGTGTAGTCGAATACGTCAGCACCCAGCTCTAAATAACTATTTATGGTTTCTTCGGTGTATTCGGTGTTGTTAGTGTTGACGTAGTAGAAGATTCCGCCTAGTACTGGAATGAGCAAGGCGAGAAGGAATACGATCAGCCGAGAGCGAAAACTACGAAAAGAAAATAGGGAGCTAGCCAAACTCATCTGTCCAAATTCCTTTTCTAGGTGGGTACGGTATTTATTTAGAACACACTAAGCAGTAATGAATCGCACAAACCCACTACAAAAAAATGTGCCGCCCTAGCGATAGCGCTTTCGATTCGCAGAAGGCGCACGACGCACTCTTCGATCTCGGGCAAGCTCCAGAGTTAATTCTACTGCTTCGCTACCACCAGCTGCGATAACGATGTCTTGCTCTATGCTATTTTTCGGGGCATCTAATCGAGAATGCCAAACTCTCAAGCGATATTCGCCGGGTGGGATATTGGCGAGCTGGGCTTCCCCCGCTTCATCACTTATCGCCATCAAGCCGGATTCGCCCACATAGATATAGGCGAGCATCCAGTCATGGATATTGCAGCCGATCTCAACAACACCGGGCACGTCGAACATTTCACGATACTCGCTACTGGCATCGCTCCCATACAGGGGCGTGTCGAATGTTTTTGCTGACGAAAATGAATAAACATGATGAAGAATATCATCACTGTTAGGAAAGCTTGCGCTGCCGCCTGCCACTAGCGTAGTGACAGTAGGGACGAACTCTTTATTCTGCTGATCGATCTCTGCCTCTTGCATGCCTAGCGATGTCGGTGCCACTGCTGAATCTGAAAGCAATTCAACTACAGCGTCTCGCACTGCCGTACCGTCGTCATCAAGCAAACGAATGACTATTTGCTGTGCAGAAGCTAAGGGAGCACATAGAGCAAAAGAGCTAACTGCAATCAACAGCAATGCCCGGCCCTTCTCATGAAGACTCGTAGATCTACTGCCGGTAAAAATCATATTTGATGTAACCATTAGAAGTTGCGCACATAGCTAACAGAGAGCATTCGATTCCTATAATTGTGCCCGCCCATAGCCGAGATGTCGTAAACGTTATAGGTTAAATTGATTGAAGAATCGAGACCACTTGGAATACTTAGACCCAGCGACCATTCGTTCGTATCCGCCTCCAGCTGATAGGCTACCCAACCTTTCTTAAAGGCAGGGTCTGTGTAGAGCGCTTCGGCCACCTTGTACAGAGCGAGTGTTGGAGTCGCTGTGCTAGACACCGAAAAACCATTCACGCGCCTAAAGCCCGCGTTAAGGAGTACACCATTCTCGAAGGCATACTCTAAATCCCCGTACACGCTATTGGAATCATAGTCGTACAGCTCGAAGGGAAGAGTTCGATCCGGCGCGTAGCCAAAACTATCGATGATGGGGTCGTTAGGAAGATTGTCCGAGCTGCTTTTTTGATAGTCTGCGCCTAGAGTGAGGAACCAGGCAGGAGATACACGTTTTAGATAGCTAACATCTACAGTGAGCAGGCCATTGTCTCTTGCCCTACCCTCATATTCTTCAAGCGCATAGGATGTGCTGAAAGCCAGTGTGGGAGCATAGGCACCCAGAGCCCACTTATAATTGTAGTTCGCTGCCAGACTAAACCCAACATGATCGAAGCCGCGCAACTCATTAAATCTGGAGGCATTAGCTGCCGCACTTAAGACAAGTGTATTTTTCAGCCCTAATTCATAGAGTTTTCCAAAGGAATAGTCTACCGCCAACGAACTCGATTCTTCCTTATGTGGACTATCTAACCCACGGGAAAGATTAGTTTCATGACCCAGATTAATGGCTAACTGTGAAAAAGTGTTGGCGTGCAGCGGCGTGATCACCAGCGAAATTGCCGCGGCACATAGGCCGACATAGAGCCGTGACTGCTTCACTGCATAAGATAGCTGCATTTGATGGTTTCTACGTTATGACCAATGCCGAATTATAGTCTATTACGGAGGAATTAATCAGTATGGAGCGGCATTAGTTGATAAGCAGTTCACAGCAGATGTTTTTCGAGGGCTTTTTTAATCTCTACGGAGGCAAACCCTCTTGCCTGCAGAAACCTAGTGATCTTTCTATGGAGTTTCGACCCATAGCTTGGGGGCGCCTGATGGCGCAGCTTCTTTATTACTAACTGATCCGCCATCACTTGCCACTGCTCGTCATCCAATAGCAGATGCTTATTGATCAGGCTATCGCTCACTCGCCGTCCGGATAGGTCCGCTCGAATATGCGAATAAGCAAAGCCTCTAGACTTGCGGTATCTGACATAGGATTCGGTGAAGCGCTCGTCTGACTGCAAATTCTCAGACTTAAGCACCTCCAAAACCTCTAGGAGTAATTCTTTGTCTGTATCGGGGAATTTCTTGCCAAGTTTTTGCAGGAGTTCGAACAGAGAATGTTCCCGACGGGCCAGATAGTCCATTGCGGCCCGCCGGAGAACAGGGACATCGTTACAAGATGCAGTCTCGGACACGTTTATAATCTTGCAGCTTTCAGCTAGTTCTGATTTTTTCGATTTGCCCAAATTGACAATCGTGCCTTCGTTATCAAAAGAGACAGTGCTCATTGATAACGAAGGCATCAGAGTCTGCTGCTCTAGCTGCTCTTCTTCGCGTCAGCTAAAACAACTACATCATCGTCGTTGGCTGGTGCTTCTTCAGAGTTAGCAGCCTCTTCAGTATCACCACCTAATAACTGAGCACGAATCTGTAATTCGATCTCTTCGGCTATATGAGGATTCTCTTTCAAATACAGACCGGCATTCTTCTTACCTTGACCAATCTTCTCGCCTTTATAGGCATACCAGGCACCTGACTTCTCCACCAAGCCCTGCTTGACGCCGAGATCGACAACCTCACCGAGGTGATAGATTCCCTTGCCGTACATGATCTGAAATTCAGCCTGCCTGAAAGGAGGCGCTACCTTGTTCTTAACAACCTTCACTCGCGTCTCGTTGCCGACAACCTCGTCGCCATCTTTAATCGAACCGATACGGCGAATGTCCAAGCGCACAGAGGAATAGAATTTAAGCGCGTTACCACCAGTGGTTGTTTCGGGAGAGCCGAACATGACACCGATCTTCATGCGAATCTGGTTGATGAAGATAACCAGAGTGTTCGAGTTTTTGATATTGCCTGTCATCTTGCGCAGTGCCTGAGACATCAGTCGAGCCTGCAGACCCATGTGACTGTCGCCCATGTCGCCTTCAATCTCAGCCTTAGGTGTCAACGCTGCTACGGAGTCGATTACTACAACATCCAATGCGCCAGAGCGCACAATCATGTCGCAGATTTCTAAGGCTTGCTCACCGGTATCCGGCTGGCTCACCAGTAGGTTGTCGACATCGACACCCAAGTTGCCTGCATAGATAGGATCGAGCGCGTGCTCCGCGTCGATGAATGCACAGCTGCCACCGGCCTTCTGTGCTTCGGCGATAACTTGCAGAGTTAATGTAGTCTTACCAGAAGACTCTGGCCCGTATATCTCAACGACACGGCCTCTTGGAAGACCGCCTATGCCAAGAGCGACGTCTAGGCCCAGTGAACCAGTAGAAATGGCAGGTATTGGTTCGCGATCGGTATCACCGAGTCGCATCATGGAACCCTTACCGAATTGTCTCTCGATTTGCGTCAGTGCCGCTGCGAGCGCCTTATCTTTATTGCCGTTATCTTCAATCATCCTAATTTCCTTGTGTTTAAATTCACAACTGAAGCCTGGTTCCGTGAGTAAAGCAGTTGTCGGGTTTCCCCTGAGTAACTCAGTTTTCTGAGTCTTAAATAGTAGCCTGTCCCCGGCTACTTACTAAACTTTCTTGATTCTTTTTTCGTTCTTTCTAGATTCTTTCTTCGTTTTTACTAAACTCTTTCTTCAGCAAGTCCCCTAGCCGACTGATCGATGCAAAGTTGCATCAACTTCTCCGCTAGACGTTCGCTGTCTATCTGGTGGCTCGAACTCGAAGTCACTCCCGTGACCATCGATGGACCCACAGTGGGTAACATCGAGTTCAGCCATAAATCGTATAATCCTGCTGTTGTAGTGCCTGTTAAAACGTTAGTTGAGCCGTCTATTGAACTATGCATCGTCGTAACCTACTTTAATAAATTTGAGCTAGCGCCCGTTTTCTCTGGCCTTCAGCCTTTTGCCGAAATACTGTATATACGAACAGTGCAAATTTAACCAAATTTATACTGTATATACAACCAGTATATTGGCAAAAATGGGAATTCCTTTAGTTTTTCTTATCAATCAATTATTTTATTAATCGATTAGCAGGAGGCAGCCTTCCAATGCAGCAAGCACCGTTGCCTGTCTGACCGACTCTCTGTCGCCACTGAAGTGAAAGCAACGAGCAAGGCTCTTTTTTTCCCACTGCCAGGCAATCCAAACCGTACCTACCGGCTTTTCCTCCGTGCCGCCATCCGGCCCCGCTATACCACTGACGGCAACCGCTAAATTTGCTCTACTGCCTTGAATAGCACCTGCGGTCATCGCCAGCACGGTTGCCTCGCTCACGGCTCCAGGGCCATCGCTGCTAAATATTGTTGGCGGTACATTTAGCAAGCGCTGCTTCGCCTCATTAGAATAGGTAACGAAGCCACTATCGAACCAAGTGGAACTACCGGCTAGCGCAGTAAGCGATTGCGAAATCCAGCCACCGGTGCAGGATTCGGCTGTGGAAATAATCAATTTTTTTGCGAGGAGTTTGGAAGCGAGCTGCTCAACGAGTTTAGAAATCGGGCTAGTAATTGAATCAGACATGAATGCATCTTAGCGACTTCATTGACCGAAGTGAACCATGATTAAACAGACATGGCTAGAGCTTTACCTGCTTTAAAGAAGCAGACTTTTACCCTCATGAAGAAAGCAATTTAGCTATGCCACCGCCCCGCCAAACCGTGTAGAATTCTCAACCATAGCGACCCAAAACAAGAACAAAACTCACCTCAATTCAGTAGTTAGAAATTTGACCGACGCGCCAACACACACGCCCATGATGCAGCAGTTTTTGCGCATCAAAGCTCAGCATCAAGACAGCCTATTGTTCTATCGCATGGGTGATTTCTATGAGTTGTTCTTCGAAGATGCGAAGAGTGCAGCCAACATCCTAGACATTACCCTCACCGCACGCGGCAAGGCCGCTGGCGAACCTATTCCCATGTGCGGCATTCCCTATCATGCGGCGGACCGCTATCTAGCAAAACTAGTTGAAGCTGGGGTGTCGGTCGCTATCTGCGAACAGATTGGAGACCCTGCCACCAGCAAGGGACCCGTTGAGAGACAGGTAGTTCGAATCATCACGCCGGGAACCGTTAGCGATGAAGCCCTACTCGACGAGAGTCGCGACAACTGCTTACTTGCCATCAGCGCGACGGCCGGCAGCGGCAGCTCACAGAAAACCTACGGCATCGCCTTCATGAATATCAGCAGCGGCAGGTTCGTGCTGAGTGAAATGTTAGGTCTCGATGCCCTAACCTCGGAGATAGGCCGCATTCAACCGGCGGAGATACTGCTGCAGGAAGAGCTAACGGAAGTTGAAGCAGCCCTTAATCACCCTGCTAAGCGCAGGCGGCCGATTTGGGAGTTCGAGCTAGAGAACGCCAATCGCATCCTCACCGAGCATTTTAATACCCGCGACCTCTCCGCCTTCGATTGCCACGATTTAAGCGCCGCCTTACAGGCCGCTGGCTGCCTGATTCAATACGCACGGGAAACACAGAAATCGGACCTGCCACATATTCAAGGCATACAGGTGGAGCGTCAAGAAGATAGCGTCATCTTGGATGCCGCCAGTCGCCGCAATCTCGAGCTGGATATCAATCTAGCCGGGGGCAAAGACAATACGCTGCTCTCTATCATCGACCGCACGGCAACGTCGATGGGAAGCCGTCTACTCTCTCGCTGGATCAATCGACCGCTTCGGGACCGCGCACAACTGCAACAGCGGCAACAGGCCGTCGCCGCATTGAAGAGCGACTACCGCTTTGAAGCACTGCACGAAGTGCTAAAAACCATTGGTGATCTAGAACGCATCATCGCTAGACTCGGGCTACGGTCGGCGCGACCCCGTGATCTCGCCAAGCTGCGTGACGGCCTCAATCAACTGCCTGAATTACAGCAGCAGCTGACTGCCATACCATCAAGCTACGTTGCCGATCTGGCGCAGCGTATCGGTGAGTATCCGCAGCAAAGTGAACTGTTAGTTCGCGCATTGGAAGAAAACCCACCCGTGGTTATCCGCGAGGGAGGCGTGATCGCCACAGGTTATGACGCCGAGCTCGACGAACTTCGCAACCTCAGCAGCAACGCCGGCCAGTATCTAATCGATCTTGAGGTTCGAGAAAAGGAGCGCACCGGCATCGCCACGCTCAAGGTCGGCTACAACCGTGTGCACGGTTATTACATAGAAATCAGCAAGGGCCAGGCCGGTGCCGAATTGCCCGCGGAATACGTGCGCCGCCAAACACTGAAGAACGCCGAGCGTTTCATCACCCCGGAACTGAAAGAATTTGAAGACAAGGTGTTGAGCGCGCGCAGCAAATCTCTGAGCCGCGAGAAGGCTCTGTATGATGCCCTGATAGAAGAGCTCGCAACGGAGCTTACTCGCTTGATCGTCAGCGCCGAGGCTCTCGCCGAACTGGATGTGCTGAATTGCTTCGCCGAACGCGCGGTGAACCTTGAATACTGTGAGCCGGTGTTAAGCGATGAGCCGGGCATAACTATCGAAGGCGGCAGACATCCGGTTGTGGAGAAAGTCACTGCAGACACATTCGTTGCTAACGACGTCTGTCTAAACCTCGCGCAGAAGATGCTAATCATTACCGGACCAAACATGGGCGGTAAGTCCACCTATATGCGGCAGACCGCACTCATCACCCTGCTCGCTTTGTGTGGCAGCCATGTGCCGGCAACTGCAGTAACGTTGGGACCCATCGATAGAATCTTTACTCGTATCGGCTCATCCGACGATCTCGCCGGTGGCCGCTCTACTTTCATGGTGGAAATGACCGAAACGGCGAATATCCTGCACAACGCCACCGAAAACAGCCTAGTGCTTATGGATGAGATTGGCAGAGGCACCAGCACTTTCGACGGCCTATCACTGGCATGGGCCGCCTCGGTGTATATCGCAGAACACGTAAAGGCCTACACCCTTTTCGCCACACATTACTTCGAACTTACCATCCTGCCGGAAACTTATCCTGCGATCGTTAACGTGCATCTGGATGCGATCGAGCACGACAATGGCATCGTATTCCTGCATGCCGTCAAGGCGGGGCCAGCCAACCAGAGCTATGGCCTGCAGGTAGCTCAGCTGGCGGGTATACCGCGCGCAGTTATCGAGAAGGCCCGAGAAAAATTGCAGCAATTGGAGAATGACACGCCGGCTCAAGCAACAACTGCGGTCAGCCCCTCCACATCCCCAGCGCCGCCCTCAGCAGAGACCAGCTCGCCATTTCAGAGTGAGATGTTTGCCACCGTGCCCCATCCTGCCGTGGACTTTCTGCAGAGGCTGGAAGTCGATGAGATCACCGCGAAAGAAGCGCTGAAAATTCTTTATGAGCTGAAACAGAAAGCAGATAGCTGAATGTGGGCCCAAACTAGGGACTAAGCCAATAAATCCTCTAGCCGAATGGAAAACTGCCGAAAAAAACTGATAGAATGCACGCCGCGAGGCCGCGCCATTAGCCGTTAAAAGGCAGCTAAGTGAAGCGACAAGCCAGATTGGCGCAATTGCAAAGATTAGCCAGAATTACCAGAATCAAAGGGTTGGAGATAACATGACATTCATAGTAGGTGACAACTGTATTCGCTGTAAGCACACTGACTGTGTTGAAGTATGCCCCGTAGACTGTTTCTACGAAGGACCTAACTTTCTGGTAATCCACCCCGACGAGTGCATCGACTGTGCGCTATGCGAGCCGGAGTGCCCAGTTGACGCAATCTACGCGGAAGACGAACTGCCAGAAGATCAGCAGGGTTTCCTTGCCTTGAACGCCGAGTTGGCGGAAGTTTGGCCAAACATCACTGAGAAGAAAGATGCCCTGCCCGATGCAGAGGAATGGACTGACAAGAAAGAGAAGCTGCAGTTTCTTGAGCGCTAGTCGCCAGCCACTGCATCGCTCTCAGAGCACTGTCTACACTATCAGCACCAGCACTAAAAGATAAAACGAAAACGCAGGCATCAGTCTGCGTTTTCGTTTCTGCTATATACCTTTCCTTACAACTTCTTCGAAGCGCTAGTTAGAAGGCAAGAGTCTGGACGGGTCCACCGAATCCCCCGCTTCACGAATCTCAAAGTGCAGCATCGCTACACCTGCAGAGTTTTCGCCAACCTCGGCTATCTTCTCTCCCGCGCGGACACGACTGCCCTCGTTCACCAGCAAACGACTGTTGTGGGCATAGGCACTGAGATAGCGATCGCTGTGGCGAACAATAATTAAGTCTCCAGAGCCTTGAACATTACGACCCGAGTACACCACATCTCCATCGCCGGCGGCCAACACGGGGTCGCCAACGCTGCCTGCTATATCCAAGCCTTTACTGACACCGGATTGAAAGCCCTTCAGCACACGCCCTCGATGGGGCCACTGCCAAGTTATTGCCTGTGGCGTTCTACTAACCGGCTGACGCAATACAGAGCCGGATGTTCCTCCGCTTGCTCTAGCTCGAGCCACCGAGTTATTGCCAACCGCCGTGCCTAGATTCGCAGTTGATACCCCGCTGGCACTGCGCACTGATTTGCTCAGGTCCAAATTAATTTCTTGGTCGACAAAGATGGTATAGGGAGGATTCAATCCATTGGCTATCGCCAGGCTGCGAAAATCAAGATCGTATTGAAAAGCGATAGAGAACAAGGTGTCACCTGAGCGCACGCGATGCGCCGTGGCAGCAGATCTAGCAGGGCTATCTTGAACAGCCTGAGAGCGAGTCACAGTGCGCCCCGAGTTCGATGACAACACTTGCGGTGGCGATCCGTTGCTAGCGTCACTTGAAGAAACACTAACCGGCCTTGAGCTCTCAATGCGAAAGCTGCTTTCGGGAGTTGAACTATCGACAATGATCGGTGCAGTAACAACTTGCTGCTCACCCTGCTCCACCATAGGCGCCTGATAGCCACCACCACAGGAGGCGAACAGCAGAGCACAGCCCATGATAAGGGGCGCGCGAAAATTACGAAATTGTCGGTGTAGGGAATTCATACTAGTTAGAACGTTCCGCTGGCTTCGTGGAAAATATCATCTGCAGTAATACAACAACTGCAACACCCAACACAAGACACACTAGCGCAGGCAGCAGCATCGTGTAGCCTTCATCGGCTTCTTGCCAAGGCCAGAGTGCTGATACCGAACCCAACAACATTCCTGTTATAAAACCATAGCTCAACTGATGGTGATCACACAGCATCCAGGACAAAACTCTAGAGAAAGCGAGCAGGCCTGCGGCGCAGCCGAGTATAAAGACTAAAATATAAGGCAGATCAAAACCCAGCAGCGCACCGAGAATGAACTCATACACGCCTAGCAACAACAGAATGAAGGCGCCGGATAGGCCTGGAAGTATCATCGCGCTAATCGCTATAGCGCCGCTAAAAAAAACATAGATCAGCGAGAGCTCTGCAGAGTGCGGCGTTATAAAACCTATAGAGGTCGCTAACAAAAAACCCAGAATCAAGGCGAGGATGTTCTGCCAGGCGCCAAGGGAAAATTCATGCCTTAGCAGCGCAGTAGACGCCAGTACCATGCCGATAAAAAAAGCCATCAGCGGCGCGAAGTAATTCTCCAAAAGAAACAACACGGTGTTTGCAGAGATCAACAAGCCCGACAAAATTCCTAGCGCGAGGATCAACAGGAACGTGCCATTGATATGCTGCCAGAAGGTCTTGAACTGGCCGGTGAAGAGTAAAGCGCAGGCGCGCAGGTCGACGGCGCGAATAGAAAACACCAGCTGATCATAGATTTTGGTAATGACTGCGATAGTTCCGCCAGATATGCCGGGGACAGAATCCCCCAGCCCCATGGCAACCCCTTTCAAGAACAGCATGAATTTGCCGCGAGGGGTCTGCAAGGAGTCAGTAGCGTCCTGCCTGTGCGTGCTTGAGTTGTCGGACATGGTCAAGCCATTGGTGAATAGTTTTAAATGCAGAAATGCTTAGTGGTGTAACTGCCCTACCAAAAGCGGAACGAAACGCACAGCTTCCAGCACCTCTGCGGAGAAGTCTTTGCCGTGACGCGTGATCAGTTGTAACTCCTGCTGATCGTCACCACCCACGGGTATAATCAAACGCCCACCGTCTTTTAGTTGTTCAAATAGGTCACGCGGCACCTGCTGCGGAGCGGCTGTGGTAATGATGGCGTCAAAGGGGCCATTGTTGGCCCAACCTGCGCTGCCGTCTCCGTGCCGGTAATTAATATTGCGCAGCTTCAGCAATTTAAGATTCTTCTTCGCGCGATCCAGCAGTGGCTTGATACGCTCGACGGTGGAAACGTTCTTGGCTAACTGCGCCATCACGGCGGTCTGATAACCACAACCCGTGCCGATTTCCAGCACCGAATCCAACGGTCCGCTTTTCAGCAGGGCCTCTGTCATCTTGGCAACCACATAGGGCTGTGAAATTGTTTGGTTGTGACCGATAGGCAGGGCCACATCCTCATAGGCTCGATGGGAAAGCGCCTCGTCCAGAAATATGTGCCGTGGTGTGGAACGAATAACGTCCAGCACCTCCATGCTATTTATTCCTTGATCGATCAACCTACCCAGTAGTCGTTCTCGTGTGCGCTGAGAGGTCATCCCAATGCCGCTTAGATTTGGTTTACTGCTTCCTATACTGCTCAAGTCGCTAATCCTATGTCATCTAATTTTATTATTTCGCGGTCTTACCAAAGCACTCTCGAGTCACACACAACTCTCTGAGCAGGCTCGTGGCGTAAGCTCCCTTTCCTAGGGAGAAGTCCAGCAGTAGATCGCTAGAGCCTTCTGATTGTTCGCTTTGAAGCCATTCCCACGTCAAATCGATGGGCCGAAAACGCAACGGTCTTCGTGCTGCCTGTAGACCGAAATGCCGTAAACCCACCAGCAAGGTATTAAATTCTTTACACACTGCATCTTCAATATCGGCAGCTTTGCCGTAGCTTACATACTTATCTTTAGAATCAATCTCGCCCGGGAGAGGGCCGGTGATGTGAATATCGAAATCTTCCAGCCTCTGCTGCAGAATCGCATCCCACTCGTCTTGCTCTTTGAGGACAAAAGAGCGCCCTGTTCCATCCAAATTCAGCACATCGCCAGGCACATAAGCATTCCAATTACCCAGCTCCAGCCTTCGCGACAACAGCTGATTGAATAGATAGGACCTCGCGGCAGAAAACAGCATGCCCCGCTTGAAGCGTTGCTTTGGCATAGGAGCCGGAGCCTCATCCAGCTCGGCGCTCATCCAGGCCTGAACCTGTTTGAGGTTACTCAAGTCTCTGCCAAAACGCTGCGAACCGAAGTAGTTAGGCACACCTAATGAATTAATCTTGGCCAATCTTTGCTCAAAATCGTCTCTTGAGCCCTCGCAATCCCTCAGCAATATTCTGAAGTGGTTAGAGCGATGGCTACCGATCTTAAGCTTGCGTGAATTTCTATGGGTCTCGACGATACGCAGCGACTCACTCTCACAGGCGGCAAGCTCCTCCTCCCTACCCGCTGGCAACTTTATGCTGAACCACTGCCGCGTCTGGGCACGGCGGTCCTTCATGCCTGAATAGCCTATCTCAGAACCGTGAACGCCGGTTACCTCACTGAGTTTCTTTGCTACATCGACGGTAGAGCGATCTGTTTTCTCGACCCAGAGATAGGCATGCTCGCCCTTCTCCGTGAACTTGAAGCTGAGTTGCTCCTCGACCCGAAAGTCGCCGAATTCTTGTTTGAGGGTTGCCGCCAACACTGGCTTGCCATTAGCGAAGGCAAGCGTGTCTAGGCTAGCAAAGGTCTGGGCAGTAGTGCTTACTGGCTGATCTGGGGAATCTTCAGGCATGGCCGCCAAGCAAGACCACTGCCGCACAGGCAATACCTTCTTTCCTGCCAATGGCTCCTAAGCCCTCGGTGGTAGTTGCCTTCAAATTAACTCGCTGCTCCGGTAATTCGAGCAAATTAGCTAAACTGGAAATCATATTGACGCGGTGCGGAGTCAACTTCGGTACTTCTGCAATCACGGTAATATCAATATTCACTATATAGTGTTCGCGTGCGTCCATTATAATCAGCACCTGCTGCAATAAATCACCGCTGGCAGCTCCTGCAAATTTGGCATCTGTATCGGGGAAGTGTTGCCCGATGTCTCCCTCGCCGAGGGCGCCGAGTATCGCATCGCACACTGCATGCAAAATTACATCGCCATCGGAATGGGCAAGCAGACTCATCTTATCCGCTAGCACAACGCCAGCTAAGGTAAGAGGCTTCTCTTCTCGATGCTCAGTGTCGAAACGGTGCACGTCATAGCCGTGACCGATGCGCATATTATTTGGATTCATTATCACTCGCCTGGTTTATTAGAATTTGACCTGCCAAGACCAGATCCGCCTCATGAGTTATTTTGATATTGTCCTTGTTGCCGGCAACCATTATGGGCTTAAAGCCTGCGACCTCCATGGCCGCCGCCTCGTCGGTCACCTGCTCACCGCTAGTTACTACGGCTTCGATAGACTGTTTTAACTGTGCGAAGCGAAACATCTGCGGGGTAAGCGCATTCCAATAGGAATTTCTATCGACGGTTTCGATCACCGCTAATTCTTTATCTACTCTCTTTAGAGTGTTGTCCACAGGAGACCCTAACAAACCCCCTATGGAATTTCCTGAAACTTCTTCAATCAATTTTTCTATGTCGCCAACGCGCACACAGGGCCTGACGGCATCGTGCACTAACACCCAATCATCTGCGGCTGCGAATTCCGTCATTGCGGTGAGGCCGTTCAGAACCGACTGGTAGCGCTCATCCCCACCCATAACAGTTACAATGCGGTTTTGAAATTCCACAGAGACCGACTCTTGCAGTTCAACCCAATGACTATCTTCAGGGTGAATCACCACGACAATTTTTTCTATTTTCTTAACAGCGCTCAGCCGGCGCAAAGAATGCAAGAGCAGCGGAACCCCATCGATAGAGAGATATTGCTTGGGGATGGTGGTTCCCATGCGACGCCCAATGCCTGCGGCAGGCAAGACAGCCCATATTGTCATAGTCGTGTCTTCTAAATTGTGGAGCCAGCCGGATTAAACTAGATTATTTCTGGGAAGGCACAAGCAGGTAGAATGTTTCGCCCTTCTCTATCATGCCAAGCTCAGAGCGCGCTCGCTCTTCGACAGCTTCAAGCCCATTCTTGAGATCCAGCACTTCGATCTCAACCAATCTGTTGCGGTGTTCTAGCCCTTCATTGTTCGTTCGCTGCGCTTCAACTTCAAGCTCCAGCATATTCAGCGTGCGCACACTGTCTTCACCTAACCAAAGCTGGTATTGCAAAGTGATGAACGCGAACCCTAGAAACCCGAATATTATTTTCATAAGCCTTGTCGCTGAGACCGAATCCTCAAGGAGGTCGATCTCAACATGTTACTTGCCTCTGCCATATCGATTCAGAGGCACTTTTAAGTCGATTTCGAATGAGCCATCCAAGGCTAATTCAAAATGTCGTGCGCAAGAAGTTGGCGTAAAAGTGTCGTACTATTTGCTTTTGACACTCTCGTACTGTCCTTCCTTTTGCAACGCCCTCGACTATGTTTTGCCTATGAATTTAGAAAATTCTTTGATGCCGTTGAACACCGAGTTGCTACCCAACTCTTCCTCAATTCTTAGCAATCTATTGTACTTCGCCACTCTGTCCGAACGACACAGAGAGCCAGTCTTGATCTGTCCTGCGGCGGTGGCCACCGCCAAGTCTGCGATGGTTGTATCTTCGGTCTCTCCACTGCGGTGAGAAATCACCGCCGTGTAGTCCGCGTCCTTCGCCATATTGATCGCTGCCAGCGTCTCGGTAAGCGACCCAATCTGATTAAACTTGATCAGAATCGAATTCGCGATGCTCTCGTCGATACCACGCTGCAGTATCTTAGTGTTGGTAACGAACAAATCATCGCCTACTAACTGAACTTTATCGCCTATCTGGGCTGATAATTTAGCCCAACCTTCCCAATCGCTCTCATCCATGCCGTCTTCGATGGATAATATCGGATAATTCTCAGCCAAACCCTGCAGATAATCAGCAAATTGCCCAGAATCGTAGCTCTTGCCCTCACCCCTGAGCATGTACTTGCCATCCTCATAGAATTCGGAGGCTGCACAATCCAGCGCTAGGTGAATATCTGTACCGGGGCGAAAGCCTGCTATTTCAATGGCTTGCAGGATAGAGTCCAGTGCCGCCGCATTTGAAGGAAGGTTTGGAGCAAATCCACCCTCGTCGCCTACCGCTGTGCTCAAACCCTGCTTTTTTAACACAGACTTCAGCGCATGAAATATTTCAGCACCGTAGCGCAGCGCCTCACTGAAGCTCGCAGCTCCTGTGGGCTGAACCATAAACTCTTGAATATCAACGTTATTATCAGCGTGTTCGCCACCGTTCACGATATTCATCATCGGCACCGGAAGCGAATAGTTGCCTGCGCTGCCGTTTAACTGGGCGATGTGCGCATACAGAGGCAGGCCAGCATCAAGTGCCGCCGCCTTGGCTGCCGCAAGCGACACTGCCAGTATCGCGTTTGCACCGAGCTTGGCCTTATTCTCTGTGCCATCTAGCTCCAGCATTACTGCATCCAGCGCCTGCTGGTCTGCAGGGTCGTGTCCGAGAAGCGCCTGCCTGATTTCAGTGTTCACATTCTGAACAGCCTTTAACACGCCCTTGCCTAGATAGCGGGCTGGGTCTTGATCTCGTAGCTCTAGCGCTTCGCGCGAGCCAGTAGAGGCACCTGAAGGCGCGCAGGCAGAGCCCATGACACCACTGTCTAATTCGACATCTGCCTCAATGGTTGGATTCCCTCGGGAATCAAGAACCTCTCGCGCTCTAACGTTCTTAATACTAGCCATTTCAATACCTTATTAACTTATCTTAAATCAAAAAATGAAGATTAAACTACCCGAAAGACTATGCTGTATCTAGCTCAGGTAGCGACTTTATTAGTGCATCCAGGTCTCGCATCTGCTGCAAGAAGGGCCGAACAGCTTCCAGCCTTAATGCGCAGGGGCCATCACAGCGCGCCTTGTCTGGGTCCGGATGTGCCTCGATAAATAGGCCTGCGATACCCTGCGACAAGCCTGCACGAGAAAGCGCAGTAACATCAGCGCGGCGCCCACCGGCGGCATCAGCGAGGCCGCCTGGCTTCTGCAAGGCATGGGTCGCGTCGAACATCAGCGGACTGCCAAATTGCTTCATGACCGCGAAACCGAGCATGTCGACTACCAAGTTGTTGTAGCCAAAACTACTGCCCCGCTCGCAGAGAATCAGCCTATCGTTGCCTGCCGACTCAAATTTCTTAAGGATATGCCCCATTTCCTGCGGCGCTAGAAACTGCGCCTTCTTAATATTGATGATTGCGTCACTTTCCGCCATGGCGACAACCAGATCCGTCTGTCTAGACAGGAACGCGGGCAGCTGCAAAATGTCTGCAACCTCCGCTGCGGGAGCTACCTGAGACACTTCATGTACGTCGGTGATCACCGGAACAGAAAACTGCTGTTTGATCTCGGCGAGTATCTTTAAACCCTCGTCTAAGCCGGGGCCACGGTAGGAGTCTTTTGAGGAGCGGTTTGCCTTATCGAATGAAGCCTTGAATACATAGGGGATATTCAGCTCATTCGTGACATTGTGGAATTGCTCGGCCACTGTCATAGCCAAGTCCCTAGACTCCAACACGTTCATGCCGGCGAATAGGACAAAAGGTTGATCGTTGGCAATCGTAAAATCACCAAGCTTAATTTGCTTTGCTGTCATGAGTAGCTACCGGGCCCTTTTTCTAGCGCTCAAACTTGAGCGTTATTCACCGCTAGCGTCGGAGATGCAATAGCTGCATCGGACTCGCCCGCGGACTCGTGATGCGCTATGGCAGCCTCGATAAAACCCGTGAACAGCGGATGGCCGTAGCGTGGCGTAGAGGTGAACTCCGGATGGAACTGACATCCGACAAACCAAGGGTGATCAGGGATCTCAACCACCTCTACCAGCATGCCATCGACAGATTTACCGACAAGCTTCAAACCAGCTTCGGCCAATACGTCCATGTAATCGTTGTTGAATTCATAACGGTGGCGATGGCGTTCTGTGATCTCTTCCTTGCCGTAACAGGCAAAGGTAGTGGAATCCTTATCCAGAATGCACTTCTGTGCACCTAGGCGCATCGTTCCACCCATATCGGAATCTTCATCTCGGTATTCGGTGGATCCGGCACGGGTGGTCCACTCGCTAATAAGTGCGATAACCGGGTTATCACAAGCAGGTGAGAACTCGGAGCTATGGGCATCTTTCAGCCCAGCCACGTTTCTGGCGAATTCGATAACCGCTGCCTGTAGACCAAGGCAGATGCCTAGGTAGGGGATTTTATTTTCCCGCGCGTACTGCACGGTCATAATCTTGCCTTCAACACCGCGCTCACCAAAGCCGCCTGGCACCAAGATCGCGTCTTGATTAGCCAACACCTCGACACCCTTATCTATCACGTCGGCGGAGTCGATGTAGGTGATGTTTACCTTGGTCTTCGTCTGTATGCCGGCATGAATGATCGCCTCGTTAAGAGACTTGTAGGCATCCAGCAGCTCCATGTACTTGCCCACCATGGCAAGATTCACTTCCTTGACCGGATTCAAGTGCGCATCGACGACGTCATTCCATTCGCTGAGATCAGCCTTGGGACATTCCAGCTTAAATTTATTGATAACGATATCGTCGAGTTTTGCCTCGCCCAGTATCGAAGGGATTCTATAGATCGAGTCAGAGTCAGGCAGAGAAACAACCGCCTGCGGCTCAACGTTGGTAAACAGCGCGATCTTCTGCCGCGCCGACTCGTCGATCTCCACATCGGAGCGACAGATCAAGATGTCCGGCTGAATACCAATGGAGCGCAATTCTTTAACCGAGTGCTGTGTTGGCTTGGTCTTGGTCTCACCAGCTGTGGAGATGTAAGGAACTAGGGTGAGATGCATGAACAAGGCTCGTTCTGGCCCCAGCTCTACGCGCAATTGCCGTATCGCTTCTAGAAAGGGTTGCGACTCGATGTCGCCAACGGTGCCACCGATCTCAACTAGTGCGACGTCGGCATCACCCGCGCCGATAATCACGCGACGTTTTATCTCATCGGTGATGTGGGGAATGACCTGAATTGTGGCTCCGAGATAGTCGCCTCTGCGCTCACGCTTGAGCACCTCTTCATACACCTTGCCGGTGGTGAAGTTATTTTTCTGCAACATGGTGGTGCGGCTGAAGCGCTCATAGTGACCTAAGTCCAGATCAGTCTCTGCACCGTCTTCGGTTACGTAGACCTCACCGTGTTGGAACGGACTCATAGTGCCAGGGTCTACATTAATGTAGGGATCCAGCTTTAACATTGTAACGTTTAGACCGCGGGCTTCGAGAATTGCCGCGAGAGATGCAGAAGTAATGCCTTTGCCGAGTGAAGAAACAACACCACCGGTAATGAAGATATAACGAGTCATTCGAGCCCCATCCAAATAGAAAAATTGGTCGTGCACCAACCCACACAGATGGAGTTGCAGCCTACCAGAAGCACCTCAATAGAACAATCTGAAATGTTCCAGTAACGTAAAATCGCAGAGTAAAATAACCGCCTAAAATGCACTCGAGCAGGCAGCTGATATTCATGACTGCAGCGTAAGGTCGGGCTGCTCCCATTCGATAATGCAGCCGGGCTCTGCGCCCTTTGCCGCTAACTCCTGACTAACGCCAAGCCCGGGAATATAAGCCAGGCTTTCCCCGTCATACAGCAACGGAATGCGGCTCCTCAACCAAGGCGGAATTTCGCTCTCCTGCAAAATTTTCTTCAAGGCCTTACTCGGGCGCCCTGCAAGACGGCAGGTTTCACCACCCTGCCTGTAACGGATCGACAAGTTGCCGAGCTTGCCTGCAGAAATTCCTTCCCCCTGCGACTCGCGAAGCAGCAACCGGCCATTACCTTCAAGCAGAACTTCTCCACTCGCTGGCAAACTGGGCATAGAATCTAGAGTGATTTCATCTGGTTCATACTCGAGTTCTGGGGAGGCCAATACGTAGACGCGCTCGCGGAAACAGAAGGCTTGAAAATCCTCCGCTATGAATTGACCGCTAGCACCAAGCAACACCTCGTTACTCAGTTGCTGCAATTGATTCCAACCCAGCTCTTTGGCGCCTAGATCTGCCAACCAATGGCGCAGAACATTGCGCCGCCGTGGCTCCGAAAGCGCCAGCAATCCTTCCTGACTCACTACAGATGCAGACTCCGTGACTATTGCTGCCAGATCGATCACTGCCAACTCCTGAAGCAGGGTTTCGCTCTCGCTAGCGAGCGCCGCAGACTTCGACCAGCTCTCTCTATACCCGGGCCACCGCGCCTCGATCAGCGGCAGCAAACTGTGACGGCAATGATTTCTGTCGAAAGCCTGATCTTTGTTGGAATGATCCTCGACCCAAACGAGCTGCTCGGACTCAGCGTAACTTTGCAGCTCTGCGGAATCGATATCCAACAAGGGACGCAGTAACTTGCTTACGCCCAGCGGGCGGCTGCGAGGAATGCCGCTAAGCCCGCGACTCCCGGAGCCACGAACGAGGCGCAGCAGCAGGGTTTCCATCTGGTCGTCACGGTGATGCGCTAACAGCAACTCCTCGTCTTGCAATAAAGTCGTTTCAAATTCGCGATAGCGAGCCTCTCTGGCGGCATTCTCTAGGCCTGAGCTGCCGGATATTTCCACCTTGATACTGGTGAATTCCACCCCGAGCTTTTCGCATAGACTCGAACAGTGCTGTTCCCAACTCTGCGCCTGATCCTGAAGCTGGTGATTGATATGCAGGGCACGCAACTGAAAATCGGCGCCCTGCTGATCACGCAGTCTTGCCATGGCGTGTAGCAGCACAACGGAATCCAAGCCACCGCTTAAGCCGATCAGGAATTTACGCTCGCAGGCGAACTCAGCGAGAGCCGCTGCTAATTTTTCGTGGAGTAATTGCGGTGAATAGTTCATGGCCTGGGGGCATAGCAACGCTATGGTTTGGTCCATTCAAATAAAGGGAGGAGTTGCACCTCCCCAGACACTTCTTGCGCCGCTGCAATCTTTACAAGATTTAACGCAGGGCGAATGACTAACTGGATATACCGTAGCTCATCAAACGCTTATAACGACGCTCCACCAAATCGTCGACTTCCATAGCGGTCAGCCTATCTAACTGCTCGATTAGTGCTGCCTTAATGCTCACCGCCGTAGCAGCAACATCTCTGTGGGCACCGCCTAGGGGCTCCGGTATTGTATGGTCGACTATACCTAGTTCTTCTAATCGCTTAGACGTTACACCCATCGCTTCGGCAGCTGCTGCTGCATGATCGGAAGACTTCCAGAGAATGGTTGCGCAGCCCTCTGGAGTAATTACCGTGTAAGTCGAATACTGCAGCATATTGAGCTGATCGGAAACACCGATAGCGATAGCGCCACCTGAGTTAGCCTCGCCGGTAACTGTAGCAATCAGTGGCGTCTTTACATGTGACATCATCGCCATGTTCACGGCGATTGCTTCGTTGATTCCACGCTCTTCCGAATCCATTCCTGGATAAGCGCCAGGTGTATCTATAAAGCTCAACACGGGAAGCCTGTATTGTTCTGCGAGCTGCACCAGTCGGCGAGCCTTCCTATAACCTTCCGGCCTAGGCATACCAAAATTATGCCTAACCTTTTCCTTCGTGCCTCTGCCCTTCTGATGACCGATGACAACAACTGGACGGCCATCTATTTTAGCCAGACCACCAATTAGAGCCTGATCGTCGGCGAACAGGCGATCACCATGCAACTCATCGAAGTCTGTAAAGATGTGCTCTAGATAGTCCAGCGTATAAGGCCGAAGCGGATGCCGGGCTACCTGAGAGATTTGCCAGGAAGAAAGATTTGAGTATATTTTCTCGGTGAGCTTAGTGCTCTTGTCTTTCAAGTTCTGAATTTCTTCACCGATATTCAACTCATTGTCACTACCCACCAATCTCAGCTCACTGATCTTGGCTTCTAACTCCGCAATGGGTTGTTCAAATTCGAGATAATTAGGATCCATGCTGCTCTCAATATCCTGCTAGTTTGATTGTCGAAATTGTCTATTTGTAACTTAACACTACCTTGTCTTTACCGTACTCAAGCCGCAGACGCTGAATCAGGTCGTCGGCAGGCGATACGACCCACTCTTGACCCAACATTATACACCCTATGGAGTCAGAGCGCTGATAGCGCACCATGACTTGACACCCTCCGCCCTCGTCTACTTCTCCCCAGATCGCGTGATTATTGGGCGGGGGCAGCCCTGGAGGGGACTGAGAATTACTGCTGTGGGCAACTGAACTACCGTTTGAACCGTTTGCAGCCGCCAAATCCTCTACCTCTGCTACCGCAGCTGGCTTACGATAAGGCTCGAGGATACGCTCAAGATGCTCGCAAAAATTGCTGCCAAGGGACTGTGATTCGAGATTTAGTGCCACCCTGTAAGCATTGCGTTTACGCGCCTCTGCCAGTGTCATTACACTCTTGCCACGGCCGCGCATGCCTCCACTGTAATCGTCGATGCTCACGGCACACTCCACCACTACGATCACGTCTTTCTGCAGTGTCTCTCGGTACTTCTCGTATTCTTTTGCAAACAGGGAGAATTCGAAACGCGCACTACTGTCATCCAATACCAGAAACGCTATGGTGTCCCCTGCCTTATTCTTCATAGTACGGATGCTATGCAATACCCCTGCAATAGTCTGAGGCCCTCGCTCCGGGCGCAAATTAACCAGCCTATTCTTGGTAATATGGGAAAGCTCATCCAGGAACTCGTCGATAGGGTGACCCGATAGCCACAGACCCAAAGTTTCCTTCTCTACCTTCAGGCGGTGCTGTTCCGCCCATGCACGGACAGTGATATTGGAGGCGCTGAGATCTGCATCTTCGGTGCCCGCTGGCGCAATCTCTCCGAACATATCCTCAACACCGCTGGCCTGATTTCGGCTAGCTTGTTCCGCCGCCTGCATCGCCTGGGGCAACATCGCCGAGAGCAAGGAACGCGCATAGTCGAGATCGCCCTCAACCATATTGTCCAGGGCTCCGGAGCGTATCAATGCCTCCATAGTACGTTTGTTAACACTCTGCGTATCCACACGTTGGCAGATATCCAACAGATTCGTAAAGGGTCGCTCTGCTCGGGCAGCGAGTATCGCGCCAACTGGGCCTTCACCCAAGCCTCTAATCGCGCCTAGGCCGTATACGATTTCCTCTTTGTCATTTACCGTGAAGTTAAACTGGCCACGGTTGATATCCGGCGGCACGATGACCAATTTCATCGAGCGACACTCATCGATCAGGGTCACGATCTTATCGGTATTCTGCATTTCAGCGGTGAGCACCGCCGCCATGAAACAGGCAGGATAATGCGTCTTCAGCCAGGCTGTTTGATAAGAGACTAGTGCATAGGCCGCCGAGTGCGACTTGTTAAAACCGTAGCCCGCGAACTTCTCCATCAGATCGAAAATAGACGCAGCCAGATCGGCATCGATTCCCCTCGCCTCTGCTCCCTCTTGAAACAAGGTGCGCTGCTTCGCCATGACCTCTGGGTTCTTCTTGCCCATGGCCTTACGCAAAATATCCGCGCCAGCCAGTGAGTAGTTCGCCAGAACCTGGGCGATCTGCATCACCTGTTCTTGATAGAGAATGACACCGTAGGTATTGCTCAGCACTGGCGCCAATTCCTCGTGAGGATAGACCACCTGAGTACGACCGTGTTTACGATCGATAAAATCATCCACCATGCCTGACTGCAGAGGACCGGGACGAAACAAGGCCACCAAGGCGATGATGTCTTCGAAGCTATTTGGTACCTGCCGCTTGATCAAGTCCTTCATGCCGCGGGATTCAAGCTGAAAAACCGCCGTTGTCTCTCCCTTCTGCAGCAAGCGGTAAACGCGCTCGTCGGTTAAGGGCAGCTGCGTTATATCGACAGGCGGCTCACCTTCGGCGGCTCGCTCATTGATCATCTTTACAGCCCAATCGATGATCGTCAGCGTACGCAGTCCGAGGAAGTCGAACTTCACCAGACCCGCGGTTTCTACATCGTTCTTATCGTATTGTGTAACTAGACCTTGGCCCGCTTCGTCGCAATACAGAGGCGTAAAGTCGGTTAGCTTAGTAGGCGCGATCACCACACCACCAGCGTGCTTTCCTACATTACGCGTGATGCCCTCAAGCTTATAGGCCATCTCCATGATTTCCTGCGCGTCCTCATCGGAATCGACGAATTCGCCCAGCAGCGGCTCTGCCTCGAACGCCTTCTTCAGGGTTATGCCTGGCTCAAAGGGGATCAACTTCGAAAGCTTGTCCGCCAGCATATAAGGCTTGCCCTGCACACGTGCCACATCACGCACTACAGCCTTTGCCGCCATGGTGCCGAAGGTGATGATCTGCGATACCGCGTCTTTGCCATATAACTCGGCTACGTGCTGAATAACGCGGTCGCGGCCTTCCATGCAAAAATCCACATCGAAGTCAGGCATCGACACCCGCTCAGGGTTTAGGAAACGCTCGAACAGCAGGTCGTACTTGAGTGGATCCAGATCGGTAATTCTCAGCGCATAAGCTACGATGGAGCCGGCACCGGAACCACGCCCCGGCCCTACTGGAATGTCGTTGTCTTTGGACCACTGAATAAATTCCATCACGATCAGGAAGTAGCCTGCGAAGCCCATCTGATTGATAACACCCAACTCGAATTCCAAACGCTCCCAGTAAGGCTTTTCTACGTCCATCGTCTCGTAGTCATCCCCGTAAAGGCTACGAAGACGTACTCTGAGTCCGTCGGAACTTAATTCGGAGAAATACTGCTCCATGCCCATGCCTTCGGGTACGGGATAGTTCGGCAAACAGGGCTTGTCTAGCTCTAGCGACAGATTGCAACGCTTGACGATTTCCCAGGCGTTTTCCAGCGCCTCGGGAATGTCGCTGAATAACTCCGCCATCTCGGCGCTGGTCTTTAGATATTGCTGATTGCTGTAATTATGCGGACGCCGCGAGTCATCTAGAGTGCGCCGCTCATTAATGCAGACGCGCACCTCGTGTGCATCGAAATCATCCTGATCGATGAAGCGCACATCATTAGTTGCGACCACTGGTGAATTCGTCTCGATAGCGAGAGCGACAGCCGCTTCTATATAGTCTTCCTCTTCGACTCGACCCACACGCTGCAACTCTAGATAGAAACTTTGTGGAAACAGCTCCTGCCATTCAGCGTGTAGTTCTCTAGCTAGATCCTTCTCATTGGCGAGCAACGCTAGCCCGATATCACTATTCTGCGCGCCTGATAAAGCGATCAGGCCGTCGACACGCCCTGCCAACTGCGACTTACGTACCACTGGCTCACTCTGGCTAGGATTCTCGGTATACAGTTCAGAAACAAGCTTCGTTAGACTGAGATAGCCAAGCTCGTTCTTAACCAATAACACCAGGCGAGTCTGTTTCGTGCCATCATCACTCTCTACCAATACATCGCAGCCACAAATAGGCTTGATGCCTGACTTTAAGGAAGCGCTGTAAAATTTAATCAGAGAGAACATGTTTGCCAGGTCGGTAACAGCAACCGCCGGCATTGAAAGTTCGCGCAGTCTCGCGATGAGAGGCTTGATGGTTACGAGACCATCATTGATTGAAAATTCGGTGTGAAGTCTGAGGTGCGCGAAGGGCTGATTAGGCAGATTTTCAGACATTTACGAATCTAATTATTGGGTTGCGAAGAGGCCCCCAATATACCTTTTTTTTATCGAAAACGGGACAAAAGTTTACCCCGGATTCGACGCTTCTAAGATCCTCGCAACCGGCCCGAAGGTACGTCGGTGTATAGGCGTTATTCCCAGGGTTTCAAGCGCTTTTAGATGCGCCGGTGCTGGGTATCCCTTATTGCTCGCAAAACCATAGCCTGGGTAACGCAGATCCATTTCCTGCATTTCCCTGTCGCGAGTCACCTTGGCAATAATTGAGGCGGCAGAAATACTCTGCACTAGGGAGTCGCCTTTGATCACAGCCTCCGAGGGATACTCCCACTTAGGGCAGCGATTGCCGTCGACATAGACGAATTCGGGCTTCACCTGCAAGCCGGCAATCGCCCTGCTCATTGCCAACATACTCGCCTGCAATATATTAATCTGCTCGATCTCTCGCGCCGATGCTCGCCCTATGGCATAGCAATGAGCGCTCTTCACGATGGCATCGAAACAAATCTGTCTTTGCTTGGGGGATAATTTCTTCGAGTCAGCGAGGCCGCTGATAGGCTTTGCGGGATCGAGTATCACGGCGGCGGCGACAACGTCCCCAGCCAAGGGTCCACGCCCTACTTCATCGGTACCCGCAATCAGAGTATAGGGTTCGCTTGCGGGAGAAAATGAAGGGCCTTTGATCATTTACTGACTACTGTCTTTCTCTATCAATGACGCTACGGCTTGTGCTGCCTGGGAGGAGGCGTCTAGGCGCAGGCTCTTATGTATTCGCTCAAACTCCTGCATTAGCGCCTGATGATCCTCCGAACCGGTCATATGCCTGACTATCCCATCGCGCACTTTATCTGCGGTGAGATCGTGTTGAATATATTCAGGCACCAGCTGCCTTCCTGCGAGCAGATTAGGTAAGGCTACATAAGGGATCTTCACAATGCGTGAGGCGATGGCAAAGGTGATTGCCGCAAGCTTATAACCGACGATCATTGGTCGCCTTAGCAGCAGCGCTTCCAAAGTAGCAGTCCCGGAAGACAGCACGACCAAATCTGCCGCACTGATAGCCCCGTGAGAATCGTCGACCAAAACGAATTGATCACCTTGGATTATTGACTCTTCACGAAACAGCGCTTCGATCTGCGACTTGTTCGCGGCACTGCTATAGGGAATTAAAAACTTTAGCTGCGGACAGTCCTCTAAAGCCCCCACCGCTGCCGCAAGGAATACCGGCGCAAGCCGCTTGATTTCGCCGCCGCGGCTACCGGGCATTAGAGCAACCACAGCATCATCAGCAGCGAGGCCAAATTGTTCACGGGAGGATAGCTTCTTGTCTTCGAAACCGATGGTATCTGCCAACGGATGACCTACACACTTAACTTCGACTCCATGCTGCGTATAGACGTCAGTCTCAAAGGGAAACAAGGTCAGCATTAGATCTACTGCACGCTTCACCTTATGGATTCTTTTCTCGCGGTAGGCCCAAAGACTTGGACTGACATAGTGAGCTGTTTTGATGTTATCAATCTTCAGCTCCTCTTCGAGGCGCAGATTGAAGTCAGGGCTGTCGATACCGATAAAGACCAGCGGTCGCCTCTGACCAAAGAATTCCCTGAGGCGTTTCTTCAGCGCGAATAACTCAGGCAACCTGCCCAAAGGCTCAACGAAGCCCATAACCGAAAGCCTCTCCATCTCGACGAGGGAATTGAATCCCAGCGCAATCATGTCGGGCCCACCAACACCGGCAAATTCCGCATCGGGGTATTTAAGGCGTAGCGCGGCAATCAGACCGGCACCCAGAATGTCTCCGGATTTTTCGCCAGCAACAATTCCGATAAGTGGGGCGTCGCTCATAGTTAGATGTATCGTGATAAGTGGCTTTGGTTACACTCGCAGCTTACATGACAAACAGACGGGTGAATCTATGACGCGGTAGAGCTTAAGCTCTAGCGGTGAATTCCTTTCTTCGAACTCTCCAGCGAGTCGATGAGAAGCTGCAGCGCATCACAATCTTCGCGCAGGGTTTTCAATTCGCTTATGGCATCCTGCAATTTGTGTCCACGCATGTAGATGACCTTAAAGGCGTTACGTAATTGCTTGATGGTAGGCTTATCGAAACCACGACGCTCGAGCCCGATAGTGTTAACCGCCCTCACCGCAGCCGGTTGGCCACTGACGATCATATAGGCGGGCACATCATGATCGATATGCGTTACCCCACCGACCATCGCATGAGCACCGATCTTGAGAAATTGGTTTACGCCGGCATAGCCGCCTAGGATGGCCCAGTCATCGACTTCCACGTGGCCAGAGATTCCCACGTTGTTAGCAAAGATTGTGTGGCTTCCCACCATACAGTCATGGGCAATGTGCACATAGGGCATAAATAGGTTGTCGTTACCGACTCGAGTGAGACCGCCGCCAAAGCCTGTGCCACGATGCAAATTAGAGCCTTCACGCAGGACATTGTTATCACCAATCTCCAGCCAGGTCTCTTCTCCCTTGAACTTCAAATCAGCAGGATCTTCACCCACAGAACTGAATTGGAATATGCGGTTATTCTTGCCTATTTTTGTGTTGGCGCGAATCATCACATGGGAGTCGATGACAGTGCCAGATCCAATCTGCACATTCGGCCCGATGATAGTCCAGGGACCAATCGTTACATCGGAATCTATTTCAGCTTTAGGATCTATCCTTGCGCTGGAATCAATCGACATCCACCTTCCTCTCTGCACACATGATGGTCATTGTTCCAACTAGCTCCTCACCCACTGAAGCGCGGCAAGCAAACTTATAGATGCCGCGTTTGTTGGTGACAATTTCAGCCGCTAAGGTAAGACGATCTCCAGGTATTACGGGTCTACGTAGGCGCACATTGTCCGCACCAACGAAATAATATAGATAACCATCCTTTGGTTTCTTTTCCTGACTCTTAAACCCCAACACGCCGGCTGCCTGCGCCAGTGCTTCGATGATAAGAACGCCAGGCATAATAGGCTGATTCGGAAAGTGGCCATCAAAAAATGGTTCATTAACAGTAACATTCTTGTAAGCCACGATAGATTTACCGAGGTCCATCTCGACCACTCTATCCACCAACAGAAAGGGGTAACGCTGGGGAAGATATTCTTTAATTTCTTGGACGGTCATTAACATGTGTGGTTCTCTAGTCTGTCTTGCGCGCGAATAACTGCGTGCTAGGTTTGTTGTTAATTCTACGGCTTCTTGCTCGAAGCTCTGGTTTTGATTCTACCGACCTACTACTTATCGGTAGAATTCTCGATTTCTTTCAATCTCTTCGCGATGCTATCTAGTTGCTGAAACCGAATCGCATTGCGCTTCCACTGGGAAGTCTTAGCTTGGATTGTACCAGTAGAGTACATGCCCGGCTCCGGAATCGACTGGCTCACCAGCGTCATCGCACTCACTTGGACCTTATCAACTATGTTTATATGGCCTACAGCACCTGAACCGCCACCCATGATGCAGTATTTGCCTATTGTCACGCTGCCTGCAATGCCAGCACAGCCGCAGATTATAGTGTATTCGCCAATCTTGCAGTTGTGGGCGATCTGTACTTGATTGTCTATCTTCACGCCGTTACCAATCTCGGTGTCGTCCAGAGCACCCCGATCTATCGTGGTACACGCACCAATCTCAACATTGTCGCCTATTCTAACTGTGCCTAGCTGATGAATTTTAACAGACTTGCTGCCGTCAAAAGCAAAACCAAATCCATCCGCACCGATGACCGACGCAGAATGAATCTCTACATTCCTGCCCAGAATGACACGGTGATACAACGTTACGTTGCCATGCAGTTTACAGCCATCGCTGAGGTTGGCGCCCTCGCCTATATAACATCCAGCGCCTATTTCGACATCGTTACCAATTATGACGTTGGCGGCGAGTACGGCATTTGCCCCGATGCTTACGTTCTTTCCAAGTACGACAGAAGTGTCCACGCTCGCGGACTCATGAACGCCTATACTAGGCAGCGGAGACTGGTTGAATAAGGCGGTAGCTTTTGCGAAAGCCACATAGGGAATGCTTGTCACAAGCTTGTTGCCTGGACAGCTGTCTAGAAATTTTTCATCGATGAGGATCGCAGACGCCTGACAACTCTTCAGTTGGTCTGCATAGGAAGGATTGCTTAGGAAACTCAGTTCGCCAGGCTTGGCATTCTTGAGAGTAGCTAGACCAGTGATTTCACACTGGCCATCGCCCGTCAATTTGGCATCCAGCAATTCTGCTAGCTTCGCCAATGTATATTTTGTTTTATGTGCCACCTGACACTAACCCGATAATGAGACTTCCTTTACTAATTAGTCTGCGATTTTTCATTCAGCTTTGCAGTTACCTTAGCGGTAATATCCAATACTGGAGCAAAATAAGGTGCGGTATCTGAATTGAGAATCAGATCGTAACCGCCCTCGGCGACTACATCGGTTACAGCTTCGGCAAGAGCGCCCTGCATACTTTCAAGAAATTGCTGATTCTTTGTCTGCAACGCTGTTTGCACTCTTTCTTGTATCAGCTGTAGCTGAACCTGCAAGTCTTGTGCGCTAGAATTCATACGGCTAATCTCTTGCTCACTCATAACAGCTTCGTTCTGTTGAAATTCTTCACGCAGAGCGTTTAGCTGATCAGTAAGTTCCTGAGCTCTCTCTTCATCGGAACTAAACTCCTGCTCCAATTCCTCTTGCACGACACGAGCCGCATCTGAATTAAACAATGCCTGCAATGCATTAAGCACACCTATCTTGGTGTCCTGAGCGGCAGCACCTTGAGACACTAAAACCAAACTCAGGCAGACAATTAGACTCTTAAATAATTTCACGGTAATTCTCCAATTCTTACAAACACTATTGGGCATTCGCCCAACTGACAATTAACTACTAACACTACAATTTTGTACTTAGACGTCTAAAACGCGCAGCCCAATAACGTACCAAATTTTGCAATCCCTGAATCTTGTTTAGTCGAGCAATGACGATGAATGTCAACTCCTCAAATCAAGACAATCTAAAAACCATTTCCAACGGTGAAATCGAAGCTCTTTGTATCGTCTCCATCTTTACCGAATGGTTTCGCGACATAAAATGTCAGCGGACCAAATGGAGAGATGTAAGTAACACTAATTCCTGCAGAGTATCTAACCTCGCCCAGATCGAAATCTGTGCAATTGTTTAGAAGTGTCTGCCGTTCTGTACAGTGCGACGAGAATACGTTTCCGGCATCTATAAAGAAAGCCGATCTAACTCGGCTCGAATCATCGATAAACGGAATCGGGAATAACAGCTCCAAAGTCGCGGTGGCGAGTATATTACCACCAAAACTGTCAAAATCCTCGTCTAGGAAGAAACTTTGTACCGCCAGAGCGATTTCCTGATTTCCGTCTGCACCCACTACTGGTTGGCCGTTTTCGTCAAAAAGAAGCTCTGTCTGATAACCTACGTCTCTATTAAAACCTTCCGCAGAACCATCTACGCGGCGCAGGATTTCACCATTCTCATCACGTAACAAAGTCAGCCCAAAATCAGTTAGATATCTAGCGCCTGGTGTACTCTGTGGCCCTAGGCTATTTTCTTCAAAGCCGCGCACGATACCGCCCGAGTTTATACCGCCAGCAAAGTAGTTATTGAAGAAAGGCATTTCTTCGGTATCGCCATAACCTATGCCGTAGCCCAGATTAGCCCGCAAACCTATAACCCAGCGTTGATCCTGAGAAAGCGGCCAATACATCTCATTGTTGTAGTTAATTCTGGCATATTGCAGGTCACTACCTGGCAAGGTGACTTCTACACCGACACTGTGAAGCTTGCCGCTTGTTGCCATCTGGCCACGATTTAGCGTGTTGCGAAACCAGTTACCTGTAATCGTAAAATTATCAAAGGTGTCGCCAAACTTATCTACAAAGCCCTGATCTATATTCGATCGCAGCTGCAACGGGCTTAGTGAGGCCACATCACCGAGAACCGCGTCCGCTACCGGGCCATCAAAAGCGTTAGGATTAGCAGGTGTAATAATGTATTTGTCTACACCATCGAAGAAAGTTGGGCTGGAAACAATCTCTTGAACGGAACCCAGTCCGGCACTCAACTCTGTGTGCGTGAATCCGAAATCAAAACCGAGCAATTCAATCTCACTCAATGGATAACTGAAACTCAGTGACCCTCCAAAGGAAGATGTATTGAAATCAGATACATTGAAAGGTGACTCGATCTTCTGAGCAAATAGGTTGAACCCCCTACTCACCCCGTCAGGCGTATAATAGGGATCTTGGTACTGGAAATTTAGACCCGTTTGAAATCGACTCTTATTAATGCCAACGCCCAATGTTTTACCAGTACCCAGAAAGTTTTGCGCCTGCAGGTTAGAACTGATGAAGAAGTTTCCGCCGCCGCCTGTTCCGACTTGAAAACTAATCGCGCCAAAGTTTTGTTCAAGCACATCGTAGTTAACGTCAATCTGGTCTTCCGTTCCAGCCACCTCAATCGTATCGACTTCAACTGTCTCAAAGTAACCGAGTCGCTGTAGACGAACCTTCGACTGCTCGATCTGCAGGCTGGACGCCGGGGCAGACTCTAACTGCCGCATCTCTCTTCGTAACACATCATCTGCCGTAGAAATATTGCCCGCAAAATTTATACGATTTACATAAGTTCGGTTACCCGGCTCGATAAAGAATGTTACATCAACAGTTTGGTCTTCCTCGTTGACTTCGGGCACGCCTGTGGCCTCGGCAAAGGCATAACCTAAGTTGCCTAGAAACTGCACCATAATTTCTTCCGTGCCGGTGACCAAGCCCTGGGAATAGATTTGACCGGGGCGCACGAACACCGCCGCCCGCAGAAGCGCTTCGGCATCGACCAGATCGCCAGCAAGATCAACCTCGTTGATAGTGAACAGGTCTCCCTCGTTCAGATTAATAGTGATATAGACTTCTTTACGATCCGGCGTGATGGAAATGGGGGTGGAGTCTATGTTGAATTCTACGAAACCGTTGTCTAGATAGAATGATTCGAGGCGTTCTAGATCACCAGAAAACTGTTCGCGGGAATAACGATCCTTGCGGCTTAGCACTAAATACCAAGGCTTGGTGCCGAGCTCAAAGAGGCCGAGCAGATCCTCTTCGCTGTAAGCTTCATTACCAACGATATTGATATGACGGATGCGTGATTCTTCGCCTTCGTTAATAGTCAGGCTAATAGCAACACGGTTTCTAGGTAGATCTTCTACTTCGATGTCCACTGCCGCGCCATAGCGGCCACGCGAAGAGTACACGTCCTGTATTCCTTGGCGGATTACTTCTAGCGCAGCGCGCGTAAAAATTTGGCCCTCGGCAATGTCTGCCGTTGCCATGTTTTCGAGAATATCTTCAGTCTCGAGAACACTATTTCCTTCTATAGTAATTTCGGCTACGGAAGGCCTCTCCAAAACAGTAACGATCAGCACATTGCCTTCACGCGCCACTTCAATCTCGTCAAAATATTCCGACTGAGAGAGTTCTCGAATGATTTGCGCAGAGGTGCCCGCCGTAACTTCATCACCAATGCCTACTGGCAATAGATTGTAAATAATTCCGGGCGAAATACGTTGATAGCCATCGACAATAATGTCGGCTATTACAAATTCCTGAGCGTTGAGGGATTTTGAAATTCCAAAAGCCACCAACAAACAAAAAAGGAGTTTTTTCATTTGCGCTGCATTCTCAATTAATTGTGTTACTTGGCGGCGAGTTACTTATATTTTCTTCTATTCTTTTTTGGCTATTTTTTACAACAGGCGATTAACGTCGTTATACATAGCTAAAACCATTATTCCTGAAATCATCAACAAGCCTAACTGTAAGCCCCAGGCTTGAATTCTTTCTGGTACCGGTCTTCTGATGACCGCTTCGATCGCGTAGTACAGCAGATGCCCACCATCAAGAACTGGTATCGGCAGCAAGTTAAGTACTCCTAGTGAAATACTTAATAGAGCCAAAAACCCTAGATACACATCAAATCCGTAAGTCACCGTCTCTCCAGCAACCTGGGCAATAGTTATCGGCCCATTTACATTCTTCACCGAGATCAAGCCGACGACCATCTTCTTCACAGAATCCAATACAAAAATCGACTTGTTCCAGGTCTCGACTATCGCCGGCTGAATCGCCGATAGGACATTGTAATCTACCTGCCGCTGCATCTCCGGAGGCAGCAATTCTGCCAACGTCGTCTCCTGTACATAGGCACCAATGCTGCCAATTACTGTCCCGTCATCGAGGGTCACTGTTTCCGGCCGAATCGACAAATCAGTATTGATTCCATCACGTTGGACCACGACATTCAGCGTGAGTTCCGGATTCGCTCGGATAACCTCCACCCAATGGGTCCAGCCACGTATAGCCCTGCCATCCACAGAGATGATTTCATCGCCTGCGCGCAGATCCCCTGCCTCGGCAGCACCGCCGGGCACGATGCCGGCAATATCAGCTGGGATTTCGAATTGAATAATACCGAGATTGCCAACTGGATTCGGCGTTGTCTCGGTACTCATCCAGCCATTAATAGGGACTTGGATATCTCTTGCTCGACTGGAGTCAGCAGGGTCGACAGTCAGAGTTATTTCACCAGTTTCACCCAGTCGCGCCAGCAACTGCATGGTAACTTGCTGCCAAATGATGGTTTCTTCACCATCGACGGCAAGAATTTCATCACCTGCTCTTAGCCCTGCTGTTTCGGCAATAGAGTCTTCAATTACATTGCTTACCACCGGCGCAATACCGGAAACTCCATAGGAAATATTAATTAGCCAAAATATGAATATCGCCAACAGGAAATTCGCGATAGGCCCAGCTGCGACAATCGCCATCCTCTGCCACAGGGGCTTGTAGGCAAACGAGTACTCGCGCTGGCTAGCGGGCAGAATGCTTGCCTCGCTTACGGTTGTATCTTCCTGGCCTAGCATCTTAACGTAGCCACCCAGCGGGATTGGGGCGATCACATATTCAACGCCATCCTTGCCTATCCATGTCTTAACGGCCTTGCCGAAGCCAATAGAAAACCTAAGGACCTTTACACCGCAGCGACGAGCGACCCAAAAATGGCCAAATTCATGAATCGTCACCAGTATGCCTAGAGTAGCTAGGAGAGCTATAACGCTAATTAAAACTTCAAGTATCATAAATATTCGTCCCAGTACCAGGCCTAGGCGCTAGCTCCGCGACAGAAATCCTTTAATATCAATTCTTTAGATAGTCTTCTTGCTTGCTGATCAAGTTCTTGAATAATAGCGAGACTAGGCGCTGGTTCACAAGGTATTTGTGCCCTAACTGCCTCTATTATGGAGGGAATTTCCGCAAAACCAACCTCTCCCTGCAAAAATGCCTCCACCGCCACTTCGTTTGCTGCATTAAGAACTGCTGGCGCCGTGCCACGCTCTCGCGCAGCTTCGATACCTAGCCGCAAACAGGGAAATCTAGAAAGATCCGGCTTAGAGAATTGCAGCGGCTCCTCTGCCGTCAAATCTAGCTTTGCAGCACCTGACTCAATCCGCTCTGGCCACGCTAATCCGTAGGCTATGGGAACACGCATATCGGGGTTCGCCATCTGCGCCAATACCGAACCATCTTTATAGTGAACCATCGAATGCACAATACTCTGCGGATGGATCAATACATCGACCTGAGACGGCTCTACATCGAATAAATAGCAGGCCTCAATAAACTCCAAACCCTTATTCATCATTGTTGCCGAGTCCACAGATATCTTTCTACCCATAGACCACTTCGGATGCAGGCAGGCCTGTTCAGGCGTGACAGATTCGAGCTGTTCAATTGGCGTGTTTAGGAACGGCCCGCCGGATGCCGTCAATACAATTTTCTCTACACCGGCGCTAGCCCCAGTATGAACACTAGTCGACCTCTGCGGCAGACACTGAAAAATTGCGTTGTGCTCACTGTCGATGGGCAAAATCTCAGCGCCAGATTCTCTCGCCGCCTGCTTAAGCAAATCTCCAGTCATCACCAAAGATTCCTTATTAGCCAGCAGCAAGCGCTTGCCATTTGAGGCAGCAGCGAGTGTGGATTCGAGACCTGCCGCGCCAACAATTGCAGCCATCACAATATCAACAGTGGCATTACTCGCCGCTTCAACCAAGCCAGCTTTACCAATCAGCAACTTTGTATCGAGATTGCTCTCGTGCAGTAGCGCGTTAAATTCAGGAGCAGCCTCTTCACTCAACACGGCTAACTTCGGGCGGTACTTTTGGCATTGCTCAAAGAGCAGTTGTGCATTTCGGTGTGCTGTAAGCGCAAAAACTTTATAGGCGGGATTCTCATCGATGACATTAAGCGTGTTAACGCCAACCGAGCCGGTCGAACCTAGGATGCTGATTTGAAGATTACTCTGCGTCACTTTACAGACCCACCAGGAATTCGTTATCGAGCACCAACATCATCGTCAAAACGAACAGAGGTGTGGCAGCCACGAGGCCATCCACCCGGTCCAATACACCGCCGTGCCCAGGCAGGATCGTGCCGCTATCCTTAACACCGCAGTTGCGCTTAAGCATGCTCTCTATAAGATCTCCTACCACGCTAAAGAAAGTGACACCCACTGACAAAATCAGCAAGGAAGACACCTGCATCAAGGATAGCGCTTGAAGATTGTTGTGCATTAGCCAGATAAAAAGGGCTGCCACGAGCAAACAGACAACTGTTCCGCCCCAGACGCCCTCCCAAGATTTCTTGGGACTCAGTTTCGCCGCCAGCTTTCTTGAACCAAAATTCACCCCGACGAAATAGGCACCGATATCGACGGCTGCTACCAAGATCACTAAAGCTAGAACCAAATAACCGGAAGGCATCAGATATTTTAATACTACAATGCCAACGAAGGTGGGCATCAGCACCAATACGCCCATCAAGGCTATTTTCGACTCATCATTCCAATGCTTACTATTTTCGGGATACCCCGCTAGAAAAAACAAAGATAAAAGCCAAAACAAAAGGCCCAGCATCAGTACGAAGCTCGCGCGAAGACCATCGATACCCTCGGCCTCTGGAGAAATGCCCAAAAGAAAGAAGCTGCCCAGCAACATAGCAGCGATACTTGCAAGATAGGGAAGCTTTGCTATTTCTCTATCCGAACTAACAAGCCCGGCCCATTCCCATGCCGCCACTAGAATTACAGCGGCAACGAAAAAAGCAAAATAAAATGAAGACAGCTGAGTAGTAGCGGCAATTAATGCCACCAGAAGTATTACGGCGGTAATGACTCGTTGCTTTAACACTTTAGTCGCTCGTATATTCCTGATTATCATGACTGCCATAGCGGCGTTGACGCTTTGCGAAATCATCCAGCGCTAGCTGAAACTGCGTGTCGCCGAAGTCAGGCCAATAACAGTCTGTAAAATAAAGTTCAGTATAGGCAAACTGCCAAAGCAAAAAATTGCTAATGCGGTGCTCGCCACCAGTGCGGATACAAAGATCCGGATCCGGGTAGTCGCTGCTGCTAATGTGCTGATCCAGCAGATCCACACCGATTGTATCCGCTGATAACTCTCCACAGGCCACCTTATCGACTATGCTTTTCACTGCATTCGCGATATCCCAGCGACCGCCATAGTCTGCCGCCACAATCACCGTCATGCCGGTATTATCACCTGTTAACTCTTCCACCTCACGCATATTTTGCTGCAATTTCTGCGAGAAGCTACTTCGATTGCCGATAAACTGCAAGCGCACATTTTTTTTGTGCAACTGGCTGATTTCCTTACGCTTTAGAACGGTAAGAAAGAGCGCCATCAGGGCCCTAACTTCCTGCCGTGGGCGCAACCAATTCTCACTACTGAAGGCAAATAAGGTGAGGTATTTAATATCTCGGGAGAGACAGGAATTGACGATCTCTCGCGCCACCTCGGCACCATGACGGTGGCCAGATTTGACAGGTAGGCCACGAGATTTAGCCCAGCGGTTATTTCCATCCATAACAACGGCGATATGCTGGGGCAATTTTGGCTTACTATCAGGAGTCATTTACAGTTACCAAACCCCTGTCCACCTAAAGCCCGTATTGAGTAATCAAACTGAAGCAATCGCAGCCTCAGAAGGATAGCAGATCGGCTTCTTTAGCCAGGAATGAAGCCTCAATAGCTGCAATATACTTATCTGTGATCTTTTGTATGCGATCTTCCGCTCTGCGCTGCTCGTCTTCGCTAATCTCTTTTTCTTTTTCGAGCTCTTTGAAGTCAGAGTTTGCATCTCTTCGAATGTTTCGAATCGCAATTCGCGCGTTTTCAGCTTCGGCCTTCGCCTGCTTGGTATATTCCTTGCGCGTTTCTTCAGTTAGAGGCGGCATAGGCACACGAATAGTGTCGCCATTGTTCGAAGGGTTCAGCCCCAAATTCGATTTCATGATGGCTTTCTCGATCTCAGCAATCATTGGCTTTTCCCAGGGGGAGATGATCAAAGAACGACCCTCCTCCACTGTGACGTTGGCCAGCTGGCTCAAAGGAGTATCCGAGTCGTAGTAGGAAACCTGCACGCTATCTAGAATAGCTGGATGGGCTCTTCCCGTTCGAATCTTCTTAAAAGCTTCTTCCAGAGAAAGGATGCTCTTCTGCATTCTTTCGTCTGCATCGGCTATAGTTTCATCGATCATGGTCTGGCTCCTCTTTCCTATAATCTAGCTCCGCGCAGCAGCGCAGAATATTCATCAATCTTGCCCTAGCGACTCAGCTACTTGATATGAGTGCCATCGGCCTTACCCATAACATTGTTCAGCAATGCTCCAGGGGTATTCATATTAAAAACTTTGATCGGCACCTGATGATCGCGACTTAGACAAATAGCCGTCAAGTCCATGACACCGAGTTTCTTTTCAATCACTTCATCGTAACTAAGATTGTCGTACTTAATCGCAGAAGGATCTAATTCCGGATCGGCAGAATAAACACCGTCCACCTTAGTTGCTTTTAGGATTAGGTCCGCATCGATTTCGATTCCACGCAAGCAAGCGGCAGTATCTGTTGTGAAGAACGGATTTCCTGTTCCTGCTGAAAATATAACGACATCACCGGCATCCAAGTGCCGAATAGCCGTACGTCGATCGTAGTGTTCAACGACACCGCTCATGGGAATGGCCGACATAACACGGGTAGGAATGCTTGCTCGCTCAAGTGCGTCGCGCATTGCTAACGCATTCATGACTGTCGCCAGCATACCCATGTGGTCGCCGGTAACACGCTCCATACCCGCGGCGTGCAGAGCAGCACCGCGGAATAGATTGCCACCACCAATGACCAGGCCTATCTCCACTCCCAGACCCACTAACTGACCGATTTCAACAGCCATTCGATCGAGCACTTGAGGGTCTATGCCAAAATCGCCATCACCGGTGAGTGCCTCACCGCTTAGCTTTAACAAAATACGATTGTACTTACGTTCCTTATTTGGCATTTTCAGTGGTATCCGTATGTCGTCATTGCGCTCCTAGGAGCCTTTAACTTGTGCCGCTACTTCATCGGCGAAGTCTACTTCTTCCTTGTCGATGCCCTCACCCACTTCGAAGCGCACAAACTGAACTACGCTCGCACCGGCATCCTTAAGCAACTTACCTACAGTAACATCTGGATCTTTAACAAAAGGCTGCTCTAACAAGCTTACTTCAGCGACAAATTTTCGCAATCTGCCAGTAATCATTTTTTCGATGATTTCTTCTGGCTTGCCGCTCTCGCGTGCTTGCGCTGAATAGATCTCAGTCTCTTTTGCTATTTCTTCTGCAGGCACATCTTCGGCTTTAACAACCAACGGGTTTACAGCCGCAATATGCATAGCAACATCACGAGCAAGGGATTCGTCACCACCGTTAACGGAGATTAGAACCGCGATTCTATTATTGCTGTGCACGTAACTCTCAACGATGCCTGCGTTTTCGTCAGTAAACTGCATGCGCTCTACACGACGCATATTACAATTTTCGCCAATTTTCTGAACCAAAGCAGAGCGAGTGTCTTCCAGGCCTGCATCAAGCAGTCCAGCAACATCGGCCTCACTGTTAGCGTAAGCAAGCTCTAGCGCCTGCTGAGCAAAATCGAGGAAGTTGCTGTCTCTAGCCGCGAAGTCTGTTTCTGAGTTAACTTCGACTATAACGCCATAGTTACCATCATCAGCAATCTTAGTCAGTACGACGCCTTCAGCAGCAACGCGACTCGCCTTCTTGGCAGCCTTAACACCACTCGCCTTGCGCAAATCATCGATAGCCTTATCCATGTCGCCATCTGCTTCTGTTAATGCTTTCTTACAATCCATCATGCCCAAGCCGGTTCTGTCACGCAGCTCTTTAACCATGCCCGCTGTAATATTTCCCATCTCTTAATGCCTCTTTCTAATCATTTCGAAGAGCGCGCTCTTCTATTAAATCACCTGTAAAAAGGGGGCTATCCGCCCCCTTAATTCAAACCTATTCTCGCTACTGCTAAGCAGGGAATTCTGTTAGCAATAAAGTTTTCTATTAAGAATCTTCCTCAGCCTTTTTCTTGGCTGGAGCTTTCTTCTTAACAGCTGCCTTCTTCTTAGCTGGAGCCTTCTTCTTAGCAGGAGCCTTCTTAACTGCGGCCTTCTTCTCAGCTGCAGGCTTCTCCTCTTCCGCAGGAGCAGCTTCTGCTTCTGCTGCTGGCGCAGCTTCGGCTACTGCTGCTGGCGCAGCTTCGGCTACTGCTTCTTCAGCTGGAGCATCGACTGCTTGCTCTGGCTCGGCTGCCACTGCTTCAGCCGCTTCGGCTGGAGCCGCTTCGGCTTCTGCTTCTGCTTCTGCTTCTGCTGCCACTTCAACAACTGCATCATCTTCTATCTCGATGAATTCGCTATCTCCGCCTGTTGGACCATTTCTTTCGCGACCCTCAACACAAGCACTGGCAATCGCAGCTACATACAATTGAATTGCACGTATCGCATCATCGTTACCAGGAATTACAGTGGTAACGCCGTCAGGGTTGCTATTGGTATCAACGATACCGATTACTGGGATCTTTAGATTGTTCGCTTCAGTAACAGCGATACGCTCGTGATCTACATCGACGACGAAAATCGCGTCGGGAAGGCCACCCATATCCTTAATACCACCGATACTACGCTCGAGCTTTTCCTTCGCACGAGTACGCATAAGAGCTTCTTTCTTGCTCAAACGGCTAAGCGTGCCATCGGTCTCTTGCTGCTCAAGATCTTTCAATTTCTTGATGGAGCCACGAATGGTCTTGTAGTTTGTCAACATACCGCCGAGCCAGCGATGGTTTACATACGGCATTCCTGCGCGTTCTGCTTCTTCCTTAATGATCTTTCCAGCCGCTCGCTTCGTGCCAACGAAAAGGATTTTTCTTTTCTTTTCAGCAAGATAGGAGACTTCTTCAAGTGCGGCGTTAAGAGCAGGAACGGTGTGCTCGAGGTTGATGATGTGAATTTTGTTTCTGGCGCCAAAGATATATTGGGCCATTTTTGGATTCCAGTAGCGACACTGGTGCCCGAAATGGACTCCTGCGCGGAGCATCTCTTTCATACTTACAGTCATGTTATATCCTTCGGTTTGGGTTAGGCCTCCATACACCCCATGGCTCAACCAATCTAAAATACTGCTTCAGAGAGGCACCCAGAACTCATGTGACGATGTATGTGCGACGTTAGTTAAGGTTAATTTTGGCTTCCGAGAATGCTTATATTTCCCAGGCTCAAAAGAGAGTTAGAGACAGCAACCACGAAAACGCGCCGCTTTATACCATAATAGTACCGCCACGGAAAGAAAATATCGCATTCAAGCGAACGGCCAGATGCCCTCTACGGCCCATTCCAAGCAGGTTTCATCAGCACCTGAAAGCGGGAATCCGCTGTTACAACGGTGGCTCCTGCATTACAATACCCAACTTTTGCCGTTAGCGACATTCGCCAGCGGTGCCCTGGGAAAAATTGACAGGAAATAACTGACACCTCGATGACAATTCATATTAAAACAGCCGACGACATTGTAAAAATGCGGGTAGCCGGCAAACTGGCCTCCGAAGTACTAGAAATGATTGGCCCACATGTTCAACCTGGGGTTAGCACTGGCGAGCTTGATCGAATCTGCCATAACCACATCGTCGATGTGCAGAAAGCCATACCTGCCCCGCTAAACTACAATGGCTTTCCTAAATCTATCTGCACCTCAATAAACCACGTTATCTGTCACGGCATTCCCAGCGACGGTAAGACTCTCAAGTCAGGCGACATCATTAATATCGATATCACTGTCATAAAAGACGGCTTTCACGGCGACACCAGCAAGATGTTTTGTGTAGGCGAAGTACCCGATCACGCCAAACGCCTTATTAAAGTCACACAGGAATGTCTGTACAAGGCAATCGACATCGTCAAGCCTGGCATAACACTCGGCGATATCGGGCATATCATTCAGCAGCATGGCGAGGCACATAATTATTCGATAGTAAGAGAATATTGCGGGCATGGCATCGGGCGAATTTTCCACGAAGAACCTCAGGTCCTTCATTTCGGCAGGCCTAACAGCGGAACAACACTTGTCGAAGGTATGACCTTTACTATAGAGCCCATGCTGAATGCAGGTAGCCGCTTCACCAAGTTATCAAAAAAGGACGGATGGACAGTGACTACTAAAGACCGCAGGCTTTCCGCGCAGTGGGAACACACAATGGCAGTAACCAATGATGGCTGCGAGGTCTTTACTCAACGTTCTGACGAATCATTGTGAATCCAGACACTTTAGCAATCGATGAAGAATACAGCGACGATGATTTCGAGCTGGGCACCAAGCTGCTCGACGTAGCAGCCCTGCAGGCAGAATTCAATGACTCCAGCAATCAAGTCAAAACCCTTAAGCAGGCAATAGAAACCGCCAGCAACATCCTAGATGAGCGCTATAAGGCGAATCTCAATATCACCGAGATCGTCTCCGGCCGCTCTTGGCTCATAGATCAGATATTAAAACTCGCTTGGCAGGCACAGCCGTGGCCTGACGAGAAAGACATCTCTCTAGTCGCAGTTGGTGGTTATGGCCGCAGCGAACTACTCCCCCATTCCGACATCGACATATTGATTCTTACGCGCAAAGACAATGCTAGTCGTTATAAGAGCTGCATTAGCTCATTCTGCACCCTGCTCTGGGATATCGGCCTAGAGGTTGGTCAAAGCGTTCGCTCTATCAAGCAATGTAAGAGCGAATCCATCAATGACATAACCGTGGCTACAGCGCTGATGGAATCGCGCACGATCTGCGGCCCCGCAGAATTGCAGAGCGAGATGTACGCCCTGACTACCGGCAAACGTGTTTGGCCAATCAAACAATTCCTACGGGCAAAGTGGGACGAACAAAACGCACGTCATGAGAAATATCACGACATCGACTATGCCCTCGAGCCTAACGTAAAGACTTCACCCGGCGGTTTAAGAGATATTCAGACTATTGCCTGGGTAGCGAAGCGACATTTCGGTGCCAGCTCGTTTAAGGATCTAGTCGAGCTCGGCTTCCTGAAGGAATCCGAGATGACGATGCTGAACAGAGGTCAGCAGTTTCTCTGGAAGCTTCGTTACGGGCTGCACCACTTAGAAGGTCGGCGAGAAGATCGCTTACTGTTCGACAAGCAGAGAGAACTCGCAAAACTCTTCGGCTATAAGGACGATGAGAAAAGCCTGGGCGTCGAGAAACTCATGAAGCAGTACTACCGCGCAGTGGCGAATATGCGTGCGCTCAATGACGTGCTTCTACAGCATTTCGACGAAGCCATACTTCGTGACGGTGAACGGGTAAAGATTGAGAAAATAAACAATCGCTTTCAGATTCGAAATGACTACATTGAAGTAATCAGCCCCGATATTTTCAAACGCTACCCGTCGGCACTGTTAGAAATTTTTGTACTGATGGCGCAGAACCCAAAAATTCAGGCTATTCGTGCCTCGACAGTGCGTCTACTACGAGACAACAGACGCCTCATCGATGATGAATATAGGAACGACATTCGCAACGTTACCTTGTTCATGGAACTGCTGCGCTCGCCCCATAAGATGACCTTACAAATTCGCAGGATGGCACGCTACGGAATTCTTGGCAGATACTTGCCGGAATTTGAACAGATAACAGGGCAGATGCAACATGACCTTTTTCATATCTACACGGTTGATGCGCACACCCTGCAAGTAGTCGAGAACATGCGCCTGTTCAGGCTACCCGATGCAGCGGAAAAATACCCAATAGCAGCGCATATCCATAAGAACCTACCAAAAGTAGAGCTACTGTATATCGCAGGTCTCTATCACGACATCGCTAAGGGCCGTGGTGGCGATCACTCCACTTTGGGAATGAAAGACGCGGAAGATTTCTGCGTTCGGCATAGACTCAGCAGCTGGGATACCAAACTCGTCGTCTGGCTAGTCAGCAAGCATCTCTTCATGTCGATGACAGCTCAGCGCAGAGACATCAATGACCCTGAGGTGATTCATGAGTTCGCCACATTGATGGGCGACAAGTTACATCTCGACTACCTTTACGCAATGACCGTGGCCGACATTCGCGCGACGAATCCTGAACTATGGAATAGCTGGCGCGCCAGTCTAATGAAGCAGCTGTATTTGAATACAAAGCGTGCCCTGCGACTCGGACTCGAGAATCCGCGCAACAGAGAAGATCGTATTGCCGACAAGAAGGAAACCGCTCTCACGAAACTGACAGAGCACAACATCGATGAGCAGCGCATTCTTGAAGTTTGGGCGAACGCGAACGACGAGTATTTTTTGCGCGAATCAGCGGCAAATATTATTTGGCATACGGAGGCCATCGCGTCGTTCTCCGGAACGGGCCCTCTAGTATCAACCGACTGCTTAATTCAGAATGCACTCGAAGGCGCCACGCAGATATTTATCTATACAAAGAACAGTAACTACCTTTTCGCAAAAACGGCAGCGGCATTCGAAAAACTAAACTTGAATATTCAGGGCGCTCGTATCTTTACCTCCGACAATGACTATTGCATGGACACCTATACGGTTCTTGAATCTTCAGGAAAACCGGTAGGCAACAATCCAAAACGCCTCGCCGAAATAGAAAAAATGGTGAGTGATTATCTCAATTCCGATATGTCGGCTATCTCCCCATCGCATATCCGTCGCAGCCGCAAAGAGAAGTACTTCAATCACACAATCGAAGTTAATTGGCTCAATTCCTCTAACAGGAATTATTCGACCGTAGAGATTGATTGCCCGGACCAACCAGGCATTCTCGCCAGCATAGGTAAGACCTTTGCAAAACATCAAATAAACCTTAAGGATGCCCGCATCACTACCCTTGGCGAACGCGTAGAGGATTTGTTTTTCGTTACCGACGAGTTTAATAAGCCTATCGTTGACCAAGAGCTTATAGAAAAAATTAGCTTGGAACTGAAAACCGAACTCGAGGAACGACTCGACACATAAGCAACTATTAACCTTTTCATCCATCTGACAGAACGTATTTAGCAAGAAAATCATGACTACACTTTACGGAATCAACAATTGCGACACCATCAAGAAAACCCGCGCCCTGCTTACTGAATTGAATGTCGACTACGAATTTCATGACTACAAAAAGCTTGGCTGTGACGAAGCGCTTATTAAACGATTTCTTAAGCACTTCGATTTCAAGTCTCTGGTCAATACGCGGGGGACTACATGGCGAAAATTACCCGAAGCGGTAAAACAAGACCTAAACGAGGCTTCAGCGATCAAAATAATGAGCGAGAACAACTCGATCATTAAGCGGCCGATTATCGAAAGCCAAGGTAAGTGGCTACTCGGATACGACAAGGAAAAAATTCAGAATTTACTAAAAAAGGCTTCCACCACATGAACGATACAACAATACACAGCCTAGGCCTTGGTCTGGCAACCCGCAATACAAAACAAGAAATCATCGAAGTCTATTATCCGCAGCCGCTACTGAGCCCAGATACAAAGTTAAGTAGTTTGTTACTGACTAGTTGCGCGATTCAGCCCGGTGACAACGCAGTTATAGAGATCAATGAGAAGATGGCATCCGCACTCGCTGCCCAATTACTTGCAGCCAAGCTTCCTGAGCACGCGAAACAAGTTCAGCAAATGAATGAGGGTCAGGGCCAACTGATTCTTTGTGTGCTATCTACGGACAGTGCCCCCAAAAGCGTAGCTGAGGCTTACTTTAAGCTTCACCTACTCTCCCACCGTCTTTGCAAGCCCCATTCGCTTAATCTCGATGGCTTGTTTGCCGTGTTGCATAATTTGGCCTGGACGAACGAAGGTGCAATCGATTTAGAAGAATTGCCCGAGCGCCAATTAGTAGCCAGATTGCGTGGCACGACTCTTGAAGTTGCCTCTGTAGATAAATTTCCGAAGATGACAAGCTACATTGTTCCGGCCGGCGTTCGCATCGCCCATACAGCTCGAGTTCGTCTCGGTGCCTACCTTGGAGCTGGCACGACGGTCATGCACGAAGGCTTTGTGAATTTCAATGCCGGCACAGAAGGCCCTGCGATGGTGGAAGGACGTATTTCGGCAGGTGTTATGATCGGCGCTAATAGCGACCTTGGCGGAGGCTGCAGCACTATGGGCACCCTCTCCGGTGGCGGCACTGAAGTTATTTCGGTAGGCGAAAACTGCCTGATTGGCGCCAATGCCGGCATAGGCATCCCTCTAGCGAATGGTTGCACAGTCGAGGCCGGCCTCTACCTTACAGCGGGCACTAAACTAAATGTGCTAGGGCAGGATGGCGCATTATTGAAAACAGTGAAGGCTAAAGAACTAGTCGGTGTCGAGGATCTGCTGTTTAGACGTAACTCTCTTTCCGGCGGTGTGGAATGTGTGCCTCTTAAATCATCAATCAGTCTTAACGATGATCTACATAGTCATAACTAAATAGCGCCACGGTAAACATCAACGGTTACTCACTAGAAGATAAAGAAAACACTATGAGTGCATCTCTCGAACTCGCACAGCAGCTTATACAACGCCCCTCGGTGACCCCACATGACGAGGGTTGTCAGGAACTGTTAGCAAAGCGACTGACAGCCGTCGGATTCAGTGTCGAGACACTGCAGTTTGATGACGTAACCAATCTATGGGCCACAATAGGCACTAGCGGCCCGCTTTTTGTCTTCGCTGGCCACACCGATGTGGTACCGACTGGCCCGGAAGATAAGTGGCAATACCCACCCTTTAGCGCCACCGTTGCCGATGGTTTCCTCCATGGGCGAGGTGCGGCAGATATGAAGGGCAGCATCGCCGCTATGATCATAGCTATCGAACGCTTTCTAGCAGAGTCTGAACTCAACGCGCGCATTGGGCTGCTAATCACCAGCGATGAGGAAGGCATTGCCATCAATGGTACGCAAAAAGTCATAAAAGAACTCGCTAGCCGTAATATCAGCATCGATTACTGCTTAGTGGGAGAACCCAGCAGCAGCGAGCAGCTGGGGGATACCATCAAGATCGGTAGGCGCGGCTCACTGGGTGCGAAGCTTGTTGTTAAAGGCACGCAAGGTCACGTGGCCTACCCGCAACTCGCTATCAATCCAATACACAAAGTATTACCCGTGTTAGCAACTCTAACTGATATCACTTGGGATGAAGGCAATGCATCATTTCCGGCGACCAGCTTTCAGATTTCGAATATAAATGCCGGCACCGGCGCTACGAATGTTATTCCGGGACAGATCGAGGTCGACTTCAATTTTCGCTTCTCCACAGAACTCAATGCAGATGCGATTCAATCTCGCGTCACTCAACTCCTTGATGAGGCCAAGCTCAATTATCAGATTGATTGGAATCTATCGGGGCAACCGTTTCTGACGGACACCGGGAGACTGGTGGAGGCTGTTGCGACAAGTATCCAACAACATTGTGGACTAGACACCGATCGCTCAACCGCAGGCGGCACCTCCGATGGTCGCTTCATCGCACCCACTGGAGCTGAAGTTGTTGAGCTCGGGCCCTGCAATGCAACTATTCATCAAGTTGATGAGAAAATAACTGTCGCCGAACTAGACAAGCTGTCAGACGTCTATCAGAGCGTGCTAGAGACGCTCGCCAGCTAACTCCTGCCCTTACGCCCTAGGTAATGAGATAGACGTCGTAGCGGCTACTGCTTCCCTTAAACTCTATGTCCGGCTTGTCTGACCCAAGATGGGGAGAAAGTTTCGCTCGTTTAACCACTACACGCTTCTTCGCGAGCAGCTTCGCACGATCAAGAAGCTCAGCTCCATCTGTCTGGTGACCGAGCAACTGCTGTAGAAGAGCCATATCTTTCTTAACCTTCGCACTCTTGCGCCGCTGTGGAAACATAGGATCGAGGTACACAACATCGAACTGCTGTGCATCTGCTTTGAATTTCAGCAAATCACCAAACTGTAGATCCATTCTCCCTAAGATCGCGGAAATTTCTTCGCCATAATATTCGGTTCGAGCTAAGCCATCTGCCAACAGCCTGTACACTAGGGCAGAACGTTCTAACAATGAGACTTCGCATCCCAGACTCGCCATAAGAAAGGCGTCTTTACCCAAACCTGCAGTCGCATCGAGCACAACAGGCCTCTGACTACCCTTAATTCCCAATGCCTTGGCAATATTTTGATTTCTGATCGAGCTGTTCGCACGGTAGTTCAATTTGGCCTCGGAGAAATCAACACATAGCTCGCCGGCCTGGGTTTTGCCACAACTGTGCAACACCAATCTCGAATCACGGTAAGCTAGCAGATAGTCGAAGTCAGTGATTTCTTTGGGGGAGTATGAGGATGGCAATTCTACAACGGGCAAACCTAGAGCAGTAGACAGTTTGATTTCCCGTTCTGCCGAACCGGAACCTGTTCTAACAACCGCTACTTTCACAAGGCTAAAAGAAGCAGCACAACACCGAGCAAGACTCGGTAGATTACAAAAGGCAAAAAACCTACTCTCTCGATCAAGCGTAAGAAGTAGTGAATACACAAATACGCCACCACAGCAGAAATTAATATGGCATACAGCAAGACAAGCCATTCAACTGACTCTGCCCCTGCCTGCAGCAATTCGACGCCTCTGAGCAGACCTGAAGCGGTGATAATCGGAATCGCGAGCAAGAATGAGAAGCGAGCTGCGGCGGCTCGGTCTAGATTACAAAAAAGCGCAGCAGTCATCGTGACACCGGAACGGGACGTACCTGGGACCAATGCAAGTATTTGAGAGAAACCAATGATTAATGCTGTTTTCCAATCCATGGTAGATAGCGAGCGCTGCTTGCTACCGACTCGATCGGAGCTTAGTAACAACAGTCCAAAACCAATCGATGTAACACCAATAAGCAGCAGCGATCGCCCGTACTGCTCTACCTGCGAAGCAAATAATAAACCACTAAGACCGGCAGGGATCGTAGCAGCAAGCAACATCCATGCTAATTTTGAATCTTTTGAATGCACTCTTTGAAATACACTTTTTGTCAAAGCGAGGATGAGCCGCTGCAGGTCGAATCTGAAGTAAATCAATACAGCGAATAGCGTTCCCACGTGCACTGCCACATCGAAGGTCAGGCCCTGATCGCTCCAAGCAAACAACAGCGAGGGGAGTATTAAATGCCCAGAGGAAGAAATAGGTAAAAATTCCGTAGCACCCTGCAACACGGCCAAAAATGTTACCTGAAGAAAATCTAGTTCCAATGACTCTTCCCATTCCTGCTAATTACTATCACTACTTGCCACGAATCAGACTAAGTATAGTCTAATTGCTCTTTCACATAGTTTGGCCGTAACTGCGCAGCATCTACTGCTTCGCCACAGTTAAAACGCAACAACCCTAATCTCGCTATTAGCTGGTTGCTTATCAACGGTATGTTCGGTTCAGCAGAAGCACTGCAAGCAAAATGCCGCAGTATTTCATCCTGCCTACTCCACCCTCCACCGGCGAGACACCAACTTTCGCCTACCAATTTCTCGGGTAACGGGTCTAGATCTTCAATCAACGCAACTTGTTCCCTGCCAACTATCTCTACACCTTGCTGATCAGAGCTTTGGTAAGCAGCAAAATAGAGTTCACCTTCCCTTGCTTCTTCGCTAACCAGTACACGATCGGAGGAATTCTGGAAAACTGCCGCCATTGCCAGCAAAGCTAGCGATGAGAGCGGCACAACAGGTATCGCACTGCTTAAGCCCAGCCCTTGAGCTACCGCCACACCTATTCTAACTCCCGTAAACGAACCTGGCCCTGCTACGACCGCAATTAGTCCGATATCACTAATCTGAATATTCGCCTCAAGCAGCAGCTCGGATATCATGGGAAGCACACGCTGAGCCGATTGTCGCTGCGCCTCGCTTACCCTCTCGATAAGGACACCTGCGCTCTGCAGTGCTACAGAGCAGTTGGTGGACGAAGTATCTATTGTCAGTATGGTATTCATTTTTAGATTCAGTACGACCTAGAGTCTCTGCGCTATATTGCAGCGCTATAATAGAAAAAATCCCTGCTGGCACTTACCAACAAGGATTTTTTACAAGTTTTGAGTATCCATCCACCGCCTGCGAGCGGACACGCTGGCGGTGGATGTACTGGCTAAAGTCACTCAATCCAGCTTAGGCCCTACTTCTTCTTGCGGGCTGGAGCCTTCTTTTTTGCTGCTTTCTTCTTTACAGCCTTCTTCTTAGCGGGAGCCTTTCGCTTAGCGGCCTTCTTCTTGGCTACCTTTTTCTTGGCTACCTTTTTCTTCGCTACTTTCTTCTTAGCAACCTTCTTCTTCGCTACTTTCTTCTTCGCTACTTTCTTCTTCGCTACTTTCTTCTTAGCGACCTTCTTTTTGGCTGCTTTCTTCTTTGCAGGCGCTTTACGCTTAGCTACTTTGCGCTTTGTGGCCTTCTTTGCGGCCGATCTACGCTTTACAGCTTTCTTCTTCGCCTTCTTCTTAGCAACCTTCTTCTTGGCTACTTTCTTCTTAGCTACTTTCTTCTTAGCAACCTTCTTCTTGGCTACTTTCTTCTTAGCAACCTTCTTCTTAGCTACTTTCTTCTTAGCGACCTTCTTCTTGGCTGCTTTCTTCTTTGCAGGTGCTTTACGCTTAGCAACTTTACGCTTTAACGCCTTTTTGGCTGCTGATCTGCGCTTAACCGTCTTTTTCTTGGCTTTCTTCTTTACTGCTTTCTTTTTAGCAGCCTTCTTCTTAGCTACCTTTTTCTTGGCAACTTTCTTCTTAGCTACCTTCTTCTTGGCAACCTTCTTCTTAGCTACCTTCTTCTTGGCAACTTTCTTCTTAGCAACCTTCTTCTTGGCAACCTTCTTCTTAGCTACCTTCTTCTTAGCTACCTTCTTCTTGGCAACTTTCTTCTTGGCAACTTTCTTCTTAGCTACCTTCTTCTTGGCGGCCTTCTTCTTAGCAGCTGGCTTACGCTTAGCAACTTTCTTAGGAGAGGCTTTCTTCGCCGCTGAGCGTCTCTTTACTGCTTTCTTCTTAGCTTTCTTCTTTGTTGCCTTCTTTTTAGCTACCTTCTTCTTAGCAGCTTTCTTCTTCGCTGGCTTCTTCTTAGCAGCTTTACGTGCGGCTGCCTTTGCTTTAGCTGCGGCTTTCTTTGCTGCAGCCTTTTCCTTCTTGGCGGCCTTTGCTGCGGCTTTTCTAGCGGCTGCAGCATCTTTACGCGCCTTCTTGGCTGCTAGTTTTGCTTTTGCCTTCGCTTGCTTAGCTTTAAACGCAGCAGTAAACGCTTTTACTGCCTTATTTAGATCGGCTTCAGCCTTAGCTGCAGCTGCAGCTTTTGCTGCTGCGGCCTTCGCTGCAGCTTCTGCGGCTCTAGCTCTGGCTTTTGCTGTTCTGATCTTCGCGTTAGTTGCAGCTGCTGATGCAGACGCTTTCTTTACTGCGCCTTGAGCTGACTTAGCAGCTCTTTTGCTAGCTGCTGTTTTAGTTTTTGCTGCAGCCTTCTTCGCAGCGACAGCTTTCTTTCTTGCTGCTGCTACATTTTTGGCTGCTGCTTTAGATGCTTTTTCAAGTTTCGCTACTGCGGCATTTGCTTTAGACAAAGCTGGGCTACTTACTTTCTTAGCCACTGACTTTTTCTTTGCTGGTTTTCTCTTTTTTGCCTTAACTTTAGCCATACTCGTTTCTCTCCTAGGTTATGAATCGTGCCCGCTTAAGTTGAAGAATTGTAACCACTGCTCGCCGGCAACATATCACATAAATAATCTGGCTTACAGCAAACTCTCTCTGCAACAACTGTTACGCAAAAATTCTTTTGAACAGTCCATGCATAATACCCACCTTTGCGTGGTATCAACCTCTATTTCGCTAGCTATAATGAAAACTTTAAGAAAACATGATGGAATATTGATCACATAACTAAAAACAGGCGCATAAAATAGCAATTTATCTGCCAACTTTTATTTTATTCGTTTCTAAAATCTTCCTATTTGAGCAAACATTGATCGAACTCTGTGTTTCAACAATAACGCCATACTTCTAACAACTACCATTGAGATACATATTAAAAGCCATCGAATAATTGCTAGAGAGAAGCTACTGCAGTAGTAAGCGCGACTACTGTGAACCACTTAACAGGAATTGAAATGCGTTGCACTGCAGGCAAGTGTGTAATTTCGTTACAAGAACACATAGTGATGGACAGTATCGCTGGTAAACCTAACTTCTGGAACTAAAAAACCAGGCCGTAGCCTGGTTTTTGTATGTTCTGAAAAACGCTTTGTCAGCGCTAAGCATTAAATTAAGGACGCGAGAATCTGCTCCTTTATTGAATCCACACTAGCAATGCCATTTACCTTTATAACTTTTACAGACTGATCTTTCGCTTCAATATCCTGATAAAATTTAACCAATGGCTCTGTCTGCTCATGATAAACATCTAAACGCGTACGTATTGTATCTTCTTGATCATCTTCTCTCTGAATTAGATCTTCACCTGTTTCGTCGTCCTTACCCGCCACCTTCGGCGCATTAAACTCAACATGGTAGACGCGACCTGAATTCGGATGCACTCTCCTGCCTCCCAAGCGCTTCACAATTTCGTCATCGGCTACATCGATTTCCAGTACCACGTCGATCGGAACAGCCGCCTCAACCATTGCCTCCGCTTGGGGAATAGTGCGGGGAAATCCATCAAACAAGAACCCTGATTTGCAGTCGTCCGCCTGAATACGCTCTTTTACTAATGCGATGATTATTTCATCGGTAACCAAGCCGCCAGATGCCATCACCTGCTCAACCTGCATACCCAACTCTGTCTTCGCCTTAACCGCTGCACGCAGCATGTCGCCGGTTGAAATTTGCGGAATTCCAAAGTGCTCGCAGATGAATTGTGCTTGTGTTCCCTTACCTGCGCCTGGCGCCCCTAACAAAATAACTCTCATTCCGTACTCCTGTGTCCTAATTGTAATAGTTCGTGTTATTCGATGTGCACGCTTTACAGACCAGTAGCCTTCGCTTGGTCCCAAAGTGCATCCAATTCCTCTAAATTTGCGTCTTTAAACACCTTGCCCTGTGCCGATAGGGCCGTCTCGATCCATTTAAATCGTGCTTCAAAGCGACGATTTGCCGATCTAAGCGCTACTTCAGGCTCTATGTTGCCATGTCGCGCCAGATTGACAGCTGCGAACAACACGTCGCCTAATTCGTCGCTCATTCTTTCGTGGTTGCCGCTGGCTAAGGCTTCTTCAAATTCCGCCACTTCCTCTTTCAACTTTGCGAGGACTGGAGCCACTTCAGTCCAATCAAATCCTACTTGTGCGGCACGTTTTTGAAGCTTACGTGCTCGCTCCATTGCAGGCAATGCTCTTGGCACATCATCCAACAAACTCACTTTTTCCTGTACGGCTTGTTTGCCGCCTTTCTTGCGCTTCTCTTCTCGCTCAATCTCTTTTATGGCTTCCCAATTGACTACTACCTGTTGCGCGCTGATGTCTTGCGGAATTCCGAATTGCTCAACATCACCATCGGGAAAAACATGGGGATGCCTTCTTACTAACTTATCGCTTATGGCGGTCGCAATGTCCTGAAAATCGAAGGCGCCTTGCTCCTTAGCGATTTGGGCATAGAAGATCACCTGAAACAATAGATCTCCCAACTCATCTTCAAGCTCTACCAGATCGTTGTTCTCGATAGCATCTGCAACTTCATAGACCTCCTCAAGCGTGTAAGGGAGTAGCGACTTGATGGTCTGCTCCAGATCCCAAGGGCAGCCGTGTTGTTTGTCGCGTAACATCGTCATAATTGCAATCAATCGATCGATCGCCGTGAGCGCGTCTAATTCACCAGTATTTCCTGTACTCAACTATCACTACCTCCGCTACATCGCGTTTAAATTAGGCTCAGTGTTATTTTTTCGAGCGTTTCCCCGCATCGAATACGGCCATCGATTCTACATGCGTCGTATGGGGAAACATATCCATTACCCCAGTCGCTCGTAATCGATAACCCGCACTAATCAATTCAGCGGTATCTCTTGCTAGCGTTGCAGGATTACAGGAAACATAGACGATAATCTTGGCTCCAAGTTTTGCAATTTCCGGAATTATCTCGATAGCTCCAGATCTTGGCGGATCTAAGATTATTTTACTGAATTTCTGCGCGGCCCACTCTTTTTCTGCTATGGGCTGAAACAAATCGGCAGCATGAAATTCGACATTCTCTAAACCATTAAGAGATGCGTTCTCTGAGCCGCGCAGCACCATCTCCTGACTTCCTTCTACACCCACAACTTTTTTAGCTCGGCGCGCACTAGCCAGCGTAAAGTTACCGAGGCCGCAGAACAGATCCAATACTGTATCTTCTTCGCTCAATTCGAGTAGCGACAATGCCTGGCTAACAATCTTTCGATTGATGCCTGCATTAATTTGAGTGAAGTCCATGGGGTGAAAATTTAGCTGCAAATCAAACTCGGGAAGATAGTATTGCAAGCGCTCTACTGCGTCCGCGGGGAATACCTTGTGGACAGTGTCATTCCCCCCAGGCTGCAGGTAGAGCTGGATACCGTGCTCCTGGGAAAACTGAACTAAACTTTGTGTATCGGATTCAGACAGCGGTTGCAGATGACGAAAAACCAACGCGACTTGAAGTCGCGCCTCTGCTGACGAAGCTTCAGCAGCATCTGCATCGTTTTGCAGCTCTTCACCGACCGCTACTTCTATCTGCGGAATGTTTAGATTGCCCTGCAAACCGGTAATCAGGCTGCGCAGCGGACGAATCAAGACAGCTACTTCTTCTACCAGCACCTTGCAGTTATCCATATCCGCAATGAAGCTACTGTATTTTTCTCTAAACCCTACTAGCGCACCGCCCTTCTTAGTAACGACACGAACCGCGAGCCGCGCCTTGCGTCGATAAAACTGCGTAGTATCCTGCAGCTTTGGCAGCAGCTCGATAGCAGCCATTTCTTTGCCGGTTGCATGCTGCATCTGCTCGAGCAGCACAGATTGCTTGAACTCGATCTGCGCATCGCTATCCATATGCTGCAATGAACAACCCCCGCATAGGCCTGCAAATTCGCAGGGAGGAATTACTCTGTGCTCCGATGCCTTGTGCACCTCGATGGTTTTTAGCTCATCAAATCGACCACGGCGCCTAACGTAGGTGGCGGACACCTGCTCTCCCGCTAGCGCACCATCTACAAAGGCTACTTTGCCCTCGGGATGTGCAATGCCACGCCCCTCATGACTTAGGGATTTTATCTCGAGGGTAATGGGCTCGGTTGGAAGTTTGCCACGTCGGTGTCTGCGTCTGCTCATAGTTGAATTCGTTGTTAACTCGGTAGGTGATGTAGCGCGCACCAATAATGAGAGCGGCTCACGTGCTTAGATTAAGGGTTAGTCAGGCGCGATTATTGAAATACGCCAGTGGAAAGATAACGATCACCACGGTCACAGATTATCGCGACTATGGTGGCGTTACTCACCTGCGCTGATAACTGCAGTGCGGCATAGATAGAGCCGCCGGAAGAAACTCCACAAAAAATGCCTTCTTGCTTCGCTAGCTCTTTCATCATGTGCTCTGCATCACTCTGCTCAACATCCACCACACTGTCGACGCGACTACGATCGAATATGGAAGGAAGATACTCTTCGGGCCAACGCCGAATGCCCGGAATGCGAGATCCATCCTTCGGCTGCAGACCGATAATTTCTATTTCTGAATTCTGTTCTTTCAAATAGCGTGATACGCCCATTATTGTGCCTGTAGTCCCCATGGAACTAACAAAATGCGTTACCTCACCCTTGGTATCGCGCCAGATTTCTGGGCCAGTATGCACGTAATGCGCGTTTGGATTATCTTGATTAGCAAATTGATCTAGCACTTTGCCTTTGCCGGCCGAATGCATGCGTGCGGCTAAATCACGAGCACCTTCCATGCCCTCTTCCTCACTTACACTAATCAGCTCTGCTCCGTAGGCCGTCATCGAAGCCTTACGCTCATCGCTCATATTGTCCGGCATGATTAGAATCATCCGATAGCCCATCACCGCCGCGACCATGGCTAGCGCAATGCCTGTGTTGCCACTGGTGGCTTCTATGAGCACATCGCCGGGCTGAATTTCACCGCGAAGTTCAGCCTGCTGAATCATGCTAAGCGCCGGCCTATCCTTCACCGAACCGGCTGGATTATTACCCTCCAGTTTTGCCAGGATTGTGTTGCTAGTATCACCTGGCAAACGCTGCAGCTTCACCAAAGGCGTGTTGCCAATTTGTGCCTGAATGCTTTGATAGGACATAAGAATAGTGGCCGGCGCCTAGCTCAAATGAACTAGGATTAGTAGGAGTTGGAAAGCGCAAAATTCTACACGGAAAGCGCCGCAGACGAAAGCTGGCGCGTGATCTCAGGAGCTAAGGAAAACTCGGTTCAGCTGAGGCTTTGCTTCAATTACTTCGCAAATAGGCTGCGGCTATGAAGAGGCTTGCCGCCTAGATGCGCAGCCAATGCCGTTCTCAGGAGCCGCTTGGCGGTTTTGACCACCTCAGCATCCGCAAGGTCATGCTCGCGCAGGGAGACGATATGCGCTCCTAGGTAGACCTTATTGCTGTTGTGTTGGCTTTCATCCGTTAAAACCTGGAAGCCAACATCCGGCGTGAATCGATAACTTCGATCAACTTCGATCGGTTCCTGAGAGTGACAATCCGAATCCAGATTGATGCCATAGCCTAACTCGCTCAAGAGACACAATTCGAACTGACGCAGCAGCAATTGGATGTCTGCATCTCCTTGCAAGGCTGCAAGGGTATCCTGATAGGCGAGATAGAGTTGTTTGTGCTCAACGTGATTCATTAACAATCGCGTCAATAGCTCGTTGGTATACATCCCGCTAAACAGACGCTGCCCTTCTAGTCTCATCGCACCCAGACTACTCTCCAAACCGGTTAATGTTTTCAACTCACCACGACCGGAGAGCGAAACTAATAGCGGCTGAAAAAGCTGAAGAAGGGAACGGTATTTTGACTTAGCGCTGCGCGCACCCTTAGCAACTGCGCGGACGCGGCCATAGTCCATGGTGAAGAAATCTACTAACAGGCTAGTATTCTGAAAAGGCTGGCTATGCAATACGTAAGCCGGCTGTAGTGCAACTCTCGAATCCATGATCGTCTCGACCGCTCTATCTAGCTGCTATTTAATCGATGCTGAAAAACCATTCATGAACTTGCAGCATTGTGTGCGCCAAAAAAAACTGAACTGAAGCGCACTCACACTGTCCTTAACGGGCAATGGCGCACACCCCTGGCAACTACCTGTCTACATAACCCAGACTCTGCAAGGCTCTTTCGTCGTCAGCCCAGCCGGATTTTACTTTTACCCAAAGGTTCAGCATAACCTTACTCTCAAATGCCGTTTCCATGTCTTCCCGAGCCGAGCTACCAATCTGTTTTAAGCGATCGCCATCTTTGCCAATCACTATGCGCTTCTGCCCCTTCTTGTCTACTAAGATTAGGCCGTGAATATGTAATACAGACTTAACAGTCTCGAATTTCTCGATCTCCACAGTGACTTCATAGGGCAATTCATCGCCCAACTGCCTAGTCACTTTTTCACGTATCAATTCGGCAGCGAGAAATTTAGAACTTCTATCGGTTACCTGATCTTCGGGAAAGAGAAATGGTGCTTCCGGCAACAGGCCCTTAACCAACTGATCGATGGTGTCGAGATTGTGACCGCCTAAAGCAGAGACTGGAACAATTTCGGCAAACTCGCGTTTCTGCGCTAATTTTGCAATGTGCGGTAACAACTCTTCCTTGTCCTGCACCAGGTCAATTTTATTGATGACTAAAAGCACAGGCACTTTCGCATAGGTGAGCGCATCCAATACATACTGATCCGCTTCATTCCAGATGAACCGTTCCACGACGAATAACACCACATCCACGTCTTTAATCACGTTGAGCACGGTGTCATTCATAACCTTGTTCAACGCCTTGTTGAATTGAGCATTCAATCCTGGCGTATCGACAAACAAACACTGGTGGTGCTCGTCACTGTTGATTCCCATGATTCTATGACGGGTAGTCTGTGGCTTGCGCGAAGTAATACTAATCTTTTGATGTAATAGATGATTCAGCAGAGTCGATTTGCCCACATTAGGACGACCCACAATGGCGATATAGCCACAGCGACTGGGGGGTGTGATTTGCTCGGTGGGTTTATTCATACCTGGTTTGTTGTCGCCTCTATCGCGCCTAATATTTTCTTTGCGGCTGCTTGCTCAGCCTCGCGTTTACTGGAACCTGAGCCCGCTGCTTCTGTGCCTAGCGAATCCAGCCTGCATTTAATATGAAACACCTGTTCATGGGCTGCACCACTAATTTCCACTACTTGGTATTTAGGCAAACTCTTTCCCTGCGCTTGCAGAAACTCCTGCAGGCGAGTCTTTGCATCTTTCTTCTCAGTCGCAGCTGCATCAACAGCCAGTTTACTCTCACTGATTTTTTTTACGAATGTAGTGCAAGGCTCTATTCCGCCATCGAGGTAGATGGCAGCTATTAGGGCTTCTACTGTATCTGCGAGAATAGAGTCTCGGTCGCTACCGCCGCTATTTGCCTCGCCAGTTCCAAGCTGCAGATAGGCGCCTATTCCAAGACTTCTTGCCGCTGCAGCTAGCGCATTCTTATTGACTAGGGCTGAACGCATTCTACTGAGTTCCCCCTCGCTGGCCTGCGGATTCAATGTGAACAAGGTTTCCGCAACAATGAACCCCAAAAGAGAGTCCCCTAGGAATTCAAGCCGTTCATTGTGTGCTGCATTTGCACTGCGGTGAGTTAACGCTCGCTGCGCCAACTCCGGATTGGAGAATTCGTAGGCTAAAGACTGCTGGAGGGTTTCTAGTTTATTGACCATCTATTGCAGAACGGTGTTGAATTTTGCCACAACATCAAGATTCGCTACCAGTTCAACACGGCGTTCGTAGTCGATAGTAATGATGGCTTGGTTATTTTCTTTGCGAACCGTAATGGAAGACAAATCAAAATCGGTTACGTTATTGATGCGTAAAGTATTTGAGACACGTTGACGAACATCAGTAGTGCTCATATTCGCCGCTTCACCGCTTTCGATTAGCTCCTCACAAACCCCTGCGATCAGATTATGATCGACATACAAAGGAACTACTTTCAAGCCAAAGGTTAGAAATGCCACGATCAAAATGAACATCATAAGCATGCCAAACTTGGAAACGCCCGCTTGCTCTCTTAAGCTTTTTGATTTTATCTGTCTCATCGCCTCACCCGTGGGAAAGTTGTGCTGATTGCTGTTAAGTTAACTACTGCTGAAAGACTAATAGTGTGGTGGTAAATTGCCAGACAGCCAAGCTTACGGAGTAGAAGCCGTCAATTCCGTTACAACTGTCACAACTGTCACAACAATACTATTTGATTCCCTGATTTCTGGCAAAGGTTGGCAAATTTAGCCCCGGCTCCTTGTGCATCCAAACCGCTATCGCCCTGCCCACTATGTCTTTCTCTGGCACCGTGCCCCATTCTCGGCTATCGGCGCTATTGTCTCGGTTGTCGCCCATCATGAAATAATGCCCGTTCGGGATTACCCAGGTGGTACGCGAACGCTGTCTGTTCACAGCTGTTATATGCTGAGTAGCGTGCTCGACACCGTTAATAGTCTCTGTATACAGGGTGCCGGCTAAGTCGCCGAGATTCGTCTCTATTGTTATATCTTCGACAAACTCTGCACTGACCAGCTCACCGTTGACGAACAATCGCTTGTCCTCATAACGTATTGTATCGCCCGGCAAGCCGATAACTCGCTTAATATAATAGCTATCTACGTGGGGCGGAATGAAAACCATGACATCCCCGCGCTCTGGATCCGCAACATCAATAATTTTAGTCCCGATTACCGGCAATCGAACACCATAGGCGTATTTATTGACGAGAATGAAATCTCCAACCTCTAGTGTTGGGATCATCGAGCCAGTTGGTATTTGAAAGGGCTCTACTAGAAATGAACGCAGCATTAAGACGATCAGCAGTACGGGAAAAAAGGACTTCGCGTACTCTATAATCATTGGCTCTTGCGACAAGCCAGCGATGTCCTGCGCTACTTTCTCTTCGCTCTTTCCCTTCGCTTGAGTCGCTTCATAATCCGCGATGGCTTGCAGGCGATACTTCTTGATCCATAGACTATCGAGCAGCCACAGCGCTCCGCAGGCCCCAACGAGGCAAACCAATACTAGTGAAAAATCTATATCCATTTCGTTCTTATCTATCGTTTATTTTAGAACTAGCTATCAACTTTTAGCACCGCCAAAAATGCTTCCTGCGGCACTTCAACGTTACCTACCTGCTTCATTCTTTTCTTACCCGCTTTCTGTTTTTCTAACAGTTTCTTCTTACGGGAAATGTCACCACCGTAGCACTTCGCCGTAACGTTCTTGCGCAGCGCTTTTACCGTCTGTCGAGAGACGATTTGTCCGCCTATAGCAGCTTGAATAGCCACATCGTACATCTGGCGCGGAATTAATTCCTTCATCTTCTCCACTAAGGATCTAGCCTTCGATTGCGCATGATCACGGTGCACAATAATTGCGAGCGCATCTACTCTATCGCCGTTTATTAGAATATCTAAACGCACTAAATTTGCTGGCTCAAAACGCTCAAATTGATAGTCGAGAGAGGCGTAGCCGCGGCTCGTCGACTTTAGCTTGTCGAAGAAATCTAACACCACTTCGCTCATCGGCAATTCATAGGTTAGTGAGACTTGCTTGCCGATAAACTGCATGTCTTTCTGCACACCCCGTCTCTCTACGCAGAGTGTTATCACATTGCCTAAATGCTCCTGTGGAACGAGAATATTCGCCTTCACTATAGGCTCGCGCATCTCTGCGATGGACGTTACTGCAGGCAGACGCGAAGGGCTATCTACCTTGAGCTGCTCGCCATTCTCTAACAACACTTCATAGACAACCGTGGGCGCCGTAGTAATCAGCGAAAGGTCGTACTCACGCTCTAGCCGCTCCTGAATAATTTCCATGTGCAGCATACCCAAAAAACCGCAGCGAAAACCGAAGCCTAGGGCATCAGAATTTTCGGGTTCAAAGTGCAGAGATGCATCATTCAATGTTAGCTTCGATAAGGCGTCACGAAAGTTTTCGAAATCATCGGAAGATACCGGGAAGAGTCCGGCATAGACCTGCGGCTGTATTTTTCGAAAGCCATCGAGCGCAGCCACATCGGGACTACTCGCGAGAGTAATTGTGTCGCCTACCGGCGCCCCTAGAATTTCCTTAATACCGGCAACGATGAATCCAACTTCGCCCGCCGCCAAACTGCCTGTCTCGGTGCGCTTCGGGGTAAACACGCCTACACTGTCTACCACATGAGACTTGCCCAAGGACTTTGCAATAATCTTGTCGCCCTTGTTAAGGGTGCCTGCCATGACGCGCACTAGGGACACTACACCTAGGTAATTATCGAACCAAGAGTCGATGATTAACGCCTGCAGATCGGCGTCTCTATCTCCCACCGGCGGTGGAATTTTGAGGATGATCTGTTCGAGGATTTCGTTGATGCCGAGACCGGACTTTGCACTCGCGCAGACAGCTTCCGAGGCATCGATGCCGATTATCTCTTCTATCTCCACGCGCACACGATCCGGCTCTGCTTGCGGCAGATCCATCTTGTTGAGTACGGGAATTACTTCGAGGCCCTGCTCTATTGCGGTATAGCACGTCGCAACAGACTGGGCTTCTACACCCTGCCCAGCATCCACGACCAGCAGTGCGCCCTCGCAGGCGGCAAGTGAGCGTGAAACTTCGTAGGTGAAATCAACGTGGCCGGGGGTGTCGATAAAGTTTAACTGATAGCGTTTACCATCCAGCGCATCGTAATACAGAGTCACGCTCTGGGCCTTGATAGTGATACCGCGTTCGCGCTCAATATCAAGGGTATCGAGAATTTGCACATCCATTTCGCGGTCGCTCAAACCACCACAGGTCTGAATGAAGCGATCGGCAAGCGTAGACTTACCGTGGTCGATATGGGCGATAATCGAAAAGTTTCGAATGTGGCTTAAGTCAGTCACGAAGCAAATGGGTCACAGTTGGAGGAATTAGACAGGGTGAAATCAAGCGGGCAAGTCTACAGCAAATCAAAGCGAGTGTCAGGAGAATTAGTGAGTTAAGCCGCGTAGAATCAGGCCTGTAAGCTGTGGGCTAACAGGCCTTAGAAACGCCACAGCCTAAGGGGCAAGTTCCAGCGCCATAGTGGTGCCCTGACCCTCGCGTACTATGCGAACGGGAACGAAGCCAGATTCAGGCAAATCACTCGCGACAAGCGCAAATTTATCGGCCGAGTCGATCTCCTGCCGATTGAGTGAAACGATAACATCTCCAACCAGCAAGCCTGCCTCACGGCCAGGGCCCTCATTCAATTCTGCAATTTGCACACCGCTCAATCCAGTTACCCTGCGCATATCATCGCTAAGCTCGCTGACACGAAAGCCCAGGGGATTGCCGCGTTCGCGCACAACCACCGGCTCGGCGACAGCCACGCTATTAGTCGGCGAACTACCCAAAACAACGGTGAGGTTTTTGAGCTCGCCTTCACGATACACAACCATCTTCGCCGCTGTACCCGGTCGATATTGGCCAACGTAGAAAGGCAGATCGGTAAAATGCTGAATGTTGTGACCGTTGAATTCGAGAATAATATCCTCAATCAAGACGCCTCCCTCTTCTGCTGGACTCTCGAACTGCACATCATCGACGAATGCGCCCCGCGGTCTATCCATATTGAAAATTTCGGCAAGCGCATAGTCCACCTCACGCATACGCACGCCCAATAAGCCGCGCTCGACTGCGCCGGTGTCACGCAATTGCTCCATGACATTCATCGCCACATTGCTGGGAATGGAAAAAGAAATACCGTTTGAGCCGCCAGTGCTACTCAGGATCTGCGAATTGATACCAATGACATCGCCCGCCAAATTAAACAAAGGACCGCCCGAATTACCCTGATTGATAGCAACATCCGTCTGAATGAAGGACATGTAGTTGTAAGTCGATCTGCCAGGCATAGAACGCCCTTTTGCGCTCACAATGCCGGCGGCTGCCGAAAACTCCAGGCCGAATGGCGAACCAATCGCCAATACCCAATCCCCCACTCGAAGGCTGTCGGAATCACCGAAATCAACGTAGGGCAAATCTGTCGCGTCTATCTTCAACAAGGCAAGATCAGAAGGCTCATCGAGTCCTATGACTTTGGCATCATAGACTCTTCGATCGTTGAGACTAACCTGTATTTCATCGGCATCCGCAACGACATGATTGTTTGTCATGATGTAACCGTCAGAGGAAATAACAAAGCCAGAACCTACCGCGCCGCGTTGGCGCTGCTCAGGTAAGCCTTCAATATTGAGATCTGGCTCCTGCCCCGGGTTCAATCGTCGCAATAACTCTTCAATTTCATCATCGCCTATGGCGCTTTGGCCGGAGACACTTCGGGTAGTGGAAATCTCAACAATTGACGGTGCATTATTTTCAACAAGGTCGGCAAAATTTGGCAGCACTCCTTGAGCGTAGCTGCTAGCGCTCGCCGCGAGGAATAAGACAACTACAAAGCCGATGGATGACAACTTGAGGCTTGCTTCACTGAGAATTCGCATAAAGGGTTTCCGAGTCTATGAAATACTGCACAGGCTGGCACCGCAAACTGAACTCAGCCAAGGGCGAACCTGAATCGAGGCACTACTTTAGCACAAGGGTAAGGGGAGCGCGCAAGCCGGACGGACTGGGCCTAAGAGGTATTCGAGGGTTGCTTTAAGGCCTTTCCTGCAGCTCGTTGACCAGACGATACAGTGGTGAATCTTGGATATGCTCGATACGCAGCGGTTCGTCATCGTCAAGAGTCAGGCTCTCGATGTATTCCGTTAGCATTCCGCCATTTACCATAGCTGCATCGCTGCTCGATTCGGCTAACAGCGTAGTTGCTGCCAGCGATTCGGTGTTAGCTGCAGATTGCTCGGCGATCGCAGGAACAGCAGAGGTTGCAGAGCCACTATCTAAATTGACCTGTACAGTAACGAGGAATACCGCAGCGACAGAAGCGGCGATTGCCATCTTGGTAAAACTTTCCTTCCAGGTAGATTGGACCGGTGTTGCTGCCGTTGCTGTTGCCGACAATGGCGCCTCTTGCTCAATTTGTGTTGCTATGCGCTGACTAAGGCTCACTTTCACGGGCCTCACTGATTCGTGCAGGGCTGACTGAACTAGACTATATCGCTCCCAAGTCTCCAGCAAAGTTGGATCCTGCTCACAGGATTTTAGAAAGCGGCGCAATTCTAAGTCATCTGCCTCGTTATCGAGTAATGCAGATATTGTTTCGCTTATATTCTCTGAGTCGTTCTGGCTCATTGAGCACCCCTGTGATTATTCGAGTAAATTCTTAATCTTCTTGTCAATTGCTTCTCTGGCTCTAAATATCCGCGATCGTACTGTACCTACTGGACAGTCCATGACTTCGGTAATGTCCTCATAGCTCAGCCCTGAAAACTCGCGAAGCGTAAACGCGGTGCGCAGATCTTCCGGTAAATCTTCTATCGCCTGTTCAATCGCCAATTTTAGTTTGGCGGTGGCCAGCTTACTCTCGGGGTTTTCAATCTCCCGCAGTACGCTGCCTATTTCACTCTGCTCCGCGTCCTCTACTTCTACATCGCTAGCAGGTGGTCTTCGATTCCTTGAGACCAGATAATTCTTCGCTGTATTGACCGCTATGCGGTACAACCACGTGTAAAAAGCACTATCGCCACGAAATAAAGGCAAAGCTCTATACGCTTTAATAAAGGCTTCCTGGCAAACATCTTCAGCTTCATGTGGATCGTGGATGAAACGCCTTACTAAGGCCGATACTCTGTGCTGGTAACGCAAAACCAAGAGGTTAAATGCGTTTTTATTGCCGCTTAAAACCCGGTCAACTAATTGTTGATCCGTATCCTCTGACATCTGTTCCAACTCCGTTATTGCTGGGGTTCTAATACGACACTACAGGGAACAAATGCTTTCATTCACATCGATAGACAACGTGTTTCTGCAAAAGTTCTCGTATTGAGGCAAATTATGGCATTTTTATGCAATCGAGATGAGTCCCAAACATTATTAGGCTAGAGATCTTCGGTGCAACTGTGCAAGAATCCTCGCTCGCACGCAGGCAAGTGCTTCACCTTGCCGGTAATAAGCTCAACAGGCTTAGCTTTTTTCAACTCACAAATAGAAACAAAATCCAACTAATTCAATTAGTTGAAGAACTCTTATGAAGTCTTCTACAAGCCAACATCAGCTACAATTCGACATCTTGGTCATTGGCAGTGGCGCTGCCGGCCTCACGCTAGCCCTGAAATCGGCAGATTTTGCCCGCGTGGCCGTGCTTAGCAAGGGCGATCTCAATCAGGGAGCCACATTTTATGCTCAGGGCGGCATTGCCGCCGTGCTGGATGAATCAGACAGCATCGAATCCCATGTTACAGACACACTTTCCGCCGGTGTAGGTCTGTGCCATGAAGATATAGTTGAGCATATTGTCGCCGAGAGCGCCGAATCGGTGAAGTGGCTAGTGGAGCAAGGTGTCCCCTTCACCACAAAGAAGAACTTGGACAATAGCGACAAATCCCTCTCGGGAGAGCTAAGTTCCTTGCATCTGACTCAAGAAGGCGGGCACAGCCAACGGCGCATAATCCATGCAACGGATGCTACCGGTAAGGCGGTATTCGAGACCCTGCAAATGCGCGCCCAGGCCCACCCAAACATCGAACTGCTAGCGGATTGTACCGCTGTAGACTTAGTGACACAGAGCCTAGAAGATGGCTCTGGGAGCGTCTGCGTAGGTGCTTACGTGCTAAATCTCGAGTCTGGCAGCGTAGACCTCATCAAGAGCAAGTTTGTCGCTCTGGCAACCGGTGGAGCCAGTAAGGCTTATCTGTACACTACGAACCCCGATGGAGCCAGCGGCGACGGTATTGCCATGGCCTGGCGCGCAGGATGTCGCGTTGCCAACATGGAATTCAACCAATTCCATCCAACCTGCTTATTTCATCCCCATGCCAAATCCTTCCTGATTACCGAAGCCCTGCGTGGTGAAGGCGCCACCCTGGAGCTACCCGATGGCAGCAGGTTCATGCCGAACTTTGATAGCCGCGAAGAACTAGCTCCGCGGGATATCGTTGCCAGGGCAATCGACCACGAGATGAAGCGACTAGGCTGCGACTGTGTTTATCTGAACATCTCCCACAAGCCAGCGGAATTCCTGGCCGAGCACTTCCCTACTATCTATTCTCGCTGCCTAGAGTTTGGCATCGATATAACTACCGATCGAATCCCCGTCGTACCTGCCGCGCATTACACCTGCGGCGGCATCATGGTAAACAAGGATGGCAAAACTGACATCGACAATCTCTACGCCATCGGTGAGACCAGCTTTACCGGCCTACACGGCGCCAATCGCATGGCGAGTAATTCATTGCTAGAGTGCTTCGTAGTGGCATTCGGAGCGGCGAAAGACATCCAGAGTAAAATCGCCTCTACTACCCATAGCATTGATATCGATGCCTGGGACGAGAGCCGAGTGAGGAAATCCGATGACGAGGTGCTTGTCTCCCACAACTGGGATGAGCTGCGGCGCTGCATGTGGGATTTTGTTGGGATCGTAAGAAATGATGAGCGCCTGCAGCGAGCAGAACGGCGCATTAATATCCTGCGAGAAGAAGTCCAGAATTACTACACTAAACACCGCGTTACTAAAGATATGCTGGAATTGCGCAATCTCGCGCTCGTGTCGGAACTGATTATCGCCTGCGCCATTGCACGCAAGGAAAGTCGAGGGCTGCATTTCACGCTAGATTATCCTGAGCTCGCGGAAAACCCTACTGACACTATCCTCACTCCTTCCGCTGCCGGCGAAGCATCTACTTAATTTCCTACCACGCACTAACCGAGCTTGCAGGGCAGATCGAAGCGCAGATAGCGTCGCAGGCGTCTATTCTCTCTGCGGGCTAGGCTATCGGGCCACAACACCAGATTAACTGCTCTCCCTGCCCCCTTCTCAACCTCAGCCTCAGGAAAAAAACTTAGCACCAGCAGAAACTCACTAGAATAGCTGACGTTCGGCAGTTGCATCTGTCTGACTTTGCCGAGATAACTCAAACTCGCGGACTGCTCTCCAATAACTAGTTCAGTGTTCGTACGCCGCCAGACGCCCAGTCTCTTTTCATAGAAGGTGTTAAATCGATCCTGCAGATATAGTAAATAACTCATACTCACCCCACCGGCTGCTATGATTCCAAGTGTCAGCCACAGATCGGCAAGCAAGGCAGAGAACGCCGCAGCAAGATGACAGGAAGTCACAAAACAAAACTCCCAGCGAGACCAGAGCAGACTACATTTCACCATAGGTATTTAGATAGGAGCAGTTAGTGAGAGCCGCCTAGGCACACCCTCTATGCGGAGCAGACCAGCCGTCAGCCTCTTAGCAATGAACTTGCCTAAGCCTAGTCCGAGCCGCTGTTATGTGCCAATATTTGACGAATAATAGGCTCAAAGCGCGGATCGTTAGGCGCACTGCGTTGCATCAACCAAGTAAACAAGTCCTGATCTTCCTCTTTTAACAGGTCGCTGTATAACACTTGATCTGGGCGGGAAAGCGACTCGAAGACCTCGGTCGCGAAGGGAACAAGGAGTAGATCTAACTCGAGCATGCCACGACGACTATGCCAAAATATCTTCTGTTTATTGAATTCCTGCATTTAGTCGCCATCTAATTGTGTAAGCCGCCGAGACATTCGGCGAATATGAATTATGCGGAAATTTGCGCACACTTGCGACATCCGCTTTATGAAACCCTGCAACCCTGTATCATCCTCGATTATGCAAAACAGTATTTACCCTTTAGAGACCTACGAATTCATCCGCATTAGCGGCGCGGACAGTAAAAGTTTCTTGCAGGGCCAACTCAGCTGCAACACAGACCTACTCTCTGCTAAGCGCAGTCTGAGTGGAGCTCTGTGCAATCTCAAGGGCCGTGTTATCGCCGATTTTCGACTCCTTGAGCGAAATGAAGAGATTATCCTGCAGTGTGCCGCAGGCATGGCCGGAAAAATACATGCAACCCTCAGTAAATATGCAGTCTTTTCAAAGGTCGAACTCGAGCAACTGAACAGTGATTCTAGCTCGAAACCGACCGTACTTGGCTGCATGGAGGACAGTGTCGATAGCGCAGTAAGCCTCTTGCAGTTAAAACTGCCGGACGCTCCCGATGAGGTCTGCCAAGGCACTGACTGCTCAGTGATTCGGCTTCCCGGCTCTGCGAAGCGCGCCGAGATATGGTTCCATGAATCAACAGCGAAGTCAGCGCTCCTTGCCAGCCCAGATCTTTCTGTCAGCAACGATCTGCGAGCGTGGTCAAGAGTGGAAATAGAGGCTGGCATCATCCACGTAACGCCACAGCTGAGCGAAGAATACACTCCACAATTGCTAAACTACGATATATCGGGGCTGATTGATTTCAAGAAGGGATGCTATACGGGGCAAGAAATTGTCGCGCGTATGTTCTACCGCGGCACTGCCAAGAAACGCCTTTTCCTAGCTAACTCAAGCCATAGGATTACCGAAAATAGCCGCGTGGTTGAGCAAGGTAGTGTTGATTCAATAGAGTCTAGCGGAAGTGGAATTCTCGCATACAGTAATGACGAAACGCCTGCTCTGCTGTTGGCTGTATTAGCCAGTGAATCTGCAGAATCTGGGCAAGAGTATCGACTATCTGATCAGCCAGACTCTGCAGTTCGCATCCAGAGTCTGCCTTATGCCGCGAAGCAGTTCGATTAGACCAGACTGCTGTTCTGGCTGCTGAACGACTCCCACAAGTCATCCATGCCTACAAAATTCATGTTTTCCATCATCTGAATCAGGTCGATACGACGCTCAATCTCTTCTTCAGAGATATCTTCCTTTTCCAGGATCTTCTTGTTTAACCAGATCGCCTCGCCTACCCCGATAAGATAGAGCAGCGCACCCGGCTCGTCGTTCACCATACGCACGTGAACAGAGCTCACACCGTACTTAGTAATTTTGTCCAAGCATACAGCTCGATCATTCACACCTATCGCAAATTCAATAGGGATAAGTCCATCGCGCATTGCTTCGCTCGATTCAGTAGCCAATTTCTTTCGGTAATCGCTCATATTGATCACGTTACTCATGACACTTTCCTTATGCTTCTTAGATGTACCAGGCTCTACTTACCCAATTATTGCAAAATGTACTGTGAATTGACTGTGTCGTTATCCAATTCCTGAACACCCTGAAATAAGTGGATGAACGATTCTCGACCCAAAAATACCGAGGGGTCAATAGCTTGATTTATCTAGAGAAAATTAACTGCATTTTGAATTATCAGCATACTGATAAGTGCAAAAAACCGACTGATTTCACTTTTGAAACAGCCATTTGGGGGCTAATTCCATAAGAGAAATGAAGGAATTTTTTCCCAAACAAAGGACGGGAAAAGAAGAAGGGTAAACTTATCGGGTAGATTGGTAAAAGTTTCTAAAATTCGAGCGCGGGAAGTAACAATGCTCATAAAACAACCAACTAATCGATAAATCCCAGCTTAAGGAATAATACTAGAATCAGAAATCCAATGAATCTGCAGTCTCTAGGAAAATTCCTTCGGTTCGTGATCCATATAGAAAGACTCTTTATAGATTTTAGGCATTGTTGATTCCTAAGCTGATTAAGAAACCGCAAGATTAGAAGACAACAGTTCTATCCTGTTTCGCCCTACTGTTAAGCACTTCCGTCCAGGTCTTAGCAAATGCAGCTACCTTGATATGGCGCAAACATAGCAGGGACAAGCTCTTACTACATGGAGGCATTCTGTAATACGCTAGCCTAAGTCCTGCAAGGGCTTTTGAGTGCTGCTACTGCTATTCTTATTCTGTGCTCTTACAGATCTAGACTCCCATTTGAATTTGCCAAGAATTCACGATCCTTCTGCTGGAATTTCACAGAGGAGCAAAGGAGTATTGTTCAATTAACTTGAGGAAAAAAAAGATGAGCAGCAACACAGTAAGCACAGAGTCCGCGCCCACACTTGTGCCTAGCAAAAATACAAATAAGGCTCGTGCTATTACTCAGGATGAGAAACATGTTGGCAAGGTTCTCAAAAATGTCGGATTAACCGGCGAAGAGCTGAAAGACATTAACAGCAAAGCCGGCTTGCTTAAGCTGCTCTCAACTAAGAATATCGATGTAAGCAAGGCGCTAGAAAAGCTGCGTTACGAAGAAGATTTGGAGAAGCTGCAGATTGAACTGGTGCGCCTGCAACGATCGGTGCAATTGGAAGGGCGTAGGGTGGCTGTCATAATGGAAGGCAGAGACGCCGCCGGCAAGGGTGGAACTATTCGTCGCTTCATCGAACACCTCAACCCAAGAAGCGCAAGAGTCGTTGCTTTAAGCAAACCCTCTGACGTCGAAAAGGGCCAGTGGTATTTCCAACGCTATACTGAACACCTTCCCAACCCAGGAGAGATAGTTTTCTTCGATCGCAGTTGGTACAACCGCGCTGTAGTTGAACCGGTTATGGGTTTCTGCACCAAGAAGCAGTACAAGACCTTCATGCAACAAGTTCCTGAATTTGAGCATATGCTTTATGAAGACAACATTGAGATAATTAAGTTCTGGTTCTCAATTGGCAAGGACGTTCAGGAGAGTCGCTTCGAGTCGCGTCGACACAACCCCTTGAAGCAATGGAAGATTAGCCCGGTAGATGACAAAGCGCAGGAAAACTGGGATACCTACACTAAATATAAAGAAGAGATGCTTAGCAAGACTCACACAGCCTGTAGTCCCTGGATTATTGTTAAAGCAAATGATAAGAAGCGAGCTCGGGTTGAGAGCATGCGCTATTTGTTATCGGCACTGGATTACGAAGGAAAGAAAGCAGCTGGAGTGAAAATATCACCGGACCCAGCGGTGGTTGAGCGGTATCACCGTTCTAATGAGAGTATTGATTAGAATTTTGTATGGGAAGCACTCCCACGCTTAACAACTAACGTTAAAAAAAAGAGGCGGCCCCGAGGATAGCTAGCCGCCTCTTCCTCACAACTTAATCGACAGCTGTGACAACCGACATACCTCTATAATTAATCGTGTAGTTTTGCGCAGGAAAACTCGTGAAGGCTTGCTGAAAGTCTTGGCTGGCATTTTGCCTTGCATCTGCAGACGCCCAAGCTTCTGCGCTGTCAAACCGTACAATAATATTGGCTCGTGCCGTGCCTGGACCGGCAACGATAGGAGACAATAAATTTATTGTAGGATTCGCACCTAATTCACGAGAAGCATCAGCTACTCGCTCCAGATAAGACATCATCGGCGCTAGGCCGCCCTGGTTTATAGATACTCCATAAACGAGCAAAACATTTCCATCCTCAGCAGGCGCAGCATTATCAGTGCTCCAAACAATCTCGCTCAGTCCCTGATAATTTACCGTGAAATTATCTACAGGAAACGTTTGCAGAACTTGTTGCCATTTGCTGTTGCCACGCTGCATTGCCGTTGATTCCGCCCAATCCTCTAGGCTGTCGAAGGTCAGCGCGATAGAAACATCATTACTGCCTACCGGACCATGAAAGGTATTGGTAAGAATCACAGCTGACGTGGTCACATTCGGCGATAGCTCCCCTGCGACGCTGCGAGCTCTTTCTAGAAACGACTCCAACTCACCGACCGGGCCACTCCCTGCAATCCCTACTCTCTGAACTACCGGATTGGCCAGCACTGCCGCACCTGTAAGGGCGGCAAAAGCTAAAGCAAACGTCTTTGTTACTAATTTTTTAGAAATCATACATATTTCCTTTGTTTAGATTACTTGAGTTATAGCCGGTTTGTGGTACCGGATTAGTAAACATAATCGCGACAGAGCGCACATCATGATTACTAGTAGGCAGATTGCTAGACATCCGTTTCTACTGCCATGAATAGAGGCTATTGCAGCTTGAGAGTTAAAAGTATGGTTTGGGGGAACCATACTTTTCTGCGTTGGGGTTCAGGAGATATATTTTAGCGGTGCAGATGACATATTTTGGATATACATAAGAAGAAAGGCGATCACTTTGAGAAGAAGCCGTTTCAACCTCTCTTAGATTTGATTGTGAATTCCTACCCTTTGTCGAGCTGAAACATGGGAAATTCAAGTGGATTAGGCAGCCCGCCTTTCTCGATTCTTTCTTCCAGCGCCGATGTCATTCCCTCATTGTAGGCAGGCTTCCACTCTGACCAGAAGTTACGGCCACCGGGGGTGCTAAGTACAGCTGCCACCCAGACTCTGTAAGGCTCATGATTTGCATCGGGCAGCGTTCCTGCCTCGTGCATGGCTTGTGCCGACTGATAGAAAAGCACCAGATCATGGCAACAGACGGCGAACTCAGATCGTGCTCGAAAGGGCATGTTCGGATAGTCGGACATGCCTATTGTGAAGTGCTCCGGATTGGAGGAATGAAATGCGCGAATCCAATCTCTGTATTCGTTGGCCACACTCTGCCGACTTGTAACTTCCATTGATGCGGTATTCGACTTTATTTGTAATGCCAAATAGGACAATGAAATAAACACGGCAATGGCACCTAACACTTCTCCGAGTGCTCCTATCGCTTCCCAGTTCATGAACTCACCTTTTTATTATTTTTAAAGAGATTAAAACCGCAACCAGAAATAACTCCGATTTTTTTGATTTAATTGTTATGTGTTGGCTTGATTCCAAATGCATATTAGTAATTTATAACTTCATATGGCAATAGGGTTTAGGTCAATTCTTGTCAACCAGAACCAATACGCTCTGTAGATGAGCGATGGAGCGATTCTGTACCCCTATGCATGGCCCTATACGTTGTTTTTGGTGCCCCGGACAGGAGTGATTCCTAATTTGGCTTAGCCAAATTACTCTCCCCTTCGGGGCAGCCTTCGGCTGTCTGCGCCGCTGCGCGGCTTGCGAACGAGAACCTGTCATCTCCTGTCCGGGGCATCATAAAAAAACCCGCGCGAGCGGGTTTGTTTATGGTGCCCCGGACAGGAGTCGAACCTGTGACCTGCCCCTTAGGAGGGGGCCGCGCTATCCAGCTGTGCCACCGGGGCTTGTGGGGGCGCAGTATAGCATCGCCGCTACTGGTTTTTGTATACTCTCTGCAAGATCACATCTTCTCGCGACTTGGGCTAGAATGGAGGCTGTTTGAAACAGCTAGTTACTGCTTGGAAGTACTTGTTATGGAAATAGTTTGGTCATGTTTGCGATTCGATGAGTTGAGCACAAAGGATCTGTATCGCATTCTACAACTTCGTGCAGAAATCTTTATCGTCGAACAGGAGTGTGTATATCAGGATGTGGATGGCTTCGATCAGGATGCCTTACATGTCATGGGGCATCTATCCGGCTCTGATGAGACACCGCTCGTTTGTTATTCCAGACTGCTTCCGCCAGGGGCCAAATATGATGGCGCTTCGATTGGTAGAGTCGTTACTAAGACATCCGCTCGAGGTGAAGGCAACGGTAAGGCGCTGATGGTGAACTCGCTAGCATTCTGCAAGGCTCATTGGCCTGGCAAGGCGATTACTATTTCGGCGCAGCAGTATTTGCAGAAGTTCTACACAGAGCTTGGCTTCGAGGCAAAATCTGAGCCCTATGACGAGGATGGCATTCCTCACCTACGCATGCAGCTTAATCCCTAACTAGCTGATCGACTTCCTCGAAGGTGTTTAGCGCCTGCACATCCGATGCAGGCTTCAGCAAACTAACAACCACGATAACCAGCGACGCCAGGGCGAAGCCAGGCACTATTTCATAGAGGTCAAAGAGGCCTCCATTGAGATTAGACCAGACGACGACTGTTACGGCCCCTACTATCATTCCTGCAATCGCCGAGGCTGCCGTCATCGATCGCCAGAACAATGAGAACACAATGACTGGGCCAAAGGCAGCACCAAAGCCTGCCCAAGCGTAGCTTACAAGGTCCAGCACCCTGCTCTCTCTATCGCTGGCAATAACCATAGCCAGCAGGGCGATCGCAATTACCGCGGCTCGACTCACCATCAGCAACTCTTTCTCGCTTGCATCCGGCCTTACGAATACACGATAGAAATCTTCGCTGATTACGGAGGAAGAAACTAATAACTGTGAGTCTATGGTGGACATGATCGCCGATAGGATCGCAGCAGTAATAACTCCTGCAACCCAAGGGTTAAATAACTGCTGACTCAGTGTGATGAAGACTGTCTCCGGGTTGTCCAATGGATTATCAGCAAAATACGCGATACCGGCCAAGCCTGTTGCTACCGAGCCAATTAACACTAACACCATCCACACCATCGCTATGCGTCTTGCTGCTACTAATTTCTGCGGATTTTCAACGGCCATGAACCTCGCAAGGATGTGTGGCTGCCCTACATAGCCTAAGCCCCAAGCTATTAGGGATACGAAGCCTATCAACGTCATGTTGCTGAATAGCTCAGTGCTCTGTGGATTCACCGCTTGCATCTGTTGCCACACGGCGTCTGCTCCACCGCCAGTAACTATAACCACAGTGGGCGCCACTAGTAGCGCCAGAAACATCAGTACCGCCTGCACCGCATCCGTCCAAGCAACCGCAAGAAAGCCTCCTATGAAGGTATAGCCGACAATTATCAAACCACCTGAGATCAACGCGGTCGAGTACTGCATGCCAAAGCTATTCTCAAACAATATTGCACCGCCCACCAAGCCCGAAGCGGTATAGAAGGTAAAGAACAACAGGATCACGAAGGCCGACACGAGACGTAACACCCTGGTAGTGTCGTTGAAACGATTCTCGAAGTAGTCAGGAAGAGTTAGCGAGTTGTTGGCGTGTTGACTGTAGATTCGCAGGCGCTTGGAAACAAACAACCAATTGCAATACGCCCCCAACACCAGACCGATGCCTATCCATATTTCACTAAGCCCCGACAAATAAATAGCGCCAGGTAGCCCCAACAGCAGCCAACCGCTCATATCCGAGGCACCAACACTGAGCGCGGTGACAATCGAGCCAAGCTTACGCCCCCCTAGAATATAATCGTCCAGATTATGTGTGCGTCTATAGGCCTTTATGCCAAGGAACAAGATTAGAATCAGGTAGGCAACGAAGGTTACTAGTAGCGGTGCGTCAAAACTCATATGCGCCTTGCCCGGAATTGTCCGGCAGGCATGCCAAGCATGCCTCAGATTTTGGGGTGGAGAAGCTGGCTCATGCTACAGAATGGCGAGTTCAATGTGAATAGTCGTTACGGAGCACCGAATCATCGGAAAGATACTCTACGAACTCCCAATCTAATCCATTGTCGTCACAATAATAGACGCGGCGTCGGTGCGGGTGCTCATCCAATGCGCTCGCATCACTGGGCTCGATGCCTGCCACCCGCAAACGAGCGATGAGGCCATTGATATCCTCAACTACGATACCGATATGGCGCAGGCCCACAACTGGTTTTGCCCTGCTGACCTCTGTGAGCGCGATGTAGTTGGTGGCTGTCCCGATATGCAGCCATTTTCCGTAACTGGTGTCTACACCCCCGCCCCGCGGGCAATACCCAGGCACTGCCAGCCTCAGAAACCGCTCTGTAGCCTCGATTGAGGCAACATTTACATGTATATGCTCAAGCATTTGCATTACTAAACCCTCTAGTTTGATATCCATTATTTAATTAATAAAGCTATTGCTTTAGTATGCTTTAAAAGATAACTAAAACCTTAAACAAAGTAAATACTTTATTTAAAGTGCCGATTAAGGAGATAATCACTAGCAAGTTAATAGCGAGCCATAGCCATGGAATTGCCCAAAAGCCAAGATCGAATTATGCAGCGTTTGAAAACGCGGGGGCCTCAGTCGGTTAAAATCCTTTCAAAACAGCTAGATATGACAACTATGGGGGTTCGCCAACACCTCACCGATCTAGAGTCCAAGGGATTAGTGGCACAGACTCAGGAGGAACGACAGACTCGCGGTCGCCCCGTACATCTGTGGAAATTGAGCAAAAGCGGGCACGACAGATTCCCCGACGGCCACTCCCAGACAACGATCGAGCTAATTGACGTCATCCGCTCGTCCCTAGGCGAAGAAAGTCTGAATCAACTCATCGACACGCGCAGCGCAAAAATCGAGGCGAGCTATCGTGCAGAATTAGACGCCACCGCACCGGAACTGCAAAAACAGATCGAACGGCTCGCTCAGCTGCGCACCGATGAGGGCTATATGGCCGAAGTACGCTTGCTTCCCGATGGCTGGATGCTGATAGAAAATCACTGCCCTATCTGCAGCGCGGCTACTAGCTGCCAACAATTCTGCAAATCAGAACTAGAAATTTTTCAACACCTCTTCGAGAAAGAGGCTACGGTAAAACGCACCGATCACCTTCTAGCAGGAGCGAGGCGCTGCGCTTACAAAATCACGGCTCACTAGGGCTAAACGCAAAAATGTCGATGCGAATTCTGCTATAGTAGTGCGCTTCCTCAGGCACAGCGGCACTGGGCGCGTACAACTCGGTAATCTATGAAGTCTCACACTGCAAAAATCTCACTGGTAGTCGCAACGCTGATTGGCCTGGCACTTGTTCTTATGCCAAAAGTTATTGGCGCAAACATTGAGCGTGCCACCATCGACAACCTGATAGCTCTCATCCCACCCGAGGCCCAGAGCCAATTTGAAATTCGTCGCAGCGAATTTAGCGACGGCTGGTTTAGCAGCTCGACTACCATAGAATTAATCTACACACCTATTGGCACCGATGCGATCGCACTATCGATGGACTTCGATATCGATCATGGCCCGCTTCTGCAGACCGCAGATGGACTTAGCATCGGCCTAGCGTATGCAGTAATCGAACCGAGTATTCGCAACGACATGTTCGACATCGCGCTTACCGAAATATCCTTCCCTCTTCCAGACATCACACTCAATCTATTGGCACGCTTCGACCAATCGTTATGGCTGAATATGAACGTCAGCGAACTTAACGTCAGCGATACAGCAGGAGACTTTAGCTTCGATGGGCTAGATGCGAATGTAGACGTAGCCTCCGATCAGTCTGCTTATTTCTCAATACAAATGGGAGAGCTATCAGCCATCGAGAGCGCGGAAAATTCAAACGTCCTCATTGCAGGAATGACTGTAACTAGCTCAACTACGCAACTGAATGACATGCTTGCCGAGAGTCGCGCTACATTTTCAATACCCTCCGTCAGTAGCACCTTACCCCTGCCATTCTCAATAACAGATATAGGCGTTGACTATGGGCTACAGGCATCCCCCTCCCTGCAAAATTTTAGCGAGATATATCAGACAATTCGTATCGCTAACATCGAGAGTGAAGTTCCAGTAAACTCTTTCAACTGGCTTAGCGAAATTAAACAACTCAACAATGAGCTGCTGCGTGACTATTACAGACTGCTTAGCGAACTACAGGACGAGATCAATTCGGACGAAGATGCTGTTTCCGCAGAGTTCACCGAGCTCGCCCAAGAATTGTACTTACTCGTCTTACAGAACCCTTTAGAACTAAACAATAGAATAGAAGCAAGCTCCTACGACGGGGATCATACAGCCGATTTGCGCGCTCTATGGTCCGGTATAAGCACATTAAGCAGTGCGGCAGAACTCGATATGAGTGAGGCCATCACTGCACTAAATATGACGCTCGAAATATCATTAGATCAGGCGGCTATTATGCGTAGCCCCCTAGCAGGACTAGTCGACCCCTATGTGCAACAGGGCTATCTCACCATTACGAACGGCAGAATAATGATTGAAGCAAGTCTGCAAGATAGCGTGCTCCGAGTAAATGGCGACGAATTGCCATTGGATCAATTCTTCTAGGCGCAACAAGACTAATCTGTAATTTTAAATTCATCATTCATTCGACTTCACATAAACCGAGTTCCAGACAAGCATGCCGCAAAAATCAAACAAAAAACCCTCGCGTAACGATAATCAGCACACCCCACGCAAGCTTTTCTCCTATCCGAAATATTGGGCTGAGTGCTTCGAAACGGCACCCTATTTACCCATGTCCCGTGAAGAGATGGATCAATTAGGCTGGGATAGCTGCGACATAATTCTAGTCACAGGGGATGCCTACGTAGACCATCCAAGCTTCGGCATGGCTGTAATAGGACGATTGTTAGAAGCACAGGGGTTTAGAGTTGGAATTATCGCGCAACCCGCCTGGGATAGCGCCGAGCCCTTCAAGGTACTAGGCAAGCCGAATCTTTTCTTCGGTGTGACCGCTGGCAACATGGATTCTCTGATCAATCGTTACACTGCCGATTTGCGCATGCGCAGCGATGATGCCTACACACCCAACGGTGAGGCAGGCAAGCGTCCGGATAGATCGGTTATTGTATACAGCCAGCGCTGTCGCGAAGCCTATTACGACACCCCTATTGTCATCGGCGGCATCGAAGCCAGCCTGCGGCGCATCGCACAGTACGATTATTGGAGCGACCGGGTTAGGCGCTCCGTTCTAATCGATTCGAATGCGAACATTCTACTATTTGGAAATGCAGAGCGCGCCCTTGTAGAAGTTGCCCATCAATTCGCTGCCGGCAAGACAGTCGAGGACATGAAGTTTTTACGAGGAACCGCCCGCGTAGCTACAGAAGTGCCGGAGGGTTGGACTGAGATTGATTCGACTCGCATAGACTGGCCATCGAAGATCGAGCAGCTACCAAACCCCTATGAGTATAAAGACAAGCAGACTTCGGACAATCCCGAGGCGGCGGGAGCCGAGACAGATAAGCCCGCTGACGACCAAACAACCCAGGCTGTGCGAATAATCCCATTACCCTTGCAGCGTAAAGAGAAATACGACTCCGATACCAGTTACATTCGACTGCCCTCTTTCAGCAAGGTAACAAATGATCCGGCACTGTATGCACATGCATCACGAGTCTTGCACCAAGAAGCAAACCCCTACAATGCTAGACCGCTAGTTCAGAAACATGGCACGCAAGAGATATGGGTTAACACACCGCCGATACCTCTCGAGACCGAAGAGATGGATTGGATTTTCGATCTTCCTTATCAGCGACGACCACACCCATCCTATGGCGATGCAAACATTCCCGCTTATGACATGATCAAAACCTCTGTGAATATCATGCGCGGATGTTTCGGTGGCTGTACGTTCTGCTCCATTACTGAGCATGAGGGTCGCATCATTCAGAGTCGCTCGGAAGAATCGATTTTACGTGAGATCGGAAAAATCAGAGATCAGGTTCCCGGCTTCACCGGAACCATTTCCGACCTGGGCGGCCCCACTGCGAACATGTACAAACTGAACTGCAAGTCACCGAAAATTCAGAAGACTTGTAAACGGCTTTCTTGCGTCTACCCTAATATTTGTAAACACTTGAACACGGATCACAGCCCCACGACACAGCTCTACAGAAAAGCTAGAGCGATACCCGGCGTCAAGCGCGTCGCAATCGCGTCAGGTCTTCGCTACGATCTAGCTTTGAAAGATCCAGAATACATAGAAGAATTAGTTACTCATCATGTTGGCGGCTACCTGAAAATCGCGCCGGAACACAGTGAAGATAAGACTCTTTCGAAGATGATGAAGCCAGGCATCTCTGCCTACGACGATTTCAAGATATTGTTCGATAAATTTTCAAAGAAGGCAGGCAAGGAACAGTATTTAATTCCTTATTTCATTGCTGCGCATCCAGGCAGTGATGCCGAGGACATGTTGAATCTCAGCCTATGGCTTAAGCAGAGAAACTTCAAGCCAGATCAGGTTCAGACCTTCTATCCCTCACCGATGGCACTCGCCACCGCCATGTATTATTCAGAACGAAACCCATTGGAAAAAGTGCGCTACAAGAGCGACAAACTCGCGATCTGCAAGGATATCGATCAGCGACGCCTACAGAAAGCCTTCCTGCGCTACCACGATGAAAAGAATTGGCCAATGCTTAGAGAAGCTCTACACGAACTAGGCAGAGCTGACTTAATTGGTGATGGGGATAAGTTTCTAATTCCGAAGGCTAAACCAAAACACAAAGCCAATCAGAAGAGAAGCAGCCAGCGTAGACGTTAGTCTTACTGCCATTCTTGGGCGCCCCCTCTGGGGGCAAGCGCCTGGCGATTAATTTAGACGCGCACCTCGAGATTTATCTCTTCGAGTATCACTAGTCTTACCACACCTTGATCACCAGCAGGCAGCTTCTTCAAGACTAACTTCTTTCGCGTATCGTCGCGGTAGCTTGGCGAGCTATAGGCAAGCCAAAAATGTACCTCGATATTATCAGCGTCTTCACTAATCATTGTGAAGCCAGATAGCTCTAAAGTGATCTGACTCGCATTGCCTATCACTCGTTCTCGGTTACTTCGCCACGCCGACTTACTTCGGTGGTAACGAGGATCAAAGTCTTCAGCATAGCTAGCAAAATAATTCTCTAGATCTTGCCCTTGCCATGCATCTAACCAACTCTGCACCATTTGCTGTGGACTTAGCGCCACCAACTCTGGCGCCGCAGGTGAAGATTCGCTTGGCGCGGATGTCAGTGATACTGCATCAGGAGCAATCTTCACAGCATCCTCTACTGGGCTTAGGGCGGGCTCCACTCTTGGCATCTCCGGTGCTATCTCCGGCGCTATCTCAATTTCATCTAACGCGAGCATAGGCCTGGTCAATGTTACATTCGCGAGCTGCACTGGCTCGTCACTGGCTGTCGATTCATCTACGACAGACAGCATCGCTTCCTCGTTATTCTTAACAGCACTACTATTTTTTTCCAATGGCATCGGCTCAAACAGGGGCTCAATAAGAGTCTCATCCGAGATGCCGCGCTCCTGAGCCGTGACCAAGGCAAGAGTAGAATCTGAGATTGTCATTTCTTCCTCGACCGCAGCCTCCTCTGCTGCAGGCTCGTCAACTTGTGGCTCTGAAGAACTCACGGCTAGCTGCGCAGTAACATTTAGAGCTTCCACTTGGGCTGGACTATTTGCCGATGTCTGACTATCGGACTCAGCAAGCAGCAACTCATCCATGGCGAACGGTGAAGCCGCAGGCACTAACTCTTCCTCGCCTTCTGTCGCGATCACCGCAACCTGCTCGACCTCATTCTGTGACTCGGGGGGATTCAGCTGACGCGCTAGCAACGCCAACGAAGCTATTACGACAACAGCAGCGACAGGAGCGAACAACATTCCCCGCTTGCCTTGTCGAAGTAGGCTGCTAGAGACTGGCTGTTCGCTATCCGCACTGCGGATCGCAAGCAGCAATTCCTCTTTCGTTATCGGACTCAACTCATGACTGCCCTGACGTATTGCGAGTATCAATTGGCACAGCGAATAAGCAGGGCCCGGAAAACCTTTACAGGATTTGTAGAATTGACTTAGCGCTGCTGGCTGCAACTGCAAGCCCGGCAACTTCATCTTCTCGAGAAACGCCGACAGAAAATGCGAAGCGGTAGCCGCATTCATCGGTTCCAGCAGAAAATTATGGGAGACTTGCTGCAGCAAAGAAGTAAATTGTTTTTTGCTACTAAGCCGCCTCTCTAATTCCGGCTCACCGCAGAGCACAATATTAATGACGCGTTTCTGCGCAACCTGCACACCGGCTAGCCGATAAATTTCGATCAGTGTTATACCGCTCAGTAGATGTGCATCATCGAAGATAATGACTAAAGGTTTTCCGTCCTCAGTAACCAGCGCATCTTCAAGATTCCGCAGCACATTAAACGTATCCGGAATATCCAGTTCTTTCGCTAGCATGCTGCGCAACATATCTGGCGATTCTATTGGATAGTCGAAATATATAACCCGATAGCCCTTGAGGCGCATGAACTGCGTTAATTTCTCACACACGCCGCTCTTACCTGTTCGTGGCTGTCCGATAAACTTTACGAACGCCTCAGAGCCAGACAGGGCTGTGTGCAGACCCTGCATTGCTTGTAAATAAGGCCCATCGCTGAAATAGAAAGTTTGTCTGACCACTTTAAATAGCTAAACCTGTATAAAAATTAGGACTGAGACTCTTTAGCCGCTTCGCTTTGCTCTAGCTGAGCCTTAAGCTTCTTCTCATTGTCCAACCTGAATTCTATATTCGATAGAATTCCTCTGAGTATATTCATTTCCATCACATCGATTCTGATACGACTAAAAAGACGGCGCATTCTTGGCATAAGCTGCCGCGGATTCTCTGGGTCGTGAAATTTAATAGCTGTCATCACTCTCTCTAGATGCACATAGAAGTGTTCAACCTGCTCGCCATTAGCCTTTTCCTGATCCCAAAACTCGTCCTCGGCGACTGCTGGTTGCTCGTCTAAGGCAAGGGCCGCCTTGCGGACTTCATAACATACGACCATCACTGCCGCCGACAGATTCAACGAGCTGTAATTCGGGTCTGCAGGTATCTGCACATGAAAATGGCACAGTTGCAGCTCCTCATTGTTCAGCCCCGCATCTTCTCGCCCAAATACTAAGGCGACTTTATTAGCTGGCGCCTCTGTCACTGCCTTCTGAGCACACTGCTCCGGCGAAACCATGGGCCAGGGGATATTGCGAGACCGCGCACTTGCTCCGATAACCAGGCCACAATCCTCGACAGCCTCCTGCAGACTAGTCACCACACGCGCATTATCGAGAATATCAACGGCGGAAACCGCTCTACCTACGGCAACCCCGCTAGGAAAATCTTCTGGCTGAACCAAAGTTAGTTTACTTAGGCCCATATTTTTCATCGCTCGCGCGGTAGCTCCGATGTTGCCTGGATGAGAGGTATTTACTAGAACTACACTGACCTGACTAAAATCAAACATTGTACTGTCGCTACTCGTGAACAAAAGAGCCGCGAATTATAGCAGGATAGATGCCCGTCGCGAGCCAACAGTGGGTAAATTCAGGCCAGATAGACCTACTAGAACTGCAAATTGTAATAGTTTCCTTCTGCTTTCTTTTGTTTGCTATCATGGCCCCGAAAATCGGTAGCTGTAGCGCAGTTCATGCGCGGAAGTAATTCCCCAAGAATCCTCCTACAGACCCGTAACAAATGGGCCCGACCCTCTAGATTAGAGCCCAAAATTGTTCCCTAACAGGCCAACGCCCGTTAGCACTCTCAGGAAGTCAGCAATGCACCCCTTGTTAAATATCGCGCTTCAAGCCGCCAGAGATGCGGCGGAGGCAATAGCACATAGCAGCGACCGCCTCGATAGAATTAAGATCATCAATGACGATCCTGATAATTTTCTCACCTCGATGGATCTGGAAGCTGAGAAGACAATTTTCTACCACTTAGAAAAAGCGCACCCGGAACACAGCTTTCACTCCCGTGCCTCTGGCCTGAAACAGGGAGAGAACAAGGATACTGTCTGGCTTATAGACCCATTAATAGGCAATAGAAACTTTGCTACCGGCTATACACATTTTGGTGTATCACTAGCCTGCCAGATCGATGGCGTGGTGCAGCATGCAATTCTAGTCAGCCCTCTTCTTCGTGAAGAGTTTATTGCTACAAGAGGCGCTGGTGCACGACTCAATTCCCATCGCATCCGTGTAGGCAAGCGCACTGAAATTCGCGGCAGCCTCATCGGTCTTAATCCTGACGGCATGCCACAAGATGTTGCTCTGGGGTTACAACAGGAATTCATGAAGGCAGGTGCCAGCCCGAGAATCTCCGGCTGCACGGCTTTAGATATGGTGCAAATTGCAGCGGACAGAATGCAGGGCGGCTGTGCAGCGAATGACAATATGCTTACTCTGGCCGCGGCCAAACTGATCCTCCAGGAAGCCGGAGGATTATTGGGCAGCGAAAGCGGAAACCCTAACTTGACCGATGCGAAGGAACTGCTGTTTGGCAATCCGAAGGTATATAAGCAATTAAGCATGCTACGAAAAGGCCTTACTTTCTAGCCTTTGCAATTTTCTGTGTCAGCGGGTGCAGAGTTTCCAAATTAAGGTATATTAATTCATACTGACGAGCAGCACTGATCCAGATTTAGCAGACTCCATTGGGCTATAAATTAACTATGTCTTCGACTAGCAATAAGCACAGCTACAATCTGTCAGAAGGCTCCATTCAAAAATCCCTCATCCGCATGACGACTCCGATGATCATCGGCATGCTGATGTTATTCACCTTTAGCCTCGTAGACACATTATTCATCAGCTTTCTGGGCACCGAAGCACTTACCGCGATTAGCTTTACGTTTCCTGTCACCTTTACCATCATGAGCCTTGCAATCGGTCTCGGCATCGGCGCCTCAGCTGTCGTCGGCAAGTATCTGGGCCGCTCCGAATACGAAAAAGCCAAAGAAGCCTCCACCGTAATTAACTACATTTCCCTGTTACTCGCCGTCATTGTGGTTAGCATCTGCTGGTTCTTCATGGACCGCATATTTCACTTAATGGGAGCCAGTGAATCCTTGATGCCAGCGATCAGGGAATACATGGTTGTCTGGTTTCCAGGCAGTATCATGGTGGTCTGCATCATGACGGGAAACAGCATATTGCGCGCCTGTGGCGACACCAAGACACCCAGCATATTGATGGCGGCCGCAGGGCTCATCAATGCAATCCTCGACCCTATTTTTATATTCGGGCTCGGCCCCATACCCGCACTCGGCATACAGGGCGCAGCTTGGGCGACAATAATTGCGTGGGGAGTCGGCTATTTCTATCTGATGTATATCCTCGTTTTTCAAAAGCAGCTGGTGAGCGGCTCGCTACCCAGCCGCCCAGTTATGATTTCTTCCGGTCGCGAGATGCTGCGTATTGGCGTTCCAGCTGCTGGCGCGAACATGATGACGCCGCTGGCCGCGGGCATTATGACGGCAATTGCAGCAAGTTTTGGTGACGAGGCTGTGGCGGCCTTCGGCGTAGGTGCGCGACTTGAACCTATGGCCACCCTGATCGTCTTAGCTATGTCATCTTCTCTGCCCCCGCTCATCAGCCAGAATTTTGGTGCCGGCAAGATCGATCGAGTCGAGGAAGCCTATCGACTCTCGATCAAGTTCATTCTCGGATGGCAGATGCTGGTCTACGTCGGGTTGGCGCTGGGTGCAGGCGTGATTGCGTCGACATTCTCTGACGACCCTGAAGTGATCGAAACCATTAAGCTATTTCTTTGGATATTGCCACTAGGCTACGGCATGCAAGGCATCATCATTCTGACGAACTCATCATTGAACGCTTTGCATAGACCGATGTCTGCCCTGTATCTCAGCTCTGCCCGCTTCTTTTTGTTCTATGTGCCACTCGCCTACCTGGGAAGTCAGTGGTTTGGATTGGTGGGGTTCTTCGGAGGGGCTTTCTGCGGAAATCTACTGATGGCCGCCATATCTCTACGGTCATTCAATAAAGCGATCTCAGGTGAACGGCAGACTCATGCAGATGCTGCCGAGAATGCCGCCTAGATCGCCACTACTAAACTTGCTTACCTAGCTGCGAAACAAGTTCTTCACGCCGTCTAGCAAGGAGTTGGAAGCTGCCGGAGGTAAAGGCGCTTCCGCCTTAGTCTCACTTTCTGGCTCAACGAAGCTGAAACTCTTATCTTCAACTGTTGCTGGCTCGTCGTCATAGCTCAGGCGATTATTTGCCTGCTGGAAAGCCAACATCTCCATGCAAATTTCGTTGTAAACTTCCTGCGAGAGTTTCTCGGGCTGCTCTTTCATGTTGAGTATGAATTGCTGGTCGTTCGCAGCAGAGAGATAGTGCAATTCCCTCTTCGAAGTTAACAACAAACCTTCTTCCTTGGCGATGTTATAAAGCGGCGTGCCACGCAGAGGAATATACGGAAAGAAAAAGAAATGCTCTGGCGCGATAGCCTTGTTTAATTCTAAGGTCTTGCGCATATTCTCAGCTGTTTCTAACGGCGCGCCTACGATATTGAACGTGAGTCGATTGATCCCGGCCTTCTTGCAGTTAGCAGCCGCCTCGATAACCTGCTTATTCGTCATCTTGCGACCAAGCATTTTCGCTCTGAATTCTTCGTCACCACTCTCTATACCAAACCAAATAGTATGACAGCCTGCCTCCGCTGCAGTCTTACAGAATGCTTCGTTCATCACCTCTACGCGCGAATTTATAGAGAAAGGTAGATGCACCTGTTCCTTATAGAGCTCAAAGAACGCTCTAACGAATTTGAGATTGGAAAGAAACAGCTCGTCCCAGAATTCGAAATAGCCCACGCCGTACTTATCTCGCAGACGAATAAGCTCATCCACCATATCTTGCGGATCGTATTTTCTAAGAAAGGTCTTCTTGGTTTTCCAGCCTTCTAGAATAGGCGTATTACAGCAATAGGTGCAACGGTATGGGCAACCCCGCCCAGTCATAACCGGCAAGACTAACTTTCCCTTTGGCCCAAAAATTGAGGAATTTACATCTTTAAAACCATCCTCCTTTTCAAACACATCGTAGTCGGGAAAAGGTAACGAGGCTAAGTCGCCAATCTGGTGTGCTTCTGTTTCATAAACAGAACCGTCGATTAGTTTTTCCCACATGCCATCAGCTGGACCGTGTTTCGTCCCCAGTAAATGTTGTACAAGATTGCCGATAGCGTGCTCGCCGTCTCCTACACAAATATAATCAACATCGGGACTCTCGATTGTTTGTTCTTGGGAAAGCATGGCTTGATAACCACCAATCACAAGTGGCATGTCCGGCATCAATTTTTTGATTTCCGCGAAGTAAGGCTCCATTGGATACCAGTGCGGGCTCATGATCGAGAAAGCGATGACATCCGCATCCAGGTCCTGAATCATGCGTGCATAATTCTCAGGGGAGTATTTTTCCGCATCACGCAAAATCAGCACCGGCTCGAGCAGCACTTCTACGTTCGGGAATTCGCGCTTTAGATAGGCGGACATACTCGCGATTGGCATCGCTATTTCATTGCCATCGGGGGAGTAGAAGGAGAAAGCAAGCCGCAACGTTTTCTTCTTAACGCTGCCAAACCAGCGCGACTTCTCCTGCGGATACACCGGTCGATCATTGCCGACTGCAATCACATCTGCCTTGGAATTCATAACTTAATCCTGAGTACTCATTTCGAGGTGCCGATACACGTAAATAGCAAGACTAAGCTTACTGATCAAAACAAACAGCTTTCACACATCTGCTATCGACTGAATAGCACGAAAGTATACCAGTATTCAGTACAATAATCATGAGATGCCGAGCACACAAAACCCTGAATTACATGTGGTTAATGGCTGTTTTTCTTAGCCGCAGTTTCCAGTGCCGAAGGATTGCTTTATGCTTTGCACAGTATCTGACGAGCCCTATGAACGCTGGCTTATCAAAGCAATCTAACGATTCGGAAACAACACGCTATGAATGCATTAGACGCTCTACACCTGAGAAGTTCCGTTCCCAAGCTGAGCGACCCGCTTCCCAGCCCCGAGATGCTCGAGAATATTTACAAGGCCGCGTTCAGTGCCGCCGATCATGCCGTACTCAGGCCCTGGCGCTTTCTTGTGGTAAAGGGAGACTCAAGGCAAAAGCTAGGTGAGCTATTCGTCGAGGCCGGTTTAGCAAACGACGCATCTTTGCAGCCTAATGCAATCGAAAAGCTGCGCCGCAAGCCACTGCGCGCGCCTCTGGTTCTAGTGTGCATCTCCAGCTATAAACCTCATCCCAAAGTACCTGAGATCGAGCAAGATTTGTCCGCAGGCGCCGCCACGCAAAATATGCTACTCGCTGCCTTCGCGCAGGGTTTTGGCGCAATGTGGAGAACCGGCTCTTTAGCCTACAATCCTATCGTTAAGGCTGGTCTCGGACTCAGCGCTGAAGAAAAGATAATTGGATTTCTTTACATAGGAACGATCGATGGCGGCACCAAGAGACTGTGCGAACCTGACGTACAGTCCTATTTTCAAGAATGGTAAATCGATAGCTCAGTAGACTCATCATGGCAAGTCGCGACATAACTATTCAATGTTGGAAATGCGGAACTACTCTACGCAATTTGCTCCTGCCATTCTCCCGCTATGAAGAATGCAGCACCTGTAATGCAGACCTCCATGCCTGCATTTCCTGCAAAAACTATGCACCCGCCCTTGCAGATAGCTGCAGCGAAGATCGTGCCGAATTTGTACTAGATAATGAGAAGGCTAACTTCTGCGATTTCTTCAAAGTGAACCCTAAGGCTTACAACAAGAAAGACGATGCGGCAGCTGCAGCGGCCAAGGCAAGCCTAGCCGAACTATTTGGAGAGGAGCCTGATTTGGAAAGCGAAGCCGGAACATCTCCGACTGCCGAAGCGGACAAGGCTCTCGCCGAACTGAAGAGTTTGTTTGCTGACGACTAACTGCAACCAGCATCAAGCCTTACTGGGATTCAGCACCAACTCTAATCAACAGCCATCCACCCAAGGTGGTTAGCAACAAAATACCCTCTCATTCATTTTTAGTTCATCTGAGGGGCGTAGTATGAGTCTTAGCAAGAGGAGAATTGCTATGACAAATTCAATCAGAACGATACTAAGCACCTTAACCACCGCTGTGATCTTAACGTCGAACGCAGCCTATGCCGATCATGGCCATCGCAACAGTGCCGTGGAAGATCGCTTACTCAATGTTGTCGCAGAAACTTTTCTTCACGCAGCTCTAGACAGACCGCAAGGCTCTCGTTATGAACGCGGATACCGTAACGACCGTGGTAATTCGGCGCGAGGCTTCGGCGGCAGACATTCCAATCGAGCTAGCCATGGCAGCGCAAGTTTTACCAGCGAACCGATTCGCGGCGGAAGCTCGCGACGCACGCGAATCATCTCCAACCCCTACCCTGGCAGACCGGTAACGGGAATGACTTTCACCGGCATCGACCATGAAGCCGTCCATATAAACGATGTTATAACTTATCCAAGAAAAAGACTGATCAGCCATACCGGCTACTCGCTTAGCCTCTATCACCCCAGTCGATTTCTAAACGCTAGAGGGTATGTTGACTACATCAGTGTTAAGGCAAAACGAAAGGAATATTTTACCGTTACCTTTCACTACGAATAGCGCTCGCCAGAGCCCGCATATTGCTACCCATGTAATATGTGGGCTCTAGCTTAGCCTAGTGAAGCTAGGCTATAATCGCCCCGTCCAACCAGAATAGACGACGATGCGAACCACGATTTTTTCTACTCCGATACTCACGCCCCTACTACGCTTTATAGCCATATTAATCCTTAAGCTAATCGGCTGGACGTCTATTGGTAGCAAGGTATCAGTTCCTAAATACGTCCTTATTGGCGCGCCCCATACCAGTAACTGGGATTTCCCACTGATGCTATTGGTCGTTTTAGAACTGCGATTGCAGCTCTTCTGGATGGGAAAGAACACCCTCTTCCCTTTCCCTTTCTCCGGGCTTATGAAATGGCTGGGGGGCATTCCAATCAATCGCGCTAAGTCACATAACGTAGTGTATGAGACCGTCAGTCAATTCAAGAACCACGACAACTTTGTCGTTCTAGTGCCACCAGAAGGCACTCGAAGCAAGGTAAGCGAATGGAAGACAGGCTTCTATCACATAGCGAATAACGCTGAAGTTCCGGTTTTAATGGGCTATGTGGATGCAGAGAAGAAAGAGGCGGGATTCGCAGACTTCTTCTACCCCACCGGGGATCTAGACGCTGACATGAAGGAAATTCGCAGCTTCTATGCAGAAAAGAAAGGCTTGAAAGCGGAAAATAGCTAGGCTAAAAGCGAAGGCTCAAGCTTAGAGCTCGACGCTGCACCATTGCTAGCTTCAATGCTGGTAGCTGGATATTCCAGACACTTCAAAAGACTCTCGAATACAAACTGCGCATATTCTTGCTTACCAATATCTCGCAATTTAAATTTCCACCGTTTTAGGTGCCACTGTTGTAGCTGAGCCGTTACTTGAGAAGCGAGTAATTCGGGTTGATTGCAAACAAATTGGCCACTCGCCACTCCTGCACGAATCGCGTCCATGAGTATGCCTTCGAAACGCAGCTCAAGCTCGAGTGTCTGTTGCTGCTGATCACGCGGCAAGCCCTTCAATTCCATGAAGCAGAAGTAATACCAAGGACTCAATTTCTCCATGGCAAATATTTCCCCATAGACGATTGCACGCAGACACTGAAGTGGTTCTAGGTCATGGGAGCTTAGCCCACCGACAATCTGATCGATGGTATTTCTTAGCACTCCCTCTATGACTGAAGCCAGATCGTTCTTACTGCCTATATAAGCATACAAACCGCCCATGCTTATTCCCGTCTCTCGGCTCAAGTCTCGCAGACTCATCGCCTGAAAACCTTTGGTATTTGCTAGATCAAAAGTCGCAGTGAATATCTTTTCAAGATTGCCGATGGCGATCTTAGGATTTTTGATCTCCATCTTGTGTTTGTGCATTTCAAAAACACTGCGCCAAAAAGTCTCCCCTTCCAAGCACCAGGCTTCGTTGAAAGACTCCATGTTAATTTCGATTGGCCAAGCTGCCATTGTTCTTCTACCTTCTCCGACTCTTTCTAAGCGCTATATAATAAATGCTGTTACGCACCACAGGGGTAATAGTTAACCACAAAAAAGGCTTCTATTCGAATCACATAGAAGCCTTTAGACAAACACCCTAGGCCCAATAAGAGATTATGGCAGCTGAGCCGGCGACCACACAGAGCCCTAGTGACGCCCGTCGGAGATTCTGGTGCGAGATACGATGCATCGTACGCATCGCCACCCAATACCCTAGCAGCGTAGCAGGCATCATTGGCAACGAGATCACAATATGTTCCATGCCAAAATGTCCGATACTGAACAGCATCAGCAGAGACATAGAACAACTAACCACGAAGAATGCCGCTAGATTCGCCCTGATGAAATCGTTCTCTTGATGCTGCATTACCAGCGCCATGGGAGGCCCACCGATTGAAGTGCTCGTTCCCATGAACCCGGAAAGAAAACCAGCACAGAAAAGTGATTTGCCATTCGCCTTTAAAACTATGTTGCTCATACTGAGCGCTACCGCCACCAATACAGACAGCCCCAACCAGAGCGCAAGCGCTTGCTGGTCGATCCAGAGCAGCAGCAGGCCACCGCATATAGTTCCTGGGACTCTTCCAAGAATCGCAAACTTCAATCCACGAAAGGAAATCGAACGCCAATGACTGTAAGAGTTTGCAATAGACAACGTTAACGCCGAAATGGTGATCGGCGCCGGCACATAAAGCGGATCGATTAAGAAAAGAATGGGAGCTGCAACTATAGCTAAACCAAAGCCGATTGAGCTCTGCACGAACGAGCCAACGAATATTACTACTACGACTATTGCGATTTCCATAAGCGGGTACAGGCAGATTCAGCGCAGCTTTAAGCCGGCTGCTAGGAACAAGTGGCGTGACTAACGGACAATTCAGCGACGATCAAACTACTCTTCACTGAGACCCTGCTTCTCTAGCAGGGCATCATAGCCGCCTTCGTTAACTACTTCCTGAAAACCTATCTCCATTAACATTTCGAGCGCAATGCCAGCATACGTTCCCTGACTACCATCGTAGATATGCACTTCTGTAAAGGTGTCCGGCACTTCCACAAATATCCTATGACCGATATCGCCATGCGGAATATTAATAGCACCTTCGATATGTCCACGGCGATACTCTCGCTTGGAGCGCACATCGATCCACACCACGTTGTCATATAACTCAGCCGCCACAGCGCTTGGAACAAAGCCATAGAAGCTTGCACTTCCAAGGAGGCTACATAGAACTAGAGCAATTATCTTCATGATTGCCAAGGCTCAGAATCGAGCGCACGATAATACTCGCATCTAAGCAGAAGCGCTAGGTTGCCGCCGGTCCACTGGGCTCTTACAATGCGTCTACCTAGGCAGCTATTCGAGAAGCCTGCGAACGATTATCCAAAGTACTATTTAGTAGGGCACTGTTAGAACACTATCTCAGCAATAGCCTTAAGCAGACTTATCTAACAACGAGGAAGAAGTTCATGAAATCACGCGCTGCGGTTGCATTCGAAGCAGGCAAGCCCCTTGAAATCGTCGAAGTAGATTTGGAAGGCCCAAAAGCTGGGGAAGTTCTCGTTGAGATCAAAGCCACAGGCATCTGCCATACGGATGCATTCACCCTGTCCGGCGATGATCCGGAAGGCGCCTTTCCAGCGATACTCGGCCATGAAGGCGCTGGCGTCGTTATGGAGGTTGGTGCAGGAGTTAAATCTCTAAAGGTTGGTGACACGGTCATCCCCCTCTACACACCCGAATGCCGTGAATGTGATTTCTGCCTAAATCCGAAGACAAATCTCTGTCAATCGATACGCTCAACACAGGGTCGAGGGTTGATGCCCGATGGCAGCAGCCGCTTCTCCCTTGATGGCAAGCCGATACTTCACTATATGGGGTGCTCTACGTTTTCCAACTACACCGTATTGCCTGAAATCGCCCTAGCGAAGATTCGCTCGGACGCACCCTTCGATAAGGTCTGCTATATCGGCTGCGGCGTTACTACGGGTGTAGGCGCGGTAGCGTTCGATGCCAAGGTAGAGCCTGGTAGCACGGTTGCAGTATTCGGACTCGGCGGCATCGGCCTGAATGTCGTTCAGGGAGCTAAAATGGTTGGCGCCGACAGGATCATTGGCATCGACCTCAATGACGACCGCGAAACTCTCGCGCGAGAATTCGGCATGACCGACTTTATCAACCCACGGGACATCGATGATGTCACAGAGGCCATAATCGAATTAACCGGCGGTGGCGTGGATTATTCATTCGAGTGCATAGGTAATACCACGACTATGCGTCAGGCTTTAGAGTGCAGCCACAAGGGATGGGGTGAATCCTTTATTATCGGCGTAGCCGGGGCTGGGCAAGAAATTTCCACCCGCCCCTTTCAGTTAGTAACCGGCCGCTCTTGGAAAGGCACTGCATTTGGTGGCGCGCGCGGTCGCAGCGATGTACCCAAGATTGTCGATTGGTACATGAATGGCAAGATTCAGATCGACCCGCTCATTACCCACACGATGCCGCTGGAAGATATCAACAAAGCATTCGATCTAATGCACGAAGGTAAGAGCATTAGATCGGTTGTACTCTTCTAATTGCTAGACTTAACAATCCGCTCATCAGCACTAACAGAGTAATCTTTATGAAATATCTTCACACAATGGTCCGAGTAAATGACCTGGATAAGTCTTTGCAGTTTTACTGCGAACATCTAGGGCTCAAACAGCTGCAGCGCCGCGATTTCGAGGAAGCTAGATTTAGTCTGGTTTTTCTAGCGGCAGAAGGCGACGAAGAAGCACAGCTTGAGCTTACCTATAATTGGGATCCTGAAGATTACGACGAAGGCCGGAATTTTGGCCACCTAGCCTACGCCGTAGACAACATCTACGACACTTGCCAGAAATTGATGGAAGCTGGCGTAACTATCAATCGACCCCCACGTGACGGCCATATGGCATTTGTTCGGTCACCGGATAATATCTCGATCGAGCTGCTGCAGCGGGGCGATGCTCTGCCCGCCCAAGAACCGTGGAAAAGCATGGAAAATACCGGCAAGTGGTAGCTATATTCGCTCGTCGAGCTTGAGCTAATCTGGCCGCTCGTTTATCATAGTGCCACTTCGAAATACGCTATTCCCAGCGCAAATCACCTCTGGTGCGCTAGCCACTAATGGGCAACCTTAAACACTGGAAAGATCACTATGCAACTACTTGATGGCAAGTCTTGCTCGGAGAAAATTCGTCAAGAAATAGCTCAAACTGTCTCTGAAATAACAGCCAACGGTCAACGTCCTCCTCACCTCGCGGCTGTGCTTGTCGGCAATGACGGCGCCTCGCAGAACTATGTCGCCTTCAAGATAAAGGACTGTGCCGAGGTAGGCTTTGAGTCAACCACGATACGCCTCGAAGACACTGTTACCGAGCAGGAATTGTTAGCGAAGGTCGATGAGCTAAACAACGATGATGCGATCGACGGCTTCATCGTCCAGCTACCACTGCCTAAGCATATTGATGAGAACAAGATCATTCTGGCTATCAACCCAGCCAAAGATGTAGATGGTTTCTGCCCCGAGAACGTAGGCCGCCTCAATTTGGGTCTGCCCACTTTTATATCGGCGACACCCAATGGCATCATGGAACTACTGAAACGTTATGAGATTGACACGACAGGCAAGCACTGTGTCGTTCTTGGGCGCAGCAACATAGTCGGTACGCCGATGGCCGTGCTGATGTCGCGCAACACCAATCCGGGCAATGCGACCGTTACTATCGCTCACAGTAGAACGAAGGACCTCGCTGCACTCTGCGCAAGCGCCGACATATTGATCGTCGCTATCGGCAAGACCGAGTTCGTAACCGCCGACATGGTCAAGGAAGGCGCCGTCGTTATCGACGTAGGCCAGACCAGAGTTCCAGATAGCACAAAAAAATCAGGTTTTAGAAACGTAGGTGATGTGGATTTTGAGAACGTGAAAGACAAGTGCTCTTATATCACTTACGTAACCGGAGGCGTGGGTCCGATGACGCGCGCTTCTTTGCTGCAAAACACCCTCAAAGCCCACCAGAGAAGATAGAGTAAATATCATGTTTCAATCACTTCCAGCTCTTCCGGCAGATCCAATTCTAGGACTCATGGCCAGCTACCGTGCCGACAATAACCCGAAAAAAATTGATTTGGGAATTGGCGTCTATAAAAACGAGGCTGGTGACACGCCAGTAATGACGGCAGTAAAGAAAGCCGAGGGCATTATTCTCGATTCCCAGAAGACGAAAAGCTACGTGGGTCCAACTGGCGCCGCCGACTACAACGCGATAGTGGCAGAACTGTTACTCGGAAAGTCTCTCAATGACAGCCTAGGCAAGCGACGCGTTACCGTGCAATCACCCGGTGGCTGCGGTGGCTTACGACTCGCCGCCGAATTTATAAAATCAGCTAACCCCGACGCAACCGTCTGGGTAAGCAATCCAACCTGGGCAAACCACGTTCCATTGCTTGGGTCTGCTGGCCTCAAGATCGCCGAGTACCCCTACTACGACTACGACAGTCATAGCGTAAAATTTGCTGAAATGGTCGAATGCCTTAGTAATATAGGCAGCGGCGACGTCGTATTACTCCATGGCTGCTGCCATAACCCCTGTGGCGCCGATCTGAATCAAGAGCAATGGCAACAAATTCGCGATATCGCACTCAAGCAGGGCTTCACTGTGTTTATCGACCTCGCCTATCAAGGCTTGGGAGATGGCCTAGAGGAAGATGTCTACGGCACCCGCCTACTCGCCGAGTCTTTGCCGGAATTGATTGTGGTCAGCTCTTGCTCGAAGAATTTTGGCCTATACCGGGAGCGCACCGGTGCGATGACCTTAATCTGTGATAACGATGCCGCAGCAGCAGTGGCAACCACGCAGATAGCCGGTGCCGCGAGAGCGATGTACTCAATGCCACCTGATCACGGCGCAGCAGTTGTTCAGCTGATTCTATCGAACGATGCATTACGCACGGAATGGGATACTGAATTAACAGAGATGCGCGATCGTATAAACGGCCTGCGCGCTCAATTCGTTAAGCAGATTCAGTCTATCGGGATCGATCAGGATTTTAGCTTTATCGAGAGAGAGAAAGGCATGTTCTCCTTCCTCGGTGTGAATGTTGATCAGGTGCAGTCGCTAGTTAATGACTACAGCATCTACCTCGTTAACTCGAGCCGCATCAACGTGGCTGGCATTAACGACTCCAACATAGAGTATCTAGCAAACAGCCTCGCTGCAGTGTTGAAAACATAGTTAACGATGCAATTTGTACTTTGCACTGCCGGCACGGTCATTTTAAGACCGCGCCGGCAGTGTAATGATTAGACCGCGCGAGACTTCAGAGATTCGGAAATAGATCCGGCAAACTCTCTTAGCAACGCCTCAGTAGCCTGCCAGTCGATACAGGCATCGGTAATCGACACTCCGTATTTCAGATCGTCCAGATCATCGGGAATAGGTTGATTTCCCTCTTCCAAGTTACTCTCAACCATAACGCCGATAATTGACTTATTGCCGTTATTAATCTGTTCTGCAATTTCATCCAAAACCAGCTTCTGATTGCGATGATCCTTGTTCGAATTGCCATGACTGCAATCGATCATGATATTTTCTATCAAGCCTGCCTTCTGCAATTCTACCTCACATGCTGCCACGCTAGCCGCATCATAATTGGGTGACTTGCCCCCTCTTAGAATGACATGACAATGCGGATTGCCTCCTGTTCGAAACATGGCAACGTTGCCCTGCTCGGTGACACTAATAAAACTATTAGTAGCAGAAGCAGAACGAATAGCATTCACGGCGACCATAAGTCCGCCATCAACGTTATTCTTAAAGCCAACCGCTGATGAAATACCGCTAGAAAGTTTTCTATGAGTTGGGGACTCTGTAGTTCGCGCACCTATCGCCGTCCAGCTAACTAAATCTTGCAGATACTGTGGCGTAATTAGATCTAAGGCTTCGATACCGATAGGTAAGCCTATTTCAGCAATATCCAACATCAAGCGCCTGCCGATTCGCAAACCATGATCAATCTTGTGACTGCCATCGAGGTGCGGGTCATAAATGAGTCCTTCCCAGCCAATAGCTGTTCGCGGCTTCTCGAAATAGACACGCATCACGATCAACAACTCATTCGACAACTCATCTGCCAGAGTCTTTAGGCGCCGAGCATATTCGAGCGCTTCGGCGGGACTGTGAATGGAACACGGACCAACGACGACGATCAGCCTAGGATCCTCATGATCGAGGATACCTTTGACCGAGCGATGACCATTCTGCACCGTCTCCAGCGCCTTGCCCTCTAAAGCAAACTCGCTCTTTAGTGCCGCTGGCGAGGTTAGTTCCTCATGACCAATAATATGAAGATTATCGACTTCCTTAATGCGCTCTGTCATTGCCGTACCTTAATGCTTTTTTAGGATTTCGGATTATGGTGGAAAACAGCTACTATTCAAAGCCTTATCGTTAAATTGTAGCTCCGTTACTGGTGACTACTGCGTCGCTGTTTACAGGAGCGCTGCTATTCTGTAGATTCCCCACACTATCGAGCCTCGGCTACTGCCACCACGCAGAAATAGCTCAAATCTCTATAGTGATCAGTAAGATCAAGAAATTTAGTCTAGCGAAAAAGGATAAACAACGTGCCTAAAGCCAACGAACTTAAGCGCGGAATGATCGTCGACATCGATGGCATACCACATATTGTTAAACAGACCGAGAGCAAGAGCCCTTCTTCTCGTGGAGCCGCTACACTCTATAAAGTTCGGTTCAACAATTTACAGACCCATCAAAAACTAGACTCTTCATTCAAGGGAGATGACCTGCTAAAGGAAGCTGACTGTGTCCGCGTCGGCGTGCAGTACTCTTACCTAGACGGTGACACCTACTACTTCATGAATATGGAAGACTTTAGTCAATACGGCGTAGATTCGGATCGGCTTGAGGGTCAGAAAGATTACTTAGTGGAGCAGCAAGAAGACATCGTGGCACTAATCATGGACGGCAACTTGCTTGGCATCGAATTGCCACAATCGGTGAATCTTGAAGTGATTGATACTCCTCCAGCAGTGACCGGATCATCGGCGACGAACAGAAGCAAAACAGCAACACTCTCCACCGGCTTAGAAATCCAAGTACCAGAGTACCTCTCTCCTGGAGAAGTGATAAAGGTAAATACGGTAACCGGAAAATTTATGTCGCGCGCTTAGTCGTTATAAACGACCGGCATCCAAAGCGACTATAGAAACAACAGCGCAATAAACACGAAAAAGCCAACGCCTGCCAACAACCCCAGAATACGACTCCAGCGGTCTTCATTCTGCTGATCACCCCAGCTCTGCTGGATAATTTCGGTGTCACTCTTACTTAGCGCGGCATCTAAATCTGCAAACTCTTCCTTGCTCATGGGCAGGGCTTGATTCTTATCGGATGGAACTTCCGAGACACCTACCACTTTTACAATTTCATCTTCGGAATAGCCACGACGTTTCGCTCTGCGTCCGACGACAGTTTTCTCAATTTCTTTTAATTCTGGCCGCTGGCTCTTTTTCTTAGGTTCAGTTTTGGGTTCAGTTTTGGGTTCAGATTTGGTTTTGTTGCTGGCTTTTTTCTCTTTCTGTTCAACCAACCCTGCTTCTACTATTACATGGGCCGCAATCTTGTAGGCCTTGGTGCCTGTTGCCAACACGCCCCTTTCAATTTTCTTGCTGCTGGCGAAATTCACTAATCTGAACTTGCTTCGAGCATCTTTGGTGACTGTGCGCAGAGATGATGAAAAACCTTCAACCGCCAGACAATCTCTAGCGAGGCTGTTCTGTCTTTCATCATCCAGACCACTGTCGTTCGGTGCCGCCCATTTCTCCTTACGCAGATACCTAAGTGCGCTGATCGCAAACCAGCGGGCACACTCCTCCTCTGCTGACTTGCCGAGCGCTGACTCTATAGCCTCAACCGCCTCTACAGCAGATCTAAATTTTGTTACATCGAGACCTAACTCTACAGCCACAGAACCTTGGTTCGGATGAAGACCAGCAGAAGTATTGGGGGCGGTGCCTGGATTAGTATCAACAGCCATATTAGTCGTCGTGCTCTTCATCGAAAGGCCCGGAAATAAAGGAGCCCGTCTTCAAATAATGAATTGCCTGTTCGATTACCTCGTTGTTACGCATCATAAATGTATGCGTCACCGGTAGGATCTTATGCGCATTCATACCCTGCACCTTGGTGCTCTCTACCGAAACGATACTATCACTAGGCCCAGCAATAAACAGGAACTCTAGCGGATTAATATTGGTACTACCCGCAATGACACCAAGATCAAACTCGATAGGGCCCAAGCTCTCAATAATACTGCCCTTTCCTGTTCCCAATGCGACCCCTGCAGGCCCGCCGATAAAACTAAACCCTGGCAGTGGCAGCAAGCCATCTACGATTTCGCTTCCTTGGTTAGGAGGCCCAAGCATAACGACCCGACCCAATTCATCGATAGAATTATCCTTCAGATAGTAGCGCAGCAGTATTCCCCCAAGGGAATGAGTGATGAAGTGAATTTTTCCTACACCCTCGCCCCTACACTGACTGAGGCCTCGCCCTATCGCGTCTACTGCCAATACATCGACTGGGTGGCTACGGGACGGGTATCTAATATTCGCCACCGTATAGCCCGCTGGAGCCAGTTTCGTCTCTAACTCCCCCATGGAATTGGATAACCTACCTAGGCCGTGCAACAACACCACGCACTCAGCCAACGCGGATACGGGCAAGATAATTAGCAGAACAAAAAGGGTGAAGGTTTTTAACATTTTTACTGAGCTGTCGGTCGAGCTTCATGACTGCTTTCACAACTCCAACATATGGAATAGTTGCTTAGATTGGATTCGCCACAATCGTTACAGACCCAATCGGGACCACTGTCCTCTAGAGAGTTCTCTATCTCGGCGATAATTTGCGTGGCCCGAGCAAAATACAGAGGCTTAACCCAAACTTCCGGCAAACACTCAAGAAAAGGTACTTCTCCGGAGACTGAAAAAAGATTTTCGTTTTTTACCACCGACTCAATATCGTGCTGCTCAAGAACGTTACGGATATTCCAAGCATTCGCGAGAATTTCGGTGCTATATACCTTTTTCATGGGTTCTCAACTTACTCTCATGCAGCGTACTAGCGATAGATATGACGCCATCTTAAGCCCGCAGCAAACAGTACCGCCAAATAGATGAGCACACCACCAACTACCAACATGCCCAACTGAACCACCTTGTCCGTCATCGACCAGACTAACCATTCTTGCCAATCTCCCGAGAAACTCAACAGGAAATAAACCATCAACGCATTCGCCAAAACCACCCGAAGCAAGAATACCCCCCAACCGGTTTGAAACTTAAACACACCATCGGCTAATAATCCGCGCAACAATAGACCCGCATTCAGGAACGCAGCGAGGCTAGTAGCCAACGCGAGACCTACATGAGCGAGGCCGCCTAAGAAGAACACTAGATTCATGACCATATTACTTACCATCGCCACGATGCCAATCTTCACCGGTGTGGCCGTGTTCTGTCGTGCAAAATATCCAGGTGCAAATATTTTAATAGACATGAATGCAATCAAGCCTAGCGCATAGGCCTTAAGACTGCCCGCCGAGCTCGACACATCGGCGGCGGTAAATTTGTCATTATGGAACAGAGCTATAAGCAACGGCTCAGCAATCACAATGAGTGCCAGCGCAGCAGGAATGGCAATCAACACCACTAGACGAAAAGCCCAATCCAGAGTCTCAGCAAATTCATTCAGGGAAGACGTGGCGTGTTTCCTTGACAGACTTGGGAGCACCACTATCGCAATCGCTATCCCAAAGGTGCCTAACGGCAACTCCATCAGGCGATCCGAATAATACAGCCACGACACACTGCCAGACACCAGCATCGTGGCAATGAGCGTATCGAATAGCAGATTAATCTGGCTCACGGACACGCCAAATAAAGCTGGCACCATTAGCTTCTTAATGCGCTCCACACCTTCATGGTATTTCCCCACCTTCGGCACAGGCATCAGCCGCATGCGGGCAAGAAAGGGCAATTGAAACAACAGCTGCGCAACGCCGGCTATTAACACTGCCCATGCCAGCGCCAATTCCGGCACGCGCATATAAGGCACCAGAAAAAATGAGCAGCCAATCAACGAGATATTGAGCAGCGCGGGAGTCACGGCTGGAACGGCAAAGCGCGCGTAACTATTCAAAATCGACCCGCACAGCGCGGTCATCGATATCAGAAACAAATAGGGAAAGGTAATTCGCAGCATCTCTACAAGCAGTGCGAATTTGTCCGGCTCGTCTGTGAACCCGTAGGCGATAGGTACAGCAATTAACGGCGCCGCCACTACAGCGACAAAGGTAAAAATAAACAGGAATCCACCCAGACTACCGGCAACAGCATTAATTAGCAGCTGCACATCCGCCAGGGACTTAGTCGACCGATACTCAGAAAGAACCGGAACGAAGGCTTGATTGAAAGCCCCCTCCGCGAACAATCTGCGCATAAAATTGGGAATCTTATTCGCCACAAAAAAAGCGTCAACTCCGTCGCTCACACCGAAAACACGGGCAATGACCACATCCCGCGCCAAACCTAGGACGCGCGAAACCAGCGTCATTGAACCGGTAACACTACTCGCTTTCAGTAGGCTGGATTCGCCGCTCTTGCTGTCTTCAGATTGCTGTTCTTGAGAAGAGTGAGATTCACTCATTGAGTAGATAGCCTTGCTGATATGATTGATGCCGAAGAGAGATTATCACGCTATTGCTGCCAATCAGCAATAAGTTGAGTATTGTTAAGGGCTTAGGGAAAGCCTGTAGTATTTTCTTCTATTGACAACAGGCAGTGAAAACGGCATAGTGTCGCGCTCTGAATTCGGGGACGAGACGCAGCAAATATCGCCCCCTCTACTATCGAATTTAACGAAATAACCGACTAGAAATACAGATCTAGTGCAATAAGGAGCTCCAATTGGCTAATTCTTTACAAGCCCGCAAGCGTGCAAGACAGAGTGAAGTTCGTCGTCGTCACAATGCATCTTTCCGATCCATGGTACGTACTCAAATCAAGAAAGTGGACGCAGCCATCGAAGGTGGTGATCACGCGAAGGCCGTTGAAGCCTACAACACTGCCGTACCTGTAATCGACCGTATGGCGGACAGAGGAATTATTCATAAGAATAAGGCTTCTCGTCACAAGAGCCGTTTGAATACTGCAGTAAAGGCACTGAAATAGATTTATTTCAGGTCCAAAAAAACCGGCAGTAGCCGGTTTTTTTATGCCTAAAATCTAGGCTCTACAAAGTTTTGCTCGCTAACCGCCTAAAATGAGATTATCGCGATGAATGATCTCTTCCTCGCCGGCATAACCGAGAAGGTTCTCGATATTTTCGCTACTCTGCCCTTTAATCTTTGCGATCTCGATGCTATCGAAATTCACTAAACCCCGTGCGATTTCTACACCAGCCTCATCCAGACACGCGACCACTTCGCCCCGTGCAAACTGACCTGACAACGATTTGATTCCAACGGCTAACAGACTACGACCCGAATCCTTTAGCACCTTTACAGCACCAGCATCCAAAATTAGGCTACCCTTAACAGTAAGCTGACTCGCCAGCCACTGCTTCTTGGCAGTAACGGGCTCGCTATCGGCATATAACAATGTGCCGATTTCTTCGCCATCATGCAGCCGAGAGAGGATTTGCTGCTCACGCCCGTTCGCAATCAGCGTATTGGTTCCTGATCGTGACGCAAGCTTAGCCGCCGACAACTTCGTCATCATGCCGCCTCGTCCTAGACTGCTTCCCTTGCCCGCCATCGCGCTTAGGCTTCCATCTATGGCTGACGCGCTAGCCACTAATTTCGCCGAGGCATTATTCCGCGGATCGGCATCGAATAAGCCGTCCTGATCGGTGAGAATTAGCATCACGTCTGCATTGATGAGATTTGCAACTAGCGCCGCTAGAGTATCGTTGTCACCGAAGCACAATTCCGCAGTCGCAACCGTGTCGTTCTCGTTCACTACCGGCACGACTCCCATTTCTAACAGGGTAGTCAACGTGCTGCGGGCGTTTAGATAGCGGGTACGGTTAGATAAATCGTCGTGCGTTAGTAGAATTTGTGCGGCGTGTACGCCGTGTCGCATGAAACAGCTTTCATAGGCCTGAACCAAGCCCATCTGCCCTACCGCGGCTGCCGCTTGCTGTAACTGAACCTGCTTAGGACGGGTTTTTAGTCCGAGTCGCGCTACACCTTCCGCCACCGCACCAGAAGACACCAGCACAACCTGAATACCTTGCCTCTGCATGGCAACCAATTGGCCCGCCCAATCCTCGATTGCTCTTAGATCTAGGCCGCTGCCATCGTTAGTTACTAGCGAGCTACCAACTTTTACTACCCAACGCTTAGATTTTTTTATCGATTCTCGCATTGCAGCTGCGCTCATTCTTCCCAATCATCATCTAAAAGTTCATCGTCTAGTAGTTCATCGTCCTGTTGCCGCGCAGACTTAGTACTCTCTATCGTGCGGCGGATTTCAAAGGCCATAGCATCCTCTTTCTCCTGCAATTCCTCTCGATACTCTTCGTCCTCGAGAACCCTCTCTCGGTGGGATTCGATAGAGACCATGAGACCTTCACACATGTCCTTGCAGCCAAGCTTATTAAGCGCCGACACCTCATAGATATCGCCTTCCCAAGAGAGACGCTCACGCAGCCCTTGCCGCAATTCTTCCAACAGCTCAGGATCTAACAGGTCTACCTTGTTAATGACCAGCCAGCGCTCCTTCTGGGCGAGAGTCGGACTAAATTTCTCCAACTCCTTGATGATCTGTTCGGCATTGTCTACCGGATTGCTGCCGTCTGCCGGCAAGGCATCGACTAAGTGAACTAATAGGCGAGTTCGAGAAAGGTGCTTCAGGAAGCGAAAACCAAGACCGGCTCCTTCCGATGCGCCTTCGATAAGACCAGGAATATCGGCCATTACGAAGCTACGCTCCATACCGAGGCTGATCACCCCGAGATTTGGCACCAGTGTTGTAAATGGATAATCAGCAACCTTAGGGGTAGCTGCCGACACAGACCGAATAAGAGTCGATTTGCCGGCATTCGGAAAGCCAAGCAGACCCACATCAGCCATCAGGCGAAGCTGCAGCTGCAGCTTGCGCATCTCTCCAGGCTTCCCCTTCGTAGTCTTGCGTGGCGCGCGATTGGTGCTCGATTTAAAGCGGATGTTGCCCATGCCATGAAAACCGCCCTTGGCCACCATGACTGGCTTGTCTAAGACGTTGAGGTCTGCAATCAGCTCCTCAGTATTCACGTCTATCACTGTGGTGCCCAGCGGCACCCTAACCAACAGATCATCTCCACCTCGTCCGGTGCAGTGCCTTCCCTGCCCTGGCGCGCCTGACTGTGCTCGATAACGCGGCTGGAAACGGAAATCCACCAAGGTGTTCAAAGAAGCATCGGCTTGCATATAAACACTACCGCCGTCGCCGCCATCGCCACCATCGGGGCCGCCGCGCTCGACATATTTCTCGCGCCGGAAACTCAAGGCACCACTCCCGCCGTTGCCTGCTTCGACTACAATCTCTGCTTCGTCTACAAATTTCACGTTGTGCTCATATTTGGTATTTAAAGGTCAATTCGCTACGCAGATAGCTGGCACGATTATGCCACTTCCTAGGACACTGCATCCTTATAAACAAAAAAGCCCCGTCGAACGACGAGGCTTTTTAGTAACAAACTGCTTTACTAGGCTACTTCGATGCTCACGAATTTTCGGTTGTTTGGTCCTTTAACAGCGAACTTCACAACACCATCAGCCTTTGCGAACAATGTGTGGTCTTTACCACAACCTACGTTCTCACCCGGATGGAAACGAGTGCCGCGCTGACGCACGATAATATTTCCTGCGAGGGCAGCTTCACCACCATATTTCTTGACGCCCAGTCGTTTCGATTCCGAATCACGACCGTTATTAGTACTACCACCTGCTTTCTTATGTGCCATACCTAGCTCCCGGCCTTAAGCTTTAATTCCAGTAATCTTAACTTCTGTAAACCACTGGCGATGACCCTGTTGCTTACGCGAATGCTTACGACGATTAAACTTGATAATCGTAACCTTGTTGGCTCGACCCTGCTTAACGACTTCTGCAGTGACCTGGCTGCCGTCAACGTAAGGAGTGCCGATCTTCACAGACTCACCTTCGCCAACCATCAGAATATTGTCGAAACTTACTTCTTCCCCAGTAGCGGCTTCCAATTTTTCAAGCCGAAGGATTTCACCCTCTTCAACTCTATGTTGCTTGCCACCACTCATTATAACCGCGTACATAATTCTCTCCGATACCGCCTTTTAAATGGGAAAGTTACCCATTCCTATAGGGGCGGGCATTTTACGGGAACGAACTCCCCGAAGCAAGCGGATTTACCTTTGATCTTGAAGGAAGAAATATCGGCAACGGCCCGTATTTAGTCACTCTGCGTATTTGGACCAATACTACCAGCTGAAAGCCTTTATCTCTAAGTCTAGTCGGCTTGACAGCACCCTATTCGCTCCCTAGCATGCGTGCTCACGGAGATTCACCTCCACAGAGACTTATTTCCAGACAATAGCAGAGAAACTAGCAGCAAAGCGCCTATGAATCAGCAAAATCGGTACCAGCAAATTCGATCAGTTGTCGAAGCCGACTTTAAGGCAGTAGATAAATTCATTGTGGACCAGCTTTACTCGAACGTGCCGCTGGTTGAGAATATTGGCCACTATATCGTTGAGGCTGGCGGCAAGCGCCTGCGCCCTCTACTCGTTCTTCTCGCCGCTAAAACCTGCAAAATCGACAATGAACAGCATGTATCCCTGGCCTCGGTGATCGAATTCATCCATACCGCCACGCTGCTTCATGATGATGTCGTGGATATGTCTTCATTGCGGCGCGGACGACCCACGGTTAATGCACACTGGAATAACCCCTCCAGCGTCCTCGTCGGAGATTTCATCTATTCTAGGGCATTCCAGATATTGGTGACCCTTGGCGACATGAAAATCATGGAAATCATCGCCGACACCACAAACCGGATCGCCGAAGGCGAGGTTCTGCAGCTAATCAGCAAGAACAACCCGAATCCAACCGAACAGAACTACATGCAAGTAATTCAAAATAAGACAGCGATCTTATTTCAGGCCGCTGGGCAGTGTGGGGCGATTCTTGCCAATGCCTCAGCCGAAGAAGAGCTGGCTCTAAAGCACTTTGGCATGCACCTCGGCACCGCCTTTCAGTTAATCGACGATGTGCTGGACTATGACGGCGACAGCGAATCCCTAGGCAAGAACATTGGTGACGACCTAGCCGAAGGAAAGCCAACCCTTCCCCTCATCTACGCCATAGAACACGGCAGCGAAGAACAGGCCCAGTTGATTAAGCAAGTCCTCGCCGATGAGCAGCTGCAAGCTGAGAAACTGACCCAAGTAATCGAGATCGTGAAAGATTGTGGTGCACTGGATTACGCGCGCAAGCTCGCCAAATCAGAATCCGACCAAGCCCTTGCCTGCCTCGACGCGCTGCCTCCCTCAGAGTACCGTGACGCACTAACAGCAATGGTAAAATTCTCCAATACCCGCAGTAATTAATCTCCACCATTGCGCAACCATCTCAGCCGATTCCGTGCTATAAAATGCCCAGAGAATCACGACCTGAATACCACGGAATTCAGGCTAGTCAGAGCTTGCAAAAGTAGCAGCCAGAACCAGGAGAGCCACCCTTGATTGACCTGTCGCAACTACCAACTTCCGAACCCATCATGGAAACCATTGCCGATGTAGAGGCCTTTGAGAAAACGCCTTTAACCGAGCAATTCCCCTACACCGATAGCTACAATTTAATAATGGCCAGCGCGAATCGTTTCGGGGAAAAAGCCGCGCTGGAATTTCTGCTACAGGGACTGCCCGATGAACCGGCGCAAACAGTCAGCTTTGCCGAATTAGGAGCGCAGATCACACGCACAGCAAACCTACTCCATGAATTAGGTGTCACTGCAACTGACGCCGTCTCCATCGTACTGCCGATATTGCCCCAGACTCACTATGCCATCTGGGGCGCACAGGCAGCCGGCATCTCCAACCCAATTAATCCTATGCTAGAGGCCGAGCACATTGCCGAAATTGTTACGGCGGCCAATGCCAAGATTGTCATCTGCCTAGCGCAGTCAGAACACAGCGACATTAACGAGAAAGTGCGCGCCGCGGTGTCTGAATGCCCAGGCGTTACTACCCTGCTCGAAGTCAATATACCCGGCCTGTGTAATCCACAATCTGCTGCACTGACTAAGGGAAATTTCGACATACTTGATTTTGATACCGCCATTGCGAGAATGGATGGCAGCTCACTAAGCAGTGGCAGAAAATTTTCCCCCGAACAGAAGGCTGCCTACTTCCATACCGGAGGCACCACCGGGCGACCCAAGCTGGCCCAATTGACCCATGGCAACATGGCCTTCCTAGGTCAATTAATGCAAATCTACACAGCACACATGGAGCGCCACACAGTACTATGCGGACTACCGCTATTTCATATCTATGGCTGCATTATCCAGGGAGTCGCTGCCTTCGCGGTTGGCTATCGCATCGTATTGATGACCCCCGCTGGGTTTCGCTCACCGGTAGCGATGAAGAACTTCTGGAACCACATCGAACGCTTCCAAGTGAAGCAATTCTCAGCTGTTCCAACTGTACTCATGGCACTAGCGGATATTCCCGTGGGCGATACCGACATCAGCAGCCTGACCAATATCAATTCCGGCGCCGCCCCCCTCTCGCTGCCATTCGAACTCAGCTTCGAGAAGAATTTTGATGTTGCCGTAGGCAACGGCTATGGCATGACTGAAACTACTGCGCTAATTTCCCGCGCGCCACTTATTCAACCACCGGGCAGCGTCGGCATGCGCATACCTTATTCACAGATTCGCATTGCCCACGTAGATGGCACTACCGTAACCAAAGATTGCCCGTTAGGTGAAAGCGGCGTCATCCTAGTCAGGGGTCCACAAGTATTCGAAGGCTACAAGAGTAATGTCGACAACGCCTCCGCCTGGGTCGAGGATGGCTGGTTCAACACCGGAGATATCGGATACATGGATGCCGAAGGCTTCCTCTATCTCTCAGGGCGCGCAAAGGATCTCATTATCCGCAGTGGTCACAACATCGATCCTGAACTTATTGAAGAACCACTCAACGTCCACGCAAGCGTAGTGACATCCATAGCGATAGGTTTGCCCGACCCTTATGCAGGTGAGTTACCGATGGCCTACGTGGTGAAAGTTGCTGGCAGCAATGCCACAGAACAAGAGCTAATAGATCATTGCGCAAGCTCTATGTCTGAGCGTGCAGCGATCCCAAAGAGAATCGAGTTTATCGACGCAATGCCACTCACTGCCGTCGGCAAAATATTCCGACCGAGTCTGCGTCAAAAAATATCAGAGCAAGTTATCCGCGAATTATTAAGCGAAAACTCTATCGACGCGACCATCAGCAGCGAACTAGAGAAAAAACGTGGACTGGTTCTCAGCATCGACGTGACTGACAAGGCTAGGATTGACGAAGTTAAGAAGCTCGTCGAAGGATATATATTTACCAGTGAAGTTAACTAGAACACCTCAAAATAATTGTATACAGGAAGAGCGAGCATGAATATTTCGAAAGGCACTGTTTCCACCAGACTCATCAGCTCAGCATTGCTGCTACTGTTTCTAGCTTCGTGCACGAGCACAGGCATGACTCGGGGCACACCTAGCGAGCGCAGGCAGGCTATTCAAGAGATGCGCCAAGATGTACTCACGGAGCTCTATGACATCAAACCCGACACCAGGGCACAGATAGCGAGCGCCAGTGGCTACGCGGTATTTTCCAACGCCAATGTAAACCTTATTCTAGCCAGCTTCGGTGGCGGCATAGGTGTCGTTAGATCGAATAGCAGCAACAACGATACGTATATGCGCATGGGTGAAGTTGGTATAGGCATTGGCGCAGGCGTAAAGGATTTTCGCGCCGTTTTCGTGTTTCACAACAATGATGCACTAGAGCGATTTATGGACGTGGGCTTATCGGTAGGCGGACAAGCAGATGCGGCAGCAAAAGCCGGTGACCTCGGTGGCGCTGTAGGCGGCGAGGCGATCGTCGACAATGTTTCGGTGTATCAATTAACCCAAAGCGGGCTGGCTCTGCAGGCGACCATCAAGGGAACGCGTTACTGGCAAGACGCTGATCTAAACTAAGCAGCGTTAATTCCTTCTTCTAGCCCCCGGCGGGTAGATACTTATGCCGGGGCTTGAATCCCGAAGAATAGACGACGAATCGATTATTTTTACCTTGTTATTACTCGGCTGATAAATATTGTCATACAGCGCCAGAATCCTTCCTGCAGTATCAGTCCAGCGCTTCGCCTCGGACTCATTCCCCAGCCGCAGATAGGCGCCAGCAAGTGCGTAATAAAAATCTGGCTCCTCTTCTTTTAGGCGTACGGCTGTTCTGAATGATTTACGTGCGTCGTCGAAATCTCCAGCATCGAACGCCACACTGCCCTGCGCAAAATGGTAGTAGGGATTTCTGTCGTTGAAACGCTCTATAGCCTTTTCGTATTCTCTGGCCAGGCGAAATTCACCAGCGCGGTGATAGTATTTAGCAAGGTTGTTTATCGCCGTTGCATTATTGTCATCCAGATTAAATGCCATACGGTAGGCATATTCTGCATACTCTGAATTACCCAATCGATTGTAGTTGCTGCCGATATTATTCCAGGCGATTGTCGACTCTTCATTCAGGAACAAGGCATTCTTGAAATAGGCCAGCGCCTCCTCGTAGTTGCCCTCAATTAATTGTTCGACACCTAAGTTATTAAAGTAAAGTGATCGCGCCACTTTATCGGTCACAATATCTGAGGTTAGTTGCTGCAATGAAATTTCTGGCGTGAAGTCGACCACATAGGTGCGACGCGCGCTAATCTTACCGCTGGCATTAATATGCTGACTAAGCACCAAGAGATCACCGCGGCGATCCCAGCTAGGCTGCACATCGACTGTCTGGAAATTAGCATCCAACCCAGCATAGCGAGCCATAGCTATGTATAGATTCATGACCCCCAGGCAGTTGCCTTCTCGCGCATGGAATGCACCCATCGCAGTGTGGGTCTCATCACTTGAATATTGAATATGCAGAAAATCTTCGCCATAAAGCAGGTCTTGCAGCTTATCTACGCGGGTTTCATTTCCGTCTCTGGGACGGATGTAAGCATCAATGTATTGCTTAACTTCATCGGAAATATAAAGCGGATCGATTTCAGAATAATGATCTACGCTTTGATCAATTATCGCCGCGTGAATATCCTCGTCTCGGATAAACTGGGTATCGATATCAATACCTATACAGCCTAATAGAGCAGCAGACAGCGCAGCAACTGCGATGCTTCTAATACTCTGAGATACTAAGATCATCTTCTTGCTCATAATAGTTAATAGCGACTGGGGGTTTTCTGCCCAGATTTGTCTATTTTCATGAATTCGTAACGTCCCCGCAGAAAGTTCAATTGATCCTCATGCAGGCGTCGAAACAAGCCTACCCAGCCTGCGTAAGTTGCCACTTCCGACATACTCTTACCTAGACCGGAATAGTCCAGGTTCTCGTCCAGCCGGCTCGCATATCTCCCCCAACTATCGGAATAACTGGAGGTTTTACTTGAGGAATCGTATTCGTAGGCTAATGCAGCCCGGGTCTGGGCGATACGCATATTATCTGCCGAGAGAAATCGTACCTCGTAGTCGACCGCAAACTGCAGCCGTCCGCCGTTACCTACCTGCTTCCAGTTTACTCCATTATCGATGATCACACTCTTGGTAACCGGTAAATTTGGCACAAACTCGAAGGGCTGGGTATCGGCATGCATTATCGCAAAGCCTACTTCAGTATCCCGTAGCGCCGAGGAGATTCTGACTTTTCCTTCGGCGTCTATATCGACGATGGCGTCGGAATTAATTGCCTCCGACCTCGCCACAAAATCGAACAGCGCTTTCGCATCCGCCATGGCAATCTCTGGCAACTTCCAAACCATCGCTTTCTCATCAATTAGCAGCAACTCGCCGTTTTCAAAAATGAATTCCGTCGGAACAATATCTAAACGAGCGATCTCGCCAAGAGCCACACCGCCTGGAACAATGATCGCCTCAATGGTGGATTGATTGAATTCATCACCAAGGGTTTCTTTCAGAAACACCGAAGGTTCCCTACGCGCTAGAGAGCTATCACCTGCGTTGCCGTCATCGACAAACAAGGAGTTGCTCTTCCTGCGTACCCGCTCGCCCAAGTATTCGAACTCAGTCACCTCGGTGCGATACTTGCGCGCAGCGCGACTATCTATTGCCAATCGCTGTGCAGCAGTAGCATACAGCTCTGCTGCAGCGGTAGCCGGATAATCACCGAAAACAAATTCGATCCCATGACCATAGTCAGCTGCAACTTCGGCGAGCTTCTCTGCAACGGAAAAATCGTCCGCATAAAATGTAACTAACAGGCGCTGCTTAGCTGAACTTTGCAACCAGCGGTCAATGAAAGCCACCGATGATTCCGCCGCTAGTCCATCTATCAAAATCGCTACAGCACCTAATTCTGATTCTCTGTAGCCACTCTCCCAACTTACAATCTCTACGCTGCTAGCCAGGCTGTCGATCGGCAGATCCGGAAAACGCCCCAGCCTCGGTCGCTGTATTCGCTGCCGCACAACATCCCGCGAATTTAAATTAGACGTGACATCTATGTCGTAGGCAGCGAGTGCAGCGGCGATCTCGAGCAAGAAAGAATCCTCCTGCACTCCCTCATCTAGTGAATCTGCTGTAACTAGCACTGGGTAGAATAGCAGCGCGGCTGCCACCAAGGACGTCACCAAACCCAAAAGCCTAGAGGCCATGCAAGCACGCTTCTTGGAAGTCTTAATCACAAGCATCATATACCTCAGCACGCCTCTTCCTTAGCAGCCGCTCGCGCAGATTAGTCACCCAACCAGGTTCTCCGAACATGTGAATCGGCTGAGCCAGCTCAGCTATCAATCTTTCCGCTTCTTCAAATTGCTCAGCAGCGACAGCGTAACGAACTGCCTGCTCCAAGATAAAAGTGTCTGCGGGCAATAACTCGAACGCGCGTCGCTGATAAGCAACACCTTCCCGCCAATCGCTCCCCTGTAACAGGTAGTACTCACCCATAGCGAGGTTCGCTTCCGGGCTCTGGGGATTGATCTCTAAGGCACGACTAAAATGCTCATAGACGTCTGCGGTTATCAACCGCCTCTGGGCATCCGGCCACACATTTTCACAACCTTCTAATTCCGACTCCCAGTACTCTCCGTAGTCCAGTAGGATGTTCGGGTTCTCCGGCTCCAACTCGGCTGCGTCGATAAAGTACTTTGCTATGCGCTGATCCATTGCCTCGATCTCGCTCATACGCAGAGCATCGCCTATTCCAGACAGTCCACGGGCAAATCCTGCATCTTGCTGTAACGCCGCCCCGAACATCGTCTGCGCCACCTCAGCATTTCCAGAGTTGAGTGCAAGTTCCGCAAGCGCAGATGCCAAGGGAGCACCCTCGATGCGACCCCCTACTTCAAGCTCTGCGTCGACAAGAAAATCGCTCTGGATCATGCCTGCCGGGCGCTCACTATTTAACAGATAGTCATGCAGCTCTTCATCGAGCTGTACGGTAGTAACATCAAATGAACGATCGTAGGCGTAACGAGGATTGCGCCCCTCTAGCAAGTAATTCAAATAACTCTGCAATTGCGCCCTACGGTCAGGAAAGCCCTCTTCTTCGTAGGCATGTAGTAAATAATGCAGCAAGGTGGCAGATTTCAGATTCGCGATCTGAACCACTCTGGGAGATGCTAGCGCATCATCATTGTAGAGAAGCCGGTCCATCGAAAATGTTTCAAAAACATTTGCAAGAATTTCATTACTGCCTCGATCGAAACGTTCAAACTCTACATCATCGCCATCTACTTGGACGCGACCTAAATAACCAGCCAGCCCTTCCTCATACCAGCGCGGGAGAATCAGGTCGTTAAAATTACGCACCAAAAAATGCGTGTAGTGGTGAAAACCTACGGAGATGGAACTTTCGTCATTGAAAACTAAGGCCAGATAATTGGCTCTAGGAGTAGCAGAGAAAAAAGCAGAATCGCTGGTAGCAACAAAAGTTTGCAACGCTTGTGCATCATCAAATAGGTAAACATTATTGGGAATACTAGCTTTGAGATAACTACTTACCCCAGAGATTGTATAGGAGGCGACTTGACGCCAAATCTCTAGCTCTTTGGCAAATCGGTTTGTCTGTCGCAAGGACTGCTGACTATAGATGTGGAAATTATCGCTACGTACTTCGACCCAGCGATCACTGAGCAGCTGTTCTTGGGCAAAACTCGACTGAGCAATCAGCGACGACGCTATGCTAAGGACAAGCAACAGGCTTGGAGGGATCATTGATAGTTTACGAAACATGTTAATGCACCGGACTAACGAACCAAATTCCAGTGCATTACTTTAGCATGTCAAAGCTCAAGGCTTAAGAAAAACCCGCAGGCCCCGAAAATCCTCTCCAGAAAGGGCCTACATCGCTGGATAGTTCGGTCCGCCGCTTCCTTCCGGCACTACCCAATGGATATTCTGCGAAGGATCCTTGATATCACAAGTCTTACAATGCACACAGTTTTGGCCATTAATCTGGAATTTTTTGCTTCCATCGGCCTCCTCAACAACCTCGTACACACCTGCAGGACAATAGCGCTGCGCTGGCTCATCGAAGAGCGGCAGGTTATGTTCGATGGGGATAGCAGAATCTTTCAACTGCAGATGACAGGGTTGATCTTCCGCATGATTCGTATTCGATAGGAAAACCGAAGATAACTTGTCGAAGCTAATCTCTCCGTCGGCCTTCGGGTAAGATATTTTCGGACTCTCTGCTGCCGGTTTCATCTGCGCGTGGTCCTGCGACTTATCATGAAAAGTCAGCGGAAATTTGCCGAAGAAAATATTTTGCTCAATAAAAGTGAGCGCACTACCTAACCAGAACCCAAACTTATGAAAGCCCGAACTAAAGTTACGCGTCTTGTGCAACTCATCGTGCAAGTCTGAATTAGCGAAACGAACGCTGTAGTCGGTCAGCTCTTTTTCGGTCGATTCTGTACTTAGCGCCGCAAACAATGTCTCCGCCGCGATGATGCCGGACTTCATAGCGGTGTGGCTGCCCTTGATCTTAGCTGCGTTCATAGTGCCCGCATCACAACCGATAAGCAGGCCGCCAGGAAACGTCATCTTCGGCAAGGAGTTTAGACCGCCCTTTATGAGCGCTCTCGCGCCATAGCTTAATCTCTTGCCGCCTTTTATATATTGCTTGATGGCAGGGTGTTGCTTGAATTTCTGGAATTCATCGAAGGGACTAATGTGAGGATTCTGGTAACCAAGATCTACAATCAGGCCTAGTGATACCTGATTGCCTTCCACGTGATACAAGAACCCACCACTTGTAGCAGCGAAACTATCACCGATCATAGGATAGCCTGCCGTATGCACAACTAGACCTTCCTTGTGCTGCTCCTCTGGAATTTCCCAAACTTCCTTGAGGCCAAGCCCGTAATGTTGCGGGTCGCTATCTTTGTCGAGTTGAAATTTACTAATCAACTCCTTACCCAGGTGGCCACGACAGCCCTCAGCCAGAATGGTGTACTTGGCATGAAACTCAAACCCCGGCTCAAAGGAAGGCTTCTTCTCTCCCTTAGCATCGACGCCCATGTCCCCAGTGGCGACTCCCTTTACGCTGCCATCCTCATTATAGAGAATTTCTGCTGCCGCAAAGCCTGGAAAGACTTCAGCGCCCAATTCCATTGCCTGTTCGGCCAGCCAGCGGCACAGATTACCTAGAGAGATAATATAATTGCCATCGTTATGCATCGGTCTAGGCACGAATAGCCCGGGAAACTTGAAAGATTTTTCGGCCGAGGGTAGGTAGTAGACATCGTCTCCAGTAACCGCAGTGTTCAGTGGAGCCCCCCTTTCCTTCCAGTCTGGAAACAATTCGTTGAGCGCCGAAGGCTCGAATACTGCACCCGATAGAATATGAGCCCCTACTTCCGAGCCCTTCTCTAGCACGCAGACAGAAAGTTCAGTCTCCGCTTCCTTAGCCATCTGTAAAAGCCGACACGCTGTGGACAATCCTGCTGGCCCACCACCTACTATGACTACATCGACTTCCATGGATTCACGTTGCATTGTTAACCTCTGGTCTACCTAAAGACGCTCTCAAGCTATTTTGATTAATCAGCCGGCTCCGATATTCCCTCTGAGGCCAGCTATGTTCGCAGACTGCCATTATCCTCAATTCACAGAACAAGCGCAAAGTGCATGCTTATTCAGGCACATTACAAAAAGTCACAAACAAGACCCTATAGCCGATTCTTTAGCTGGTCGATTATGTGCATACTTACGCCCAATTTCGCGCTGGCATGGTCTCGTGCTGCGAAATTTAGAGCTAGTAAAAATAACGTCCTATGGAGTCTTGTATGCGCTGTAATTCAGCCTCGAATCGTGCCCTTTCATTCGCCCTTCTATTGGGCGGGGCTATATTCTCTGTCCCTTCGTTAGCACAGGAGTCCACGACTAACGATTCAACGGTCACCTACCCCGCTGAGTTCTTCACTCAGTACGAGCCTTTCTCAGTAAACGATATGCTCGATCGCATTCCAGGTATCAACACGGCACGCGGCGGTGGCGGCGGCGGAAATGGCGGTCCCGGTAGCTCCAGCGGTGCCGGAAGGCGCGGACTAGGCCTGGGAGGCGACCAAATCCTCATCAACGGACGACGCACAGCCGGCAAAGAGAATGAAGGCAATAGCCAACTCAGCCGGATACCGGCCAATCAAGTGCAGTATATCGAGATCATCCGTGGCACTTCTGGCGAGCTCGACGTTCGCGGAGGCAGCCAAGTCATCAATATTGTGCTGCTTGAAGCAGAGAGTCGCTCTTCAATAGCCTACGAGATCAACGCCGACCATCTTCACGACGGCGAATTAAAGCCCGGCGGCAAGGTCTCTCTATCAGGACAACGCGGCGCTCTGGACTTTCTTCTCAGCGCGGAGTCAGAGCCTCGTTGGGACAGGCGCAAGGGCTTTGAGAACAGCTTTCTAGCCGACGGAACGCCAAACGACAATGTTAGCCGTGTTACCACAACCGATTCACAACCGTTGGTATTCACCGCCAATCTTGGCTATGAATTCGGTGCGAACGATATAGCCCACATCAATGCACAATATGAGGACGGTGATAGACCCTTTATCGAAGAAAGAACTATCTTCGATTTTGTGAATACGCCAAGAAAAGACACCGTGCAGTTCGACGACAATGGCAACACCAGTGAATTCTGGGAAATCGGTGGTGACTACGAACATACTTTCTCCAACAATGCCCGCTGGAAAACCCTGTTCATCGTAAACAAGAAAGAAGACGACAACCTACGTGAACGCTTTGAGCTTGGAGCCACAACGCGCAGCAAAGATTTGTTCCTAGCGAACTTTAATCGCTATCAGGAAAGGATAGTTCGCAGCTCCTATTCCTTCGCCTTTGCGGGCAACCAGAATATCGAGGCTGGCATTGAGCGCGCACAAACCATTCTCGACTCCTCTCTACAACTCGGCTTGTTGTCCGGTTCCGGGATTGCATCTGCTGCCTTTGGCGGATTACCCGAGGTGAACAATGCCAATGCTACAGTAGAAGAACTTCGCTACGAGTCTTTCATAATTCATAACTGGCAACTCAACAGCCGTATGTCACTTGAGAGCACCCTGATAGTAGAGACTTCGGAAATTATTCAATCCGGCGACGTCAGCAAGAGCCGCGACTTCGATTTCATCAGACCGAAGGTCGATTACCGTTTCGACATCACTCCCTCAGTACAATTTCGCGCGACCGTAGAAAAAGACGTTTCACAACTCAGCTTCAATGACTTTACTGCGAATACCAATTCAGGCGATGACGATCAGAATACGATCGCTGGAAATCCTGAGCTACGCCAAGAACAGTCCTGGCGCTACGACCTGAACCTCGAGTACCGATTCAACGATGACAACGGCGTTATAAGCTCGAACATCTACTACCACGACCTAGAAGACGTGATCGATCGTGTCGATGTCTCGACGCTGACAAAAATCCAATCTGCCAACGGCAACATTGGCGATGGCGAACGCTACGGACTAAGTCTGAACGGCAGCCTGCGACTGGGCTTTATCAACCAACCTGGAATATTAATTACTTCAGGCTTAACTCTAGAAAGCTCAAGCGTAACTGACCCCTTCCTGGGTATCGACAGGCGCCTTAATCGCCAAGGCCGAGGAGACTACAGCCTAGGATTTAGACATGACATGCCAACCCGGAATATCAATTACGGATTCACTTATCGAAACAGCATTCTAGACAATCGGAAAGTTTTCGATATCGATAGGATCGAATCCTATAACTCCAACCCGTTCTCAATCTTGTTCGTTGAGTACCAAGGCTGGGAAGGGATAACCTTGCGATTCGAGGCTACCAACCCTCATGAAAACGTGCGCTGCCGTGTTCGCACTCGCTATACGGGTGGAACCATTAGCACTGGCAACCTAAGCGAGATAGAAGATTCGTGCAGTCACAATGGCGAAAAATACGCTATAAAACTTCGCGGCACCTTCTGAAAAACTGACCAGCAATTGAGTTAGCAGATTGTTTGGACCGACACAGAGCATGCCTTAAAGAGTAGGCAGATTTGCCAAGCTACAATTCGATTCGAAAAAAAAGACAGCCTAGCTGTCTTTTTTTCGAATTGGCTTTCTATCAAGCCGAATCAGCCAACATAGAAAGTCAGGGAGGCAAACAGAACTAACACCAGGCTTCCCTCCAGCACGCTCAGCCAAACCTTGGCCCTGGGGGTGAGGCTTTCTACGTACTTATCCATCGGTACGATAATCTGTGTGTATCTAAGATTTGTCATATTTACTGTCCTCCACAGGGTAGATAGTGGCGGTTTCTCTTCATTTCGTGTGTTGAGGCCAGTCTACTGATAAATGATTGCATCAGTATTACGACCAAAAATTGTTTTGCTTTAATAATTAGACGCGAGAAACGCATAAGAGTTACAAAACGCGTAAAAATATATTTCTTCTACATCAAAGATGCCGCTCACAAGCAATTTGGATGCATGTGCGGCGGGGATTGGGCGGGGATTGTTAATTAGCGTTGAGGATCAGAACGATCGGCAGGAGTTTGGAGACTTACGCCGCTCGACAGGCGAGCGGCGGCTTATAAATTACTGGCTAGTTCTCACGAACCTTAGTGAATACCATCATGTGCTGCCAAGGTAGGAAGTCTAGAGTGTCCGTCCATTCCAGGCCGAAAACACCCATTTCTTTCACTACCTGCTCTTCCGTCATCTTATGTAGCGGTCGAATCGGAACTGAATCGTCCTCACCGCGGTATTCCAACAGGAATATGCGGCCTCCGACTCGAAGCGCGTTGTTGATTCCATCTATCATCTCAAAAGGGTGATCGAATTCGTGATAGGCGTCGACCATAATCGCGGCATCGATAGAATTAGGCGGCAGGTTCGGGTCATCTACCTCACCCATTACGCCCTCGATATTCGTCACGCCATCCGCAGCTTTGCGCTCCTCAATGATATCCAGCATCTCCTGCTGAATATCTACTGCCAAAACCTTACCCTGGGGTACTAGTTTCGCAATCCTAAAGGAGAAGTAGCCCGATCCAGCGCCTATATCGGCAACCACATGATCCGGATCCAGCCCCATATTTTCGACCACCTCGTCAGGCATCTCTTCCTGAATGCGTCCAGGGCGATTCAACCAACCCGCAGCCTGATGCCCCATCACGAAAGAAATCTCACGCCCCATATAGAATTTACCGATACCCGTCGTTCTGCGCTCTGGAGCTACCTCATAACCTGGAAACTCGGCTGCCTGCAGCGGAGCCATGTAGAGAAGAACCGAAGTAAGAGTAGGCAGTATGGCAAGTCGTAACTGTCTGGCTGAAATCATGGGCTGACCTTTGTATTTGCCGTAATGAGCCCAGAAGGCCCAAAAACAGAAGAATGTCCGCAGAGCGGGAAGTGATGGGATTGTAAATCAGCGCTGTGGGGCAAACAAGAAGCCCAGTGAACTTACGGAAAGCTCCCGGGCTTGTGGGCACAGTCTGTTAGATAAGAGTTAAAGTAGCTTTAACAGCCTCTGGCCGCTGCCTTTGCACTTGGGGCAAACGCTATTGTCAGTGATCTTGCCGGCGCCCTTACAAACATTACAGGCATCTTGGTAGGGCTTCTTCAAAATAGAAGTAAGTTCATTTAGAGCTTGTTTCGGTTCGTTCTTATTCTCAGCCAAAGTCATCACGTTACATCTCCTGCGGTGTTATCTGGTAAAGCCATATTGCTAAAATCTTTAGACCTTTTTGTGGTCAATGTGATTGGCATCTCATTTGGAGAGAGTATGCAGAACTAATCTCACGAAATACGTTAACTACCTCACATAACTGAGTATGAGTGTAAAATTTATCTACAGGTAAAATACCTCTACATATGGGGAGTCTCTAAGCAGCTCTAGGGCCGCTCAGTGGCGCTTTACTTATGCTAATATTTCGACTCAAATTTAAGAAAATTCTCACATAATGGAAGTAAAGTATGACTCAGGCTTTAAAAGGGATTCGAGTACTAGATTTTGGCCGTTACATCGCAGGCCCCTACTGTGGCACGCTCTTGGGGGATATGGGGGCCGAAGTCATCCGGATTGAGAAGATAGATGGCAGTGAAGATCGATTTCTGTCTCCAATCAGCGATAAGGGCGATGGCGGACTCTTTATGCAGCTGGCACGCAACAAGAAGTGCCTAACACTCAATCCAATGAAGTCAGAAGGACGAGAAATCGTCAAAAAACTGGTGAAGACCGCCGATGTGGTCATAGCAAACCTTCCACCGGACACTCTTGCGGCGATGGGCCTTGATTACGAAAGCCTTAAGGCAACCAAGCCCGATATTATCCTCACCACAGTTTCTGCGTTCGGCCGCGGCGGACCCTATGCCAACCGCGTCGGCTTCGACGGCCTAGGCCAAGCTATGTCGGGAGCCATGTACATGTCAGGCACTCCGGATCAGCCAGTCAAAGCCTACCCTCCCTATATAGATTTCGGCACCGCTAGCCTATCGGCGTTCGGCACAATGGCCGCCCTGTTCGAGAGACAGAAAACCGGTAAAGGCCAAATGGTCGAAGGCTCTCTATTCAACACCGCATTGACGATGATGAACGGCACCGCCATCGAGCAGCACGCCATTCAGCGCAATCGTGTAGCCACGCTGAACCGCTCTCAGACCTCGGGACCCGCCGACACCTTCAAGACGAAAGATGGCTGGGTACTAGTTCAATCGGTGGGCGGACCTCTGTTTAAGCGCTGGACCGATCTAATCGGCGAAGACCATTGGCTCGATGACCCGCGCTTCAAGGATGACATCTCTCGGGGCGACAACGGTGAGTTAATCAGCGAACGGACTGCACTTTGGTGCGCAGAAAGAACATCAGCAGAAGTTCTGGCAGAAATGGAAGCAGCGAGACTGCCAGCAGGTCCGGTACTCTCACCCCAGGAAGTATTAGATGATCCGCATGTTGCTGCGAAAGGTCTGTTTCAATATGTTGAGTATCCTGGCCTAGACAAACCTGCGCCCTTAATGAAGACACCTGTCGAGCTATCGGAGACTCCTGGCGAAATCAGAACACGACCGCCTACACTGGGGGAGCACACTGACGAAATCATGCAAGAGCTTGGCTATAGTGAGAGCGAAATAGCAGATCTGCGTAAAAAACGAGTAGTCTAATTTAGGCAATATAAGCACGGAGAACCTAATGAGAAAAATAACTACAGCGACATGCTTACTCTTCTTGTGCATATCGCAGCTAGCGCTTGCACAAAAGGAAGTCTTAAGTCTCGATCATTATGTAGCGAATGTCTCTAAGGCGCCTTCCATGCAGGGTCAGGTGGCACAAATTTATGTACGTGAGCGAACTCAGGCGAGCACGGCGTTACGCAGTGACAATCTCGATGGCCGTGTTGTGCTGTTCATCCATGGCGCCGGCACGCCCGCCGAGGTCGCTTTTGATGTGCCAGCGGAGGGTTTTAGTTGGATGGCTTACCTAGCGAAAGCCGGCTATGACACCTTCTCTATGGATACCACAGGTTACGGTCGCTCAACTCGCCCCGCCGTGATGAATGACATCTGTAATCTGCCGGAATCACAGCAAGCAACATTTATCCCTGCTTTGCTAGATGAAACTTGCGAGCCAAGCTATCAATTCGCTGCGACAACGATAGCATCCGACTGGGATGATATAGATGCGGTTGTTGACTACCTTCGAGATATTCGCGGCGTCGAAAAAGTGCATATGGTGGCCTGGTCCCTAGGTGGTCCACGAGCTGCTGGCTATGCTGCTCAACATCCAGAGAAAGTAGATCGAATCGTACTGCTTGCCCCCGCCTATGGCCGCAATCGTTCTGCGAACCCACCGGAAAGCATTCCTGCTCCTGGCGCTGCATTTACAAAACAGTCTAGAACGGATTTTAGCAATAACTGGGACAGACAAGTGGGCTGCACGAATCAGTATGAACCTGCAGTCAGCGATGCCGTTTGGCAAGCCATGTTAGATTCCGATCCAGTCGGTGCAACTTGGGGTACGGGAGTTCGCAGAGCGCCCCGCACTACAGTCTGGGGCTGGAACAAAGATGTAGTCGCGAAGACACTTACGCCAATGCTTATTGTCTCGCCCATACACGATGCTCAAGTACCCCCATCGAGTGTTAGGAATTTGTATGAGGATTTAGGAGCGGAAGAAAAAATACTTCTAGACTTGGGCTGCTCTTCCCACAATGCGATGTGGGAGACAAACCACGAAATCCTCTTTAACTCGACTCTGCAGTGGCTTGAGCAAGGCACTGTAGACGGCATAAGCAGCGGCGAGCTACGCAAAGGCTACTAGAATAGATAACCCTTAGCGAAGCGAGACTGCGCAAATTTCTATTCCGGCAAAGCGTAAACGATAATACTACCGGTTCGTGACGTCTCCGTGCCGGTACGAAATGTTAGCATCGCATTTCCAGAATTCGTGGCGATGTATTGCCTACCATCAACCTCGTAAGTCACGATACCGCCACCAACCGGCGCGCCAGTATTCACGCTATGTAGAATATCTCCCGAGCTGGCATCCATTAGCAATAAGTTGCCAGTAAGCTCGCCACTAATCACCAAGCCTCCAGCCGTTGTAGTTACACCCGACACCATAGGCTCAGGCGAATGATAACGCCACTTAACGTCACCTGACTCTACGTCTATGGCAGTCAGCCATCCAGTCTGCGCGTTTTCGTCTGGGCGCACAGCTCCGCCCATATAAAGCTGGCCAGGAATGTATTCCACATCCTCATCCTTAGCCGCAGTGAATTGAGCGCAATAGTCAATCGATGGCGTGATCAATAGTTTCTCTGCCGGATGATACGCAGGTCCACTCCACAACACGCCTCCATAGACACCGGGACAGGCGAAGACGCCCTCTTGAGTCACCGGCACCTCGGCGTTTAGTATCGTAGTAACAGGCGTCTCATAGAGAATCTCATGGGTCTGCTTGTCTAAACCGCGCAGGATTCCATCTTTACCCACTGTTGCAACAAAGTCTCGAGACACATTATCTCGTCCAGCTTTTAATACCGGACTTACCTGGGTCAAGTCCCAGTCATGATCGTCGTTAGGCACGAGCGCCTTGTGCCAGTTAAGCTCGCCGGTGCGCACATCCAGAGCAATGATATTGTTGGTGTAGAGGTTTTCCCCCGGACGCAGATAGGCTGGAAGATCCGGCGCGGGATTTGTTACCGCCGCGTACAGCTCACCCAATTCCAAATCCATACTGAGAGGCGTCCATACAGCGCCACCACCGAGTGGAATATTTTCTGGATTGCCCCAACTATCGCCGCCCCCTGCTGCTGCCTCCGGCACTGTTAGGAACTTCCACAGTTCCTCGCCATTATGAATAGAGAAGGCACCAACCCAGCCCGAGATCGCATTCTCACTACCAGCCGGCCCGATTAGAATCATGTCTTCATAGATCATAGGTGGCATTGTGAATGTTTCACCTAGCCAAGGATCGGCAACCTGCCGCGCCCACAGGAGATTTCCATTGGCAGAATCTAGAGCGAGCAGATAACCATCCGCCGTGCCCCGCACCACGTAACCATCTCTGATCGCAACGCCACGATTATTACCCCATACCATACGATCCTTGGGCTCCCAATCGTAGCTCCAGATCCTTTGACAAGTAGCCGCATTAATAGCGGCTGTATGGGTCGCGTTGGTCACATACATCGTACCTTGGTAGACGATGGGCCCGTTTTGCATGGTCGCATTTGTATCCAGCTGATAGGCACAAACTTGCTGGAGATTGTTCGCGTTAGATGTATCGATCTCGACTAATTCGGAATAGCGCGTACCCTGATAATTTTGGTTGTGATACAGCCAGTCCTGCGAATTGTCCGCAGCTGCTAACAGCTCATCGAACGATGGCCCCGTGCCGGTTGGATCGATGCCGTGACTGCCTTCGATGAAAGTCGCTGCGCTATCCAGTACTTCGTCACCTCTGGAAAGAGGTATCGCACTGAGGTAGTCATAGTCGGTTTTTAACTCTTCAGTGCCTTGTAGCACATTGTTACTACCGAGAATGAAGGAGAGAATATCCAATGCCTCGGGGTCACTCAAACTGCCTGGCTGACTGGGGGGCATGGACGTGACAATCAGATTAAAAAGCTCACCAACGCTTACCCCTAAACGAGACCAACTCTTGCGAAAGGTAGCACCGACCAATTCAGGTGCTGCAGCGCTATCGAGTTCCGTACCGTGACAAAGCGCACACCGCTGCTGATACAGAGCTTCGCCTCTTTCGAACTGCGCCTCAGTGAAGGTGCTGGACGCCGGCGCATCAGCGGCAAAACCAAACGGAGAAAACACAAGAGAAAACAACAGTCCAGCGGCGAGCCCGATTCTGGCATTAGAAATTATTGCTTTCATTCATATTCCTTCGACCCGGAGTGGCCTGTATTTTTATTAGGAAACAACAAACCTTTAAGGATTATTCAGCAACTCTACCGCTGCCGTGTACATCGCTTCAACGCCGGCCTTGACTGAATTCGGATCTATGCGAAAAAAGGCTGAGTGATGCTGTGGCGCGCTCGCTCGTCCAGACGCTACCTCACGCATCAAATCAGGAGGAGTTCCGCCTACAGAAAAGAATACACCAGGCACCTTGTGCTCGGTCTGCGTAAAATAAGCAAAATCCTCGGCACCCATTCCTGGCCGTTGCGAGGTCAGCAATGGATCGTATCCAAATTGTTCTTGCCACGCCGGAAGCACTTTAGCTACCGCGGCACTATCATTGATATTCGTCGGCGTACTTTCGAAACCCATTCTAACCACCGGCAGCAAATCATCTGGCAGACCATTCAGTCTGCCGATATTGGCTGCGGTATCGCGAATTCTTGTTAGCACTTCGTTTCTGGTTTCCTCTGAGTCAGCACGCACAGTCAACTGCAGGTTCACCTCATTGGAAATGATATTGTGCTTGCTACCACCCTGGAACGAGCCCACGGTAATCACAGCCGGAGTGAGTGGATTGATCTGCCTGCTGATAATTCCCTGTAGAGCGATCACTAATTGAGAAGACACATAAATTGGATCGATGGTTTGATGGGGGTAGGCTCCGTGACCACCAATGCCCCTAACCTTGATATCCACACTGTCTGAACTGGACTGGACGATGCCTTCACGCACCGTGACCATGCCAGAAGGCGCTCCCGAACTGACGTGCAAGCCAATCGCATAATCAGGCACACCGAAGCGCTGATAAAGACCATCTTCCAGCATCGCCTTAGCGCCATTGATAATTTCTTCTGCAGGCTGACCGACCAGCATCACCGTGCCGCTCCAAGCATCACGGTTGTCCATCAACATCTTTGCTGTGCCTACGAGGGTGGTCATGTGCATATCGTGACCACAGGCGTGCATGACAGGCACATCTTCGCCGCTAAAATTAATCTGCCGATTTCGAGAAGCATAACTAAGCCCGCTATCCTCTAGTATAGGCAGACCATCCATATCGGCGCGCACCAATACCAAAGGGCCCGGACCGTTCTCTATCATGCCAACCAGACCAGTACTGCCCACCCCCTCAGTCACTTCAATACCCAAGCCCCGCAGCTCAGCTGCGAGTCGAGCAGCCGTTTCCTGCTCCAGAAAGCCCAATTCGGGATGCTGATGAAACCAGAGAAACAAATCGGAAAGATGTGAGTCGTAGTAGGAGCTAATATCACTCTTCAAAGACGTATCTGCAGACTGAGCAGAGTGACTAAGGACTAGTCCTGAGAACATCACGGCTAATGACAGCGCAAAGCGCGCTGCCTTTCTTGGTAACTTGCAGGCCAAAGCAGGAGGGTTAGATGTGTTATTCGACAGCATAAAATTTGGTTCCACTATAGCGCTCAAGCACTGCGTATTTTTATATTCACCCATAGAGACTAATAGACCCGCTGCTCGAATGAAAGCGCTTTTAACACACGGCTTTTCCTGTCTATTTCGAGCCCATTAAACAGCCTCAATTACGCCCTTTGCAAAAGCAGTTCTAATGCGGAAACTTTAAACAATTGCTGTCGCGACAAAGCACGCACATAGGCTATGCTACCGCTATTAATTCCTCAATCACGCTGACAATCAAGGCCTACTTCCATGAGTCGAAAATCATTGAGTCTCTTGCTATTAACCCTTATCGCGACAGCTACCGCTCCGCTTAACTCACTCATTGCTGCTGAGGCCGGCTTTACCCTGCCAATCTCCCTCAACGCAGCTGATTTTGCTGATGACATTCATATGGACTCACTGGCCAGGCTGCCACAGGTGCAAAGGATAGATCTGAATGCAGCCGGCAGAGAGGCGTTCGACACTTATGTTAGTCCAGGCACGGGATATGGCTCTGGGCTACGCGGACCGATAGGCGTATGGATGAATAGTCCGGAGTTAGCGCAAGCGATGTTCGACGTGCGCCAACGAGTCCGTTATGAATCGGACCGCGATCAACGGCTAACAGAGCTGGCGATCATCTCTACGGCTCGGGAAATTAATAACCAGTACGAATACACAGCACATGAGCCCTTAGCCATAGCCGCCGGATTAGAACAGGATATTATCGATATTGTTCGCTTCAGGAAGCCCGTAGAGGCCAACCTAGACGTAGCTGGCTTCGGAGAAACAGAACAGGTAATCGTTAGATTTGCACGGGAGGTAATCAGCGAAGAAAGAGTAAGCGCGGAAACCTTTGCCCGCGCTATCGACGTCTTTGGTGAGGAAGGCGTGATGGATCTTACCGGCCTGATCGGCTACTACAGCTTCGTCGCAATCACCTTGAAAGCCTTCGACGTGCAACGGCCGGCCGGCAGCGAGCTGCTGCTGCCAGTGCGTGATGAATAGCGCGGCGCTTAAAGGCTGTTAAGAAACTCCATCATCACAGCGTTGGTTTCTTCGGGAGCCTCTTGTTGCAGCCAATGACCTATCTCGGGAATCAAGACTACATCGCGCAGGTCTTCCGTCGCTCGCGATATCGTAGCTGTCAGGCTTTCCTTGTCTCCGCCGGCAATCACGGAATCCTGCGAACCGGCAATGAACAATACTGGAACTTTGATTGTTGCACCCTGCAGCTCTTCCGTTATTTCCCAATTCCGGTGGAAGTTACGGTAGTAATTCATGCCACCACGAAAACCTGCATTTTCGAATTGAGAAACCACGTAATCCAAATCTTCCTGACGAAGCCAATCCGGCAGCCCCTTCGGCGCACCTAATCTTCCTATCCAACCTCCTGCCGAACGATGCCGATCGGTAATCGTGGCTGGCTCTCTTGGCGAGCTAGGTGACAAATAGAGCCTGCTTATCAGGCCGCGGGGGTCAGCATCGTATTCAGCCTCTGCTACCCCGCCCGGCTCATTGTGATAGAGGATATAGAAGAAGTTTTCGCCAAACGCCTCACGCCAACTTTCCATAGGCGACCTTGCCACGCGTCCCCCGTAGGGAACGCTCATTGCGATCAACGCTGTGAAACGAGAAGGATGTAACAGGACTGTACTCCAGGCCACGATAGCGCCCCAGTCATGACCGACTAAGATCGCCGTTTCCTCATCCAAAGCGTCCAGAATACCTACCAGGTCTCCGGCAATATGTTTGATGTCGTAGTCATCGACATCTGCAGGTTTATCAGTCTCGCCATAGCCGCGCATATCCGGCGCCACCACGTGATAGCCCGCAGCAGCAAGCATAGTGATCTGATGCCGCCATGAGTACCAAGATTCGGGCCAGCCGTGGGCCAATAAAATTAGAGGCCCTGTTCCTGCCTCGGCAATGCGCATGGTTATTCCATTGGATTCGATAAACCGAAATGTAACGCCTGCTACCGGTGACTCCGTACCCATTTCGATATCTCCTTGTTGTGCCAATAAGTGGCCTGACAGCGCACTGTATAAAAGTAATGCAACGGCAGCTACTCTGCCAAAATCCTTTAGCGCATTTGTTGTCATCCGAATCATCTACCCTGCTCCGCCGCCACCAAGTTTTTCGTGGGTAGAGTAAGACTAACATGGTCACAGTTGACTTCACCACGCCAAGGGCGTTTCAATGAGTTAACTGTTTTTAGGAAAGATTGAGGTGTGCTGTGATCGAAAATGATGTGCCGTATATGAAAAGGACTCGCGACTTCTATCGCGCCCAAGGTTATGACAAAGATTATAAGTGGGCACACTATGATGACGTGCCTTTTCATCATCTTCAGAAACCACTTCGTGAATGCAAAGTTGCCGTAGTCACAACTGCAATGCCTGATACCGAAGCAGGCCGCGCACAACGGCAAGTGCACTCCTGCCCGAGTCAGCCTACTCCCGATTCTATGTATACCGATGAGCTGTCGTGGCACAAAGCCATGACACACACGAATGATGTCGCCTCCTTTCTGCCGTTGACGCAACTCAAACGCTGTGAAGAAGAAGGCCTCATAGGCGAGTTAGCCGAGCGTTTTCATTCAATACCAACGGAGTACAGCCAACGCAATACGATGGAGAACGATGCGCCAGAGATACTTGCACGCTGCCAACAGGATACTGTGGACGTTGTCATCCTCGTACCGTTGTGACCTGTCTGCCATCAGACCGTGAGTCTGTTAGCCCGACACCTTGAGAACAATGGCATCATAACTTTAATCATTGGCTCTGCGATCGATATCGTAGAGCACTGCGGCGCACCTCGATATTTGCATAACGATTTCCCACTCGGCAATCCTTGCGGCGCTCCCTACGACGAAGCCATGCAGCACGAAATTATTAAGCAGGGCTTAACACTCATCGAGGAAGCCGATCAAGCGCGGACCATACAGCGCAATTCGTATCGCTGGAAAGACGATGCTTGGAGAAAAGACTACGCCTTGATCGATGACAGCAACCGAGAAGAATTGCGACTGCGCGGCGAACGCCGCCGGCAGCAACAAATAGATGACAAAGCTGCAGGAAACTCTAGAGCGGCGATGATCTCGGAAACCTAGCAGTAATAACAGCTAAGCAATCTCGCCCTTCTCCTAAATAGCCCGCAGAAAAAGAGCAACCTTTTGGTTGCTTTTTTCTGCGGGCTATGGAAAATAATTCTGCGCATTCATTTAATTAGTCTTCAAAGAACAACCCTCAGGACAAACCCATGGAAGACAAAATAGAGAAAACTATCGATCTCAAGGCAAGCGTAGACCGAGTCTGGCGCGCCATCACCGATCACAATGAATTCGGCGAGTGGTTTCGCGTAGCATTAGAAAAACCATTCACTGTTGGCGAAAAGACAGAGGGCAACATCACCTATCCTGGCTATGAACACATGCGGCTCGAGGCAATGGTAAAAACGATGGACAGCAATTCACTGTTTGCATTTAGTTGGTGTCCAGTACCAGATGAATCCGGTAATTCCCCCCTAGGTGGCATAGAAACTCTAGTGGAATTCAGACTAGAAGCCATAGCATCGGGTACAAGACTTACCATTACAGAATCAGGCTTTGCAGCACTGCCCGAAGGTAGCACTAGAAATGATGCGCTGCGCCTAAATACCGAAGGTTGGGAAATCCAAACGCAGAATATAGCAGCCCATGTTGAACGCTGAGTCTAACATCGCTGGTAAGGCTCAACTTTTCGCCGCATTAGGTGATAGCACCAGGCTGCAGTTAATCGATCGCTTAGGCAGCGGAAGGTACAACTCTATTACCGAGCTTAGTAGTGGCATCGATTTAAGCAGACAGGGTGTGACGAAGCACCTTCGCGTGCTGGAAAACGCCGGGCTGGTAAAGTCTGCTCGCGCAGGTCGTGAACTCCACTTCCTGCTTGTTCCAGAAGCATTGACGCCCCTGCAAAAACACCTAGAGATTGTATCGACTCAGTGGGATGAGGCCATCGGGCGTCTGCGTGCATTTGTGGAGCAGCAGTAGCATTTTATTGAGGCGAAAATAAACAGATTACGTTACGATACCCGCTTAGCACCTATAACAATAAGAGAGAATATCCGATGGACAACAAAATAGTTTTGATAGTACTCGCGCTGTTCTTGCCCCCGGTCGCGGTCTTTTTGAAATCCGGCGCCAACAAGAACCTAGCCATCAACATAGTGCTCTGCTTATTTTTCTACTTCCCCGGCATAATCCATGCACTTTGGCTTGTAACGAAGTCCTAAGAAATAGCTGCAGCTAATACTAGCCTAAACCTATGACAAAGAAACTACTACATAGCGTGGTGTTGTATCTCGCCGCCGCTTCAAGTGCGCTGCTTGCGCAAAACGAGACAGAGGATGATGCGACGGTAACCTACCCCGCCGCCTACTTTTCTGAGTATGGCGTGGTTTCGGTGAACGATATGCTGAGCCGAATTCCTGGCATCGGCCTCGCGCTAGAAGGCAATCAAGTCCCAAGCTTCGGAGATAACAACCGAGGCCTGGGCGCTACTAGCCAGATCCTAATTAATGGTAAACGTCTCGCCGGAAAGGCAAACGAGGCAAGCAGCCAACTCGACCGAATCGCCGCAGAACAGGTTGATTACATAGAGATCATTCGTGGTAGTTCTGGCGATCTGGATGTACGCAACTCCGGCCAGCTGGTCAACATTGTTTTATTTGAATCGCAGAGTAACTCCAGCACATCAGGAGAGATAGGTTTCACCCATTTCCATGATGGCACGATAGAGCCCAATGGCACCCTCTCTTACAGTGCGCAGTCTGGCTCCCTCAACTATCTAATTAGCGCCGATGTAACTAGCGGCTATGAATCCCTAGAGACAAGAGAGGTAAGTTATCTCGCGAACAACATCCTAAACGATACCCGTGACTTCGACCGCATACGCGAGCAGACGACTTACAGACTGAACTCGAACGTCGTCTATCAGCCCTCTCCTACAGACCGAATTGCGTTTAACTTTCTGTATAGCGAGAGTGATCCTCCTGCAAGCCTCAGCCGCACCATCACTGACTACCAATCAGCAAATTCCGCGATTACTTATGAGCGCGAAGAGCTGCCCTCGACTCAGAATAATTGGGAACTTGGTGGCGACTACGAACACAATTTCGGCAACGGCGGAAAATACAAATTTCTCTTCATCGTCAATGAAGAGGATCGATCTACAACCCGTGAGAGCTTTGTATCTCAAGTACTAGGCGGCGCGGAAACGAAGGACCTGTTTCTCGATACTTCCAGCAAATATCAGGAGCGCATCGCACGCACCTCCTATTCTTGGCCGGTTGCTACGGCACAATCGCTGGAGCTAGGCATCGAAGGAGCACAGACGATTCAGAATTCCGCATTACGGCTGGGTCTAAACCTTCCCGGCGAAACCTCTCCAGAGTTTGGCGGCCTCCGCCCCATACCGGTGCCCAATGCATTCTCTGAAGTAGAAGAGGTACGCTTCGAAGGATTCGCCATTCACAATTGGCAAATTAATGCCCGCACGTCACTAGAGAGCTCGCTCTTCTATGAGACATCTGAAATAGAACAGAGCGGCGATATCAACAGGAAAAGAGACTTTGCATTCATCAAACCCAAGCTGGATTTCCGTTTCGACATCAACAGTAGCTTCCAGCTGCGCCTGTCTGCAGAAAAGGATGTTTCGCAGCTCAGTTTCAGAGACTTCTCTGCGGGCGTAAATCAGCAAGACGATGATCAAGATACGATCGCAGGGAACCCAGAGTTAGAACAAGAGCAAACCTGGCGCTATAACGTCAACCTCGATTATCGCCTGCCAAATGATGGCGGCGTCCTAAACACTCGCTTCTTCTACTACGATGTATCGAATTCTATTGGCAAAGTAGATGTGACTACCGACCCCTTGACGCCTATCAGTGCTAACGGCAATGTTGGAGACGGCAAGGTATTTGCGCTCTATCTTAACGCAAGCATACGACTTGGCTTTCTTAATCTACCTCAGGCCGTAGTTACGGCTGCAGTGAATTTCGAGGACGCCTACATCTATGACCCACTCATCAACAAAGAACGAACAATCATTCCATTCGACCGCGGCGGCTTTCGCCTAGGTTACCGTCAAGACGTGCCTTCACAAAACTTAAGTTTTGGCATCAACTATCAAGATGGTTTTGGCGATGTTGGCGGGACCGGTGGCAACCGAGTTCGCTATGATATCGACAACGTTGTGTTCTTCGGCGCAGGCAAGCTTCGCCCGGAACTCAAGTTGTTCGCCGAAAAAATCGGCTATCGAAATTTTACTTACAGAATAGAAATCAACAATGCCGAGGACGAGATAAGATGCCTAGAGCGAAAGCGCTACAATGGCTATCTGCGTGATGGTAATCTGAAGGAAACGGAGAAACCCTGTTCGAATACGGGCGCTGAGTTTGTCTTTAAGGTTCGAGCGAATTTTTGATCGCCGCTCATCCTGTATTAGCATGTTCTGAAATTCTCAGAACATGCTGAAAACACCCAGCCATCGGGGGGCGATAACCCCCGGTCACATTGTTGTCCTAGATCAGTTATTCCGGCAATCACAAAGGGACACCCTTCTCCCTAAATGATAAACTGATAGAGTTAGGTACGGATAAGCTGACAAACAGTTTAACGACAAGCTATTTACGTTTTTTAGAGGAAAATAATATGTATAAGACTATTCTTTGTGCGATAGAAGCTTCGCAAGAAGGTAAAAAAGTACTGGCTAAGGCTTCTCAGCTAGCTGAGTACTTTGGCAGCAAACTTATTGTGATCAATGTTTTACCCTACACGCTGCTTCCGAAAGATTATCAAAAGACCATGCGGGACGACATCTCACCAAAGATTGAGAAAATCGCAGCACCTTTTGGCATCACTGAAAAGAATTGCCTTATTAAGGTCGGCAAACCCTACGAAGTCATCTGCAAGGAAGCTGGCAGAAAGAAGGCTGACTTGATTGTGATTGGCACTCATTCGAAGAAAGGCTTACAGGCAGCAATAGGTTCAACTGCTACCGGCGTGTCCAACAATGCTAAGTGCGATGTAACCTTGTTTAGGATTTAGCACCTCCAAAAAGCTGAGCTTATTCATCTCGGAATAGGCTCACTTTTTCTCGCACCACTCTTTCTATTTAGCATTGAATCATCAAGAAAGTACGGCAAAAAAGACAAGGCCCAGCATTAGCCGGGCCTTGTCTTTTTTCGTTCAGCTCATCAACACGCTGCTATCAGATAGAGCCTCGCCCAATATTTTGAATCTCTTGCTGACCCTGTAATGCCATCCTGTCGCGCTGGTTGATAGTCATGCAAATGAACTGGGAAATATTACTCCCTAGTGGTCGCTCTTTCCTGCAGACCAATTTTTCGCCCTCAGAGCTCACAGTGGCGTTGTAAGCATCGACTTGCTTTTGCGATCTGATTCTTGGAATGCCGCCATCTTCATACATGCTTTCACAGCCAATCAGTGCAGCGGCCAATGTTAAAACTATCAAAATATTCTTCATCTGCGTTCTACTCTTTTAGGTTATTTTTATGCCACTGCCAATGCTTGCTCAATGTCCGCAATAATGTCATCGATGTGCTCGATACCAACACAGATTCGCATGGTCTCCGGTGTTACACCCGCTGTCAATTGCTCTTCCTCACTTAATTGCCTGTGTGTAGTCGAGGCCGGATGACAAGCTAGCGTCTTGGTATCACCAATATTTACCAGGCGTTTAATCATCGCCAAGGCATCATAGAAACGAACCCCTGCATCGAAGCCCCCTTTGATGCCAAATGTCAGTAGCGATGCCGGTGTACCACCACAGTATTTCTGCGCTAGCGCGTAATTAGGATCACTTTCAAGGCCTGCGAATTTCACCCATTCAACTTTGTCATGGCCTTGTAGATATTCGGCGACTGCTTTTGCATTCGAGCAGTGCCTCTCCATTCGCAGGCTGAGTGTCTCCAAGCCTTGTAAGATCAGGAAGGCATTCATAGGCGATAGCGCCGAGCCGGTATTACGCAGCGGAACAGTTCTAGCTCGCCCGATATAAGCAGCCTCACCCAAAGCCTCGGTATAAACGACACCGTGATAGGAAGGTTCCGGCTGATTCAATTCGGGATAGCGATCTTTGTGCTCAGCCCAAGGGAATTTGCCCGAGTCCACGATTACGCCACCAATAGAGGTGCCGTGGCCACCGATGTATTTAGTTAGAGAATGCACGACGATGTCGGCACCAAAATCGATCGGGTTACAGATGACCGGTGAGGCCACTGTATTGTCGACGATCACTGCAACACCGTGTTTATGAGCGGCATTGCAGACAGCCTCTAGATCGATGATGTTGCCAGCGGGGTTACCGATAGTCTCGCAGTAGACCGCCTTGGTCTTGTCGTCGATGAGCTTCTCGATGGCCTCGGCCGAATCATCCTCGGCAAAGCGCACCTCAATGCCCTGACTCGGCAACATGTGGGCGAACAGGGTATAAGTGCCGCCATATAGCTGTGGTGTCGATATGATATTGTCGCCCGCTTTCGCGATCGTCAGCACCGAGTAATTGATAGCCGCCATACCGGAACCGACTGCCAATCCAGCAATACCGCCTTCCATCGCCGCTACTCGCTGCTCTAACACATCGTTGGTAGGGTTCATGATGCGCGTGTATATGTTGCCGGGCACCGCCAAATCGAATAGGTCGGCACCGTGCTGGGCGTTGTCGAATTCGTAGGCTACTGTCTGATAGATAGGGACAGCTACAGACTTGGTCGTGGGGTCAGTTTCATAGCCCGCGTGTATCGCTAGGGTCTCTTTTTTCATTTTCAGTGCTCCTTAAATTCTGATGGATCGTTTATACATGACCCGCTGTTAGTCTGCAATTGAGAGGGGATCGATGGTGTAATTGGCTAGTCAGTTGGTTTAATGGTGCGGTTTGAGAAAGCGGGGTTCACGTCACTCGAGCGCTCTCTATTGCAGCTTGCTACTGAGCCTGCTGCTCAAGCCAGATGTTAAAGCGCTCGACCATGCAGTCGGCTATCTTCACGATGTCCCCTGCAGCTAGCACTGTACATTCACCAAAATGTTCACTGGAAACAGCAAGATTAAAACGGTTCGCCAGCTGATAGTTGCATGCGTGGATGCTCACGTATTCCCCGCCCTGCCAAACTCTTGAGCAGTGATCGTTAATCAGCGCGCCCGCCATAGAGAGACTGTAGTCTTCACCCTGCCAGTCCTGCGCATCACTGACGTTAGGCAACGCTGCGACTAGCAGGCTAAAAGCCAGACACGCAAGTATTCTATTCATTAGATCTCTCCAAATTTCTAGGGGCGATGTTTGTGGACTCGAAGTGAGAAGCGACAAAGTACGCTTTTAGCTTAAGCATGGCTATTTAAGCAAAATCGTAGAGAGACTAATAGTTTAGATAGGAATTAAATGGGGTCAGAATTGCTGAGGCACACGGCGGACTTTACTTAAGTCATAGCCCTCTTCACCGATGATGCCTAGCAGGCGATTGTAATCGGCATCGGCAATGGAGGGATCCCTAGCCATCAACCAAACATAGTCTCTTTTGCTTCTGCCTATTATTGTAAATTGATAGTCAGGGTCGAGATAAACGATTCTATATTCAGCTTTGATGGGCCAAATAAACTGCATCCCCCATACCGCATTACCAGTATCTTCTTTGATAAAGGCAGTCGGATGATAGGTCTTCTGTTTGCCATCAAAGCCGCCCTTATTAAACGTGAAGGTGGTTGCCACTTTACCGTCAACCGGTTCGCTATAGCTTTCAATGGCGTTGTAAGCCTGGGTCTCAATAAAGGTGGGAATATTCGCTAGAACAAACCAGTTACCGGCAAATCGAGTCAGATCAACCGATTGCACGGTACGAATTGGCGCCAGGCTTGAAGCAGATCTGCAGCCAGTAATCAGCACTAGGCTGAGTAACATCATTATTTTCATTGTGCCCATGGCTTTATCCTTTTTGCTAATTACTCGGCCCAGGCGTATGACGCGAGAGTTGCATCCGGCAGGTTCACCGGCTTGTATCTGAGTATTCTGCCACCCTTAACAACTGACTCCAGCGCCAGCCAACGGTGATCGGCGGCTGCATACCAAAGAGTGATCGGCGCGGCAGCGCCAACAACAGAATAGCGAATTGCCTGAATAGCCTGACCGTTCACCTGCAATGGTTCCTCGCCCTCTCTAGCGATGGTGACGTTTTCATAGTCACCTGATTGACTGTTAAGAAGTTGGTCGGCTTTTAGAAATTCCGGGTTCCAATAGGCGAACGTCATGATGCAAGGAGGGAGTTCATTCTCGAATGATTCGGTTTGAATCTGAAACTCCTCTCCGTTGGCTTGGCCGCGCACCACGAAGTCTTTACCATTTGCAGCGGTCTCGGCATCGATCGAAGAGAGACAGTTGTCTCGCCATATCTCTTCGTTTTGGTGGCGGTAGCTGAAGACATTCACAAAAAGCAGTTTTACATTGAAGTTGGCTTCTGTACTGACCGTTTGCCTGCCGTCTTCCTCGCTAACAACAAAGTCATGATAACCAATCTTTTTTTCATCCAACAATACTTCGAACTGCCAACGATCTTCATCAGAAACATTGGCAGCTACGCCACCGGCGTAGAAAAGAAATAGCATGGCAACTAGCTTTTGCATATTGCTAACTCCTGAAATCTAAAGTGCTTTGCAGCCCAAACAATTTGCCGCGTTGTAAATAGTAGTTACGCGCAGGCGAAGTTAGTGGATCACTAGCTTGGATAGATTGCTCTGAGCCAGAAACAGAAAATTAAGGAAAAACAAGGACTATAGGGCGGGACTCGGCGTGGTGGGGCTATTTATGTAGAGGGGATAGCACGGGTATCAGCGACCAACGATGTCCAGAAAGGCAAACACTTCTTCATATCGGCGACTTTTAGCAAAGTCTCGCGCCGCCATCCCTGCCGCATCTTGTAGATTGGAATCAACGCCGGTGGCAACCGCTATCTCGACAGCCTCGAGTATGCGCGCCTCGCGATTACTGCCTTCAATACCAGCGCGACGTTCCGGGCTCCCCCAGCTCATTCTTAGCCGTCTGTAGCCCATACCGACTGCTGCCATGAGGATTGAAATCTCTCCCTCCTCGGCTATCACTGGCTCCAAGCCTCTGAGGGTTGGGTAGCTCACATCCTTTATGAAGAAAGGATCCGCGCCACGTTCCAGTAACAACGTCATTATTTTCGGCTCAGTGAATCTCGCCGCCAACCACAGCGGTGTCGCCCCGATAAGCGAGTCATGAAAGCTGTAGTCTGTAGACTGTCGTCGCGCAGGTGTTGGCTTTTCCAAAATAGCTTCGATATCTGCACCCCGATCAAGCAACAACTCAACAGCCGCGAGATTGCCTCGCAAGACTGCCGCGTGCAAGGCAGTGTGCCCGCTAGCAGAAGAATCTATCTGCGCGCCGCTATCTAAAAGGAAGCCCAGCAGTTCAACATTGCCGCCATGAACAGCCATGATGGCTGGACTGGTCCCGAATGCCGAGAGACCATTCACATCACTGCCCGCCGCTACCAATAGCCGAGCCGATTCCAGACTTCCAGCTCTGGCTGCAAACATAAGCGCCGTATTGCCGCCCTGCTCTACCCAGACCTTATTTAGTGGATGACTATCCTGCTCCTTCTCGCTTTTTACATACTGACTGCGAACCAGCGTGCGCGCATCTACCTCGGCGCCGTAATCGAGAAGCGCATCAACCACGTCTGCATGGCCCTGGCCCGCGGCCCACATAAGTGCTGTCTGGTTTCGTGTAACCGCTCCCTGGGGGCTGGCACCTGCAGCCAATAAAGAACGCAGCAGCTTGGCGTTACCCGTGTGAGCCGCCGTCATAACAAGCGTTTCTCCGGAGAGAAGATTTAAATTGGGATTTGCGCCACGCCGCAGCAGAGCATCTACCATCGCCGAACTGCCATTATTCGCGGCCAGCCACAGTGGCGTAACGCCCAGGTCGGTAACTGCATCAACATCGATACCACGCTCAATTAATTCCACCGCAAGCTGAACATTGTCGTGATAGCTCGCCCAGTGCAATGCAGATGTTCCATCGCCATAGACATCTTCTACGTTACTTTGTGTTAATAGTAACGATGAGAGTCTAGCCCAGTCGGCATCCTTGGCCGCCTGCACAACAGGTGGCATACCCTGCCCCAAAGCAGGTAACGCGACGAGAAGAATTCCAAGGGCTAGTATTTTCTGACAAATTTTCATTGGGTGATTCATAGACTCAAATACTGCTACTTAAACAGTCAGTGGCAAGGAGCCCGTGCTACCTCCGATTTTATCAATAGGCAGATTGAACTTATCCATAATGGAAACCAGTAAGTTCGCCATGGTCGGCTCGTCTTGATAACTAAGGTGCTGCCCGCCCTGCATCCAACCGGCGCCGCCACCCACCAGCATCAGCGGCAGATTAATACCCGAGTGAATCGTGCTATTAGAAAGACCGGCACCGTACAGAATAGTCATATTATCTAACAGGTTTCCCTCGCCATCGGGAACGGCTGCCAGCTTCTGCAGATAGTTGGAAAAAAGCTGCGCGTGATAGGTATTAATCTGCGACATCTTCTCCACCAGCTGCGCATTGTTATTGTGATGCGACAGAGGATGGTGGGCATCGGGAACACCTATCTGCGGATAAGGCCGCGCGCTCTGCTCCTTACTCATCATGAAAGTTATAACCCGCGTCAGATCCGTTTGCAGCGCCAACACCTGCAGATCCTGCATGATCTCCATGTGCTCTTCATAGTCCACCGGCACACCGGCTGGCTGCGCCAACTCTGGCAGGGACAGATCTATCTGTTCTTCGGCCTTCTGAATGCGTCTTTCGATATTACGAATCGATTCGGTGTAGCTCTCCATAAGATAACGGTCTTCAGCCCCTAGGCTGTTCTCCAGACTAGAGAGCCTATCGAGAACTGCATCGAGAATACTGCTCTGCTGTTTCAGCCGCGCCTCCCGCACACCCTTCTCGGTGCTGCCGCTATCGCCAAACATGCGCTCGAACACTGAGCGAGGATTGTGCTCCATCGGCAAGGGCTCGGTAGCACCGCGCCAGGAAAGCGTGTGGGTATATACACAGCTGAGATTTACCGTGCAGGCTCCGGCGAGTGCCGGCGCATCCATGGACAATTCCAGGGACGACAATTGTGTCTGTCTACCCAGCTCTTTAGCGAGCAACTGATCGAGAGACACTCCTGCCAAGATTTCTACCTCGTTGCGTCCGCCCCGAGTAACACCTGTTAGGAAGGAACCTCCCGCCCCAGCATGGGCGATGTTCCAGTTAGCCTTCAAGCCAGATAGCAACATCATCTTGTCTTTGAACGGAGCCAGGGGCTGTAGGATTGGAGTAAGTTCAAAATCACTGCCGGTCTTGGCCGGTGTCCAATAATCCATAGCCATGCCGTTAGGAACATAAACTGTCTGGAATCGATGTATCGGTGCTGGCGAGCCTTGCGCAAATGCCGGCGTCATCGCATCCAGCATCGGTAGAGCCAAGGCCGCTCCAGTGCCGCGCAACAAGGCACGACGGGAAATAGATTTACCTGTCACTCTCTTCGGCAACACCTTGTTCACTGTTTGAGCTTTCTTAATCATTTTGTTGTACTCATCAGAAACGGCGGGCTCATCACGATCCCGGTTATCAAGGAAGACCAACTATAGTCCTGTTCAGCCGCATCACTCACAATCTTGCGTATAACCGGCTGGTCATAATAATCAACTCTGCGACCTAACGCGTAGGTCATCAATTTCTCTGTCAGCGTGTGGGAAAATTGCTCCGGTCTGTCCATCATCCAATCCCGCAGGTCTGCGAAACCTGAAAACTCAACACCGCCGGGATAGCTGCCATCGGGATCTACAGGATTACCCACTTCATCGTGCTCACGCCAAGCGCCAATCACGTCAAAATTTTCTAAGGCAAAACCAAGAGGATCGATGACCACGTGACAGGAGGCACAAATTGGATCAGCTCGATGCCTAGCCAGCCTCTCTCGGATAGACGTGGGCACTTCGCCTGCCTCTGCATCCGGCAGAATCGGCACGTTTGCCGGTGGCGGTGGTGGTGGCGTTCCTAACATATTATCCAACAGCCATTTACCACGCAGCACCGGCGAGGTGCGCCCAGGATAAGAAGTCACTGTCAGCAGTGCTCCCATAGACAAGAGTCCGCCGCGCTGGTTTCTATTGGGCAGCTCAGTTTTTCTAAAGCGGCTTCCATAGACTCCTTCAACGCCATAGTGATTCGCGAGTCGTTCATTGAGGTAGCTATGGTTTGCACCAAGCAATTCCATCACGCTGCTGTCGGATTCAATTGTGTCTGCTATGAATAGTTGCGTCTCCTGACGAAAGCCTTCGATCAGACTCAGATCATAATTTGGAAACACCACGGTATTGATCTGCACTTCATCTAGACGCCTCAGGTTCAACCACTGAGCTGCGAAGTCCTCAACCAGAGTAGTGACACCGCGCGTATCGATTAGCATTCGGCGAACCTGTTGTTCCAATATTTCTGGCTTGCTTAGTTGCCCTCGCTGCGCAAGATCGAGCAGCTGCTCATCCGGCGCTGCACTCCACAGGAAGAAAGCCAACCGCGATGCCAATTCCAAGTCACTGATGGGATAGGCTTCACCAGCCGATGCATTCGCAGGTTCACTGTAACTCCTGATCAGGAAAGCTGGATCACTGAGCATGAATTCCAGAGCGAACTGAATTCCACTATTAAAATTTCCACCAGTCTCTCGCCCCTGCGCATAAAAGCCTAATAGCAGATCGAGATCTTCATCGCTTGCTGGTCTGCGATAGGCACGCTTCGCCATCGCTGAAAGAATCTCTGCGGCACAATTCTGTTCTTCTGCTCCACGGCTTGGATGGCAGGAGAATATTTTTTGTTGGCTAGGAGAGTCATCATTACTGATTTGAGACACTGACTGCGCAGACGACAAAGGACCGCTAACTTCTAGTGAATAGATTTTCTGATAATCGAGATAGGCTTCATCGTTGGCATACAGGCGACCACCCTGAACTGGCTGGGGAATAGATTCCGGTTCGATTAACTGCCTTATGTAAGACACGCTTATTTGCGCAGGGCCTGCCTCAACGGGAAGGCGTACTTCCAAGCCTTCTCCAGCTCCGGTGAGCATATACTGCTCCCAGTCTATGGTGCCGGGCTCGCCGGTTCCGCTGAAGCTTAATGGCGCGGGTGTGCCGGGTGCTTCACCGCCGACGGTAAAGCGTTCCAGCAAGCGACCATTCAGACGGATCTCCAACTGCTGAGGCCAGCCTAGTCCCTTGATGTAGTCTTGATAGTTTCTCTCCAGCTGAACGCGGAATTGATACTCGCCACTAATCGGGAAGTTGTGACTAACCGACACCCCTCCTCTAGAGCCGAAAGGCATGTCGTCGTTCTGGCGCTGATTCTGTTTCATGAACAGCGGCACTTCGTAGGTTGTAGTAGTTGGGCCTAGCGGCGGTAAGCCAGTAGCCAGTCTGGTCACTTGTCGCGCGACCGACATGTAGCGTTCCATGTGTGCCGTGGAGAATGGTAAAGACGCTGCCATGTTATCGAAGCTACCGTCTGCCGTTGGGTCACCCGGTAACGCGTTCATCACATCTACGTCTAGGCCGAGCAAATCGTTGATGGTGTTGTTGTATTCGTAGCGATTCATGCGGTGCAGCGGAGTGATGCGACCAGGGTTTGGGTTTGCGGCCCAGGCATTGTCTAACTCGCTCTCTAACCAGTCAGTCATTATCCCGTATGTTTCGAATTCAGGGCGCGGCATACCGGCTGGAGGCATCATATGAGCACGCAGTTTCTTGACGACTCGCTCTAGGGAGTCGGCATGCAGCGCTGGATTGCCGAAGTCTACGTTCTGTAGGGAAAAGTCGGCAGTAGCTAGGGTGTCGTTATGACAGGCTAGGCAGTAGGAGTTTACTAGCTGCTGCATGTCATTAGCGGCGAAGGTTTGTCGGTCTTCAGCCGCACCTTGGGCGGGCACCAACTCACTGCTTAACAGCAGTACCGAAACCGTGCCAAGCAGCAGAAATAAACCTGAAATACGGACTCTGAGACGGCGACTCATTGAGCTGCAAGCCTTGTGAGAGCTGCGTTGTAGCACGCTTGTCTAACCTTGTGAAATGTCATGGGTCGTAGTCGACTCTAATTTTTATCCCGATCCTTCCAGAAGCTACACGAGCTTAGGGGTTTCTGCAATTTTTGGAGGGTATAGAACTATCCCCTTAGCCCCATCCACTGGCGCTATTTTTACGTTATTATTGGCATAGTTCAGATCCTGGAGCGAAGTAATGAAACTGATCACCCTTGCGGCAATCTTGTCTGTGGCTATTCAGCCAGCCCTAGGCGTGGCAGATTCGGCCTCCCAGGCAGACATCGAGAGTGCTTGGCTGGCATTCACCAACACTAGAGGCGAAGCTTCGCTGATCCGGGGCGATGTACAACATCCAACAGCCAATGAAGCTGTCTCTTATACACATCTCCG